>JBKBQO010000005.1:0-157853 GCA_046292645.1 Brevundimonas sp.
CGACCCGGGCGCCGTGGCGCCGCGGGGGCGTGGGCGCGGGGGCGGGGGCGGTGGGGGCGGTATCTGGGTGGGGGGGGGGGGTGGGGTGGGGCCCCGGGGCCGGATCGGGCGCCGGTGGCGGGGCCTGCGACATGGTCGGGCGGCTGGAGGCGGCCCTGGCCGGGGACCCCGGCCTCGCCGCCGCCGTGGCCCGGGCCCCGGGCGCCGCGGGCCGCGCCCTGCTGGTCTGGGACGGCGACTGGGTGCAGAGCCCTGACCAGGCGGGCCGCGGCCTGGCCGGGGTGCGCCAGGCCATCGCCGTGGAAATCGCCTTCGCCCCGCGCGCCTGCCGCGAACAGCGGGTGCGCGGCTATGCGGTCATCGCCCTGGCCGAGGGGGCGGGGGCGCCGAGGCTGGCGCTGGGGGGCGGGAGCTGGCGGTGGTCGGATCTGGCGGGGGCGCGGTAGGGGCGCTCAGTCGTCATCCATCTTCAGCGCCGCGATGAACGCCTCCTGCGGAATCTCCACCTTGCCGAACTGACGCATCCGCTTCTTGCCCGCCTTCTGCTTCTCGAGCAGCTTCTTCTTGCGGGTGGCGTCGCCGCCGTAGCATTTCGAGGTCACGTCCTTGCGCAGGGCGCGGACGGTCTCGCGGGCGATGATCTTGCCGCCGATGGCGGCCTGGATGGGGATGACGAAGAGGTGGGGCGGGATCAGCTCCTTCATCTTCTCGACCATGCTGCGGCCGCGCATCTCGGCCCGGCCGCGGTGGACCAGCATGGAGAGGGCGTCGACGGGCTCGGCGTTGACGAGGATGTTCATCTTCACCAGGTCGCCGACCTTGTAGTCCGACAGCTCGTAGTCGAACGAGGCGTAGCCCTTGGAGATCGATTTCAGGCGGTCGTAGAAGTCGAAGACGACCTCGTTCAGGGGCAGTTCGTAGACCACGAGGGCGCGGGAGCCGACGTAGCTGAGCTCGACCTGGGAGCCGCGGCGGTCCTGGCACAGCTTGATCACGCCCCCGAGGTATTCGTCGGGGGTCAGGATGGTGGCCTTGATCCACGGCTCGCTGATTTCCATGATCTGCATGACGTCGGGCAGGTCAGCCGGATTGTGCAGCTCGATCTCGGAGCCGTCGCGCAGGGCGATCTTGTAGACCACGCTGGGGGCGGTCGCGATCAGGTCGAGATTGAACTCGCGGGACAGCCGCTCCTGGATGATCTCGAGGTGCAGCAGGCCGAGGAAGCCGCAGCGGAAGCCGAAGCCGAGGGCGGCGCTGGACTCCATCTCATAGGTGAAGCTGGCGTCGTTGAGGCGCAGGCGGCCGATGGCGGCGCGCAGGTCCTCGAAATCGGCGGCGTCGACCGGGAAGAGGCCGCAGAAGACCACGGACTGGACGTCCTTGAAGCCCTTGAGCGGTTCGGCGGTGGGCTTCTTCTCGTCGGTGATGGTGTCGCCGACGGCGGCCTGGGCGACTTCCTTGATCTGGGCGGTGATGAAGCCGACCTCGCCGGCCGACAGCTGGTCGACCGGGGTGTTCTTGGGCAGGAAGACGCCGACGCGGTCGACCAGGTGGGTGGTGCCGTGCTGCATCATCTTGATGCGCTGGCCGGCCTTGAGCACGCCGTCGAAGACGCGGACCAGCAGGACGACGCCCAGATAGGGGTCGTACCAGGCGTCGACCAGCATGGCCTTGAGCGGGGCGTTCACATCGCCCTTGGGCGGCGGCAGGCGGGTGACGATGGCCTCCAGCACCTCCTCGATGCCGATGCCGGACTTGGCGGAGCAGAGGACGGCGTCGGAGGCGTCCAGGCCGATGACGTCCTCGATCTGCTGGCGCACGCGCTCGGGCTCGGCGGCCGGAAGGTCGATCTTGTTGAGGACGGGGACGATCTCGTGATTGTTGTCGATGGCCTGATAGACATTGGCCAGGGTCTGGGCCTCGACGCCCTGGGAGGCGTCGACGACCAGCAGGCTGCCCTCGCAGGCGGCGAGCGAGCGGGAGACCTCATAGGCGAAGTCGACGTGGCCCGGCGTGTCCATCAGGTTGAGGACGTAGTCGAGGCCGTCCTTGGCCCGGTAGTTGAGGCGCACGGTCTGCGCCTTGATGGTGATCCCCCGCTCCTTCTCGATATCCATATTATCAAGAACCTGGGCCGACATCTCCCGCGCGGTCAGGCCGCCGGTGACCTGAATCAGGCGATCGGACAGGGTGGATTTGCCGTGGTCGATGTGGGCGACAACGGAGAAATTGCGGATGCGTTCGATGGGAGGGGTCGTCATGGCCGCGCCGGTAGCACGGCGGGGCCGGATCGCCAACGCGGGCGCCGCCCGGGGCCTTCCGCCACCGTGTCCGGCACGGATTACAAGGTTGTAAGAGCGTGCTTTGCCGTTTGAGAAGCGGCGACTAACCGGCTATTCAACGGCTGATGACAGGGGCGCCCGAGACGGGCGACCCGAGACCGGTGCGCGGCCCCCCGCCGCGGCGCCCAGAGGACTCAACGTGGCTATCACCCTTCGCACCACCCGGCCCGCCCTGACGCTCGCCGCCCTGATGGCCGCCAGCCTGACGCTGGCCGCCTGCGGCGGCGGCGGCGAGACCAAGACGGACGAGGCGCCCGCGGGCGGCCAGGCCGTGACGGTGGAGCCGGCCCTGACGGAGAGCCTTGCGAGAACGGTGACCGCCTCCGGCACGGTCTCGGCCTGGGAAGAGGTGCCGGTCGGCGCCGAGACGGGCGGGCTGAACGCCACCGCTGTCTATGTCGACGAGGGGTCCTATGTCCGCCAGGGTCAGCCGCTGGTGCAGATGAACGACGCCCTGCTTCAGGCCCAGTTGCGGCAGCAGCAGGCGGCCGTGCAATCGGCCGAGGCCAACGCCGCCCGCGACGCCGCGGCGCTGGGCCGGGCCGAGGAGCTGAAGGCGCGCGGCTTCCTGAGCCAGGCGTCGCTGGACACGGCCCTGGCCAACCAGCGCGCCTCTGACGCCAATCTGGCCGCCGCCCGGGCCGCCCTGTCCGAGACCCGCACCCGACTGGCCCAGGCGACCATCAAGGCGCCCGTCGCCGGCCGGATCATCAGCCGCAGCGTCACGCGCGGCCAGATCATCAGCCCCGGGACCGAACTGTTCCGCATCGTCCGCGACGGCCGGCTGGAGCTGGACGCGCGGGTGCCCGAGACCCAGCTGGGTCTGGTCCGGCCCGGCCAGGCGGCCACCATTTCGTCGGACCAGGCCGGTGAGACCGTCGGCCGGGTGCGGATCGTGACGCCGGAGGTGGACGCCCAGACCCGCCTGGGCGTGGCGCGTATCGCCCTGACCGCCCCCGGCGCCCTGCGCCCCGGCATGTTCGCCCGCGCGACGATCGAGGTCGGCGACCAGCCCGCGATGACGGTGCCGACCGCGTCCGTGCTGTACCGCGACAACCGGGCCGGCGTTTACGTCATGGCGACGGGCTCGACGGTGCGGTTCCAGCCCGTGACCGTCCTGTCCCGAACGGAAACCCGCACCGCCGTCGAGGGCCTGCCCGCCAATTCGCGGGTCGTGGTCGAGGGCGCCGGCTTCCTCGGCGACGGGGACACGGTGCGGGTGGTGGCGCCCCGCGCGGCGCCCGCGCCGAGAGCCGCGGCGGCCCCCGCCGCCCCGGCCGCGCGCCAGGCCTCCTGACCATGAAGAACATCTCCTCCTGGTCGATCAAGAATCCGATCCCGATCATCCTGCTGTTCACCCTGCTGACCATCGGCGGGGTGCTCAGCTTCCTGAGCATGCGGATCAACAACAATCCGGACATCGACTTCCCGCTGGTGGCGGTCACGGCCGTGCGGCCCGGCGCGGCGCCGAGCGAGATGGAGGTCCAGGTCACGCGCCTGATCGAGGACTCGCTGGCGGGTCTGTCGGGCGTGCGCAACATCAATTCCCAGATCGTCGACGGCGTCTCCTCGACCACCATCCAGTTCGAGCTGGGCACCGACACCGAACGCGCCACCAACGACGTCCGCAACGCCATGAGCGGCCTGCGCGCCGACCTGCCGCAGGACATGCAGGAGCCCGGCGTCCAGCGCATCGACATCACCGGCGACGCCCTGATCACCTGGGTGATCAGCTCCGAGACGATGACGCCGGAAGAAATCAGCTGGTTCGTCGACAATGACGTCAGCCGGACCCTGCTGGCTATCAGCGGCGTCGGCGAGGTCAATCGCGGCGGCGGCGTCGATCGCGAGATCGCGGTCGAACTGGACCCCGACCGTCTGGCCTCGTTCGGCCTGACGGCGGCGGCGGTCAGCCAGGCCCTGACCAGCGTAAATTCGGACCAGCCCGGCGGCCGGGTGACCATCTCGGGCTCCGAGCGGTCGATCCGGACCCTGGGCGCAGCGACCTCGATCGAGTCCCTGCGCGAGACCCTGGTGCCGCTGTCGGGCGGCCGGTCGGTGCGGCTGGGCGATCTGGGGCGGGTCACGGACCACTGGTCCGAGCCGCGCCGTCTGGCCCGCTACAACGGCCAGGAGGCGATCACCTTCAACTTCCTGCGCTCGCGCACGGCGTCCGAGGTGCGGATCGCCGAAAAGGTCCGCGAGGCCGTGGCCGAGATCGACGAGGCCCATCCCGAGCTGACCATCCGCCAGGTCACCGCCAGCGTCGAACAGATCGAGGAAAGCTATATCGCGTCGCTGGAGGCCCTGCTGCTGGGCGCGGTCCTCGCCGTGGTCGTGGTGTTCATCTTCCTGCGCGACTGGCGGGCGACCTTCATCACCGCCACGGCCATCCCGATGTCGCTGATCCCGACCTTCCTGGTGCTGGAGCCGCTGGGGCAGTCGCTGAACGGGATCAGCCTGCTGGCCCTGTCGCTGACCATCGGCATCCTGGTGGATGACGCCATCGTCGAGATCGAGAACATCGTCCGGCACATGCGGGACGGCAAGACGCCCTACCACGCCTCGATGGAGGCGGCGGACGAGATCGGCCTGGCCGTGGTCGCAACCACCGCAACCATCATCGCCGTGTTCGCCCCGGTGGGGGTGATGCCGGGAATCATCGGCCAGTTCTTCAAGGCCTTCGCCCTGGCCGCCTGCGTCTCCGTGGCCTTCTCGCTGGTCGTGGCGCGGACCCTGACGCCCCTGATGGCCGCCTATCTGCTGAAGCACCACAAGCACGAGGATGCGGACCCGTTCTGGATGTCGGGCTATCTGAAGGGGCTGGCCTGGAGCCTGAAGAACCGCTGGAAGGTGTTCCTGATCGGCACCGTGGCGTTCGTCGCCTGCGGCGTTCTGGCGACGCGGGTGCCGTTCGAATTCCTCGCCAGCGGCGACGTCGGGCGGGCCGGGTTCTCGGTCGAACTGCCGCCCGGCGCGACCCTGTCCCAGACCGACGCCGTGGTGCAGCGCATCACCCGCGATCTGCGCGAGCGGCCCGAGGTGGTCTCGGTCTACGCCTCCATCGGGGGCCAGGACGTCAACCAGGCCAATGTCTATGCCGATCTGACCGACAAGGGCGAACGCGACCTGAGCCAGCAGCAGTTCGCCCGCGTGATGGTGGACGGCTGGAAGAATATCCCGGGCGCCCGGATCGGCGCCGGCGTCGCCCAGCAGGGCGGCGGACCCAGCGACGGCACCAGCTATCAGTTCGCCATCCTGAGCGACAACGGCGCCGCCCTGACCGCGGCCGCCCGCGCCGTCGAGGCCGAGATGCGAACCGTTCCGGGCCTGGCCAATGTGGTCAACACCGCCGCCATCGCCCGGCCCGAGATCCTGGTCACGCCGCGCCCGGACCAGGCCGCCCTGATGGGGGTGTCGACCAGCGCCATCTCCCAGGCGGTGCGCGTGGCCACCATCGGCGACGTCGACCAGAACCTGCCCAAATACAATCTGGGCGACCGCCAGGTGCCGATCCGGCTGCGCCTGACCCGCGACGCCCGCGAGGACCTGACGGTGCTGGAGGAGCTGCGGGTGCCCACCGCCAGCGGGACCGCCGTGCCGCTGAGCGCCGTGGCCGACATCCGCTTCGGAGCCGGACCGTCGCAGGTCCTGCGCCAGGACCGGTCGCGGGTGGCCACCATCTCGGCCGAGCTGGACGGCATCCGCAGCGGCGAGGCCGCGGCCGCGGTCAGCCGGCTGCCGTCCGTCAAGAACCTGCCCGCCGGGGTGCGCCAGGTGCCCGCCGGGGACGAGGAGTTCATCCAGGAGATGATCACCGGCTTCGCCATCGCCTTCGGCACGGGCATCCTGCTGATGTACGCGGTGCTGGTGCTGCTGTTCAAAAGCTTCGCCTATCCGATCACCATCATGGCCTCCCTGCCCCTGGCCATCGGCGGCGCCTTCGTGGCGCTGATGATCGGCGGGTCCAGCTTCTCGATCTCGTCCCTGATCGGGGTGCTGATGCTGATGGGGATCGCGGCCAAGAACTCGATCCTGCTGGTGGACTACATCATCATCGCCGAGAACGACGGCCAGTCGCGGCTGGAGGCCATCATGGACGCGGCGCACAAGCGGGCGCGGCCGATCCTGATGACCACCTTCGCCATGGGCGCCGGCATGCTGCCGGTGGCCGTCGGCTGGGGGGCGGACGTCGAATTCCGCCAGCCCATGGCCATCGCCGTGGTCGGGGGGCTGATTTCGTCGACCTTCCTGTCGCTGCTGTTCATTCCGCCGATCTTCACCATCGTCGACGACATCGCCGGCTGGTTGAAGCGGCGGCTGGGCGGCGGCTTCGAGGCGCGGCGGAACGAGACCTCGCCGGGGCCGACGTCGATCGGGGCGGATATCTGAGGCCGCCCCGGCCCGACCCTAACCGTAGACGGAGAACGTGGCTGCGAGCGAAACGTCGCTCACAGCTGAGACGTCATCCCGATGGATGTCCGCGGGCTCCTGATATCGTAATGTCACGCGCCACAAGACCTGATGGTTGAAATAGGCGTAGCGGAGAAACACAGCCTCCAGACAGTAGAGGCCCGCCGTTGCACGCTGACAGGGCGCGACATCGATTGACTGAAGTCGACCGAGATCGAGACCCGCCACAGTTCGGCCCGCGCGGCCGCAACCCTCCCGGTTCGCCCGCGCCTCGATCGCCTCCGGCTCGGCGGGATCGAGCATTTCGAATTCGGAACTCGCCCAGGCCGGCTCCTGCTGGCACCTTACGACGCCGCCGGCTGCAGCGTCGGCTATGGCGAGTTGGAGCGCGCGCGCAGATGGCCAGAGCTGGATCTGGGTCGGATCCGAGAGGCTGAAGAAGACCGCCTGGTCGAAATCTGCGCTGCCGGTCGGGATGACCCGGCCCGAAGCGGCGCACAGACGGTCGAGTTTCGCCCCGTAGGCGTCGTTCCACATGTCCGGCAATGGCGCGAGGTCGCCGACGATCTTGTAGACGGTCTGGCTCTGGATTGGTGAGTCAGGCCCTTCAGGACCGATCCAGAGGGTTGAGCCGGGCCAGCCCGCGCTTACGGCATCCGTGGCGAACCGCAGCCCCGTCAGCGGCGCCTCCGGTCCCGCCGGTCCGGAATGGGTCGGCCGCTGAACCTCGACAAGGCGATGAGCGATTGAACGGAGCGCATGCTGAGCCAGCGACTCCGTGGACGCGGTCATGGCCGTCGCGCGGTCCGGAAACCCGACGTTCGGTCCCGCCGTCGGTGATCCGGCGGCGACGGTGACGACAAGCAGGGATGCGACAGCGCCGCGCTTCATACCTCAGCATGGGGCGCCCATGGGGGCGGGGCAATCCCGTCTCCCGTCCTGCCGACAAGCCAAAACAAAGCCGGCCGGGGTTTCCCCCGGCCGGCTGGTTCGACCCGCCTTGCGGCGAGGCGGTCTAGTACTGGACGCGCAGGGTCACGCCGTAGGTGCGCGGCTGGCCCAGGAAGGCGTTGTAGGTCGTCGTGTCGGCGGCCGGGTTGTAGTAGGTGCCGTCCGGCTGGAGCGTCGAGAAGGACGAGCCCTGCAGCGGGCCGTTGAACACGACCTGGTAGTATTCCTCGTCCGTCAGGTTCTGGCCCCAGAGGTCCAGCGCCCAGCGGTCGTCTTCCGAGCCGATGGTGATGCGGCCGTTCGCCAGGGTGAAGGCGTCCTGCATCTTGGCCGGCAGGAGGTCGGAGCCGGTGTTGTACTCGGTCGTGTATTTGGCCGAGAGGTTCAGGCCGAGGCGCAGGCCGTTGCCGATCGAACGCTCGAAATTCATCGCCGCGGAGGCGGTGTATTCCGGGGCGAAGGAGACGGTGTTGCCCGGCAGCAGGCTGAGCGACGGGAAGCGCGACGGCACCTGCAGGTCGGCGGCGGTGAACTCGCCGTAGGTGCTTTCGGTCCAGGTGGCGCCGCCCGAGAAGGACAGGCCGTCAAGCGGCGTGAACCAGAAGAAGTCGAGGTCGACGCCGCGCGTCTCCAGCTCGGGGATGCTCTCGACGATGAAGTTCGGGCTGACGAAGGTGTTCAGCTGGAAGTTTTCGAAATCCTGCTGGTAGGCGGTGGCGTTCAGCAGCAGGGAGCGGTCGAACAGGGTGCTCTTGAAGCCCAGTTCCCAGCTCTGCACGGTTTCCGAGGCGAAGGAGGTGTCGTCGATCGGCGACGGATTGCTGCTGTTGGCGACCGTCGGGCCCGAGGAGCGCTCGAGGTTGAAGCCGCCCGCCTTGAAGCCGCGGGCGTAGGAGCCGTAGACCATCAGCGACGGGTTGAAGCGGTACTGGGCCGCGAACTTGCCCGAGATATCGTCGTCCTCGAACTCCTGCTGATAGGTGCGGCCGTCAAAGTCGGGGTTGGTCTGGTTAATGCAGAGGCCGGCGCCGAGGAAGGGGTTCAGGGCCTGGCCCGGAGCCGTCAGCGGGTTGGCGCGCGCCGCCGTACAGACCGCGCCGTTGCCGCCGATGTTGTCCTGGGCGGTCAGCATTTCCTTGGTTTCGCGCGTGTAGCGCAGGCCGAGGGTCAGCTCGAGCTGGTCGGTCACCCGCCAGGTGTTGTTGGTGAAGATGGCGAAGGCGTCGGAGCTCTGGCCGTAACGGTCCTGGTAGCCCGAGCCGGCGGCGATGCTCTGACCCGGAACGACCGGGGCGATGAAGTTCTGGCCGGCGCACAGGAGGTTGGCCGGAACCAGGCCCAGACCCGGAACGGGGATCGGGGTCCCCGGCGCCGTGACGCAGCTCAGGAAGGTGCCGGCGGCGCCGGGACGGCCGGCGGCGTTGGCCAGCAGGGCCGAGAAATAGGCGTTGGCGCCGGCGCCGAACAGGAAGCTGTCGTTGCGGTCCAGGTCCTCGCGGGTCAGCAGGGCGCCGACCAGCCAGTCGAAGCGCTCGGTCGAACCGGCCAGGCGCAGTTCCTGGCTGATCTGCTCGAGGGCGAAGCTGAAGGCGCCGTCGTCATCGCGGTAGAACAGGTCGGCGCCGCTGAAGTCGACGTCCGAGCCGTTGATCGACTCCCAGTTCCGCCAGGCGGTGATGGAGGTCAGGGTCACGTCGGCGTTGAGGTCGATATTGGCCTCGGCCGAGAAGCCCATGTCGTCGATCCGCTGCTCGGTTCCGCGGTTGGCGTAGACGTCGCGCGAGAAGGGCAGCGGGGTGGAGGCGGCGTAGTTGGGCGAGATCGGGCCGCGAATGCCGGTGCCGCCCGGGGTCAGGGCGTTGATGATGGCGCCGGTCGGGCCGGTGACGACCTGGCTGGCGACGCAGCAGTATTCCGAGCGCTCGCTGTAGTCGGCGATCAGGCGGATCGACGCGGTGTCGCTGGGCAGGATCAGCAGCTGGGCGCGGGCGGTCCAGAAGTCCTGGTTCTGGTCGTCGGTCTCGGTGCGCGGGCCCGAGCCGGGGATGGTCACGTTGTAGAAGCCGTCGCGCTCGCGCATGCCCAGGTACAGGCGGCCGGCGATCTGGTCGGTCAGGCCGCCGGTGGCGGAGACGGAGGCCGCGAAGGCGCCGTAGTTGCCCGCGCCGATCTCGCCTTCGAAGCCGGGGGTGAAGGACGGCGCCTCGGTCAGGATGTTGATGACGCCGGCCGAGGTGTTCTTGCCGAACAGGGTGCCCTGCGGGCCCTTCAGGACCTCGATGCGCGACAGTTCGCCCAGGTCGCCGAAGCCGACGCCGTTGCGCGAGCGGTAGACGCCGTCGATGACGATGCCGACCGAGCTTTCGATGCCGGGGTTGTCGGCGACGGTGCCGACGCCGCGGATACGGGCGGTGGTGACCGATTCATTGGTGGTGGAGGTGACGATCAGGCCCGGGGTCAGGATCTGCAGATCCTTGATGTCGCGGACGCCGGCGCCTTCCAGGGTTTCCTGCGACAGGCTGGTGACCACGATCGGCACGTCCTGCAGGTTCTGCTCGCGCTTCTGGGCGGTGACGATGATGTCGTCGATGGTCGACGGACCTTCCTGGTCCTGGGCGGCGGCGACGCCGGCGAAGCCGAAGGCGCAGGCCCCGACGACAGCGGCCGAGACGGTGGTGCGAAGAAGATTGGTAAGGCGCATGGTGGCTCCCCGACATGGGCCGGGCCCCCGTCCCACGACGGATGCCTCAGCGTTTCCTGATCCCTGGACCACGCCCTTCTGCGGAGCGTGGCAATTCCAGCCTTCGGGGTAATCCAAGCCGGACTCAGCGACAAGGAGCCGTGCGCATCGGCGCCGCATTTCCGCCGTGGCGGTCGCCCGACTGTGACGCAAAAGCGACAGAAACGGATGACGCTAGGTCAATATTCGCCGGAGGAGTGCCAGTATCCGGGTGAGATTTCGGCGCCGGAACGACCGGCACGGCGAGTTGCAGGCCGCGCCACCCCGGACGGCCGTGTGCGACAATTTTTCCCGCGGGGGAGAAATCGCGGCCCCCAACCTCTACAAGACCGAACCGCGCCCCTCCGTCGCCGCCGCCCTTGAGGCCGATTTGCTGATTCTGCTCGCCCTCCTGCCCCTGCTGGGCGCCCTGGCGCCTGCCCTGGCGATCCGGTTCGGCCGGAACGCCTGCGCGCTCGCCGCGGGGTCGGTGACGCTGGCCGCGCTGGTCGTGCTGGGCGTCCTGGCCCCGGCGGTGATGAACGGCGAGACGATTCGCGCCAGCGCGCCCTGGATCCCGGCGCTGGGGCTGAACGCCAGCCTGTTCCTCGATCCCCTCGGCCTGATGTTCGCCGGCATGATCCTGGGGATCGGCCTGTTGATCATCATCTATGCCCGCTTCTACCTGTCGTCGGCGGATCCGATGGGGCGGTTCTTCACCTATCTGCTTCTGTTCCAGGGCGCGATGCTGGGTATTGTCCTGTCGGACAACGTGCTTTTGCTTCTGATCTTCTGGGAGCTGACCAGTCTTTCCTCCTTCCTGCTGATCGGTTTCTGGCGCCATTCGCCCGAGGCGCGGCAGGGGGCGCGGATGGCGCTGTTCGTCACCGGGGCCGGCGGCCTGGCCCTGATCGGCGGGCTGCTGATCCTCGGCGACATCGCCGGGTCGTACGACCTGACCGTGATCCTTCAGCAGGGCGAGGCGATCCAGGCGTCGCCGCTGTATCTGCCGGCCCTGCTGCTGATTCTCGGCGGCTGTTTCACCAAGTCGGCGCAGTTTCCGTTCCATTTCTGGTTGCCGCACGCCATGGCCGCCCCGACGCCGGTCAGCGCCTATCTGCACTCGGCCACCATGGTGAAGGCCGGGATCTTCATGCTGGCGCGGCTGTGGCCGGTGCTGGCGGGGACCGAGGCCTGGTTCCTGATCGTGGCGACCACTGGCCTTGTGACCATGGTCTTCGCCGCCTGCGTGGCCCTGTTCAAGGACGACCTGAAGGGGCTGCTGGCCTATTCGACCATCAGCCATCTGGGATTCCTGACCATGCTGTTCGGCATCGGCACGCCGATGGCCGCGCTGGTCGGGGTGTTCCACATCATCAACCACGCGACCTTCAAGGCGGCGCTGTTCCTGAACGCCGGCATCGTCGACCATGAGGCGGGGACGCGCGACCTGAAGCGGCTGGGCGGGCTGTTCGGCCTGATGCCGATCGCCGGGACGCTGGCCCTGATCGCCGGCCTGTCGATGGCGGGGATCCCGCCGCTGAACGGCTTCATCTCCAAGGAGATGATGCTGTACGAGGCCGCGCACACCGTCTGGCTGAACCAGCCCTGGGTCTTTCCGGTGCTGGCGACCCTGGGGGCGACGCTGTCGGTGGCCTATTCGCTGCGCTACATCGTCCACGTCTATTTCGGGCCGCGGCGCGACGACTATCCGAAGACTCCGCACGATCCGGGCGTCGGCCTGTGGGGGCCGCCGGCGGTGCTGACGGCGCTGGTGGTGGCGATCGGCCTGGCCCCGGCGCTGGTCGCCGGACCGCTGGTCAATGCGGTCGCGGGGGCGGTGACCAACGGCGCTGCGCCGCACGTCCATCTGGCGCTGTGGCACGGGGTGACGCCGGCCCTGTTCATGAGCGCGGCCGCGATCGGGCTCGGCGTCCTGCTGCTGATGGGTCACCGGCGGCTGGAGCGGGTCTGGCATGGCGCCGGATTGCCGGACGCCAAACGCCTGTTCGACCGGGCCACGGCAGCGGCGCTGACCGGCGCGCGGCGGGGCGTCGACACGCTGCAGAACGGCTCGCTCCAGCGGGCCATGGCGGCCCTGATCGCGACCGCCGTGGTCGTCGGGTTCGCCGGCTTCCTGTCCGCCGGCCACGTCCCGGGCGACCGGCCCGCGACGCCGGTCTCGCCCGCCGCCGTGGCGGCCTGGATCGCGCTGGTCACGGCGACGGCCGCGGTCGTGATGACGCACCGGGCCCGGTACATCTCGCTGATCTACATCGGCATCGTCGGCCTGATCATCTCCATGGCCTTCGTCCATCTGTCGGCGCCGGACCTGGCCCTGACCCAGATTTCGGTCGAGGTGGTGACCATCCTGCTGATGCTGCTGGCGCTCAATCTTCTGCCGAAACAGACCCCGGTCGAGAGTCGGCCGTGGCGCCGGGTCCGCGACGGGACGGTCGCGGCAGCGGCGGGGCTGGGCGTGGGGGCCGCCGCCTGGGCGGTGATGACCCGGCCGCTGGACAGCATCTCCAACTATTTCTGGGAGAATTCCTATTCCGGCGGGGGCGGGACCAATGTGGTCAATGTCATTCTGGTCGACTTCCGCGGCTTCGACACCTTCGGCGAGATCATCGTGCTGGGGATCGCCGCCCTCGGCATCTTCGCCCTGCTGGAGACGGTCGCGACCGGGGCCAGCGGCCGCCGGCTGGCGGCCTGGAAGCCGGACACGCGGCGGTCGCCAGAACGCCATCCCATGATGCTGGTCGTGGCCACGCGGCTGCTGCTGCCGCTGGCGGTGATGGTCGGCCTGTACATCTTCCTGCGTGGGCACAACCAGCCCGGCGGCGGCTTTATCGCCGGCCTGGTCGTCTCGATCGCCATCCTGATGCAGTACATGGCCTCGGGCTTCGCCTTCGCCGACCAGCGGTTGCGGGCCGATCATCATTCCATGATCGGGGCTGGCGTGCTGATCGCCGCCCTGACCGGACTGGGCGCCCTCGCCTTCGGGGCCCCCTTCCTGACCAGCGCCTTCGACTATTTCAGCCTGCCGGTGATCGGCGAGTTCGAACTGGCGTCGGCCATGCTGTTCGACATCGGCGTGGCCCTGACGGTCATCGGCGCGGTGATGCTGGCGCTCGCCCAGCTGTCCCAGGTGGCCCAGCGCGCGGACAAGGAACCGGCGCCCGAGACCGAGACGGCCATGGACATCGACCCCGGCCGCCAGGAACCGACCCCCGAGCCCACGGAGGCCGCCCGATGACCATGGAGCTGCTGATCGCCTCGGCCATCGCCGTCCTGACCGCCGCCGGCGTCTATCTGGTGCTGCGGGGGCGGACTTTCCCGGTGGTGCTGGGCCTGGCCTTCCTGTCCTACGCCATCAACCTGTTCCTGTTCGCCATGGGGCGGCTGGTGATCGACCGACCTCCGATCTACGACAAGGCGGCGGAGGCCTATACCGATCCCCTGCCCCAGGCCCTGGTGCTGACCGCCATCGTCATCGCCTTCGGCATGACCGCCTTCGTGGTGGTGCTGGCGCTGCGGACCTATCTCGAGACCGGCACCGACCACGTCGACGGACGGGATGACGCGGAGGCGTCGTCGTGACCGTCGCCGTCTCCTGGCTGGTCGTGGCCGCCCTGATCCTGCCCGCGATCATGGGGTCGCTGACCCTGCTGCTCCTGCGCTACCGGCTCGACGTCTCGCGTCTGGTGTCGCTGGCCTCCTGCCTGGCCCTGGTCGGGATCGCCGCGGCCCTGACGGTCCACGCCTCGGGCGGGACGGTCGAGAGCTATGCGCTGGGCAATTGGCGCGCGCCGTTCGGCATCGTCCTGGTGCTGGACCGGTTGTCGGCGATGATGCTGCTGCTGACGTCGGTGCTGGCGCTGGCGGTGATGAGCTATGCCGTGGTCACGGGCGTGGACCGCAAGGGCTGGCATTTCCACCCGCTGTTCCAGTTCCAGCTGCTGGGGCTGAACGGGGCCTTCCTGACCGGCGACCTGTTCAACCTGTTCGTCTTCTTCGAGGTGCTGCTGATCGCCTCCTACGGCCTGCTGCTGCATGGGCAGGGGCCGGCGCGGCTGAAGGCGGGGGTGCAGTATGTGGTGATCAACCTGGTCGGCTCGACCCTGTTCCTGGTCGGGGTCGGGCTGCTGTACGGGGTCACCGGCACGCTCAACATGGCGGATATGGCGGTGCGGATCGCGGCCGCGCCGCCGGGGGACCAGGGATTGATAGCAGCCGGGGCGCTGGTCCTGACGGTGGTGTTCGCGCTGAAGGCGGCGCTGGTCCCGCTGCATTTCTGGCTGCCGGGCGCCTATGCCGCGACCACGGCGACGGTGGCCGCCCTGTTCGCCATCATGACCAAGGTGGGGGCCTACGCCCTGATCCGCACGGGCACGCTGATCTTCGGGGAGGAGGCCGGTCGGCTGGCCTTCCTGACGGGCGAGTGGATGTTGCCGGCGGCCCTGGTCACCACCGTGATCGGCTTCCCGGGCCTGTTCGCCGCCCGCACCCTGAGGGAGATGGCGGCCTGGTCGGTGGTCGGTTCGATGGGCGTGCTGCTGAGCGCCGTCTCGGTCTTCCGCGTCGAGGCTATGGGACCGGCCCTCTACTATGTGCTGCATTCGACCCTGGCGGGGGCGGCGCTGTTCCTGGTCGTCGACCTGATCGCCAGGCGGCGGGGCGAGCACGGCGACGCCCTGACCGTCGCCCCGCGCTTTCACCAGTCCGAACTGCTGTCGGGCCTGTTCCTCCTGGCGGCGATCGGCGTCGTCGGACTGCCCCCGCTGTCCGGCTTCATCGGCAAGCTGCTGATTCTGGACGGGGTGCGCGGCGCGCCGGGGGCGGTCTGGATCTGGGCGACGATCCTGATCACCACCCTGGTCGGGGTGCTGGCCTTCGCCCGCGCGGGCAGCCGCATCTTCTGGAAGAGCGCCTCGGTCGAGGGCGAGATTTCCATGCGGGTCCTGCGCGGACGCACCGGAGGCGTGATCACCGCGGCGGGCCTGCTGGCCGGGCTGGCGGTCCTGACCGTCCTGGGGGGGCCGGTGACGGCCTATACCGACGCGACCGCGGCCCAGTTGTTCGAGCCGGGGCGGTATATCGAGGCCGTGCTGGGCGAGACCGCGGGAGGCCGCCGATGATCCGCCGTCTGCTGCCCCACCCGGCCCTGAGCGTCCTGATGGCCCTGGTCTGGATGCTGCTGGTGAACGAATTCACCTTCGGCGCCCTGTTCCTGGCCCTGGTCTTCGCCGTGCTCGTGCCGCTGGTGACCAGCCGATTCTGGCCCGACCGGCCGCGCATCCGGTTCGGCCGGGACGCGGCGGCCTATCTGGCGATCGTTCTGTTCGACATTCTGGCGGCCAATTTCCAGGTGGCCTGGATCATACTGACTCGCCGCAGTCGCGACCTGCGCTCGCGCTGGCTGGTGGTGCCGGTCGAACTGCGCTCGGCCGAGGCCATCACCGTGCTGGCGGGCACCATCAGCCTGACGCCGGGCACGGTCAGCAGCGACGTCTCGGCCGACGGCCGGGCCCTGCTGGTTCACGCCCTCGACGTCGCCGATCCCGAGGCCGAGGTGGCCCGCATCAAGCAACGCTATGAGGCCCGTCTGCTGAAGGTGTTCCGATGACCGGCGCGATCCTGCCCTGGGCCCTGGCGTTCGCCCTCGCCTGCGTCAGTGTGGCGATCCTGCTGAGTCTGTTCCGGCTGGTGCGTGGGCCGACATCGGGGGACCGGATCCTGGCGGTCGACACCCTGACCATCAATGTCATCGCCCTGATCGTGGTGTTCGGCGTGGCCGAGGCGACCCAGACCTATTTCGAGGCCGCCCTGCTGCTGGCCATGGTCGCCTTCGTGGGCACGGTGGCCTACTGCAAATTCCTGCTGCGGGGAGACATCGTCGAATGAGCCTGGCCGCGGAAATCGTCATCGCTGCCCTGCTGGCGCTCGGCGGGGTGTTCATCCTGATCGGGTCGTGGGGTCTGGCCCGGCTGCCGTCGCTGATGACCCGGCTGCACGGGCCGACCAAGGCGACGACCCTGGGCGTCGGGGGCTGCCTGATCGCCTCGATGATCTATTTCCCGGCCTCGGGCGCGGCTTGGTCGGCGCATGAGCTGCTGATCACCATCTTCCTGCTGCTGACCGCCCCGATCTCGGCCAATATGATCGCCAAGGCGCATCTGCATCGGCAGGGACATGGCATCGACTCCAATCCCGCGGACAATATCGTCGAAGGCCTGCCCTCGCCGCCGGACGGCGACTGGGCGACCTTCCAGGGCGGGGATCCGGACGCGCCGCCGCCGCCCGACGCGCGCGCGGACTGAAACGCCGGCGCGGCCCAGCGGCCGGAAGGTTCATCACAAAGGACACCAAGGCGCGCTGAAGCAGGAAGACGGACGGCGGGTCTGACCGCCCATTGCAGCCATCCGCGGCAGGAGGCATTTGCCTCGCATGCCCGTCTCCCCCGCCTACCGCCCCGAGCCCCGCTTCTTCGACCTGGGGGAGGACTATGGCGACGCCGTGCGCGCCGCCGACTTTCCCGAGACCATCCTGCGCGTCCGCAACGACCGGGCGGCGGCGAGCGTGGGGCTGGAGACGCTGACCGACGGGGAATGGATCGCCGCCTTCGGGCGGTTCGAGCCCCTGCCCGGCCAGCCGGGCCCGATTGCCATGCGCTATCACGGGCACCAGTTCCGCACCTACAACCCCGATCTGGGTGACGGGCGGGGATTCCTAGCGGCGCAGATGCGGGACGACCGGGGGCGGTTGCTGGACCTGGGCACCAAAGGCTCGGGGCGGACGCCGTGGTCGCGGGACGGGGACGGGCGGCTGACGCTGAAGGGCGGGGTGCGAGAGGTGCTGGCCGCGGCCATGCTGGAGGCCCAGGGCGTCCCGACCAGCCGGGCCCTGTCGCTGATCGAAACGGGCGAGGCGCTGGAGCGCGGGGACGAGCCGTCGCCGACCCGATCGGCGGTGCTGGTGCGGCTGTCGCACAGCCACATCCGGTTCGGCACCTTCCAGCGGGCGGCGTATCTGGGCCGGGCCGACCAGGTCGAGGCGCTGGTCGAACATGGGCGGTCGCTGTACCACCCGGACGTGGCGGCGGGCGACGTCCCGGGCTTCCTGCGGGCGGTGGTTGAGGCCTCGGCGCGGCTGACGGCGCGGTGGATCGCGGCGGGGTTCGTGCACGGGGTGCTGAACACCGACAATCTGAACGTCACGGGCGAGAGCTTCGACTACGGCCCGTGGCGGTTCCTGCCGCACTATGAGCCCGGCTTCACCGCCGCCTATTTCGACCGGACGGGCCTGTACGCCTTCGCCCGTCAGCCGGAGGCGGTGTTCTGGGCCCTGACCCAGCTGGGCGGGGCGTTGAAGACGGTGGCGGAGGCCGAGCCGCTGACCGAGGCGCTGAACGGGTTTGGCCCGGCCTATATCCGCGAGCTGCGCGCCGCCTTCCTGGCGCGGCTCGGGGTGCTGAGCCTCGGCGAGGCGGCGGACCAGAGACTGCTGGATTCGACCCTGGCCCTGCTGCGCGAGGGCGGGGAGGCGCTGCGCTGGGAGCCGCTGTTCTTCGACTGGTTCGGCGGCTTCGCCTCGTCGGCGCGGGCGCTGGGGGGACCGCGCGGCAAGCTGTACCAGGGCGAGGCCTTCGACGCCTTCCGCTTCGCCCTGTTCGAACATCAGCCCGACCGGCCCGAACGGCTGGTGGCCCCGATGTTCGCCGCCGCCGAGCCCGAGGAAATGCTGATCGACGAGGTCGAGGCGATCTGGGCGGCGATCGATACGGCGGACGACTGGGGCCCGCTGCACGCCAAGCTGGCGCGGCTGGAGACGGCGCGTCAGGTTCTGTCGCTTAACCCCGCCTAAATCCGAGTCACATTACGAGGAATTATGGATACGGCCACGCTTCGGCCCTGTCGTTCGCGCAGAAGGCGGTCACGGATGGTTACGGTCACGCTTCGCGCCCTTGCGGAATGGCTTGTGCGATCCGACATCGCCACTGTTGCCAATCAGAAGAGCGCCCTCCCCGGCGTACCGTCCATGTCCTGCCAAGCCCTCACTCCCGCCCGGTCGCGCCTCAACGCCAGCTACCGCAACCTGACGCTCTGGACCCTGCAGGGCTGGATCGCGATGTTCTTCGTCGCCGCCGGCTACGCCAAGCTGACCGAGCCGATGACCAATCTTGTCGAGCTGATGAAATGGCCGGCGTTCGCGCCCGCCGATATGGTGCGAGGCCTCGGCCTGGCCGAGATCCTGCTGGCCCTCCTGGTCCTCGCGCCCCTCGTGTCGTGGAAGCACGGCCGCCCGCTGCTGGTGATGGCCGCCGCCGGCCTGCTGGCGCTCGAGGCGGCGATGCTGACGATTCACCTGACAGGACTGAACGTTGGTCCGGCCGTGACCAATCTGATCCTGGTCGCCATGACGGCGACGGTGCTGTGGAAACGGTCGCGGGAAGTGCGCCCGACCTGATTCCCCAGCCGGGTCAGTCGCCCCGTTCGCCCTTCGCCCGGTTGTCGCGCGCCTTGGCGGCCTCCTCCAGCATGCGGATGCCGGACAGGTCGGCCTCGTCGGCGGTCATGATGATCGAGTCGTGGGACGGGTCCTCAACAACCACGGCGTCCTTGACCGCCTGAGGCTTGAGCGGCCCCTGGCGGGTTGGTTTGGAGTCAGTCATGTCCGCATAATGCCGACGCTTGCACGCGGTTCCGGCGATCGGCGGGACCGGCCGCCCTGGCGCGGCCCCCGGCGCGCCCGCGGCCCTTCAGAATTCCGTGAGGTCGCTTGAGCCGTTCACCCGACGGTGTTTTGCTAGGCCGCATGGGACGGCTGCTCGACACTCTGCTTTCAGGCTCCCCGGCCTACCGGGTCGAGCGGGACGGCGACGACGTCGTTCTGGTCGGACGCGAGGGTCGCCGGGACGAGTTCAATGCGGTCGTGCGGGATGTCGTCGCGGCAGCGGGCGAGGACTACGTCGCCTTCCCGGCTCCAGACGGCAAGTCGGGGTATGAGCGAGTGTTCCTGATCCGGTTTTGAGCCGGCTGCGCGGCGTGGCGTGCGCCCTGGCCGGGCTGTACGGTTGGTCTCGTCGATCCGGTTCAGTAGTATCCGTAATCGCCGCGGCGCGGCACACGCGTATAGCCGTAGCGACCGTCGCGGTTGTAGCCGCTGAACCCATAGCCGCAGGGATCGTCCTGTTCCGACAACTGGTTTCCAAGGAGACCGCCCGCGACGGCTCCGATCGCGGCGCCCTGTTCCCGGTTGCCTTCGCCGGCGATCGCCGCGCCCGCCAGGGCCCCGAGGGCCGCGCCGCTGGCCGTGGCGTACTGGCGGTTCTGCTGATAGTCGCGCTCGCATTGGGAGGCGTAGCCGTCGGTCGTGGCGCAGCCGCTCACCATCAGTCCGCCACACGTCAAGGCCGCCAGGCTCGCAAACATCCGCATCAGATCACCTTCCGGTCGACAGGTCCTCGTTGGCAACGCTGCGGTGGGTCAGCCGTTCCGACGACGGTGGTCTGACACGGGGCGTACGCGCGCCTCAGCCTGACGGGGTCGCGGGGTCCGGTCTCTTCCCGGACAGGCCCGCCGCGCGGCAGCGGTCGGAGCAGACCTTCACCTGATCCCAGTCGCGGGCCCATTTGCGCCGCCACGAGAACGCCTTGCCGCAGACGATGCAGGTCTTCTGCGGCAGGTCGCGCTTGTCCGGGGCGCGGCCGAGGTTGACGTGTTTGCGGGCCATGCGGAGCTAAAGGCTTCCCTTTACGTGCACGTCAAGTTATGACTTGGCCATGGCGACCGCCGACGATCATCGCACCTATTCGATCCGCCAGTTGTGCCGCGAGTTCGGCGCGACGGCGCGGGCGCTACGCTTCTATGAGGACAAGGGTCTGCTGACCCCGGCGCGCAAGGGCCAGACGCGGGTCTATGACGCGCGCGACCGGGCCCGGCTGAAGCTGATCCTGCGCGGACGCCGCATCGGGTTCTCGCTGCAGGAGATCCAGGAGATGCTGGATCTGTATGACCATGACAACCATAACGCCCATCAGATGGCTGTCGCCCTGCGCCGCCACCGGGCCCAGATCGAGGCGCTGAAACAGCAGCGCGAGGACCTCGACGCCGCCATCGAGACGGCCGAGGAAGCCTGCGCCGTGATGGAGCGCAAACTGGGCGAATACCGCCCCGACCTGCTGCCCGGCGCCGACGAATACGCCGACCTGCTGAAATCGCGCCTGAACGCCGATCCCCTCCACCAGCCCTTCAAAGCGAGAGCGTAATCCCATGGCTTACAAGGCGCCCGTCCGCGACCTGACCTTCGTCCTCAACGAGGTGCTGGAGATCGACCGCTATTCGAACCAGCCCGGGTTCGCCGACGTCTCGTCCGATCTGGTCGCCCAGATCCTCGAGGAAGGCGCCAAATTCGCCGAGGAGGTCATCGCCCCGCTGAACCGAGTCGGCGACCAGGAAGGCTGCAAATGGGTCGACGGCAAGGTCACCGGCCCGACCGGCTGGAAGGAAGCCTATCACCAGATGGTCGAGGCCGGCTGGCCCGCCCTGTCGGCCCTGCCCGAGCACGGCGGCCAGGGCATGCCCTCGGTCGTGGCCATGGCCTTTGGCCAGTTCACCGCCGCCGCCAGCGCCGCCTTCTCGATGTATCCAGGCCTGACGGCCGGCGCCTACTGGGGTCTGAACGCCAACGGTTCGGACGCGCAGAAGGCGATGTATCTGCCCAAGATGGCCTCGGGCGAATGGGGCGGGACGATGAACCTGACCGAGCCGCAGTGCGGCACGGACCTGGGCCTGATCCGCACCAAGGCCGTGCCCAACGGCGACGGCAGCTACAACATCACCGGCCAGAAGATCTGGATTTCGTCGGGCGAGCACGACTTCACCGACAACATCATCCATCTGGTGCTGGCCCGGATCGAGGGCGCGCCGGCGGGGATCAAGGGCATCAGCCTGTTCGTCGTGCCCAAGGTGTTCGTCAATGAGGACGGCAGCCTGGGCGAGCGCAACGAAGGCGCGGCCTGCGCCGGCCTTGAGCACAAGATGGGCATCCACGGCAACGCCACCTGCGTCATGGCCTATGAGAACGCCAAGGGCTGGCTGGTCGGGACCGAGAACAAGGGCATGGCGGCCATGTTCGTGATGATGAACGAGGCCCGCCTCGGCACCGGCCTGCAAGGGCTGGCGATCGGCACCGCCGCCTATCAGGCCGCCGTCGAGTTCGCGCACGACCGGCTGCAAGGCCGCTCCCTGACCGGGCCGAAGAGCCCGGATCAGCCGGCCGATTCCATCATGGTCCACCCCGACGTGCGGCGGATGCTGCTGGAGGCCAAGGCCTTCGTCGAGGGCGGCCAGGCCTTCACCCTGTGGACCGCGCTGCAGGCCGATCTGCAGCATTCGAACGATGAGGCCGAGGCCCAGAAGGCCCGCGACTACATGGGTCTGATTACCCCGGTGCTGAAGGCCTATCTGACTGACAAGGGCTTCCACGTCGCCAGCCTGGCCATGCAGGTGCACGGCGGCAGCGGCTACACAGAGCATTTCCCGGCGTCGCAGTATCTGCGCGATGCGCGGATCACCATGATCTACGAGGGCGCCAACGGCATCCAGGCGCTGGATCTGGTCGGACGCAAACTGCCGGCCAACGGCGGCCGGGCGATCATGAGCTGGTTCGCCGACATCGACGCCTTCGTGTCGGAGAACGGCGGCGACACGCCGATCAAGCCTTATGTCGACGGCCTGGCCGACGCCAAGAAGAAGCTGCAGGAAGGCACGATGTGGCTGATGCAGAACGGCATGCAGAACCCGGACAATGCCGGGGCGGCGAGCACCGACTATCTGCACATCTTCGGCCTGACGGCCCTGGCCTATCTGTGGGCGCAGATGGCCAAGGCGGCGCAGAAGCAGATCGATGCGGGTTCGGACGATCCCTTCTATGTCACCAAGCTGCAGACCGGGCGGTATTTCGTGGAGCGGATCCTTCCGGACACCGGCGCGCATCTGGCCAAGCTGAAGACCGGCGCGGACGTGCTGATGGCGATGCCGGCGGAGGCGTTCTAGAACGCACTGCCCTTCTCCCTCCCCCTCCGGGGGAGGGTGGTCGTCGCGCAGCGACGACCGGGTGGGGAGGGCTCGGCGACGCCGCGCTCCCCTCGCCCAGCCCCTCCCACCCGGCCGCTTCGCGGCCACCCTCCCTCAAGAGGGAGGGAGAAGCCGAGCGTATGTCATGAACGTCCTCAACGTCCCCGAACCCGATTTCATGCAGGAAGAGGAGATCGTCCTCTTCTCCGACAGCGTCGGCAAATGGATCGACGAACATGCCGCGCCCGAGGCGGTGCAGACCTGGATCGCCAACTCCAGCGTGCCGCGGGAGCTGTGGAACCAGTCCGGCGAGGCAGGCCTGCTGGGGCTGTCGATGCCCGAGGAAGACGGCGGCATGGGCGGCGACTACCGGCACGAGGTGGTGCTGATGCGCCAGCTGGGCTGGAAGGGGGCCGATCACTTCGGCATCTCGCTGCACAACGCGATCGTCATGCCCTACATCTGGCACTACGGCACCGAGGAGCAGAAGGCGCGCTGGCTGCCGCGGCTGCAGTCGGGCGAACTGGTCGGCGCCATCGCCATGACCGAGCCGGGCGCGGGCTCCGACCTGCAGGGGGTCAAGACCACCGCCATCAAGACCGGCAACCAGTATGTGGTGAACGGGTCCAAGACCTTCATCACCAACGGCCAGCTGGCGAATTTCATCATCGTCGTGGCCAAGACCGATCCGGCAGAGGGCGCCAAGGGCACCTCGCTGATCGTGGTCGAGACCGACGGGGCCGAAGGCTTCGAGCGCGGCCGGAACCTGCACAAGATCGGCATGGAGGGGAATGACACCTCGGAGCTGTTCTTCAACGATGTGAAGGTGCCCGGCGAGAACATCATCGGCGGCGGCGAGGGCCAGGGCTTCATCCAGCTGATGCAGCAGCTGCCGCAGGAGCGGCTGAACATCGCCGTCCAGGGCGTGGCCGCGGCCGAGCGCGGGCTGCAGGAGACGCTGGCCTATGTGAAGGAGCGCAAGGCGTTCGGGAAACGGGTGATCGACTTCCAGAACACCCAGTTCAAACTGGCCGAGGTGAAGACCAAGCTGACGGTCGCCAAGGTGTTCGTCGACCGCTGCCTGGAGCTGCACCTGCAGGGCAAGCTGGATGCGGCCACGGCCTCCATGGCCAAATACTGGGTCACCGACATCCAGGGCGAGGTCATCGACGAGATGCTGCAGCTGCACGGCGGCTATGGATACATGAACGAATATCCGATCGCCCAGCTGTACAAGGATGCGCGGGTGCAGCGGATCTACGGCGGGACCAATGAGATCATGAAGCTGCTGATCGCGCGGACGCTCTGAAACATCCAGTCCGTCACCCTCGGGCTTGACCCGAGGGTCAGACGTTGGGCGACGAGGTGACGGTGACCATGCACGGACGCTGCGGCGAACCCGGCGTGACCGAGCAGCGACGGTCTGATCCTCGGGTCAAGCCCGAGGATCAGGGGTGAAAATAGCGCGTGTGGCGCATTCCACAGGCATTAGTTATCTTCATCGCATGGCCACGGTGAAGAAGGGTATGCTGACGCCGTCTCCCGAATGGTGGAAACACCTTCGCTGGCGAAGCCGCGCCTTCTGGAAGAGCGAACGCAAGGCGGCTAGGGAAGCGGCGGAGCGTGACACCGTTGAAGATTGATCTTTCGGCGAGAGCGGTGGCTCGATTCCGTTGCCGTGCTTCTACGGCACGGTTCCAAGCATGAGTGTTCTTCTTTCGGTCGTAACCGACGTCTTTCACTTGAAATGGGGCGTGACTATCGCCCCCGGCATTCCGCATGATGGTCGGCGAGTTCGCCTTCGCATCGGGGATGAGGTTGAAATTCGACCCCCCGGTCGACCGGCATTTCAAGCGAAGATTTGGGGAATACCCATGGGCGGTCGCGTGTTTTGGACCTCGGTCACTTTCGACGCGGAAGTAACCGAGGATATGATTCCCGTGGGAAGCGAAATCTGGATACCCGATGAAGCGATCTTGCCGCCCGACAGTGATTTAGCTCCGACGGTTCGATGATCCGCCTCTTCGTCCCCGCCCCCCTGTCCCCCGACGCCGCCGTCCTGCCGACGCTGGACCAGTCGCGTTACCTGACCCAGGTGATGCGGCTGAAGCTCGGCGACGGGCTGCTGGTCTTCAACGGCGTCGACGGCGAGTGGCGCTGCGTCATCGCCGAGATCCTCAAGAAGGGCGTGGTGCTGAAGGCCGAGGAACAGGTTCGGCCTCAGGCGCTGGGGCCGGACGTGCAGCTGCTGATCGCCGTGGTGAAGAAGTCGGCGCTGGAGTTCGCGGTCGAGAAGGCCACGGAGCTGGGCGCGCGGCGGGTCGGGCTGGTGGTGACCCAGCACACCCAGGTCCAGCATGTGCGGATGGACCGGCTGGACGCCATCGCCATCGAGGCGGCGGAACAGACGGGGCGGCTGGACGTGCCGATGATCGACGCGCCGGCGAAGCTGGCGGACCTGCTGGACGGGTGGGAGGCCGGGCGGCGGCTGATGTTCTGCGACGAGACGGGCGGGGCGGAGGCGACGGCGGCGCTGGCGGGCGCCGGCGCGGGCCCCTGGGGCATATTGATCGGACCCGAAGGCGGCTTCTCGCCTGAGGAGCGGGACCGGCTGCAGGCCCTGCCCTTCACCACCGCCGTATCATTGGGGCCGCGGATCCTGCGCGCCGACACCGCCGCCATCGCCGCCCTGACCCTGTGGCAGGCGACCGTCGGCGACTGGGACCGCTAGCGGGGCCGCCCGCTTCGGCGCAGAATGCGGCATGTTCAACGAATTGGCCCTGTCGACGGTCCTGGCCCTGATCGCCGTCAGCCTGCACGGCTTCGGCCTGCTCAGCCTCGGCCGCGGGCTGGAGTTCTACGAAATCCGGGCCGGGCGGTCCTATGTCGAGGGGCCGCTGTGGCGGCATGCCCTGCTGACCATCGCCGTGGTGCTGGGCCTGTTCGTCATCCACGGGGTGGAGATCTGGATGTACGCCGCCGTCTACCGGCTGATCGGGGCGGTGCCGGACCTGCGGGAGGCGGTGTATTTCTCCAGCATCAGCTATGGCTCGATCGGCTACAGCGACGCCTTGATGGCGCCGAGATGGCGTCTGCTGGGCGCGATCGAGGGCGTGGCCGGGGCGATTCTGCTGGGATGGTCGGTGGCGTTCTTCGTCAGTGTGATGACGCCGTTCACCTCGCGCCGGAAACACGGCATGGTCCATCGCAACATCCCTTGAGGACGGCGACGTTTCGCCCCATCTAGCCGCGACAACAGGGCTGAATGCATGACCGACGCCGCGCCGCTTTCCCGGGACGACCTGATCGGGGCCATGTCCAAGGGGGCCAAGCCCAAGGACCAGTGGCGGATCGGCGCCGAGCACGAGAAATTCGGTTTCGACCGCACCACCCTGCGCCGCCCCGCCTATGAGGGCGAGAGCGGCATCCTGGCCATGCTGACCGGCCTGCAGCGCTTCGGCTGGACGCCCGTCGAGGAGTCCGGCCATGTCATCGCCCTCGAGCGCCGCAACGACGAGGGCTACACCGCCTCGATCTCGCTGGAGCCCGGCGGCCAGTTCGAACTGTCGGGCGCGCCGCTGAAGGATGTGCACCACATCTGCGACGAGACGGGCCGCCATCTGATGGAGGTCAAACAGGTGGCGGACCAGCTGAACCTGGGCTTCATTGGAGCCGGCTTCGACCCGATGTGGCGGCGTGAGGACGTGCCGGTCATGCCCAAGGGCCGCTATTCCATCATGCGGGCCTATATGCCGAAGAAGGGGTCCCTGGGCCTCGACATGATGCTGCGCACCTGCACCATCCAGGCGAACCTAGACTTCGCGGACGAGGCCGACATGGTCGCCAAGTTCCGCACCTCCCTGGCCCTGCAGCCGATCGCCACCGCCCTGTTCGCCTGTTCGCCCTTCATCGAGGGCAAGCCCAGCGGCTTCCTGTCGTCGCGCGCCAATGTGTGGACGGACACCGATCCCGACCGCACCGGCATGCTGGACTTCGTCTTCCAGGACGGCTTCGGCTTCGAGCGCTACGCCGACTATGCGCTGGACGTGCCGATGTATTTCGCCAAGCGGGGCGAGACCTATGTCGATCTGTCGGGCCGGTCGTTCCGCAGATTCATGACCGAGGGGCTGGACGCCCTGCCGGGCGAGCGGGCGACGCTGAAGGACTGGAACGACCACCTGACCACCCTCTTCCCCGAGGTGCGGCTGAAGGCCTACCTCGAGATGCGCGGCGCGGACGGCGGGCCGTGGAGCCGGATCTGCGCCCTGCAGGCTCTGTGGGCCGGCGTGCTGTACGACGGCCCGTCGCTGGCGGCGGCCTGGGACCTGGTCAAGGACTGGGACATCGCCGACCACGAACGGCTGCGCCGCGACGTGACGCGGCTGGGGTTGAAGGCCGAGGTCGCCGGGCGGTCGGTGCGCGACGTGGCGGTCGATCTGGTCGAGATCGCGCGCCAGGGACTGAAGAACCGCGCCCGGTTCAGCGGCGGCATGGTCGACGAGCGCGGCTATCTGTCGGAACTGGAGGACATCGCCGACAGCGGGATCACCCCGGCGGACCGGCTGCTGGAGCTGTACCACGGCGAGTGGAAGGGCGACCTGACGCGAATGTACCGGGACTTCGCCTACTAGGTTATTGGCAAGGATTGCCATAGAGTGGTGGGGCAATCAGGAGCTTCCCTCATGGCCACGATGAACATCTCCCTGCCCGACCAGATGAAGGCCTGGGTGGAGGCCCAGTCGGCGGACGGCCGCTACGCCAACTCCAGCGACTACGTCCGCGACCTGATCCGGCGGGAGCAGATGAAGGCGGAGAAGATCGCGCATTGGCAGCGTGTGGCCGATGAGGCGCGGGCGAGCGGCATCAGCGATCGGACCATGGATGACATCCTGGCCGACGCAAAGGAGCGGATCGCGGCCCGCCAAGCTGCCGAGTGAGCGTCTATCGTCTGACGCGACGGGCCGACGACGATATCCTCGCGGCCTATCTCCAAGGGCATGAGCTTTTCGGCGAGCGTCAGGCGGACCGCTATCACGCCGGGCTCCACGCGCTATTCCAGAAGCTGGCGGACCATCCCGGCATGGCGCGACTACGGCCCGAAATGACCCCGCCGGTCCGGGCGTTTTCGTTCAAGGCGCACGTGGTGATCTATGAAGACGCGCCGGATGGTGTTGTGATCCTCAGCGTTCGGCACGGGCACGAAGACTGGCAGAACGATCCCGCGGGACCACAAGGCGGACTGGAAAATCAGACATGACCCACCCTATTCGCGTCGGCGTCGGCGGCTGGACCTATGAGCCGTGGCGCGGGGTGTTCTACCCCGACGACCTGACGCAGAAGCGCGAGCTGGAGTTCGCCTCGCGGGCGCTGACCAGCATCGAGATCAACGGCACCTATTATTCGACCTTCAAGCCCGACAGCTGGATGAAGTGGCGCGACGAGACGCCCGACGACTTCGTCTTTTCGGTCAAGGCCAGCCGCTACTGCACCAACCGCAAGGTGCTGGCCGAGATGGGCGAGTCGATGGAGCGGTTTCTCGGTCAGGGTCTGACGGCGCTGGGCGAGAAGCTGGGGCCGATCAACTGGCAGTTCATGGGGACGAAGAAGTTCGATTCCGAGGATTTCGAGGGGTTTCTGAAGCTGTTGCCCAAGGAGCGCGACGGGGTGCGGCTGCGGCATGCGCTCGAGGTGCGGAACCTGAGCTTCGACACCGAAGCCTTCTACGATCTGGCCCGCAAATACGGCGTCGCCATCGTCTACGGCCAGGACGACGAGGAGGCCGGGTGGCCGACCATCGACCAGGACACGGCGGACTTCACCTACGCCCGGCTGATGTCCAGCCGCGAGGACGAGCCGACCGGCATGACCTCGGAGGAGCTGGACGGGATTGTCAAACAGGTCCGCGACTGGGCCAGGCGGGGCGACGTCTTCGCCTATTTCATCGCCGGGGCGAAGGTGCGCAATCCGGCGGCGGCCCAGGCGCTGATCGAAAAGCTGGGTTGAACCGTTGCGTCGGCGAACCGGCGCACTCACTTGTAGCCAGCCTTGCAGGAGCCCTCCCCCATGCCCATCGCCACCCGCGCCTTCGCCGCCACGTCCAGCGCCGCCCCGCTGTCACCCTATGAGTTCGACCGGCGCGATCCGGGTCCGGACGATGTGGCTATCGAAATCAAATTCGCGGGCGTCTGCCACTCCGACCTGCACATCGTGAAGAACGACCTGGGCAATACGACCTATCCGATCGTGCCCGGTCACGAGATCGCCGGCGTGGTGACGGCGGTCGGCGACAATGTCGCGCGCTTCAAGGTCGGCGACCGGGTCGGGGTCGGCTGCATGGTCGACAGCTGCCGCCAGTGCCAGCCCTGCCGCGACGGCGAGGAGCAGTACTGCGTCCCCGGCATGACCCAGACCTATGGCTCGGCCGACCCCAAGGGCGCCGCCGTCGGCCAGAAGATCACCCAGGGCGGCTATTCCACCGCCATCGTGGTCGACCAGAACTATGTCGTCACCATTCCCGACAGCATACCGCTGGACGCCGCCGCGCCGCTGCTGTGCGCCGGCATCACCACCTATTCGCCGCTGCGCCACTGGAAGGTCGGACCCGGCTCGAAGGTGGCCGTGATCGGCCTCGGCGGCCTGGGCCATATGGCGGTCAAACAGGCGGCGGCCATGGGGGCGGAGGTCACCGTCCTGTCGACCTCGGACCGCAAGAAGGCCGACGCCGAGCGGATGGGGGCGAAACATTTCCTCATCAACTCCGATAAGGCGGCGATGCAGGCGGCGGCGGAAAGCTTCGACCTGATCATCAACACCGTCTCGGCCACGCACGAGATCGCCAGCCACGTCCAGCTGCTGGCCAAGGACGGCACCATGGTCATGCTGGGCCTGACCACCGAGGGTCTGCCGGTCTATGCGATGGGGCTGCTGTGGCGGCGCCGGTCGGTGGCGGGGTCGCTGATCGGCGGCATCCGCGAGACCCAGGAGATGCTGGATTTCTGCGCCGAGCACGGCCTGGCCTGCGACATCGAGGTGATCGCCCCGGACCAGATCAACGAAGCCTATGCGCGGCTGGAGAAGTCGGACGTGCGGTACCGGTTCGTGCTGGATATGGCGAAGATCTGAGGGATTAGGGATGAGGGATTAGGGATTAGGGAGGCCGGTCGACGGCCACTTCGGTTAGAGTCACGCACCCGCCCCTTCTCATCCCTAGTCCCTAGTCCCTAGTCCCTAATCCCTGGTCCACCGACCCTCGCCCCTCGACCCTTGCGCCTCCCGCCGCTAAACCTGCGGATGAAGGTCCGCCGTCAGAGCGGGCCGCTGGCAGGGACAAGGAAACGCACATGGCACGAGTGGCTCTCGTCACGGGTGGAACCCGCGGCATCGGCAAGGCGATCGTTCAGCGGCTGAAGGAAGACGGCATGGCCGTCGCCGCCGGCTATTCCGGCAATGTCGAGGCGGCCGAGGCCACGGCGAAAGAGCTGGGCGTGACCATCGTCAAGGGCAATGTCGGCTCGTTCGACGACTGCGCCCGGGCGGTGAAGGAGATCGAGGACCAGCTGGGTCCGATCGACATCCTGATCAACAACGCCGGCATCACCCGCGACGGCTTCTTCCACAAGATGAGCGCCGATCAGTGGTCGGACGTCATCCGGGTGAACATGGACAGCGTGTTCAACATGACCCGCCAGGTGATCAACGGCATGCGCGACCGCGGCTTCGGCCGGATCGTCAACATCAGCTCGATCAACGGCCAGAAGGGCCAGATCGGCCAGACCAACTATTCCGCCGCCAAGGCGGGGATGATCGGCTTCACCAAGGCCCTGGCGCTGGAGAATGCGCGCAAGGGGGTGACGGTCAACTGCATCGCGCCGGGCTATATCGACACCGAAATGGTCGGGGCCATGGACGAGAAGGTGCTGGCGGGGATCATCGCCCAGATTCCGGTGGGCCGACTCGGCAAGGGCGAGGAGATCGCCGACATGGTGTCCTGGCTGGCCGGGGAACGTGCCGGATATGTCACAGGCTGCACCCTCTCCCTGAACGGCGGTCAGTATCTGGTCGGCTAGGCCGTCCCTGCCCAAAATCCGCCGCGCGACGATTCCACCAATGGCCGCATGGAGTTGACGGCAAGGGTCAGAACGGCGCGAACGCCGCTTCCGGCCGCGATGGTGATCGCCCTCGCGGCGGCAGCGCTGTCGATGCTGCCGCTGGCGTCCGAGGCGCGGGCGCAGATCCGCAGCAACGCCCAGGCTGAACAGAGCCAGGCCCTGCGCAACCGGGGCGGCCCGGCGCCCCGCGCCCTTCCGCCGACGGGTCGCTATGTCGCCGAATCGGGCGAGGCCTTCACCCTCGATCGCTCGGGCCAACGGCCCCTGCTGCGCTTCGACCGCCGGGACGAGACCTGGGTGCTGCGGCCCACGGCCGCGCCGCGCGGCGACGTCATCTATCGCAATGACGCCGGCGACCAGCTGCTGCGGGTCACCCCCGGCGGCGGCATCACCGTCTATACGCCCCGGTCGCCGGGGGGCTCGCCCGTGTCCTTCTCGGGACCCGGCCCCAGCCTGACCCCGCCGACCCTTGGGCCGACCCAGCTGTTCCAGCTGATGGCGCGTCGCAGCGCCATGTTGAGCCAGACCATGGGCCGGCTGATCGAGATCAATGTCGACACGGGCGAACAGGCCGAAAGCCTGTCGGTCGAGGCCCTGATCCTGTCGACGGACGCGGTGCTGCGGATCGCCCGCTCGCCGACCGCCCGCGCCTCGCTGAACCGGCTGCGCGCCATCACCATCGTCGAGGGGGGCCGGGCCTCGGTCACCTATTCACGGGGAGAGCTGCGCATCGTGGTCGCCCCGGTCCAGGGCGTGGCCGGCCGTCCCTCGTCGGCCCGCGTGATCCAGGCCTTCCTCAACTCTGCCGAAGTGGCCCGGCGCTAAAAGGCGTCTTTCGCGGCGCGAACGGCGGCGAAAGCCTCGGCGCTGCTCGCCCGCAGGAAGGGGTTGAAGGCCTTTTCCGCCCCGATGGTGGTGGGCACGGTCGGCTGCCGGCGCTCGCGCAGGGCGAAGATCTCCGCCGCCCGCGCCGCCATTTCCGGCCGGTCATCGAGGCTCAGCGCGAACCGGGCGTTGGCGGCGGTGTATTCGTGGGCGCACCAGATCACCGTCTCGTCGGGCCAGGCGGCCAGGGCCTGCAGGCTGGTCCACATCTGCGCCGGCGTGCCCTCGAACAGCCGGCCGCAGCCGAGAGTGAACAGGACGTCGCCGACGAAGGCCTGCCCCTCGGCCGGCGCGCGATAGACGATATGACCCAGGGTGTGGCCGGGGGCGTCGGTCACCTCCAGCACCGTGGCGCCCAGGCGGACCGTATCGCCGCCGGCGACGACTCGGTCCAGCGGCGCGGCCCTGCGCACCTCTTCGGGGCCGATGATCTCGCAGCCGGTTTCGGCCTTGAGCCGGGCGTTGCCCTGTGTGTGGTCAGGGTGCCAGTGGGTGTTCAGGATCAGGTCCAGCCGGCCCCAGCCGCTGGCGGCCAGATCGGCCAGGATGGCCTCGGCGTCGGGGGTGTCGACGGCGGCGACGGTCCCCGTCTCCCCGTCCCGCACCAGCAGGCCGTAATTGTCGTTGAGGCAGGGGAAGAGGCGCACGTCGAGGGTCATGGCCGGATGGTAGCAGCCGCCGTCCGCCCGGCCTATGGTGGGCGGATGCGGCGCAGCATCGAGGAACTCCGGGACTTCTACGGCGAGCCGGCCGGGGCGTTGGCGCGGCGGCTGCTGGCGCGGCGGCTGGAGGACGCCTGGGGCGAGGCGACCAGTTGCGACGTCCTGGGTCTGGGCTACGCCACGCCCTGGCTGGACGCCTTCGTCGGGGCGCGGCGGGTGGTGGCCGCCATGCCCGGCGGTCAGGGCGTCGAGCCGTGGCCCGCCGCGGGCAAGAACCGCACCCTGCTGGTCGACGACCGCCGCCTGCCCTTCGCCGCCGGATCGTTTGACCGCATCCTGCTGGTCCACGCCCTGGAAGAGGCGGATGACGCCCAGGCGCTGATGACCGAGGCGGTGCGGGCCCTGTCTCCGGCCGGGCGGATCATTCTGGTGGCGGCGGCGCGCGGCGGGTTGTGGGCGCGGTCCGAGACCACCCCCTTCGGCCATGGCCGGCCCTTTTCGCGGCGGCAGCTGGAGCGGCTGGTGCGGGCGGCGGGGCTGGAGCCGACGGCCTGGTCGCAGACCCTGTACGTCCCACCCTGGGGCCCGCTGCTACCCTTGGCTGACGGCCTGGAGGAGATCGGCAAGCGGATCATGCCGGGGGCGGCGGGCGTGATCCTGCTGGAGGCGGCGCGGCACGCCTATGCCCGAATCCGGCCGGGCGGCGCCACCGCGCCCGCGACGTCGCGCGCGGCCGTCCTGCAGCCGCAGCCGGCCTCGCGATCCGGACGCAATCTGTCCGGCGGCGATCTGGCGGGAAACCGCGAACGCCCTTAAAGCCCTGCCCATGCAGAGACTGATCCTGATGCGTCACGCCGAGGCGGAGCGAGCGGCCGGGTCCGGCCGGGACCGCGACCGCCCCCTGTCGGCCCGGGGGCGCCGGGACGCCGCCGCCATGGGCCGGGCTCTCGCCGCCCGGGGGATGCGGCCCGATCTGGCCCTGGTCTCACCCGCCCTGCGGACGCGCGAGACCTGGGACCTGCTGCACGACGCCTTCGGCGATGTGGAGGTGCGCGACGACGAGCCCCTGTACAACGGCGGCTCCGACCTGCTGCGGCGCTTCGTCGAGGGGGCCGAGGACGCCGCCGGCTGTTTGATGGTCGTGGCCCACAATCCGGGGGTTCATCTGCTGGCCGTCGAATATCTGGTCGAGAGCGCGGCCTCCCCCTCGGTGCTGGACCGGATGAGCGGCGGGTTTCCGCCGGGGGCGGCGGCGATCTTCACCGTCGATGTCGCCGGGCGCTGCGCCTTCGAGGGGTTCCTGCAGCCGCGCGACCTGGGCGGCGAATGACGGACCGGGCCTGGAAACTGGTCGACCGGGCCGAATGGGAGGCGGCGGTCGCCGCCGGCCGCTACGACGGCTCCGCGGTCGATAAGGCCGACGGTTACATCCATATGTCGACGGCCGGACAGCTGGCCGAGACGGCGCGCCGGCACTATGCGGGGCGCAGCGATCTGGTGCTGGTCGAGGTCGCCCTGGCCCCGCTGGGCGCGGCGCTGAGATGGGAGGCGTCGCGCGGCGGCGAGCTGTTCCCGCATCTGTTCGCTCCCCTGCCCACGGGCCCGGACGCGCCGCAGCGCGGGCTGTCGGTCGACGCCGACGGGATCATGCGGTTCGACGACGGGGCGGTCGGATGGCCGTGACCGATATCGGCGCCGCCCTGCTGCGCGCGCTGGATCCGGAGACCGCGCACGGCCTGGCGATCCGGGCCCTGCAGTTGGCGCCCCTGCCGCCCGCCCGGGCCGACGACCCCATACTGGCGACCACCGTCGCCGGCCTGTCCCTGCCCAATCCGGTGGGGCTGGCCGCCGGCCTGGACAAGAACGGCGAGGCCCTGCACGGCCTGGCGCGGCTGGGGTTCGGCTTTGTGGAGTGCGGCTCGGTCACGCCCCTGGCCCAGCCGGGCAATCCGAAGCCGCGCCTGTTCCGGCTGAGCGAGGACCGGGCGATCATCAACCGGATGGGGTTCAACAACGCCGGTCTGGAGGCCTTCGCCGCCCGGCTGGCCGGCCGTCCCCGCGACGCGGTGGTCGGCGCCAATCTGGGGGCCAACAAGGACACCGAGGACAAGGCGGCGGACTATGTCGCCGGCCTGATCCGGCTCAAGGGGCTGGCCGACTATGTGACGGTCAATGTCTCCTCGCCGAATACGCCGGGCCTGCGGGCCCTGCAGGGGCGGGCGGCGCTGGACGACCTGCTGGGCCGGCTGGCCGAGGCGCGGGGCGGCGATCCGACCCCCGTCTTCCTGAAGATCGCGCCGGACCTGTCCCCCGCCGAGATCGCCCTGATCGTCGAGGCCAGCCTGGACCATGGGATCGACGCCCTGATCGTCTCCAACACCACCCTGGACCGGCCGGCCACCCTGCGCGCGCGCGACCGGGGCGAGGCCGGGGGGCTGTCGGGGGCGCCGCTGAAGGCCCGGGCGGGCGCCGCCCTGCGCGCCGCGGCCGAGGCCGGGGCGGGCCGACTGCCCCTGATCGCGGCCGGCGGAATCGACAGCGGGGCCGAGGCCTATGCCCGCATTCGCGCCGGCGCATCGGCGGTGCAGCTGTATTCGGCGCTGATCTATGAAGGCCCCGGTCTGATCGGCCGGATCAAGCGGGAGCTGGCCGGATATCTGCGCGCTGACGGGTTCTCCTCGGTCGCCGAGGCCGTTTCGGCGGCCCGTTGACGGAGCGTTAGGGCAAGGCGGTCATGCTTGGGGACGGGCGAAACTGCCTATTCCGGGGAGCCGCATGGCGATAGCCGCCGCCGAAACGACTGCCGCCGCGTCCCTGGCCGACACCACCGACTGGGCCGCCGCGATCCGGCAGCGACGCAAGTCGCTGCTGCAACGCATGGGCTCGGCCTCGGCCAGCGCCCTGATCGTCAGCCCCCTGCTGGGCTGGTCGCTGAGCTTCGCCTGGGTGATCGGCTATTTCATCGTCCAGCTGCTGGACCTGTGGGTCTTCGCCCCGATTATCAGCGGCAAGGCCGAGCAGCTGCGCGGGCCGCGCCGGTTCGCCGGCTGGATCATGCTGAGCCTGAACGGCGCCTATTTCGGCAGTCTGTCGATTCCGCTGTGGCTGATCGGCGGCGCCATGGGCGGGGTGTGCGCGGTCATGCTGCTGTCGGCGGCCTCCATCTATGCGGTGCTGAACGCGCCGCGCTCGACCTCGGTCATGCTGATGACCGCCTCGATCCAGTTCGTCTATCTGGCGGCCACGCCGGTGTTCATGGCCGTGCACGGGGCCACGCCGGGGTTCGTCACCACGGCCGCCATCGCCGTCGGCGTCTTCGTCACCTACTGCCTGTCGACCTGGCAGCGGATGAACGAGTCGCGCCTGTCCGAGAGCGCAGCCCGCGTCGAGGCCGACCGCAAGCGGATGGACGCCGAGCGCATCATGGAGGGCCGCAGCGCCTTCCTGGCGGCGATCGGCCACGATCTGCGCACGCCCATCAGCGCCATCCTGACCGGCGCCGCCCAGCTGGAGCAGGGCGCGACGGACGCCGCGGCCCGGTCCCAGGCCCATCTGATCACCGACGCGGGCTTCATGATGAAGGCCATGCTGGACGACCTGCTGGACCACGCCAAACTTGAGGCGGGCCATATGACGGTCGAGGAGGTCGACTTCAATCTGCGCGACCTGCTGAACCAGACCACCCGCCTGTGGCGCGGACCGGCGCGGGCCAAGGGCTTGAAGCTGCGGGTCGAGGGCGCCGCGAGCATCCCGGCGGCGGTGCGCGGCGACCCGATGCGCGTGCGTCAGGTGCTGAACAACCTGATCTCCAATGCGATGAAATTCACCGAGACGGGCTCGATCACCCTGCGCCTGCAGGCGTGGAGCGAGGAGCCCGGCGGACACGCCGTGCTGATCGCGGTCGAGGACACCGGCCCCGGCATGACGGCCGATCAGGTCGCCCGCCTGTTCACACCGTTCGACCAGACCGCCACCGGCATCAGCGCCCTGCACGGCGGCACGGGCCTGGGCCTGGCCATCAGCCGTCAGCTGGCGGAGCTGATGGGCGGTCGCGTCACGGTGCGCACCCGTCCCGGCGAGGGCGCCGCCTTCACCCTGTCGCTGCGCCTGGCCCAGGGGGCGGTCGCCGAGGCCCGGCCCCGCGCGCTGGATCAGGAAAGCCGCGACGCCGTGGCCCGCGCCCTGGCGGATCGTTCCGCCGCCCCCGCCGCGGAGGCGCAGCCTCTGGCCGCGCCGGTCGCGGCCGTGGAGGTCGCCCCTGCCGCGCCTGAGCCTGAGATCGAAGCCGACGACGAGGACGAGGGCCGGCCGATGCGGGTGCTGGTCGTCGACGACCACGATATCAACCGCCGCGCCATCCAGCTGATCCTGCAGCCGCTGGGCTGCGACATCGCCACCGCCGCCGACGGCATGGCGGCGCTGAAGATCTGCGAACACACCGACTTCGACCTGATCTTCATGGATGTGCGGATGCCCGAGCTGGACGGTCGCGAGACGACGCGCCGCATCCGCGCCGGGGGCGGACCGAACGCAGACGTGCCGATCATCGCCGTCACCGCCGACACGGCGCCGGAAGACATCGCCGCCTGCACCGACGCCGGCATGACCTATTTCGTGCCCAAGCCGATCACCCCGCCGATGCTGCTGGGCGCCATCACCCATGTGATGACCATGGCTCAGGCGGACGAGGTTCCCGAGGTCGAGACCGTCGCGGCCTGACCGCGGACCTCGGCGACCAGCCGGTCGGCGAAACCGGCGGTCTTCATGTCGCATTCCCAGACCGTGACCACGCGCCAGCCGGCGCCCTGCAGCGTCTCGAGCGTCTGCCGGTCCCGCGCGCGGTTGCGGCCGATCTTGGCGGTCCAGTAGGCGGCGTTGGCCTTGGGCTGGCGCGCGCCGCGGGAGCAGTCGTGGCCGTGCCAGAAACAGCCATGGACGAAGACCGCAACGCGGCGCCCCGGCATCACCAGATCCGGCCGCCCCGGCAGGCCGCGGCCGCCGAGGCGGTAGCCGATCCCCCCCGCGCGCAGGATCCGGCGCACGGCGAGTTCGGGCGTGGTGTCACGGCTTTTCACCGCGCGCATGACGGCGCTGCGCTGTTCGGGGGTGAACACGTCGGTGGTCACGGGCGAGACCTCGCGCTCAAGGAGCGAGCCGCCGCGCGGCGAGCGGTAGCGCCCCTTACAACTGCGCCAGCAGATGCTCCGCCGAGGACACCCGGAATTCGCCCGGCTGTTCGACGTTCAGCTGGCTCACCACGCCGTCCTTGACGATCATGGAATAGCGCTGCGAGCGCTCGCCCATGCCGAAGCCCTTGGCGTCCATCGACAGGCCCAACTGGCGGGTCAGGTCGCCGTTGCCGTCGCCCAGCATGACGATCTCGTCCTTGCCGATGCCCTGGCTGTCGGCCCAGGCGCCCATGACGAAGGCGTCGTTCACCGAGATGCAGGCGATGGTGTCGACGCCCTTGGCCGCCAGGTCTTCGCGGTGGTCCTTGAAGCCCGGCAGGTGCTTCGCCGAGCAGGTCGGGGTGAAGGCGCCGGGGACGGCGAACAGGGCCACGGTCTTGCCGGCGAAGATGTCGTCGGTGGTGACCGGCTTGGGGCCGTCGTCGGTGGCGCGGGTGAGGTTGGCCGAGGGGATGCGGTCGCCGATCTGGACGGTCATGGGCAGGCTCCGGGGGTGTGAGGACGGTTCGTCCCGCTCAGATAAGGCTTGCCGCGCCGGACGCCAACCGGATCGTGTCGATGCGCCGCCTTGCGTCGGCGGGCCCGCGTGCCGATGATAGACGGATGGAGAATTTCCAATCCCTGGTCGGCCGGCTTCTGGTGGCCATGCCGGGCATCAGCGACAGCCGTTTCGAACACGCCGTCATTCTGATCTGCGCCCACCGGCCGGACCACGCCATGGGCCTGAGGCTGGACCGGCCCGCGCCCGGCGTCGATCTGAAGAAGGTGCTGGCCAAGCTGGCGACCGACGCGCCCGAGGCGGCGGCCGGACGGCCCGTGCTGATCGGCGGGCCGGTGGAGCGGGAGCGCGGCTTCGTGCTGCACACCGACGACTGGCTGATCGACGACGCCTCGGTGGCCTTCGCCGAGGGTCTGGCGATGACGGGCACGCGCGAGGCCCTGCTGGCCATGGTCGACCCGGCCTCGGGGCCGAACCGGTCGGTGCTGCTGCTGGGCTATGCCGGCTGGGGCGAGGGCCAGCTGGAGGACGAGCTGGGCGAGAATGTCTGGCTGACCGCCGACGCCGACCCGGAGCTGATCTTCGATCCCGACTACGACGGGAAGTGGGCCAAGGCGCTGGCGGGACTGGGCGTCGATCCGGCGCAGCTGTCGGGGCAGAGCGGGCGGGCTTAGGGGCGAGCGCTTTCGACCCTGAGTGGAACTGGCCGGTACTTCATGAGCATGATACGCGACACCTCGTCCGGAGGGTTTCGTTCGACCATGCTCGACTGGTTTGACCAACATAAGAAGCGGGAGCACGCTCGCCGCAAACAGGCCCTGGGGCAAGCCCCTGTTGATCTGACGGGTATTGTTCCTCCGCACGGCGCCGCCATCCTGCGATCGCAAGGCATGCCTGCTGAGGAGGTTGTGATCTTCCACGTTTGGCGGGCCGGCGACGGGCCTCTTGAGGCAGGAGAGCTCCGGCTGGTTCAGGAAAGCACCGACGGCGGTCCGCCGTTTGGATCGCTCCGAGCGTTTCCCCCCGGAACGGTTATATCAGCCAAAGCAAGGTTGGTTCGTACCGACGAAGGAGCGTTCGGCGTCGTGGCGGGTCACATTAGGCGCGTTGATCCCGACGAGGCTTTTGCCGAGGCCATCGAGGCTCAGAAGTCGCCGCCCACCATCCAAGACCCGATATTAGGAATCCTCACCTCCGATCAACTTTTGGGTTGGGTGGGCGAAGCCAAGTGGCTGGGTAAAGACTGCGCGTTCTCGCTTGACCAACTGGACGATCTCTCAGTTGCGCACGCGCTTTGGGCGGATCAGCAGCGATGGACCACGAGCGCAATAAATCTCGCCACCGAACGGCTTCTCGGCCTGAAGAACAACGAATGGCTCGGCGAAGACGAAGCGGCGCTAACACCGGCTGAGTTTGGCGACAGGCTATCGCTGACTTCGATTGCGATTGAAGCAGGCGGAGAATTCATTCTCGACTTCGACGACGGCGACCTGTTCTGGGGTCACACGATCACGGTCAAAGGTAGCCTGATGGACGGACTGACGGACGCTGGCCTCGCCGGGTAAATTCACTGCCATAGCGGAGATCAGGCCCCACAGCCCCCCGCCCTAAGCCGACCGCGCCTTGATCGGCGCTGTCCCATCCGCCAGCGACTCATTCAGATAGACCTCCGCCTCCTGGGCCGGGAGGGCCTGGGCGTAGCCGAAGCCCTGGCCGTAGTGGCACTGGGCCTCGAGCAGGAGTTTGGCGAGGCCGGCGTTCTCGACGCCCTCGGCGACGACTTCCAGCGACAGGTCGCGGCCCAGGTTGACCACCGATTTGACGATCTTGGCCGAGCCCTCGTCCTTGTCCATGGTCAGAACGAAATAGCGGTCGATCTTCAGCGTATCGAACGGCAGCTTGGCCAGCCAGGTCAGGGAGCTGAAGCCGGTGCCGAAATCGTCCAGCGCCAGCGAGGCGCCGGCCTCGCGCAGCCGGGTCAGGGTGGCGGCGGCGCGGGTGGTGTCGCGCATGATGTCGCCCTCGGTCACCTCCAGCTTCAGCGCGCCCCGGGGCAGGCCGGCGTCGGCGATGATGCGGGTCACGTCCTCGACCAGATTGGCCCGTTCGATCTCGCCGACCGACAGATTGACGCTGCAGAACAGCTTGCCCGCCGAGGGATGGCGCTTCAGCCATTCGGCCAGCTGGCGCGAGGCCTGGCTCATCATCAGCAGGCCGAGGTCGTTCATCAGGCCCATTTCGTCGGCCAGGCCGAGGAATTCGTCGGGCGGCACCAGGCCGCGCTTGGGGTGACGCCAGCGGGCCAGGGCCTCGAACCCGGCCACGGCGCCGGTCAGCAGGTTCACGATCGGCTGGTAGAAGGGCTCGATCTCGCCGCGCAGGAAGGCGTTGCGCAGGTCCGCCTCCAGCGCCAGCCGGGACAGGCTGTCGCTTTCCAGCGCCCGGCCATAGGCGGCGACGCCGCCGCGGCCCGCGGTCTTGGCCTGTTCCACCGCCAGTTCGACCCGGCGCAGCATCTCGGCCGGATCGGGGGCGTCGGGCCCGCCCTCGGCCTGGGCCGAGCCGATCGAGACGGTGGGGTAGATGTCGAAGCCGGCGACGCGCAGCGGCTGTTCCAGCGCCTCGCGCACCCGTTCGGCCACCGTGCCGGACCCGCGCGGGGCCAGGACGGCGAATTCGTCCTCGCCGATGCGGGCGGCGTTGGCGTCATGGGCGAAGGCGGCGTTGAGGCGCGAGCCGAGGGCGGCCAGCACCAGATCGGTGCGCTCGTGGCCCAGGGCCTCGTTCAGGCGGCGCAGCCGGTCGACGTCGGCCACCACCAGCTCATAGTCGCCGGGCTGGGTCAGTTGCTCTCCGGCGCGGACCAGAAAGGTGCGGCGGTCCAGCAGGCCGGTCAGGTGATCCAGGTGCGAGGCGGCGAATTTGGTCTCCAGCGCCACGACCCCGGCGGCGCGCAGGCCGTCCTCCAGCCAGACGCCGCGCCAGATGCAGGTCTCGGAATCCCGCATCCGCAGGCGGACGGCGACCTCGGTCCCTTCGGCCTGGGGCTTCAGGATCTTCTCGGCCAGCGAGCGGTCCTGAGGAATGGCCACGGCGGTGAAGGCGGCGCCCGAACACTCCGGCGCCAGCGGGCCGAGGCCCAGCGCGCGGGTCGCGCCGGTGAAGCGCATCTGGTCGTCGGACGGGGTCCAGATCCACAGCGCCGTGTCCGCTGCGGCCAACGCCTCTATGGCGGTCGTCGCGTCCCAGGCCAGACTTCTGGAGCGAGTGTTCAAACGCCTGACAGGTCCCGACAGGACGGCCGGAATCAGCCGCCGCGCCCGGCCCCGTCATTCACGAGGCCGAACAGAAGATGATCTGACCATACGCCGTTAATTTTAAGATAAGCCCGCGCCTGTCCCTCGAGTTCGAAGCCGGCCTTTTCCAGCACCCGCCGGGACGGGGCGTTACCGGGGACGCACGCCGCCTCGACCCGGTGCAGCCGAAGATCGGCGAAGGCGTGGGCGGTCATGGCCCGCACCGCCGCGGTGGCCAGACCCCGCCCGGCGAACCTCTGGCCGATCCAGTAGCCCAGGGTGCCGGTCTCGGCGACGCCGCGGCGGACATTGGACAGGGTGATGGCCCCGACCAGCGACTGGTCGGCGTCGGCGAAGATGAACAGCGGCCAGGCGTGGCCGGCTTCCATCTCGCGAGCGTAGATGGTCAGCCGCCGCCGGAAGGCCGCGCGGGTCAGGTCGTCCTCGGGCCAGATCGGCTCCCACGGCTGGAGATAGGCGTGGGACGCCTGCCGCAGCGTCGCCCAGGCCTCGTGATCGGCGGCGCGGGGGGGCCGCAGGGTCACGCCCTGGCCCTTGATCACCGGACCGCTCGCTTCGTTGATCCAGTCCAGCAGGGCCATGGGGTTGTTTTAGCGCAGTGTTCTCGCGGGGTGAACCACCCAGCAGCATCGCCGGAAGATCCGATTCCATTTGCGTCGGAGGGTGACCGGAGATCTTGTCATCCCTGCCGGAGCGAAGCGGAGAGCCGGGACGGCGCCTGCGGCGCTTCCGGGATGACAAGGGCCGTCAGGAATGGTCGAAAAGGGCCTCGCGGAAGGCCGCGCCCGCCGGGGCGGCCGCCTTGGGGCCCAGCACGGCCGTGGCGCACAGGCCGGCGTCGAGGGAGGCGGCGGCGGCGTCGCGGACCGAGTCGGTCGTCTGGGCCATGGTGCGTTCGGCCATGGTGGTCGACGGGATCAGGGCCCCGAACAGCAGCACCTGGGCCGCCACCCGGCCGGCGCGGGCGGCGGGGCTTTCGTCCGACATCCAAAGGCCGGCGTTCAGGACGGCCTTGGCGCGGGACAGTTCGGCGGCCGTGGGCCCGGTTTCGGCCAGGGCCTTCAGCTCGGCGGCGCAGACCCGGGCCAGTTCGACCGCCCGGTCGGCGGCGGCGCCGGCGTAAATCCCCAGCAGGCCGGCGTCCTCATAGGGCTCGTGATAGGCGTCGATGGCATAGGCCAGGCCGCGCTCCTCGCGGGCGCTCTGGAACAGGCGCGAGGCCATGCCGCCGCCGAGGATCTCGGTCATCAGCCGAGCCGCCGCATAGGCGGGGTCCATGGCCGAGGGGGCGGGCACCTGGAAGACGATATTGGCCTGTTCGATCCGCCGCGTCAGGGCCGCGTGGCCGCCCGTGAAGCGCGGCGCGACGGGCGCCTCGGCCGGGGTCGCGGTCTCGGCCCCGAACCAGCGCTCGGTCAGGGCCAGCAGTTCGGTCTCGTGCACCGCGCCCGACACGGCGACGACCATCCGGTCCGGCGAATACAGGCGCGCCCGCCAGGCGCCGATGGTCGCCCGGTCGATCGGCTTCAGGCTCTTCACCGAGCCGAGGATCGGCCGGCCCAGCGGCTGGCCCTCGAAGGCGCGGGTCTGGGCCATTTCGAAGACGTGGTCGTCGGGGGTGTCAAAAGCCTCGGCGATCTCCTGGGCGACGACGTCCTTCTCGCGCTCGATCTCGGCGGGGTCGAGGGTGGGGCGGAAGACCAGATCCGACACCACCTGCATCGCCAGCGGCAGGGAGCCGTGCAGGGCGCGGACCTCGAAACTGGTGCGCTCATAGCCGGTGGCGGCGTTCAGCGAGCCGCCCTCGGCCTCGATCCGCTCGACGATCTCGCGCGCGCCCATGTCGCCGGCGCCCTTGAAGACCAGATGTTCGAGGCAGTGGGACCAGCCGGATGTCGCTTCGCTCTCCCATTTGGCGCCGCCGCGGACGGCGACGGTCAGGGCCAGGGTGCGCAGGCCGGGCATGGGATCACAGACGACGCGGACGCCGTTGGACAGGGTGTGGAGCGTGGCGGTCAGGAAATGTCCTTTGGCCCTTTACGGGCGAGGCTGCGGCGGAGCAGGGCGATATAGAAACCCACCACCACCAGCGCCAGTCCGAACCAGGTGATCGCATAGCCGAGGTGGTTGTTCGAAAAGGCCGCGGGCGGGGCCGAGGGGCGCAGCGCCGACCATTCCGGATTGGTCGAGGTCAGGGCGAACAGGGTGTTGGAATCGGGATCGGCCACGCCGAGCGCTCGCGCCATCCCTGGCATGTCGCGCGCGAAGAAGCGGCCGTGGTCGACCGGCAGGGCCATCGCCCCCGGCGGCGGCGTTTCGCGCACCTCGGCCGTCAGCCGGAAGGGCGCCGTCGAGGCCGAGACCGGCGGGCGAGCCGACACGGTCTCCGGCACGAAGCCCCGGTCGACGAGGAAGACCGCCGGGAAGCCGTCGGGACGGCAGGCCGAGATCAGGCGGACACCGGGCTCGCCATCGTGGATGGTCTGAAGTTCGACCCAGGCGGCCGTGGCCAGACCCGGACAGTCGACCACGACCTTGCGGAAGGCCGGATCATGCAGCGCCATCACCGAGGCGAGCGGCGCGGGCGGCAGGGCGGCGGCGGCCTCGGCCTGGGCCATAAGGCCGTTCTTCCACTGCATCCGCTGCACCTGCCAGGCCCCGAGGCCGCACAGCAGGACGACGGCGAGGGCGCAGACGATCGTCAGCCCCCAGGGGAAGCGGTTGCTCACCTACTCCTCCCCTTCCAGGGGAGGGGGACCGCCCGCGGGGGGGGGGGGGGGCGCCGGCACGGGGAGCGGTTCAGGGGCCAACGCCCCTCCACCGCTTCGCGGTCCCGTCGTCGGGTCGGCTCCGCCGACCCTTCCTCCACCCCCTTCGGGGGAGGATCGCATCTGCAGGGCGATCATCACCCCCTTGCCGGGACGCATCAGGCCGACAGAGAGGACGGCGACCAGCGGCAGGGCGACCAGCAGCATGGCCCAGATCGGCGGACTGTACGCCACCTGGACGAACAGGACGCCGAACACGACGATCCCGCCGGCGATCTGCATGATGAAGATGGCGGCGCCGTCGCCGGTGTTCAGCCGGGTGAAGTCGAAGCCGCAGGCGGCGCAGCGGTCGACGACCTTGAGGAAGCCCGAAAACAGCGGCCCCTCGCCGCAATGCGGACAGCGACAAAGCAGACCGGCGCGGATCGGGTCGATCCGCGCCGGCTGAAGATCAAGCCCTGTCGGGCCGTCCGTCACCCGAAGATGACGTAGACGAAGGCGAACAGGAACAGCCAGACCACGTCCACGAAATGCCAGTACCAGGCGGCCGCCTCGAAGCCGAAATGCTTCTGCGGGGTCATCTGGCCGGCCATCAGACGCAGCAGGCAGACGGCCAGGAAGATGGTGCCGAGCAGGACGTGGAAGCCGTGGAAGCCGGTCGCCATGAAGAAGATCGAGCCGTAGAGGCCGGCGTTGATGGCTTCGTCGTTGAAGAACAGGTTCTCGTGCAGAATGTGCTGGTATTCATAGACCTGCACCGCGGTGAACAGGATGCCGAGCAGGACGGTGATGATCAGGCCGGTCCTGGCGGCCTTGCGGTCGCCGACCTGCAGGGCGTGGTGGGCCCAGGTCACGGTCGTGCCGCTGAGCAGCAGGATGACGGTGTTCAGCAGCGGCAGCTGCCAGGCGCTGAGGGTCTCGACGCCCCGGGGCGGCCAGGTCGACCAGGCGGCGGCGGTCTCGGCCCAGGTCGACACCTCGGGAATGTGGGCGCGGGCCTCGTTGAAGACCGCCATTTCGAAGAAGATCCAGAAGAAGGCGGCGAAGAACATCACCTCGGAGGCGATGAACATGATCATGCCGTAGCGCAGGCCGATCTGGACGACCGGGGTGTGGTCGCCCGCCCGGCTCTCCTTGATGACGTCCGACCACCAGCCGAAGGCGGCGAGCAGCACGCCGGCCAGGCCGGCGAAGAAGATGGCCGCCTTGCCGTCGGACAGCAGGGCCGCCGCGATGGGGTCGCCATCGGCCGGCGCGAGGCCCTTCATCCAGACCACGGCCCCGATCATCATGATCGTCGCCGCGATCGAGGCGATCAGCGGCCAGGGGCTGGGGTTCACCAGGTGGTAGTCGTGGTGCGGGGTCGCGTGCGCGTCGGCCATCAGGGTCTCTTGCAACAGTCGAGAGTCGTGTGAGGCAGGCTATAGCCCCGGCTATCCAGCCGCGCCAGAGCCTTGGAGGGTTGGAGATGAAGCCGCGACGGCGGCCTGGTCGAAGCCCCGGGTGGGATAGAAGGTGTAGCTGAGGGTGATCTCCTCGACGCCGCGGCTTTCGCGGTCGGTCGCCATCTCCGGCGCCACGAAATACTGGATCGGGAATTTCACCGTCTGGCCCGGCTGTATGGTCTGGGCCTCGAAGCAGAAGCACTGCAGCTTCTGGAAATAGGGCCCGGCCCGCTCGGGCACCACATTGTAGGCGGCGGTGGCGCTGATGGGCTGGTCCGAGGTGTTGGTGACGTCGAAATAGGCCATGCCGGTCTCGCCGATCCGCACCCGCTGCGTCACCTGTTCGGCGCGGAAGGTCATCGGCAGGCCGCGCACATTGGTGTCGAACCGGATCAGCACCGACTGGTCCAGCTGCACGTCCGGCGCCTTGTCGGCCTTGCGCACGGTGCCGTCGAAGCCGGTGACCTGGCAGAACAGACGGTACAGGGGCACGGCGGCGAAGGCCGCGCCGGTCATGAACATGACGCCGAAAACGCAGGCGATGGCCGCGACGGCGTTTCGGGTCGGCTTCTTCATCGCGCGTATTCGACCGGCGCGCCGGCTGCGATGGCGTCCTTGCGGGCGTCGATGTTGCGCTTGAGGTTCAGCACGGTGACGGCGAACACCAGCACGATGAAGGCCACCAGGGCGCCGGCGATGGCCAGGTTGCGCTTGCTGCGGGCGGACAGTTCTTGGGGAGTCAGGCGGCGCATGAGGATTACAGTCCGGGAAGGGCGGTGACGCTTTCGACCAGCAGGGCCGCGAACAGCGCCATCAGATAGAGGATCGAGAAGGCGAACAGGTTGCGCGCCGGTTTGGCCTCGACGCGGACGTCATACAATGCGGCCTCTCGTCCCACGGCCTCGGCCTTGTCCGGCTGGTCGCCGGCGCGGCTGCGCCACAGGCGGACGGCCAGGAACAGGAAGCCCAGGCCGCCGACGATCGACACCGCCAGATACAGCAGCCCGCCCAGGCCGACGAGGCCGGGGGCGATGGCCACCGGCACGAACACCAGGCTGTAGATGAGGATCTGGATCCGGGTGCTCCGGGCCCCGCGCGCCACCGGCATCATGGGGATGCCGGCGCGGGCGTAGTCCCCGGCCGAATACAGGGCCAGGGCCCAGCTGTGCGGCGGGGTCCACAGGAAGATGATCAGGAAGAGCAGCCAGGCCTGCCACGGCGCCTCGCCGGCGGAGGCGGCCCAGCCGATCACCGGCGGAAAGGCCCCTGCGGCGCCGCCGATGACGATGTTCTGGGGCGTCCGCCGCTTCAGCAGCAGGGTGTAGAAGACGGCGTAATAGAGGATGGTCATGGCCAGCAGGCCGCCGGCCAGCCAGTTGGTGCTCATCCCCAGCAGCATGACCGAGAAGATCGACAGGATGACGCCGAAGGTCATGGCGTCATTCTTGTTGACCCGTCCCGCGGCCACGGGCCGCCCGCGCGTGCGGCGCATCAGGGCGTCGGTCTCGCCCTCCAGCGCCATGTTCAGAGCCCCGGCCGCCCCGGCCCCGACGGCGATGCACAGGATGGCGATGGCCGACGACAGCCAGTCGAGGTCGCCGCCCGCCGCCACCAGTCCGGTCACGGCGGTGAAGATCACCAGCGACATCACGCGCGGCTTCAGCAGCTGGAAGAAGTCTTCCGGCTGGGCCGTCGAAACGGTGGGACTGACGGGAGCGGCGGGTTCGGTCATCGATCTCTTCCGCGCTCAATTAGCGCCAGGCGCGGTCGTATGCGTGAAAAACTTCGAAGGCCGCTCTTTCGGCTGAAAGAGCGGCCCCCGTTGGTCTGGCCCGGATGGACCGGGTCTAGTGTTCGTCGCCCTTGACCACCGGCAGTTCGTTGAACTGGTGGTGCGGCGGCGGCGAGGACAGGGTCCACTCCAGCGTCGTGGCGCCTTCGCCCCACGGGTTGGCGACGCCCGGACGACGCCGGATGGCGGCCTCGGCCAGCATGATCAGGAAGACCGCCACGCCGACGATGGTGATGACATAGCCGACCGACGAGATCTGGTTCCAGAAGGCATAGCCGTCCGAATAGTCGACATAGCGGCGCGGCATGCCCTGCAGGCCCAGGAAATGCTGCGGGAAGAACACCAGGTTCACCCCCACGAACATGATCCAGAAATGGGCCGCGCCGAGGAACTCGTTGTACTTCACGCCGAACATCTTCTCGAACCAGTAGTAGAAGCCCGCGAAGATGGCGAAGACGGCGCCCAGCGACAGCACATAGTGGAAGTGGGCCACGACGTAATAGGTGTCGTGCAGGCTGTAATCGATGCCGGCGTTGGACAGGACCACGCCGGTCACGCCGCCGACGGTGAACAGGAAGATGAAGCCGATCGCCCACAGCATGGGCGTCTTGAAGCTGATCGAACCACCCCACATGGTCGCGATCCAGCTGAAGATCTTCACGCCCGTGGGCACGGCGATGATCATGGTCGCGGCGATGAAATAGGCGCGCAGGTTCACGCCCATGCCCACGGTGTACATGTGGTGGGCCCAGACGATGAAGCCGACGAAGCCGATGGCCACCATGGCGTAGGCCATGGCGAGATAGCCGAAGATGGGCTTCTTCGAGAAGGTCGAGACGATGTGGCTGATGATGCCGAAGCCCGGCAGGATCAGGATGTAGACCTCCGGGTGGCCGAAGAACCAGAACAGGTGCTGGAACATGACGGGGTCGCCGCCGCCGGCCGGGTCGAAGAAGCTGGTGCCGAAGTTGCGGTCGGCCAGCAGCATGGTGATGGCGCCGGCCAGGACGGGCAGCGACAGCAGCAGCAGGAAGGCGGTGATCAGCACCGACCAGGCGAACAGCGGCATCCGGTGCAGGGTCATCCCCGGCGCGCGCATGTTGAAGATGGTGGTGATGAAGTTGATGGCGCCGAGGATCGAGCTGGCGCCCGCGACGTGCAGCGAGAAGATGGCCAGATCCATGGCCGGTCCCGGGTGGCCGCTGGTCGACAGGGGCGGATAGATGGTCCAGCCGCCGCCGAAGCCGAGGCCGCCGCCGGGCTCGCCGGGAACGAACAGCGACAGGATCAACAGCACCCAGGCCGCGACCAGCAGCCAGAAGGAGATGTTGTTCATGCGCGGGAAGGCCATGTCCGGCGCGCCGATCATGATCGGCACGAACCAGTTGCCGAAGCCGCCGATCATGGCCGGCATGACCATGAAGAAGATCATGATCAGGGCGTGGCCGGTGACGACGACATTGTAGCCGTGCTTGGTCTGCTCAACGAGGCCGAGCAGGGTGACGCCCGAACCTTCGCGGAAGATCTGGATGCCCGGCTCGGCCAGTTCCCAGCGGATCAGGCCCGACAGGGCGCCGCCGACCAGGCCCGCCATGATGGCGAACAGCAGGTAGAGGGTGCCGATGTCCTTGTGGTTGGTCGACAGGAACCAGCGGGTGAAGAAGCCCGGCTTGTGGTCGTGGTCGTCATGACCGTCGTGGTCGTGAGCGAGATTTTCGGCTGCGGTGGCCATGTCTATGGGGCTCTCGCGGTACGTTATTGAGCGGCCGGAGCGACGGCGGAAGCCGTGGCGGGCGCTGCGGGTTGAGCGGTTCGGCTGGCGTCGGGCGTGGTCGCCGTCTGCGCCGTCGGAATCGAGGAAGGCGGGGCGCCGGCGGCGTCCACGACGGTCGGGGCGCCCGTCGTGCCGGCGGCGTTCTGGGCGGCGGTGCCGCCCGGGGCCTGGTCCGGCGTGCGCGGCGTCATGGAACCGCCCTTGGAGGCGACCCAGGCGGCGAACTCGGCCTCGGTGACGACATTGATCTGGATCGGCATGAAGGCGTGGTCGACGCCGCACAGTTCCGAGCACTGGCCATAGAAGACGCCCGTGCGGTCGGCGCGGAACCAGGTCTCATTGACCCGGCCCGGGACGGCGTCGGTCTTGAGGCCGAAGGCCGGCAGGGCGAAGGAGTGGATCACGTCCGTGGCCGTGACCAGGACACGCACCGTCTTGCCGACCGGCACGACGATCGGCTCGTCCGCCGCCAGGCGGTAGAGGCTGTGCGGCATGCCGCGCGAGGCCAGCTCGTCCTCGGGGATCATGTTGGAGATGTATTCGCCGATCCCCTGGTCCGGGTATTCATAGGCCCAGTTCCACTGGTTGCCCGTGGCCTTCACGGTCAGGTCCGGCGTCGGCATGTCGTGATAGGCGAACAGCAGGCGGAACGAGAACAGGGAGATGCCCACCAGGATCAGCACCGGCAGGACCGTCCAGATGATCTCGACCAGGGTGTTGTGGCTCCATTTCGCGGGAACCGGATTGGACTTCTTGTTGTAGCGGACGCAGATCCAGATCAGCAGGCCGAGCACCAGCAGGCTGATGCCCGTGATGACCGGCATCAGGATCACGTCGTGGAAGAAGGTCGCTTCCACCTTCAGCGGAGAGGCCGAGGGTTGCAGCCCCAAGGCGCCGTCCGTCGGCTGGCCCACCAAAGGCCGGGCCAAAGACGGCGTGGCGCAGAATACGGCCAGGCTCAGGGCGGTGATTCCACCGCCGACGATCGCCCGAGCCCGCGTGCCCATCCCCATGCGAGACATCCTCATTAAACCGTTTCGCCGCAAACGCTTGCGAGTGAATCGCAAACAATCGCCGGACCCGGCGGGCCGCGGCGGTACTTCGCGCGGTCCATATCGCCCCCTCCGGCGCTTGCCAAGCGATTGCCGGTGGATTGAACGACGCAGGGGCCGATACGAAGCAGATTAAATCATCGTCATGTTATGACAGCTACCTTGTATGGCCAGCTACCTTGCGATAGGTCTTCGTCATCACAAGGAGGGCCGCCCGTGCCTGAGACAATCGAGATACAGCTGAAGAAGGGGGTGCTGACGCTCTGCGTCCTGGCCCTGCTGAACCGGCATGACAGCTATGCCTATGAGATCGCCTCGACCCTGTCGGACGCGATCGACATGGGGGAAGGCACCATCTACCCGCTGATGCGGCGGATGCAGGCCGACGGTCAGGTGGAGACCTATCTGGTCGAATCACCGTCCGGCCCGTCGCGCAAATACTACCGTCTGACCGACGCCGGCCGCCGGGCGCTCGACGCCCAGACGACCGAATGGCGCGCCTTCGCCCGCGCCGTCGAATCGATCCTGGACGCGCCGGCGCAGCCCGCCGCGCCCGCCCAGGCCACCAACCTCGACACTGCCGAAAGGGGAGCTGAACAATGACCCGCGCCGAATTCATGGGCCGGCTGAGGCGAGGATTGGTGGGCATGCCCGCCGCCGCCGCCGACGACATCGCCGCCGACTACGAAATTCATTTCGAGGACGGCATCGCCGCCGGGCGGTCCGAGGCCGAGGTGGCCGAGGCCCTCGGCGATCCGGACCGACTGGCCCGCGAGCTGCGCGCCGAAGCCGGCGCCCAGCGCTGGCGCCAGGAGCAAAACCCCTCCGCCGCGGCCGGCGCCATCTTCGGCCTGATCGGCCTGGGCGCGATCGACATCCTGATCCTGCTGCCGATCGTGTTCCCGGTCTTCGGCGCGGTTCTGGCGGTCCTGGTCAGCGGCGTGGCCGTCTTCCTCGCCGGCGGGGCCGTCCTGGTCGCCGGACCCTTCCTGGGCGCGCCCGGCGGCGTCGCCGCCGCCATACTGATGGGCGTCGGCCTGATGGGTCTGGGCCTGTTCATGGGCGGCCTGATGGCCGTCCTGACCAAATGGCTCATCGACGCCACCGTCTGGTACGCCCGCCTTCACTACCGCGTGCTCAAGCCCGCGCTCGACAACCAGCCGCAGGCCTGGGGGAGGAACTGACATGATCCGCAATCTTCTGGTTATCACCGGCGTGGGCTTCGTCCTGGCGCTGGTCGGAATCGGCGGGGCCGTGGCCCTGGTCGGCAACGACGTCCAGCGCCACGACTGGATCTGGGTCGCCACGGAAGGCCCGATGGGCGACGACAGCATCCGGTTCGAACGGGGCGAGGTCGATCCCGAGGTCACCCGCACCCTGGCCTGGACGGGCGGCGACCGCCTGTCCCTGATGATGCCCGGCCAGGTCGTCTATCGCCAGGGCGAGACCGCCGGCGTCACCGTCACCGGCCCGCGCGGCATGGTCGAGCGCGTCCGGCTTCGCGACGGACGCCTCAGCCTGGCGGACTATGACGAGGACGCGCCGGAACGGGGCTATATCCGCTGGAGCCGCAAGGGCATCCACGCCTGGAGCGAAACCGACGCCCTCAAGGTTGTCGTCACCGCCCCCGCCGTCACCCGGTTCGACACCGCGTCCAACGGCCGGCTGGTGATCGAGGACTACCAGCAGCCGCGGATGGAGCTGGTTCTCAACGGCTCGGGCGACGTCCGCGCCTGGGGCGAGACCGATGCCCTGGCCGTGACCTTGAACGGCTCAGGCGACGTCGATCTGGACCGGCTTGTCGTCACCGACGCCCGGGTCGAGGTCAACGGCCGCGGCGACGTCGAGGTCGGTCCTACGGGCCGCGCCGACATCGAGGTCTCGGGTCGGGGCGACGTCACCCTGACCCGGACCCCCGAACAGCTGGTCCAGTCGGTCACAGGCTGGGGCGAGGTCGAGCAGGACTGAATGCGCACGACCCGGTGACGCGGGGACGGTCAGCCCCTACTTAGACTTCATGACCGTCCCCGCTTCCCTCCCCGCGATTCTCGATTCCGCCGACCTCGGCGCCGACGAGGCCCTGTCCATCCTGCAGGACGCCCTGGTCGGGGCCGACGACGGCGAACTGTTCCTCGAACGGTCCGAGCTCGAATCGCTGGTGTTCGACGACGGGCGGCTGAAATCCGCCGCCTATGACGCCTCAGAGGGATTCGGCCTGCGCGTGGTGGCCGGAGAGACCGCCGGCTACGCCCACGCCAATGAGATCAGCGGCGCCGCCGTCCGTCGCGCCGCCGACAGCGCCGGGCTGGCCCGGTCCGGCCATGCGGGCGTGACCGCCGAGGGCCCCCGCGCCACCAACCAGCGGCTCTACGCCCCCGTCGACCCCCTCGCCTCCCCCGCCTTCTCCGACAAGATCGCCCTGCTGCAGGAGATCGACGCCTGGGCCCGGGCCCGCGATCCGCGGGTGGTCCAGGTCTCCGCCTCTCTCGTCGGCGAGCGGCGCCAGATCGAGATCCTGCGCGCCGACGGCCGACGCGTCGACGACATCCGCCCCCTGGTCCGCCTGAACGTCTCGGTCACGGTCGAGAAAGACGGCCGCCGGGAGAGCGCCTCCTCCGGCGCCGGAGGCCGCACCGGCTTCGAGACCTGGATCGCCCCCGAGCGCTGGCAGGGACAGGTCGACGAGGCGCTACGACAGGCCCTGGTCAATCTGGAGGCCGTCGATTGTCCGGCCGGCGAGATGGACGTGGTGCTCGGCGCCGGCTGGCCCGGCGTGCTGCTGCACGAGGCCATCGGCCACGGCTTCGAGGGCGACTTCCATCGTAAGGGCAGCTCGGTCTTCACCGGCATGATGGGAAAGCGGGTCGCCGCGCCCGGCGTCACCATCGTCGACGACGGCTCCATCGCCGACCGGCGCGGCTCCCTGTCGGTGGACGACGAGGGCACGCCAACCTCGCGCACTGTGCTGATCGAGGACGGGATCATGGTCGGGCTGATGCACGACCGTCTGTCGGCGCGTCAGCTGGGCGCCCGCGCCACCGGCAACGGCCGGCGCCAGTCCTTCGCCCACATGCCGATGCCGCGCATGACCAACACCTTCATGGAAGGCGGCCGTGACAAGCAGGCCGACATGATCGCCTCGACGAAGCGGGGCCTCTACGCCGCCAATTTCGGGGGCGGCCAGGTGGACATCACCAACGGCAAATTCGTCTTCCAGTGCACCGAGGCCTATCTGATCGAGGACGGCCGGATCACGGCGCCCGTGCGCGGCGCCACCCTGATCGGCGACGGCGCCACGGCGCTTCAGCACGTCCAGATGATCGGCGACGACTTCGCCTTCGACCCCGGCGTCGGCGTCTGCGGCAAGGGCGGCCAGGGCGTGCCCGTCGGCATCGGCCAGCCGTCGCTGAAGATCGCGGGGCTGACGGTGGGGGGGACGGCTGTCTGAGGCAGCAGGCAGCAGGCAGCAGGCAGCAGAAGCTGGCAGGAAACGTCAGGGCCCGCGATCGGCGACGACCGGCTGCTTCTTCCTGTTGCCTGCTGCCTGTTGCCTGCTGCCTCCCCCTACTTCCACTCCGGCCCCACCACCTCGAATCCCCGGGCCTCCAGCGCGTCCAGAACCCCGCCTTCATCCGCCAGCAGGCGGATCGGCGCCACGCCCATCGTGACGCCGGGCGAGGTCATGGCCGTCTCGATCGCCGCCGCCCACTGCTGCCGCAGTTGCGGCGCGATCTCGGGATCGCCCCACGGCCAGCACTGGTTCAGCGCCCGGTCGATCGGCGAGGCGACGACGTCGGCGACGCGCAGGGCGCGCCAGTCCTCGGCCCGTTCGCGGGCGGCGTCAGGCCCCTGTTCGGCGGCGGCGATGGCGGCCTCGACGCAGGGCACATGGGCGGTCTGGGGCGCGGTGATCAGGCTGTCGATCAGCTCGTCGCCGCGGACGACGCCGACGGGACGCGACGTCACCCGCGCGCGCCGGGCCGCGCGCCGGATCACGTCGGTCGCGTCGTCCGCCGTGCGGCCGCGCATATAGCCGGCCTTGTCCTGCATCAGGTCGAAGCCGACGAACAGCAGGCTTCTGGTGCGCCAGGCCTGATCGCGGTCTCCGGCCATGACGGCTTCCAGCCGCGCCTGGTATTCGGGCGACAGATAGTCGGCAGTCGTCTGCCCGCGGGGCAGCAGGCCGATGGTGCGGGCGCGCCAGATGACCCTGAACAGGTCGGCCACGGAAGCGCGGCCCTCCTGCGGCATCAGGATCAGGTCCGAGCGCGCCGCCGCCGCCTCGAGGTCGTCGGGACGCCAGCTCAGGTCGCGCGGTATGCCGGTGATCGCGCCGACCAGGATCAGGGTGCTGTCGCCCCGCGTCACGGTCCACATTGGGGCGCCCGAGCGTCGGGCCAGGACCACGACGTCATCCAGTTGCGCCGCCTCCGGCCCAGGCGTCTGGGCGCGCACCGGCCCGGCAAGGCCGATCCCGGCTGACAGAAACAGAGCGGCGGCGACGGCGGCGAGTGTTCTCACGACTATACCTGCTTCGACCAAGACTGAATGAGTAACAATTGGACTATTTCAGAACACAAACGTGACAGTCCTGTAATAATGACCTCGATTTAATCCACCTGTCCGTCTTGTAACTGGAGAGAGGCGCGACAGGACGCCACAGCTTCGTCACACGACGAGGGGAATCCTGCAATGACGAAGACCATCCTGCTGGCGACGACGGCCGTCCTGTTGAACGCCGGAGCCGCCGCGGCCCAGACCGCCCCTCCGCCGGCCCCGGGGGTGCAGGCGGACGCCGCCCAGTCCGGCGTGCTGGTCTTCAACCCAGACTTCTTCGCCGACCAGAGGCCCAACACCGCCCTGGACATGGTCAACCGGGTGCCCGGCTTCAGCGTCATCGACGGCGACGGCAGCCGCGGCTTCGAAGGGTCCGTCGGCAACATCCTGATCAACGGCGCCCGTCCCGCCTCGAAGAACGACCTCGGCTCCAGCGTCCTGTCGCGGACCCTCGCGGCCCAGGTGCTGCGCATCGAACTGATCCGCGGCGGCGCCCCGGGCATCGACATGCAGGGCTTCGCCGTCGTCGTGAACGTGATCACCCGCACGGAATCCAGCCGGCAGTCGATCCTGACCCTGAACGGCAATCTGTTCGACGGCGGCCGCGACCTGTTCGGCGGGACCTGGCAGTTCACCGCCAGGGAGGGCGAGACCACCTGGGGCGTCACCATCAGCGACGGCATCTCCATGAGCGACGCCGACGGCGTGGGCCCGGTGGTCCGGCGCAACGGGGCCGGCGCCGTCATCCGCGCGGAGGATTTCTTCAATAACCAGTACGGCGGCGGCACGGCCATCCGGGGCAATTTCGCCACCCCCCTGCTGGGCGGAAAGATCGATCTGACGGCCCGCTACGGCGTCAACGACTACCATTCCCTCAACCTCCAGACCGCGCCCGGCGTGCGACGTGAGAGTCTGTTCGAGGACGACGGCTCCAGCGGGGAGTTCGGCGCGGTCTACACTCGCCCGATCAGCGCCCGGCTGAACCTGGAGACCCGGTTCATCCACCAGTTCGAGAGTTCCGAAGGCGTCTCGACCTCCAATACGACCGAGGGCGGCGTCGACAGTCCAGAACAGCGGTTCGTCGGCGTGGGCGACTCGTCCGAGACCATCCTTCGCGGCACGCTGCGCTTCGAACGCTCGCCCGCCCTCACCTTCGAAAGCGGGGGCGAGGTCGCCTACAACATGCTCGACACCGAACAGGCCTTCACCGTCGGCGGAGCCCCGGTGCCCCTGCCCTCGGCGACGGTGCTGGTCGAGGAGTTGCGCGGCGAGGTGTTCGGCAAGGGGACCTGGCGGGCGCGGCCGGATCTGACCCTTGAGGCCGGTCTGCGTCTGGAGGCCTCGACCATCACCCAGTCCGGCGACGCAGAGCAGGAAAAGAGCTTCTTCTTCGCCAAGCCGCGCTTCCAGGCCACCTGGACTCCCATGCCCAACAACCAGCTGCGCTTCCGCTTCGAGCGCGAACTGGGCCAGCTGGACTTCGGCGACTTCGCCGCCTCGGCCGACCTCGACGAGGAGAATGTCCAGGGCGGCAATGTGGATCTCGAGCCGGAACAGCGCTGGATCACCGAACTGACCTATGAGCGCCGGTTCTGGGAGGACGGCATCATCAGCATCGGCCTGCGTCACGACGAGATTGTCGACGCCATCGACATCATCCCGCTGGACATGGGCCTGTCGGCGGTCGGCAACATCGGCGACGGCACGCTGGACCAGCTGGCCGTCAACATCCTGGTGCCGATGGACAAGGTCGGCTTCACCGGCGGACGGCTGGGCTTCCGCAACACCTGGAACCACACCGAGGTCACCGATCCGACCACGGGCGAGACCCGCCGCATTTCCGGCCTGCGGCCGTCGCAGCCGGTCTTCACCATCGCCCAGGACATCACCTCCTGGAAGCTCCAGTGGGGCGCGGCCTATATCGAAAGCCTGTACCAGTTCAGGTACGATCCCGATCAGACCTCGGGCTTCCGCGGCTCGGACTATTTCGAGGTCTGGGCCGAGTACAAGCCGACCCCGACCCTCTCGCTGCGGGCCCAGCTGAACATCTGGAACGATTTCGAGGTCGAGCGGATCGTCTATGCCGACCGCACCCCGGCCCGCCCGATCGACTTTGTCGAGAGCCGCTACATCGATCCGCGCACCTTCGTGTCGTTCCGGATCCGCAAGACGTTCTGACGGACCGTCGGACCCACCAAAGAAAAAGGGCGGAGCCGCGAGGCCCCGCCCTTTCCGTATCCGACCGCCGGTCGGTCAGTGAACGCCGGCCATGCCCTTCTTCAGGATGGGCGACAGGATCAACAGGAAGACGCCGACCCCGACCCCGACCCAGCCGATGGTGCTGAAGATCGAGCTGAAGGTCTGCAGCGCCAGCGCCGGATCGGTGACGACGCCCGCCACCGTGTCCGTGGCGGTCGCCTTGGCGATGACGCCCGCGGCGATGTGAGCGACCGAGCTGGACAGGAACCAGACACCCATCATCAGCCCGACAACCCGTTCGACCGACAGTTTGGTGATCATCGACAGCCCCACCGGCGACAGCATCAACTCGCCGATGGTGTGAAGCAGATAGGTCAGGAACAGGAACAGCAGCGGCACGCGGAAGTCCGTGTTCGCCGCGTTCAGCGCCGCCCAGGCCAGCAACAGGAAGCCGGATCCCACGAACGCCAGGGCGAACGAGAATTTCACCGGCGTCGAGGGCTCCATGTTGCGACGCCCCAGCCACACCCACAGCGCCGCCATCAGCGGGCCGAGGATGATGATGATGCCCGGGTTGAAGGACTGGGTGTAGCCGACGTTGAACCACGACGGCATCTCGGTCGACTGGTCGGCGAAGATGCTCAGCGACGAACCCGCCTGTTCGAACAGGGCCCAGAACAGGACCGAGAAGAAGATCAGCGTCTGGGCCACCAGCATGCGGGTGCGCTCGGCGCCCTTCAGCTTGATGACGGTGTAGCCGACGACGAGGGCGAAGATCACGCCGGCCGCCCACGGCAGAACCGCCTCGATCATTTCGTGGCGCTGGATCAGCATCCAGGTCGGGAAGACGGCCACCAGACCGCCGACCCAGAAGATCGCCTCGAGCGGCAGGCCCAGAACCTTGGTCCCCGCCAGTTTCGCCGGGTTGGGCGGAGCGCCGCGACCTTCCAGCCAGCTCTGGCCCATAATGAAGGTCAGAAGGCCCAGCAGCATGCCGAAGCCCGCCAGGCCGAAGCCATAGGCCCAGCCATAGGTGAAGCCGAGATAGGAGCAGGCGATCGTGGCCAGGAAGGAGCCGAGGTTGATGCCGACGTAGAAGATGGTGAAGCCGCCGTCGCGACGGGGATCGTTCTCGTCATACAGGGCGCCCACGACCGTCGAGATGTTGGCCTTGAGGAAGCCGACGCCGACGATGATCAGGGACAGGGCCAGGAACAGCAGCGGTTCGCCGACCTGGAGGTCGCGGGTGGTTTCGACCGTATAGGCCCCGGCGGGGGTAAAGGCCGGGAAGTCGGACCCGGCCGCCGGCGCGGCGGCGGGGAGCGGCGTCGCGGGGACGGCCGGAACCGCCGTGGCGGCGGCCGGCCCGGCGATCGGAGCGGCGCCCGCGTCGACGCGGCGCACGCCCTCGCCGGAGATGGCGACCTCAACCCGCTCGGCGCCGTCGACGATGAACAGCTTGCGATCCTGGCTGCGGCCTTCGACCTCGATGGCGTAGGTTTCACCGCCGATGGTGATCCGCTCGCGTCCGCCTGAGCCTTCGAAGGCCATGGTGAAGTGGCCGAGCACCAGCAGCACCGCGCCGATGATCACGGCCTTGCGCGACCCCAGATATTTGTCGGCGATCAGACCGCCGATGACGGGCATCAGATACACCAGGGCGGCGTAGGCGGCGTAGATGCCCTGGGCCTCTTCCGGCCCGAACAGGAAATGCTGGATCAGATAGAGCGTCAGCATCGCCCGCATGCCGTAGAACGAAAACCGCTCCCACATCTCGGTGAAGAACAGGACCACCAGGCCCCGCGGATGTCCCAGAAACGTCTTGCGGGGTCCGGCTGTCAGCGCCCCCCCATTGTCCGTCGAACTCAACGGCTCACTCCCATGTTGCTGCGCCCCACCTGACGCGCGAGGCCGCATAAGCAGCACGGGGAGGAAGACCGGACAAGGGTTAAGGGTAAATTGGCCGGCAAGGTGGCGCGCCGCGGGGGCAGGCGGCAGGATGAGGCCGAATCAACACGGGCGGGTGGGAATGACGACGACGCGGCGGCAGGCCCTGGTCGGAGCAGCTTCCGCCCTGACGCTCGCCTCCTGCGCCCCGAGGGCTACGCAGGGGGCCGGCGACGTGATCGCGGCGGGACAGCCGGCCGCCTTGCTGATCTGGGCCGTGGCGCGTCACCGGCTGGCGGGGTGGCCGCGCAAGCCGTCGCCCGAGGCCCTGGCGGATTTGCCGTCCCTGGCGGCCGAACTGCCCGAACTCGGGGCCATGGGCGGCGGCGGACGGCCCGCCAGTCTGGAAGCCCTGGCGGCGCTGCGGCCCCGGCTGGTGATCGACTATGGGGCGGTCGATCCCGAATACCAGCAGTTGGGCGAGCGGATGAAGGCCCGCCTCGGTGTCGACTGGCGCCTGATCGACGGCTCCCTGGCGCGCATACCGGAGGCCATTCGCGAGGTCGGCCGGCTGCTTGAGGCCGATCGCACCGCCGCCCCGCTGGCGAATCTGGCCGCCCAGGTGCTGGATCGGTGGCGGTCCGCCGCGGGCGGCGCCCGCTTCTACTACGCGCGCGGCGCCGACGGGCTGGAGACCGGGTTCCGCGGGGCGCTGGCGACCGAAGTGCTGGAAGGCGCCGGATGGACCAATGTCGCCGAGGGCTCGCGCGATATCGGCCGCGTGACCCGGGAACAGGTCGCCGCCTGGGACCCGGAGGTTCTGATCACCCTGACCCCCGCCTTCGCCGCCACGGCCCGGACGGATCCCGTCTGGCGCCGCCGTCGCGACGGCAGTCGGCGCAGGCTGCTGCTGTTGCCCGATCACCCGTTCGGCTGGCTGGACCGCCCCCCCTCGGTGAACCGCCTGCTGGCCTGCGCCTGGCTGGCCGATCCCAAGGGCGCCCAGATGACCGTCGCCAGCCTGACGCGGCGGCTGTACGGCATGGCGCCGGCCGAGGTGGCCCTGCCGCAATGGATCCGGTGAGCCGCCGGGGCCGCGCGCTGCTGCCGGTCGCCCTTGGGCTTCTGACCCTGGTCACGGCGGTCGGGGTGCTGGCCACGGGGCCGTTGGGGGTGACGCCGGACGCCCTGCTGGCCGCGCTGATCGGACGGGGCTCGGCCGAGGCGGATCTGGCGCTGGCCCTGCGCGGCCCGCGGCTGCTGGCGGCCCTGACCTGCGGGGCGGCCCTGGCCGGCGCCGGGGCCGGCTTCCAGATCCTGTTTCGCAATCCGCTGGCGGCGCCCGACCTGCTCGGCGTATCCTCCGGGGCCGGCCTGGGCGCGGCACTGGCGCTGTTGCTGGGCGCCGGCGCCGCCCTGGTGCAGGGCGCCGCCTTCGTCGGCGGTCTGGCCGCCGGCGGTCTGGCCCTGGCCTGCGCCGCCCTGACGCGCAGCGGGGACGCCCGGCTGGCGCTGATCCTGTGCGGCGTGGTCGCCGGCGCCCTCGCCTCGGCCGGGCTCGGGCTGGTGGTCGTGGTCGCCGAGCCGTATTCGCAGCTGCCCTCGATCACCTATTGGCTGCTGGGCTCATTCACGCGCGCCAATCTGGCCGAGGCGGTCGGCGCCCTGCTGCCGGTCGCGGGCGGCGCGGGCGTTCTGATCTGGCTGGGCTTCCGGCTCGACATCCTGTCGCTGGGCGACGAACAGGCGCGGTCCCTGGGGCTGAAGGCGCGGCCCCTGCGCCTGCTGGCCCTCGCCGCGGCCGCCCTGATGACCTCCTCGGCGGTCGCCGTGGCCGGGGTGGTCGGCTGGATCGGCCTGCTGGCGCCCCACGCCGCCCGGCTGGTCGTCGGCGAGCGGGCCGGACGGCTGATCCCTGCCGCCATGGCCCTCGGCGCCCTGTTCGCCCTGGTCATCGACCGGCTGTCCACCGCCTTCGGCCCGGCCGAGATCCCCGTCGGCCTGCTGTCCGCCGCCATCGGCGCGCCGGCCTTCCTGATCCTGTTCGTCGCCACATCGAGGCGGACGTGAGCGGCCTGCGGACCGAGGGTCTGGTCGCCGGGCGTGTGTCCCGGTCAGGGACCGGCTTCCGTCTGCCGCCGCTCGACCTGATGGTTGAGCCGGGCGAGGTGCTGGCCCTGATCGGCCCCAATGGCGCGGGCAAGACCACCCTGTTGAAGACCCTCGCCGGACTGCTGCCGCCGTTGGCGGGCGTGGCGGTCCACGCCGGCGCCCCGGCCTATCTGCCGCCGCCGGGCGCGGTGTCGGCCGCCTTCTCCGCCCTGCATCTGACAGCGTTGGGCCGGGCGCACCGGCGCCGCTGGTCGCCGGGCCTGACGCCGGACGACCTCGACGCCGCCCGCGCGGCGCTGGACCAGCTGGATGTGGGCGACCTCGCCGACCGACCGTTCGACCGCCTGTCCAGCGGCCAGCAGCAACTGGTCCTGATCGCCCGCCTGTTCGTGCAGGATGCGACCGTCTGCCTGCTGGACGAGCCGCTGGCCCTGCTGGACCCGGCCCACGCCCAGGCGGTCGAGGCGGCGATCCGGGCCCTGGCCGCCCAAGGCCGCGTCGTGATCGCCTCGACCCACCACCTGCCCTTCGCCGCCCGCGCGGACCGGGTGATGGCGGTGGGGCCGGACGGGGTGGAGGTCGGGAAGCCTGCCGAGGCCCTGACGCCTGACCGCATCCGCGCCCTGTTCGGGGTCGAGGTCAGCGGCTGTCCGTGTTGCGGTCAGGCCTTGAGTTGAAGGCGGTGGATGAGGCTCAGGCCTCGACCAGGTCCAGCCGCCGCTCGATCCGCTCCAGCCGTTGGCCGAAATGATCCATCTGGCGGGTCATGGACAGGAAATTTTCTTCCATCGAAGTCATGCGCGTCTTGATATGACGCATGTCCTCCTTGAGGTTCGAAACATCCTCCTGGATGCGTCGAAGCATCGGAACGACGATGTCGGTCACTTCTGACATGACGCGAACATAGCGTGAAAACGGAGCCTCGCCAATGACCCGCTGGTTTGCAGCCCTGACCCTCGCAGCCGTGATGGCGGCGCCCGCCGCCGCCCAAACCGCGCCAGACCCTGTCGCGGCAGACGCCCCCCGCTGGTCCTTCGCCATCCATGGCGGGGCGGGGGTGATCGAGCGCGACAGCCTGACGCCGGAACAGGACGCCGCCTATCGCGCCGCCCTGCATCGGGCTCTGGAAGCGGGACAGGCGGTGCTGGCCGGGGGCGGGTCGGCGCTGGACGCGGTGCAGGCGGCGATCGAACTGATGGAGGACGATCCTCTGTTCAACGCCGGGCGCGGGGCGGTCTTCACCGCCGCCGGCCGCAACGAGCTGGACGCCGCCGTCATGGACGGTTCGGACCTGACCGCCGGCGCCGTGGCCGGCCTGACCGCTACCCGCCATCCGATCGCCGCCGCCCGGGCGGTGATGGAGCGGTCGCCGCACGTCATGCTGATCGGCGAAGGCGCCGATACATTCGCCGCCTCGGTCGGGCTGGAGCAGGTCGATCCGGCGTTTTTCTTCACCGAGCGCCGGTGGCGGGGACTGGAGACGGCCCTGCGGGCCCAAAACCTGCCGATCCCCGAACGGCCCGCCGGCGCGCCGGGACCGATGGCGGAGAACGACCTGCCGGCGCCGCCGCTGAACGAGCGCAAATTCGGCACGGTGGGCGCGGTGGCGCTGGACAGCGAGGGACGGCTTGCCGCAGGGACCTCGACCGGCGGGATGACCGCCAAACGCTGGGGCCGGGTCGGGGACGTGCCGGTGATCGGCGCCGGAACCTATGCCTCGAACCGCGAAGGCTGCGCGGTCTCGGCGACCGGCGATGGCGAGTTCTACATCCGCGCCAGCGTGGCGCGCGACATCTGCGCCCGCATCGCCGCAGGCGAGACGACCCAGGCGGCGGCCCAGGCCGAAGTGGACGACGCCCTGACGCTCGGCGGCTCCGGGGGCGTCATTGTCATGGACCTGCAGGGCCGGCCCAGCTTCGCCATGACCAGTTCGGGCATGTACCGCGGCGCGGTCGCCGACGGCGGGGCCCCTGGCGTCGCCATCTACGGCGACGAGGCGCTGCGCCCGTGAGCAAGCCCGACACCCCCGGCGTCATCGCCCCGCCGCCGCTGATCTATCTCGGTTTCCTGCTGCTCGGCTGGGGGCTGGCGGAGCTCGGCGGCCGGCCCGAGGCGATCGACGCCGGCCTGGGCTGGCTGGCGACGGGGTTCGGCCTGGATATGCCGGTCCGCCGCGGCGTGGCCCTGACTCTGATCATTGGCGGCCTCTTGCTGGACGGGATGGCGGCGGGCCTGTTCCGGCGGCGCGGCACGGCGGTCGAGCCGTGGAAGCCCACGACGGTCCTGCTCAACGAGGGCCCGTATCGCTTCAGCCGCAACCCCATCTATCTGGGCTTCGCCGTCACCTACGCCGGCCTGGCCATCGCCATGGACAGCGCCCTGGCCCTGTTCCTGCTGCTGCCGTGTCTGGCGGTGGTCGACCAGTTCGTGATCCAGCGCGAAGAGCGCTATCTCGCGGCCAAATTCGGCGCCGACTACGACGCCTATCGACAGAAGGTGCGCCGATGGCTGTGAGCCCTGAAAGCGAAGGGGACGAACTCTCCGCCATGGCCATCGAAGAGCTGGACCAGGCCTGCAGCCTGATCTGGCCCGAACTGGTCAAGATCACGCCGTGGGGCGACGCCTTTGTCGGCATCGCCCCCTCGGGCCGCGAGGTCGAGGTCGAGCGGCGCTATCTGTGGGCCCATGAGCCGGCGGGCGCGGTGGCCGTCGAGGTCGAGGTGCGCGAGATCGGCGCCCGCACCGGGGCCGAGGCGCGGGCGCTGATCACGCCGCCGCGGTGACGGCTCGCCTCCCGCGGGAATCCTCGCGGCGTTAACCTTTCTCATTGCCAAGCGTCGCCGTGGCGGCAAGATGCTCGCCGACGATCCGTGGTTTTCAGAAAGGGGAGCAGCATGTCCTACGGCGCAGACTTCGCCACCGCCGACCCGGCCAATGCGCCCCTCGACCCGACCATCCTGATCGGGGCCGAACCCGCCTTCTGGGCGGGCGTCCTGCTGGCGCTGCTGGCCGCGGCGGCGCTGGGCTGGTTTTTCGGCTCCCGTTCGCACGCGGGGCGCCCCGACGCCGCCCACGACATCTGGAAGGCCATCCATGACGCGACCCGGTCCGCCATGGGCGCCGACGACAACGCCCTGAAGGGACGCGCCGAAGCCTTGCGCAAGGTGATCCGCGAACGGCTGGGCAAGACCCTGATCCTGGCCGACGGCCTGTGCGAGCGGATCACGACCCTCGACGACGCGATCGCCGGGCGGTCGTCCTCCCATTCCGGGGGCGGGCATGCGCATGACCACGGCCACGGTCCTTCCGGCGGCGGACACGGGCCTACGCACGGACCGGCGAAGGGACATGGCCACGGCGACCATGGCTCCGACAGCGGCCACGGCGAGCCAGCGCCGACCGGCGGCGGCGGCGGGGGCGGCGGCGCGGCGACCGCCAACATCACCATCGTCACCGGCTGCTTGCCCGAAAAGACCCCGGCCAAGGTGTCGGCGACAGACGACCACGGCGCCCACGACGATCACCACGCGCCTCGGGAAATGACCCGGCGGGAACAGACCGACGCCCTGCGGCTGGCCGTCGCCGCCTTCAACGAGCATTGGCGCGACGAATCGGCCCGGGTCGGCGAGTTGCGCGCCGCCCATGCCGAGCTGTCCCATCCGGGCCCGGCCGGAACCCGGGGCGGACGCGCCGGCGCGGGCCGGGCCAACCACTGAAAACCCGGTTTCACCCTCCCGCAAAACCGCCTAAGCCTTGAGCCATGAAACTCGCCTCGCTCAAGCACGGCCGCGACGGCCGCCTCGTCATCGTCTCCAGCGACCTCGCCTGGTTCACCGACGCCTTCCTGATCGCCCCGACCCTGCAGGCGGCGCTGGACGACTGGGACCGGCTCGAACCCGATCTGCGGGCCCTGGCCGAAAGCCTCGAACACGGCGGCGTGCCGCGCGGCCGGTTCCATGAGCGGGACGCCGCGGCGCCCCTGCCCCGCGCCTATCAGTGGGCCGACGGCTCCGCCTATGTGAACCACGTGGAACTGGTGCGGAAGGCGCGGGGGGCCGAGATGCCCGACAGCTTCTGGACCGACCCGCTGATGTACCAGGGCGGCTCGGACGGTTTCCTCAGCCCCCGCGATCCGATCCCCCTGGCCGACGAAAGCTGGGGCTGCGACCTCGAGGCCGAGGTGGTGGTCGTCACCGGCGATGTGCCCCAGGGCGTGAGCCGGGAAGAGGCGCTGGACTGCATACGCCTGGTCGGCCTGGTCAACGACGTGTCGTTGCGCAACCTGATCCCGGCCGAACTGGCCAAGGGCTTCGGTTTCGTCCAGTCCAAGCCAGCCTCGGCCCTGTCGCCCGTGTTCGTCACCCCGCGCGCGCTGGGCGAGCGCTGGGTCGACGGCAAGCTGAAGGGCGAGCTGAACGTCCAGCTGAACGGCGCCGATTTCGGCAAGGCCGACGCCGGGACCGACATGACCTTCGACTTCGGGACCCTGATCGCCCACCTCGCGAAGACGCGCAGCCTGTGCGCCGGGACCATCATCGGCTCGGGCACCGTCTCGAACCGCGACGCCGACGGCGGCCCGGGCAAGCCGGTCAGCGAGGGCGGCCTCGGCTATTCCTGCATAGCCGAGGTCCGCACGGTCGAGACCCTCCTGCGCGGCAAGGCCGAGACGCCCTTCCTCAAACACGGCGACACGGTCCGCATCGAGATGCTGGACGACCAGCACCATTCGATCTTCGGGGCCATAGAGCAGACGGTGGCCGCGGTCTGACCGATCCATGGAGGCAGCGACATGAGACTGGCCACCCTTTTCCGCCTGGCGCTGGTCAGCGCCGCGATGACGTCGCCGCCCGCCCACGCCCAGGACCCGGCCGCGGACTGGGATCTGACCGTCGACGCCGCCCGGCGCGCGACGGTCGCCAGCCTGGATTTCGGCGACAATGTCGTCGCGCTTCGCTGCCAGGCCGGCGCTTTGGACTTCTTTCTGACCGGGACGCCCGAATCCACCGAGACGTCCCGGACCTTGCAGGTGAACGCCGGTGGGATCGTGAACGAACGTCAGGTGTGGCAAAGCCCCGCCGGCGGGACAGTTCTCGCCTCGCCCAAGCCCGAGCGGCTCGCGCGACAACTCCGGGCGGGCGGCGATCTGGACCTTCGGATCGAACCGGGGGCCGTGGGCCAGCCGGCGATGCGCTTCCGACTCCCCACGCCGCCGTCGGCGGGTGCGCTTGATCAGGTGCTCACGGCCTGTGGCGTGGCGCTGGAGGACGACTGGGACCTTCTGCCCCGGGTGTTCCACGAAAGCCTTGTCTGGGAACGTCAGGTCGCGCCCACCTTCCCCCAAGCCGCCTTCAGCGCGCGAGCGACCGAGGGGAGTGTACGGATGGCGTGCCTCGTTCCGACGGACGGGCGTCTCAAGGACTGCCGCGTCATCTCCGAAAATCCCCGCGGTGTGGGCTTTGGGGACGCCACGCTTGCGGCCGCCCGTCGCTCGCGGGTAACCGTGCCGGACAGCGATTTGGGTCTGGTCGGCTCGCTTATCCAATACACAGTACGGTTCCGAATCCCGGGCTGAACGCCGGACCCCATGCCCCTACGTCGCCCGTCTTCGTCTTCGCGTCGGGATGCAGCGACCGATCCCGATTGACCTGATCCGACCCCGCGAGCTACCAAGCCGGCCTGCCGAAGCGAACAACCGGCCTGTGCGGGCGTGGTGGAACTGGTAGACGCGCCGGACTCAAAATCCGGTTCCGAAAGGAGTGTCGGTTCGAGCCCGACCGCCCGCACCATCGCCCCGGGCCTTGCGGACGTCCGCCACCGCCCCAGATACGGCCTCCCTCCCGAGGTCTCGATGAGCCAGCTTTTCACGCCGCAGGCGATCGGTCCCCTGACCCTCCGCAACCGCATCGTCGTCGCGCCGATGTGCCAGTATTCGGCGGTCGAGGGCGTGCCCCAGCCCTGGCATGTCCAGCATCTGGGCAAGCTGGCGATCTCAGGGGCCGGTCTGGTGATCGTCGAGGCGACGGGCGTGGAGGCGGCCGGACGCATCTCCTGGGCCGACACCGGCCTGTGGAATAACGAGCAGGAGGCGGCCTTCACCCGCATCCTCGCGGACATCCGCACCTTTTCCGATACGCCCGTCGGCATCCAGCTGGGACACGCCGGGCGCAAGGCCTCGACCAATCCGCCATGGATCGACCGCGGCGGTCCCGCGCCGGCGGACAAGGCGTGGGAGACCTTCGCCCCCTCCCCCGTACCGTTCAAACCCGAGTGGTCGCGGCCGACCGAACTCGACGAAGCCGGCATGGACCGCGTGGTCGAGGCCTTCGTCCAGTCGGCCCGTCGCGCTGAACGCGCCGGCTTCGACCTGGTCGAGCTGCACGCCGCCCACGGCTATCTGCTGAGCGAATTCCTCTCCCCGGTGTCGAACCTGCGGACCGACGATTACGGCGGCTCGGCGGAGAACCGTATGCGCTTCCCGCTGCGCGTCGCCCGCGCCCTGCGCGAGGCGTGGCCGCGCAGCCGGGCCCTCGGCGCCCGGTTCAACGGATCCGACTGGGTCGAGGGCGGCGTCGCCATCGAGGAGGTCCAGGCGTTCGGCCGGGCCCTGCACGACCTGGGCTACGACTATCTGCACGTCAGCTCGGGCGGAAACGCCGCCAAGGCCGAGATTCCGGGCACGCAGCCCGGGTATCAGGTCCCGTTCGCCCGGGCCGTCAAACAGGCCGCGCCCGGGGCCGTCATCATCGCCGTGGGCATGATCGTGACGCCCGACCAGGCCGAGGCGATCATCGCATCGGGCGACGCCGACCTGATCGCCATCGCGCGCGCCGTGCTCGACGATCCGAACTGGGGCCATCACGCGGCCGTGGCGCTGGGTCAGCCGGAACAATGGCCGAAACAGTATGAGCGCGCCGCCGCCTCGGCCTGGGCCGGCGCCGGGGTCTGAGCGCGTTCGTCAGGCGGTCAGCTCGACCACTTCGCCGTCTTCCTTGACGAAGCGGTCGGGCCGGCGGTCCAGCAGGTCGAAGACCTTTTCGGACGGCCGGCACATGGCCACGCCGCGGGGCGTCCGCACGAGCGGGCGATTGACCAGAACGGGCCGCGCGATCATCGCCTCGAGGATGGTCTGGTCCGGGGTCGCGGGGTCCAGCAGGCCCGGCTCGCTGGCCGCCGCCTCCTTCTCGCGCAGGGCTTGGCGCGGCGTCAGCCCGGCCTCTGCGAACAGGTCGCGCAGCTGGTCGGCGGTCCAGCCGGCCTGAAGATACTCGACCACCTCGGGCCGGTAGCCGGCCGCCTCGACCATGGCCACGACATTGCGCGAGGTGCCGCAGGCGGGGTTGTGGAAGATGACGACGGGAAAGGCGTCGGACATGTCAGCGCTCCTTTTCAGCGTTGCGGCGCACGGCGGGGCCGGCCTCGTACCAGCCCTCGGACCGGTTCACGATCCACACCACCGACAGCATCACCGGCACCTCGATCAGCACGCCGACCACCGTCGCAAGGGCCGCGCCCGAGTTGATGCCGAACAGGCTGATGGCCGCCGCCACGGCCAGTTCGAAGAAGTTGGACGCTCCGATCAGGGCGGACGGCCCGGCCACGCAATGCGCCTCGCCAGTCGTCCGGTTCAGCCAGTAGGCGAGGCCGGAGTTGAAATAGACCTGGATCAGGATGGGTACAGCGAGAATCCCGATGACCAGCGGCTGGGCCAGGATCTGCTCGCCCTGGAAGCCGAACAGCAGGACCAGGGTGGCCAGCAGGGCGGTGATCGAGATCGGGCCCAGCCGGGTCAGCAGCCGCTCCAGCCCCGCCTCGCCCGACCGCGCCAGCACCATCCGGCGCAGGACCTGGGCCGCGACGACCGGCAGGATGATGTAGAGGCCTACCGAGATCAGCAGGGTCGCCCACGGCACGGTGATGGCCGCCAGGCCCAGCAGCAGGCCGACGATCGGGGCGAAGGCGACGATCATGATGGCGTCGTTCAGCGCCACCTGGCTGAGGGTGAAATTGGGCTCTCCGTCGGTCAGACGGCTCCAGACGAATACCATGGCGGTGCAGGGCGCGGCCGCGAGAATGATCAGGCCGGAGATATAGCTGTCGATCTGGTCACCCGGCAGCCACGGCCGGAACAGCACGGCGATGAACAGCCAGGCCAGCAGCGCCATCGAGAAGGGCTTGACCGCCCAATTGACGAACAGGGTCACGCCGATGCCGCGCCAGTGCCGCCCGATCTGGCCCATGGCGGCGAAGTCGACGCGCAGGAGCATGGGGGTGATCATCAGCCAGATCAGCACGGCGACCGGCAGATTGACCTGGGCGGCCTCGATCCTGGCGATCAGGGCGAAGACGTCCGGCGCCAGCCAGCCAAGGCCGATGCCGACGACGATACAGAGGAAGACCCAGAGGCTGAGCCAGCGTTCGAACAGGGACATCGGTTCAGACCTCCGCGGGCAGGCAGCGGGCGCGGGCCGCCGCGGCGGTCACCGGGGCGCAGACCTCGGCCGCTCCGCCGCAACAGTCCTCGGCGAGGAAGGCCATCAGTTCGCCCATGCGGTCGAACCGCGCCGAATAGATGATCGACCGCCCGTCGCGACGCGACTGGGCCAGGCCGGCGTGACTCAACAGCGCCAGATGGCTCGAGAGGGTGTTGGGCGGCATGCCAACGCGGCGCGCGATCTCGCCCGCGGCCAGACCTTCCGGCCCGGCGGTGACGAGCAGGCGAAAGACCTTCAGCCGTCCCTCGTGAGCGAGGGCTGACAAACTCTCCACGGCACTCTTCATTTCCATACTTCTCGAATAACAGAACTGTATGGGCGATCCAAGCGCGTCGATCACGGCCAGGTCCGGGTCGAGGAAATTACCCTCCGCGCGGTTGCGCCCCGCCCCCTTCGCCCCATCTGCCCCCGATGACCTCCCCCGCCGTCGAACCCGCCCCGCCCCTCGTCAAGGGGCCGGGGTTTCCCGAGTTCGTGGCCCTGATCGCCATGATGATGGCGCTGAACGCCCTGGCGATCGACTCCATGCTGCCGGCCCTGCCGGCCATCGGCGAGGCCCTGGGGGTGGCGTCCGAGAACAGCCGGCAGTGGGTGATCACGGCCTATCTGCTGGGCTTTGGCGTGACCCAGATCATCTACGGCCCGCTGGCCGACCGGTATGGGCGCAAGCCGGTGCTGATGGTCGGCCTGGGTCTCTACGTCCTGTTCAGCGTGCTGGCCGCCTTCGCCCCCACGTTCGAACTGCTGATCGCCGCCCGTGTCGGCACCGGCATCGGCGCGGCCGCCCTGCGCGTGCTGGCCGTATCGATCGTGCGCGACCGCTATTCGGGGCGGACCATGGCGCGTGTGATGTCGCTGAGCTTCCTGGTCTTCCTGGGCGTGCCCATCCTGGCCCCGGCCCTGGGCCAGCTGATCCTGACCGTGGCGCCCTGGCCCTGGGTGTTCGGCGTGCTCGCCGTCGGCGGCTCGGCCTTCATGGTCTGGGCCGCGATCCGCCTGCCCGAGACCCTGCACCCCGATGACCGCATGCCGATCCAGGTCAATCGCATCGCCGCGGCCTTCCGCGAGGCCGTCACCCATCGCCAGGCGATCGGCTACACCCTCGCCATGACCTGCATCACCGGAGCCCTGTTCGGCTTCATCAACTCCAGCCAGCAGATCTTCTTCGACGTCTTTCGTGAGCCGCAGCTGTTCACCGTGGTGTTCGGCGCCGTCGCCGGCGGCATCGCCGTGGCCTCGCTGCTGAACGCGCGGCTGGTCGAGCGGCTGGGCTCGCGGCTGATCTCGCATACGGCCCTGATCGGCTTCATCGCCATGTCGGCCGTGCACGCGGGCGTGGCCCTGTCGGGCCACGAGTCGATCTGGACCTTCTCGATCCTCCAGGCCCTGACCATGTTCTGCTTCGGCTTCATCGCCGGAAATTTCGGCGCCATGGCGATGGAGCCGATGGGCCATATCGCCGGCACCGCCTCCTCGGCCCAGGGGTTCATCTCGACCACCCTGGGGGCCTCGCTCGGCTTCCTGATCGGCCAGCAGTTCAACGGCTCGACCGCGCCGATGACGGTCGGGTTCGTCGTCCTGGGCGTGGCGGCCCTGGGCTTCGTGCTGACGGCGGAGCGCGGGCGGCTGTTCCGGTCGCAGGCTCCGCGCCCCGTCCTGGCCGCCTCTTGATCTTTTCGGCCCGACGGGGCGTTGTCCCGGCACGAAACGCACCCGGCCCCGGACGACCGTCGCGTCGAGGGGTCTTTGCTCAAGGACTGTTCGATGATCCGTAAGCTTGGTCTGGTCTCCGCCGTCGCGCTCGCGACCGCCCTCGGCGCCTGCGCCACGACGCCGCCCCGGGCCGCCGCGCCCGACATGCCGCCCGTTCAGGCGCCCGCGCCGGTCGACTATGTGCGCGACGTCCACTCCCACGCCCGGCCCGAGATCGCCCGGGTCAATCACGTGGCCCTGGACCTGACCGCCGACTTCGCCGCCAAAACCCTGGCCGGCACGGCCGCCCTCGACATCACCGCCCAGCCGGGCGCGACCGAGATCGTTCTCGATGTCCGCAACCTCGACATCCGCAGCGTCCGCGACGCGGCCGGGACGGCGCTGCAATTCCAGGTCGGCGCCGACGACCCGATCCTGGGCCAGTCCCTGACCATCCGCTTCCCGGCCTTCGCCGCCGGCGAACGGCGCCGCATCGTCATCGCCTACGCCACCCGGCCCGACGCCGCCGCCCTGCAATGGCTGACCCCGGCCCAGACCGCCGGCGGCCGGCAGCCCTATATGTTCAGCCAGGGCCAAGCGATCCTGACCCGCACCTGGGTCCCCACCCAGGACAGCCCGGGCATTCGCCAGACCTGGGACGCCCGCATCGTCGCCCCGTCCGATCTGAAGGTGGTGATGAGCGCCGAGGGGCTGACCGAAACCGGCGAGCCGGCCGGCCCCGGCATGACCGCCTGGCGCTTCCGCATGACCAATCCGGTCCCGCCCTATCTGATCGCCATCGGCGTCGGCGACGTGGTCTTCCAGGCCATCGACGAGCGCACCGGCGTCTGGACCGAGCCCTCGATGCTGGCCGCCGCCCATGCCGAAATGGTCCCGACGGCCGCGATGGTGGACGCCGCCGAGGCCCTGTACGGCCCCTACCGCTGGGGCCGCTACGACCTGCTGATCCTGCCGCCGTCCTTCCCGTTCGGCGGGATGGAGAACCCCCGCCTGACCTTCGCCACCCCGACCATCATCGCCGGCGACCAGTCGCTGGTCAGCCTGGTGGCGCATGAACTGGCGCACAGCTGGTCGGGCAATCTGGTGACCAACGCCACCTGGGACGATTTCTGGCTCAACGAAGGCTTCACCGTCTATTTCGAGAACCGGATCATGGAGGCGGTCTATGGCCGCGACCGCGCCCTGATGCTGCAGTCGCTGGGCTGGGGCGACCTGCAGTCAACCCTCGCCGACCTGCCCGCCGCCGACACCCGGCTGAAGCTGGACCTCGCCGGCCGCGATCCCGACGAGGGCCTGACCGACGTCGCCTATGAGAAGGGCGCCGCCTTCCTGCACACCATCGAACGCACCGTCGGCCGCGAGCGGTTCGACGCCTGGCTGAAGGGCTATTTCGAGCGCAACGCCTTCAGGCCGATGACCACCGAGCGGTTCCTCGAGGACATCCGCGCCCACCTGGTCACCACCCGCGCGCTGGAAGACCAGCTGATGATGGACGCCTGGATCTATCAGCCGGGCATGCCGTCGAACTGGGTCCCGCCGGTGTCAGGCGCCTTCGCCCCGGTCGACGCCGCGGCCCGCGCCTTCTTCGCCGACCGCGGCCCGGCCTCGGCCATTCCCTGGGCGGGCTGGTCGACCCAGGAGCGCCAGCGGTTCCTCGCCTGGCGACCCGAGGGCGCCGCCGGCGGCGCCGACTGGCTGAGCCCGGCCCAGCTGGCCGATCTGGAGGCGACGCTGAAGCTGCGCGAGGAGGGCAATGCCGAGGTGGTGTTCGCCTGGCTGCAGATCGCGGTCCAGCACCGCTACCAGCCGGCCGTGCCGACACTCGAGCATTTCCTCAGCAGCATGGGGCGTCGGAAATTCGTGCTGCCGCTGTTCACCAGCCTGTGGGCCGAGGGCGACTGGGGCCGGGCCATCGCCACGCCGCTCTACGCCCGCGTGCGACCGGGTTATCACCCGGTGACGACCAATTCGGTGGATGCCGTGGTAGGGCGGCCCTGAAACGAACCCCTTCCCCCATTTCGGGGGAAGGTGGCAGGCGGAGCCTGACGGATGGGGGCTGCCGGCTGCGGCTGCCTCCTCGCCCGTCGTGACGCGGACAGGGCCCCCATCCGGGCCGCTCCGCGGCCCACCTTCCCCCGAAATGGGGGAAGGCGATCAACGCGCATGTGACTTCCCCCGCCTTGGCTTCCGCCCTTCCAGTCCCTAGGTTCCGCCCGACAAACGGCGGCCAACGCCGACGCCTTCTCAAGGAGACGCCCCATGCATGACGCGCCCCAGGATTCTGGAATGGCCGACGCGGCCGCCCGCCTCGACAAGGAAAACCCGCTCGGCGTCGACGGCTTCGAATTCGTCGAGTTCACCGGGCCCGAGCCCGAGGCCATGATCGCCCGGCTGGAGCTGATGGGCTTCACCGCGACCCATGTGAATCCGGCCAATGACGTGGTCCGGATGAAACAGGGCGATATCACCATGCTGGTCAATCGCTCGCCCAAGGGGCAGGCGGCGGCCTTCTCCGGCGACCACGGCCCTTCGGCTAACGGCATGGCCTTCCGCGTCCGCGATGCGAAGGCTGCCTTCGAAGGCGCGGTCTCGCGCGGCGCCAAGCCGGCCGAAAGCCACGACGGCGGCGCCCTGGCCGGCGGCTATCCCTATGTCCTGCAGGGCATCGGCGGCTCGCTGCTCTACATCGTCGACAAATACGGCGAGGCCGGCTCCCTCTACGACGCCTGGGACGAGATCGAGGGCTGGGAGGAAGCCGAGCGCAAGAACGCCGTCGGCCTGTTCAGCCTCGACCATCTGACCCACAACGTCCGCCGCGGCCAGATGCGCACCTGGTCCGGCTTCTACGGCGACGTCTTCGCCTTCGAGGAGCAGAAATATTTCAACATCAAGGGCAAGGCGACCGGCCTGCTGTCCCAGGCGATGATCGCGCCCGATCGCGCCATCCGTATCCCCCTGAACGAAAGCCAGGACGACAACTCCCAGATCGAGGAGTTTCTGCGTCGCTACAACGGCGAGGGCATCCAGCACATTGCCTTGGCCACGGACAACATCTTCGAGACCGTCGAGGAGATGAAGCGCCGCGGCATCCCGTTCCAGGACACCATCGAGACCTATTTCGACCTGATCGACAAACGCCTGCCGGGTCACGGCGAGGACGTGGCCCGCATGCGGCTGAACCGCATCCTGATCGACGGCTCGGACGAGGACGGACTGCTGCTGCAGATCTTCACCCAGGACACCTTTGGTCCGATCTTCTTCGAGATCATCCAGCGCAAGGGCAACCAGGCGTTCGGCGAAGGCAATTTCCAGGCCCTGTTCGACTCCATCGAGTTGGACCAGATCCGGCGCGGCGTCATCAAGGTCGATGCCTAAGCCGCCTTCTTGGCTGCCCTACCTGGGCCCGCCGCTGGCGGGTCTGGGGGCGGGGCTGGCGGGACGCTGGATGGGGGCCGACTTCTGGGGGTCGCTGATCGCGGCCCTGGTGGTCGGCTTCGTGCCGATCATCGTCTACCGGCTCTGGAAATGGCGGCATCAGCGGCTGGGCTAGTCCCGACCGGGGGGTCGCCTCAGGCGCTGAGCGACTGGCGAGGGCGGGGCTGGACCCATGAAACAGCCGGCAAGGCCTCGATGGCCGGCTTTGCGAACAGATAGCCCTGCATCAGCGAGACGCCCAGATCGCGAAGGGCATTATGCTCGTCGATCGTCTCGATACCCTCGCAGATCGGTTCGATATCGAGGTCGCGAAGCATGCTCAGCGTGTTGCGCATGATCGCGCGCTTCACCCGGTCGGTGTCGATGTCGCGGATCAGGGCCATGTCCAGCTTGACGATGTCGGGCTGGAATTTGCTCAGCAGGCCCAGGCCCGCATAGCCGGCCCCGAAGTCATCGATCGCGGTCTTGAAGCCCATGGCGCGGTACGACCGCAGGATATTGAGGATATGATCGGCGTCGATCGCCTCTTGCTCGGTGAATTCGAAGATGATCCGGCTCAGCGGAAAGCCGGTGCGCATCGCCGCGGCGAGAGTCGCCCGGATACAGGCCCGCGGCTCATAGACGGCGTTGGGCAGGAAGTTGATCGACAGGTTGACCCCGCCGGTCGCGAGCTCGAGCCGGGAGGCCAGGTCGATCGCGGTCGTCCGGCAAAGCTGGTCGAAGGCATAGCGATTGTCTTCGGAAACCCGCGCCAGCACATCGCCCGCGCCCGCGCCGTCCTGTCCGCGAACAAGGGCCTCATAGGCGAAGACCGTCCTGGTCCGAATATCGACGATCGGCTGGAAAGCCATGGTGATGGCGAGGTCGAACCCGGCGCCATCCCGACATGCTACGCAGGACATTTCAGAACTCCTTGAGCGCCGACCATGGCCCTGGAAGATTAACACTCCGCCCTGGCGGCCGCTGTCGGGGCGGCCTTTGGTCTGACGTCGTCGTTGAATACAGGGGGAACCCGACGTCCCCCGGGTGTCGCGGCCGCCGGCTTGCGATCAGCCAGACGGAGGCGATCGATCTCATCATCCCGGCCAGCGGTGCGAAGACATGGCCCGCCGGGTGCAAATCAGGCCACACTGGCATAGCCAAGGCCCAAAACGAGACGGACGCCCGTATGAAGACCCGGCCAACGTCAGAGAGCGACTTTCCCGCCATCCAGGCCCTGCACCGGCATGTGGGCTGGCCGGAACGATCCTTGGCCGGGTGGCGCTGGCTGCACGACAATCCCGCGCGCGTCGCAACCGATTCCCCCGCGGGATGGGTGGTCGACGGCCCGGATGGCCAGCCCGCGGCCCACGTCGGCAATCTGGTTCAGCGGTTCTGGCTGGGCGACCGGGCGCTGCACGGGGCCACGGGCTTTTCGATCATCGTGACGCCGGCGGTCCGCGGAGCCAGCCGGGAGATCTTCCAGGCCTTCCTGCGCCAGCCCGGCATGTTCGCCGCCTACACCCTCAACGCCAACAGCACCTCCCAACCCCTCTACGCTCGTCACCGGATGAAGGCCTGGCCTGAGCAGACCCATGCCCTGAAGCTGAGCTGGATCATCAATCCCGTGCCTCTGGCGCTCAGCCGGCTCTATCGCGCCGCCTACCGGCTGGCGCCTGACATCGTGACCCGAGGCGGGGAACGGCTGATGAACCGGCGGCCCAGCGCCGCGCCGCGCCTGACCCTGCCCGAGGGCGTGTCGGAGCTGGGCGACCTTGGGGACGGCTCACCCTATGCGGCCTTCTGGGCGACCCTGCAGGCGGAGGGCCGTCTGCTGGCCGACCGCAGCCCGGAAACCCTGCGCTGGCGTCTGGCCGACCCGGACCTGACGGAACCGCCGGTCATCCTCGCCTTCCACCGCGGCGACGCCATCGCCGGCTACGCCATGGCGATGATGGCCAAGGCCAATATTCTGGAAGCGCCGGTCATGGAAATCCTGGATCTCGAGGCTCTGGATGGAGAGGACGAGGCCATACCCGCCCTGATGCAGGGCCTGATCGCCGCCGCCCGACGGAGGGGCGCCGCCAAACTTCGCCTCCAGGCGGTCAGTCCGCGCCTGCTCGGCCGTCTCGGCGATCTCGCCCGGAACGCACGGCGCGAGGGCGGCTGGGGGCATTGCCATGCGTGGTTCTCCCCGAACGGACCGGGGCCGGCGCTCTGGTCGCCGACGCCCTATGACGGCGATTACGCCTTCTGCCTGAGACCTCTTCCGGTCCGGGGTTCAGCGCCGGCGCGGTGACGCCAGGCTGATTGTCGTCGCTGCGGCGCCGCGTCAGGCGGGCGGGCGCGCCTTCAGCTCATCGCGGATCTCGACCAGCAGGGCCTCGGTGGCGGTCGGCGCGGCGGGCGCGGCGGGCGACGCCGCCTTCTCGCGGCGCATCCGGTTGATGGCCTTGACCATCAGGAAGATGACGAAGGCCACGATGACGAACTGAACCAGGGTGTTGATGAAGGCGCCGTACTGGATCGCCACCTCCTCGACCGCCTCGGTCGTCGGATCTTCCGGCGCCAGAACCCATTTCAGCTCCGAAAAGTCCACCCGGCCCAGCACCAGCCCAATCGGTGGCATCACCACCTGTTCGACCAGGCTGGTGACGATCTTGCCGAAGGAGGCGCCGATGATGACGCCGACCGCCAGGTCGATGACATTGCCGCGCGAGATGAAATCCTTGAATTCGTCGACGATGCCCATGGCGAACTCAGGCGTCTCCGGCGTTCAGACGCTCGCGAAGCTCCTTGCCGCTCTTGAAGAAGGGCACCGCCTTGGCGGGCACGTCGACGGTTTCTCCGGTCCGGGGATTGCGGCCCGCGCGCGCCGGCCGGGCCCGAACGGAAAAGGCGCCAAAGCCGCGAAGTTCGACGCGGCCGCCGTCGCCGAGCGAATCGACCATTCGACCCAGCACGATATTGACCACCCGCTCGACCTCCGCGTGGGTCAGGTGGGTGTTCTCGGCGGCGAGCCTCTCGATCAACTCGGATTTTATCATCAGGCCCCCCTGTCGCGCGCTTCCCCAGGACGCATACGGGTGCATCCGAGCGCGGGATGCAAACGTACCCTAGCCTTCACCTCGCGGGGGAAAAAGGCCTCACGGCTGATTCTGCGGCGAAATGTCGGTTAACAGCCGCATCGGGACCCGTGACTGGCTGATTTTCGGTACCGCTGACGGACACGAAAAAGGCGGCCGGATCGCTCCGGCCGCCTGATCCGCATCCCTGACGGGAAGAGGCCTATTCCTTCGCGCTGGCCTTCTCGCGAAGGGCGGCGCCGAGGATGTCGCCCAGCGAAGCGCCCGAGTCGGACGAACCGAACTGTTCGATCGCCGCGGTCTCGTCCTTCATTTCCAGGGCCTTGATCGACACCGAGACGCGGCGCGAGGCCTTGTCGATGCCGGTGACCATGGCGTCGACGCGGTCGCCGACCGAGAAGCGCTCGGTGCGCTGGTCGTTGCGGTCGCGCGACAGGTCGGACTTGCGGATGAAGGCGGTCGCCGGGGCGTCGTCCTCACCGAATTTGACCTCGATGCCGCCGGTCTCGATCGACGTCACGGTGACGGTGACCTGCTGGCCCTTCTTGAACGCATCGCCTTCCATCGGATCGCCGCCCAGCTGTTTGATGCCCAGCGAGACGCGTTCCTTCTCGACGTCGACGTCCAGCACCTTGGCCTTGACGGTTTCGCCCTTGCGGTAGCGCTGGATGGCTTCCTCGCCCGAGACGTTCCAGTCCAGGTCGGACAGGTGCACCATGCCGTCGATGTCGTTGTCCAGGCCGATGAACAGGCCGAATTCGGTGGCGTTCTTGACCTCGCCCTCGACGGTCGAACCGATCGGGTTGGCGGCGACGAAGGCGTCCCACGGATTGTCCTGGGCCTGCTTGAGGCCCAGCGAGATGCGGCGCTTGGAGGCGTCGACATCCAGCACGACCACGTCGACTTCCTGCGAGGTCGAGACGATCTTGCCCGGGTGGACGTTCTTCTTGGTCCAGGACATTTCCGAGACGTGGACCAGGCCTTCAACGCCGGCTTCCAGCTCAACAAAGGCGCCGTAGTCGGTGATGTTGGTGATGCGGCCGGTCATCTTGGCGCCGACCGGGTACTTCGCTTCCACGCCGTCCCACGGATCGGTCTGCAGCTGCTTCATGCCGAGGCTGATGCGCTGGGTGTCCGGGTTGATCTTGACGATCTGGACCTTGACGGTGTCGCCGACGGCGAGGACCTGCGAGGGGTGCGAGACGCGCTTCCACGACATGTCGGTGACGTGCAGCAGGCCGTCGATGCCGCCCAGGTCCACGAACGCGCCGTAGTCGGTGATGTTCTTGACCACGCCTTCGCGGACTTCGCCTTCCAGCAGCTGGCCGACCAGTTCGGTGCGCTGTTCGGCGCGGGCTTCTTCCAGGATGGCGCGGCGCGAGACGACGATGTTGCCGCGCGGACGGTCCATTTTCAGGATGGCGAAGGGCTGTTCCTTGCCCATAAGCGGGCCGACGTCGCGCACCGGGCGGATGTCGACCTGCGAACCCGGCAGGAAGGCCGAGGCGCCGCCGAGGTCGACGGTGAAGCCGCCCTTGACGCGGCCGACGATGGCGCCGTTGACCGGCTGGCCTTCGGCGAAGACGACTTCCAGACGGGTCCAGGCTTCCTCGCGGCGAGCCTTGTCGCGGCTGATGACGGCTTCGCCCAGGGCGTTCTCGACGCGCTCGAGGTAGACTTCGACATTGTCGCCGAGCTTCGGAATGACGGCGCCTTCGCCGATGCCGAACTCACGGGCCGGGATGCGGCCTTCGGTCTTCAGACCGACGTCGATGATCAGGATATCCTTCTCGATGCCGACGACGCGGCCGTGGACGACCTGGCCTTCGCCGAGGTCGCGGCCCTGAAGGGTCTCGTCGAGCAGGGCGGCGAAATCGTCGCGCGAGGGGGAGAAGCTTTGGGTGTCAGTCATGCGTGGGTTGGATTTCTAACGGTTGAGGCGCGCGACCGAAGGGCCCCGCGCGAGGTGGTTGAAAAGCAGGAACAGGTCGCCAGGATGCGAGGCAGATGAAGCCAGGGCGCCCGCGGAAGCCGAGGTATGGAGCGTTGGATTTGCCGACGACCCCTAAAGACCGTGCCGGCTGCGCGCCGCCTCGACGATACGGCGGGCCGCATCGAAGGCGGTCTCTATATCCATATCGGTCGTGTCCAGCAAGACGGCGTCTTGCGCCTGCACCATCGGCGCGGCGCCCCGGCCGGCGTCGCGCTCGTCCCGGCGCATGATGTCCGCCAGCATGGCCTCATAGGCGATGGCGTCCCCGCGGCCGGTCAGCTGTTTCCAGCGGCGCCGGGCGCGGACTTCGGGCGTGGCCGTGACGAACAGCTTGGCGGGCGCGTCCGGCGCAATGACGGTGCCGATGTCGCGTCCGTCCAGAACGGCCCCGCCCGGCCGGGCGGCGAAGGTTCGCTGGAATTCCAGCAGGGCCGCGCGCACGCCGGGATGGCCGGCGACCCGGCTGGCGGCTTCGCCCGCATCCCCGCTGGTCAGGCGTTCGGCGTCCAGCAAATCCTCGGCCGTCAGGGCTCGCGCGACGGCCTCCGCGGCCCCCGCGTCGTCCAGCGAGCCGCCGGCGTCCAGCAGGCCCAGGCCCACGGCGCGATACAGCAGGCCCGTGTCCAGATGCGGCAGGCCATAGGCGGCGGCCAGGCGGGCGGCGATCGTGCCCTTGCCCGAGGCCGCGGGCCCGTCGACGGCGATGATCAGGGGGCCGTTCATCCGGCGGCTGCGAGATCGGCCCCGAGGCCGCGCATCAGCTCGACAAACCCCGGAAAACTCGTCGCGATCATCCCCGGCTCGTCCACCGTCACCGCCTCGTCCGCCGCCAGCCCCAGCACCAGATGGCTCATGGCGATGCGGTGGTCGCCGTGGGTGGTCGCCGTCGCCCCGCCGCGCACCGGCCCGCCGAACACGGTGAAGCCTTCCGGCTCCTCCTCGACCCGGACGCCGCAGGCGGTGAGGCCCGCCGCCATCAGGGCGATGCGGTCGCTCTCCTTGACCCGCATCTCGCCAGTGCCGCGCATCACCGTCGCCCCCTGGGCGAAGGCGGCCGTGGCGGCGAGGATCGGATATTCATCGATCATCGAGGCCGCCCGCTGCGGCGGCACGACCATGCCGGTCAGGGCCGAATGCCGCGCGGTGACGTCACCGACCTCCTCGCCCCCGGCCATGCGGCGGTTCGAGACGGTCAGATCGGCCCCCATCTCGCGCCAGGTCTCGAACAGGCCGGTGCGCAGGGGATTGAGCATGACGCCCTCTACCGTGACCTCGGATCCCGGAACGATCAGCCCCGCCGCCAGCGGGAAGGCGGCGGACGACGGATCGCCGGGAACGTCGACGGCGGTCCCGGACAGGGCCTGTCCGCCCTTCAGGCTGACGCGCCAGCCGGCGCCGACGGGCAGGACGCCGACCTCGGCGCCAAAGGCCCGCAGCATGCGTTCGCTGTGATCCCGGCTGGGTTCGGCCTCGGTCACGGTCGTGACGCCGACGGCGTTGAGCCCCGCCAGCAGGATGGCCGACTTGATCTGGGCCGAAGCGACGGTCTGGACATAGTCGATGGCCGACAGGCCGCCGCCGGTCGCCGCGACGGGCAGGCGATCCTCGACGCCCGTCCAGTCGAACCGCGCCCCCATCTGCGCCAGCGGCCCGGTGACCCGCTTCATCGGCCGCTTCCGCAGGCTGGCGTCGCCGTCGAAGGTCACGGTGACCGGATAGCCCGCCGCCGCCCCCATCAGCAGCCGCACGCCCGTGCCGGCGTTGCCGCAGTCGATGACGCCGGCCGGTTGTCTGAACCCGCCCTGCCCCGTGATCCGCCAGCGGCCCTCGCCCAGCCGTTCGACCGTGGCCCCGAAGGCCTCGACCGCCCGCGCCGTGGCCAGGATGTCCTCGCCTTCCAGCAGGCCCTCGATCTCGGTGACGCCGGTCGCCATCCCGCCCAGGATCAGGGCGCGGTGCGAGATCGATTTATCGCCCGGCGCGCGCGTCTGGCCGGTCAGCGCGGGGCTGCGGCGGGCGGTCAGATGGACGGGAATCGACACCCTGCGGTCTCCGGAATGGGTCAGCGGGCCCAGGGTCCGGGGATGCCGCGCGGAGATGGCTTTTGACAGCGGCGTCCGGGGGTGGCAAGGGAGCCGCCCCATTTCCCAACTCCCGCCAAAGGTCTTCAACCGTGGCCAAACCCGAACTGGGCCAGAAGCAGGTCTGCCCGAACTGCCAGGCCAAATTCTACGACCTGGGCCGTCGCCCCGCCCACTGCCCCAAATGCGCGACCGATTTCGATCCGGAGGAGGCGCTGAAGCTGCGCAACCGCCGCGGCCGTCCCGCCGGCTATCCGGCAGACGAGGCCGATGAGGATCAGGTCAAGGACAAGAAGGCTGACGGCGACGAGGACGAGGAAGAAGAAGCCGTCTCCACGCCCGAGATCGACGAGGAAGGCCATGAGCCGATCCTGACGCCGGACGACGATGACGACGCGCCCGTCGATCCGACCGAGGAGCCCGGCATGGGCGAGGCGAACGAGGACGACGACGTCCTGGCCGACGATGACGACGACGATTCCGTGCCGTTTATCGAGGACGAGGACGACGACAGCTTCGAGGACGAAATCAAGCCGTCCAAGGACGACGACTAAGGAATTTTCGGTCTTCCGCCGGGCGGTTTTCGACCGTCCGGCGGGCATGAAAATAAATGGCTGAACCGGGCTTGATCGCGATCAGACCCTGACATAGGTTCCGCCGCCTCGCCGCAGGGCCTCCAAGCCCCCCGCGACAATCCAACCGAGAGGCCCCCGGGCCTTGAGATTGGGGCTTTAGCTCAGCTGGTAGAGCGCTTGCATGGCATGCAAGAGGTCAGCGGTTCGACTCCGCTAAGCTCCACCAAATTTTCAGGGGGTTAGCAGTCATCTGCTAACCCCTTGTTCGTTCCGGACGCTGCAGGGCCGGCAGACGGCCTTTCCCAACCTCACGTGCATGCCGGCAGCCCCAAGGCGTGCTTGAGGCGGCTGAGCCCCGGCCTCCGCCCTGGCCCCGCGTCGGGTAGGTCACATAGGAACTGACGATCGCGCTTCGGTTTGATTCCCGCGACGCGCTTGGCGTCCGGGAGCAGCAAGATGAAACTCTTCTATATCGCCGCCGCCGCTGCGGCGGTCGCCCTTGTGGGGTGTGGCACGGGGCCATCGGGCGCGGCGGCGCCTGTCGCGCAGGCAGCCCTGTCGGCGACAGCGCCAGCGGCCATGGATTTCGTCAGGATGGCGGCGGCGAGCGATCAGTACGAAATCCAGTCCAGCCAACTGGTCCTTCAAACCACCCAGGATGCAGAACTGCGCCGCTTCGCCCAGATGATGATCGATCATCACACCATGACGACCGCCGCGATTGCGCGCGCCGCGCAAGCCGATGGCATCACGCCACCGCCGCCCGCGCTTGACGCGCCCAAGGCCGAGATGATCCGGCGCCTGCAGGCGGCGAGCGGTTCCGCCCGGGACGCGCTGTACAAGCAGCAGCAGGTCATGGCTCACCGCGAGGCCCTGACACTGCATGCGAGCTACGCCGAAAACGGCGACTCCGACGCCCTGAAGGCCGCCGCGGCGAGCGCCGTTCCGGTGGTTTCGCGCCACTACAACATGATCGTCGGCATGACCGAAGACGCCTCCGCATCTTCCGGCATGTGATCAGGCCCGGCGAAACCGATCTGTTGTTGGAGGCGCCGGTGTCGGCTGAAACGTCAGGATGAAGGTCCACCACCTCAACTGTGGAACCGACTGTCCGTTCGGCGGTCGACTGATGGACGGGCGCAGCGCCGGCCTCCGCGCGCGGCTGGTCTGCCACTGCCTGTTGATCGAGACGCCCGCCTCAGGTCTGGTGCTGGTCGATACGGGTTACGGGCTGCAGGACGTGCTGCAGCCCCATCCCCGCACGAGCCGCGTCATGCGCGGCCTCCTCAACATCCGCTTCCGCGAGGAGGAGACGGCGATCCGGCAGGTGGAGGCGCTGGGGTTCTCGGCCCGCGATGTCCGCCACATCATCCTCACCCACCTGGATTTCGATCATGCCGGGGGACTGAAGGACTTTCCCGAGGCGCGCGTGCATCTGATGGGGGCGGAGCTGACGGCGGCGCGAGCCCTGGACGGCGGCGTCGCCTCCACAAAGCGCTATCGGCCGATGCAGTTCGATTCGGTGCACGACTGGAGACCCTACCGGGCGGGAGGGGAAGGCTGGTTTGGCTTCGACGCGGTCCGTGATCTGGCCGGCTTGCCGCCCGAGTTGCTGATGATCCCGCTTGCAGGTCACACCTGGGGGCATGCCGGCGTCGCCGTCGACACCGGGACCGGCTGGCTGCTTCACGCCGGCGACGCCTATTTCCACAGCGATGAGATGCGCGGCGCCGAGCGTCGTTGTCCGCCGGGGCTTCGTCTGTATCAGAACGTCATGGAAGTGGACCGGGACGCGCGTCTCGGTAACCAGGACCGCCTCCGGGCGCTGTCGCTGAACTCCGCCGCTGACGTCCGGATCATCTGCGCTCACGACGAGAAGGAATATCGCGCCTGCCTGCCCGGGTGTCCATCATAGTTGCACCACCGAACAGCCCCTTCGAAACAGGATTACTTAAAGTCGACTAATACACATATGCGATGAAATTTTGTTGATGCTTAACATCGCCCGCAACCGGGTCGGCCACGCCTAGTTATTTGACGAGTTAACGAAGACAAACAAATCGGATACAGGCAATTCTCAATGTACTATACAGACAAGCTTCTTCAGTACCCGGTCCGCGTCGAGCGACCCGATCCGGTCTTCGCCAGGGCCCTGCAGCAGGCGATCGGCGGCGTCGAAGGAGAGATCCGCGTATGCCTGCAGTACTTCTTCCAGGCCTGGGGCTCGCGCGGGCCCACCAAATATCGGGATCTGCTGCTGAACACGGCGACGGAAGAGATTTCCCACATTGAAATGCTGGCGACCGCGGTTGCGCTGAACCTGGAGGGCGCCCCGCTCTCGGTCCAGGAAGACATCGCCAACGATACGGCCGGAGGATCGGTGCTCAATGGCATGGACATGCGTCATGTGCTTTCGGCCGGCCTGGCCGCCCTGCCCTCCGACGCCAACGGCGTCCCGTTCGACTGCAGCCACGTCTACGCCAGCGGCAACACGGCGGCGGACATGACGGCCAATGTGGCCGCCGAGGCGACCGGCCGCGCACTGGCGGGGCGGCTCTGGCACATGACGGACGACCCCGGCATGAAGGACATGCTGTCTTATCTGATCGCGAGGGACACCTACCACCAGAACCAGTTCATGGCGGTCCTGGAGGACATGGGAGGCTTGCAAGCCAACCTGCCGATCCCGAACAGCCTTCCGCCCGAGGCGCAGAACGACGCGTTCGCCTATGTCACCCTCGGCTTCAACCAGGACGGCTCGCCTCCGCCGGAGGGCCGCTGGTCGCAGGGCCCATCCATCGACGGCAAGGGCGAATTCACCGCGCGGCCGATGCAGCCGCTTGGCGAGGAGCCGGTCCTCGCCCCGCCGAGGCCGGACAGCGGCGCCCAGGTCCAGCAGATGGCGGAGGGCGTGACGGAGCCCGGATCGATCAAACCCCGGCAGACCAAGGCGCAGGCGGGGGGCGTGCTCGGGGCTATCAAGAACGCTCTTCACGGCGATGACGGCGAGCCCTGACGGGCGAGCGATGCGGCGGGCTCGGTTGACGACGATGCGATACGAATTCCGGTATTTCCTTCCGGGGTCTCCGGACCCCATCGCCGAGCGGCGAACCCTCGCCTCGGATGCGGAGGCGAAATGCATTGCAGCGTCCGAGCTGCTGCGAATGCCGGGGCGCCGGGGTGTGGACGTCTGGCTCGGGTCGCGACTGATTTACAGCCGACGCCGCCCCCGCGCCTCTGACACGGGGCGCTCGCCTGAGTGAAAACGACCCCGGCGCTTCGTTTTCGGCCGGTTCAACAGCTCGTGGCCGCCGCCCTCGCGCGGCGGCCCCATCGGGAAGGAGATGGAAATGTATTCCCACGCCCCGCGCGCCCTCTTCGGCCCCGCCTTCGTGATCGGCGTCGCATTGAGCGGTTTTTTCGACGGCATTCTGCTGCATCAGGTCCTGCAATGGCACCATCTGCTCAGCCTTGTCCCGGGTGAGAGCATCCAGCGGCTGACCACCCAGATCCTGGCGGACGGACTGTTCCATGTGTTGATGTATCTGATCGCCCTGGCCGGAGGATTCTGGCTCTGGCGGCGACGCGACGGGCTTTCTGCGCCCGGCGCGTCGCGACGCCTCCTGATCGGGGTCGTCGCCGGATTCGGGGCCTGGAATGTGATCGATGTCGGGCTGTTTCACTGGATCCTGGGCATCCACCACATCCGGGTGGACGTGACGAATCCGATCCTCTGGGACGCAGGCTGGCTTGTGCTCTTCGGCCTCGCGCCCATCGCGATCGCCCTGGCCCTGGCGAGGCGGTCGGGCGGGGGGACGCGCGGAGGCCCCATCGCGATCGTCCTGGGAATGGCGTTGGTCGCGGCCGGAGCGTGGTCGCTGCAACCGCCCCGCGACGACTCCGAAATCATGGCGGTCTTTCAGCCCGGGGCCGATCCTGTCGCGGTGATGGCGGCGGTGGCGGCGGTCGATGGACGGCTGGTGCGGGTTGTGGGGGAAGGATCGATCATCGTCCTGCGCCTGCCGGAAGACGCGCGGCCGTGGGCCCTCTACCGCCACGGCGCCCTGCTCGTCGGCTCCACCGGGCCCGCCGGTTGCCTCACCTGGTCGACAACCGCCAACGAGACGCGGGGCGTGTCCGCATGAGCACGCCACTGCAGGACAAGGACGCGCAGTGGCGCCAGCGCCGGGCGAACGGCGCGACACCGCTTTTCGATCCGGGCATGGCGCCGCCCGGGTCAGACGCTGAGGCGGGCGGCGCCCCGGCCCACATCCCGCACGCCCCGCTAACCGGCGACACGCGCCCCCCGTTGCCCACGGCGCCGGATCGGAACTCACCCGGACTGCGGTTGACGCCCAAGGTGTGGTTTTACGCGGCCGGCATTCTGGCGTTCGTGATCGCGGCCGCGGCCTGGATGTCGCTGACATGATCCAGCGCTTCGATCGAGGGGGACGATGACCTTTGCCGATCCGCACGACCCGCCCCGCCTTGTTCGCCAGATGAAGGGAGCAAACGCCCCGGTCGTCAGACGATAAACTCGCTTACCTTAGCATAGTAGATGATGATGCTATTCGCCAAACTTATAGTAGAGCTCTTGCAACGAATTCACCATTACATAAGTCATGTATCGGCTCCTCATTGAACGTCGCAACGCAACAGTCAATTTGTGGAACAACAGTGTATCCGGAAGGTTTCATGACTGCCGACAGCAAACTTGAGCAAACAAAGCAAGCGGGCGATATCATGGCCAATCAAAATTAGAACAATCAAAACGAACGGAACCGGAATACCCGAACGAGCAGAGCCGCAACAACCAGAATCGATGATGCCTGGATGCAGGGGTTCGGGACGGTATCGTTTCGGGCCCCTGACCCCGCAGGCGACCAGGATGTCCGATGAGCCGACAGTTTCTTCCTTCTGACCTCCTGCGCTACGGCGCGATCAGCAGCCTGGCCTGCACGGATGCTTTGGTTGCATGCGTGCTGGACACCCCGGACGAGCCGGGCGATGCGAACACCACAAAAATATGGCTCGCGCCTCTCGATGGCGGCGAGCCGCGCCTGTTCTCGGCCGGGCAGGACAGCCTGCCCAAATGGTCGCCGGACGGTTCGGAGCTCGCCTTCGTCTCGAGCCGCGGCGAAGGCGGCCTCCAGGCGTATGTGATGCCCGTCGACGGCGGCGAGGCGAGGGCGGTTTCGAATCTCAAGGGCGGCGTTTCCTCGGTCGAATGGTCGCCTGACGGCGACAGGCTGCTGGTCATCGCCCAACAGCAGGTCGATCCCTCGGCCAAGGGTGAGCGCAGCGAGCCACCCTCAGGCAAGACGCCACATGTTGTGTGGCGCCTGCCCTACAAGATGGATGGAATTGGCTACACCCTCGACCGCGAGACCCACCTGTTCATGCTGGACAAGAGCGGGGGCGACGCCCGCCAGTTGACGGACGGACCGTTTGATGTCCGCTCGGCGCAGATGTCTCCGGACGGACGGCGGATCGTCTACACCCGCACGCGGGTCGGGCGGGAGGCCAGCCGGACGGACGTCTGGCTGATGGACGCCGATGGCGGCAATGAACGGCAGGTCTCGACCGGTGTCGCCTCGGCCCAATTCCCCTTCTGGTCCCCCGACGGACGCTGGATCGCCTTCTCCGGCGGCGAAACCGAAGGCGATTCCCGCGCCCGGTTGTGGCTGATCGACACCCGGGACGATTGCGTCCAGCCCCTGGGCGACGAGACGATCGAGGTCGAATCCGGCGACAATGTCCACTGGTCCGAGGATTCCCGGGCGCTCTATTTCGTGCTCGTCCGCCGCGGCCTGCAGGAGGTCGCCTCGATCCAGGTGGCGGACGGCAGACTCGACGTTCTGGTGTCCGGCGAACGCCATGTCCTGAAGCTCGGCCTGGCGCGGGACGCCCTGGTCTATGCCGCCGCGAGCATCGACCGGCCGACGGAGGTCTTCGCCTGCGACAGGGCCGGCGGCGGCGAACGGCGCCTGACGGACTTCAATGCCTGGTGGAAGGAGCGCGATCCCCCGCGGGTCTCCCTGCGCAGTTTCGACGTACCGGACGGAGACGGCGGCCGCGAACAGATCGACGGCTGGCTGATGCTGCCGCCCGGCGACGCCGAGGGGCCCTTCCCCCTGCTGCTCGATGTCCATGGCGGGCCGCAGAGCATCGCCTTCGTCGAGTACCGCAAGACCATGTGGCGCCATGCCCTTTGCGGACGCGGCTGGGCCGTGCTGGCCCTGAATCCGGTCGGCTCCAGCAGCTACGGCCTCGAGTTCATGAAGCGGCTGATCAACCGCTGGGGCGAACTTGACCTCCCGCAGCAGCTCGCCGCCGCCGACGCTCTGAGAGAAGAAGGCGTCGCCGACGACCGGCTGGCCATCTACGGAAAGTCCTACGGCGGCTATCTCTCCGCCTGGGCCATCACCCAGACGGACGTCTTCAAGGCCGCGGTGGTCTCGGCGCCTGTCGCCAACATCGAATCCCATTTCGGAACTTCGGACACAGGCTTCTACGTAACGCCCTATTCGATGTCAGGCGAACCGTTCGTCAACCGGAAGGCCGCGCGCGAACTTTGCCCTCTGGACAACATGCATAAGGCGCGCACGCCGACGCTGCTGCTGCAGGGCGTCGACGACCACCGCTGCCCGATCGGACAGTCGGAAGAGATCTTCGTGACGCTGATGCGCAGCAGCGACGTCGCGGTCGAGATGGTGCTCTATCCCGACTCCGGACATCACCTGGTCGAGGAGGGCTCGCCGTCGTTCCGCGTCGACTACGTCACCCGAATGGTCGACTGGCTGGACGACTGGACCAACCGACGATCGGACGACGACCAGACCGACCCGAACAAGGCCACAGACAGCAGTTCGGGGGGATAACCGCGGACCCCGTTGTGTCCGTCGTCAGGGCTCGCCCAGCGACTGAAGGTGCGCCGGGCGTCATCGGCCGTAGATGCGATCCAGGGCGCCGGCGACCGGGATCAGCCGCTGGACCTCCGGGTCGAAGCCTTCGCCGGCGGCCAGGCGGCGGGCCCAGTGGGCGGCGGCCCGGCCGCCCCAGGCGTCGGGGGGCGAAGCCAGCACCCGGCGGGTCGTGCCTTCGAAATGTTCGGCCATGAAGTCGTAGAAGGAGCCGCCGACGTTGCGCAGCTCGGCGCCTCCGCCATCGCCATAGAGGCTGGCCGAGATGACCGCGTCCTGCCCCGCCGGCAGATTCCACGAGCAGGCGAGCCGCACCACGGCGCCGGTGTCGAGCGTCAGGGTCGCGACGGCGTAATCTTCGGCGACGTTGCGCGCCCCAAGCGGCCGCCCGCCCTCGAACAGGTGCGATGACACCTCTGTCACGGCGACGTCGCCGAGCAGCCAGAGAGCGAGATCGACGAGGTGGACGCCCAGGTCCATCACGCAGCCCCCGCCTGACAGCGCCGGGTCGTAGAACCATGGCTTGTCAGGTCCCCAGGCGTTGTGGAAGGTCAGGTCGACGGCGTGCACCCGGCCCAGGGCGCCGCGCCTCACCAGCTCCCGTATCCCGATGGCGCCCTCGGTGAAGCGGTAGCTCAGATCAACGGCGAGCAGGCGATCCGCGCGCCGCGCGGCCTCGACGACCTCGCGCACTTCGGCTTCGCTGCGACCCAGCGGCTTCTGGCAGAAGACGGCCGCGCCGTGAGCCAGGGCGCGCAGGCTCTGGTCGGCATGAAGGGCGCTGGGCGTGGCGATGACCACGCCGTCGAGCTCATGCTCCAGCAGCGCATCAAGCCCGTCCGCCCGGACCGCGCCGGGCGCAAGGGCGGCCGCCTCGGCGCAGGCCGCCTCGGACGCATCGGCCACGACAGCGGCCTCGATCAGGCCGGTGGCCAGCATGGCCTCCATCCGGTTTCGACCGATCCAGCCGACGCCGAGAAAGCCGATCCGCGGCTTGCGCAGGGCGACGGGCGCGGCACGGTCCAGCAGGGCCTCAGTCATGGCATCATCACCAGCGCCTTGACGAAGCCGTCCGGCTTGTCGCGGGTGGCGTCCAGCGCCTCGTCCAGCTGATCGAGGCGGTAGCGGTGGCTATAGAGCGGCGTCGGGTCGAGCCGGCCGGAGACCACCGCCTCGACAGCGTCGCGCACGCCCTGTGCATAGGCGGCAGGGTCGCGTTCATGGGCGTTGATCACATCGAGGCCGCGCCAGTTCCACAGCTGCATGTTCACCTGCCGGGGCCCGTCCTGGTGATAGCCGGCGATGACCAGCCGGCCGCGTTCCATCGTGAGCTCGGCTGCAAGATCCAGCGGCCACTGCTTGCCAACCGCCTCGATCACCACATCGCAGAAGGCGCCGCCGGTCAGTTCGCTGACGCGTGAAATGATCCCGTAGTGGTCCTCCAGCGGTATGGTCACCTCCGCGCCCATCCGCGTCGCCAGATCGAGCGAGAAGGCCCGTCGCGAGATGGCGATGACCCGCGCCCCGGCCTCGGCCGCCAGCCGGGTGAGCACGGCGCCCAGAAAGCCGATGCCGATGATGGCCACCGTATCGCCGGCGCTGATCCCGCTGCGCCGGAAGATGTTGAAGGCGCAGCCCAGCGGCTCGCCGGGAAAGGGCTGGCCATCCAGGGCGGGCGGCAGGGGTATCACCGCCGACTCCTCGGCGAGGTCGTATTCCGCGTAGCTGTGGTGCGAAAGGACCGCCACCCGGTCGCCCGGCTGCACCGAGGCGACGCCGTCGCCGATCGCTTCAATGCGGCCCCAGCCCTCATGCCCCATGCCGCCCGGCTCGGTGGGAAAGGTCATCCACTCGGGGCCTGACCAGGGCGTCAGGTTGGAGGCGCAGACTCCGCAACCCTCCAGCCGGACGCGGACCTCGCCGGGGCCGGGCTCGGGCAGGCGGGTCTCGCGCACCTCCATGCGGCCGGGATCCGTCACCACGGCGGCGCGCATCGTGCGGGTGCGGTCCTGAACCTTGGTCATGTCTTGTCTCCAGAGCGTGTGTCTTCGGGCTCGGCCAGGGTGTCGAGGACGACCCCGGGCGCGACGTCGCGGCGCAGTTCGTCGAGGTCGGCATCGCGGGCCGGCACGTCGAGGCGCTCCGCGATGCGCGTGACGAGGTCGATCAGGCGGGTGACCTCATGCTCGGCCAGCAGGTTGATCTGCAGGTCCAGCTCCGCTCGCCGCCGCTCCGCAGAGGAGATGCGGTTCTGGCTGATGAGGATGAAGGTCGAAAGGAAGATGGCCTCGACCGATGCCGCCATGGCGAGGACGACGAGGCTGGGGTCGAACCGCAGGGCGTCCGGGCCGGCGGTGTTGACCAGGATCCACCCGCCGAACAGCACCAGGTGGAGCAGAACGAACGGCATGCTGCCGGCGAAATCGGTAATCGCCTGGGAGACGCGGGCGCCAAGCCCGGCCGCCTGAGCGGCGGCCTCGCGCCGCTGGCGCATCTCCGTGATGTTGCGCCGCAGGACAAAGGCCATGCCCTCCACGTCGCCCGTGCCGGACCCGTCATCGGCCATCAGGCGCTGACGGCGGCGGCGGCGTCGCGGCCGGCGCGCAGACGCTCGCCGTCGAACCAGTCGATGGTGCGGCGCAGGCCCTCTTCCAGCGGCGTCGAGGGGCGCCAGTCCAGCACCTCGGCGGCGCGGGCGATATCAGGACGCCGCCGCCGCGGATCGTCGACCGGCAAGGGCTGATAGGTGACTTTCGAGGCCGAGCCGGTGAGGTCGAGCACGACATCCACCAGCTCGGAAACCGTCATCTCCACCGGGTTGCCGAGGTTGATCGGCCCAGGCTGCGGCCCGTCGTGCTCCATCAGGGCGATGAGGCCGCCGATCATGTCGTCGACGTAGCAGAAGGATCGCGTCTGGCTGCCGTCGCCGAAGACGGTGATCGGCTGGTCGGCGAGCGCCTGGCTGACGACGTTCGAAACCACCCGTCCGTCGGCGGCGGAGAGGCGCGGGCCATAGGTGTTGAAGATGCGGGCCACCCGCACCTCGCCGCGGCCGGAGCGGTCATAGTCGAAGGTCAGGGTCTCGGCGGCGCGTTTGCCTTCATCGTAGCAGGCGCGGGGGCCGATCGGATTGACGTTGCCGCGATAGGTCTCGGGCTGGGGGTGCACCTCCGGGTCGCCGTAGATTTCGCTGGTCGAGCTCAGCAGGAAGCGCGCGCCGCAGGTCCGGGCGAGCTTGAGCAGGTGGGTGACGCCGACCACGCAGGTCAGCATCGTGTGCTCGGGATCGGCCTGGTACTGCGGCGGCGAAGCCGCGCAGGCGAGATCGTAGATGCGGTCGAAGCGCCGCTCCGCCAGCCGCGAAGGCAGGGGAGCGACGACGTCGTGGCGGATGAACTCGAAGTCGCGCTTCTTCATCGCCCCTTCGAGGTTCGCCAGGTCGCCGGTCTGAAGATTGTCGAGGCAGACGACATGATGGCCGTCCGCCAGCAAACGATCGCACAGGTGAGATCCGAGAAAGCCGGCCCCTCCGGCGACCAGGATCCTTTTCCGATCCGTCAGGTGTTTCATCGAAGTCTCCGTGGATCTGTCGGGGATGGAGCGGCCGCGCCGTCGGGCCGCGGCGAGCAGTTCCCGCTCCACCGTTTCGGCGCGGTGGGCGGGGACATGGGCGGCGAGTATTCGCTGGCGTGCAGCCAAGCCCATCCGGCGGCCGTCCGCCGGCGGCGACTGCAGGGCTGCGACCACGTCATCAGCGGTGCGTGCGAGGACGATCTCGCGGTCCGGAGCGAACAGTTCGTCGATGCCCGCCCAGACGTCGGAGATCACCGGCGCTGCGCAGGCGGCGGCCTCGAACAGGCGGATCGACGGGCTGTAGCCGGCCCCGACCATGTCGGCGCGGGTGGCGTTCAGGGTGAAACGGCTGGCGGCGTAGAAGGCCGGGTGATCGGCCGGCGGCACATGGTCGATGCGCTGGACGTTGGCGGGCCAGTCGATGTCGTCGGGATACTGGGGGCCGGCGACGACGAAGCTCATCTGCGGCAATCGACGCGCCGGTTCGATCAGAAGCCGCTCGAGCACTGGCTGCCGGTCGGCGCTCCAGGTGCCGAGGTATGACAGGTCCCAACGGCGCGGCGCATCCACGGGACGGTAAATATCCGGGTCGACCGAACAGTAGAGGGCGCGGGCGGCCGGCGAGCCGTAGTCCGTTTCGAGCCGCGCCAGCGTCGGGCCGCCGGTGAAGGAGAAGTAGACGTCGTAGCCCGGGATCTGACGCGGGGCGAGATAGTCGCAGTCGTCGCGCTGAAGCCGCGCGAGGGTGACCGGGGTGTCGATGTCGTAGAAGGCGAGCACGCCGTCGGCGACCCGCCGGGCCCAGTCCCCGACCGCGATGCCGTCGGGGACATACGAGCCGACGATGACCGCGTCCGCTGCGGCGACCCGGGCTTCGAACCGGTCGAGGTCCGCGATGTCGGCATAGAACTGCAATTCGCACCAGTCGGCGCGCTCGAGGTCGCGGTGGGCTGAGTACCAGGGGGTCTCGCGTTCGAGGAACAGGATGCTGTGACCGCGCGCGGCCAGAGCCTTCAGCAGCGCCCTGTAGGTCACGGCATGTCCGTTGCCCCACGACGAAGACAGGCTCAGCCCCAGGACCACGCTATTCATCGGCCGGCTCATGCGGCGCTCCTTTCGCGGCGGGCCGCCAACGACTGGCGAAACAGGGCGTCCGCCTCGTCCGCGCGGCGGGCGTAGGTGTGGTCAGCCAGCACCCGGCGGCGGGCGGCCTCTCCGATGGCGCGGGCGCGCTCCGGGGCCAGGCCCGCGAGATGGGCGCCGACGTCGCGGCCGTCACGGGCCACCAGCACCTCCTCCTCCGGCTTGAGGAACTGCTCGATGCCCTCCCAGTGGTCGGTGACCAGGCAGGCGCCGGCGCCGGCGGCCTCGAATACGCGGGTGGCGGGCGAAAAGCCGTTCGCCGCCATGCTGTCGCGCGACACGTTGAGCACGGCGAGCGACGAGCAGTTGAACGCGTTGTGATCGGCCGTTCCCACGTGACCCAGGGCGTGGATATTGGGCGGCAGACCCTTGTCATGCCAGCCGCTGCCGCCCAGCAGGAATTTGCGAAGGGGCAGGCCTGCGGCGGGCTCGATGAAGAACCGCTCGATCCGGGCCTCCCGGTCCGGCAGGCGATTGGCCAGCAGAGACAGGTCGGCGGCGAACCGCGCCTGTGGCTCGACCGGGTGATGCGTCGTCGGGTCCAGCGCATTGTAGATCGGGCGGCACAGCCGCGCGCCCAGCGCCTCGAAGGCGGCGACGACCGGCGGCCCGCCGCCGTAGGTCAGCACCATGTCGATGTTCGGCAAGGCGTGGCGCAACGGATGGTCCGGCTGGCCCCCGATCTCCGCCAGCGTCGCCGGGGCGTCGACGTCCCAGTAGACGGTCAGGGCGTCGGGCCGCGCGTGATCGAAGACCGCCAGCAGTTCGTCATCGAAGACCCCGACGCCCGAGGCCTTGACCACCACGTCCGCCTCGGCGGCCAGGGCGACCACGGCGCGGCAGGCTTCGGACGTGTTGTCCCAAACCACCACCTCGGCCCAGTCCGGCGGGTCCATGTCCCGGTGCTGCTGCCGGTCGAAGGCGTCCGGCTCGTAGAAGGTCACCTGCCAACCGCGCGCCGCCAGTTCCCGCAGCATGCCGCGGTAGTAGGTGGCGGCGCCGTTCCAATAGGCTGACAGGAGGCTGGATCCGTAGAAGGCGATCTTCATCAGGCGGTCTCCATTTCGGGGGCGGCGGGCGCGGTCTGCAGACGCGCGGCGATGGCCAGCAGTTCGTCGACGCGATGGGTGCAGGTGTGGCGGGCGCGGATGGCGGCGAGGCCGCGCGCCGCCAGCGCCTTGCGCAGGTCGGGATCGGACTTCAGCGACCGCAGGGCCGCCGTCATCGCCTCGCGGGAACGGACCATCAGGAAGTCCTCGCCGACGGTGAACAGCCCCTCGCTGTCGTCCCACGGCGCGCTGACCAGCGGGATGCCGCACGCCAGGGCCTCGAACACCCTGATGGTCGGGATGCCCGGCAGCTGCCGGACGTAGAAGCGCCGCGGCACATGCACTGTCGCCATGTGCCTCGAGAAGGCCTCGGGCGCGGCGGCATTGGCGAGCCAGCCGTGGTAACGGACGCCGTAGGTCTTCAGGGTCGCCAAGGCCTCCGGCGGATAGCGGACGCCGTGGATGTCGAGCGACAGGCTGGCCTCCCGGGCGGGCGCGAACAGGAAGCGCTCCAGCTCCTTCGTCCGTTCGCCGTCGCCCCAGTTGCCGATCCAGATCAGCCCCTCGCGCGGCTGTTCCACGGCGGGCGGGCGGAACAGCCGCACATCGGCCGCCTCGTGCCACACGAACACCCGGTCGCCCCATCCCCAGCGGCGATAGACTTCGGCGAGGGTCTCGCCGAAGGCGAGGACGCCGTCGTATCCGGAAAGGTCAAACGCGCGGATGCCGTCCGGCTCGCTCACCGCCCGATGGTGGGTGTCGTGGAAGAGCAGGGTGAACCGGCCGCCGCATTGTCGAAAGCGGCCTATGGCGGCGACCAGCGCGGGCTGGTTCCATTCATGGACGATGACCAGATCGGCGCCGTCCAGCGCCTGCTCCAGGCGTGGTTCGTCGAACCGGCGGCTGGACAGCTCCGGATAGGCGCGGCGATACGGCGTCAGCCCGGCCTCGCCATGATCCGCCACCAGGTTTGCCCGGCTCCAGGCGTCGCGCGGCTCATGCACGGCGACCTCGTGGCCGCGCTCGATCAGGTCGCGCAGCACCCCGCGCAAAAAGTGGGCGTTGCCGTGGTTCCAGCAGGACTCCAGCGAATGGGTGAAATAGACGACCTTCACGCCGCCGCCTCCGCATACGGAGCCCGCGCGGCCAGGGCTTCGCCATAGACGGCCAGAGTCCCTTCGACCATGGCGTCGGCGGTGAACTGCGCGCTCCGGATCTTGGCCGCCTGACCGAGTTCGGCGGCCCGCTGCGGTTCGTCGAGAAGAGCGTCCAGGGCCTCGGCGGCCGCCGCCTCGTCGTCTGCAGCGACGAACACCGCCGCCCCCTGCCACAGCTCGCGGAAAGTCGGGATGTCGGAGAGAACCAGGGCGCAACCGGCCTGCGCCGCCTCGAGCACGCCCAGGCCGAAGGGTTCATACAGCGACAGGGAGGCGAACACGGCCGATCGCTCCAGGAGCGCCGCCAGTTGCGTCGCATCCAGCTGGTTCAGACACAGGAGATGTTCGAAATCGACGGCCTGACCGTTCGGGCCCTGCAAGGCGCCGGCGGCATGCACCTGGCCGCGCATTCGCCCGGCGGCGCGGTCGAGGGTGCGCACATTCTTGCCGTCGTCCCACAGCCGTCCTGAGGTCACGACCACCGGGTTGCGCGCCGTTCGGGGCGCGATGGCGGGCGACGCGCGGCCATTGTGGACGGCCCGCGGCAGGGCGCCATAGACGGCCGCGGTCGTCTGCATGAAGGCATAGCTGGGCGCGATCAGCCGGTCACAGCCGGCATAGCCGCGCGCCAGCAGGTCCGTGCGCCAGCGGAACGGCTCCGGCATAGACGTCTCGCCCCTTACCGCGCTCCACCAGCTGGCGAGGCACGAGTGACATCCGCCGACCACCGGAGCGGCAAAGCGGGCCTCGGCCGCAAGCGCCGGGGTGTTGAGATGCACCAGGTCCACACCCCGCGCGGCCGCCAGGGTCGCCACGCCGCGCGCCGCCCGAGCGACCGCTTCGGGATGCTCCGCCGTCCAGTCCAGCGGCAGGCCGGTCTCGACCACCGTCAGCCCGGGGATGCGTTCGGCGGCGCGGCGCTGTCCGGGCCGCGGCGCCGGGCCCAGAACCGCCAGCGTCACCGCCACCCCGCGCGAGAGCAGGCCGGCGGCGAGATCGAGGGCATAGGTCCAGACGCCGCCGACGGCGTCCGTCGTCAGAAGGATGTGACGCGGCTGCGGCGCGGTCATGCGGCGACCGTCTGCGGCGAGGCGACAAGGCCGCTGTCCGACTGAAGCCAGCGCGCCAGATCCGCGACCCCGTCGCGCCATCCTGTTGGTTGCGCGAGGTCGAAAGCGGCCCGGGCGGCGGAGGCGTCAGCCACGAAGTAGCGCTGATCGCCCGCGCGCCAGTCCTCGAACCGGACGTCCGCCCTTCGCCCGGTCAGGCTTTCGATATGGGCGATCAACTGCCGCAGACTGACGGCGTTCTGTGGACCGCCGCCCAGGTTGAAGGCGCGGCCGCTGACTTGCTCGATCCGCTCCAGCGCCGCGACATAGGCGTTCACAGCGTCGTCGACGTGGAGGATGTCGCGCACCTGCCGTCCGTCTCCGAACAGGGTGATCGGCTCGCCCTTGAGCGCGCGGATCAGGAAATGGGCCACCCAGCCCTGGTCCTCGGTGCCCATCTGGCGTGGGCCATAGATGCAGCTCATGCGCATAACGCAGGCGGGCACGTCGAAGCTGCGGGCGTAGTCGAGCACATACTGGTCGGCGGCGCCCTTGGAGCAACCGTAGGGGGTGTGAAAATCAAGCGACCGGCGCTCATCCACACCCGCGGCCCTGAGCTCGGGGTCCGTGGGCGTCCAGGCGCCGTCGGTCAGTTGGAGATCCACGTCGGCGAGGTCGCCATAGACCTTGTTGGTGCTGGCGAAGATGACAGGGACGCCCCGCTCCCGCGCCGCCTCCAGCAGGTTCAGCGTCCCGCCGAGGTTGACGTCGAAATCCTGGCGTGGATCCGACAGGCTGGTGGTCACGGCCACCTGCGCCGCCAGATGGAAGATCGCGTCGACCTCGCCCACGGCGTGGGCCACGCCCTCGGCGTCGCGCACATCGGTCTGGAGGTTCCTGACGGCGCTTCGGTGGCGCAGCAGCAGCCACTTCAGGTTCCGCTCGACGCCGGGCCGGGCGAGGGTGTCCATCAGGATCACTTCGTGCCCGGCGCCGGCGAGGCGGTTCGCCAGATTGCTGCCGATGAAGCCGGCGCCGCCGGTGATCAGTATGCGACTCATGCGACCAGCCCTCGCAGCTCAAGCTCGCGCCGGGCTTCGACGACCCGGTCCTCGGCCTCCTGGCGGGCGACCCATTCGGCCAGCTCTTCCAGACCGGCGGTGAAGTCCGCCTGCGCCTCGTAACCCAGCCTCTCGCGCGCCTTCGTCAGGTCGGGGATGTTGTGGCGAATGTCGCCGGCGCGCGCCTGCTGGGTGATCTGCGGCGCGAGGTCGGCGCGGCCCATGGAGGCCGCCTGCAACCGCGCCACCTCCTCGACCGTGCGATCCTCGCCCGAGCCGATGTTGAACACCTCGCCGTCAGCCTCCGGCTTTTCAAGCGCCAGAAGGAAGGCGCGCGCTACGTCGGAAACGTGCACAAAGTCCCGGCGCTGCTGGCCGTCCTCGAACACCATCGGCGCCTGCCCATTGGCGATCCGGGACGCGAAGATGGCCAGCACGCCGGTATAGGGGTTGGAAAGCGCCTGGCCCGGACCGTAGATGTTCCACAGCCGCAGGGCGCAGCTCTCCATCCCGTATTGCGCCGTCAGGGTGAGGGTCAGCCGCTCCTGGACGTATTTGTTGATGGCGTAGACGCTTTTCAGCGCCGGCTGCTTGGTCTCGGGCGTCGGCGCCGGGATCAGAGGTCGACCCTGCGCGTCCAGCGGATCCCAGCTCCCGTCGGCGTTGCGGGGGCCGCGTACGACGTCCTGCATCAGTTCGCCGTCGGCAGTGCGGTACAGGCCCTCGCCATAGATGCTCATCGAAGAGGCCACCACGACCCGCTCGACCGGTCTGTCGATCAGCTGCTGGAACAGGACCGCGGTGCCGTAGTCGTTGACCGAGGTGTAGCGGTCGATCGCGTACATGCTCTGGCCGACGCCGACCTCCGCGGCCAGGTGAATGACCTTGTCGACGCCGGACAGGGCGGCCAGCACCGCCGTCTCATCGCGTATGTCCCCGACCATGAGTTCGACCTCCGGATCGAGCTCCTCCGGACGGGTGCAGGTCGGATGGACCTGCTCGATCAGGCTGTCGAGCGCCCGCACCCTGTGCCCCTGTTCCAGCAGCGCCCTCGCCACGTGCCGACCCACGAAGCCGGCGCCGCCAGTGATCAATATGGAGCCCATCAGACCTCGCTCCCCATCCGCTGGCGCAGGGCGCACGGGTCGTGGGCGGTCAGGGTCTCAGGCATGGCGGCTCTCCGTTCAGGCTCGAACCACCAACAGCTTCTTCTACTGAATAGTTCCAATTGTCGCTATGTCATGTACTCGACATTGTTCCTATTTGCTTGAAATTGTGAGACTAGTGGACATGCGGAGGGCGCTCTACGAGCAACCTGAGATACGGTTACTGCAGCGCTTTGGAACCGAAAGCTTTGTAGATGCTTCTCCAACGGTCCGGCTTGCATGGGGCGGCCGGACCCGGGAGATGCCCATGGGTCGGAAAAAGGTGCGCATCGGCGTCGTCGGCGTCGGCAACTGCGCCTCCTCGTTCGTACAGGGGCTCGCCCACTATGCAGAGGCGGCGGGCAACGAGCCGCCGCCCGGGCTGATGAACGTCGAACTGGGCGGCTATCACGTCGGCGACGTGGAGATCGCATCGGCCTTCGACATCCACGCCGGCAAGGTCGGTCACGACGTCGCCGAGGCGATCTTCCGCGGTTTGAACAATACGATCCGCTTCGCCGCGCCCGCCGCAACCCGGGTGCAGGTCATGCGCGGCCCGACGCTGGACGGGATCGGCCAGTACATGGCCGGCGACATCGAAGAATCGGAAGCTGACCCCGTCGATGTCGTCAGGGCGCTCCGCGAGAGCGGCACGGAGGTGCTGGTTTCCTGGCTGCCCGTGGGGTCGCAGAGGGCCACGGAGTTCTACGCCGAGGCCGCGCTCAAGGCGGGCTGCGCCTTCGTCAACTGTATTCCCGTCTTCATCGCCTCGGATCCGGCGTGGGCGGCGAGGTTCCGCCAGCGCGGTCTGCCGATCGTCGGCGACGACATCAAGAGCCAGGTCGGCGCCACCATTGTGCACCGTGTGCTGACCAATCTGATGCGCGAGCGCGGGGTCCGCATCGACCGGATGTACCAGCTGAATTTCGGCGGCAACGCCGACTTCAAGAACATGCTCGAGCGCGAGCGGCTGTCGTCAAAGAAGATCTCGAAGACCCAGGCCGTGACCAGCCAGCTCGACGTCCCGCTGCCGGCCGACGACGTGCACGTCGGCCCCAGCGACTTCGTGCCGTGGTTGACCGACCGCAAATGGGCCCATATCCGGATCGAGGGCACAACCTTCGGCGATGTGCCGCTGAACATCGAGCTGAAGCTCGAGGTCTGGGACAGTCCAAACAGCGCCGGCGTGGTCATCGACGCCGTCCGCTGCGCCAAGGTGGCCATGGACCGCGGCGTCGCCGGGCCCCTGATCGGGCCGTCCAGCTGGTTCATGAAGTCGCCGCCGGAACAGTTCACGGACGAAGAGGCGCGCCTGCTAACGCTCGATTTCATCGACGGCCGCGATCAGCCCGCGCCCAGACTGGCCTCGTGACCATCACCCTGTTTCTGGTGCGGCACGGCGTTCACGATCAACTGCGGGGACGGCTGTGCGGCCGCTCTCCGGGCGTGCGCCTCAGCGAGGCTGGCGTCGCCGAGGCGGACGCCGCCGGACGCAGGCTCGCCCGGGAAGGCGTCGAGTTGGTGCTGACCAGCCCGATGGACCGGACCCGCCAGACAGCCGAGCGGATCGCGCAGGCGTGCGGCGCGCCGCTGGCGATCGAGGAGGCGCTGATGGAGATCGATTTCGGGGAGTGGAACGGCCGAACCTTCGACAGCCTTGAAGGCGACCCGCTGTGGCGGACCTGGAACCAGGAGCGGGACACCGCCCGCCCGCCGGCGGGAGAATCGATGGCGGAGGTGCAGGCGCGGCTGTCGGCGTGGCTGGACCGGATCGCCCGTTCCGGCGTCGGGGCGGTCGCGGCCGTCAGCCACGCCGACGTCATCAAGGCGGCCGTGGGCCTGTCGACCGGGCTGTCGATGCGCTTCCATGACCGGTTCGAGGTCAACCCGGGCTCCGTGACCACCCTGGCCCTCGGCCAAGGCTTCCTGAAACTCCACGCGTTGAACGAGGTGCCTCATGGCTGAGATGGATCCGGACCAGATCCGCGCCCGCGTCGCCGAACTGGGCGACTGGTTTCACAATATGGAGCTCAATGGGGTCCGCACCGCGCCCGATCATTTCCTCTACGACTATCCGGCCAACAAATTCGCCCGGTTCGAGCACGCCATTCCCGCGGATCTGACCGGCCGGTCGGTGCTCGACATCGGCTGCAACGCCGGCTTCTACAGCCTCGAAATGAAGCGGCGTGGCGCGGACCGCGTGCTCGGCGTCGATTCCGACGACCGCTACCTGGAGCAGGCCCGCTTCGCCGCCGAGGTCGAGGGCGCCGACATCGAGTTCCGCAAGCTCTCGGTCTATGACCTGGCGGCGCTGAAGGAGCGGTTCGACCTCGTGATCTTCATGGGGGTGCTCTACCACCTGCGCCATCCGCTGCTCGCGCTGGATCTGATCCACGAGCACGTCGCCGACGACCTGCTGCTGTTCCAGTCGATGCAGCGCGGTTCGGACGAGGTCCTACCGGTCGCCGCCGACTACGATTTCAACGACCAGGCTCATTTCGATGAGCCGGGCTATCCGAAGCTGCACTTCATCGAGCACCGGTACGCGCATGACCCCACCAATTGGTGGGCGCCGAACGCCGCCTGCAGCGCCGCCATGCTGCGCAGCGCCGGCTTCGAGATCGTCGCCAATCCTGAGAGCGAGGTCTTCCTGTGCCGGCGAGGACCGTCGCCATGGGTGGGGGCGGCCTATCCCGCGCGCGCCTCGACCAACGGTCACGACAGGAGCGGAGGCAAGGCATGATCGAAGCCGTCAAGATCTGGAACGAACCCAACAACAAATCCCATTGGGACCCGTTGCTGGACCCGGAATGGGAGCTGTTCGCCCGGATGACCCGGCTGGCGGGACAGGCGATCCGGGACGCGAACCCGGACCTGATCCGGGTGCTGGGCGGCATGTCGCCGATCGACCCGTCTTTCCTGCGGCGGCTGGAGACGAAAGGCGTGTTCGATCACATCGACGCCGTCGCGGTGCACGGTTTTCCCCTCGACTGGAATCTGTGGCCGATCGACGCCTGGCCGGAAAAGGTCGCCGAGATCCGCGCCGTGACGGACAAGCCGGTCTGGGTGACCGAGGTCGGGGTGTCGTCATTCGGATCGGAAGAGGTCCAGGCCTGGGGCGTGAAGAAATCCGCCGACCTGCTGATCGGCCAGGCGCCGCGCATCCACTGGTACAGCCTCTATGACCTGCCGCAGGCCTGGGAGGCGACCACCCGGCACCGGGAGGCCGAGGGCTCGTCCTACTACCGGCATTTCCATATGGGGCTGCTACGCGAGGACGGGTCGCCCAAGCCGGCGCTGGAAGCCTATGCGCCCTATGCAAGCCAGATGGGCCTTTGCCAGTGGTTCCATTTCCAGGACCACCGGCTGGACGAGGCGGTGCGCTGGTTCCGCCGGCTCGGGGTTCGTCACGTGCGCACCGGCCTGTCCTGGGCCGACCGTTACCGCGAAGGCGCGCTCGACTGGTTCGACCGCCAGATGGAGGCGCTGGCGGAGTTCGAGACCACCGTGACCTTCTGCTTCACACCGGAGCATCGGGGCATCGAACCGCACCACACCAGCCCGCCTCAGGCGGCGGAGGAGTTCGCGGCCTTCTGTGCCGAGATGGTCGGGCGCTACGCACCGCGCCGGAGCACGCCTGTCCATGACCATATTGTTGCCGGGGCGCTGGCATGAAGGCCGGCGGCGTCGACTAGTGCGCCTCGGGGTCGGCGTCGGACTGGCGGATGAGCGCGTCCAAGGCGCCGCGCAGGGCGCGCGCCGCGTCGACGGTATAGGCCGCGTTGCAGCCTGGCCCACTGAGGACGATGTCGCCTTCAAAGAAAACTACGCGCGGGGGCTCGCCGTAGGCGTCGCTGATCGAGGGCATAGGCGGTCTCCAACTTCAACGTCAGATACGCTCATGGCGATGAATTGGACCTGTCCAACGGCTTCATAATCCCTGGTCCTGGCGCGGGTCGAAACTCGCCGTCCCGTTCCGGGGCTCAAGGGAGCGGAAAATCCCGTCGTTCGGGACGTGTGAACCCGCCGAGTGTTCGCAGGCGCGATGTCTCAACCCCTCCGGATCGAGCACCTGGATCCTGCCGCGCGCATAGCGGATGAGGTGAAGCGACTTGAAATCCGAGGCGACCGCCGAGAGCGTGGTCCTCTGCACGCCGAGCATTTCGGCGAGCGCTTCCTGACTGATCTCGAACTCGCGCCGTCCGGCCCCGTCCATCAGCCGCAGCAGAAGCGAAGCCATCCGCCCGTCGAGACGGTGGGCGCTGCCGCAGAGAGCCGCGTTAAGCAGACCGGGGACCCGGCCCGCCTCTTGACGGTCCAGCGCGGCGGCCAGGGGCGCGCTCTGCGCTTTCAATCTGGCCAGATGATCGGCCCCCGTTCTGAGCGCGGCGCCGCCCAGCCGCACGACCCATCGACCCGAGATCTGGCCGGAAGCCGGCGCCAGGCCGGGGAAATTGCTCGCGACCGCGTCGCGCCCGGCGAGCGCCACGTCAATCGCCTCGCCGCACGCTCCCGAAACCTTCAGCCCGAGAACCGCGGATGTCGGGAACCAGACCTGGCCATCGCCCACCGGCGCATCCCCAACGGCGAGCCGCACCTCCTCGAAACAGTGTCGGAGGTCGATCCAGACTTCCGGTTCTATATGGGAGAGCAGGGTGTTCCATGGCGGCCGCGCCAGCCCCGCTTCACGGTACGGACGGGCGGAAACGCCGAGGACGGACTCAAGGGACATACCTCCGATAGGTCACATCGCCGCAGGGCGCACCTTTACCTATGTTGGCCCGAAGGCCGGTGCGGAGGACCGCGGGATCACGAAGGCGTCACCCAGGGCCCGTGAATTGTGCGAACGCGCGGGCGCGCCGCGGCTAGTTCGCGACGATCTTGACGGCCTCCGCGAAGTCCAACTGGTGAACCACCTCCCCCTTCTCGTCGTGGACTGCCAGCCGGTGGTGAAGGTCGACAAGGCCGTTCCGAACATCACCGGCGATGCAGTCGCGCGTATTGAGCAGGGCGTCGGCCGTGCTTTGAAGGGCGGGCCCAAAACGCAACATAGATTGGGTTGCGGAATGCCGATCTGCGTTATGGTGAGAAATTGCTGACCGGCTATCCCGGGCGTTGGCGACAGAGAGTTCCATCGTGCTCCCGCCCTGTGCCGGAGCCGGAACATGTCTCATCCCAGCGGAAATCCGCTCAGCCTGCTGGTCGAGAACCTCGAACTGCACTCGGAACTCTCCGAGGACGATCGTCAGGCGATTCTGGACCTGCCGCACCGGACCCGGGTGTTCGAATCCTCCAGCTATGTGGTCTCTGAGGGGGAGCGGCCGATCCACTGCTCCGTGATGATTTCGGGCTTCGCCTACCGCCAGAAGCAGACCAGCGGCGGAGCCCGGCAGATCGTCTCGATCCATATCCCGGGAGAGGCGCTGGACTTCCAGCACCTGTTCCTCGACGTCGCCGATCACAGCGTTCAGATGCTGACCCGGGGCGAGGTCGCGATCGTCGCCCTGCGCGACCTGCAAAACCTGATGGACGCCTACCCCGGGCTGAGCCGCGCCATTTCGCGGCGTCTGCTGGTCGAAGCATCGATCTTTCGCGAGTGGGTGTTGAATGTCGGTAGGCGGGATGCGCGGAGCCGGATGGCCCATCTGTTATGCGAATTCGCGATCCGGATGAGGGTCGCGGGCATGACGGGAGATCACGGATTTGAACTTCCCATCACCCAGGAGCAGTTCGCCGACGCGGTCGGCCTGACCAGCGTCCATGTCAACCGGACGCTCCGCGCCCTCGACGCCGATGGATTTGTGAAGCGCGACAAGCGGACGATTTTCATCCCGTCATGGAAGCGGCTGGCGGAGATCGCCGACTTCAACCAGCGCTATCTCCATCTCAGGACCGAGCCTCTGAGCCGTCGGACCGACTGACCGGCCCGCCTCTGTAGCCGGGCCTCATCGCGCCCTGGTCAGGCGCCGGCTCTGTCCGCTGCAATCGCCGCGGGCTTGGGGACGGTCCAGCCCGATCCCATACGGCTCAGGATGTGAAGCTCGCCTCCATGGTCCTGAACCAGCACCTCGACCGGCGTCGTCCCGAAGGTCTCGCGCGCCAGACGAAGCGCGGCCTCCTCCGCGTCGACCCTGTGCGCAAACTGGCGTCCGGGTCCTTTCGGTCCGAAGATGCGCCAGTCCGCTCCATGCCGAAGCACGACCAGCGACAGGACAGGCGCCGACGAGGCGTCGGGTGCATTCATTTGTCGGCCGTCTCGATCGGGCGTTCATCGTGCAGGAGTTCGAAGCCGGTGCGGAACGGGCTGGCCGCCAGTTCCCGCCAGGCCAGACGGGCGGCGTCCTCGTCGCTGGGCGCATCGAGAAAAACCAGGGTCGGGACGGAATAGCGGGTGTCGGTCAGCAGGCAGGTGAACATGCACATGGCGGCTCTCCAGGCTCGCATTGCAACAGCCTCAAGGAGCGCCGACTATAAACTGGATCAAGATGGCGGCGCCGTAGGGGGACGAAGTCGCTTATTCTGAACAACTTAGCCTGCGTCCAACGCGATCCGCCCGGAGGCCGCATCGGTGCGCCGCCAACGGCGTCCGGCCTTATGCCGCCTCGTCGGCAAATGCGAGCCGGGACCTCCGGTCGCGCCCGTACACATCCGGCAGGACCGCCAGACCGCCGCCGGCTCTCGGCGTCACGGTCTGATAGGTGATGAACACCGGCGCCGGGCGCGCCAGGTCCATCCTCTGTTCAACGCGCTGATCACGGCCCGCGACATCGAAGTTTGAGAGCCATTGGGCGAGCCAACGGGCGTCCTCCAACCTCACGCAGCCCGCGCTGAGCGCACGCCCCTCGCGCTCGAACAGAGCTCGGTCCGGCGTATCGTGCAGATAGATGCCCAGATCGTTGGGAAGCATGAATTTCACGCGTCCCATCATATTCCCTGGCCCGGGTTTCTGGCGCACTCGCACCCGGCTTCGACCGTCCGCGACGGCGGCCCAGTCGATGTCAGCGGCCTTCAGGGGCCGCGCGGACGATGACCAGTCGCTCAGGGCTTCCAGGCCGCGCGCTTCGAATGAAGCCGGGCCGTCGCGCAACACCCCCGGCGCGATCCGGTCCCGCACGAGGTCCATGGGAACGTTCCAGTACGGATCGACGACGACGTATTGAATGAGCCCGGCCATCATCGGCGTCGGATTGTCCGGCGCCCCGACGATCACCCGCATCCGCTTCACCGGTGCGCCGTCCTGATAAGCCGTCAGGGTCGCCTCGGCGACGTTGACGACGAGATGGCGTCCGCCTGGCTCGCCGGGAAGGGCTCTCAGCCGGCTGAGGTTCGTGATCAAGCGCCGCTCGTATTCGACGGGAGCCAGGTTGAGCGCCTCGACCGTGGCCCGGTCGAGCGAGGCCGTCGCGTCGAGCCCGTGCCAGGCCTGGAACCGCTCCAGGCGGTCGACCAGGGCCGGGTCCAGCACATCGGCGTCCAATCCAGGCTGTGGGGCGCCGAGGCGCACGCGCAGGGTCGGGATCCTTGGGTCGCGCTGACCTGGAGCCACGGTCCGCCCCGGGGGGATGGCCGGAACGGGCAACCGCCCGAAGCTCCGGCGCCACTCGGCCAGCGCCGCCGACAGCCGGTCGTACTCAGGATGCATCCGCAAGGCGGCATCGACGCCGGCGGGCCCGCCCGTGTTGATCACCGTCTCAAGGACGCCGCGCGCGTCCACCTCAGGACGTGGGCCAATCCCGGCGACCCGGATCATCTCGTCCGAAGGCGCCGGCGTACGCAGGTCCCGGGCGAAGCGGACGAAGGCCAGGGACAGTCCCGCCTCAAGCCGGCCGGCGCTCCGCGGATCGAGGCGGCCGTGTTCGGCGTCGCGGATCAGCGCCGACAACCCGGCCGGGATGTACGAGTCGCCGGCGAGGCCGTGGTCTTCAGCCCGGCGCAGGATCTCCACGGCGCGTCGCCCCCCTGCCCCAAGCACCCCGTCTTCGATCCAGATCGGCCGGTGTGATCGCGCGGCGTAGACATCCGCCAAGGCCCCGCGGTCGCCGACATCGCTCCGCGACGCGCGAACGAACTCGGCCTCCATGCCCGCCTCGACGGCCCCCTGCCCGGCTGTGACGCCAGCCGCGATCAGCAGGAGGCCGCCGGCCGCGACGGGGATCGCAAACCGGCGGCCGAGGTGTCGCAGGACGGGGACCATGCCGTGAGGCCTAGCCCCGTTCGCCGGCCCACTGGCTCGCCGAGCCGGACTGACCCGACTGGGCGCCCGCGCCGTAGGATCCGGACTGGCCGTTCATCGCGCCGCCCGCCTGACCGCCCGTCTGGCTGCCGGCGCCGGATGAACCGCCCTGGCTGCTCATCGATCCCGCGTTCGAGGATCCCGTGGCGGGCGTTTGCGCGCCGGTCATCTGGGAGCCTGCCGTCGGCTGGCCGGCCGTGGTGTTGTTCGAGCCGCCGGCGGTCTGGGCGACGGCGACGGTGCCGACGACCAGAGCGCCGATCGCGCCCGCAATGGCGATTTGCTTCTTCATGATCTTTCTCCTTGGGGACAATTCCCCAAAGATGAACTTGGGCGCCAATCTCTGGTTCCATCACTTATTAGGCCGAGGAAGCAAAACAGCTCACGTCGCCGATCTTATACTATGTTCAGTAGATGACATTACTGATTACGCGCTGTTGTTAAGCTTTTGGGCTTTCGCGCCCGCCCCGCCGGAGGGTCCTAAACCCGCCGGCCCGCTGGAACCCGACCGGCGGCGCCCGGTTGTCCGTGCACAACAAACCCTGGAGCGCGCCATGACGCATCGAAAACGGGCCTTTGGCGAGCGCGGCGGCGGCGATGGTCAGAGCTGCGAGAGCGAACCATGACAGACAGCGGCGACGTCGCGACCAATCTGATCGATCGGAAGGGTCGCGAACGCGAGCGGCGCTTCATCGAACTGCCCGACGGACTGTCGCTGGCCTATACGGACGAAGGCGAAGGACGCCCTGTCGTCCTGCTTCACGGCGTCCTGACCACGCTGGAGGACATGACCCTCACCCTGGGAAGCCTGCTGGCGTCGGGACATCGCGTGATCGCCTTCGACCGCCCAGGCTTCGGGCGGAGCGACGCCCGGCGCTTCCTGGACGCCGGTCCATGGCGGCAGGCGGACCGCCTGCATCAGGCGCTTGATCTCCTGGGACTGGAGGACCCGATCATCATCGGCCATTCATTCGGGGCGACGGTGGCGCTGTGCATGGCGGTAGGCCGGCCAGGTCGCCTCGCCGGCGTCGTGGCCCTGGCGCCGGTGGTCCAGCCGGAGTTGCGGCTTGAGCATCTGCTGTTCGGCCCCCGCGGCGCGCCCACGGCGCCGGGGTGGTTGTCCCCGATCGCGGCCGCGACCAGCGACCGGGTCCTCCTGCCGATCCTGTGGCGAGCGATGTATCTGCCCCAGGCGGTCCCGTCCGCCGTCCTGGCGGACTTCCCCTTCGCCCTCGCAGGGCGGAGCGACGCCGCCGTCCGCGTGGCCGAGGATTCCGTGGCCGCCCTGCCGGACCTCCTGCGTCTGACGACGCTCGCGCCGGGCTGCCATATCCCCATTCGCATCCTCGGCGGAGACCGCGACCTGGTGGTCCGGAACGGCGTTCACGGGCGGTGGCTGGCCGGTCTGCTGCCGCGGGGCCGGTTCATTGATCTCCCCGGCCTCGGGCACATGATCCACCATTTCGCGGCCCCGGACATCGTCCGGGAGACCGACGCACTGATCGCCGACCCGACCTGAAGCCGTCGGACCGGCAGACGGGCCGCCGCCCTGCGCGACGGGCGGCGGCGCCAGACCGGCCCTGGAGTTCGAGTGGGAGGGAAAGACGCCATGCTAGGCGTCCGGCAGGGCATCCGGACCGGTGACCGTCTGGAAGGTCATCACGAACAGTGAACCGGCGATCGTTGGGTCCAGTCGGAAGGATCCGCCCATGCGGCGCATGGCGGTCTCGCAGATCGACAGGCCTAGGCCGCTGCCGGAGCGGACATCGTCATTGCCCCGGACGAAGCGGGCGAAGCTCGCGCCATGGTAGGAGGGCGGAAGCCCGGGTCCGGTGTCCTGGAAGACCACGGTCCCGTCCTCGGCGACGCGGACCGTCGCCTGCGTCCCGGTGGGGGTATGCTTGCGGACGTTCTCGAGCAGGTTCCGAAGCACCAGCGCGATCAGGGTCGGATTCCCCAGGACCGCCACGGGGGTCTCGAGACCTTCGGCTTCCACGGGTCGCCCTTCCGCCACCATGCGCGGAGCCGCCTCGCGCAGCACCTCCGCGACCGTCTCGGCCAGATCGAGCGGCTGAAGATCGAACGCGGCGCCGCCGTCGAGGCGGGCGATATGCAGAAGTTGTTCGAACAGGCGCGCCATTGCATCGACATCGCGCATGGCCGCGGTCCGGTCCGCTCCCGACGGCAAGTCCTCGAGCCGGAGCCGAAGGTCGGCCAGCGGCGTGCGCAGTTCGTGGGCGGCATGGATGGAGAAGTCGCGCTGAGCGCTGGCGCCGGCCTGGATGCCGTCCAGGGCGGTGTTGACGGCGGCGATGAGGGGCTGGACCTCGGCTGGCGCGGATGCGCCGTCGAGGCGCTCCTGTCCCAGATTCTCGAAGGTGATCTTCCCGGCCTGGACCGCCACCCGCCTGAGACCGATCAGGCTGACGCGGACGACCGCCACGGCCGTCACCACGATCGCCAGGAGCAGGATCACGGCGGCCCAGCCCATCTCCTCAAGGAACTGGGCGAAGAAGGTGGCGGCGAGGGCCTCCACATCCGACCGCGAGCGGGCCACCCGTAGCCAGGCCCCGGCTTCGGGCACATAGACCTCGCCGATAAGCAGCGGGCCGGAGCCGTCGAGCGCCGGACCGCTCGACAAAACGGGCGTTGCGGTCCTTGGCCCGGGCCGACCGGCCGGCGCCTTGGCCGCTGAGCGATCCAGAACGCGGCCGTCCGCATCGACGATCGCATATCCGTAGACGGGCCGCGCGCCGGACAGAAGGCCGGTGTAGGGCGGGTCCAGGTCGTCTGTCGTCTCGCCGGGGCGGTCGAAGACGACGGAGCCGTCGGCCTCACGCCGGACCCGGGCGGCCCAGTCCTGGACCTGGGAGGACAAGCCGCGCTCCTCGATCGCGAACTGCCCGCCCGTGAACTCCATCTTCAGGACCATGCCGGCCGCGACCAAGGTCACGACGGACATCGCGGTGACGATGAGGGCGAGCCTGACGTCGAGGCGATACGGCCGGCTCATTCCGGAACCTCGATCAGCAGGTAGCCGAGGCCGCGCAGCGCCTTCAGCTCGACCGTCGCGCCAGCGCCGGAGAGCTTCTTGCGCAGGCGATGGACGAGGGTCTCGACCGCGTTGTCCGACCAGTCGTGGTGGAAGGCGTAGAGGTGCTCGCCCAGACGGCGCTTCGGCGTGATCCGGTCCCCGGCGCGCAGCAGCCGGTCCAGGGCGGCGTGCTCCTGGGCCGTCAGCCGCACCGGACGATCTCCGACGACAAGCGTCGTCGTCCGGGGCGTGTAGATCAGATTGCCGATCCGGAACTCGGGCGCGGCCGGGTCGCCGCTGCGCCGGCCCAGGGCCCGCAACCGCGCCAGCAGTTCATCGGTGGCGAAGGGCTTGACGAGGTAGTCGTCGGCGCCCGCATCCAGGCCGGCCACGCGATCTCCGATCTCGTCACGCGCGGTCAACATGATCGTCGGCGTCGTCAGCCCTGCGGCGCGCATCGCCTTGACCAGCGCGCGACCGTCGCCGTCCTCCAGCATCACGTCGATGATGGCCAGGTCGTAGACGGCCAGCGCCCAGGCTGCACCGGCGTCGGCGACCGAGGGAAAGACGTCAACGGCATGCCCCGCCTCCGCAAGGCGGCGAGCGAGGGCGCCGGCGAGTGGGCGATCGTCCTCTGCCAGAAGAATGCGCATCCCGCCTTTGTCCACGCGCCCGGCGAGGATGGTCAATGCGAATTCCGCCCGGCCGGCCGCATGTTCGGTGGCCCCGGGTCACCGACAGGCCAGCCCATCTCCCCTGCAAGCCTCGTGCAAGCCAGGAAGCTTAGCCGCCTTGGCCATGACCCCCGCTCCGATTCCCTTGACCTGCCCCGCGCGCACCCGGACCCCGACCGCCTCCTCCGACGCCTCGCTCGCTGTTTTGGTCTTCGTCGCCCTTGCGACCAGCCTGTTTTTCCACGTCTTCCCCGGCGTCGATGTATCCGTCAGCCGGTGGTTCCACGACGCCGCCGACGGCTTCGTGCTGGCGGAAAGTCCGACGCTGCGCGCGCTGAGGTCCAGCTCCACCTGGGTCATGGGCGGCGCGCTCCTTCTGACGCTCTTCCACCTCATTGGTCACGCGCTGGCCGGACAAATCCCCGGGCGGGCCGCACGCCGCTCGCTCTGGCTGTTGTCCTGTCTCGTGGTCGGACCGGGCCTGCTGGTGAACGGCCTTCTCAAGGAACACTGGGGCCGGCCGCGGCCGAATGGGACGGACATCTTCGGCGGCGAAGCGCCGTTCCAGAAGGTCTGGGTCATCAGCGAGTGGTGCGAGCGCAACTGTTCGTTCGTCAGCGGCGAAGCCTCGTCCGCCGCCTGGCTCGTGGCGGCGGCCCTGATCGCGCCCAGGCGGGTCCGGACGGCGGCCACGGCGCTGGCGGCGATCTACGCCTTCGCCCTCTCGATCAATCGCGTCGCCTTCGGAGGCCACTGGCTCTCGGATGTCCTGCTGGCCTGGCTGCTCAGCGCGCTCGTCTTCACGGCCCTGGCCCGCCTCATCCTCGCGCCGGGAGAAGATCGGGCGTGGCGACCCTTGGCCTTGCGGTCGAGCGAGGGACTCCGACCTTGAGCGTGACCGGCCAAGTCGCCCCGCACCCACCGACCTTGCCGGCGCCCGATCGGCGCGACGGCCATCCCCTGAGCGTGAGCCGCGCCCGCGGCTCACGGGCGGCGGATCCTTCACGCCGTCTAACGGTCGTGGTGCCCACCTTCAACGAGCGCCGCAACGTCACGCCCTTGCTCAGGAAGCTGCACGCGGCCCTGGACGGCCTGTCCTGGCGGGTCATCTTCGTCGATGACGACTCCAGGGACGGCACGGCGCGGCTGGTGCGAAAGCACGCCGCTCGCGACCCGAACGTCCAGTGCCTCCAGCGGATCGGTCGGCGCGGCCTGGCCGGCGCCGTGATCGAGGGCGTGATGGCGAGCCCGGACCGCTATATCGCCGTGATGGACGGCGACCTGCAGCATGACGAGCGGTTGATCCCGGCCATGCTCGCCCGCCTGCAGGCGGAGGACGCCGACCTCGTCGTCGCCAGCCGCTTTCTGAACGCCGACCAGCCGGTCGATGGCCTCAGCGCCTTCCGCCTGGCGGGCAGCCGGATCGCCACCGCGCTTGGGCGCAGGATGCTCAAGGCCAAGGTCACCGATCCGTTGAGCGGCTTCTTTCTGATCCGCCGCGACGTCGTCGAGGCCGCCGCGCCGCGCCTCTCGACGGACGGCTTCAAGATCCTGTTCGACATCATCGCCTCGTCCGCCACACCGCTCAGGATTCTCGAAATGCCCTACGGGTTCGGCGACCGGGCCCGGGGCCGGAGCAAGATGGATAGCCGCGCCGTCCTCGACTATCTCGGCCTGGTCACGGCCAAGCTCAGCCACGGCCTGATCTCGCCGCGGATGCTGGGCTTCCTTATGGTCGGGGCCAGCGGCGTGCTGGTGCATCTGGCCGTGCTGCGCGGCCTGCTGTTCGTCGGTTTCACCGGGGCCCAGTTCATCGCCGCCGCGACGGCGATGACCACCAACTACGCCCTGAACAACAGCCTGACCTATCGCGACCGTCGCAAGCGGGGCGTGGCCCTGCTGACCGGCTATCTGCGGTTCTGTCTGGTCTGCAGCCTCGGCCTGGCGGCCAATGTGGCGGTGGCGACCCTGGTCCGCGAACACGGCGAGGTCTGGTGGCTGGCGGGCCTCGCCGGGGCGGCCGTCGGCGCCCTGTGGAACTATGTGGCGTCCTCGCTGGTCGTCTGGCGCTGATCCAGTGGCGCCAGGACGCTTCAGACCGGGGCTGAACCCGCCAACCGTCGCGGGCATGATCCTGGCCGTCACGGCGGTGCGGCTGATGTTCGCCGCCCTGATCCCGCTCACGGAGGACGAGGCCTATTACCGGCTCTGGTCCATGCGGCTTCAGCTGGGCTATTTCGATCATCCGCCCATGATCGCGTGGTGGATCGCCGCCGGGCGGGGCCTCGTCGGCGACACGGCCCTGGGCGCGAGGTTGCTGCCGGTGTTGGCTAACGCCGTCGCCGCCTTCCTGCTGATCGACGCCGTCCGGACCCTGGGCGGGGAAGAGCGGCCCGCTCTTCGAGCCGGCCTCTGGCTGAACGCCACCCTGCTGATCGGCGCGGGCGGCCTGCTGGCGATCCCGGATGCGCCGACCCTGCTGTTCTGGACGATGACGCTCTGGGCCCTGGCGCGGGCGACCGGCGCCGGTGCGGATCCTTCGGCAGTCCTCCTGTGGTGGACGCTCGCCGGCGTCGCCGCGGGTCTCGCCGTGCTGTCGAAATACTCCGCCCTGTTCCTGGCCCCCGGCGTTCTCCTGTGGCTGTGCGTCACCGACGCGAACCGCCGTCGCCTGATGACTTCGGGGCCATGGTTCGCGGCTGTCGCGGCCCTGGCGTTCGTCGCGCCGCACATCGTCTGGAACGCCGCCAACGGCTGGGTGTCGGTGATCAAACAGTTCGGGCGGATCGGCGCGCAGTCGTTCGATCCGGCCCATCTTGTGGAATTGATCGGCGGACAGTTCCTGCTGCTGAACCCCATCATCGCCGTGTTCGCGGCGCTGGCGCTCTTCCGACCCGACGCCCTGAAGGCGCCGTCGGCCTTGCTGTGGCTGAGCGCTGTCCCCTTCCTCCTCTATCTGGCGGCTCACAGTCTGCATGATCCGGTGCAGGCGCATTGGCCCGCCCCGGTCTATCCGGCTCTGGTCGGCCTGGGCGCGATCGCGGCCGAGCGGGTGAGCCGGAACCGTTGCGGCCTCTTCTGGCGCCGCGCCGCGCCGTACGTCGGCACGGGGGTCGTGGGGATCATGCTGACGGTCGCCGCCTTCCCCGCCCTCGACGCCGTCGCAGGCTCCGCGACACGGCCGCTGCGCGGCTGGCCTCAGTTCGGCGCGACCGTGCAGTCGCGGGCCGCGACGGTCGACGCGGTGCCGGCGGCCTGGGTCGGCGCGATGAGCTACGGCCTGGCGGCGCAACTGGCCGCCGAGCCCGGGCTGACGCTGCCGGTCGTCCAGTTGAACGACCGGGCCCGCTACGATCCCTTGCCGCCGGGGGCCGCTCCCGATTTCGACCAGCCGGGGCTGGTTGTCGACCTGCCTCGACGCGTCACGGCCGAGGCGCTGCGTAGCTGTTTTGCCACGGTCGAGGTTCTGGAGCCGATCATGCGGAAAGGGGGGAAAGGCGCGATGGGGGGCGATGTCGCCTACGCGGCCTTCCGCGTCAGTCAGCCGATCCGGATCGTGTCGGGCGGCTGCTGGCGCGGACGCGACCTGCCGGCGGGGACGTCGTCCGGGGGATAGGCGTCAGAGCCGGCCGGGGACGCCCTTCGCGCCAGCGGTGCAGGTAGCGCGCGCCCTTCCGGTGAAACCGGCCCCCGACGCGAAGGGCGGTCGGACAGGTCCGACCCCGCCACCCGATCCCAGAACTGCAGGTAGAGGCCGTAGTTGCCGGCGAAACGCTTGTGATGGGCGTCGTGATGGGTCGCGGTGATGACCCATTTGAGCGGGGCGTGCGCCAGCCAGCTGGTCGGCCACACCTCCCGTCCGGCATGGTTCAGGACGGCCGTCAGGGACATGAACGTAAGGAGCGCCAGCGCCACGCCCCAGTGGATCGGCAGGAACAGGGCCAGCGCAGGCAGGAACCAGGCCGTGGCGACCGCCTCGGCCGGATCGAAGGCGAAGGAGGCGAAGGCGCTGGGATCCCGCGAGCGATGATGTTCGGCGTGCGCCCAGCGGAACACCTTGGGATGATGGAGGGCGCGGTGAACCCAGTAGTAGAAGGCGTCATGCGCCAGCAGATAGACGACGAAGCTGGCGGGCAGCCACCAGAGCGGGAAGGCGTCCGGCGCGCTGTAGACGGCGGAGCCGCCGCGTTTCCACAGTTCGATCAGGAGGGCTGCCGGGAAGGCGTAGATCGGACAGGCGATCAAGGAGGCGACGATCTCCTGCCGGATGCGGCGGGATGAGGGGCGCTGGTGGTTCAACTGCACGCCCCGCCCCGGGCCCCACCACACCAGCGCATGGGCCACGCCGGCGACGACGAGGTAGCGCACGGCGATGATCAGGCTCAAGGCGAGGGTTGTGAGGGCGACATCCGCTGGCATGCCCCAGTCACAAACAATCCGGCGGCGGGGTCAAGCCATGGCCCGAACCGGAGACTGGGGCTAGAATGGCCGGATGAGCGCTCTGGTGTCCGTACTGCTGTTCCTGGCGGCCCTGACGGGGATGGAAGTCTTCGCCTGGGCCATGCACCGGTATGTGATGCACGGGTTTCTCTGGTCATGGCACCGCAGCCACCATGAGCCCCATGACAACCTTCTTGAAAAGAATGATCTCTTCGCCCTGGTCTTCGCCCTGCCGGCGATCGTGCTGATCGCCGCCGGTCTGCGCGGCTGGGACTGGGCCCTGCCCGTCGGTCTCGGGATTACGGCCTATGGACTGATCTACGCCTGGTTCCATGACGGCCTGGTCCACAGACGCTATCCGACGGGGCTTTCGGGCCGGTCGGCTTTCTGGAGGAAGCGGATCCAGGCGCACCGGCTGCACCACGCGGTGCGGTCAAAAACCGGCGCCGTGTCGTTCGGCTTCCTTTGGGTTCGGCCTGTCCGCGTGCTCAAGGCCGAGCTGGTTCAGAAGCGGATGTCATCCAGCAGCGGGGCCTGAGCCAGCGCCCTGAGATTCGCCGATCCGGTGCAGAAGCAGGCCAGCCGCAGCTGGGCGGTCGAAATCTCGAAATGCTCGACGACGGCCTCGGTCGATGACAGCGCCGCCTCCAGAACGCCGGCCGCCTGACCGACCACGCGAGCGCCGAGACGGATCGCCCTTGCCGCATCCAGTCCGTCGCGGATGCCGCCCGAGCCGATGAGCGGCAGATGCGGGGCGGCCGCGGCCGCTGCGATCAGGGATCGGGCGGTCGGCACGCCCCAGCCGGCGAAGGGCCGGACCACCGCCTCGGCCGTTCCGCCGGCGAACCGGGCGCCCTCGATCAGGCCCCAGTTCGTCCCGCCCGCGCCGGCGACGTCCAGGGCCGCGACGCCGCATTGCGCCAGGCGCCGAACGACATCGCCCGACAGACCCGTGCCCGTCTCCTTGATCACCAGGCGGCCCGGAAAGGCCTCGGCGACGGCGGCGATCGCCACTTCCACGCCGCGCCAGTCGCGGTCTCCCTCGGGCTGCACGGCTTCCTGCAGCGGGTTGAGGTGAAGGATCAGCCCATCCGCCCCGATCATCTCAATGGCGCGTCTGGCCTCGTCGAGGCCATAACCCTTCACAAACTGGACGGCGCCTAGATTGGCGAGAATCAGGGCGTCCGGGGCGCGACGCCTCAGATCCCGGCCAAGGCCGAGGTCTGCGCTGGTCTCCAGGGCGACGCGCTGGGACCCGACGGCCAGGGCGATGCCGAGGTGCTGGGCCGCCTCCGCCAGCCGGGCGTTTATCCCCGCGGCGCGGCTCGGCCCGCCCGTCATGGAACTGATGAGGAAGGGGCTGCTCAGATGCCGGTCAAGCAGATGGGTCGACAGATCGATGGCGTCGTAATCCAGCTCCGGAAGGGCGTTGTGGGCGAAATGAACGGCGTCCAGTCCGGAGGCCGCGGCGCTGCGGCCCCGGCCTGTCATCACATGGTCGATGTGTTCATCTTTCCGACGGATGAGCTCGTCGCGCGGCGATTCCATCAGCTCGGGCCTGTCAGGGTTGCATCCGAAACAGTCGTGATGCCGTATGCGAACATAGCGACCTCGTCGGAGGTCGCAACGCTGCGGCAGGCCCACCGTCCATATCGTTCCGGAGACCTTCATGGCGACAGCCGGCGTCCAGCTTAAGGGTTCGAGCGCAGAAGCCGGCGCGGGGGCCGACCTGCCGGCCCTCGTCAACCTGATCGAGGCTCGCCTTTCTGGCCTCATACCGGCCGCGCCTGCCGGTGAGAACCGCGTCCTGTTTCAGGCCGCCGCCACAGCCCTGCTGGGACGCGGCAAGCGCGCCCGACCGATCCTGAGCATGCTCGCCTGCGCCCATGTGGGGGGACGGGCGCACGACGCCGTCGACTACGGCTGTGCGGTCGAGATCGTCCATGCCGCGTCGCTGGTGCTCGACGACCTGCCCTGTATGGACGACGCCGTGATGCGGCGGGGCGCCGCCGCGGTGCATGTGGCGCACGGGGAAGACGCCGCGGTGCTGGTCTCGATCGCCCTGCTCAATCAGGCGCATTGCACTGTGCTCAGGGCGGCGCTGCCGATCGAACAGCGACTGGCGCTTCTGGAGGAACTGACGACGGCGGTGGGGTTCGAAGGCCTGGCCCATGGGCAGATGCGGGACCTCCGCGATGCGCCGGACCAACGCACGGAAGGCGGCTTGCGCCGACTTAATCATCTCAAGACCGGCGGCCTGATCGTGGCCGCCCTGAAAGGGGGCGGCGTGATCGGCGGCGCGGCGGCCGGCCAGCTTGAGGCTCTGACCAGGTTCGGCGAATGCATCGGCTTCGCCTTCCAGCTCTGCGATGACCTGCTGGACGCCACCGGGACGGCGGCGGAGCTCGGAAAGGACATCGGCCAGGATCGCGACAAGCTGACGTTCGTCGACCTCTGGGGCGTCGGGCGCGTTCAGGCCGCGATCCGCCAGGCCGTCGAGCGGGCCGAGGATGCCCTGGGCGACGACTGCCCCCTCAGCGACTATGTGCGCGGACTGCTTCTGAATGCCAGCGTCCTTCGCTGACGCGCCGCCGGCGCTGCGCCTCAGCCATGTCTCGGCGGGCTACGGGTCGCGCGCGGTTCTGGCTGACCTGAGCATCACGGTCGCCCAGGGAGAGGCCTATGCGCTCCTGGGCCCGAACGGCGCGGGCAAGTCGACGGCGGCGCGGGTGGCGTGCGGCCTGTTGAACCCGTCGTCAGGCCGCGTGGATGTGGCGGGCCTGGCCCTTGCCGGTGCGCGCGGCAGGGGGCGGATCGGTCTGGCGCCTCAAGACTGCGCGCTGTTCAGCGCCCTCACCATTCGGGAAAACCTCAACGTCATGGCCGAGCTGGGGGGCGTCGCCCGGGCGGCGCGGTCCGAGGCGGTGGCGCGCGCGCTCGCGTTGGCGAGCTGCACGGACCGGGCGGATGAACGGGTCAGCGCCCTGTCCGGCGGGTGGCGACGGCGCGCCAATCTGGCGGCGGCCCTGGTTTGCCGTCCCACCTTGCTGGTCCTCGACGAACCGACCGAGGGCGTCGACGCAAGGACCCGAACCACGCTCGTGCTCGCCGTCAGGGCCGCGTTGGCCGAAGGGGCGGGGTGTCTGATCATCAGCCATGACGCCGCCTTCGTCGCGGCGACGGCGACGCGCATCGGCATTCTCGCGGAGGGGCGCCTCGTGGCCGAAGGCGTGGCGCCGGAGCTGCTCGGAAGCACGTTCGGAGCGGCGGGACGGCTGTCCGTTCGGTTCGAGGTCGCGCCCCCGGACGGGGTGCGCGAGCAGCTTGCCGCGCAGGGGATGCTCGAAGAGGGGGATGGGGTGACATGGCGGCGGATCGGGACTGACGTCGAGCACATCGCCGAAGCGCTTTCGGGTCTCGTGCAGGATTGCGGCGGAGAGCTCATCCTGCGTCGGCCGGACCTGGACGATCTGCTGGCGCAGCTGACGGGGAGGCCAGGGTGACCGCCATCTTCCTCGCCTTCATCCGCAGCTTCGTGCGGGATCGGCCCGGACTGGCCATGACCCTGTTGTTGCCGCCGCTCGTGTTTCTGTTGTTCGCCGCCATCTTCGGCGGAAGCGCCCGGGGCGAGATCGATTCCAGCGTCGTGATCTTCGATGCGGCGCCCACCGCTCGCAGCCTCGCCTTTCGGCAGGGACTGGCGCAGATCTATGGCGATCGGCTGACCGGGGTCGAGAGCCTCGTCCAGCTCGAACAGGCGGTTGCGAGCGGACGGGCTGACGCCGGCGTGGTGGTGCACCGGGGCGGGGGCGCCGAGCCGCGGGTGGAGCTGGTGACCGGCGCGGGTCGCGAGATCGCCGCCAATGCGCTGTCCGGCCAGATCGAGAGCGTTGCGGAGCTCGCGCGCGGTCGGGCCCCGCCGGGCAAGACCGTCGATCACAGGACGGTCGGACCGGTTGGGGATTTTCAGGCGGTCTACTACGCCGGGGCCGTCAGCATCATGTTCGTGTTCTTCGCCGCCATGCACGGCGCCATGGCCGGGCTGGACGAGCGTCGCTCGGGCCTGCAGGCGCGCCTGTCGCTGCTCGCGGGGGGGCTGGCCCCGGTCATGGCCGGACGTCTGGCGGCGCTCACCGCCATCGGGACGGCCCAGACCGGGATCGTCTTCGCCTTCGCCTACGCCCGATTGCCGCCCCTGCAACCTTGGCAGGTTCTGGCCTGGCTGGTGACGGCGCTGCTGGCGGCGGTCGCAGCCGCGGGCCTTGGACTGGCGATCATCAGCGCCTGTCGCACGCGTGGCCAGGCCCAGCCGCTGTCGACCTTCATCGTCCTGCTGCTGGCCGCGCTGGGCGGATCGATGGCGCCGCGCTACCTCATGCCCGACGTCTTCCGGCAGCTCGGCTGGGCGACCCCCCACGCCTGGGTGATCGAGGCGCATCAGTCGGTGTTGTGGCTCGGGCAGTTCAGCGGCGGCGTAGGGGCCGCCTGGGCCGTTCTGGCGGCCATCGGTGCGCTCGGCTACGCCGTCGCCCTGCAGCTGGAGCGGCGCCAGATGCGGACCTAGTTCATACGTGGGTCCACAGCGGCGGGCGGGCCGGAGGCCGGCGGCAGGCATCCATCGTCTTGCTCCAGATCGCGATCAGACCGCCCCTGCCCAGCAGGACCAGCTTGCTGGTGCGATCGACCGAAGTTCGCCCGTCCCATGCATGGGGGCCCGCCTGGGCCACGTGCCGTCCGATCGCTCGGTACACGCCTCGCGCGGTTGCGATCGCCCAGGCCGAGCGCGGGTTCAGGTCGCGCAGACCCCACCGGGCCGATGCGTAGAAGGGTTCGGCCGCGGCCACGAGCCGCTGGGCGATCCCGGCGACGGCCTCGCGATGGGCCGGCAGGGCGATCTGGTCTCGCGGAACCCGCGCCTCTTCCAGCCAGTCGCCGGGCAGGTAGACGCGGCCGCCGTTGGCGTCCTCGACCACGTCGCGCGCGATATTGGTCAGCTGGAAGGCGAGGCCGAGGTCCTGAGCGCGACGCAGCGTCGGGGCGTCGGCGACGCCCATGACGCGGGCCATCATGACGCCGACCACGCCGGCCACATGGTAGCAGTACTCCAGCGTATCCTCGAAGGTGTCGTAGCGTCGCCCCAGCACGTCCATCTCGAACCCGGCGAGCAGATCCATGGCTTCCTGGGCCGGTATGTTGTGGCGAAGGGCGACGCGCTGAAGCGCGGCGAAGACGGGCTCCGACTGCGGCTCGCCCGCCAGGGCTGACCGTGTCCGGATCCGCAGTTCGGCGAGCTTCTGGGCCGCCAGCACCGGATCGATGCCGACGGCTCCATGTCCCAGCACCTGGCCGTCGATCTCGTCGTCGCAATGGCGGCACCACGAATAGAGCATCCAGGCGTCGTCGCGTATCGACCGCGGGAACAGGCGCGAGGCGGTCGCAAAGCTCTTGGAGCCCTGTTCCATCGAGTGACGGCTATGGTTCAGGACCGCGTCAGTCATGCCGGCAGCCTCGCGTCTTCGATCATCAGGCCGGCCGTCGCCTTGGCCGAGCCGACCACCCCGGGCACGCCGGCGCCGGGGTGAGTGCCCGCGCCGACGAAATACAGATTGGGAATCTGGTCGTCACGGTTATGGACTCGGAACCACGCGCTCTGGGTGAGAATCGGCTCCAGTGAGAAGGCCGAGCCGTGATGGGCCTGCAACTGATCCCGGAAGTCCACCGGAGTGAAGATGCGGCAGGTTTCCAGATCGGCGGTCAGGTCAGGGATGTAGCGCTCTTCCAGATAGGCCAGGATCCGGTCGCGGTATTTCGGCCCTTCGACCGCCCAGTCGATGTCCGCCGAAGCGAGATGCGGAACGGGCGCGAGCACATAGAAGGCGTCGCAGCCCTCCGGCGCCAGGGACGGATCCGTGCGCGTGGGGGCGTGCAGATAAAGCGAGAAGTCATCCGACAATTCGGGACCCGCGAAGATCTCGCCGATCAGTTCACGATAGCGGGGGCCGAACAGGACCGTGTGATGCCGGATTTCGGGATGCTGTCTGCGCAGGCCGAAATAGATCACGAACAGCGACATCGAGTGGCGACGCGTGGCCAGACGGGCGCCTTCCTTGCGACCGCGGGGATTCTGACCCAGCAGGCGCTGATAGGTGTGGACGACATCCGCATTGGAGGCGACCATGTCGAAGGCCAGCGACTGTCCGGCGACGACCAGCCCGGTCGCCCGACCGTCAGCCGTCGTGATCCGCTCGACCGGGCTCTCGAGACGGATCTCGCCCCCGAGGTCCTCGAACAGCCTGACCATGGCCTGGATCAGGGCGCCGGTTCCGCCCCGCGGGAACCACACGCCCCATCGCCGTTCGAGGGCGTGGATCAGGGCGTAGATCGACGATGTCGCGAACGGATTGCCGCCGACCAGCAGGGAATGGAAGCTGAAGGCCTGCCGCAGGTGTTCGTCCCGGATGAAGCTCGCGACCTTGTCATAGACCGACCGCCAGGCCTGCAGACGCATCAGCTCCGGCGCCGCCTTGATCATGCTCGCGAAGTCGAGGAACGGCACGGCGCCCAGTTTCTCGTACCCCTCCTTCAGCAGCTCGTTCGAATAGGCGAGGAAGCGACGGTAGCCCTCCTTGTCAGCCGGATTCCGGGCGACGATCTGACGGTCCAGTTCCTCCTGGTCGTTGACGTAGTCGAAGACGTCCCCGTCTTCCCAGCACAGCCGGTAGAAGGGCGCCACAGGCAGCAGCTCGACATAGTCCGACAGTTTGCGCCCGGTCAGCTCGAACAACTCCTCCAGCGCGGAGGGGTCGGTGATCACGGTGGGCCCGGCGTCGAATGTGTACCCCTTGTCCTTATAGACGTAGGCGCGGCCCCCCGCCTTGTCGCGGGCTTCGAAGACCGTCGTTTGTATGCCGGCCGACTGAAGCCGGATCGCCAGGGACAGGCCCCCGAACCCGGAGCCGATGACAGCGGCGCGCGTCATGCGTGACCTTTTTCCATGAGACATTTCAGGGCGGCGCCCACCGGAACCGGGGGCCTTCCGCTCAGGATGCGAAGCTTGTCGGGGAGCGTCGACCTGGCGGCGTAGAAGCGCTCGATCAGCGGCTCCGGGAGACGGTAGAAGCGTTCCAAGACTCGGTATCTCCTGTGCGGCTCGGCGGCGCGGAACAACATCCGGTTCAAGAGGCGGTAAAACGCCCGTGCCTTCCATACGTCCGTGGCGTGCGCCTGGATGCTCGAAGCCAGCGCTTCACCGTTCGCCGGGAAGGCGTGGGCCAGGCGGTCGGCGAGCCGAACCGCGTCGGGGAGCGAATAGCCGGTTGTCGGATGGAACAGGCCCGCCCTCAGACCGCTGAGCGCCGCCGGGCCGTGGCGCTGGACATGGGCGTCGATGTCGCCGTCCAGCGCCACGGGCAGGACGCCGTCCTCTTCGCGCAGGACGGCTTCGATGTTCCAGCCCTGGTCCCGTGCGTAGCCAAGAACACCCTGGCGAAACAGTCCCCGGTCCAGATCGGCCTCGTCCGTGTACCGCGTGTCCTCGATCAGCAGCGTCCGGTCATCGATCGGCAGGGTGTAGAGGAAACGATAGCCGGCGTGCTGTTCGACGCAGGCGTCCATGATGATCGGCTCGGCGAGCCCGTGCGGCGCCGACAACCTCACCTCCATGCCGACGAATTTCTGGAAGCCCAGCGCGAGGTCCGGCGCGTGCACCGGCCCCCGCCCGTCGATGACGGCGCGGGCCGTGAGCCGACGGCCATCCGCCAGGACCACGCCGGTCGGGGTCACGCTTTCGGCGGCGGCCTGAATGATGCGCCCGGGAAGAATGGCGGAAACGACGGCGTGGAAACGATCCGAGGTGACGCTGCGATAGCCCGTCGGCAACCGCCGCCCGTGGTCGGGAAAGCGAACGGAGTAGCCGGGCCAGCGGTAGGCGACCAGGGGCGCGATCCAGGCCTCCTGCTCCGGTGTCAGATCGGTCGCGAAATACGACCAGGTGTGATTCCCGCCCAGGGTCGCGGACGGCTCGACGATCCTGACGTCGAGATCGGGGCGAAGCTGCGAAAGTCTGAAGGCCAGCAGACCATTGGCGAGCCCGCCGCCGATCAGGAGGAGGTCGGGGTCAGCGTTTTCGATAGCGTACGCCTGCATCGGCAACGGTTCGCACGGTGCGACACAGGCGGCAAGCAAACCTGGTGCGAGTTGCGGCGCGGGTGCGCTAATGTCGCGCCATGCACGCTGCGGATCAGAAGACCAGCCGGTCGAGGGCGCTCCAGACCGGGGTTGGGGTGGGTCTGGCCGCCGCCATCATCGGTGCGTGGATCACGCTGCACGTATGGGCGGTTTACCACTACCAGTGGTCCCACTGGAGCATGGTCGAGGCGCCGCTGATCGTCGCCCTGCAGACCTGGCTCTCGGTCGGATTGTTCATCGTCGCCCACGACGCCATGCACGGGTCCCTCGCCCCGGGAAGGCCGCGGGTGAACGCGGCCATCGGCGGTTTCGCCCTGTTCGCCTACGCCGGCTTCCGCTTCCGTCGGCTTCAGGTCGCCCATCACGCCCATCACGCGGCGCCGGGCACCGCTGACGATCCGGACTTCCACGCCGCTGCGCCGCGAAGGCTCTGGCCCTGGTTCTGGCGCTTCTTCCGAACCTATTTCGGATGGCGCGAGCTGGCCGTTCTGGCTGCGATCGTCACCGTGGCCGTCTTCGGACTGGGCGCGCCTGTGTCCAACCTGATCGGCTTCTGGGCGCTGCCCGCGCTGCTGTCCGCCCTGCAGCTCTTCATCTTCGGGACATGGCTGCCCCATCGGCAGACCGACCGCCCGTTCGCCGACCGGCACAATGCGCGCAGCAGCGGCTTCGGCACGGCCTTCTCCCTCCTGACGTGCTTCCACTTCGGCCGGCATCACGAACACCATCTGCAGCCGGGCATTCCCTGGTGGCGGCTCGATGCGTTCGCCAAGGGGCAAAGGCGCCGAACCTGACGTTCGGCGCCCGGCGCGCGCGCGGAGACTCCATGCAGGGCCGTTGATCCGCGCCCCGTCATGACCCATTTACAGTCCGGCCGACGCCTTGCCGATAACGGGGGGCGCAGACGGCCGACAGCCTGCTTCGGGGGCGAGAGACGATGACCACACGCACCATCCTGTTCGACAGCCCGTTCCTGCTCGGCTTCGACCACACCCGGGCCCTGATCGACCGGGCGGCCCGCGCCGCGGCCGACAGCTATCCGCCCTATAATGTCGAACAGCGCGGCGAACACTCGGTGCGCATCTCCCTGGCCGTCGCCGGCTTCGGCCCCGACGACCTGGCGATCACGCTGGAGGGCCGCCAGCTGACTATCGCCGGCAAGCGCGAACCGGCGCCGGAGCAGGCCGACCAGGCCTTCCTGCACCGGGGCATCGCCGGCCGCGGCTTTGTCCGCAGCTTTGTCCTGGCGGACGGGCTGGAGGTGGACTCGGCCCAATTGGAGCACGGCCTGCTGCACGTCGACATGAGCCGGCCGGCCGACCTGCCGACGGTCCGGCGGATCCCCATCACCCGCGGCTGAACCGCGGTCGACCGGTCGCCGCTTCCGGGGCCGGACCCCAAAGCCCGATCCGGGCGTTAGTACAGTACAAGGAGGCGGTCTCGATGACGCCCGATACGATGATGACGAAAGAAGATTTCAGGGGTCTGGGCGCGCCGGACCTCGTCTATGTGCGCGAAATCCGCGCCTCGGACGTGATCGCCGACGTGACCGTGACGGCCGCCCAAGGGCTCGAGATCGATCCCGAGGCGGTCCTCTACGCCGTGCATGGTGCGGACGGGGAGCGGCTGGCCGTCATGATGGACCGCGAGACGGCCTTCGCCGCCGCCGTGGCCCATGAGCTGGAGCCGGTCTCGGTACACTGATCTGGAGCGCTATCGTCCGCGCCCGGCGCGGGGCTTCTTCAGCGCGCTCGGAGTGCGCGCCCAGCGCCGCCTGCTCGGCAACGCACCAGGAAGTCAGGCTGCGGTGGCTGGCACGCTGTCGCGGACGAAGAGGGCGCGGATGGCGTCCGTCGTCCGGGCCTGGCGCAGTTGCTCGCGCATCTCGGGCGACCGCAGGGCGCGTGATACGGCGGCCAGGGCCCGCAGGTGCTCGGCGCCGTCGCGCGGCGGCGCGAACAGGGCGAACAGCAGATCCACCGGCCGGTCGTCCACCGCGCCATAGGCCACCGGCGTCTCAAGGCGGACGAAGACGGCCGTCACCCGGTCGATCCCTTCGAGCCGGGCATGCGGCACCGCCACGCCCGATCCAAGACCGGTCGAGCCGAGCGCTTCGCGTTCCAGCAGGGCTTCCATGATCCGGCTTTCCGGCAGGCCGAGGCCATGGGCCGCGGCTTCCGCGACCGTATGCAGAGCCTGACGTTTCGACGAGGCGCCGCTACGCAGGACGACGCCGCCGTCCGCCAGCAATTCACCGATGTCCATGACGTGTTCCCGACTCTGCCCACACATCCCGAATGGGCGGGCGCCCTTTAGACCACCCGCCTCGATTGGGAAAGACTATACGTCGCTACCGTTTACCGAACCGTGTCCGTTGAGCGATTTCGTCGTCCGCGCGGGATCGATCCAGCCGACATTGCCGTCCGGACGGCGATAGACGACCGACAGGCCGCCGTGCGCCGCGTTGCGGAACACCACGACGGGATAGCCGGTCATGTCCAGCTCAAGCACGGCGCGGCCGACCGTGACCGTGCGGATTTCCGCCTCGGTCTCGGCGATGACCATGCCGACGGGCGGCGGCTCGTCCGGAGCGCCGGCCTCCCCGAAATCAGCGTCCTCGACGCTGTCGGGGTCGCGCAGGACGATGCTGCGGGCGACGTCGCGCGCCGCGTCCTCGGTCTTCTCGGGCGACAGGCCCTTGGGACCGATGTGGTGGTCCTTGAGGCGGCGCTTGTAGCGACGCACCCGCTTCTCGAGCTTCTCGAGGCTTTCGGTGAAGGCTGAATGGGCGTCGCCGCCCAGGCCCGAGGTGAAGACCACCTGCCCGGACGCAAGCCGGACCCAGCAGTCAACCTTGAAGCTGTGACCTTCGCGGGCGACGATCACCTCGGCGTCCTGCGCCCCTCGTTCGAAATATTTGCCGATCCCGTCTTCGAGTTCCTGGGAGATGCGCGAGCCTAACGCGTCGCCGACATCTACGTGCTTGCCGCTAACCTGGATTTGCATGTCGATAGAACGCGACCGAACGCAGATGGTGTCAACGCCGATCACCGAAATGTGGTGACGCTTCTTTGTCGGGCCGCGGTCACACGGATTCGCCTTGTCGACCTGACGCGGCCAAGCGCTTCGCGCATGCCTGCGCTCAAGCAGCGAGCGACCGTGTCGCGAGCGTTAGCGCGCCAAGTCCTGCGCTCAAGCAGCGAGCCGCCGCGCGGCGAGCGTTAGCGCCCTAACAGGCCTTCAGCATCCGCTTGCGCTCGACCGAAGACGGTATCCGCAACGCCTCGCGGTATTTCGCCACGGTGCGGCGGGCGATGTCGATGCCCGTCTCCTTCAGGATCTCCACGATCCGGTCGTCGCTCAGCACGTCGCCGTCGCGGCCCTCGCCGTCGATCATGGCCTTGATCCGGTGCCGCACCGCCTCGGCCGAATGGGTGGCGCCGCCGTCAGACGACTGGATCGCCGCCGTGAAGAAGAATTTCAGCTCGAACACGCCCCGCGGGGTCGAGACGTATTTGTTCGAGGTGACGCGGCTGACCGTGGACTCATGCATGCCGATGGCGTCGGCGACCGTCTTCAGATTCAGCGGCCGCAGGAATTCCACGCCAAAGGCGAGGAAGGCGTCCTGCTGGCGCACGATCTCGGACGACACCTTCAGGATCGTCTTGGCCCGCTGGTCCAGCGACTTGACCAGCCAGCTGGCCTGGGCGGCGCAGTCGGCGACGAAGGTCTTCTCCACGTCCGAGCGCGAACCTGCGGCCACCACCCCGTGATAGCGTTTGTCCATGATCAGCCGCGGCAGGGTGTCGGCGTTCAGTTCGACCTTCCACCCCCCGGCGGGGTCCGATCGCACATGGACGTCCGGGATCACCGTCTGGGCCGGCTCGCCGCCGAAGCCGGCGCCGGGCCGGGGCGTCAGCGCCTTCAGCTCGGCGATCATCTCGGCCATGTCCTCGGCGTCGACGCCGCAGACCTTGCGCAGGGCCGACAGGTCGCGTTTGGCCAGCAGGTCAAGGTTGGCGAGCAGGCATTCCATGGCCGGGTCGAACCGGTTGCGCTCGACCAGCTGCAGTTTCAGGCATTCGGGCACGGAGCGGGCCATGACGCCGGTCGGCTCGAAGCCCTGGCAGGTGGCCAGCACGGCCTCGACGCGCGCCAGCGGAATGCCCAGCCGGTCGGCGGTCTCGTTCAGGTCGCCGCGCAGATAGCCGCCCTCATCCACCCCGTCGATCAGGGTCAGGGCGATGGCGTGGTCGGAGGGCGAGAACGCCGCCTGCGACGCCTGGGCCTGCAGATGCTCCCACAGGGTCATCTCGCGGCTGTCCGGCTGCTCGCGCCCCTCGCCGTCGGGCAGGCCGCCGCCCGACCCGGCGCGCGACCAGTCGTTAAGCCCCACCTGGGCCTCGCCGACCCCGACATCCTCCATCCGGTCCGAGGTGCGCTCGCCGGGGCTGGCGTCGCCGTAGACGTCGTCGGAACGAGCGTCGAGCGCGCGGTCGGCGTCCGCGACGCGGCCCTCGTCGAAACTCATCTCGGCGGCCTCGGCGCGCTCGACCGGGGCCGGCGCGTCGATCTCGCCGCCGGGCTCGGCGTCCTCGCGCTGCAGCAGCGGATTGCGCTCCAGCTCGGCCTCGACGAAGGCGTCCAGCTCGAGGTTCGACAGTTGCAGCAGCTTGATCGCCTGCTGCAGCTGGGGCGTGATGACCAGCCCCTGGCCCTGCCGTATCTCCAGCCTCTGACCGAGCACCGTTCTTTTTCCCCTGCACCCGGGCGTGGCCCGAAACTTGCTGCGGCCACTGTGTGGCGGGAACGGTTAACGGGGGTCTAAGCGGGGAGCGAACGAGACGGGCCCCTGACCAGGGGACAAGCGCAGACCTCGGCGGCGAGTCCAGGCGAACGCCGTCGACTTCCCGCCCGCGGGGCAGAGCGGGGCGCCGCCACCCCATCGCCGATCGACCTGTGGGCTGGGATCTGAGGTGACCGGTCGCCGTCCTTTACTCCGACGCCTGCATCGGCAAGCCTTCGCCTTCCGAAGGAGAACGTCACATGCGCCTGATCCTGACCGCCCTGCTCCTGCTGGCCCTGCCCGGCGTCGCCCCCGCCCAGTCCACGCCCGCCGAACAGACGATGGTCCGCACCGTCGCCGCCGAGCACGATCGCCACATCGCCCTGCTGGAAGAACTGGTGAACCAGAACAGCGGCACGCTGAACCTGGCCGGCGTGCGCGCCGTCGGCGACAGGGTCCGGGCCGAGCTGGAGCCCCTCGGCTTCGAGGTCAGCTGGTCCGACATGAGCGAGACCGGCCGCGCCGGCCATCTGATCGCCGTCCATCCGGGCCGGGGCCGCAACGTCCTGCTGATCGGCCATCTGGACACGGTGTTCGAGGCCGTCAGCCCGTTCCAGCGCTTCGAGCGCAACGGCGCCCGCGCTGTTGGCCCCGGCATTGGCGACGACAAGGGCGGGATCGTGGTGATCATCGCCGCCCTGCGCGCCATGCAGGCGGCCGGGACCTTGGCGGAGGCGAACATCACCATCGTCCTGACCGGCGACGAGGAGCGGGTCGGGGCCCCGATCGCCGTGTCCCGCCGGGATCTGATCGAGGCCGGCCGGGCCGCGGCCTACGCCCTTGAGTTCGAGAACCTGGCCGTCGACGAGGCGCAGGATTTCGGCACCGTGGCGCGGCGCAGCTCGACCAACTGGACCCTGACCACGGGCGGCCGCACGGGCCACTCCAGCGGCGTGTTCAACGACACCCTCGGCTACGGCGCCATCTATGAGCTGGCCCGCATCCTGGACGGCTTCCGCCGCGAGCTGCCGGAGCCCAACCTGACCTACAATGTCGGGGTCGTCGCCGGCGGCACGCCCGCCGCCATCGACGCCGAGGGCTTCAGCGTCACCGCCTCGGGCAAGACCAACATCGTCGCCTCGACCGCCATCGCGCGCGGCGACCTGCGCACCCTGACCCCGGACCAGGACGCGCGCGTCCGCGACCGGATGCACGCCATCGTCGGCGATCACCTGCCGCGCACCGAGGCCGAGCTGGTCTTCGCCGAGACCGGCTATCCCCCCATGGCCCCGACCGAGGGCAATCGTGCGCTTCTGGCCCGGCTGAACGCGGTCAACCGCGACCTCGGCCTGCCGGAGATGGCGGAATATGATCCGGCGCGGCGGGGGGCGGCCGACAGCGGCTTCGTCGCGGCGGATGTCGATACGCTGGGCGGCCTCGGCGTCGCCGGCGGCGGCGCCCACGCCGAGGGCGAATGGGTCGATCTGGACAGTCTGGTGCGCCAGTCGCAGCGGGCGGCGGTGCTGATCAGCCGGCTGAGCCTGGGCGAACCGTAGTCACCCGTACATGTCGCCCAGATAGACCCGGCGCACTTCCGGATCGCGGATCACGTCCTCGGCCTTGCCCTCGAACAGCACCGATCCGCCCGAGATGATCGAGGCGTGGTCGATGATCTCCAGCGTCTCGCGCACATTGTGGTCGGTGATCAGCACGCCGATGCCCTGGCTGGCCAGATAGCGGATCACCTGACGGATGTCGGCGATGGCCAGGGGGTCGATGCCGGCGAAGGGCTCGTCCAGCAGCATGAACGACGGCTTGCCCGCCAGGGCCCGGGCGATCTCGCAGCGCCGCCGCTCGCCGCCCGACAGGCCCGAGGCCGGGGCGTGGCGCAGATGGTCGATGCGCAACTCCTCCAGCAGGCGGCTGGTCTCCTCGGCGATGGCCGCCTTGCCGGAATGATGCAGCTCGACCACCGCCATCACATTGTGCTCGACCGTCATGCCGCGGAAGATCGAGGCCTCCTGCGCCAGATAGCCCAGGCCCATGCGAGCGCGCTGGTACATCGGCTGGGCCGTGATGTCCTCGCCGTCCAGCCAGATTGTCCCGCTGTCCGGCGGGATCAGGCCGGTGATCATGTAGAAACAGGTGGTCTTGCCGGCCCCGTTGGGGCCCAGCAGGCCGGCGACCTGGCCGCGCTCGACATGCAGGGAGACGTCTCGCACCACCTGACGCTGACCGAAGGCGCGGGCGATGTGCTCGACTCTCAGCCCGGTCGGACGCGCGGGCGCCGCCGCCGGGGCCGCCGGGGCTTCGTTCACATTGAGGGCTGAAAGTTCCTTGCGCGCCAAAGGTCAGATCGAGCCGGGGCTCAATTCCCGCCGCCGGCCGGATAGAAGACGCCGCGGATCCGCCCCTGCCCGGCCGCCTCGATCCGCGCCGACTGGGTCCGGACATTGTAGACCAGGCGAGAGCCGGTCAGCACATTCTGGCCCTGGGTGAGGATCACATCCCCGGTCACCACGATGGTGTCGTCTGCGGTGGTGTAGATCGCCCGGTCGCCGCGGATCGTCTGGTCGGGCGTGACGAAATAGACATTGCCCGTCGCCTCGATCCGGCTCTCGCCGGTCTGGCTCAGGCCCGTGACCGTGTCCGCCCGCAGACGATTGTCGCCCTGGATCAGTTCGGCGCGCCCGCGCAGGGTCACCGTATCGCCGACATATTCGCCGGCGTCGGCCCCGAAGGAGATCGGCTGGTCGCTGCTGTTCGGACGCGTCTGGGCGTCGCCGATGGTCGGCAGGAAGACGAGCGTCAGCGCCGCCGCCAGGGTCAGGATCTGGGTCTTGGTCATCGGGTCGCCCCTCCGGCGTTGATCGTGCCGCTTATCTTGGTGTCGCCGGAGCCTCGAAACTCGACGCGCCCGCCCTGTTCCCGGATCACATAGGACGAAGCGGAGATGGTTCCAAGCGGGCCGGCCCCCTCGACGCCCTTGTCGCCCGTCACGATCCCCGTCGACGTGTCCACCACTGCCTCGGGCGTGACGAGGGTGAAGCCCGACCCGCCGTCGGAAATCCGCACATTCGGGCCGATGACCACGGTCTTGCCGGCCTCGTCATAGGTTCCGCCGTCCGCCGTCAGGGTCGTGACCTTGCGTCCGCCGAGATTCAGCCGCAGCGCCGGGCCGATCAGGCGATAACGGCCCGTGTCGGGGTCGCGCACGGCCCCATCAGCCCCGATGACGAAACTGCGGCCCTCGGCGTCCTGGCCGTGGAAGCGCAGGGCGTCGAGCCGGATCTCGCGGCTGGTCCCGGCCTTTCGCTCAACATCCGACATGACGCTGCGCAGGACGATCCAGCTGACCGTGCCGCCCGCCAGCACGACGATGACCACCGGCAGGACGCGGCGCAGCAGCTGCACCCGCCGGGATCGGACGCGAAAGGCCCGGGCCGTCTCGGCGACGCGGGCCTCGTCCTGATGCGCGTGGGTGTCGCCGGGCTCGGTCATCAGCTGTGCGCGAACACGTCCATCTCGTCCCAGCCGGCCAGGTCGAGGGCCGAGCGGGTCGGCAGGAAGTCGAAACATTTGCGGGCCAGCTCCGCCCGCCCCTCGCGCACCAGCATCTCGTCCAGCCGCTTCTTCGCGGCGTGCAGATACAGGACATCAGAGGCGGCGTATTCCAGCTGGGCCTGCGACAGCTCGGCCGCGCCCCAGTCGCTGGACTGCTGGGCCTTGGACAGGTCGACGCCGACCAGTTCGCGCACCACGTCCTTCAGCCCGTGGCGGTCGGTATAGGTGCGGGCCAGTTTCGAGGCGATCTTGGTGCAATAGACGGGCCGGGTCTCGACCCCCAGATGCAGCTGGAACATGCCGATGTCGAAGCGGCCGAAATGGAACAGCTTCAGCACCGCCGGATCGGTCAGCAGCCGCTTGAGATTGGGGCAGTCATAGTCCGGGCGGCCCAGCCGCACGACATGGGCGTCGCCGTCGCCGGCCGACAGCTGCACCACGCACAGCGGATCGCGCCGGAAGCGCAGCCCCATGGTCTCCGAATCGATCGCCACCTCGGGGCCGAGATCGAGGCCGTTGGGCAGGTCGCCTTCGTGGAAATGGATGGTCATGCGGTTCAGAGACTCGTTCGGCGAAAGAAAGCGTCGCCATCAAGTAGCCGAGCGCCGCGCGCGAGGCGATAGGGCGCCCTCAAGTAGCGTCGGACCGCGTCCGACGCGGCAGGGCCAAAAGGACCGCCAAAACACAAACGGCGCCGCACCGAAGCGCGACGCCGTCTGAATATTGGTGCCCAGGAGAGGACTCGAACCTCCACGACATTTCTATCACTGGCACCTGAAGCCAGCGCGTCTACCAATTCCGCCACCTGGGCCCAGACGGTCCGCGCTTGCACGCGTTTCGTCCGGAAGGCGCGGACCCTTAAGGCAGGGTCCGGGGCCGGTCAACAGGGATTTGCGGCGTTTGCGTTGCGAGCATCGCGGCCATCGTCTAATCCCCGGCGCGTCGAGGCTTTTCCGTCCTCGCGCCGTCGCCTTTCGGAGCCTGCCATGAACGAAGTCGCCCCCGGCCTTGTCACCGTCTTCGGCGGCTCCGGTTTCGTCGGCGGCCAGGTGGTCCAGGCGCTGACGCGGCGCGGCTGGCGGGTTCGGATCGCCTGCCGCCGTCCGGATCGGGCCTGGAAGCTGCAGACTTCCGGCCATGTGGGCCAACTGCAGGCCGTTCGGTGCGACGTGACCCGCCCGGACGACGTCGCGGCCGCCCTGCGCGGTGCCGACGCGGCCATCAACCTGGTCGGAATCCTGTATGAATCGGGCCGCCGTACCTTCCATTCCCTGCACGTCGACGCCGCGCGCAATATCGCGGAGGCCTGCGCGGCGGGACGCGTTGACCGGCTGGTGCAGATTTCGGCCATCGGCGCCAATCCGGAAAGCCGTTCCGACTACGCCCTGTCCAAGGCCGCCGCCGAAATGGCGGTGCGCGAGGTCAAGCCGGATGCGGTCATCATCCGCCCGTCGATCGTCTTCGGCCCCGGCGACGACTTCCTTAACCGGTTCGCCGCCCTGGCCTCCTTCGCCCCGGCCCTGCCGCTGATCGGCGGCGGCCAGACCAAATTCCAGCCCGTCTATGTCGCCGACGTGGCCGAGGCCATCGCCCGCGCCGTCGTGACGCCGGAGGCGGCCGGCCGCACCTTCGAGCTGGGCGGCCCGGCCGTGATGACCTTCGAGGACGTTCTGAAGCTGATCCGGCGCGAGACCTATCGCAGCTTCGGCCTCATTTCCCTGCCCTTCTTCGCGGCCCGCGCCATCGGCTCCATGGCCCAGCTGACCGCCATGGTCGGCATCGCCCCCGTGCTGACGCGCGATCAGGTGATGCTGCTGGAAAGCGACAATGTCGTCGCCGACGGCGCCGAGGGCCTGGCGGCCCTGGGCATCGAGCCGACCGGCATCGAGGCCATCGCCCCGTCCTATCTGTGGCGCTACCGCCGGGGCGGCCAGTTCGCCGACGCGCCCGCGACCTAGATCAGGCCAGGCCGGCCCAGACGAGGCCCAGGCCGATCACACCGACCACGATTCGCCACCAGGCGAAGGGGGCGAAGCCATGCTTGGCGACGAAGTCGACCATCGCCTTGACCACGATCCAGCCGCTGACGAAGGAGACGATGAAGCCAACGGCGATGATCCCGCCGAAGTCCCAATCGATTTTCGCCCCGCTCTGGACGATGTCCCAGCCCGAGGCTGCGACCATGGTCGGAATGGCGAGGAAGAACGAGAACTCCGCCGCCGCCCGCTTGTCCAGGCCGAGGCTCAGTCCGCCGGCGATGGTGGCGCCTGACCGCGACACGCCGGGAATCACGGACAGGCACTGGAACAGGCCGACGCCAAGCGACCGCTTCCACGACAGGGTCATGGCGTCGTCGGCCGTCGGCTTCGGCGCGAACCGCTCGAGCGCCAGCAGGCCGAAGCCGCCGAGGATCAGCGAGACGCAGATCACCGTCACCGCCGTGTCGCCCTCGACATTGAACAGCACCGCCTTGATGAAGTCATAGAGGAAGACCCCGACGATCATCGACGGCAGGAAGGCGATCAGGATGCTGATGGCGAAATGCCGCGCCTTCGGATCGGTCGGCAGGCTGATCAGCACCTTCCACAGCCGGGCGAAATACAGGGCCACGACCGCCAGGATGGCGCCCAGCTGGATCAGCACGACGAAGGAGCTCCAGCGCGGATCGGTCAGACCCAGCAATTTCTGGGTGAGCAGCAGATGCCCTGTCGAAGAGACCGGAATGAATTCGGTCAGGCCCTCGACCAGGCCCAGGATGATCGCCGCAATCCAGTCCGCCACGCGTATTCCTCGAATTCAGGTCGTCAGTGCGCGCCCGGTTCGGGCCCCACATACCGCAAGCGCGCCCGGATAGGCGAGCCGTTCGTCGTCTGATCCAGCGCATGGCCCAGCAAGCCGGTCAGCCGACCCAGCATCAGCAGGTCCGCCGCCGCGTCGCGCGGCAGCTCCAGACGCCGGGCCACCACGGCGAGGGCGAGCCCGAAATTGGCGATCCGGCCGGTCGCGGCCTCGCCCTCCTGAACCGCGCGGGCCAGATCGGGCGGCAGGTCGGTCGCGCCCAGCAGGGCCGCCGCGCGCGGATCGCCCGCCGGATAGTCGACGCTGCCGAATCCCGCCAGCCCGCCGGCCGCATGGGCCCGTCGCGCCGCGTCCGTGGCCTGTCGCCGCACCGCCACGACCCAGTCCGACGCGCGCGCCAGCTCCGCCATCATGCGCGACCCGGCCAGGGTCATCAGTCCGGCGAAGGCCGCCCCCGCCGGGGATGCGCCGCCGTCGGCCGCCGCCCGCGTCGCCAGGACGGCGGCGTTCATCTCATGGTCCGCCGCCAGCACCAGGGCGCGGCGGATCAGATGGGCGTCCCGATCCGGCGTCTTCCACGACCGCGCCAGCCGCTGGTGCAGGAAAAGGCGGGGTCCCGGCCCGACGGCGGCGTCCACCGCCTCGTCCAGCACCCGGGCGCATTCCAGCCGCAGCGACTCGGCCGTGCGCGGGCGAGGGTCGGCGTCCTCTTCGGCCCGGCGGGCGAGGGCCGCGAACAGCCGGGCGCGGATCGACCCGCCCGGCACGGTCCCGATGCGCGGGCGGACCGCGGCAAACGGATTGACCGCCCCCGCGTCCCACAGCCGCCGGGCCACGTCCTCGAGCGTGGCCGTCTCGGCCAGCTGCGCCGCGTCCAGTCCGCGATAGAACAGCCGCCCGTTCGAGATGACCGTCAGGGACGAGGCGACGCCCGCCTCGCCCCGGCTGGCCATGCGGGGCGTGGCCCGATCGGCGGCCTCGTCCTCGGCGTCGACCCGGGCGCCGCTCAGTCGGGCGATGTCCTGGACGGCGTAGAGGCTGCGGCGCGGGTCGGTGGGGTCCGGGCGGGCCGAGATGCGGCCCCGGCTGACATAGGCGTAGAGGGTCTGGGTCTTGATCCCCAGCCGGGCCAGGGCCTCGCCGCGGCCGATCCAGCGGACGCTGTCCAGGTCGGTGTCGGACGTTTCCACGCGTGAACTCCGCAGCCTTTCGACGGCCCGTTTCGCCATAGGAGGCGCACCCTGGGGCCGTTTCGTGACAATCCCGCTAATGGCGGGCCCGGCCCGGTCTTGGCAGGGAGCGGGCTTTCCGCGACAAGGCGGCGATGACCGCTGCTCCCGCCCTCGACGACGCCCCCGAAGACGCCCACGCCGCGACCCGCGCCGTCACCCGGCTTTCCGTCGCGGTCGCCGTGGTGCTGATCGCCCTCAAGGCCTTCGCCCTCGGCGCCTCCGGTTCGGTCTCCATCCTCGCGTCCCTGGCCGATTCGGCGCTCGATCTGGTGGCCTCGCTGGCGACCTTCTTCGCCGTGCGCTGGGCCGCCCTTCCGGCCGACGAGGACCACCGCTTCGGCCACGGCAAGGGCGAGGCCCTGGCCGCCCTGGTCCAGGCGGGACTGGTCTTCGCCTCGGCCATGTTCATCGGCTGGGAGGCGCTGCAGCGGATCTTCGACCCCCGCCCGGTCACCTCGGGCTACTGGGGCGTGCTGGTCATCCTGATCTCCATCGCCCTGACCGGCTGGCTGGTGTGGCGGCAGGGCCGCGCCGTCCAGGCCAGCGGATCGCTCGCGGTCGCGGCGGACCGCGCCCACTACGCCGGCGATCTGGCCGCCAACGGCGTGGTGCTGATCGGCGTCATCTCCGGAACCTTCCTGGCGGCGCCCGGCCTCGATGCGGCGGCGGGCCTGATCGTGGCGGTCTGGCTGTTCTGGGGCGCGATCGGGGTGCTGAAGTCCGCCGCCGATCACCTGGTCGACAAGGCCGTACCCGCCGCCGACCGCGTCGCCATCACCACCGCCGTCCTCGCCGATCCGCGCATCTCGGGCGTGCACCAGCTGCGCACCCGGATGGCGGGCCCGGCCATGCTGATCCAGATGCATGTGGACCTGGATCCATCGCTGACGCTGGAGGCCGCCCACGCCATCGTCGTGGATGCCGAGAACCGGCTGCTGGCCCTCTGGCCCCGCGCCGACATCCTGATCCACCCGGACCCGCGCGGTCGCGCCGAGCCGCACGGGGGCGCCTTCGGGGAAGTCGCGCGGGACGGCTAACGCGGGATTAACGCCCGCGGGCGCATCCATCGGCCATGCCGGACAGCGTCCTTTATCATTTCGCCTTCGATCCCGGCTCGCGCGCCGTGCGACTGGCGCTGGGCGAGGCCCGGATGGAGTTTTCCGAGACCCTGGTGCGTCCGTGGGAGGACGGCTGCCCGGTCGCGACTCTCAATCCCTCGGGCATGCCGCCCGTGCTGCGCACCACCGACGCCCGCGGCGCCCCCCTGACCCTGTGCGAGCCCGCCGCCATCCTCGGCTGGCTGGAGGAGCGCACGCCCGAGCCCTTCCTGCTGCCAGCCGACGCGGCCGAGCGGGCCGAGGTGCGGCGGCTGCTGGCCTGGTTCGAACGCCGCTTCACCGACGACGTCAACGCCGTCCTGCTGCACGAGCGGATGGAGAAGCCGCTGCTCCGTCTCGGGGCGCCCGAGGCCCGCGCCCTGCGCGCCGGGCGCGAGGCGCTGCGTTTCCATCTGGCGATGATGGAGGAGCTGCTGACCCGTCGCGACGCCCTCGCTGGACGCCGCATCAGCCAGGTCGACTTCGTCGCCGCCGCCCATCTCTCGGTGCTGGACTACTTCGGCGAGGTGTCCTGGGCGTCTTATCCGAGCCTCAAGACCTGGTACATGAAGCTGAAATCACGGCCGTGCTTCCGGCCCCTGCTGGCCGACCGCTTCCCCGGCGTCCAGCCGTCGGCCTGCTACGCAGACCTCGATTTCTGACGTTTCCGGGTGAGGAGTGCTAGTGAGCACGCTTCACCCGCCCCGGATCGAGCCCGTTGAGCGACCCCCGCGACACCATCCGCACCGCCGCCGCCGGCCTCGGCTTCGACGTCTGCCGCTTCGCCTCGGCCTCCGAGCCGTGGAGCGCGGGCGAGCGGCTGGCCCATTTCGTCGAGGCGGGTCGGCACGGCGACATGGGCTGGATGGAAACGACGCTCGAACGCCGCGCCCACCCCACCGCCATGTGGAGCGAGGCCCGCACCGCCATCGTCCTGGGCCTCAACTACGGGCCCGACCGCGACCCTCTTCCCGAGATGGCCGACCGCTCGGCCGGCTATATCTCCGTCTACGCCCGTGGCGACGACTATCACGAGGTCATCAAGGGCCGGCTGAAGACGCTGGCGGGCCAGATCGCCGCCCGTACGGGAGAAGACGTCAAGGTCTTCGTCGACACCGCCCCCCTGATGGAAAAGCCGCTGGCCCAGCGCGCCGGCCTCGGCTGGCAGGGGAAGCACACCAATCTGCTCAGCCGCACCCACGGCAACTGGCTGTTCCTCGGCGTGATCCTGACCGCCGCCGCGCTGGAGCCCGACCCGCCCGAGGGCGAGCACTGCGGCACCTGCACCGCCTGTCTCGACGTCTGCCCGACCAACGCCTTCCCGGCCCCGTTCCAGCTCGATGCGCGTCGCTGCCTCTCCTATCTGACCATCGAATTCGCCGGCCCCTGGCCGGTGGACTTCCGTGCGGCGACGGGCAGCCGGATCTACGGCTGCGACGACTGTTTGGCGGTCTGTCCCTGGAACAAGTTCGCCGCCGCGTCGCGGGAGGCGCGGGTGCAGGCGCGCGAGGCGCTGGTGTCGCCCCGCCTCGCCGACCTCGCCGCCCTCGACGACGCCGCCTTCCGCGCCCTGTTCTCGAAAAGTCCGGTGAAGCGGATCGGGCGGGACCGGTTCGTGCGCAATGTGCTGTACGCCATCGGCAACAGCGCCGACCCGGGTCTGGTCCCGGCCGCGCGCGCCCTGCTGGACGACCCGGCGCCCGTGGTGCGCGGCGCGGCGGTCTGGGCCCTGTCGCGCCTGCTCCCGGCCGCCGACTTCGTCGCCCTCGGCGCCGACCGCCTCGCGCGCGAGAGGGACGCGGACGTCCGCGCGGAATGGGGGCTTCCGCCGGACAGGCTCCAACCGCCTATGCCGCGGCGGTTTCCCGACTGACCCCGGCCCGGCGCGGCTTGAGAATGAACCAGGCCCCGACGGTTCTGAGATTTCGCTCAAGATCGCGTCCGCCATAGACGGTCACCAGGGTCGGCAACCGTCCCGAGGCGCCCACCGCGCCCAGCGGGTCGACCGCCCGCCGAATACGCTCCGCGCTCCACCACGGGGGGAAGACCGCCGCGACCACAGAAGGCCCGAACGACGGCGGGCCCGACGGCGCGCCCGGCGTCGCCGTGGCGACGATGGTCGCGACACAGGCCCCGACGTGGACCAGAACTTTTGTACGGGAAGAAATCATGGCCGCCTCACATCTGTGACGATGCTTCGGTTTGGGCCCTGATGCACTACAAAACCTCAACGAGGGCGCGTCTAGTCAATACTACCTAGGGCGGCACAGGTCACCGTTCGGCCGGGCAGCCTGGCTCGACTAGCCGTTCGCCGTCGCCGCAATCGCCCCGCCGCCCGGCGACCGGGCGATGTCCAGCAGCTTGACCCGGAACACCAGCACGCTGTTGGGCGGAATGCCCGGCCGGCCGGTTTCGCCATAGGCCGTCGCGGGCGGCAGATAGACGATCCATTCGTCGCCGACCTTCATATGCTGCAGCGCCTCGGTCCAGCCCTCGACCACCTCGCCGAGGGTGAAGACCGCCGGCTGGCCGCGCTGGAAGGAGCTGTCGAACACCGTGCCGTCGGTCAGCGTGCCCTCATAGTCCACGCGCACCAGGTCGTTGCTGTCGGGGCTTTCCCCGCCGGGCGGTCCCGACTGGACTACCTTGTACTGGACGCCGGACGGCAGGCTTTCGACGCCTTCGGCCCGGGCGTTCGAGGTCAGGAAGAACTCGGCGGCGCGCAGGTTCTGCGCCGCCGTCTCGTCGGGCGCCGGGGGCGTGCGGTCGCAGCCGGCCAACGTCCCCGCCAGCAGGGCGACCATGGCCAGCGCCGACGCGCCCCTAGCCCATCCGTAGTTCATATCCGGCCTCTTCCAGTCCATGTCTGATCTCTTCCGCATGCGCCGCGCCGCGGGTCTCGACCATGATGTCGAACTCCGCCCCCTTGGCCGGCACGTCCAGCGCCAGCCGGTTATGCACCACATCGATGATATTGCCGCCAGCCCCGCCGATCACGGCGCTCATCTTGGACAGCATGCCCGGCCGGTCGTCGCCCAGGATGCGATAGACGACCATCTTCTTTTCGCGCACCAGTTCGCGGTTCAGGACCACGGCCAGCATGCGCGCGTCGATATTGCCGCCGCACAGCACCAGTCCGACCTTCATTCCCTTGAACCGGTCCGGATAGGCCAGCAGGGCCGCCAGTCCGCCCGCGCCGGCGCCCTCCGCCACCGTCTTCTCCAGGGTGGCGTAATAGGCCACGGCGGTCTCGAAATGGGCCTCTTCGCAGACCAGCACATCCTCGACCAGGGGGTCGGCGATGGCGAAGGGGATGTCCCCAACGGCCTTGATCGCGATGCCCTCGGCGATGGTCTGGCCGCCGCATTTCGCCGTCTCGCCTCGGCGCCGCGCGCTGAACGACGGATACATGGCCGCCTCGACGCCGAAGATGCGGATGTCGGGGTTCATCGCCTTCGCCGCGACCGAACAGCCGGCGATCAGGCCGCCGCCGCCGATCGGGATCAGCAGGGCCTCAAGGTCCGGCGCGTCCTCCAGAAACTCCACCGCGCAGACGCCCTGGCCGGTGACAATGCCCGCATCGTCGAAGGCCGAGATGAAAACAAACCCCTCCTCGTCGCGCAGCCGGTGCGCCTCCTCGGTCGAGCCGGTGAAGTCCAGCCCCTTGATCACCACGGTCGCGCCATGGGCCCGGGTTCCGTCCGCCTTGGTGAAGGGCGTGCCCTCGGGCATGACGATGGTCACGGGCACGCCGAGGCGGGCCCCGTGGTAGGCGAGGGCCTGGGCGTGATTGCCGGCGCTGGCCGCCACCACGCCCCGCTTCCGCTCCTCCGGGGTCAGCTGCAGCAGCCGGTTCAGGGCCCCGCGTTCCTTGAAGCTGCCGGTGAAATGCAGATTGTCGAACTTGACCCAGACCTCGGCCCCGGTGAGTTGCGACAGGCGGCGGGAATAGCGGACCGGGGTGCGGTCGACCTGGCCGGCGATCCGCTCGCGCGCCGCCAGAATATCGTCGAACGTGATTGTCATGGATCGTCCCTATAGCCGGTCTGCGCCGGCTTGATGCGCGCTTTTGGCCCACGGCCCGACGCGCCGCAACCTTGACCTTATGACGGCGTTGAGCGTCTGATCGCGGCGTTCGACCCGCACAGCTGACGGAGAGAGCCTGATGTCCGCTCGCCACCTGATTGTCGTCCTTGGCCTCGGCGCCGCCCTCGCCGGCTGCGGGACCGTCCCCTCCGGGGGCTATGGTCCGCCCTCCGGTCCTTCGTCCGCCGCCTTCAACGCCCAGGACTTCGCCTGGTCCGCGCGCTCGGGGCGCGGATCGATCGACGGACGCGTCGCCTACAGCCGCGACGGCCAGGCGTTCGACTGCACCGGTTCGGTCGCCCTGACGCCCGACACCCCCTACACCCGGGCCCGGTTCCGCACCCTGTACGGCTCGACCGATCGCGCCGCCATCCCCGAGGCGGTGGTGCGCGCCCGCACCGTGGCCGACCCCAACGCCGACTACCGGTCCTTCGTCCGCTCGACCACCTGCCAGAACGGCCGGTTCGAATTCACGGGACTCCCGGACGGAGATTGGTTCATCATCACCCCCGTCAGCGCCGGGGGCGACCGCATCGTCCTGATGCGCCACATCGGCACCCGCGGCGGACGCGTGTCCGTCACCCTCTAAAGCCTTCGCCTGCCAGTACCCGTCGTCTTTGGGGCCGCGTATCGGGCCGCTTCGGAGAGTTTACCATGGTCCGTCTCGCCCTGATCGCCGCCGCCGGCCTGGCCCTGGCCGCCGCACCCGCCTCCGCCCAGTCGCGGGGCGGGGCTTATGACGGCGGCTATCGCGGCGGCGACGCCTATCGCTCGCACGATGGCTATGGCCAACAGCCGTATTACGGCGGCTATGGCGACCGATCCTATGACGACCGGTCATACGGGGACGGCTATGGCTCGCGCCGGTCCAACGCCGTCCCTTCGAATTTCGACTGGCGAAGCCAGCTGGACCGGCCAGGCGACTATCGCTGCGACCAGTTCTGGGACGCCAGCCGCACCAACTGCGGCGACCGCTGGCGCGACCAGCGTCATCGCGTCAGCCCGCAGGCCCGGCGCGACTATCGCGACCTGGCCGGCTACAGCGGCGGCTATGGCTATGGACACGGGCGGTACGGCCATGCGCCGCGCCGCGGCTATGGCTCGGCCTATGACTACGGCCACGCCCAGGGCTCCACCACCTGGCACGGCGCCTATGGCCGGCCGGACCATGTCTATCCGGGCGGCGGGGTCAGCTATGGCGGCTACAGCGGCGGATACAGCGGGGGATATGGGCACGGCGGCTCGCGCGCCGACTGGTGCCGCGCGACCTACCGCTCCTACGACCCCCGCAGCGGCTACTACCGGGCCTACAGCGGCCGCCTGATCTACTGCGGCTAGGCGCGAGCGCGCGCGTCGAGCGCCAGCGCCCAAAACCAACAAACGCCGTTCATCCGATCACGGATCGGTGGATAACCGTCGTTCGCCATTGTTTCGCCTTTCCGAACCCGCTTCGGTGGGGCGGACCCGCACGGGGCGGTGGATCAGGGAGCGCGTACATGTCCCAGCATAACATTTCCGGTTCGGAGGTTTTCGGACCCAAGCCCGGCGTCATGGTCCGGTCGGTGAAGACCAGCGGCCTGCGCCGCCAGCGCGCCGCCCGCACCTGGGCGGCCTTCATCGCCGGTGCGGTCGTGGCCGTGGTCGGCGGCGCCGTCGCCCTCGCGGCGGTGTTCGGCCCGACCCTGTTCGGCTGACACCCAGGCCTCTCCCTCCCCTCCGGGGGAGGGATGTCGGCGCGCAGCGCTGACAGGGTGGGGGCGCTTTGGCGAAACAAGCGCCGGCGCTCTCGTCGCACGGCCCCTCCCATCCGGCTTCGCCTGCGGCTCAGCCACCCTCCCCCGGAGGGGGAGGGAAACGTCCGCTCCCAGCCCCTACGCCAGCCAAACCATCCGCCGCGTCTCCGTCTCCGCCCCGCGCGCGCGGCTGAATCCCGTGCGCACCTCGCCCGTGTAGAGGAAGCCCGCCTTTTCCAGCACCCGGCCCGAGGCCGGATTGTCGCGGAAATGCCCCGCCGTCAGGGCGCGGCGCTTCCAGGTCCGGCTGGCCCAGACCGTGGCGGCCTGCAGGGCCTCGGTGGCCAGGCCCCGGCCCCAGTAGGCGGGCGCGATCCAGTAGCCGACCTCGGGCGCCGGGTCGCCGTCCTCGAACAGGCCGATCACCCCGACCGGCCCGTGATCCTCGTGCTCGATCACGAAAGTCCGCGCCCGCGCTGGATCCTGCGCGGCCACCGTCAGCACGAAATCCTCGGCCTCCTTGAGCCCGTAGGGGTGCGGCATGCGCAGGGTCATCCGCGCGATCGACGGATCATTGGCCAGCGTCGCCAGCCGGGGAATGTCCTGGGCCCCCGGCGCGCGCAGGGCCAGGCGCCGCGTCTCGATGACGGGAGAGGGTTCGATCACGCACATGGCACGGGCCTCGTTCGACGGGCCGCCTCCTTGGAGGGCTCGGGCGGCTTCTTCGAGGCGGGGAACGAAAACGGGGAGCCTGGTGATCCAGACTCCCCGCGGAATATTTCCCTTGGTCCGGATCGCGGCTCTTGAGCCTTGCGCGATCCGGGGTCAGTCGGTTCGCGCTACTCGGCGGCCATGGCCTGTTCGGTGGCCGGAAGGATCGACACATAGCATCGGCCGTTGGCCTTCTTGGTGAATTTGACGGCGCCGTGGGCGGTCGCGAACAGGGTGTGATCGCGGCCCAGGCCGACATTGTCGCCCGGATGGAAGGTGGTGCCGCGCTGACGCACGAGGATGTTGCCGGCCAGAACGTTCTCGCCGCCGAACTTCTTCACGCCGAGGCGTTTCGATTCGGAGTCGCGACCGTTACGCGACGAACCACCGGATTTCTTGTGAGCCATAGGTCTGCTCCCTGTCTCTAACTGTTCTTACGCTTCGTCGGTGGAGGCGGGCTTGGCCTTGGGCGCAGCCTTCTTGGCCGGAGCCTTCTTGGCGGCGGCCGGGGCTTCAGCGGCGGCTTCGGCGGTCGGGGTCTCGTCGATAACCTTGGGCGACTTGGCCGGCTTGGCCGCGACCTCGGTCGTCTCGACGCGCGGGGCCAGGCCGCGGGCGCGCAGGTTCATTTCGGCCTTGGTCATCAGCGAGGTCTCGCCGTCCCATTTGGCGTTCTCGCCGGCGCCGTCGATGCCGGTGATGCGCAGGACCGATTCCATCTGGCGATGGCCGTTGGTGCGGCGATAGCCCTGACGGCGGGTCTTCTTGAAGATCTTGATCTTCTCGCCCTTGCGGGTCTCGACCAGGGTCGCGGCGACGGCCGCGCCCGCGATCAGCGGGGCGCCCAGGGTCACGCCCTTGTCGCCCCCCAGCATCAGCACATCGCCGAAGGAGACGTCGGAACCGACATCGCCGTCGAGCTTCTCGACCACAATGACGTCGCCCGGTTGAACCCGGTACTGCTTGCCGCCGGTCTTGATCACCGCGTACATGTTGAAGCCTCAGCGAAACGCAAAAAGAATAGCCCGACGGGGGACCCCCTCGGGCGAAGAGCGGCGACATAGACGCAGAGGGGTCGCCGAGTCAACGCGGAGCAGGCATTTTCCGGGCCGGAGTCGATCCCCGGGCCCCGACTGTAGCCTCCGGCGCGCCCCTTGCGTAAAGCGTTTGTCCAGCCGCTGTTTCCAGGAGACCGCCCCGATGACCGCCGACGCCGACCGCCGGATCGAGGCCGCGCGCCGCATCGTCGCCCATGTGGCGGAGCACCTGCAGGCCGATCTGTCGCTGCGGCTGTGGAACGGCGAGATCCTGCCGCTGGGGCCGAGCGCCCGCGACGACATCCGCCTGACCCTGTCCGGCCCCGGGGTGATCCGCCGTCTGCTGCTGCGGCCGGGGATCATGACCCTGTTCGAACTGATCGCCTCGGGCGACCTGGGCGTCGAGGGCGGCAGTCCGCTGGAGGCGGCGGACCGCTGGGACCACGGCCGGGCCATCCACCTGGCCAAACGGGTCGACCGGGGCTTCCTGATGAAACAGGCCCTGCCCTTCCTGCTCGGGGGCAAGGACACATCGGCCTATGACCGCACCGCCGCCTATGACGCGAAAGGCGAGGTCGGCATCGGCGCCGGCTACCGCAGCCGCAAGGACAAGGAGTTCATCTCCTTCCACTACGACGTCGGCAACGACTTCTACGCCCTCTTCCTTGACCCCGAGATGGTCTATTCCAGCGCCTATTACACCCACGAGACCCAGGCCCTCGAGGACGCCCAGACCGAAAAGCTGGACCGGATCTGCCGCAAGCTGCGGCTCCGGCCGGGCCAGAAACTGCTCGACGTCGGCTGCGGCTGGGGCGGCCTGGCCTGCTGGGCGGCGCGGAACTACGGCGTCACGGTCCACGGGGTCACCCTGTCCGAGGAACAGCTGGCCTTCGCCCGCGCCAAGGTCGAGGCCCTGGGCCTGTCCGACCGCATCACCCTCGAGCTGAAGGACTACCGCGACCTCGACATGGACGGCGCCTTCGACGCCATCAGCCAGGTCGAGATGTTCGAACATGTCGGCTTCGCCAACCACGACCGGCATTTCCTCGAGATGAAGCGTCTGCTGAAGTCCGGCGGCCTCTATTTCCACCAGGCCTCGGTGCGCCGCGGCACCTCGGACCCGAACGGCATCGCCCCCAAGACCCAGTCCACCCGCACCGTCGCCCGCTTCATCTTCCCCGGCGGCGAACTGGACACCATCGGCATGACGGTGACCAACCTCGGCCGGCTGGGCTTCGAGGTTCTGGACGTCGAGGACATGCGCGAGCATTTCCAGCTGACCACCCGCGAATGGTCGCGGCGGCTCCACGCCCGCCAGGACGAGGCCCGGGCCCTGGTCGGCCCCGAACGGGTCCAGCTGTGGCTGGTCTTCTTCGCCCTCTGCGCCAAAGCCTTCGAGCGCGGCGCGGCCCTGGTCTATCAGACCGTGGCCCAGAAACGCCGTCCCGGCCCCTCCGGCCTGCCGCTGGACCGCAAGAGTCTCTACGCCCCGTAAGAACGCCTCGATTGTTATAAGATAACGGGCTACAGAGCAGGCGATGACGCCGCCCGACCTCCAGCAACCCGTCCTGCTGTCCGTGCTGGGCCTCGGCTTCGCCACGGCTTTTCTGCACGCCGCCCTGCCGACCCACTGGCTGCCGTTCGTCCTCGTGGGTCGCGCCCAGCGCTGGGCCCTGCCCCGGGTCATGGCCGTGGTGACGGCCGCGGGCCTTGCCCATATCGCCGCCACAGCCGCTGTCGGCGCCCTGATCGTCGTCGTCGGCCTGGCCATGGATCAGTGGGTCGCCGGCCTGCTGCCCTGGGCCTCGGCCGCCCTGCTGTTCCTGTTCGGCGCCTTCTACCTGGGCCGCGCCTTCATGCGGGCGCCCCGCCTGGCCGAGGGTCCGCCCCTGGCCCTGTCGGAGCCGACGGTGTCGCATGCGGCCGCCTTCGGGGGGCTTGTCGCCATGATGGCCCTGTCGCCCGGGGAGGTGCTGCTGCCCTTCTATCTGTCCCAGGCCACCGCGGGGCTCGGGGTGTTGATCGCCCTGACCGTCGCCTTCGCCGTCGGCACGGTGATGGGCATGGCCCTGTTCACCGGCCTGGCCTGGGCCGGGTGGTCTGTGCTGCGGCTGGAACGCTGGGCCCGCTATGAAGGCTTCGTCCTGGGCCTCGCCCTGATCCTGATCGGGCTTCTCGTCCTGCTACGCCAGCACTAAGGATAGCCGCATGGCGCACGCCCACGGCCCCGACGATCCCCCACACCGCCACCCGCCTCATGAGCACGCTCATGGGCATAGCCACGACCATGCTCAGGCCCACGGCCCCGGCGGCCACCACCACGGACCGGTCGACACCGGCGACTGGCGCTACGCCGTCGGCCTGATCGTCAACCTGGCCTTCGTCGGCGTCGAGTTCGGGGCCGGGATCTTCAGCGGCTCGACCGCCCTGATGGCCGACGCCGGCCACAATCTGTCCGACGTGCTGGGCCTGGCCATGGCCGGCGGGGCGGCCTGGCTGGCGCGCCGGGCCAGCGGCTCGCAGAACACCTATGGCTACGGCAAGGCCACGGTCCTGGCCGCCCTCGCCAACGCCCTGCTGCTGATCTTCGCCTGCGGCGCCATCGCCTTCGAGGCGGTCCGCCGCCTGGCCGAACCCGCGCCCGTGATGTCGGGCCTGATCATGGGCGTGGCCGCCATCGGCTTCGTCATCAACCTGGGCACCGCCCTGCTGTTCATGCGCGACCAGCACAGCGACCTGAACGCCCGCGGGGCCTATCTGCACATGATGGCCGACGCCGCCGTCTCGATCGGCGTGGTCATCGCCGGGGCCGTGATCATGTTCACTGGCTGGTCGATCATCGACCCCCTGGTCAGCCTCGTCATCGTCGCCGTCATCCTGATCGGCACCTGGGGTCTGCTGAAGGATTCGGTCAATCTGGCGCTGGACGCGGCCCCGCGCGGCGTCGATGTCGCCGCCATCCGCGCCGCCTTCCTGTCCCTGCCGGGCGTCACCGCCGTCCACGACCTGCACGTCTGGGGCCTGTCCACCACCGAGACCGCCCTGACCGCCCACCTGTGCCACGAGCGGCCCGACCCCGACGCCCTGCTGGCCGAGGCCCAGGCGATGGCCCGCGGCCAGTTCCGCATCGGCCACACCACGCTGCAGCTGGAGGCGGAGCCGCTGGCGGATTGCCCGGATTGTTAGGGAAGAGGGATGACGGATGAGGGATGAGGTCAACGGGCCGCTCGCCGACATCCCTCCCGCCCAAACCTCTCATCCCTCATCCCTCATCCCTCCCCCCTCCTTCACAAACCGCCTCGAACACGCCATCTGCCGCCCATGACCGACAAGATCCCCGTCACCGTCCTCACCGGCTACCTCGGCGCCGGCAAGACCACCCTGCTGAACCGCATCCTCACGGAGGACCACGGCAAGCGCTACGCCGTCATCGTCAATGAGTTCGGCGAGATCGGCATCGACAACGACCTGGTCGTCGGTGCCGACGAGGACGTGTTCGAGATGAACAACGGCTGCGTCTGCTGCACCGTGCGCGGCGACCTGATCCGCGTCGTCGCCGGCCTGATGAAGCGCCAGCGCCCCGGCAAGCCGGCCTTCGACGCCATCATCGTCGAGACCACCGGCCTGGCCGACCCCGGCCCGGTGGCCCAGACCTTCTTCGTCGATGAGGACGTCAAGGCCAAGACCCAGCTGGACAGCGTCACCGCCCTGGTCGACGCCAAACACGTCATGGCCCGGCTGGACGACTCGAAGGAGGCTCGCGAGCAGGTCGCGTTCGCCGACCGCATCATCCTCAACAAGGTCGACCTCGTGAGCGAGGCGGAACTGGTCGCGGTCGAGCAGCGCCTCCGCCGCCTGAACCCCCTGGCCCCCATCACCCGCGCCGAGCGCGCCAATGTCCCGCTGGACCAGGTGCTGGGCCTCGGCGGCTTCGACCTCGGCCGGATCCTCGACATCAACCCCGAGTTCGCCAACCCCGCCCACGGCGAGGCCGGCCACGTCCACGACGAACACTGCGGCCATGACCATCATCACGGGCACGATCATGACCATGACCACGGTCATCACGGGCATGATCATGCGGACGGTCTAGACGCTTTGGACGCTTCAGACGGTGTTTCACCGCCCGCCGGGAGTGCTCGCGGGCATAATCATGCCGACGACATCAAGGGCGTCTCCCTGTCCCTCGACGGCCCCATGGACGGGACCAAATTCACTGCCTGGCTCGACCGGCTGCTGGGCGAGCAGGGCCAGAACATCCTGCGCGCCAAGGGCATCATCGACGTCCAGGGCGAGGACCGCCGCCTCGTCTTCCAGGCCGTGCACATGATCCTGGAAGGCGATCTCCAGAAACCTTGGGGCGCGACCGAGCGCCGCTGGTCCCGCGCCGTCTTCATCGGCCGCGACCTCGACGAGGCGGCGCTGAGGGCCGGGTTCGAGGCCTGTGCGGCGTGAGCGGCTCCGTCGACCCGACCCGCGAGGCCATGGCGGCCTTCCGCGACCTGCCCGCCGACCGGCCGGTCGCCATGATCAATCTGATCCGCTTCCGCGAGACGGCCGCCTATCCCGCCGACCACGCCGACCAGGACGCGGACCGGACCGGGGCCCAGGCCTACGCCGCCTACGGCAAGGCGGCCGCGGCGCCCTTCGCGCGGGCGGGCGGGCGTCAGGTGTGGCTCGGCCGCCCCGAATTGACCCTGATCGGTCCTGCCGAGGAGTCGTGGGACCTCGCCTTCATCGCCTGGTATCCGACCGGAGAAGCCTTCGGCGCCATGCTGCGCGATCCTGAGTATCGGGACGCCGTGGTGCACCGCCAGGCGGCTGTGGCGGACTCCCGATTGATCCGCTGCGACCCGACCGAGCCCGGCGCCGGGTTCGGCGAAGGCCGTCCGGCATGAAGACCACCACCTACGACGCCCAGATCACCGCGGCCCTGTTCGATTCGACGGGCGCGATCTTCGCCTTGGGCGACGGCTCGGTCCGGTTCGAGGGCGGCGAGTTCAGCGCCGCCCATGACGGGGCCATCCTGTGCGCCGTCGTCCATCCGTCGGGCGAGGGCGTGGTCACGGGCGGCGACGACGGGCGGCTGATCTGGCACCGCCGGACCGACGCGGGCGTGCTGGCGACCAGCGCCAAGGGCCAGTGGATCGACGCCGTCGACGCCTCGGCCGAAAGCAGGCTGATTGCCTTCTCGGCCGGCAAGACCCTGACCGTCATCGACGCCAAGGATGCGGGCTTCCGCCGCGACTTCCAGCACGAGCGCACCGTCTCGGGCGTGGCCTTCGAGCCGAAGGGCCGCCGCATCGCGACCTCGACCTATGGCGGCGCCGCCCTGTGGTTCGCCCGCATCGCCGACCAGAAGCCGACCTTCCTGAAATGGGCCGGCTCGCACACCGCCGTGACCTTCTCGCCCGACGGCGCCTTCGTCATCACCTCGATGCAGGACGCCCAGCTCCACGGCTGGCGGATCAAGGACCAGAAGAACCTGCGCATGGGCGGCTATCCGTCCAAGGTCCGGGCCATGAGCTTCCTGTCGAAGGGCCAGCTTCTGGCAACCTCGGGCGCCTCGGGCGCCGTGCTCTGGCCCTTCGTCGGCGCCAATGGTCCGATGGGCCGCGAGGCGACCGAGATCGGCTTTGACGAGGGCAGCCTGGTGAACCTTGTCGCCTCCCGACCCAACCACGGCGTGCTCGCCGCCGGCCTCAACGACGGCCGCGTCTGGCTGGCCGATCCGGCGGGTCAGGGCCTCAACTTCCTCAAGGCCGAACGCGGCGCCCCGATCACCGCCCTGGCCCTCTGCCCCGACGCGACCCGCGTCGCCTGGGCTGACGAGGACGGGCGGGCCGGCGTCGTCACGGTCTGAACCCGCTTGCCAAGCCCACGCCCGCCGCGCCACCCTCGGGCGATGCCAGGCCACCCCAAATCCGCGAAGAAGGGCCGCCCCCTTCTGACCGCCTTCCTGCTGCTGATCCTGCTCGGCTCCAGCGGCCTCGTCCTGCAGCGCTTTCTGCCCATTCCCGCCACCTTCCTGATGACCAGCCGCGCGCTCGAGGGCGAGGGCTGGGACTACCGCTGGCGCTCGCTGGACGACATCTCGCCCCGGCTGGTCCAGGCCGTGATCGCGGCCGAGGATTCGACCTTCTGCGCCCACCGCGGCTTCGACATGAAGGCTATCGAAAAGGCCCTGAAGACCAACGCCCGCGCCGAAAAGCGCGGCTCGGGCCGCATCCGCGGCGGCTCGACCATCAGCCAGCAGACCGCCAAGAACGCCTTCCTCTGGCCGGGCCGCGACTGGATCCGCAAGGGGCTGGAGGCCGGCTACACCGTCGCCATCGAGGCCTTCTGGGGCAAGCGGCGGATCATGGAGGTCTATCTCAACGTGGCCGAATGGGCCCCCGGGGTCTACGGCGCCGAGGCCGCCTCGCAACACTGGTTCGGCAAGCCCGCCGACGACCTGACCGCCCGCGAGGCCGCGCGCCTGGCCGCCATCCTGCCCTCGCCCCGGCGCTACAATGCGTCGTCGCCCGGCCCCTATGTCCGCCGCCGCGCCTCGCGCATCCAGGCCGCCATGGGCACGGTGCGCGAACAGGGCTTGGCCGCCTGCGTCCTCGACTGACGCCGCCTCCACCGTCCCGCTTGACGCGGCCGCCTCCCTCGCCTCACCTGCGCGCCGAATGACGCGGGACCCGCCGCGCGAGGAGGACCCGACATGAAACGCTCCCTGATGACCGCCGCCGCCGTCGGCGCCCTCGGCCTCGGCCTCACCGCCTGCGCCGCCCTCGGCATGAACGGCGCCCAGGCCTCGGAAAGCCCCGCGGCCGCCCCGCCCGCCCAGGCCGCGACCGCCGCCCCCGCGACGGCCGCCGGCGCCGCCGCCTTTGTCGCCGAGGCCGAAACCCGCCTTGCCGCCCTCAGCGAGGAGGCGGCCCGCATCCAGTGGACCCGCGCCACCAACATCACCCACGACACCATGTGGCTGGAAAGCCGGATCAACGCCGAATACACCGAGCTGCAGGTCGAGCTGGCCAATGGCGCGACCCGGTTCAATGATGTGGAGGTCCCCGCCGACGTCCGCCGCAAGCTGAACCTGCTGCGCCTCGGCATCACCCTGCCGGCCCCCAACCGCCCGGGCGCGGCGGGCGAATTGGCCGAGATCACCACCCGCCTCGACTCGACGTATTCGGTCGGCAAGTTCGAGTACAAGGGCCGCCAGATCACCCTCGATGAGGCCTCGCAGCTGCTTGCCGAGACCCGCGATCCCGCCGAGGCCAAGGCCCTGTACGAGGGCTGGCGCACCATCTCCCCGGTCATGGCCGCCGACTACGCCCGCATGGTCGCCATCGCCAACGAGGGCGCGGCCGAGCTGGGCTTCGCCGACACCGGCGCCATGTGGCGCGCCGGCTACGACATGGAGCCCGACGCCTTCGCGGCCGAGACCGACCGGCTGTGGGACCAGGTCAAACCCTTTTACGAGAACCTGCACTGCTATGTCCGCGGCCGGCTCAACGCCGCCTATGGCGACGCCGTCCAGCCCGACAGCGGCCCGATCCGCGCCGACCTGCTGGGCAATATGTGGTCGCAGCAGTGGGGCAACATCTATGACGTGGTCGCTCCCGCCTCGGGCGGCGAGTCCAGCTACGACCTGACCGAGCGGCTGGTCGCCTCGGGCTATGACGCCCGCAAGATGGTCGAGACCGGCGAGGGCTTCTACGTCTCCATGGGCCTGCCCGAGCTGCCCGAAACCTTCTGGGAGCGCAGCCAGATCACCCGCCCGCGCGACCGCGAGGTCGTCTGCCACGCCTCGGCCTGGAACCTCGACAACCTCGAGGACATCCGCATCAAGATGTGCACCGAGGTCAATGGCGAGGACTTCTATACCGTCCATCACGAACTGGGGCACAACTACTACCAGCGCGCGTACAAGGATCAGCCCTTCCTGTTCCGCAACGGGGCCAACGACGGCTTCCACGAGGCGATCGGCGACTTCGTCGGCCTGTCGGCCCTGACCCCCACCTATCTGAACCAGATCGGCGTGATCCAGACCGTGCCGGGCGAGGCGGAAGACATCCCCTTCCTGCTGAAGATGGCGCTGGACAAGATCGCCTTCCTGCCGTTCGGCCTGATGGTCGACCGCTGGCGCTGGGGCGTCTTCAGCGGCGAGACCAGCCCGGCCGAGTACAACGACGCCTGGTCGGAAAACATGCTGAAATACCAAGGCCTGGTGCCGCCCGGACCGCGTCCGGAGAACGCCTTCGACCCGGGCGCCAAATACCATATCCCCGGCAATACGCCCTACACCCGCTACTTCCTGGCCCACATCTACCAGTTCCAGTTCCACCAGGCGGCCTGCGAACAGGCCGGCTGGACCGGGCCGCTGCACCGCTGCTCCGTGTACGGAAACAAGGAAGTCGGCGCCCGCTTCAACGCCATGATGGAGATGGGCCAGTCCCGGCCCTGGCCCGAGGCGATGGAGGCCTTCACCGGCCAGCGCGAGAACGACGCCTCGGCCGTGGCGGCCTATTTCGCCCCGCTGAACACCTGGCTGACGGCGCAGAACCGCGGCAAGGACTGTGGCTGGGAAGCCTGACCGTCGAGGCGCGCCGGGGCGTTAACCCTCGGCATTAGCCGATCTCTTAACCGGGATCGGCCATTCTCCCCGGCAAGATCGCGGGCGGATTGCGTCCGCGGCGGACGGCGGACGCGGCGATGGGGCTGAAAACCTGGATTGACGGCATGGGTCGAAGCCTGCGGGCCTTCACGCGGCGGCTGGCGGATGACGCCCGCGGCAATGTTGCCATGCTGTTCGGGCTCAGCCTGCCGGTGCTGATCTTGATGACGGTCGGCGGGGTCGACATCCACCGCGCCTCGACCGTGCGCGTCAACCTTCAGGACGCCCTGGACGCCGCCGCCCTGGCCGCCGCGCGCTCGCCCTATACGGCCAACGCCGACCTTCAGCGCGTCGGACTGACGGCCTTGAGGTCCAACCTCGCGGCCTATCCCAACGTCACCCTGCGAGAGGGCGACACCACCTTCATCCTGGTCAATGACGAGGTGGTGGTCGCCAACGCCAAGGTCGACGTAAAGACCCTTGTCGCCAACATCTTCCTGCCGCCCTACGGCAAGTTCATGGACGACTACCTGCCGGTGGGCGCCCACTCAGAGGTCAACCGCGCCACCAAGGACCTCGAGGTGTCGCTTGTCCTCGACATCACCGGCTCGATGCTGGGCACTCGTCTGTCCGACCTGCAGGACGCCGCCGGCGATCTGGTCGATCTGGTGGTGCAGGACAACCAGGCGATCAACAGCACCCGAATGGCCCTCGTCCCCTATTCCATGGGGGTCAACGCCGGCTCCTATCTTAACGCGGTCCGGGGGGCCGCGCGCGGGCCGACAAGCATCAGCGCCGCCTCATGGATGGTCGCCAGCACCCAGAAGAACATCAGCGCCATCAACAAGGCCAATCCCGGCGTCTTCACCGCCAACGGCCACGGCTACAGCACGGGGGACTTCGTCTGGGTCAGCGGCGTGACCGACACCAACAGCAACGGGACTGTGAACCTGGCGGGTCTGGTCAACGGGCGCGCCTACAAAGTCACCCGCATCGACAACAACACCTTCTCGCTCCAGAGCTGGAACGGGTCGAGCTGGCAGAACCTGTCGACGAACAACACCCAGACCTACACCGCCAACTCGGGCATCGCCCGTCGCTGCCTCGTCTCGACCTGCGAGGTGGTGATCACATCGACCAATCATGGGCTGACCACGGGTGAGGACGTCCGGATCCTGAATGTCGGCGGCATGACCCAGCTGAACACGCAGAACTCAGTGTCGCCAAGCGGCAGCATGGCCTTCTATCGCACGGCCAGCGTCCTGACGTCGTCGACCTTCACCGTGGGCGTGGTCGGCCCCGTGGAGCCGGTGTCCAACTATTCCTCTGGCGGAACGGTCCAGTGCCTCGAATACGGCTGTCAGAACTTTCTCTTCACTAACAACAATGGCGATCTCCGGGTCTATGACGCCTCGAATTGCGTCAGCGAGCGCGTGGGCGATCAGGCCTACACCGACGCCGCGCCCTCAACGGCCAAGGTCGCCTTCTCCTACGTCGGCACCTCCAATGTGGGACAGGGCGGTTGCATGACCACCACCTTCACCCCGCTGACGACCAACCGGACCACGCTGCACGACGCCATCGACGACTATACCGCGGAAGGCGGCACCGCCGGTCAGATCGGCGTGGCATGGGGTTGGTACATGGTTTCGCCAACCTTCGGCAGCATCCTCCCCGCGGCCAGCCAGCCGGCGGCCTACGGCACCGAAGGCCTGCTGAAGGTGGTGATCATCATGACCGACGGCGAGTTCAACGCGGTCTATTACAACGGCGTCCGCGCCCGCGACTCAGGCTCGGGGGGCGGGTCGAACGAGCGCTGGATCAACCACGATTCCAACAACGGCAGTCCCTTCCTGCAAGCTGTCGCCTTGTGCACGGCGATGAAGCAGCAGGGCATCATCGTCTATACGGTCGGCTTCGACATATCGAGCACCACGGACTACACGCCCAATACGGTCGATACCGCCACCGAGGTCATGCAGAGGTGCGCGACGGACGCGAGCCACGTCTACCTTCCGGAGAACGGCGCCTCGCTGAGGTCCGCCTTCGGCGCCATCGGCCGCAGCATCAGCCAGCTGCGCATCTCGAAATAGACCCGGCAGGGCGTCAGATCAGCCGGATCTCCCGCAGCCGCTCGGTCAGGAAATCCTCGGCCATGATCGCCTTGCCGGCATAGCGGTCGGGGTTTGCGGGCGAGACCATGGTCGGCAGGGTCTCGATGACGAAGTCCGGGTTGAAATGCAGGAAGAAGGGCGTCGAATAGCGGGCGAAGCTGGCCCGTTCCGGCGCCGGATTGATCACCCGGTGGCTGGTCGACGGCAGGACGTGGTTGGTCAGCCGCTGCAGCATGTCGCCGATATTGACCACCAGGGCGTTCGGCGGCGGGGCGATGTCCAGCCATTCGCCGTCGGCGTCCTTCAGCTGCAGCCCGGCCTCCTCGGCGCCCAGCAGCAGGGTGATGACATTGATGTCCTCATGCGCCCCCGCCCGCACGCCCGGCGCCCCGGCCGGGACCGGCGGATAATGCAGCATTCGCAGGATGCTGTTGCCCATCTCGACCTTGTCCTCGAAGAAGCCGTCGCCCAGCTCCAGATAGCGGGCGATGGCGCGCAGGATCCTGGCCCCCAGGGCGTCCATGGCCTCGAACATGCCGTACACATGGGCGCGGAAGCCCTCGACCTCGGTCGGCCAGACATTGTCGCGCATGTACTGGCGGTAGGGATGGCCCTCGGGCAGTTCGCGGCCCACGTGCCAGAACTCCTTCAGATCGACCGTCGCGGCGCCTTTGGCCGCCTCGACCCCAAACGGGGTCAGGCCGCGCGCCCCGCCCGTGGCCGGCTGGTGATACTGGCGCTTGGTCTCCTCCGGCAGGGCGAAGAAGGCCTTGGTGTCCGCCACCGCCGCCCCGATCACCGTCTCGTCCAGGCCGTGGTCGGCGATGACGGCGAAGCCATAGCGTTTGAAGGAGTCGCCCAGCCGGTCGGCGAAGGCCTGGAAGTCGGCGTCGTACAGGGTCATCGACACCGGCTCGATCGCCTTGCCGGCGGAGCCGGTGGACGGGGGGGTCAGGGTCTCGCTCACGGCAGGGCCTCATTATCTTGGTCTGGCGGTCCCATACGCCCTAAGGCCGGACCTTGGCAAAGCCGGGGCGGATCAAATCGCCGGGCGACCGCGTTCACACCCGGTACATATCGGAACCTTCACCGTAAGCTGGCGTTTCGGCGCCAGACCGAATTAACGGCCAAAGGACAGCCACCATGCAAAGCAAACTCCTCCTCGCCGGCGCCAGCGTCGCCATTCTTCTCGGCGGCGTCGCCTGCACGACGACCGATCCCTACAGCTCGCAGCCGACCCGCAACAACACGGGCACGGGCGTGATCGCCGGCGCCCTGGGCGGCGCCCTGCTGGGCTATCTGACCAACACCAACAACTCCGAAGAGGGCCGCAAGAACGCCCTGATCGGGGCCGGCATCGGCGCCCTCGGCGGCGCGGCCGTCGGCCAGTATATGGATCGCCAGCAGCGCGAGCTGGAAGCCGAGCTTTCGGGCTCGGGCGTCGGCGTGGCCCGTCAGGGCGACAACCTGGTCCTGCGCATGCCGTCGGACGTGACCTTCGCCTCCAACCAGTCCTCGATCAATCCGCGCTTCAACGCCACCCTGGATGACGTCGCCGGCGTGCTGAACCGCTATGACCAGTCCATCGTCGACATCGTCGGTCACGCCGATTCCGACGGCGCCGACGACTACAACCTCAACCTCTCGCGTCAGCGCGCCTCCTCGGTGGCGCAGTATCTGGTCAGCCGCAATGTGCTGGCCGACCGGCTCTACGTCGACGGTCGCGGCGAGAGCGCCCCGATCGCCTCCAACGCCACGGCCGAGGGCAAGGCCCAGAACCGTCGCGTCGAGATCCTGATCCGTCCGTTCCGCGGTTGATCCGGGGGCGGACGGTCGCGTCCGCCGCAGACATCGGGAAAGGCGGAGCCTCGCGGCTCCGCCTTTTTTGTCGTCAGACACCGTTCCGTGACTTGCGCGCGCGCGCGTCCGGTGCTGCAAACGCACCACGCTCGTTGCGGGGGAATCGCTTGCGTCCGGACCATCAGGAATTCGCTGACGGCGCGAAACTGGCCGCCATCGCCGTCGTGTCTGCGGCCCTTACCGCCACTGTGGTCATCGGCGCCGGACGAAGCCTGTTTCCCGTGAAGGCGCCGGCGGAGATCGCCCGCCAGGCCCCCGCCCTGACGCCCGTCCTGCACCCGGTCCCGTCCGCCCGCTGAGCGCCGGGCGCGCCCCCACCCGGCCCGACAAACGAAAACCGCCGGCTCCTTGCGGAACCGGCGGTTCTTGTATTCGGGCCTTCGGCCTTCAGAGGCGGCGGGCCCGGACGCGCGAGGCGTCCGGGCCCGCCGGGTCCTAGAAGTTGATGCCGAT
>JBKBQO010000006.1:0-143599 GCA_046292645.1 Brevundimonas sp.
CGCCGGTGCCGGCCAGGACCAGGGTGTCGGAGCCCGAGCCCAGCTTGACCACGAAGCTGCCGCCGAGCGTATCCACCGTGACCGTGTCATTGCCGCCGCCGGCGTTGATATTGGCCTTGAACGCCCCCGTCGCCGAGATCACGTCGTTCCCGTCCTGGCCCTCGAAGGCGACCGTGTCCGTGTAACGGCCGTGGCCGTCGAACGACATCGTATCGTCGCCGAGGCCGCCGCGCAGCAGGCTGGTCGTCGCCGCCCCGCCGCCCGAGCGCTCCAGGATCAGCGTATCGTTCCCCGCCCCGCCGATGAACCGGTCGTCGCCGCCCAGGGTATCCGTCAGGACGTTGTCGCCCTCGTCGCCCGAGAAGTCGTCGTCGAAGGCCGAGCCGGTCAGGTTCTCGACGCCCGTGATGGTGTCGCGCGCCCCGCCGCCGGTCGGCTGATCCGCCGCCCGCGCCAGCTGCACCCGCGTCGCAGTCGAGGCCGTGGCGAAGGTGACCGTGTCGATCCCGTTTCCGCCGATCAGCAGATCGTTGCCGAGGCCGCCGTCGAGGATGTCGTCGCCGTCGCCGCCATTGAGGATGTCGTCGCCGCCGAGGCCGGACAGGACGTCGTTCCCGCCCAGGCCGTTGATGGTGTTGCCGCTGCCGTCGCCGGTCAGGACGTCCGGGCCGGCCGTACCGTTGGTGGCGGTGATGATGGGAGCGCCCGCGATGTCGTACAGGCCGTCGCCGAACTGCAGCCGCTCGACTCCGGTCAGGCTGTCGGTCCCGTCGGGCCCGGCGACAGTGGTCACCCCGCCGGTCGTCGAGATCGTATAGCCCGCCCGCGCCCCGGCGAAAACCGCCGTATCCGTCCCGTCGCCGCCGTCGATCGAATCGTTGCCGACGCCGGCGTTGATCGCGTCGTCGCCCGCCCCGGCCAGGATCTGGTCGGCGAAGGCCGTGCCGGTGATCGTGTCGGATCCGCCCGTGCCGGTGAAATACTGGCCGCCGCCGGCGCCGACGATCAGGGTCGCGTCCGAGAACTGCAGCCGCTCGACATTGGTCAGGGTGTCGGTCCCGTCGGGACCCGTGACCGTGGTCACGCCGCCGCTGGTTGAGACGGTGTAGCCCGCCCGGGCGCCCGAGAAGATCGCCCGGTCCGTGCCGCCGCCGCCGTCGATCGCATCATTGCCCGCGCCGCCGGTAATGGCGTCATCGCCGCCGCCGGCCAGGATCTGGTCGGCGAAGGCCGTGCCGGTGAGCGCGTCCGCCCCGCCCGTGCCGACGAAATACTGGCCGCCGCCGGCGCCGACGATCAGGGTCGCGTCCGAGAACTGCAGCCGTTCCACATTGGTCAGGGTGTCGGTTCCGTCGGGGCCCGTCACCGTGGTGACGCCGTCGGCCGTCGTGACGGTATAGCCCGCGCGCGCGCCCGAGAAGACGGCCGTGTCGGTCCCGTCGCCGCCGTCGATGACGTCGTTCCCGGCCGCGCCGGTGATCACGTCGTCGCCAGCCAGGCCGTTGATGACGTTGTCCCAGCCGTCGCCGGCCAGGACATCGGCTTCGCCGGTGCCGTCGATGGCCCCTGCCGGCGGATCGCCCGCCGCATTGGTGATCTGGTCGGCGAACTGGAGCCGCTCGACATTGGTCAGGGTGTCGGTCCCGTCGGGACCCGTCACCGTGGTGACGCCGCCCGAGATGCTGATCGTATAGGCCGCGCGGTTGCCCGAATAGACCGCGACGTCCAGCGATCCGCCGCCGCCATTCAGCGTGTCGTTGCCGCCGCCGCCGATCAGCACGTCATTGTCGGCGCCGCCGTTCAGCATGTCCGCCCCGGTTCCGCCTTCGAGACGGTCGGCGCCCGCGTCGCCGTTCAGGGTCGAGCCGATCAGGGCGACCGGAACGGGGGTCTGACTGGGGCTGGAGACATGCAGCTGATAGCCGGCCCCGGCCGGCGGGGCGCCGGAAACGAGGGTGGCGCCGGAGCCCGAAACCCACCGACCGACGACGATATAATAGGTTCCGGCCGCGCCGAAGGTGTGGGTCAGCAGCGAATCCGTGGACTCGCCGCCGTCCGAATTGTTGTCGTCATTACTGGCGAGTTCGGTCCCGGCGCCGTCCAGCAGTCGCAGGGTGCTGTCGAAGCCCGCGCCGTCGATGTCGAAGGTGACCGTCTCGCCCGCGGTCACGGTCAGGGAATAGTATTCGATGCCGCCGTGGGCGTTGGCGACGACCGTCGCATGCGGAATGGTCGACGAATTGGCGATCGCCGGATTGGTCAGCAGGTCGAAGGCCCCGGTCAGGGACACCGCGGCGCCGAGGGAGCCGTTGGCGGTCCCCTGGCCCTTGATGATGTCGGGGGCGCCGCCGCCCTGGCCGGGCGCGCCGGCGGTCAGCACATCGTCGCCGCCGCCGCCGCTGAGCGTGTCGATGCCCCCGCCGCCATTGATGGCGTTCGCCGCCCCGTCGCCCGTCAGGGTGTCGGCGAAGGTTGTGCCGACCAGGTTCTCGATCCCCGACAGGGTGTCGACGCCGGCCGCGCCGCTCGAAAGGCCGGTGGCGAGGTTCACGGTCACGCCGGCGCCGGCGCCGGAATAATCGGCCCTGTCGACGCCGTCGCCGCCGTTCATGGCGTCGTCGCCCAGACCGCCGATCAGCAGGTCGTCGCCTTCGCCGCCGTTCAGCACGTCATTGCCCGAACCGCCGTTCAGTTCGTCATTGCCCGCCAGGCCGTTGACGGTATCGTTCCCGCCAAGGCCGCCGATGGTGTCGGCGAAGGCGGTGCCGGCGATGGTCTCATTGGTGATGTCGCCGCCGACCAGCAGGCCGCCCGTCGTCTCCGCCGCGATGGTCTGGTCGGTGAACTGCAGGAATTCGACGTTGGTGACCGTTACGTTCTGGTTGTTGCCCGTGATCACGCCGGTCTGGCCGTTCCAGGTGATCGTATAGGCCGAGCGGGCGCCGAGGAAGACGACCGTGTCGATCCCCAGTCCCCCGTCGACCACGTCCGTGCCGTAGCTGGGCGTGAACCGGTTGTTCGCTGAATTGCCGCGGAAGGTGTCCGAGCCCTGGCCGCCGATGGCGTTCTCGATCACCGCGCCGATGGCGATCGAGACGTTGCCCGTCAGGCCGCCGACGCTGGAGAAGGCGCCCTGGCGCAAGTCGATGACCTGGCCGTCGTTCACATAGCCCGAGAAGTCGAGGGTGTCAGACCCGCCGGCGTCCCACACGCTGAAGACGAGGGGGGCGAACTGGTCGGTGCCGATGAACCAGGGCTGGCCCGCATTCGAGTTGAAACCATAAACGGTGTCGCCGGTCCGGGTCGTCATATTGGCGCCGTACAGGCGCTGGGCCGCCGAGATGTCGTCCAGCAGCGGCGCCGAGGCGTAGTGGCGCGTGCCCGTGCTGTTGATCCGGAAGTCGGCGCCGGTTTCCCGCTCGCTAAAATAGCTCATCACCGAGTACTGCAGGGAGTCCTCGAAATAGATGGCGTTGACCGAATAGGTGATGTTGCCGTCGGCGCTGGCGTTGTAGGCGGCCGGATGGCTCAGGCCGATGGCGTGGCCGATCTCGTGCAGCAGGGTCAGCTGGCCATAGCCCATCTGCACCGGGAAGCTGTTGTAGGACAGCGAGCTGTTGATCCAGACATCGCCGGCGTTGGCGCCCGAGCCGGTCTGGCCGGGCATGCCGCCGGGCAGATAGGCGAAGGCCGCCGCCCCGTCCTGGCCGTCGGCGTAGTTGCCCAGCAGGATGGTGGCGTTGTTCGAATACTGGCTGCCGCTGTTCTGGACTCGCTGGAAGGTGATGTTGGCCACGTCCGACCAGGCCGCGAAGGCCAGCAGGGCGCCGGCGATCTGGCTGCTGTTGAACTGGCTGAAGCCGGTCGTATCGGTCGGCATGGTCGTGACCGAGTCGCGGAAGGCGTAGGTCACCGTCGTCGCCGTGCCCAGGCCGGTCGCCCAGCTCTGGTTGGTGCGGGTGATCTGCGTGCCTGCGTCGGTCGAGCCCAGCGAAGGCTTGCCGTTGGGGCCGTACACCCCGCGGTCATCCGCATTCAACAGAAGGTTGAGGCCGCCGCCGCCTTCCGACTGGGGTCCGTGATACCGGGCGCAGCAGCCGCACACCTGATAGCTGGCGATGTCGCCGAAGACGGTCGGCAGCGTCGACGGACCGTCGTCGCCGACCCGAACCGGAGGCTCGAAATCCTCGCGCAATCCCGCCAGCCGGCCGCCGGAAAAACTGTCGAACATGGTAGGCATCCATCGCAAGATATACAGGTCGACGGGCACCGTAGCGGCTTGCCGCGAAACGACAAGCAGGGCCGTGGCGAGGGCGGCGGGGCCTCGAGCCGGCCCCGGGGGTCCATTTTCGACTTGCCAAGCACGCCGCCCGCACGGACACCGGCGCGGGAGAGGGCCAGAGATGTCAATTTATCCGGTGATCATGTGCGGCGGCTCCGGCGTCCGGCTGTGGCCGGAGTCGCGGCCCGACCGGCCGAAACAATTTCTTCCCCTGATTGCGTCGCGGTCGCTGTTTCAGCAGACCGCCGCGCGAATGGCCCCCCTTGCGGCCGACGGCGGGGCCCTGCTGGTGGTCGCCGGCGCCGCGCACCAGGCCACGGTGCGCGACCAGCTGGACCGGCTGGGCCTGAGCGCCGTCCTGATCGTGGAGCCCTCGGCGCGGGACTCGGCCCCGGCGGCGGCGGCGGCGGTGGAATGGATCGCCCGGCGCGACCCCGACGGCGTCGCCGCCATCGTCGCCTCGGACCACCATATCGAGGACGACGACGCCTTCCGCCGCGCCATACTGGAGGCGGCCGCCAGCGCCGGCGGCGGGTCGATCGTCACCCTCGGCATCCAGCCGACCGCGCCGGCCGAGGCCTATGGCTATATCCGCCCCGCGACCGCCGGCCTGTCGCCCGTCGCCGAGTTCCGGGAAAAGCCCGATCGCGAGGCCGCGGCCCGCTACATCGCCGAGGGCTGTCTGTGGAACAGCGGCAATTTCATCGTCTCGGTCCGCACCCTGGGCGAGGAGCTGGAGCGGCACGCCCCCGCTGTCCTCGCCGCGGTGCGCCGGGCGCTGGACGAGGCCCTGACCACGCCCGACGGGACGGTGGCCCTGTCCGCCGCCTTCGACACGGCCCCCAAGGTGTCCATCGACTACGCCGTGATGGAGAAGACCCGCCGCGCCTCGGTCCTGCCGGTCGGTTTCGCCTGGTCGGACCTCGGCGCCTGGGACGCTGTCGGCCTCGCCGGCGGCGCGCGCCGGGGCGCGGTGGTCGAGGAGGCGGTCGAGGCCTGCGTCATCCGCGCCGCCCCCGGCATGGTGGTGGCGGCCCTGGGCGTCTCCAACCTCGCCATCATCGCCCAGCCGGACGCCGTCCTGGTCTGTCCGCTGGACCAGGCCCAGGCCATCAAGGCCCTGGTCGACCGCGTCGGGTCCGCGCCCTCCCGCGAGGCCCTGGGCGAGGCGGCGACGCGGCTGGCCCAGTGGCTGCGCACCGCCGCCCTGCCGCTGTGGGCCACGGTCGGGACCAGTGCGGACGGCGCCTTCCGCGAGACCATCGACGCCCGCGGCGGCGCCGCCGACGGCCCGCGCCGCTCGCGGGTCCAGACCCGGCAGGTCTGGTCCTATTGCCGCGCCGGCGCCCATGGCTGGAACGGCCCCTGGGCCGAGCTGGCCCGCCGCGGCTTCACCGCCTTCGACCGCGATTTCCGCGACGAGGACGGCGGCTGGCGCACCGTGGCCGACCCGGGCGGAGCGGGCGGCGACCCCGCGACCATGCTCTACGACCTCGCCTTCGCCCTGCTGGCGGCGTCCGAGATGCACCGGCTGGATCTGGACCGCCCGCTGGCCGCCGCCGTCGCCGAGCGCGCCCTGTCGGTGCTGGCCGCGCGGCGCCATCCGCCCGGCGGCTGGCGCGAGGCCGGCCCCCATCCCTTCCAGGCCAACGCCCATATGCATCTGCTGGAGGCCGCCCTGGCCTGGGAGGGGCTTGGCGACGACCGGTTCGTTCCGATCGCCGACGCCGTCGTCCGCCTGGCCGCCGACCGGTTCGTCGAACCGGCTGACGGCCGGCTGCATGAGCGGTTCGACGCCGCCTGGGCGCCCGCGGCCGGCCCCGACGGCGGCCTGGTCGAGCCCGGCCACCAGTTCGAATGGGCGTGGCTGCTGACCGGCTACGGCGAGCGGCGAACCGCGCCCGAGGCCTTGGCGCTGGGCGAGCGGCTCTACGCCGTCGGCAAGGCCGGGATCGACCCGCGCCGCAATATCGCCGTCGACGTCATGCCCGGTCCGGACCAGCCGCCCGGCGGTCCCGCCCGTCTCTGGCCCCAGACCGAACGGCTCAAGGCCGCCCTGCTGCTGGCCGAACGCGCGACCGGCCCGGCGCGGACCGCCCTGGTCGCCGACGCCGGCGCCGCCCTGGCCGGATTGTGGCGGTATCTCGATCCCGCGGGCGTCTGGCGCGACACCCTGCTGGAGAACGGCGCCTTCGTCGACGCCCCGGCTCCGGCCAGTTCGCTGTACCATATCATGGCGGCCTTCGATCAGCTGGCGGCCAGCATCCCCGCCCTGACCGGAGAGCCGGCCTCCGCCCTCGCCCTCGGCGCCCCCCCGCGGACCCGACCATGACCGCGTCCGCCGAGTGGTGGCGCGGCGCCGTTATCTATCAGGTCTATCCGCGCAGCTATGCCGATACGAACGGCGACGGAGTCGGCGATCTGGCCGGGATCACGGACCATCTCGATTACATCGCGTCTCTGGGCGTCGACGCCGTCTGGATCAGCCCCTTCTTCCCCTCGCCCATGAAGGATTTCGGCTATGACGTCGCCGACTATTGCGACGTCGATCCGGTGTTCGGAATCCTGGCCGATTTCGACCGGCTGATCGTCCGCGCGCACGCCCTCGGCCTGAAGATCATCACCGACCTGGTCCTGGCCCATACCTCGGACCAGCATGCCTGGTTCCAGGACAGCCGCCAGTCGCGCACTGGCCCCCGCGCTGACTGGTACGTCTGGGCCGAGGCGAAGCCAGACGGTTCGCCGCCCAGCAATTGGCAGTCGGTCTTCGCAGGCCCCGCCTGGACCTGGGACGCCCGGCGCGGCCAGTATTACATGCACAATTTCCTGCCGGAACAGCCGCAGCTGAACCTGCACAATCCGGACGTCCAGGACGCCCTGCTGGACGCCGTCCGCTTCTGGCTGGACCGGGGCGTGGACGGCTTCCGCTTCGACGCCATCAATTTCGCCATGCACGACCCGGCCCTGACGGACAATCCGCCCGCCCCGCCCGGCGGCAAGCGCACCCGGCCGTTCGACTTCCAGTCCCACCTCCACAACCAGTCCCAGCCGCAGATCCCAGCCTTCCTGGCCCGCGTCCGCGCCCTGATGGACGCCTACCCCGGCCGCTTCAGCGTGGCCGAGGTGGTCGGCGACGCCGCCGAGCCGGAGATGCAGGCCTTCACCGCCGACGGCCGGCATCTGAACAGCGCCTATGGCTTCTCCTATCTGTACGCCAACGCCCTGACCCCGGCCCTGGTCCGCGCCGCCAACGCCGCCTGGGACGGCCGCCCGGGCCAGGGCTGGCCTGCCTGGGCCTTTTCCAACCATGACGCCCCGCGCGCCGTCTCGCGCTGGAGCGAGGGCCGCGATCCCGACCGGTTCGCCCGCATGGCGATGCTGCTGCTGATGGCCCTGCGCGGCAACGTCTTCGTCTACCAGGGCGAGGAGCTGGGCCTGCCCCAGGCCGAGGTCCCGTTCGACCGGCTGGTCGATCCCGAGGCCATCGCCAACTGGCCGCAGACCCTGGGGCGTGACGGCGCCCGGACGCCCATGCCTTGGCGCGCCGATGCGCCGCACGCCGGCTTTTCCACCGCCGAGCCATGGCTGCCGGTGGACCCGCGCCATCCGCCCCGGGCCGTTGACCGGCAGGAAGGGGACGGGGGCTCCCTGCTGCACCTGACCCGTCGCCTGATCGCCCTGCGGGGGCGCGAGCCGGCCCTGCGCCTCGGCGGCCTGCGCTTCCTCGACGCCCCCGAGCCGGTCCTGGCCTTCGAACGCACGGAGGGCGAGGACGTGCTGACCTGCGTCTTCAACCTGGGCCATGCATCGGTCGACTGGGCGCCCGACGGGTCGTTCACACGGCTTGACGCCGTCAATGCTGACGACGGCGCGGGCCCCGCCCTCGCGCCCCTCGCGGGCTGGATCGGGCGCCGCGCGACCGGCTGAGACCGGGCCTTGGCGGTTTGACGCAGCCGCGAAGACCGCCGGTCACAACGTGCCGAACCGGGTCAAAGAGCGGACGCCCGCGCAGCGTCACAGCAAGTTATTGCACCGCACACGAAATGATTTGCCTGCTGCGCCGCAATAGGTTCCTATCCCTATCCGCGGCCCCGAACGCGTTTCGAGCCGAGCCTTCTGTCTCCAGCCTCGGACGACCCGCATGATGACCCGCCGTCTCGCCGCCCTCCTCTGCCTGTGCGGTCTGTTCGCCGCCGGTCCGGCCCTCGCCGCCGCCCCGACCCTGCTGAGCCATCAGGCGCCGCTCGAACTGAACGAGGCCTCGGCGGCCTGGATTCTGACCTCGACGGCCCTGGTCCTGCTGATGACCCTGCCGGGCCTGGCCCTGTTCTACGGCGGCATGGTGCGGCGCAAGAACGTGCTGGCCACCATCGCCCATTCGACCGCCGCCATGGCCATCGTCACCGTGCTCTGGTTCATCGCCGGCTACAGCCTGTCCTTCGGCTCCAGCGGCGAGGCGACCAACGGCTTCATCGGCGGGCTGCAGGCCGCTTTCCTGAATGGCGTCACCCCGTCCACGGCCCACAGCCTGGCCCCCGGCCTGCCCGAGTTCCTGTGGATCGCCTATCAGCTGACCTTCGCCATCATCACCCCGGCCCTGATCGCCGGCGCCTTCGCCGAGCGGATCAAATTCTCGGCCTCCATCCTGTTCTTCTTCCTCTGGCACCTGATCGTCTATGCGCCGATCTGCCATCAGGTCTGGGGCGGCGGCTGGATGGGCGGACTAGGAGTCCTGGACTTCGCCGGCGGGGCCGTGGTCCACGTCAATGCGGGCGTGGCCGGCCTCGTCGCCGCCCTGGTGCTGGGCCCGCGTCACGGGCATGGCCGGGACAATATGGCGCCGCATAACCTGGCCTACACCGCGGTCGGCGCCGGCCTGCTGTTGGTCGGCTGGCTGGGCTTCAACGCCGGCTCGGCCTGGGCCGCCGACGGCATCGCCGCCGTGGCCGCCTTCAACACCATCCTGGCCGCCGCCGCCGCCGCCATCGCCTGGGCCGCGGTCGAATGGTTCGACCACAAGAAGCCCACCCTGCTGGGCCTTCTGTCGGGCCTCGTCGCCGGCCTCGTCGGCATCACTCCGGCCGCCGGCCTGGTCGATCCCAAGGGCGCCTTCATCATCGGCCTCGTCGCCGGCCCGGCCTGCTACGCCGGCGCCGTCTGGCTCAAGCGCGCCCTGAAATACGACGACAGCCTCGACGCCTTCGGCGTGCACGGGATCGGCGGCATCGTCGGCGCCCTGCTGACCGGCGTCCTCGCCACCGCCGCCATCAACCCCGTCTCGGCCGGCGCCAACCTGCTCAACCAGGCTATCGGCCTCGTCGCCGTCAGCGCCTGGAGCGCCGTCGGCACCTTCGTCATCCTGATGATCTGCAAATACACCACCGGCCTGCGCGTGCCGAAGGAGGAGGAGATCGAGGGCCTCGACTACACCCAGCACGGCGAGACGATCCATCCGTAGGGGGGCGTAGGAAGGGATGAGGGATGAGGGCTGAGGGATGAGGAGAACAGGTGGAGATTGGGGTGCGCTGTAGTCACGGCGCCCCTTGGCGGGCCTCGGGAAGCCCTGCCCCTAATCCCTCATCCCTCATCCCTCATCCCTTCCAGCAGCGTCATTCCGCTCACAATCCGCCGATTGTCAGCACAATCCGCCATCACAACCCGCTGGATTTGCTCACCTAAAAACTTTTTGAGCGTCATCAGCCATCATGGCTGGAGAGTGTGCGAGACTCTGTCCATCCCGTCGGTGGGGAGGGCGTCGGATCCAGCGCCTCGATGTCGGCGGGCTGTGGTCGAGCGATGAAGCCCGGGCGAAGGGTAGTCCGGGGGGCCTTGCGAAGGTCGGTGGATGGCCTTCGCCTGCTCGTCGCGCGCTTCCCGTGCGGACCGCCGGCGCAAGACGCCATGTCCGCCGCGCGTCGCCGGCAGCAATGTCGGCGGAGCGATCCGGCTACGCCCGAACAGGGCGGCCAACCGGAGGGCGCGTGGAAAACGGCTGCGCGGGGCGGTCTGCTTCGTCGAAACGGTAAAACATTCAAGCACCGGGCGAAGCCCGGCCGCCCCGCGCCCTCCCCACCCGCTTGTCCGCAAGCGGCGATCAGCCATGGGCGATCCCCGTCCGGCGCGCGAGAACGCCGCCCTTCACCCCCATCCCCCGAAAGGCTATCTCCTCCCCATGACCTCCGCCCCCCTTCCCGACGCCCCGACGAACTGGGTCGACCGTCATGCGCCGGAAGGGCTCAAGCCGTGGCTGAAGCTCGGTCGGTTCGACCGGCCGATCGGCATCTGGCTGCTGCTGCTCCCGGGCTGGCAGGGCATCGCCCTGGCGCTCGGCGAGTATCGCAAGGTTCCCGACCTGTATGACGCCTGGCTGTTCGTCGGCTTCGCCCTCGGCGCCTGTCTGATGCGGGCCGCGGGCTGCGCCTTCAACGACATCGTCGACCGCGACATCGACGCGAAGGTCGCCCGCACCGCCCTGCGCCCGATCCCGTCGGGCCGGATCAGCGTCAAACAGGCCCTGGCCTTCGTGGCCGGCTGCAGCCTGATCAGCCTGCTGATCCTGCTCACCCTGAACGCGACCGCCATCGGGCTCGGCGTCGCCTCCCTCGCCCTCGTCGCCGCCTACCCCTTCATGAAGCGGATCACCTGGTGGCCCCAGGCCTGGCTGGGCCTGACCTTCAACTGGGGGGCGCTGATGGGCTATTGCGCGGCCGTTTACATGGCGGTCGCGGCCACCGGATCCGGCTTTCTTGGAAGCTATCCCGCCGGACCGGACAATCTCGTTTGGCCCTCGGCTCCGCTATGGACATCGCAGACGGTGGTGGACGGCTGGTCCATCGAGAGCCTCCCCGCCGCCTTCCTCCCCGCCCTCCTCCTCTACCTCGCCCTCGTCTTCTGGACCCTCGGCTACGACACCATCTACGCCCTGCAGGACATCGAGGACGACGCCATGGTCGGGGTCAAATCCTCGGCCCGCCGTCTCGGCCCCAAGGTCCGCGACGGCGTCGCCTTCTTCTACATTCTGACCGTCATCCTGGCCGCCGGCGCCGGGTCGACGTCCGGCCTCGGCCCGCTGTTCTGGCCCGGCCTCGCGGCCTTCGCCGCTCATCTGGCCTGGCAGGTCAGCAAGGTTCGCCCCGACAATCCCGCCCTCGCCCTGCGCCTGTTCCGATCCAACCGCGACGCCGGCTTCATTCTGCTTTCCGCCATCATTCTCGGCGCTGTATCGTGACCGTCCTGAAGGAGTCCCGCATGATCGCTCTCCGCGCCCTGATGCTGACCACGGCCGCCGCCGCCGCCCTCGCCGGCTGCAACCGGGATCGAGAGACGGACCGCGCCGAGGCGCCCGCGCCGGCGCCCGCGCCGGCCGTCATCCCGGCCGAGGCGGGGGCGCCGATGAGCTTCGAGGACCAGAACCCCTACGCCGATGTGCGCCTGACCCTGCCCGCTGCGCTCAAGCCCCAGGCCGACCTGCACGCCCGCCTCTACGCCCAGGAAGTCCGCGCCCTGCGCCAGTTCACCGAGGGCGCCCAGGGCGAGCTGACCGAGGCCGGCGTCGACGCCGACCAGCCGAAATTCCAGAAGACCGTGGCCATCATCGCGGCCGCCGAGACCGGCAAGCTGCTCAGTCTCAAACGCGTCGATTACGAATATTCGGGCGGGGCCCATCCCAACACCCGGACCAGCGGCCTGCTGTGGGACAAGGCGTTGAAACGCCGGGTCGCCCTGACCACCCTGTTCCGGACCGGCGCTGACCTGGGCGCCCTCGACCAGGCCCTGTGCGCGGCGATCAACGCCGCCCGCCGGGCCCGCGTCCCCGGCGCCGCCCCGATCGCCCTCGGCGGCCCCGCGGGCGCCGCCTGCCCGCGCGCCGCCGACACCGGCTTCGTGCTCGCCCCCGGAAGCGTGGGGGGCAAGGCCGCCGGCCTGATCTTCCTGATCAATCCCTACCAGGTCGGGCCCCATGCCGAGGGCGGCTATGAGATCGCCCTGCCGGCGACAACTTTCCGATCCCTGCTGGCCGTCGCCTATGTCGATGAGTTCGCCGGCCAGCTGATCAAGGCCGGCGACGTGACCCCGGCGCCGGCCGCGGCTGCCGCCCCGGCTCAATCAGCCAGGAACTGATCGACCAGTTCGGCGAACCGCGCGGGCTGGTCGGCCATGATGAAATGCCGGCTGCCGTCGACCCGCTCCAGCCGCACGCCCGGCAGGATCGCATACTCCCGGCCCCACAGGGCGTCCGCCGCCGCCGCCGGAACGCCGCCGTCGGCGTCCGCGGCGTAGACCGCCCAGACCGGGGTGGTCATCGTCGCCAGCCCGGGGCGCAGGTCTGTGGTCATCACCTCGCGGATGGCCGAGGCCATGGCACGCCGGTCCGAGGCCATCGACCATTCGACCATGGCCGCCCGCATCGCGGGGTCCCGCGTCATACCGATCGCCGTCTGGCCCTGCTGAGCCCGGAAGCCCGCCTCGTCGGCGGCCAGGATCCCCGCCGCGGCCTGGTCCGCGAACGGCTGCGCCGCCGCCGCCGTGACCTGCGGTCCGAACATGGCGCTGAAGAACGGCAGGCTGTCGACGCTCATCACCCGCCCCAGCAGGCCCGGATGGCGCTGAGCCAGCAGCACCCCTGTCATCCCGCCCATCGAATGGCCGATCAGCGCCGGCCGCTGCAGTCCCGCCTCGCGAACATAGCGGGCCAGCTCCTCCGCCATCGGCTCGACGAAGGCCCCGTCGCCATGCCGCCACGGCTCGCCCGCGAACCCGGCCAGCTGCACCAGATGCACCCGATGCGTCGCCTTCAGCCGCTCCGCCTCGGCCCGCCACACCTCCCGCGACGAGGCGAAGCCCGGAACGAGAATGACATCCGGCCCGGATCCCACCACCTCGACCGACAGGCGATCCGAGGCGAAGGCGGTCTGGACGGCGGCCGACGGGGCGGCCTCGGCCCGGACCGCGAGGACCAGTCCTCCAGCGGCCACAACGAAGGCCGAGACGAGGGTGAGAGCGCGCAGCCTGCGGTCGCCGCCATGTCGGGACATGAACATCATAGTCTGTATCCTTGTAAGGTTATGCTGACAGTGGTCAGGCGTGGGGATTGTCGAAAATCTCTTCCACCGGCCGGGCGAACAGCACGGCGATGCGATAGGCCAGGTCCAGCGAGGGGTCGTGCTTCTCGGTCTCCAGCGCGTTCACGGCCTGCCGCGACACGCCCAGCGCCTGCCCGAGCTGTTCCTGGGTCCAGCCGCGCTCGGTGCGCAGCAGTTTCAGCCGGTTTTTCATCGGCTGTTCCTGACGAACGGCGCGACGATGCCGAAACAGGCCCAGAACAGCGGATAGATCAACCAGGCCGGCAGGTGATAGGCGTCGGCATAGCTCTCACCGAAACCCCAGACGCTGGCGATCGCCATGGCCATGCCCGCGGCGAGGATGAACTGTTTGGCCACCACCGCGCGCACGAACTCGTCGGACTCGCGCATCAGCGCCAGGGTCGCCCAGATCTGACCGATCACCGGGGCGGAGACGCTCAGGGCAAGGGCCCAGGCCGCGACGGGCGAGGCGATATCGTCGAAGGCGCCGAAGATGGCGGCGACATTGACGGCCACATAGCCGCCCATGAACGCCATGGTTCGAAACACATAGCGGCCGTGCGCGGAAGAGTTGGATTTTCCGAGAGCCAACATGACGAGTCCTCCTGACCTGATGTCATGCTTACCTTACATCGAACTGATGTCGCGTCAACCTGACTTTTTGTCAGGAGGGCCTGACGCGCCCGAACTGTTGGAAACTACAGTCACCCTGTCTATTCTCACTGCATGCCCGCCGCGCCCCGCATCCGGTCCGCCGACCTGTTCAGCCCGGAAGACTGGGCGCCGTTCCAGACGCGCCGCGCCTGGGTCGGGCCTCTGCTGGTTGCCCACTGCTGGGGCGTCATCAGCCTGGCTGTCGCGGCGGGCGTGGTCTGGCCGTTCCTGATCCCGCTCTGCGTCGCCGTGATCGGCACGCGCCAACTGGGCCTCGCCATCCTGATGCATGAGGCGGCCCACGGGGCGCTGTCGCCGAACGCCCGGCTCAATGACAGCTTGGGCCACTGGCTGTGCGCCGTCCCCATCGGCGCCTCCCTGAAGGCCTATCGCCCCTATCACCTGGCGCACCACAAATACGCCCAGCAGCCCGAGGATCCGGACCTTGTCCTGTCCGCCCCCTTCCCGGTCACCGGCGCGTCCCTGCGACGCAAGATCCTCCGCGACCTGACCGGCCAGACCTTCTTCAAACAGCGGGTCTTGTTCGCCTTCAAGGCCTTCGCCTCGCGTCGCGACGCGGACCTGGCCGAGGGCGCCGTGGTCACCGGCCGCAGCGTCGCCCCCTTCCTGCTGGTCAACGCCGGCCTGTTGGCCGCCGCGGTCGCGGCCGGCGTCTGGTGGGCCTATTTCGCGTTCTGGCTTCTGCCGCTGGCGACCTGGTTTCCGATGGTCACCCGGCTGCGCAACATCGCCGAACACGCCTGCGTCGAGGGTTCGGCCGCCGACCCCTTCCGCGCCGCCCGTACGACGCGAGCCTCATGGTGGGAACGCGCCCTGATCGCCCCCTACTGGGTCAATTTTCACGCCGAGCATCACCTGTTCATGCACGTCCCCTGCTGGAAGCTGCCCGCCCTGCACCGCGCCGTCCGAGCCCGCCCAGAGGGCGCGCGGATGGAGGTCGCCCCCGGCTATCTGTCGGTGCTGCGCGAGGCCTCGGGCCGGACGTGATCGACGATCCGGCCGCCTTCATCCTCGCCAACACCCGCCTCCAGCCCGTGCCGCACACGCCGGAGCTGTCCCTCTGGCTGGCCGACGAGATCACGCCGATCTGGCGGATGACCGAGGAAGAACTCGGCGAACTGGGCCTGCCGCCGCCCTTCTGGGCCTTCGCCTGGGCCGGCGGCCAAGGCCTGGCGCGCTGGCTGCTGGATCGCCCGGACGAGGTTGCGGGAAAGCGGGTGATCGATCTGGCGACCGGCTCCGGCCTGGTAGGGATCGCCGCCATGAAGGCCGGCGCCGCCTCGGTGCTGTGCGCCGATATCGACCCGTTCTGCGAGGCCGCCGTCGCCCTCAACGCCCGCGCCAACGGCGTCGCCCTGCAGTTCACCGGGGCGGACCTGCTGGCGGCCCCGCCGCCGGACGCAGACGTCATCTGCGCCGGCGACGTCTTCTATGAAAAGCCCATGGCCGAGCGGGTTCTGGCCTGGCTGACCGAGGCCTCAAAACGGGGCGCACGGGTGCTGGTCGGCGACCCCCTGCGGACCTATTTCCCCAAGTCAGGCCTCGATCTGCTGGCCGAATACGAGGTCGAGACGACCCGCGAGCTCGAGGACTCGGCGGTCAAGCGCACGCGGGTCTGGTCGCTCTAGTTCGCCGTCGGTTGCGGGCTTTGCGCGGCGGCGTCCGCCTGGCCGCGATGCCGGCCTTCGGCGAATTCCTCGATCATCTTCTCGCAGAAGGCGGGAATGTCGTCGGGGTTCCGGCTGGTGACCAGGCCGTCGTCGACCACGACCGCCTCGTCCACCACGGTCGCGCCGGCGTTCCGAAGGTCGGTGCGGATGGAGGGATAGCCGGTCATGGTCCGCCCGTCGGCGACCCCGGCCTCGACCAGCAGCCACGGCGCGTGGCAGATCGCGGCGACCGGCTTGCCGGCGTCGAAGAAGGCGCGGACGAAGGCCACGGCGTTCTCATCCCCTCGCAGCTGGTCGGGATTGGCCACGCCGCCGGGCAACAGCAGGGCGTCATAGGTCGAGGCGTCGGTCTCGGACAGGGTGCGGTCGACGGGGATCCGGTCGCCCGGCGTCAGATGATTGAAGCCCTGGATCTGGCCGGACTTCAGCGACACCAGATGCACGGTCGCGCCCGCCGCCTTCAGCGCCTCCATCGGCTTGATCAGCTCGACCTGCTCGACGCCGTCGGTGGCGAGGGCGGCGACGGTTTTTCCGGACAGGGTCTGGGCCATGTCGGGTCCTTTCTCTGGATTGGGGTTGCGGCTGACAACGGACCGGGCGGGCGCGGGTTGCGGCTCCGCTTGCCGGAGAGGATGTCGCAGCCCATGTTTCGCTCATGACCCGTCGCCTGATCGCCCTGACCGTCGCCCTCGCCGCCGTCGCCGTCGCCGGTTCCGCTGCGGCCCAGCTCCCGCCGCGGGTGGCCTATCCGCCGGTCGACGCCCATCGCTATCAGGTCGACCGGCACCGCTACGAAATGGACCGGCTGCGCGCCCAGGCCGACCAGCGCCAGGCGTTCGCGGACCGTGTCCAGCTTGAGGGCCGTCTGACCGTGCAAAGGCTCGAGGCGTCGCGTCTGCCCGAGCCCGCCACCGTCACGCCCACCCCCCTGCGATCCCCCGAGCAGGAGCGCGCCGCCCGGCTGGCGGCCACGGAACGCCGCGCCGCGACGGTGTCGGCCGTCAGCGAAATCGACGCCTGGCTGGATCGCACCCGCGACTGAGCGCCTCCGTGCGCGCCCGACTGCATCCCTTCCCCTTCGCCCGCGTTCCGGCCTGGCTTGGATGGCAGGCTGAGGGAGCACGATCATGCGGTGGCAGGGCGGACGGCGCGGCGGCAACATCGATGATCGTCGGGGCATGGGCGGCGGCGGCCTGATCGCCGGCGGCGGGATCGGCACGATCGTGCTGGCCGCGATCGGCTATTTCGTCTTTGGCATAGACCCTCAGACCACCACCCAGCTGGCCAGCCAGTTCGGCGGCGCCGGAGTCTCCGAGGGCCGCCAGGGCAGCCCGACCGACCAGGCCGGCGCCTTCGTCGACGTGATCGGGGCCAATATCGACGACGTCTGGACCAGCCGGATCCAGGGCTATCAGCCGCCGACCGTCACCCTGTACGAACAGGGCACCAGCACAGGCTGCGGCTTCGGCCAGGCGGCCATGGGGCCGTTCTACTGCCCGGCCGACCGGCATGTTTACCTCGACCTGTCGTTCTGGGCCCAGCTCGAGACGGACCTGGGGGCGTCCAGCGCCGACTTCGCCCGGGCCTATGTCATCGCCCATGAGTACGGCCACCATATCCAGACCCTGACGGGCCTGTCCGATCAGGTGCGTTCGGCCCAGCAGCGCGCGTCCGGCGAGGCCGAGGCCAACCGTTACTCCGTCGCGCTGGAACTGCAGGCGGACTGCTACGCCGGTGTCTGGGCCCGCCAGGCCGCATCGGTGTCGAACGGCGAGGTGGCGCTCGAGGCCGGAGATCTGGAAGCGGGGATGCAGACCGCCTCGGCCATCGGGGACGACACCCTGCAGCGGCGTCAGGGCGGACAGGTGCGGCCGGACGGCTTCACCCACGGCAGCTCGGCCCAGCGGGTCGAATGGTTGCGGCGCGGCTATGAAAGCGGCGATGCGGCCAACTGCGACACCTTCAGCGCTCTCTAGCCCGCCCGACGGTCAGCTCCATCGGCCGGGACACGAACAGGGTCCCGGCTCCCAGATCCAGGGCCGCGCGGCGGTCTGAGAGGGCCTCCATGCCGACCAGTCCGCCCGGGAAGTTCGGCAGGGGCGGCTGATCGAACACCCCGACCGTGACGCCGCGATACAGGTGGTCGGCGAAGGTCACGGTACGCGCCTCGATGGTGGCGGACCGCAGGGCGCCGCCCAGCACCAGGCTGACGGCGCTGCCCTCGGGGCGCCCGTCCATCAGGCCCGCTCCGGTCGCGGCCTCCCGGCTCAGCCCCAGCAGCGCCGAGGCGCCGGTGTCGATCATCGCCTCGACCGAGGCGCCCTCGACCGTGACCTGGGTGGTCAGGCCGTCTCCGTGGCGGCGCACCACAGCGGCCAGGAGGTCGGGCGGACAGACGAAGGTCTCGCGCCGGATCAGGCGCGCATGTCGCCGACCCGGATCGAGGGCCAGCACAGCCTCGCCCAGCACGTCCTGCCCCAGGATCAGCGGCGTCTGCAGCCCGGCCTCGGCCGCCAGCGGGCCCAGGTCGAGGATCGCCGCCCTGAGCCCCTGGATCGACAGGCCGGGCAGGTCGACGGCCAGGGTCGTCCCGCGCCCCATCTGGGCCCCGCCGCCCACGCCATAGGCCACCAGCGGCATGTCGAACATAGACCGCGACGCCTCGGGCAGGGCCGCGACCAGCGACCGGTCGATCACCGAATACTGGGCCCCGCTGTCGATCAGGGCGACCACGGTGAGGCCGCCCAGCCTGACCGTCGCCGTCGGCACGAGGCCGGGCCGCGCATAGGGCAGCCACGGCGTCGCCCCCGCCTCGCCGAAGACCAGGGTCGGCTTGGGCCACAACAGAGTCTCCCGCGCCCACCAGGCCCCGCCGACGACGGCGGCCAGCCCTGCGGCGCGAAACAGAAGCGAGCGACGGTTCATGGCGGGGAAGATGGCGTCTGGCCGGGTCCCGCGCCAGCGTCGCGTGGTCGCGCCCGCCCCGACGCCGGTCATTCGGCGACCGGTCAGATGGTTGGCGGTCCGGTCAGCGCCCCCCGACGTCGTCCGGACCGCCACCGCGGAAGGCCTCACCCCCAAGGCCCCGCGATCTCACGGTAAACGCCCGTTTACCGTCATCGCCGGCATCTGGCGCGAGACGCCGCGCGGAGTCGACAGGCTTCACCGTTCGGGCGAACCGATGGTCGCCGACCTGTGGCCGAAGGGAACCACCTTGTTCTGGCGATCATGGCCGATGTCGGCCGATCCGAGATAGGGAATTCCGGACCTTTCGCACCAGTAGCGGCAGATCTCCTCGGCGGTCAGGCCGAAGTCGGGGTCGTTCTCGACGATGTCAGACACCCGCCCCATGCGGATGCCCGCCACTTTCCGGATCGAGGCCTGGCCGGTCAGGTGGAACATCATCCGGTCGATCCGGTACAGCGGCTCGGACACGTCCTCCAGCATCAGGACATGGCCGGTCAGATCAGGCTCCAGCGCCGTCCCGACCAGGGCGTCGAGGATGCTCAGATTGAAGGCGACGGCCGGGCGGGGATCCTCCGCCAGCGACGGCTCCCACGACGCCGGATCGCCCGAGCTCAGCCAGTTCAGCGCCCGCCAGGCGGTCGGCTCGTGACGCACCGCGTCCGAGGCCATCGGCCCGTGCGCCACATGCGGAAAGCCGGCCTTGTACAGCATAGCCAGAAGGCTGCCCGCGTCCGAATAGCCGAGGTACCGCTTCTTGCGCGCGACCGCCGTCAGCCGGGGCAACACAGCCTCGGCGATCCGGCACGAGCCGTAGCCGCCGCGCGCGAACCACACCGCGTCCAGCCGGGGATCATTGGCGTATTCCACGAAGGCGGCGGCCCGGCTGGCGTCGTCGCCGCCGAAATGGCCGTGCTTGCCGAAACTGGCCGGGTGGAAGCTGGCCGTGACGGAGCCGTCCGGGAAATTCGTCGCGAACCAGCCCAGGACGGCCTCGGCCCGCTCCCGGCTGAAGCGCGAACTGGCGTTGACGATGCCGATCTTCATGCTGAGCCGCTGGCCTCTCGCCTCGCCCGTGCTAGTCAGGCCGCCGGACATTCCCCGGTTTCGCCCTCATGAATCAAGACGACTATTTCTTCTGCGGCATCGGCGGCTCGGGCATGCTCCCGCTGGCGATGATCGTCCAGGCGCGGGGCGGACGGATCGAGGGCTCGGACCGGTCGCGCGACCAAGGCCGCACGCCGGAGAAATTCGCTTGGCTGGAAGCTCACGGCGTGACCCTGCATCCGCAGGACGGCTCCGGCGTGACCCGGGCCGGCCAGACCGTGGTGGCGACCGGCGCCATCGAGGACACCGTGCCGGACATCGGCGCGGCGAAACGCGCCGGGGCCCGCATCGTCACCCGGCCCGAACTCCTCAGCCAGCTGTTCAACGCCGCCCCGACCTCGATCGGCGTGGCGGGCACCAGCGGCAAGTCGACCATCACCGGCATGATCGCCTGGATCCTGCATCAGGCGGACCGTTCGCCCACCGTCATGAACGGCGCGGTGATGACGAATTTCGCCGACGCCGACCACCCCTTCGCCAGCGCCCTGATCGGCGGTCCCGACCTGTTCGTCTCCGAAGTGGACGAATCCGACGGTTCGATCGCCCGTTACGCGCCGACGGTCGCCGTGGTCTCCAACATCTCGCTGGACCACAAGTCGATGGAGGAACTGCGCGACCTGTTCGGCGGCTTCACCGGACGGGCGGCGAAGGCGGTGCTCAACCTCGACAATGTCGAGACCCAGGCCCTGGCCCAGTCCCTGCCGGCGGACAAGGTGATCACCTTCGCCCTGGGCGAGGAGTCGGCCACGCTTAACGTTCATGACCTCGACCCGCAGCCGACGGGAATGCGCTTCACCCTGACAGAGTTGGGCGGGACGCCGCGCCAGGTCGTGCTCAACGTCCCCGGGGCCCACAATGTCGCCAACGCCCTGGCCGCCCTCGGCGCGGTGCGCGCCATCGGCGTGCCGCTGGACCAGGCCGTCGCCGCGCTCGAAACCTTCACCGGCATCCGTCGCCGCATGGAGGTGGTCGGGACCGCGAACGGCGTCACCGTCATCGACGACTTCGCCCATAACCCGGACAAGATCGCCGCCACCCTCAAGACCCTGCACGCCTTCGACGGCCGGTTGCTGATCCTGTTCCAACCGCACGGCTTTGGCCCCCTGCGCCTGATGAAGACCGAGTTCATCGACGGCTTCGCCGGCCTGTTGCGTCCCGACGATGTGCTGCTGATGCCTGAGCCCGTCTATTTCGGCGGCACGACCGACCGGTCGGTGGGCAGCGAGGACATCGCCGCCGGCGTCCGCGCCGCCGGTCGGACGGCCGAGGCCCTGTCCACGCGCGAAGCCTGCGGCGACCGCTTGCGGGCCCTCGCTCGGCCCGGCGACCGGATCATCATCATGGGGGCCCGCGACGACACCCTGTCCGACTTCGCGGCCGACCTCCTGGCCCGCCCGAGTCCTCCGCTTACGGATTGATATTCAAGAGAATATCGGAAAACATTCACGCGCGGCAAAGCTGGCGTTAAGTCCCGCGACCTATCCCGATGGCCAGGCGGGAGTGGTGCATGGCCAGGATCGGTGACTTTGCGAGTGCGGCGGCGCCGATCGGGCCGGACACGCCCGGAGCGGACGTGTTCGATCGATTCCAGCGCGAGCCGGACACGCTCATCATCGCGGTCGTCGAGGGCGACGGGCGGCCGGTCGGTCTGATCGAGCGCAACGCCTTCACCCTCAAGATGGCCGCCGAGTTCGGGCGCGCCCTCTACGCCCGGCGCCCCGCCGCGACCTTCATGGATCCGGCGCCCCGGATTCTTGACGCCGACGCCGACGCCGAGACCCTGTTCCAGTCGATGGACGACGCCAATCTGGGCGGGCTGCTGAACGGCTTCGTGGTCACTTCGGCCGGGCGCTATTTCGGTGTCGGGGCGGGCGTGCATGTGCTCCAGGCCGGCAGCGCCATCCACCGGCGACGGGCCGATGCGATGAGCGAGCTTGCCCGCAACCTCGCGCGGGCCGAGGCGGAGGCCCGCGCCTCCAGCCGCGCCAAGTCCGAATTCCTCGCGGTGATGAGCCACGAAATCCGAACGCCATTGAACGGCGTCCTCGGCGTCGCCGCACTGATGGAGCGTGAACTGACCCAGGAGGCCATGCGCCCCTACGCCCGGACCATCCTGGACTCCGGCCAAAGCCTGCTGCGCCTGCTGACGGACGCCCTCGACATGTCACGCGCGGAGGCGGGGCTGATGGCCTTCGAGGCCGCGCCGGTGCGGCTGTCTGCGGTGGCCGCGGACCTCAAGGCCCTGTGGAGCCCGCGCGCCCAGGAAAAGGCGCTGACCCTGACGGTGACCCATGACGCCGCCGTCGACGACTGGGTGGCCGCGGACGAAATGCGGCTGAAGCAGCTGTTCAACAATCTGATCGGCAACGCCCTGAAATTCACCCAGGCCGGCGAGGTGGCGGTCCATATCGCCAGCCGCGAGGTCGACGGCGCCGTTGCCGTCACGGCCACCGTCGACGACAGCGGTCCCGGCGTGCCGGCCGAGGTCGCCGGATCCATCTTCGATCCCTTCAACACCGGCCATGCGGGCCGGGAAGGCGCCGGCGCCGGTCTCGGCCTCGCCATCTGTCGCCAGATCGTCGAGCTGATGCAGGGCGACATCGCCGTCGAACGGTCGCCCCGGGGCGGCGCTCGCTTCCGGTTCAGCCTGCGCCTGCCGGCAGCCAGCCGCGAGATGCTCACGGCGGCCACGCAGCTGGCCGCGCCGACGGACCATGCGACTCTTCATGTCCTCATCGTCGACGACAACGCCACCAACCGGTTCGTCGCGGCCAAGGTGCTGGAGCTGTTCGGTTGCAGTTCCGAAGCGGTCGAGGACGGCCGGCAGGCGGTGGACCGGGTGCAGGCGGCGCCGTTCGATCTGGTGCTGATGGATATCAAGATGCCCGTGATGGACGGAGTCGAGGCGACTCGCCGAATCCGCAACCTGCCGGGCACGGTGGCCGGGCTTCCGATCCTCGCCCTCACCGCCAACGCCGACCCGCGGGACGAGGCGGAATATCTGGCCGCCGGGATGAACGGCGTCGCGCAGAAGCCGATCCAGCCGGACGCCCTGCTGAACGCCATCCGGCTGGTGATGCACAGCGCGGCGTCGGGTGAGCCGTCGATCATCGCTCACGCCGCCTGACCGCCGGGTCCCGCGACAGATCACCCGAGCTATTGCAAATCGTTCGCAGCTTCGGCACAAGCCGGGCGTGACCGAAGCCGCCGCCCCAGTGAAGTCCGCGACGCCCACGAAGACGGCGCTCAATTCGACGCGGTCGTTCTGGCTCAAGCAACTGCACCAGTGGCACTGGATTTCGGCGGCCGTCAGCCTGATCGGCCTGCTGCTGTTCGCCGTGACGGGCATCACCCTGAACCACGCCGCCCAGATTCCGGCCGAGCCGGTCACGGTCGAGCAAACCGCCGCCGTCCCCGCACCCCTGCTCGCCCGGCTGTCCGCCTTCCCGGCCGAGACCACCGACCCCGTTCCGGACGCCGTCGCCCGCTGGGCCTCTGAGGCCTTCTCCGTCCAGATCGCCGGCCGGCCGACCGAGACCACGTCCGAGGAAATCTACATCGCCCTGGCTGAGCCGGGCGGCGACGGCTGGCTGACCATCGACCGCGCCACGGGCGAGGCCCTGAGAGAGCGCACCACCCGCGGCTGGGTCGCCTACATCAACGACCTGCACAAGGGGCGGAACACGGGCCCGGTCTGGTACTGGTTCATCGACGTCTTCGCCGTCGCCTGCATCGTCTTCGCCGTCACCGGCTTCGGCCTGACCTGGCTGCACGCCCGCCAGCGTCCCTCGACCTGGCCGCTGCTGGGCCTCGGCCTGCTGATCCCCGTCGTCATCGCCCTGCTGTTCATTCACTGACGAGTCGCCATGCGTAAGCTCTCCCTCGCCGTCTCCGCCGCCGCCCTCGGCGCCATCGCCTCGCCGGCCCTTGCCGCGGACCTGACCGTTTCGATCGAGATCCCGCGCCTGTCGGTCGCCGCCTATCACCGCCCCTATGTCGCCGTCTGGATCGAGCGCCCGGACCAGACCGCCGTGCGCACCCTCGCCGTCTGGTACGAGGTCTCGAACGTCGCCGAGGGCAAGGACTGGCTGAAGGACATGCGCACCTGGTGGCGCCGGGGCGGCCGCGCCCTGTCCCTGCCCGCCGACGGCGTGTCCAGCGCGACCAAGGCCCCCGGACGCCACGCCGTCGCCGTGCCCGGCGCGCGCCTGTCCGGCCTGCCCGCCGGCGACTATGTCATGGTCGTCGAGGCCGCCCGCGAACTGGGCGGGCGCGAGGCCGTCCGCGTCCCCTTCCGCTGGGGCGCCGCCAACACCGCCCGCGCCGCGGGCTCCAGTGAACTGGGCGCCGTCAGCGTCAATGTGACCCGCTAAAGGATCGATCGCATGAAGAAGTCCCTCGCCGTCCTCGCCGCCCTCGCGGCCCTCGCCCTGCCCCTGTCCGCCCAGGCCCACCGCGCCTGGATGGCCCCGACGGCGACCGTCCTGTCCGGGACCGAGGCCTGGGTCGGCTTCGACGCCGCCATGTCCAACGGGGTCTTCATCGCCGACCACGCCGCCATGAACCTGGCCGGCCTGGTCATCACCGCCCCGGACGGCTCCACGCTGGCGCCGGAAAACCTGCACCGGGCCCGCTATCGCTCCACCTTCGACCTTCGCCTGACCCAGCCCGGCACCTATCGCGTCGCCAATGTCATGGGCGGAGTCATGGTCAGCTACAAACAGGGCGGCGAGACCAAGCGCTGGCGCGGGTCCGAAGCCGAGATGGCCGCCAATATTCCGGCCGACGCCACCGAGGTCGTCGCCACCCGCAGCGCCAGCAGGATCGAGACCTTCGTCACCCTCGGCGCCCCCTCGACTGCCGCCCTGACCCCGACCGGCGAAGGCATCGAACTGGTCCCGGTCAGCCATCCGAACGATCTGGTCGCCGGCGAGGCCGCCACCTTCAAACTGGTCAGGGACGGACAGCCGGCCGCGGGCCTGCAGGTCACCATCGCCCGGGGCGGCACGCGCTATCGCGACAATCCGGAAGAGATGACCGTCACCACCGGCGCCGACGGCGCCTTCACCGTCACCTGGCCCGAGCCCGGCATGTACTGGATGAACGCCTCGGTGCGCAGCGAGGCCGCGGGCGACCGTCTGGCCTCCAGCGCCCAGTACAACGGCGTCGTCGAGGTGCTGCCCTGACCCAGGGCCCGCCCGGATCAACTCGCGCAGCCCCGCCGCCCGTGCAGGTCGGCGGTGACGCCGCCCCACGCCCCGACAACCGGGTCCTGATCCCCACCCATGGACGCCGGCCGTCCCCGCCGCCCGGCGTCCATATCCAGGACTTCGCCGGAGAGACCATGGGCACCACCTGGTCAGCCCGTCTGGTCGCGCCGCCGTCGCTGGACCGGTCCGCCATCCAGGCGACAATCGAGGCCGAATTGGCCGAGATCAACGCCCTGTTCAGCCACTGGGACCCCCGGTCCGAATTGTCGCGGCTGAACGCGGCCCCGCCCGGCTTCTGGGCGGTGTCGGAGCCGTTCTGGACCCTGCTGAACGCCGCCCTCGACCTGGCCGACGACACCGACGGCGCGGTCGATCCCACCCTCGGCGCCCTGGTCGACCTCTGGGGCTTCGGCCCGCCGGGGCCCCGGCCGCTCAACGGCTTCGGAACCGGCCCGACCATCCCGTTCGAAGAGGAAATCGCCGCCGCCCATGCGGTGTCGGGCTGGGGCCTGCTGCGGCTCAACCGCGACGCCCGCGCCGTGCAGCAACCGGGCGGGCTCAAGCTGGACCTGTCCGGCATCGCCAAGGGCCACGCCGTCGATCGGGTGTCCGGGCGGTTGACGGGGATGGGCGCGACGCATCATCTGGTCGAGATCGGCGGGGAGCTTCGCGGGGCCGGCGTCAAGCCCGACGGCCTGCCCTGGTGGGTCGAGCTGCAACAGGCCCCCGGCGCACCGGGTGCCCGCGCCGTCGCCGCCCTGTTCGACATGGCCTGCGCCACCTCGGGCGACTGGGTCCGGCGCTTCGAGGTCTATGGCAAGAGCTTCAGCCACACCATCGACGGCCGGACCGGCCGGCCGGTCGACAACGGCGTCGCCTCGGTCACCGTCCTGGCCGGGACCGCCATGTACGCCGACGCCATGGCCACCGCCCTGACCGTGATGGGTCCGGAGGAAGGCCCGGCCTACGCCGGGGCCATGAATATCGCCGCCGCCTTCGTGGTGCGCGCCGAGGGCGGCGTGGTCGAGATCGTCACCCCTGCCTTCACCGCCATGTTGTCCGAGGGCGCGTGACCCACGATCCGGTGCGCTGGCTCTGGGCCGCCGCCGCGGTCGGCCTGTGGCTGGCGGTCGTCGCGCTTGTGCAGACGGCGCGCCTTCGCGCCCGCCGCGCCGCCGTCGTCCGCTCCGCCGCCCTGGCGCCGTCCGGGGTCGCTCCCGCCATCCTGGTCGCCTTCGCCAGCCAGACCGGCCTGGCCGAGGAACTGGCCTGGATGACCGCGCGCAGCCTGTCCGACGGGGGCGTCCCGGCCCGCGTGGTCGGCCTCGGCGAGCTGGAGCCGGCGGCGCTGAAGGCGGCGGGGAAGGTCCTGTTTGTCGCTTCCACCACCGGCGAGGGCGACGCGCCGGACGCCCTTTCGCGGTTCGTCCGCAAGGCGATGAACGACCCCGCCGACCTGTCCGGCCTGTCGTATGGCCTGCTGGCCCTCGGCGATCGCACCTACGCCGCCTTCTGCGGCTTCGGCCGGGCCCTCGACGGCTGGCTCCAGCGCTCGGGCGCCGCGCCCCTGTTCGACCGCGTCGAGGTCGACAACGGCGACACGGGTGCCCTTCGTCACTGGCAGCATCAGCTGGGCCTGCTGACCGGATCCGCCACCGGTCCGGACTGGGCCCCGCCCGCCCTCGACCGATGGCGGCTGGTCGAGCGGACCCATCTGAACCCCGGCAGCCCCGGCGGCGAGGCCTGGCTTCTGGCCTTCGCGCCCGTCGGCCACGCGCCGACCTGGACCGCGGGCGACATCGCCGAAATCGGCCTGCCCGCCGTCCAGGGGCAGGCCGCCCCGGCCAGTCGCGAATATTCCGTGGCTTCCCTGCCCGCCGACGGACGCGCCGAGTTCATCGTCCGGCGGATGCTGCGGCCCGACGGACGCCCCGGCCTGGCCTCGGGCTGGCTGACGCGGGACCTCGCCGTCGGAGACGAGGTCGGGATGCGGATCCGTGTCAATCGCGGTTTCCATGGTCCGTCGCCCGGGACGCCGCTGGTTCTGATCGGCAACGGCACGGGGCTGGCGGGCCTCCGCGCCCACTGGCGGGCCCGCGCGGGCGATCCGGCCGCCGAGACCTGGCTGATGTTCGGCGAACGCACCCGCGCCCATGACGCCTTCCTCGACGCCGAACTCCAGGCCGCCCTCGCGTCCGGCGCCCTGACCCGGCTGGACCGGACCTTCTCCCGCGACGCCGACGACGGCCGCTACGTCCAGGCGCTGATCACGGAGCATGCCTCTGACCTGACCGCCTGGGTCGACCGCGGCGCTGTCCTGCTCGTCTGCGGCAGTCTCGAGGGGATGTCGCGGGGCGTGGACGAGGCGCTCCAGGCCGCCCTCGGACCGGACCGTCTGCGGAATCTGACCGACGCTGGCCGGTACCGCCGCGACGTTTATTGACCTCGCCGCACGGAAGCCCTTGCCAAGCCAGTTGCGATCGATAATGAGAGCCACTCGCAACTGACAGGGCTGATATGACCGCGCAACGGCTGACCACGGCGTTCCTTCTGGCGACGGGCGTTTCCGCCCTGGCGCTCTCCGCAGCGGCCCAGGAGACCTTCCTCGCGGCCGGCGATCCAGTCCAGATCAGCGATGTCGTCGTCACGGCCTCGGGCTTCGAACAGCGGATCGAACAGGCGCCCGCTTCCATCAGCGTCATCTCCGGCGAGGAAATCCGGAGCCAGCGCGCCGGTTCGATCGCGGAACTGCTGGCGGACGTGCCCGGCGTCGATGTCGGCGCCCCGGTCGGCAAGACGGGCGGCCTGACCATCAACATCCGCGGCCTGGGCTCGGACTACACCCTGATCCTGATCGACGGCCGCCGCCAGAACACCGCCGGCAGCGTCACGCCCAATGGCTTCGGCGAGACCTCGACCAGCTTCCTGCCGCCGGTCTCCGCCATCGAGCGGATCGAGGTGGTGCGCGGCCCGGTCTCCACCCTCTACGGCTCGGACGCCATCGGCGGGGTGGTCAACATCATCACGAAGAAGGTCGGCGACGTCTGGTCCGGCACGGTCTCGGCCAACGCCACCCTTCAGGGCGACGACGAGTTCGGCAATCTGTACGGCGGCGATCTGTACGCCAACGGCCCGCTGGTCCGCGACCTGCTGGGCCTGGCCGTGCGCGGCAGCTACCTGACCAGGGAAGACTCGGAACTGACCTATGAGACCGTCAACGGCGTCCAGACGCCGGTCGGCGGCTTCGGCCGCAGCGCCGCCGAGAGCGAGGTCTGGACCGCCGGGGGCCGGTTCAGCCTGACGCCCCACCGCGACCACGATCTGTGGCTGGACCTCGACGTCGCGCGCCAGTGGTACAGCAACGCCAATGCCGAACTGGGAACCAACACCACCGCCGGCGGCTATGCCGACGCGCTGGAGTTCAATCGCGACCAGGCGGTGCTGGCGCATAACTGGCGGCTGCCGTTCGGCCAGTTGGAGAACACCCTGTCCTGGAACCAGACCGAGACGATCGGCCGGATCATCCCGCCCGGCGTGCCCGGCGCCGGCGGTCCCAGGACGCTGGAAACCGAAAGCGTGATCCTCGACACCAAGCTGTCTTCGGAATGGCGCAGCCACACCTTCACCGTGGGCGGCCAGTACTGGGACGCCAGCATGGTCGACGGCGTCGCGCCCCAGGCCTTCGAATTCACCCAGTGGGCGCTGTTCGCAGAGGACGAGTGGCGGTTCACGGATGCCCTGGCCCTGACCGTCGGCGGTCGGTTCGACGACCATTCGACCTTCGGCGACCAGTTCAGCCCCCGCGCCTATCTGGTCTGGAACGCCACCGACCAGTGGACCCTCAAGGGCGGCGTCAGCCGGGGCTTCAAGACCCCGCGCCTGGAGCAGCTCGCCCCCGGCATCAACGGCTTCGGTCAGCAGGGCCGCCTGCCGCTGCTGGGCTCGCCGGGCCTGCAGCCCGAGACCAGCACGGCGACCGAGTTCGCCGTATTCTACGACAACCGCGATGACTTCCGCGCCAGCCTGACCCTGTTCGACAACCAGTTCGAGGACAAGATCGCCTCCGGAACCCCGGTCGTGAACTGCGCCTTCGGCGTCTCCGCCACGGACTATGCCGCCGGAAACTATCCGCAGACCGGCTGCACCGACGTCGGCTTCTTCCCCAACGCCCCGACCTTCGGCCAGAGCGTCAACATCGACGAGGCCGTGACCCGCGGGGTCGAGGTCGCCGGCCGGTGGCGCGCCAGCGACGCCTGGACCGTCAGCGCCAACTACACATACACAGACAGCGAGCAGAAGTCGGGCGCGAGCGCCGGCCTGCCCCTGACCGACACCCCCGCCCATATGCTGAACGCCAGCGTGAACTGGCAGGCCTCGGACCGGCTGTCCCTGTGGCTCCGGGGCGAGCACCGCTCGGAACGCTACCGCGGCGAGGGCGCGGCCCGCGTCGCCCTCGGCGACTACAAGGCTTATGAGCTGTTCCACCTCGGCGGCGCCTGGGAGATCAGCGACCGCGTCACCCTGAACGCCGTGGTCTACAACCTGCTGGACGAGGATTTCGTCAGCCTGATCCCGTACGGGACCCCCGTCGCCTACGGGTCTGAGTACGCCAACAACCAGGAACCGCGCCGGCTCTGGGTGTCGATGCGGGTCGATTTCTGATCGACGCGGAGCCGCAAGCCACGGCTGCGATACAACCCCACGGATTTACGCCCGCTTCACCCTGCCGCGATACTCTGGCCGGATGCGCAGCCTGTTCGCATTCCTGCCGGCATTGATCTCGGCCGAGTCGGCCCGGAAGCTCCGCGACCGCGAGGCGCAGCTGACGCAGATGGCGCTACACGACCAGGAGACTGGTCTGGGCAATCGCCTGGCGCTGGAAGGGCTGGCGGCCGGGCCGGGCCGGACCTACGTCATCCTGCTGGGCATCGACCGGTTCGAGGTGGTCCGCAACGCGATCGGCTATGACTCCATGGCCCGATTGCTGAAGGTGTTGGGCGAAAGACTGTCCGACCTCTCGGGCGGACGGCCGGTCGCCCGGGTCAGCGGGGGCATCCTCGGCCTGGTGTTCAGCGCCGAAGACGACGAATCGGCCGTCACCCTGGCCGGGCGCCTGTGCGAGGCCGCCCATTCGCCGGTGATCCTCGACGGCGCCGCCGTGGACATCGCCCTGACCGCCGGCGTGGCCCGCACCGGAGAGGCCAATCGCAACGTCCCCTCCGCCGTCGACCGCGCCTCGATCGCCCTCAATCAGGCCCGGGCCACGCGCCGCCGCGCCGCCGCCTTCGACGCCGGGCGATACGGCGATCCCGCCGGCAATCTGTCGCTGATCAGCGAGATGATGGCGGCGATGCGCAACGGCGAGCTGACCCTCGCCTACCAGCCGAAATACGATTTCCGGGCCGAACGCACCAACGCCGTCGAGGCCCTCATGCGCTGGACCCATCCCCGCCGGGGATGCGTCTCGCCGGACCTGTTCATCGGCATGGCCGAGGAGACCGGCCACATCCGGCCGCTGACGGAATGGGCCATTCGCCGCGCCATCGCCGACCAGAAGTCCCTGGCGGCCGGGGGCCACCGCCTCACCGTCTCGGTCAATATCTCGGGTCGCCTGATGTCGGACGAGAGCTTCGCCGACTTCGCCGTCGCCGAGGTCGCCGCGGCCGAAGCCGACCTGTGCTTCGAGATCACCGAAACCGCCGTCGTGGACTATCCCGACCTGGCCCTTCGCATCGTCGAGCGGTTCGCGCGGGCCGGCATATCGGTGTCCTTGGACGACTATGGCTCGGGCCTCTCGTCCCTGACCTATCTCAAACAGATCCGCGCCGATGAGCTGAAGATCGACAAGAGCTTCATTCTGGGCCTCGACCAGTCGTCCCGCGACGCCCTGCTGGTCAAGTCGACCATCGACCTGGCCCACAGCCTGGGCCTGAAGGTCACGGCCGAAGGGGTCGAGACGCCGACCGCCCTGGCGCTGCTGCGCGCCATGGGCTGCGACATGGCCCAGGGCTATCTGATCGGCCGCCCCCTGCCGCTGGCGGAGCTGCTCGAACACCTGTCGGCGCCCGACGCCGACCTGGACTTCGCCCGTCAGGCCTGAACCGCGGCCGCGACCTCTTTCATCAACGCCGACCGGTCGGCCAGGCGCGCGGCGTCCACCGCCTGGCGCCGCGCGATCATCTGCCGCCCCGCCATGAATTCGGCGGGGGCGTTGACCGCCTCGACGCAGACGATCCGGTCGCCTTGCAGATGGAAGACGGCGAACGATCCGCCGTCGACCTCGCCGCGGATCACCTGACGGTCCGCGCCCTCGGGCAGGCCGGCGATCTGCAGCTTGATCTCATACTGGTCGGACCAGAACCACGGGACCTCGGGCGCCGGCCCCGGGCGTCCGCCGATCGCCGCCGCCGCCTGTTTCGCCTGTTCCAGCGCATTGGGCACGCTCTCCAGCCGATGCCGCCGCCCGCCGTGGGCCGGAACCGGCCGATGGGTCATGTCGCCAATGGCCCAGATGGCCGGGTCCGAGGTTCGCGCCTGCTCATCCACGACGACGCCGTTCTCGCAGATCAGACCCGCCGTTCGCGCGAGGTCGTCGCAGGCCAACGCCCCGATCCCGACCAGCACCGCATCCGCCTCGATCAGACGTCCGTCGCCCAGCCGCACCCCGCCGTCCTCGAACGCGGTCACCTCGGCCGAGGTCAGCACCTCGACGCCGTGCGCCCTGTGATGGGCGGTGAAGAAGGCCGACAGCGTCTCCGACGCCACCCGCGCCAGCACCCGGTCCATCCGCTCGATCACCACGACCTCCGCTCCCAGCGCCCGCGCCGAGGCCGCCGCCTCCAGCCCGACATAGCCGCCGCCGACCACCGCCAGCCGCTTGCCGGGTTCCAGGGCCGCCTTCAGCCGTTCGGCGTCGGCCAAGGTGCGCAGCTCCAGCAGATCGGCCCGGTCGGCTCCGGGGATCGTCAGCTTTCGCGCCGTCGACCCCGTCGCCAGGATCAGGGCGTCATACGGCTCGACCGTCCCGTCGGCGAAGGTCACGGTCCGCGCCGACGTATCGATGTCCGTCGCCGTCGCCCCGGTGCGCAGGTCGATGTCATGCTCGGCGTAGAAGGCCTCGGGCCGCAGCAGCAACGCCTCCAGATCGGCCTCGCCCTTCAGCCACGCCTTGGACAGCGGCGGCCGCTGGTACGGCGCCGCCGGCTCCGCCCCCGCCAGCACGATCGACCCTTCATGCCCGTACTGCCGCAGCAGGGCCGCGACCGTCCCGCCCGCATGGCCCGCGCCGATGATCAGAACCTTGGTCATGAGAGGGAGATAGAGGGGCGAGGGGCGAGGGTCGAGGGGTGGACACGGGTCATGCCGCTGCGAGCGGGTGCTTCTTCCTCATCCCCCATCCCTAATCCCTCACTTGACCGTTCCACTGTTACACCCTAGTGGAACACCCATGATCGAGACCCCCTCCCGCAAGGCCGTGTCCAAGGCCGCCGACGACCGGCTGGCGCTGTACGACGCCCTGCTGTGTCTGAAGACCCGCGAGGAGCTGGACGCCTTTCTGGCCGATCTGTGCACGCCGTCGGAACTCCGCGCCTTCGCCGAGCGCTGGGCGGTGGCGCGGCTGCTGGACCAGCAACTGCATTCGTATCGAGAAATCGCCGCCGAAGCCCAGGCCAGCCCGACCACCGTCGTGCGGGTCGCCCGCTTCCTGAAAGAAATGCCGCATCAGGGCTATCGCCTCGTGCTGGACCGCCTGAACCCCAAAGCCTGAACCCCGAAAGTCCGAGTAACCGTCATGAGCACCGTCCAGGGCCGGCTCCGCATCGCCGTGCAGAAATCCGGCCGCCTGTCCGATCGCAGCCTCGACCTCGTCCGCGACGCGGGCCTGCGCGTCATCAAGGGCAACAACGACCTGCTCTACCGGGTCGAGAACTATCCGATTGACCTGCTGCGGGTGCGCGACGACGACATCCCGACCTTCGTCGCCGACGGCGTCTGCGACCTCGGCATCGTCGGCGAGAATGTGCTGGAAGAGGCCCGCAACGGCGGCCCGACGGCCGAGGTGCTGATGCCGCTCGGCTTCGGCCGCTGCACCCTGAAGATCGCCGTCCCGCCGACCCTCGCCTATGACGGCCCGGCCGCGCTGGAGGGTCTACGCATCGCCACCTCCTATCCGAAGATCCTGCGCCGCTGGCTCGACGAACGCGGCGTCGCCGCCGACATCGTCACCATGCGCGGCGCGGTCGAGGTCGCCCCGCGGCTCAAGCTGGCCTCGGCCATCTGCGACCTGGTCTCGACCGGGGCGACGCTGGAGGCCAACGGACTCGACGCGCGCGACACCGTGCTGGAAAGCCAGGCCGTGCTGATCCGCTCGCCTGTCGCGCCCGAGCCGGGTCTGCAGCACCTGCTGGACAGCATCATCGAGCGCATGTCCGGCGTGGTGTCATCGCAGGGCGCCAAATACGTCATGCTCAACGCCCCGCGCGCGGCGCTGGACCAGATCACCGCCATCCTGCCCGGCGCCGGCGCCCCGACCGTCATGCCCCTGTCCGGCCGCGACGACGCCGTGGCCGTCCACGCCGTCTGTCAGGAGGCGGTGTTCTGGGAGACGCTGGAGCGGCTCAAGGCCGCCGGCGCCTCGGCCATCCTCGTCCTCCCCATCGAGAAGATGATGTGATGAAACGTCTCGACTGGAGCACGCTCGACGCCGCCGGACGGATCGCGGCCCTCGCCCGCCCGCAACGCCGCACCGAGACGCGCGTCACCGACACGGTGCGCGAGATCATGGACGACGTCCGCGCCCGCGGCGGCGCGGCCGTGACGGACTGGAGCGTCAAGCTCGACGGGGCCCCGCCGCGCCGGCTGGAGCTGACGCCCGACCGCGTCGCCGCCGCCCGCGACGCCCTGCGCCCCGCCGACACCCGGTCCATCCGCATGGCCGCCGAAAACGTCCGCATCTTCCACGAGGCCACCCGCCCCGAGGACACCCCCGACGTGGAGATCATCCCCGGCGTCCGCTCGCGCCTGGTCTGGCGGCCGCTGCGCTCGGCGGGCCTCTATGTGCCCGGCGGCTCGGCGCCGCTGTTCTCGTCCCTGCTCATGCAGGCGATCCCGGCCGCCGTGGCCGGGGTTGGCCGCCGCGTCGTCGTCACGCCGCCCTCGGCCTCGGGCGAGCCGCACCCGGCCATGATCTTCGCCGCCGCCGAGGCTGGGCTCGACGCCCTGTGGCTGATCGGCGGAGCCCAGGCCATCGCCGCCCTGACCTTCGGCGCCGAACTGGACGACGGCGTCATCGAACCCTGTGACAAGCTGTTCGGCCCCGGCAACGCCTGGGTCGCCGAGGCCAAAAAACAGGCCTCGTCCCTGCCGGGCGGCCCCTCGGTCGACATGCCCGCCGGCCCCTCTGAACTGCTGGTCATCGCCGACCGCGACGCCGACGCGGAGATCGCCGCCGCCGACCTGCTCAGCCAGGCCGAACACGACGCCGACGCCCAGGTCCTCCTCGTCTCCGAAAGCCGTGCCAACATCGACGCCATCCTCGCTGAGGTGGAGCGCCAGCTGGAGACCCTGCCCCGCGCCGACATCGCCCGCGCCTCCCTCGCCGAGGGCCGCGCCATCCGGGTCCGCGACGTGGCCGAGGCCTGCGAGGTGGCCAATCTCTACGCCCCCGAACACCTGGCCCTGCAGACCGTCGAGGCCGGGAAACTGGTCAGCCGCATCTCGGCCGCCGGGGCCGTCTTCGTCGGCGCCTTCGCCGCCGAGACCCTGGGCGACTACGCCGCCGGTCCCAGCCACGTCCTGCCCACCGACGGCGCGGCCCGCACCATGGGCGGCGTCACCACCGCCAGCTTCATGACCTCCATGTCGGTCCAGCAGGTCAGCGCCGACGGGGCCCGCCAGCTCGCCCCCGTCGCGGCCCGACTCGCCCGGCTGGAGGGGCTCGAGGCCCACGCCCGGGCCGCGGATCTGAGGGCTGACGCATGAACAACCTGCCCGCCCCCTTCCCGCCGCTGGTCGCCGGCGGCGACGGCCTCGACCGCTATCCGGCCGAGCCGCGCGCCCTCGCCGCCCGTATGGCCGAGCTCTACGGCGTCGCGCCCGATCACGTCCTGCCGGTGCGCGGCCTGACCCATGGGCTGGAGCTCGTCTTCCGCCTCGCCGCCCGTGACGGCCTGCGCGTCGAGGCCCCCGTCGCCGAGCCCTACCGCGCCCTCGCCGCCCTCTACGCCGCCCCGGGCCCCGACGCCGCGACCGGCGCCGTCATCCTGCGCGCCCTCGGCTCGCCCGAGGCCGTGGCCGAGATGGCGGAACGGGTCGCGCCCGCCCTGCTGGTGGTCGACGAGGGTCTGGCCGAGTTCGCCGACGCCCCGTCCGCCGCCGCGGTAATCGGCGACCACGCCAATCTGGTCGTCCTGCGCAGCCTGTCGCTGGCCTGGGGTCTGGCCGGCGCCCGCGTCGGCGCGGCCCTGGCCCAGCCGGCCGCCCTCGCCCGCCTCGCCGCCGTGCTGGAGCCCTACGCCCTGCCCGAGGTCTCGCTCCGCCTCGCCCTGCAGGCGCTGGACCCGTCGCGGATGATGGAGACCACGGCCCGCATCGCCCTCGTCCGGACCGAACGCGAGCGGCTGATCAACGCCCTGTCCCGCGAGATGGTGATCGAGCCCGGCGTCGGCCCCGTCCTGATGGCCCGCCCGTCCGACCCCGACGCGGTCCTGACCGCCCTCGCCCGCTACGGCCTTGTCGGCGAACGCGCCGGCGACCGCCTGCGCCTCCCCGTCTCGGCGAAGGCCGAGGTCAACGACCGGCTGCTGGCCGCCCTCGGCCTCGGCGCGGCGTCGGGACGACCCCACCGCACCGGCCAGGCCGTCCGCGACACCAAGGAGACCCGCATCGTCTGCGCCGTCGACCTCGACGCGACCGGCCCGATCTCCATCGCCACCGGCGTCGGCTTCTTCGATCACATGCTGGAGCAGGTCGCGGCCCACGGCGGCTTCTCCCTGCGTCTGTCGTGCGAGGGCGACCTGCACACCGATCCGCACCACACCATCGAGGATTCGGCCATCGCCCTCGGCCAGGCCCTGAAACAGGCGCTCGGCGAGCGCCGCGGCATCGCCCGCTACGGCTTCGTCCTGCCGATGGACGAGGCCAACGCCAGCGTCTCCATCGACCTGTCCGGCCGCCCCTATCCGCTGTTCGAGGGGAGCTTCTCGACCCCCTTCATCGGCGACTACCGCACCGATCTGACGGCCCACGTCTTCCGGTCGCTGGCCGAGGCCATGGGCGCGGCGGTCCACATCACCGTCACCGGCGACGACGACCACCACAAGACCGAGGCCGTCTACAAGGCCTTCGGCCGCGCCCTGCGCCAGGCCATCCGCGTCGAGGGCGACGCCGTGCCCAGCACCAAGGGCGTGTTGTGACCGAAGTCACCGTCCTGGCCTACGGCGCCGGCAACACCGCCTCGGTCCAGTTTGCGCTGGAGCGGCTCGGCGCCACCGTGCGCCTGACCGACGACCCGGCCGTCGTCGCAGAGGCCGAGCGGCTGATCCTGCCCGGCGTCGGCGCCGCCGCCTACGCCATGGACCGGCTCGCAGTCCTCGGACTCGTCGAGCCTATCCGCGCCTTCGCCCGCCCCCTGCTGGGCGTCTGCCTCGGCCAGCAGCTGCTGTTCGAGACCAGCGAGGAGGGCGAGCCGGTTCCCTTGCTGGGCCTGATCCCCGGCGCCGTCCGCCGTCTCGATCCCGGCCCCGGCCTGACCGTGCCGCACATGGGCTGGTCGCGTCTGACCGCCGTGCGCGACGACCCCCTGCTCGAGGGCGTCGAGGACGGATCCTGGGCCTATTTCGTCCACGGCTTCGTCTGCCCCGACGGTCCCGCGACCCTGGCCCGCGCCGACTACGGCGGCCCGGTGCCGGCCGTGGTCCGCAGCGCCAACCGCTGGGGCTGCCAGTTCCACCCCGAGCGTTCGGCCGCCGCCGGCGCCCGCATCCTCAGAAACTTCCTCGAGATCGAGTTATGACCCACTGTCATCGTCATCCTCCGGCGAGGCGCAGCCGAGATCGGGGGACCGCGTGATCGTCTATCCCGCCATCGACCTGAGAGCCGGCGCCTGCGTGCGGCTGATGCATGGCCGGTTCGACCAGGTCACCCGCTATGACGACCAGCCCGCCGCCCGCCTCGCCGCCTTCGCCGCGGCGGGCGCGACCTGGGCCCATATCGTCGACCTCGACGGGGCCGAGGCCGGTCGGGCGGTCCAGCACGCCCTGATCGGCGAACTGGCCCGCGCCATCGACATCCGCATCCAGTCCGGCGGCGGGGTTCGCTCCGCCGCCGACGTCGCCGCCCTGATCGACGCCGGCGTGGCGCGGGTGGTGGTCGGCTCCCTCGCCGTGTCACAGCCCGAGACCGTGGCCGACTGGCTGCGTCGCTTCGGGCCCGACCGCATCACCCTGGCCATCGACGTCAAGGCCGACGGCGACCGCTGGGTCCCGGCGTTGAAGGGCTGGACCGAGGCCGCCGGGGTCGATCTCTGGACCGCCCTGGACCGTTATCCGCCGGAGCTCGCGCGTCACCTGCTCGTCACCGACGTCGGCCGTGACGGCGCCCTGACCGGCCCCAATCTGGACCTGCTGGGCGAGATCGTCCGTCGCCGCCCCGACCTCAAGGTCCAGGCCTCGGGCGGGGTCGCCACGGTCGCCGACCTCACAGCCGCGGCGGCCCTGGGCTGCGACGGCGCCATCGTCGGCCGCGCCCTCTACGAGAACCGCTTCACCCTCAAAGAGGCCCTCGCGGCCGAAACGCCGGCATGACCGCCCGCCGCATCATCCCCTGTCTGGACGTCAAGGACGGCCGGGTGGTCAAGGGCGTCCGCTTCCAGGGTCATACGGACATGGGCGACGCCGCCGAGCTGGCCGCCCGCTACCGCGACGCCGGCGCCGACGAGCTGGTCTTCTACGACATCGCCGCCAGCCCCGAGGGCCGCACCCTCGACTACGGCTGGGTCCGCGACATCGCCCGGCTGCTGGACATCCCCTTCAGCGTCGCCGGCGGCATCCGCACCGTCGACCAGGCCGCCTGCTGCCTCGACCACGGCGCGGACAAGGTGTCGATCAACTCCCCCGCCCTCGAACGCCCCGCGCTGATCGGCGAGATGGCCGACCGCCTCGGCTCGCAATGCGTCGTCCTCGGCGTCGATTCCAAGCGCGCCGGCGACGACTGGGTCGTGCACCAGTACACCGGCGACCCGACCGCCAGCCGCGCGGCCGGCCGCCGCACCCTCGACTGGATCGTCGAGGCTCAAACTCTGGGCGCCGGCGAGATCGTGCTCAACTGCATGGACGAGGACGGCGTCCGCCAGGGCTATGACCTCGCTCAGCTGGCCGCCGCCCGCGCCCTGCTGACCATTCCTCTCGTCGCCTCGGGCGGCGCGGGGGCGGCGTCGCATTTCCTCGACGTGTTCGAACAGGCCGACGTCTCCGGCGCCCTCGCCGCCAGCGTCTTCCACACCAGGACCCTGGCCATTCCGGATTTGAAAGCGTTCCTGTCGGACGCCGGACAGGAAATGAGACTGTGATCGATCCTTCAACCCTCGATTTCGACAAGGCCGGCGGCCTGATCCCCGTCGTCGTCCAGGACGCCGCCACCCTGCAGGTGCTGACGCTGGCCTATATGGACCGCGCCGCCCTCGACGAGACGATCGCGTCCGGCGAGGCCACCTTTTTCTCCCGCTCGCGCGGCGGACGCTGGCGCAAGGGCGAGACCTCGGGCGACCGGCTGTTCGTCATCTCCATCACCCCCGACTGCGACGCCGACGCCCTCGTCCTCAAGGTCCGACCAGTCGGCAACGCCTGCCACCTGAACCGCATCAGCTGTTTCGGAGAGGAGGACGCCCCCGGCCTCGGCCGGCTGGCCCGGCTGGAGGCGACCATCGCCGAGCGCGCCGCCGCCGATCCGTCCGAAAGCTGGACCGCCCGTCTGCTGGCCCAGGGCGTCAAACGCGTCGCCCAGAAGGTCGGGGAAGAGGGCGTGGAGACCGCCCTGGCCGGCGTCGCCGGGCCGGATTCGGAACTCGCTTCGGAGTCCGCGGATTTGATCTACCACCTGTTGGTGCTTCTCCGCGCCCGTAACATGGTGTTTCAGGACGTCCTCGACGTCTTGGCTCAGCGGGCGGAAGCGGCCAGACAACCCAACGGTCCAGCGGGGACCTGAACAAAGGAGAGCGCATGGCGGCCCTGGTGCTGTTCGGCGGCGGCGGCGACCTCGCCATGCGGATGCTGTTGCCGTCGCTCTATTTCCTTGAGCACGACGGCCTGCTGCCCGACGGCCTGAAGATCATCGGCGCCGCGCGGTCCACCGAGAGCCGCGACGAATACGTCGCCAAGGTCCGCGCCTCGGTCGAAAGCAAGGCCAAGGCCGACGACGCCTGGTCCGACGACGCCTGGGCCCGCTTGGAGGCCCGCCTCGACTATCTGGCGGTCGACGCCACCAGCGCCGAAAGCCTGAAGCCGCTGAAGGACAAGGTCGGTGACGGCGCTTGCACCAGTTTCCTCGCCGTCTCGCCGTCCCTCTACGCCCGCATCGTCACCGCCATGCGCGCCGCCGGGCTGGCCGAGGCCGACGACCGCGTGGTGCTGGAAAAGCCCGTCGGCCGCGACCTCGAGACCTTCCGCGAGATCGACGACGCCGTCGCCGACGCCTTCTCGGAGCAGCAGGTGTTCCGCATCGACCACTACCTCGGCAAGGAGACGGTCCAGAACCTGATCGCCCTGCGCTTCGGCAACACCATCTTCGAGCCGCTGTGGAACAACCTGTCGATCGACCACGTCCAGATCACCGTCGGCGAGACCGTCGGCGTCGGCGACCGCTGGCCCTATTATGACGAGTACGGCGCCCTGCGCGACATGCTGCAGAACCACATGCTGCAGTTGCTATGCCTCGTGGCCATGGAGCCGCCCTCGGACCTCGATCCCGACTCCGTCCGCAACGAGAAGGTCAAGGTCCTGCGCTCGCTGCGCCGGATCAGTCACGACGAGGCTGATCGCGTCACCGTCCGCGGCCAATACGTCGCCGGCGTTTCCGACGGGAAGCCGGCGCCCGGCTATGACGAGGAACGCGGTGCCGCGTCCGACACCGAGACCTTCGTCGCCATCCGCGCCGACATCGACAACTGGCGCTGGGCCGGCGTGCCCTTCTTCATGCGCACCGGGAAACGCCTGGCCGAGAAGCGGACCGAGATCGTCATCCAGTTCAAGGCCCTGCCCCATTCCATCTTCGACAACGACCGCGGCCAGGTGGAGGCCAACCGGCTGGTCATCGAACTCCAGCCCGAGGAGGACATCTCCCTCTCGGTGATGAACAAGAAGCCCGGCCTGGACCAGCGCATGCAGCTGCAGCCGATCCAGATGTCCCTGTCCTGGGGCCAGAACGACAAGACGGCCAAGCCGCCCCGCCGCCGCATCGCCTATGAGCGGCTGCTGCTGGACGCCCTGCACGGCGACTCGACCCTGTTCGTCCGCCGCGACGAGGCCGAACAGGCCTGGAAATGGGTCGACGAGGTTTCCGAGGCCTGGCAGGGCGCCGACTTCAAGCCGAAAGAGTATGTCGCCGGAACCTGGGGCCCGGAAGAGGCGCAGTACCTCCTCTCCCGCACCGGCCGCCAGTGGAACACCGGCGATGCGTGAGATCGAGACTTTTATAGACGGCGCCGCATGGACCGAGGCCTGCGCCGCCCGTCTGACGGATGCGCTGGCCTCCGCCCTCGCCGAATCCGGCAAGGCCGTGTTCGCCGGCTCCGGCGGCTCCACCCCGGCCCCGATTTACCGACGCATGGCGCAGACGAACCTCGACTGGTCGCACGTCGTCGTTACCCTGATCGACGAGCGTTACGTCCCCGAGAGCTCGCCGGAGTCCAACGCCGCCCTGATCAGGCAGACGCTGATGACCGGACTGGCCGCCGCCGCCCGGTTCGTCCCGCTCTACACGCCCCAGGTCACGGTGGATCGCGCCGCCGCCCTCGCCGCCCATGCCCTCGCCCTCGAGGGGGGACATCTCGACGCGGTCCTTCTGGGCATGGGGGAGGATGGCCATATCTGCTCCATGTTCCCCGAAAGCCCCACCCTCAAGACCCTGCTGTCGCCGGCTCTCAAACCCACTGTGCTCGGCGTCCCGACCGGGCGCGACGGCCGCGGTCCCACGATCGAACGCCTGTCGATCAACCTGCCCTATCTGATGCAGGCCCGCCGCGTGGTCCTCGCCATCACCGGGGCCGCCAAGCGCGCCGTCTTCGAGCGCGAGGCCGGCGGAGATCCCGCCGTCCAGCCGATCGCGGCCCTCCTCGCCCATAACGTCCCGCTGGAAGTCCTCTGGACGGAGAAGGCCTGATGACCCGCCTGAACCCCGTTGTCGCCGAGGTCACCGCCCGCATCGTCGAGCGCTCCCGCGCCACCCGCGGCGACTATCTGCGCCGCATGGACGCCGCCCGCGACAGCGGCGCCGGCCGCGCCAAGCTCAGCTGCGCCAACTGGGCCCATGCCTTCGCCGGCAATCCGATCCGGGACAAGCTGACGGCGATGACCGGCAAGGAGCCCAACGTCGGCGTCATCACCGCCTACAACGACATGCTGTCGGCGCATCAGCCGTTCGAGCGCTTTCCGCAGATCATCCGCGACGCCGTGCGCGAGGTGAACGCCACGGCCCAGGTCGCCGGCGCCACGCCCGCCATGTGCGACGGCGTCACCCAGGGCCGCCCGGGCATGGAGCTGTCGCTGTTCAGCCGCGACGTCATCGCCATGTCGACCGGGATCGGCCTGACCCACGACGCCTTCGACGCCGTCATCGCCCTGGGCGTCTGCGACAAGATCGTGCCTGGCCTGTTCATGGGCTCGCTCGCCTTCGGCCATCTGCCCGTCGTCTTCGCCCCGGCCGGCCCCATGCCCTCGGGCATACCGAACGCCGAGAAAGCCCGCATCCGCGCCCTCTACGCCCAGGGCCAGGTCGATCGCGCGACCCTGCTGGAAAGCGAGATCGGCAGCTACCATTCGCCCGGCACCTGCACCTTCTACGGCACCGCCAACTCCAACCAGATGATGATGGAGCTGGGCGGGCTGCACATGCCGTCGACCGCCTTCGTCCATCCCGAGACCGGCCTGCGCGACGCCCTGACGGCGGCGGCGGCCAAACGCGCCGTCGAACTGGCCCGTTCGGGCGAGGGCCGGATGGCCGACGTCATCTCCGAGAAGTCGATCGTCAACATGATCGTCGCCCTGCTGGCCACCGGCGGCTCGACCAACCACGCCATCCACCTGGTCGCCATGGCGCGGTCGGCGGGTGTGCTGATCGACTGGACCGACATGGACCAGCTCAGCTCGGTCACCCCCCTGCTGGCCCGGGTCTATCCCAACGGCTCGGCCGACGTGAACGCCTTCCAGGCCGCCGGCGGCGTCGCCTTCGTCGCCCGCGAACTGGCCGGCGCCGGCCATATCCATTCCGATGTCACGACCATCATGGGCGAGGGCATCCACCACTATTTCCAGGAGCCAGTCATGATCGACGGCGACCTGGTCTGGAAGGACGGCGTCACCGAAAGTCTGGACACCGACATTCTGCGTCCGGCCTCCGATCCCTTCGATACCGAGGGCGGCCTGCGCCTCGTCCAGGGCGACCTTGGCCGCGCCGTCATCAAGGTCTCGGCGGTCAAGCCCGGGAACCGCATCGTCGAGGCCCCCGCCGCCGTCTTCGAAACCCAGGAGGACGCGCTCCAGGCCTTCCGCGACGGGCATCTGAATCGCGACGTCGTTGTCGTTCTGCGCTTCCAGGGGCCGAAGGCGAACGGCATGCCCGAACTGCACAGCCTGTCGCCCGCCCTGTCGGTGCTGCAGGACAAGGGGTTCAAGGTCGCCTTCGTCACCGACGGCCGCATGTCCGGCGCCTCGGGCAAGACGCCCGCCGCCATCCACGTCTCGCCCGAGGCCCTCGCCGGCGGACCGCTGGCCCATGTCCGCGACGGCGATATCATCCGCCTCGACGCGGACGCGGGCGTGTTGACCACCATCGGCGTGCCCGACCTGACCGCCCGCCCGCCCGTGCCGCGCTCGACGGTTCACGCCGAGGGCTCGGGCTGGGGCTATGGCCGGGAACTGTTCGCCGCCTTCCGCCACGTCGTCTCCACCGCCGAGGAAGGCGCCTCTGTCTGTTTCGCCCCGCAGGTCGGCGCCCCGGCCCAGGCCGATACGCCGCCCGACAACAATGTCGTCGACCGCGCGGTCGACGCGTGACGCCTCTTCAGCACAGGACCGCCGCATGACCATCGCCTGGGACAAGACCTTGCTCGTCGGCGACGTCGGCGGCACCAACGCCCGGTTCGCCCTGGCCCATATGGTCGAGGGCCGGCCGACGCTCGAAAATCACCAGAGCTTCCCCGCCGACGCCCATCCCACCTTCCTCAGCGGGGTGAAGGCCTACATCGACGGCTGCGAGAACAAGCCGAGCGGCGGCGTCATCGCCGTGGCCGGCCCCGTCACCGACGGCGAGATCGACCTGACCAATTCGCCCTGGCGGGTCTCGGAGGCCGAGCTCCAGACCCTCGGCCTCAAGCCGGTTCGCCTGATCAATGATTTCGAGGCCCTGGCCTGGGGCGCGCCGGTGGTGCCCGACGACATGCTGGCGTCGCTGGGCGGCCCCGAAGCGGGCGACCCCGACAGCGCCATCGCCGTGCTCGGCCCCGGCACCGGCTTCGGCGTCTCGGCCCTGATCCGCGACGGCCGCGGCGGCGAGATGGCCATGCCGTCAGAGGGCGGCCACGCCTGCTTCGCCCCCGGCGACGCCGTCGAGGACGAGATCCTGCGCATCCTGCGCCGCCGCTACGACCGGGTCTCGATCGAGCGGCTGATCTGCGGCCCGGGCCTGCTCAACATGCACCGCGCCCTGGCCGAGATCGACGGCCGCGAAAGCCATATCGACGACCCCGCCCAGATCACCACCGAGGCGCTGGAAAACCCCAACAGCCACTGCGGCGCCACCCTGGCCCGCTTCTGCGCCATCCTGGGCGCCGTGGCGGGCGACATCGCCCTGACCACCGGCGCACGGGGCGGAATCTATATCGCCGGCGGCATCGCCCCGCGCATCCTGCCCTTCCTCAAGGCCAGCCCGTTCCGCGAACGGTTCGAGCGCAAGGGCCGGTTCCAGGACTATATGGCGGCCATTCCGACCCATGTGATCCTGCACAAACACGCCGCCCTGCTGGGCGCCGCCCGCGTGGCCTTCGCCGGAGAAAAGTGAGATTCCCGACATATTTCTCACGGAGCCGTGAACTGAAGCGTCGCGGCAGAGTTATCGGGTCTCCACTTTGGAAGGATGTACCATGCGTAAACTGATCATCGCCGCCACTGCTGCCTTCGCCTTCGCCGGCCTCGCCGCCTGCGGTGAAAGCGCCGCCGACCAACAGGCCGAAGTGCAGGCCGACGCCTTGGAAGAGCAGGCCGCCGCCGCTCCGACGGAATCCCAGGAAACCGCCCTCAACGCCCAGGCCGACATGGTCGAGCAGCAGGCCGGCAACGCCGACGGCGGCATGACCACCGAGAACACGCCGAGCACCTCGCCCTCGACCCCCGCCCAATAAGGCGGTCCGTCCGGGACTCACCCGGACCAACAACGCACGATCAGCCCCCGTCGCATCGCGGCCGGGGCTTTTCCTTGTCGGTCCGGCCTCAAGCCTTCTTCGGCGGCCAGGGAAGGAAGGCGCTGGTCCGACGAACGTAGTCGGCATAGCCGGGACGTGTTGTGTGAATGGCCTTTTCGGTGATGCCGATCCCCGACCAGCGCGTCAGGGTGAAGGTCAGGAACACGGGCCCCGCGACGGCCCACAGGCCCGGGCCTGTCTCCGCCGCGATCAGGAACAGACCCCACCAGACGCAGGCGTCGCCGAAATAGTTCGGATGCCGCGTCCATTTCCACAGCCCGGTGTCCAGCACCTGGCCCTTGTTGGCCGGGTCCTTTTTGAACGCCGTCAGCTGGGCGTCGCCGATGCTCTCGAAGCCGATGCCGATCACCGCCAGCACCGCCCCGGTCCAGCCGATCCAGCCCACCGCCGGCTCGAACGAGACCTGACCCAGCTGCACCGGCAGGGCGGTCAGCCAGGCGAACACGGCCTGGGGCAGGAAGACCACCAGCAGGGCGGTCTTGCCGAAGCTCCAGCCCCTGTCCCGCTCCATCCGCTCGACGATCTCGACATAGCGGCCATCCGCCCCGGACCGCCGCCAACGGGTGAACAGGTGCCAACCCAGCCGCAGGGCCCAGACTCCGACCAGCCATAGCAGCAGCCATTTGCGGGTCGGGTCGCCGTCCGTGCGCGGGAAGGTCGCCAGCGCCAGCAACAGCATCCCCAGCGGCCAGACGGCGTCGACGAAGCTGACGTCCTTGAGCCGCAGCGACAGCAGCCACAGCCCCATAATGACCGCGACGATCAGGGCCAGGTTCAGCCCCAGCAGGACGGCGATCTCGATCAGACTCATGGCGCAGGAACGTCCGGGACGGGGCGGCGGATGCAGGCGATCAATCGACGCAGATGGTCGCCTCGGCCTTGCCGCCCTCGATCGTCGTGTAACAGCCGAACCGGCCGCTGGTCGCCTGGCACTGGCCGACGGCGTTGGCGCCGGCCGTCGGGGCATTCGCGACATCCTCCACGCGGCAGTCGCCGGCGCAGTCGTCGCCGTCCGTGCAGCGCCGGCCGGCGTCCGCATAGCTCAGCACGCAGCGGACGCTCTGCATCCGGCCTTGGGGCAGCATCTTGCCGCCCGCCGCCGTGCAGGCCGCCGCATCCTCGCTGCCGGCCACCGACTGGACCGCGGGCGCCGCCCCGGCTTCGCTCGCCGGCATCGGCTGGCAGGCCGCCATTAGTACGGCCGCAGCGGCGATCAGAATGCGCTTCATGTGGTTTGTCCCTTCTGGAACCCGGTCCAGACGTCGTCATAGTCGAGCTGCATCGTGGGACTGGTTTGCGCCCATTCCGTGGTCCGGATCGGGGCGCGGGTCTCGAACATGAAGGCCAAGGTGTTCTCGATCTTCACCGGCTTCAGCTCCGCCGCCACCGCCTTGTCATAGCTGGCCTGGTCGGGTCCGTGCCCGCTCATGCAATTGTGCAGGCTGGCGCCGCCGGGGGCGAAGCCGCCCTCCTTGGCGTCATATTCGCCGATCACCAGCCCCATGAATTCGCTCATGACGTTCCGGTGGAACCACGGAGGCCGGAAGGTGTCCTCGGCCACCATCCAGCGGGGCGGGAAGATGACGAAGTCGCAGTTGGCCACGCCCGGCGTATCCGACGGGCTGGTCAGCACCGTGAAGATCGACGGGTCCGGATGGTCGAAACTGACCGTCCCGATCGTGTTGAACCGGGCCGTGTCGTATTTGTACGGGGCATGGTTGCCGTGCCAGCCGACCACGTCCAGCGGGCTGTGGTCGAAGGTGGTGGCGTACAGCCGCCCGCCGAATTTCTGCACGCACTCCGTCGGCCGGTCGACGTCCTCGAACGCGGCCACGGGCGTCTGGAAATCGCGCGGATTGGCCAGGCCGTTCGAGCCGATCGGCCCCAGGTCCGGCAGGCGGAAGGCCGCGCCGTAGTTCTCGCAGACATAGCCCCGGATCGGCACGGAACACTCGACCCGGAACCGCACCCCGCGCGGAATCACCACGATCTCGCCGGGCCGCGCCTCGATCCGCCCCATCTCGGTGACGAAGACCTGATCCCCCGCCTGCGGCACAATCAGCAGCTCGCCGTCGGCGCAGTAGAAGACCCGGTCCGTCATCGACCGGTTGGCCGCATACAGATGGATGCCCGTCCCGCTCAGCGCCTCGGGATCGCCATTGCCGCCATAGGTGACCAGCCCCTCGACCCAGTCGGTCGGCTGGTCCGGCATCGGCAGCGGGTCCCAGCGCATCCGGTTCGGCGACGGCGGCGCCTCATGGAACGGCCCGGACCGGACCCGCCCCTGGGCGAAGGGCCGATAGGCCGGATGCTGGGCGCTGGGCCTCAGCCGATACAGCCACGACCGCCGGTTCTCGCTGCGCGGCGCCGTGAACGCCGTCCCCGACAGCTGCTCGGCATACAGCCCCATCGGCGCCCGCTGCGGCGAGTTCCGCCCCTCGGGCAGGGCGCCGGCCACGGCCTCTGTCGCGAAATGATTGCCGAAGCCGGAAAGGTATTGGGGCGCGTTGGTTCGCGTCATGTTGATCTCCCTGTCCCCGACTTAGCCCTTCCCCCATTTCGGGGGAAGGTGGCAGGCGAAGCCTGACGGATGGGGGTTGTTTGAGGGTGACCCGACTCCCCGTCAGAACCCCTGGCTTCTCGCCATCCGCTCCTGATGGAAGCCCGCGTCCCCCAGCAGTTCATTCAGCACCCGCACCCGCTTCATGAACAGGCCGACGTCATACTCATCGGTCATGCCGACGCCGCCGTGCATCTGCACCGCCTCCTGCACCGCCAGCTCGGCCACCCGCCCGGCCTTGGCCTTGGCCACCGAGACGACCAGCCCGGCGTCCTGCCGCCCCGCATCCAGTGCGTTCAGCGCCCCCATCACCGCCGCCCGCGCGATCTCGATCTCGCTGAACAGATGCGCCGAGCGATGCTGCAGGGCCTGGAACTCCCCGATCAGTTTTCCGAACTGCTTGCGCGTCCGCAGGTAGGCCATGGTCGTCTGGAAGGCCTGATCCCCCGCCCCGTTCAGCGACGCCGCCGCGCAGGCGCGGCCCAGGTTCAGCGCCCCCTCCAGCAAGGCCTCGCCGCCGTCGACCGCCCCGATCACCGCGTCCGCATCGACCTCGACATCCGTCAGCGTCACCCGCGCCGCATTGTGCGCATCGACCATGACGGTCCGCTCGATCTCGACCCCCGCCGTCTTCGGATCGACCAAGAACAACGTCAACCCGTTCTCCGTCAGGGCCGCCACGATCAGGGCGTCCGCGACATGTCCGTCCAGCACGAACCCCTTGGCCCCCTTCAGCCGGAAGCCGTTCCCCGACCGCTCCGCCGTTGTCGCGATCCGCGACGGCGCATGCTTGGCCCCCTCGTCCACCGCCAGCGAGACGATCGCCTCCCCCGCCGCGATCCGCGGCAGCCAGGCCGCCTGCTGCGCCTCCGAGCCGCCCTTCAGCACCGTCGCCGACAGCACCCCCGATCCCAGGAAGGGCGACGGCGTCAGCGTCCGCCCCAGGGCCTCGGCCATCACCCCCGCCTCAACCGCGCCCAGGCCCGAGCCGCCGTGCGCCTCGGGAATGACGATCCCCGCGAACCCCATCTCCCCGAAGGAGCGCCACAGGTCGCGCGACACCCCGTCGGCGTCCCTGCTGTCGCGCAGCTTGCGCAGATGCGCGATCGGCGCGTGCTCATTCAGGAAGCCGTCGGCGGCGTCCTTCAGCATCGTCTGTTCTTCGGTCAGGATCAGGGGCATGGGCTCAGGCTCCCGGCAGCTGAAGCAGGTGTTTGGCGATGATGTTCAGCTGCACCTCGCTGGTCCCGCCCTCGATCGAATTGGCCTTGGTCCGCAGCCAGTCCCGCGCCGCTGAACCGTGCCGCGACCGGTCGCTCTCCCACTCCAGCGCGTCCGACCCGCCCGCCGCCATCAGCAGTTCGTGCCGCCGCTTGTTCAGCTCCGAGCCATAGTATTTCAGCATCGAGGCGATGGCCGGATGGGCCTGCCCGGCCTTCACCTGGTCCCCGGCCCGCTCCATGGCCAGGCGGAAGGCGGCCGCGTCGACCTCCAGCTCGGCGATCCGCGCCCGCAGCATCGGCTCGTCCAGCCGCCCCTCGTCGTCGACCCCGATCGAGCCGGCGGCCGTCTGGCCCAGCGGCCGTCCGCCGCCGATCTCGCCCATGGCCCCGATCATGGTCCGCTCATGCGCCAGCAGCGCCTTGGCCACGTCCCAGCCGCGGTTCAGCGTCCCGACCAGATTGGCCTTCTCGACCCGCACATCGTCGAAGAAGGTCTCGCAGAACGGGCTCTTGCCGCTGATCAGGGTGATCGGCCGCGTGCTGACGCCCGGCGTCTTCATGTCGAACAGGACGAAGGAAATGCCCAGATGCTTGGGCGCCTCCGGGTCGGTCCGCACCAGGCAGAAGATCCAGTCCGCCTTGTCGGCATAGCTGGTCCACACCTTCTGGCCGTTGACGATCCAGTGATCCCCCCGATCCTCCGCCCGCGTCTGGATCGAGGCCAGGTCCGACCCCGCCCCCGGCTCGGAATAGCCCTGGCACCAGCGGATCTCGCCCCGCACGATCTCCGGCAGGAAGCGCTGCTTCTGTTCCTCGGTCCCGAACTGCAGCAGGGCCGGGCCCAGCATCCAGACGCCGAAACTGGCCAGAGGCGGCTGGGCGTCGATGCGGCGCATCTCCGAATGCAGCACCTTGGCCTGTTCGCGGCTCAGCCCGCCGCCGCCGTATTCGGCCGGCCACTCCGGGGCGGTCCAGCCCCTGGCCCCCATCCGCTCCAGCCAGACCTTGTGCGCCGGCGTCGGAAAGACGGCGTCGCGCCCGCCCCACACCCGGTCCTCGTCGCTGTCGACGGGCCCGCGGCATTCGGCCGGGCAGTTCGCCTCCAGCCAGGCGCGGGTCTCCGCGCGGAATGTATCGAGATCGGTCATGTCGGCCTCCTGCGGGAGGTCTAGCAGCGATTCACGGGTGACGCTGCGTCAGCGATGGCGATCAACCACCCTTCCCCCCTTGCGGGGGAAGGTGGCCCGCGCAGCGGGTCGGATGGGGGGTGAGACACGCACCCGGCCGAGCGCCGCCTGATCGCCTCGCATTGCAGGCTGAACCAGCCCCCATCCGTCAGGCTCCGCCTGCCACCTTCCCCCGTGAAGGGGGAAGGATCATTGGGATGTCGGCAAAAACGGCGAGAAGGTGATGACCGTGAAGGTGTCGCGGATATTGGCCCGGGTCTGGACGGATTTCGTCACGAAGGTCCCGATGTCCATCTCCTTCGGCAGCTGGAATTTGGCCAGCAGGTCGTACTGGCCCGAGGTCGAATAGACCTCGGAGACGAACTCCACATTGTCCACCACATCCGCCGCCACGTCATTGGCGTGGCCCAGCTCGCATTTGATGAAGACGAAGATGGCGGTCATCATGGCAGGTATCCGGGGGTCGAGGGGCGAGGGTCGAGGGGCGAGGCGACCTGTTGATCAGACCTGTATACGCCGGCGGAAGGGTAAGGCGAGTTGATGCGCAAGGAAATCCGATGACCGCCGCCCCCCTCGACCCTCGTCCCTCGCCCCTCGACCCTGAAGCCGAATACAACAACCGCGCCCGCGTCCCTGACCATCCGGCCGTCATGCAGCGGTGGCGCGAGACCGCCGAAGCCGCCCGCGCCGCCCATCCGCCCGAAACCCTCGCCTACGGCCCCGGCCCTCGCGAGGTCATGGACCTGTTCTCCGCGGGACCCGACGCCCCCGTCGCCGTCTTCCTGCACGGCGGCTACTGGCAGGCCCTCGACAAGAGCTGGTTCAGCGGCCTCGCTCCCGCCCTCCTCGCCCACGGCGTCAGCCTGGCCATCCCCTCCTATGACCTTTGCCCCGCCGTCCGGCTCGGGACCATCCTGCGCCAGGTCCGCGCCGCCGTGGACCTGATCCGTACGCGCGCCGGCGCCCGCCCCGTCGTCTTCGGCCATTCCGCCGGCGGCCATATGGCGGCCTGTATGCTCAGCGAGGCCCGCGCCTCGGCGGCCGTGGCCATCAGCGGCGTCTTTGACCTGCGCCCCCTGATCCCGACCTCGCTGAACGCCGCCCTCGACCTCGACGACCGCGAGGCCGCCGCCCTGTCGCCGATCTTCTGGCCCGTCCCCGACGGCTCCACCCCCGGCGGCACGGTGCTGGACTGCCTCGTCGGCGGCGACGAGAGCCCCGAGTTCCTGCGCCAGTCGCGGATGATGGCCGACCACTGGGGAAACAACGGCGTCGAGACGCGCTACGAGGCCTTGCCGGAGCTGAACCATTTCACCGTGCTGGACTCGCTGTTCGATGCGGACAGCGCGATGGTGAAACGGATTGTCGGGCTCGCGAAACAATAAGTTCCGCTCATCCCGGCGAAAGCCGGGACCCAGTGCTTTCGTGCGGCAGTCTGCGTGGGTTAAGCAGGGGCGCTGGCACGATCCGACCGATCGCCCACAGAACTGGGTCCCGGCTTTCGCCGGGACGAGCGGAGTTTGAAATGCGCCACGACCGCCTGACCGTCCTCACCGCCCTCCAGGCCCAGGGCGTGGCCCCCGTCTTCTACCACCCGGATCCCGAGGTCTGCCTGAACGTGATCCGCGCCTGCGCCCGCGGCGGGGCGCCGGTGGTGGAATTCACCAATCGCGGCGACTTCGCCTGCGACCTGTTCGGCGACATCGCCCGCGAGCTGCAGCGCACCGACCCCGACATCATCCTCGGCATCGGCTCGGTGGTCGACGCCGGCACGGCCAGCCTCTACCTCAACCGCGGGGCGCGGTTCGTCGTCAGCCCCTGCCTGGTGCCCGAGGTCGCCCGCGTCTGCAACCGGCGCATGGCGGCCTATTTCCCGGGCTGCGGCTCGGTCACCGAGATCGGCCAGGCCCAGGAACTGGGCTGCGAGATCGTCAAACTCTTCCCCGGCGCCAGCGTCGGCGGCCCCGACTTCGTCAAGGCCGTCATGGGCCCCATGCCCTGGACCAAGATCATGCCGACCGGCGGCGTCGACCCCGACGAGACCTCCATCGCCAAATGGTTCGGCGCCGGCATCGTCGCCGCCGGCATGGGCTCGAAACTGGTCACCGACGCCGCGGTCAGGGCCGACGACTGGTCGGGGATCGAAGCGAACGTCCGCCGGACCGTGGACGCGATCGCGGCGTTCCGGGCGAAGTTGAGTGAAGAGTGAGTAGTGAGTGGTGAGTCGGGCTTAGGCCGGCTCAAGAACGGGAGCCGACGCCCCACCCGACGCGCAACCGCTCTTCCTACTCACCACTCACTACTCACTCTTCACTACCCACCCCCCAGCACTGCCTCCACCTCATCCCGCGTCGGCATCGACGGCTGCGCCCCCGACCGCGTCGCCGCGATCGCCCCGGCCGCGCAGGCGAAGCGCAGCGCCGCCTCCGGCTCCATCCCCTCCAGCAGGGCGACGCAGATCGCGCCGACGAAACAGTCCCCGGCGCCGGTCGCGTCCACGGCCTTCACCCTCGGCGGCGTCGCCCGCGCGATCTCGGCCCCGCGCTGGAGCATGACGGCGCCCCGCGCCCCCAGGGTCACAACCACCTTGCCCCCGCCGTGGTGCAACAGGTCGCCATAGAAGGCCGCCTCGCTCTCATTGACGACCAGCAGGTCGGCCCGGCGCAGCAGCTGTTCCGACACCGGCGCGGCCGGGGCCAGGTTGACGCAGACGAATTCCGTGGCGCGCCCCGCCGCCGCCTCGACCGTCTCGATCGGCAGCTCCAGCTGCAGGATCAACGGGCTCTCGATCCGCGCCGGCAGCTGTTCGGGCATGGCGCTGTGATTGGCCCCGGCGGCCACGACGATCTGGTTCTCCCCCTCGGGATCGACCGCGATCAGGGCCACGCCCGTCGGGGACGCGGCGTCCGTCACGACCCCGGAGACATCGACATCCTCGGCCAGCAGCAGGCTCATCGCCTCCTCGGCCATGCCGTCGCGTCCGACCCGGCCGATCAGGCGGACCTCGGCCCCCAGCCGCTGCGCCGCCAGCGCCTGGTTGGCGCCCTTGCCGCCCGGATGCCGCGCCAGCGTCGCCCCCGTCACCGTCTCGCCGGCGCGGGGCAGACGCGGCGCCGAGGCGACGAAATCCAGATTGATCGAGCCGACGACGGTGAGTCTCAAGGCGGTCCCTTCGGATCAGAACAGGCGCGACACGCCCACGCCCTCGCCGGGGTTGGCGGGCGGCGCTCCTTCCGATCCGATAGCATAGGTCTGGGCCCGGCTGCGTCCCCCGATCACCGCCACGGGCGCGACGATCCCGGGCGACAGCCGCATCACCGCCACCGACGTCCCGCTGGGGCAGAAGGCGCGGCCCTCGGGATAGCGGTCGAACACCATCCGGTTCAGCCGCTCGACCTCGGCCGGATCGGTGATCTCGACCGCGCGGCCGGCCAGGGACACGCCCACAGTGTCGGCGTCGGCGCCCTCGGGCCGGATGGCGACCGAGACCCGCGGATCGGCCTGAATGTTGCGGAATTTCTGGCTGTCGCGGGCGATCACGAAATACAGCTTCAGCCCGTCGTTGACGTAGCCGACCGTCGTGACCTGCGGCCAGCCGTCGGGGCGGTTGACGGCCAGCGCCATCAGCCGGGCGGACTCCAGCAATTCCGCCACGGCCGCGACCGCGCCGCCGTGAATGGGGGTGGTTTCGGTCGTCTCCGTCATCGCGGGCTCCTTGCGTTCAGGCCCGGCGACGGCGAACGGCGCGACCACACCGGGCCGCGCCGCCCGCCGATCCGGCCTCCCTAGAATTTACGGCCGAAACCGACCGACACGACCCACGGGTCAAGATTGACGTCGCTGGTCAGGGCGCCGCCATTGACCGTCGCCTCGGTGTCGAACCACACCTTCTTGACGTCCAGGTTCAGGGTCCAGGGTCCGGTCACGGCGATGTCGGCGCCCGCCTGGAGGGCGTAGCCGAAGCCGTCCTCCAGATCGACGGTGAAGCCGCTCTGGTCCTTGCCGTCGAAGAACAGCATGTAGTTGACCCCGGCCCCGACATAGGGGCTGACGCGCGCTTCCGGCATCGGCCGGTACTGCAGGGTGACCACCGGCGGCAGCACCCATGTTTCGTGGACGGCGACGTCGGTCGTCCCGCCCTGGGCCCGGATCTGGTGCTGGGTCGCGCCGAGGATGGCCTCGACCGAGATGTTGTCGGTCAGAAAATAGGTGAAGCCCAGGGTCGGCATGATGTCGTGTTCGACATCCACGTTCAGGCCCGTGTCCGCGCCGGCCGAGGTGAAGATCGAATCGTCGGCGCTGCTCGACACATCGGTGATCCGGCCGGTGACGATCCAGTCGCCCTTGCGCGCGACCTGCCAGTCGTTGGCGCTCTGGGCCATGGCGCCGGTCGCGGCGCCGCTCGCCAGCGTCATCACCGCCACGGCGGCCGCCAGCGTCATCTTGCGTGTCATCTTGGTCTTCCACGACGCGGTCGGGCGCGACATGCGGCCGATGCGGGCGTCGTGGGGGTGATGGTCCCGCGCGCGGGCCGAAACCTTGCGCTGAATCAAACCCTGGCCGTGCGGCCCTGCGTCAGATTGTCCGCGCCTGGACCGCCGCCCCGAGCAGGGCGAACACCCCGTCCGCATCGGCCGACACCGCCCAGCGATGCGGCAGACTCCCGGCCACCGCCGCGCGGAATTCCACCGCCGTATGCCCCCGCGTCAGATCGCTTTCGGTCTCCACCGCGATCCGGCACGGCCTCAGCGCGAACAGGTCCGGCTGCAGCAGCCAGGCCACGGGACAGAGGTCATGCACCGGCGGCGCGTCGCCGCCGACAATCTCGCGCTCGACCCGCGCCGAGAACCGCATCATCGCCGCCGCCGTCGCGGCGGTCGCCGTCCCCGCCGCCTCCAGCGCCGCGATCCGCGTCTCGGTCGCTCGCACCTGATGCGTCGCATCGAGGCCGAACATCACGACGTCGCAACCGCTGGCCAGCACCTCGGCCGCGGCCTCGGGATCGGCCCAGATGTTGAACTCGGCCGAGGCGGTGATATTGCCGCCCTCGGCCCGCGCCCCGCCCATCACCGCCACCGGCCCCAGCCGGTCCGCCAGCGCCGGCTCCCGCCGCAGCGCCAGCGCCAGATTGGTCAGCGGCCCCAGCACCGCCACCGCCACCGACTTGGCCGGCCGCCCCATCACCCGATCGACGATGGCTTCCGCCGCATGGCCGTCCGCGCACGGCGCCTCGGGCTCGAACGGCGCCAGGTCGCCCAGCCCCTCGGCCCCGTGAAACTCGCCGGCCCCCGCCGGCGCGCGCCGCAGCGGCCGGTCCGCGCCCCGGAACACCGGCACATCCGCCCGCCCGGCGATCTGCCTCAGGATCCGCGCATTCCGCGCCGTCTTCTCCACCGGCGCATTGCCGCCGACAGCCGTGACCGCCAGCAGCTCGAACCCCTCCGAGCCGAAGGCGAGCATCAGCGCCACGGCGTCGTCCACGCCGGGATCGCAGTCGATGATGAGGGCTTGTGGGCTCAAGGCTCGCGTGCGCTCCGACGAGTGATGAGTGAGTAGTGATTAGTGAGTGGAACGCTGGCCGCCCCGTTCAGCACGACACACGACGCACCGCTCACTACTCACTACTCACTACTCACTACTCACTACTCACTACCGACACCGGTCCACGCACGCCTGCGCCAGCACCTCGGCCGAATCCACCAGCGGCACGGACACATCCCCCGCCGACAGCAGCAGCGGCACCTCGGTGCAGCCGGCGATCACCGCCTCGGCCCCGCCCGCGACCAGCAGGGCCGCCAGCCGGCGCATCTCGGCCCGCGGGGCCTCGCCCGTATCGCCGCGCTTGACCGCTTGGACGCAGGCCATGAAGCCCTCCCGCGCCGTGCCGCTCAGCCGCACGATCCTGGCACCCTTGCCCTGCAGCGCCTTGGTGTACAGGGCCTCGCCGCCCGGGGTGGCCAGGACGCCGATCTTCTTCGCCCCGCCCGCCGTCGCAACCTCGGTGGTCTCGGCGATCATGTCGATGAAGGGCAGGCCGACCTTGCGCACCCCGGCCGCCTGGGCGTGGGCGGTGTTGCAGGGCATGGCCAGGACCTGGGCCCCGGCGTCGCGCAGCCGCATCGCCATCTGCCCGAGGATCTGCTCGGCCGCGTCGGGCGCGCGGTTGCGGTCCGGCACCTGCGGATTGATGTCGGCGATGATGCGGATGTGGTCCGCGTCGCCCTCGGCCGGAGTCAGCGCCTGCACCCGCGCCAGAAAGGCCACCGTCGCCGCCGGGCCCATGCCGCCCAGAACCCCCAGAATCTTGCTCATTGCACGCCCTGATTTTTCGCCGCCCTTGTCAGGCGGTCGCTCTGCCGCCCTTATGCGCGGAAACGACAGGGAAACGCCATGCCGACCGAAGCCGAAGCCGCCACGGCCCTCATCACCAATGACGCCGTGGTCCTCGGCATCCTGGCCGCCATCCTCGGCGCCGTCTTCTGGGCGTCCAGCCTGAGCCACCCCTGGGTCAAGCGGTTCTTCACCGTCATACCGGCCCTGCTGCTCTGCTATTTCCTGCCCTCGCTCCTGACCACCTTCGGCCTCGTCGATCCCGAGGAGTCGCAGCTGTATTTCATCGCCTCCCGCTTCCTCCTGCCCGCCGCCCTGGTCCTGCTGACCCTTTCCGCCGACCTGCCGGCCGTGGTCGGTCTCGGCCCCAAGGCCCTGATCATGTTCGCCACCGGCACGGTCGGGGTGATGATAGGCGGGCCGGTCGCCCTGCTGCTGACCAGCTGGATCGCGCCCGAGCTGATGGGCGCCGGGCCCGAGGCCATCTGGCGCGGCATGTCGACCGTGGCCGGCAGCTGGATCGGCGGCTCGGCCAACCAGGCCGCCCTGTACGAGATCTACGGCGCCGGCCCCGACACCTTCTCCATCTGGATCGCCGTCGACGTCGTCGTGGCCAATATCTGGATGGCCGTGGTCCTGTGGATCGCCGCCAACCAGGCGAGAATGGACAAGCTGTTCCGCGCCGACACTACCGCCCTCGACCGCGTCCGCGACCGGGCCGAGGCCTATGAGACCGAGAACGCCCGCATCCCCACGCTCAAGGACCTGATCCTGATCGTCGCCGTCGGCTTCGGCGCGGTCGGCCTGTCGCACGCCCTCGCCGACCCGCTGTCGGCCTGGTTCGGATCCAGCTTCGAATGGGCCCAGCGCCTGTCGCTCGACTCCAGCTTCTTCTGGCTGGTCCTGATCGCCACCATCATCGGCGTGGTCCTGTCCTTCACCGGCGCCCGCAAGCTGCAGGGCCCCGGCGCGGCCAAGGTCGGTTCGGTCTTCGTCTATGTGCTGGTCGCCACCGTCGGCCTGAACATGAACATCGGCGCCATCCTCGACAGCCCCGTCTATTTCCTGATCGGCGGCGTCTGGATGCTGGTCCACGTCGCCCTGATGTTCGGCATGGCCTTCCTGATCCGCTCGCCCAGCTTCTTCCTCGGCGTCGGCTCCATGGCCAACATCGGCGGCGCGGCGTCAGCGCCCGTCGCGGCGGCCGCCTTCCACCCGTCGCTGGCTCCAGTGGGCGTGCTGCTGGCCGTGGTCGGCTACATCATCGGCACGGCGGCGGCCTGGTTCACCGGCCTGGTGATGATGCAGATCGCGGCGGGGGCGGCGTAGCGGCTGTGCGCGATGGGGATCTCGTGGTGCTTGTCGAGCTTCTTCAAACCCGGCCCTACCGAAGTTTGGGTTCTCTTAACGGTTGCGCCCCAGACACTCTACCCGTCGGCGATTACCCGCTGGCGAGTAAGGGGCTGTTCTATGATTAAGAAGATTGTCGCCGTCGGCGCATGCACGTTGGCCTTCGCCGCCTTGGCCGCTTGCGCCACGCCGAAAGCTTGGTCGGCTATGGGCGGCAGCCGCGCAGACGCCACGGTCACGCTCGGCTACGAATACGCCATGTTTGAGCAGCCGCAAATATCGGACTCGGGCGACGCTGTGGCGCTACAGCGCTGCCGGGCATGGGGCTACAGTGGTGCTGAGGCGTTCGGTGCTCAAATGTCCCGGTGCGTTGCGATGACCAGCTCCGGCTGTCAGCAGACGCAGGTCACCAAGACCTACCAATGCCTCGGGACAGGCACGCCCGGCGCCAGCGCCTACATCCAGATGTCTCCCGCGGTGGGCTGAGCGCGCCGCCATTTAGTGATTCATTGATTAAACTGGCCCCTGCCGCCCCGGCGTCGGGGGCCTCTTCATTTCAGCAGCGCGCCGTGGCTCTTGCACTGGTTCAGGCTGACCGGTCGCCCCCTCCCGCCTCAGTGCGCCACCCCCGCCGGCAAATGATCCTTGTCGTGCCGCCCTACCCGCTCAACCAGCGTCCGCCCCGCTTCATTCATCCCGACCACTTCCACCGCCGCCCCCTGACGGCGATAGCGGAACACCACCTTGTCGACCGCGGCCACCCCGGTCAGGTCCCACAGATGCGCTCCGGTCATGTCGATCTCGACGCGCACCGGATGCCCGTGATGTTCGAACGCTGCCGCGAACACATCGGCCGAGGCGAAGAACAGATTACCCGTCACCCGATAGCGCAGCACCCCCTCTTCCGGCGTCGGAATCTCCTCGACCACCACCGTCTTGCCGACCTTGCGCATGAAGAAGACGGCCGACAGGATCACCCCCAGCACCACCCCCTTCGACAGGTCGTGGGTGATCACCACCGTCGCCGTCGTGGCGATCATGACGATCGACGACTGCACCGGTGTCGAGCGCAGATTGACCACCGACGTCCAGTCGAAGGTCCCGACCGAGACCATGATCATCACCGCGACCAGCGCCGCCATCGGGATCCGCGCCACCCAGTCCTGCAGCACCAGGATCAGGAACAGCAGGAACAGCCCCGCCCACAGGGTCGACAACCGGCCGCGCGCGCCCGAGGTCACATTGATGATCGACTGGCCGATCATGGCGCACCCCGCCATGCCCCCGAACAGGGACGAGGCGATGTTGGCGATGCCCTGACCGCGCGTCTCGCGATCCTTGTCCGACGGGGTGTCGGTGATGTCGTCCAGCAGATTAGCGGTCAGCAGGCTCTCAAGCAGGCCCACGAACGCCAGGGTCGCCGCGATCGGGCCGATGATGACCAGCGTCTCCCACGTCAGGGGCACGGCCGGGATGTGGAACATCGGCAGGGTCGACGGCATCTGCCCCATGTCGCCCACGGTGCGCACATCCAGCCCGCTCCAGATGACGAAGCCGCTCAACAGCACGATGGCCACCAGTGGCGACGGCACGGCCCGGGTCAGCCGCGGCAGGCCGTAGATGATGGCCAGCGCCGCCCCGACGAGGGCGAAGGTCTGCCAGTTGGCCCCGATCAGCTCGGGCATCTGGGCGAGGAAGATCAGGATCGCCAGCGAATTGACGAAGCCCGTCATCACGCTGCGGCTGACGAATTTGATGTACCGCCCCAGCTTCGCGATCCCGACGAGGATCTGGAACACCCCGGTCAGCAGCGAGGCCGCGAACAGATATTCAATCCCGTGATCCCGCACGAGCGTCACCATCAGCAGGGCCATGGCCCCGGTCGCCGCCGAGATCATCGCCGGCCGCCCGCCGACGAACGAGATCGTCACGGCGATGATGAAGCTGGCGTACAGCCCCACCGACGGATCGACCCCGGCGATGAGCGAAAAGGCGATGGCCTCGGGAATCAGGGCCAGGGCCACGACGGTCCCCGCGAGCAGGTCGCGGCGGGGGTTGGCGAGCCATTGCTGGCGCGCGGAAGCGATGACGGACATGGAGGGTTTCAACTGGATGGGCCGCGGTCTGCGGCCCGATTTCCCGACGGATCGGCGGTCGGGATAGCCACCCGCCGCCTGTCTTCAGGGGCGGGTCCAGGGTGAGGCAGAGGTCTTTGCCCGCAAGGCGCGCCCAGGGCAAGGGCCGGTGCGCTGCCGGCGCCTGTCGCGGACCTTGTAATCCCCGAAGCCGCGAAGCGGCTATCGGGGACGGCCCGCACCCCTCCACGCGTCCCTCCCGGACAGCCCGCAGGGCTGAGCCGGGAGACGGCCGAGGATACATTCAGGCCGTCGGGCCGCCCCCCGTCTCCCGGACAGCCGCGGCGCGGCTCCCGGGAGCGCGCGCCCTCCGATCCTGCCGTCCCGGCTCTCCGCTTCGCTCCGGCCGGGATGACAAGTTTCCGCCGCAGCACTGCCCGCCGCCCCCCGCCGCCCCCTTCTAACCCGCCCCTTTCCCCTGTAGGCCTTGCCCCATGAGCGTCGTCGCGGCCTACCTCTATCAGCACGGTCAGCGGGTCCGGCCCGTGACCATCGACGAGCGGATCGACTGTCCCGAGGACAAGTCGCAATTCGTCTGGATCGGCCTCGTCGATCCGACCCTCAAGGAACTCCACACCCTCCAGGCCAGCTACAACCTGCATCCTCTCGCGATCGAGGACGCCGCCAAGGGCGAGCAGCTGCCCAAGCTGGACGTCTTCGGCGACCAGCTGTTCGTGGTCGCCCGCACGGCCTGGCTGGAAGACGGCTCCATCCGCTACGGCGAGACCGCCATCTTCCTCGGCCACAGCCACATCATCAGCGTGCGCCGCACCTCCAGCCGCGGCCACGCCGCCCTGCGCACCCAGCTGGAATCCTCGCCCGGCCTGCTCAGCCACGGCGTCGACTATGTCCTCCACGCCATCCTCGACTTCATCGTCGACGGCTACCTGCCGTTGGGCGAGGCGCTCGAGGACGAGGTGCTGGCCATGGAGCAGCGCGCGGTCGACAATTTCCTCGCCCGGGGCGAGGTCAACCGCATCTTCGAAATCCGCCGCCAGCTGATCCGCTTCCAGCGCGTCCTGGCCCCGACGGGCGAGGTGGTGGCCAAGCTGATCCGCCTCGACCTGCCCGGGATCGACACCGAGTCCCGCCCCTATTTCAGCGACGTGCTCGACCACGTCCGCCGGGTCCAGGGCATGGTCGACGGCCTGCGCGACGTACTCGGCTCGGTGTTCGAGTTCAGCAGCCTGCTGGAGCAGCAGCGCACCGGCGTCATCACCCGCCAGCTCGCCTCCTGGGCCGCCATCCTCGCCGTCCCCACCGCCGTCGCCGGCATCTACGGTATGAACTTCACCCATATGCCCGAGCTGGACAGCGTCTGGGGCTATCCCGCGGTCATGCTGGCCATCGGCGCGGCCTGCGTCGGGCTGTACGTCCGGTTCAAACAGACCCGCTGGTTGTAGCCCGGCGTCAGGGCACGAGGCCCGTGACCTCGCCGACGCCCTCGTCGTCTTCATCGTCCGCCGGAAGCGGGATGGCGCGGTCGGGCCGGTCCATGGCGTCCGCCTTTTCCTCAAGGCGTTCGATCTGCGTCTCCCGGTCTTCGGGCGACGCGCGGTCGGGGTCGGTCATCTGCGGCTCCTGTTCTGCGCCTACAGGAAACCGGCGAGGCGACCCCTCGTTCCGGGCCTGCACCCTGGGCCGGTCGCCCCCTACAGCGCCCCCTCGATCTCGCCCTGGTACCCGAACAGCCCCTGCGCCCCGCCCGTGTGCAGGAACACCACCGTCTCGTTCTCGAACCGGCCCGCCTTCGCCAGGGCGATCAGCCCCTTCATCGCCTTGCCGGTATAGACCGGGTCCAGCACGATGGCGTCGGTCCGCGCCGCCAGCTTCAGCGCCTCGATCACCGCCTCGTCGACCAGCCCATAGCCCTCGCCCACATAGTCGCAGTCGGCGACCACCATCTCCGGCGTCACCGCCTCGGGCCGCCCCAGCAGGGCCGCCGTCTCGCGCGCCAGGCGCAGCACGTTTTCTTCCTGCTTCGCCTTCGGCGCCCGCACCCCGATGCCCAGCACCGGAATGTCCGCCCCCATCACCGCCAGCCCGGCCACCAGGCCGGCATGGGTCCCGGCGCTGCCGGTGGCGGTGATGATCCGGTCCACCTGCATGTCCAGCTCATCGGCCTGGACCACAATCTCGCGGGCGCAGTCGACATAGCCCAGGGCCCCGATCGCGTTCGAACCGCCGCCGGGGATGATGTAGGGCTTGCCGCCCCGCGCCCGCACCTCGGCCGCCGTCGCCTCAAGCTCGGCCGGCATGTCGCTGCCGCCCGGCACGGTGCGGATGCCCGCCCCGAACAGCCGGTCCATCAGCACATTCCCATTGCGGGTGTAGTCGATCGCCTTCGACCCTGTCCGTTCCTCCAGAATCACCTCGCAGGCCAGGCCATGCGCCGCCGCCGCCGCCGCCGTCTGGCGCACATGGTTCGACTGCACCGCCCCCTGGGTGACCAGGGTGTCGGCCCCCTGTTCGAAAGCGTCGCCCAGCAGGAATTCCAGCTTGCGGGTCTTGTTGCCGCCGCCGGCCAGGCCGGTGCAGTCGTCGCGCTTGATCCAGATCTCGACCCCCAGGGCCTCGCTCAGCCGGGGCTGCGGCTCCAGCGGCGTCGGCAGATGGGCCAGGCGAATGCGGGGAAAGCGGGCGAGGTGCATGGGGTCGGCTCCGGAACGGGCGCCCCTTCTAGCCGCCCGCGCCCGATTTGCCGACCGGTTCGTCCAGGTCGACGCCCCGGGCCTTGTCCAGCGCGTCCAGCAGGATCCGGATCACCCGGCCGGGCGTCAGGTCGTCGTGATCGACGAGGGCGTCCAGGGCGGCGCCGTGGGCGGGCGTCACGAGGGCGCTGGCCATGGACCACCGACCGAACACCCGGATCGGAATCGGCTCGCGACCCAGAAGCACGAGGTCGCGATGGCGGGGGTCGCTCTCCAGCCGGCGTAACAGGGCGTCCAGCGCCTGGGCCGGCCCCTCGACGACCTGGATATATCGCTCGCGGTGCGCCGCCAGGGCGCCGGTCAACTCGTCCCGGTCATTGTTGCGTTGCGACTCCGCGAGGATGACGGCCAGGTTGCCGATCGATTCCGTGCTTCCCGTGGCGGTGCTTTCATAGACCAGCCGTTCCAGACGCAAACTCATACTCACCTCAAGCTATGGGCTTGAAATGCAGTCTTGCGGCCTTGGGTTGCAACATACTTAACATCTTATATTTTAGTCGAAATGTCCGGTACCGGGCACGTTGCTTCAGGCGACGCGTTTTTTTAAGCCGAGCGGGGGAACGGTTTTCGACGAGCGCGGTTTACCGATCGGATCTTGCGGCGATGCGCGCTCGACAAGTCCACCGCGGCCCGGTCTCTGCCACGCCCCCCGACGCAGGCCGGGCCGCATCTTCTCAAGGGACAAGGGAACAGGGACGAGGGACGAAAAGTCCCCGGGCCGTCCTCTACGCCTTCCCCTCATCCCTCGCCCCTCCCTTGCCGACTCAGCCCGGGCGGCGCGATGCTGCCGCCATGGCCGAATCGCCCGCCAGTCCTCCCGTCCGCCTGCGCAGCCGGGCCGCGACCGAAGCCTCGATCGTCGAGGCGGGCGAACGCATCCTGCTGCGCGACGGCTTCCCCGGCCTCAACGTCCAGACCCTCGCGGCCGAGGCGGGCTGCGACCGCAAGCTGGTCTATCGCTATTTCGACGGCGCCGACGGCGTGGTCTCCCGCATCGCCGCCCGGGCCCATGCCGAACTGGTGCGGACGCTCGACGCCACGCCCGCCGCCGGCGCCGAATCCCAGCGCGCCTTCGCCCGCGAGAGTCTCTCGGCCTGGCTGGGCGCCCTGCGCGCCAGTCCGCTCAGCCTGCGGCTGATGGCCTGGGCCCTGGTCGAGGCCTCGCCCCTGCTGAACCGGATCGAGTCCGAACGCGCCGCCGTGCTCCAGGCCTGGATGCGCGAGCGCCGCCCCCGCCTGCGCCTGCCGCCCTCGGGAGACGCCGTGGCCGTCAACGCCGTGCTGCTGGCGGCGGTCCAGCATCTGGCCCTGTCGGGCGGCGCCCGTCCCGGCGTCGGCGGCGTGGCCCTGGACGAGGCCGGCTGGGCGCGCATCGAAGCGGCGCTGGACGCCCTGCTGGCGGTCTTCCCGGACTGACCGGAGCCTAAGCGGGCGTCAGGCGTTGCCGTATCCATGACCGCCGCCCTCGCCTTCAACCGTCGCCGCGAGGTCGCCTACGCCCGCGACCTGGCCCGGGCCTTCGGCGGCGCCCTGCTGTTCAGCCTGCCCCTGCTCATGACCATGGAGATGTGGTGGGCGGGCTTCACCCTCGACGGCTTCCGGCTGGGGGTCTTCCTGCTGGTCGCCCTGCCGCTGCTGGTCGGCCTGGCCTTCTACGCCGGCTTCAGCGCCCGCCATCGCGGCCTCGGCCACGCCGCCCTCGACGCCCTCGTGGCCCTCGCCGTCGGCTTCATCACCGCCGCCGTCGTCCTGGCCCTGTTCGGGGTGTTCGAGCCCGGCGCCCCGCCGCGCCAGACCGCCGGCCAGCTGCTGCTGCAGGCCGTCGCCGGGGCCATGGGCGCCCTGCTGGCCGGCCGCCAGCTCAGCGCCGGCGAGAACGAGCAGGACATCGGCGACGAGGACCAGGCCACCTATCCCGGCGAGCTGTTTCTGATGGTCGCCGGCGCCCTGTTCCTGGCCCTGAACATGGCCCCGACCGAGGAGATGGTCCTGATCGCCTTCCGCATGGACCCGCTCCAGGTCGCCGCCCTGCTGCTGCTGTCCATCGGCCTGATGCACGCCATCGTCTATCGCGTCGGCTTCGCGGGCCAGGAGGTCCACGACGGGCCCCTGGCCGCCTTCGTCCACTACACCCTGGCCGGCTATGGCCTGGTGCTGCTGACCAGCCTCTATGTGCTGTGGATCTTCGGCCGCACCCAGGGGGCGGGCGCGGGCGAGATCGTCGACGCCATGGTGGTCCTGTCCTTCCCGGGGGCCATCGGCGCCGCCGCCGCGCGGCTGCTGGTCTGATGGCCGCCCGCAAGAAGCCCGTTCCCCTGCCCGCCCCGGCCCTGCTGGAGTGGGCCATGGGCGGCCTCGGCCTGCTGCTGATCCTGGCCGTGCTCGCCGTCATCGGGACCGGCGCCCTGGGCCCGCGCGATCCGGCCCGGCTGGAGGCCCATCTCGTCGAGGCCCGCCCCGCCGGCCCCGTCTGGCAGGCCGAGGTCGAGGTCCGCAACCTCGGCGACCGCACCGCCGCCGCCGTCGAGGTCGAGGGCCGGCTGGGCGACCAGACCGCGTCCGCCACCCTCGACTACGTCCCCGCCCACGGCCAGCGCCGCCTGACCCTGGCCTTCGACGCCGATCCGCGCGCGGTCGAGCTGTCCGTCCCCGGCTGGTCCGAGCCCTGACCCGTTGAACCCGCCGCCGGTCCGGCCTAGGGTCGCATCGTTCTCCGGGGGGTCGCGCTCGAGCGGCTGAGATTGGCGTATCCGCCTGACCCGTCGAACCTGATCCGGGTCATGCCGGCGAAGGGATGGGAAACGCTTCGGTCCACGCCACAGGACCCCCTCGCCCGGCGTCGGCGGACCTCTTGCACCAGAGGCCGCCATGAACATTCTCGTCACCCCGCCCAAGGCATCCGAGGCTCAAGCAGCGAGCGACCGCGTCGCGAGCGATAGCCTCCCGCTCAAGGACGCGCGCGAGGAAGTCATGCGCGAAACCGGGACCATTCCGACCGGCGAGCGGGCCGGCTCGCGCAAGGTCTATGTCAGCGGTGAACTCTACCCCGACATCCGCGTCCCCTTCCGCGAGGTCGCCGTCCACCCCTCGGCCAATGAGCCCCCCGTCACCATCTACGACAGCTCGGGCCCCTACACCGACCCGACCGTGACCATCGACATCAAGCGCGGCCTGCCCCTCGTCAAATCCAGCTGGCAGCTCGACCGCGGCGACATCGCCCCGGTGGCCAGTCCACGCGAGGTCAAACCCGAGGACAACGGCCACGCCAGCGGCCGGAATCTGGCCCCTCGCTTCGACACCAGCCGCCATAAAGTCTTCAAGGGCGTCCCCGGCCGCCCCGTCACCCAATTTGAGTACGCGAGGGCCGGAATCATCACGCCGGAGATGGAATTCGTCTCAATTCGTGAGAATTTGCGCCGAAACGCAGGGGAGAGGGTCGAGGGGCGAGGGGCGAAAGAAGGCGCGATCACCCTCCACGACGGCACGACCATCCCCTCCCCCAACGCCGCCTTCTCCGCCGCCTCGCCCCTCGACCCTCGCCCCTCGTCCCTCGAGCGAGACGGCGAATCCTTCGGCGCCGCCATCCCCGACTTCGTCACCCCGGAGTTCGTGCGTCAGGAGATCGCCCGCGGCCGCGCCATCATCCCGCACAACATCAACCACCCGGAAGTCGAGCCGATGATCATCGGCCGCAACTTCCTGGTGAAGATCAACGCCAACATCGGCAACTCGGCCGTCCTCTCTAGCGTCGACGACGAGGTCGACAAACTGGTCTGGGCCACCCGCTGGGGCGCCGACAACGTCATGGACCTGTCGACCGGCCGCAACATCCACAACATCCGCGACTGGATCATCCGCAACTCCAGCGTCCCCATCGGCACCGTGCCCATCTACCAGGCGCTGGAGAAGGTGAACGGCGTCGCCGAGGACCTGACCTGGGAGGTGTTCCGCGACACATTGATCGAACAGGCCGAACAGGGCGTCGACTATTTCACCATCCACGCCGGCGTCCGCCTGCCCTTCGTGCCGATGACCGCCAAACGCGTCACCGGCATCGTCTCACGCGGCGGCTCCATCATGGCCAAATGGTGCCTGTCGCATCACCGCGAGTCCTTCCTCTACGAGCATTTCGAGGACATCTGCGACATCATGCGGGCCTACGACGTGTCGTTCAGCCTCGGCGACGGCCTGCGCCCCGGCTCCATCGCCGACGCCAATGACGAGGCCCAGTTCGCCGAACTGCGCACCCTCGGCGAGCTGACGAAGATCGCCTGGGCCAAGGGCTGCCAGGTCATGATCGAGGGCCCCGGCCACGTGCCGATGCACAAGATCAAGGCGAACATGGATGAGCAGCTGAAACACTGCCACGAGGCGCCCTTCTATACGCTCGGGCCGCTGACCACCGACATCGCCCCCGGCTACGACCACATCACCAGCGCCATCGGCGCGGCCATGATCGGCTGGTTCGGCACGGCCATGCTCTGCTACGTCACGCCCAAGGAGCATCTGGGCCTGCCCGACCGTCAGGACGTCAAGGACGGCGTCATCACCTACAAGATCGCCGCCCACGCCGCCGACCTGGCCAAGGGCCACCCGGCCGCCCGCCTGCACGATGACGCCCTGAGCCGCGCCCGGTTCGAGTTCCGCTGGGAAGACCAGTTCAACCTCGGCCTCGACCCCGAGACGGCCCGCAAATACCACGACGCCACCCTGCCGAAAGAGGCCCACAAGACGGCGCACTTCTGCAGCATGTGCGGCCCGAAATTCTGCTCGATGAAGATCAGCCAGGACATCCGGCGGGATGCGGCGGCGCAGAACGACGCGGGGGGCTCGCTGGCCGAGGCCGAGGCCGGGATGGCGGAGATGAGCGCGAAATTCCGCGCCGGGGGCGGGGTGGTGGAGGTGAAGGTGTGAGCAAGCAGCAAAGGAATGACTCCCGCATTCTTGCCATCACTTGGCTCGCGAAAGGCGCGCGGGATTACGTCGATCTGATCCCAGCTTCGGAGCTTTTTGACAGCGACATCCAGCGCATTCACCACACAGTCGCGGGGCGTGGCGGCAACCTCCACGGAGCTGAAGCGTCCGTCCGCCGGACCAGAGTCGATGTAGTCGAACTCACGTACCTCAATGTCGGCATAAACGCCCGTGAGAAATGGGACGAGGGCACGCTACGCATCGAAGGTTTCGGCGGATCACAGAGCCTGAGCATTCTCTGGAAAGAGCCCGGAGGCAGCTTCAAGTCGGACGTTGCTGTGGCCGCGTGGATTGAACCTGAAGTCGTCCCAGATCTAGGCCAGGTGGCATCGGACTTGGTTGAGGTTGCGTCGCGCGGCCTAGGAGCAACCACAGTCCAGCGCTTGGTCGCCGCTAGACTGGGTCAGGGCGACTTCCGCGCGAGGCTGGATAACTATTGGAAAAACAAATGCGCGGTCACAGGACTGACCACCCGCGCATTGCTGCGGGCATCACACATCAAGGCTTGGCGGTATTGCGAGAGCGATGAGGAGCGGCTCGCTCTGCAGAATGGTTTGCTCTTGGCCGCTCACATCGACGCGCTATTCGATCGCAACCTCATCGCGTTCCAAGAGGACGGCCAGATAGAGTGGTCAGACGACGTTCCGCTTGGCGACCAACACGCCCTCGGGCTGGCGGACAAGGGCCTGACGCACGTCTCGCCTGAGATGATTCCGTTTCTGAAGTTCCATGGGGCACGCTTAAAAAAGAAGGACCGAAGTTCTTCTCGATGAGAAACTAGCCAGGACATCCGGCGAAATGTCCGGGCATAGAACGACGCGGGGAGACGCTAGCCGAGGCGGAGGCCGGGATGGCGGTGCTGAAGGTGTGAGGAATTACGAAGGCGAGTTCTCATTTGCCGAGATAACCGCCTGATTCCAAGACTTGGAAATCAACTGCTCAAACAAATCGAGCTGCTGGTATTCGACCTCCTTAATACTTCTCCAGCGGACAAAAAACAGGAACGCTGGCTCGATTATGTAGAGCATGTCCTCGTTCGGTCGCCATTCCAGAAGCTCGAACTCTCGTTTGGTCTGAAATTTCTTCAAGGCACCAAGTGTCGAGTTAAGAGACGCAAAGGGCGGCATTTCTTCGGCTGGAAGTTGAAGACGGATCAATCGATCGTCGATCTCTCTTCTATGCAGACAAAATTTAATAGGATCGAGTGTAAAACACGCAAGGACAAGTTCATACGTCTTGTATTTTCGTGCTTTCTCTCTTGGACCCCTTATCAGCGTTGCGTAATATGGATCAAACTGTTGATACTTAACGCGAGCCACATGATGTAAAGCGCGCTCTACCGAATGTTTGTCGAAGCCAAGCTTCTTTCGATCGATCTCGTCAGAGTAGGTCTTGCCCTGAAATAGCGCCAAGCACGCCTGCTGAACGAGGATCGGAAGGCCGACGGCCTCCGACGCAATAAGCTTTCTAAAGTCGGGATCGAAGCCGATTCTCAGGTGATCGAACCCTTTCTGGGCGATTAGCTCTAGGTCTTTTACGTCCCAGTGGCCCACATCGATATGCGCTACACGGCCGATTAAGTCTTTGTTACTATTGGCTATGTCGACCGATCGGTGGGTCGTGCTCAAAACGACAACCGACACTTCCTGGTCTACAAACCTCTTCCACTGCTGGAAAAGAGCGATCTTTTCTTCATCCGACAGGTAATGAAAGTCTTCAACGACCAACGTATAAATCGTGTCTTTGAGAATAGGTATCAGTAGGTCGGGGCCAGGAGCCGCCAAAACGCGATTCCGGACCTCTGAATCTTGCATCTCTTTTGAAAACAACCCCTTGAAGCGCGCCGTCGTCTCAGCAAGCCAAGCCCAGTTGAGCCTACCCCCCGCTTCTCCCTCGGCCCCGATGCGGGTTATCGCTGCCTTGGTCCGCGTCTGGATACGATCAAAGTCGACTTCCTCAAGCGCCTTGAGCCATACGTCACTCGCGGACATCTTGCTGTCACAACGGACGATCAGGGGCAACTCGCCTCGTTGTGACAACACCTCCCGGTAGAGAGTTGTCTTGCCTGTTTTGGAGGGGCCAGTGACCAAACATAGTTGCCCTGCTTCGTTCAGAGCGCTGGTCAGCAACTGCTCTAACGAGCCACTATCGCGCTTCACGTAGGTGACCGTTGGCTGTCCAACCGTCTTGAAAACTTCGGCTATCTTTTGACGGGCCAATTCGGTCACCTTGGATCCTGAGTCCAAAAGACTAGCTCGACTCGGCCGGTGGAATCCATGCCCACCCTCCTCCTCCTCGCCGGCCCCAACGGCGCCGGGAAGACCACCTTCATCGGCCGCTTCCTGAGGCGGCGGGCCGGGACCTTCGTCTTCGTCAATCCGGACGAGGTCGCGCGCGACCTGCCCGGGACCGGCCCCGAACGCGACCTCGCCGCCGGGCGGCGGGTGCTGGAGCGGCTGGACGCCCTGATCGCGGCGCGGGCCGACATCGTGCTGGAGACCACCCTGGCGACCCGCGCCCACGCCCGCCGCCTGCGCGCCTGCCGCGCCGCCGGCTACCGGATCGCCCTGATCTATCTGCGCCTGCCGGACGCCGAGGCCTCCATCGCCCGCGTGCGGCGCCGGGTCGAGCGCGGCGGCCACGGCATCCCCGAGGCGACCCTGCGCCGCCGCTTTCCGCTCAGCCTCGACTATCTGGAGACGGTCTACAAACCGCTCGTGGACGAATGGGAGGTCTATGCGAGTGGCGACGACGGCCCGGAACTGCTAGATTGGGGACCGCAATGAGCATCCTCTTCGACCGCGAAACCACGCTGAAGGCCCTGCGCGACGCCGCCTGGATCGCGCGGCACGGCACGCGCGAGGAACAGTCCGGCCGCTTCCTCCCGCCCCCCGGCTGGCAGGGCCGCGTGGTCACCGCGACGGATGACGGCCTGTCGGACCCGCGCAAGGGCGAGGCGGCCTGAGCCTGACCCTTCTCCCATAGGGAGAAGGAGGGGCCCGCGCCGCAGGCGTGGGAGGATGAGGGGTTTCGGCGCCCCGAAGACCTGACACCGCAACCCCTCACCCTTTCGCGCAAGGACGACGGCTTCGCCGCCGTGCGCTCAAGCCCTCTCCCATCGGGAGAGGGGTCAGGTCTCGCTGGCCATCCCCCTTAACGCCTCTTCAAACACCCCCGCCGGCTGCCCGCCCGAGATCAGCCACTTCCCCTCCACCACCACGGCGGGCACCCCGCTGATCCCGCGCGACCGCCACAGGTCCTCCGCCGCCCGCACCTCGGCGGCATACAGATCGTCGGCCAGCACCTCGACCGCCTTCGCCCGGTCCAGCCCCGCCGCCGCCGCCGCATCGGCCAGCACCTCCGCGTCCGTCATCGTCTTCCCCTCGGTGAAATGGGCCGTGAACAGCGCCGCCTTCAGCGCCCTCTGCTCGGCCAGCGCCTCGACCTTCGTCACCCTCGGGCTTGACCCGAGGGCCGCCCAGTGCAGCAGCCGGTGGGCGTCGAAGGTGTTCCAGATCCGGCTGTCCGGCCCCATCCGCATCCCGAACCCCGGCCAGGCTTCCGCGGCCCGTTCGGTGATCATGGCCCGGTTGGCCGCCGACTGTTCGGGGGTCGAGCCGTATTTGCGGCCGATGTGATCGACGATGTTCTCGCCCTCGGGCGGCATCTGCGGATTCAGCTCGAACGGCTGGAAGTGGATCTCGGCCTCGATCCCCTCGGCCTTCAGCGTCTCCAGCGCCGCCTCCAGCCCGCCGAGCCCGACCACGCACCAGGGGCAGACGATGTCGGAGACGAAGTCGATGTGCAGGGTCTTGGGCATGGGGGCGGTCTCGGGGCGAGGGAGGGATTAGGGACTAGGGATTAGGGATTAGGGCGCCTGGCACAAGCCTTCCCGTCGCCTCGGGGGGCAGACGGAGGGTCGACGCAGCGCCCCCCATCCGCCCCTAATCCCTAATCCCTAATCCCTCATCCCTCATCCCTCACCCCTCACTCCTCGACCCTCGACCCTCGACCCTCGACCCTCGACCCTCGCCCCTCGCCCCTCGCCCCTCGCCCCTCCCCTTCCCCCCCACGACCAAAACTGACGCCCCCCGCCCCTAGACTTCCCCCGCCACGATGAGGGGAGGACCACGGATGGCGGACGGATCACATATCCACGACCCCGACACGGGCCCGGGCGAGGGCCGCTGGCACGCGCCCGACGAGGTCTGGGCGGCCGTGCGGACGGACTATCTGGCCGGGATGTCGGCGCCCGAGGCCTGTCGCCGCTACGGGGTCGGGCTCAGCGCCCTGCGCGCCCGGGCGGCGCGCGAGGGCTGGCGTCGGGCCGACCAGCCGTGGACGCCGCCCAACCGGCTCGACCCGGACGACGAGGGCGCCGAGCTGGAGGCGAGGGTGGACGGCGTCCTCGACAGGGTCGACCTGCCGGACCTCGTCTGGGTCGCCTACCGGCGGATGCTGCGCGCGGTGGTGCGCGGCCAGGCCGTCGAGGCCCTGCGCTGGCGCCGCGTCCACGCCGCCATGGTCGACGAGCAGGCCGAAACCGAGCGCTTCTTCGAACAGGAGGATGTCATCCGGCAGGCGAGGGTCGATGCGGACGCAGTGGACGCTTCGGACGCTTCGGACGGTGTTTTTTCAGAAGAGGCCTGAACGCCGTCAGTCCCGCTCCACGCACATCGCCACCCCCATGCCGCCGCCGATGCACAGGGTGGCGAGGCCCCGCTTCGCCCCGCGCCGCTTCATCTCATGCAGCAGGGTGGTCAGGATGCGGGCGCCCGAGGCCCCGATCGGATGGCCGATGGCGATGGCGCCGCCGTTGACGTTGACCTTGTCCGGGTCGAGGCCCAGCTCGCGCAGCACGCACAGACTCTGGGCCGCGAAGGCCTCGTTGGACTCGACCAGATCGAGGTCGGCGACGGTCCAGCCGGCCTTGTCCAGGGCCTTGCGCGAGGCCGGGATGGGCCCGGTGCCCATCAGGGCCGGATCGACCCCGGCGGTGGCGGATGAGACGATCCGCGCCAGCGGCTCCAGCCCCCGGGCCCTGGCGTCGTCGGCGCGCATCAGCACCAGGGCCGCGGCCCCGTCGTTCAGGCCCGAGGCGTTGGCGGCGGTGACGCTGCCGTCCTTCGTGAAGGCCGGGCGCAGGCCCTGCATGGCCTCCAGCGTCGCCCCGGCGCGGATGTATTCGTCCTTGTCGACCACCGTGTCGCCCTTGCGGCCGGGGATGGTCACGGGGACGATCTCGGCGTCGAATCGGCCCGCCGTCTGCGCCGCCTCGGCCTTGTTCTGGCTGGCCACGGCGAAGGCGTCCTGGTCGGCCCGGCTGATGGCGAAGGCCTCGGCCACATTCTCGGCGGTCTGGCCCATGTGATAGCCGTTGAAGGCGTCCCACAGGCCGTCCCTGATCATGGTGTCGATCAGGGTCAGGTCGCCCATCTTCTGGCCGGTGCGCAGGGCCTGGGCGTGGGGGGCCTGGCTCATGCTCTCCTGGCCGCCGGCGACCACGATGCGGGCGTCGCCCAGCTGGATCTGCTGGGCGGCGAGGGCCACGGCCCGCAGGCCCGAGCCGCAGATCTGGTTCAGGCTCCAGGCCGGGGTCTCCTTCGGAATGCCGGCGCCCATCGAGGCCTGGCGCGCCGGCCCCTGCCCGGCCGCCGCCTGCAGGACGTGGCCCAGGATGACCTCGTCGACCTCTTCGGGGGCCACACCGGCCCGCTCCAGCGCCGCCCGGATGGCGACCTCGCCCAGCTTCGACGCGGGCAGGCCGGACAGCCCGCCCAGGAAGGACCCCACCGGCGTGCGCGCGGCGGACACGATGACGACGTCGATGGACATGCTGAACCCCTGGAACCGGCGGCGGGCGAGGGAGCGCCCGGGCCATGGAAAACGAAACCTCTACGCCCGGAGCGGGCGTTAGGCGGCGTGAAATCAATTGTGCCGTTTCTGCCGCATCCCGCCGCCTTCGTCACCCTCGGCCGCCCCGTTCAGCCGATGGTCACCCGCCAGGGCCATGCTGGCGGGAACAAAAAAGAGCGGGAAAGGCTTGATGGGGCCATGCTCAAGAGTCTGAAAAACGTGTTCGTCCAGGTCTGCGTCCCCGACGAGCTGGACATGGCCGAACACTACCGGACCCCGGCGGAGAAGACCGCCGACCTGATCGTGCATGTGGTCGGCCTGACCCTGGCCGCCGTCGGCGGCATCGTCCTGGCCGTGCTGGCGGCGCTCTACGCCGGCATCGGCGCGGTCATGGCCACCGCCGCCTACGCCCTGTGCCTGATCGTCATGCTGGCCGTCTCGACCGTCTACAACCAGACCCGCCCCTGCGCCGCCCGCCCGATCCTGCGCCGTATGGACGAGGCGGCCATCTTCCTGATGATCGCCGGCAGCTACACCCCCTTCACCACCCAGCGGTTCGAAGGCGCCTGGGCCATCGGCTTCACCCTGCTGGTCTGGACCATCGCCCTGGCCGGCGTGGCCGTGAAACTGGTCGCCCCGCGCATCTCCGACGCCTTCTGGAGCGCCGTCTACGTCGGCTTCGGCTGGCTGGCGGTGCTAGCGCTCAAGCCGATGATCGACACCGTCCACCCGATCGCCTTGGCCCTGCTGCTGCTGGGCGGCCTGATCTACACCGCCGGGGTCTTCGTCTTCATCAGCCCCGGCGTGAAGTTCCGCCGCGCCATCTGGCACGGCTTCGTCGTCACCGGCGCCACGGTCCACTGGGCCGCGGTGCTGGTGGGCGTGGTCCTGGCCCCCGCCGCCATGGCCGGATGATTTGCATGCGGCTTCGCGCTGCGGGATAGTGCGGCAGTGCAACAGGTCAGGGGTTTGGCGTGACGGACAAGAAGGCCGGAGCGGGCGACACCGTCGTCATCAAGAAATACGCCAACCGGCGCCTCTACAACACGGCCACCAGCGCCTATGTGACGCTCGAGGACCTGGCCAAGATGGTCCGCGACGGCGTCGAATTCGTGGTCTTCGACGCCAAGACCAATGACGATCTGACCCGCCAGATCCTGACCCAGATCATCTTCGAGGAAGAAAGCCGCGGCGAGGCCCTGCTGCCGGTCCAGTTCCTGCGCCAGCTGATCGGCTTCTACGGCGGCCAGATGCAGGGGGTCCTGCCCTCCTATCTGGAGATGTCGCTCGACAGCTTCAGCCGCCAGCAGGAGCAGATGCGCGGCCAGTTCACCAAGGCCTTCGGGGCCACGCCGGGCGCCGGCATCCTCGACGAGGCGGTCAAGCGCAACATGACCCTGTTCACCGAGGCGATGAAGATGTGGCCGGGCTTCAACGCCCTGACGCCCGGCGGTCCCGCCGCCGCCGGCGGCGCCCCCCCGCCCCGGCCGACCCCCGCCGACCCGCTGGAGGAGATGCGCCGCCAGATGGACGAGATGCGCAACCAGCTCGACAAGCTGTCGAAGGGCGGCTGACGTGACCGACGAGGTTCGCCCGGTCGAGCCGATCCGCCGCCGCACCGACCGTCGCGCCGCCGACCGCCGGTCCGAGGAGCGCCGGGCGGGCTCGACGTCGCGGGCCCTGGTCCCGCTCGATCTCCCGGTCGAGCCTGCCCAGTCCCCGGCAAGACCTGCCCCGACCGCCGGCGCCGACCCGGGCGCCGCCGTCTTCGCCGCCCAGATGATGGGGCAGACCGGCCAACGGCGCGGCCTCAAGGGCGGCCCGCCGGTGCTGGACGCGGCCCGCTCGGCCTATCTCGGGGCCGAACATTCGGGCGCCGCCGAGCGCCGTCCCCTGCCCGGCCGGGCGAAGGACACCGACGTCTGAGATCGCGGCACGGTCCTTGCTGATCGACGGCTCAACACGCCTCGTTCGGGACCGCCGCCATGCTGACCATTCTCACCCGCGCCATCGACGTCACCGTCGTCGCCCTGATCTTCGTCGCCTTCTCCTGACGGGTCAGCCGGCGCCGAACTCCAGGTCCTTGCGGGCCGAGATGATGGTGACGATGAAACCGGCCAGCACATCCAGCATGACCATGGTCATGATCAGGAAGAAGGTCGAGGTGGCGAACCCCTTGACCAGCAGGAACGCCACCAGGCAGACCACGAACAGGATCATCGACAGGGCGTGATTGACGATCGCCACCTTCTGGCTCGAGGTCGACTTCAACAGCTCGAAGAACAGCAGAATCAGCGACATGAACAGGATCAGGTCGCCCGTCCCGACGTTCCATCCGCTGCCCGAGACCATGGGGATGGTGAACAGGGGATCCCGCAGCGCCTGCTCGGCGGCGGCGAGGCCGCCAGTTCCGACCAGGCCGGACAGGACAACGATGGTGTAGATCACCACCGGAATAAAGAGAAGCGGGATGGCGATCAGCATGGGTGGCTCCAATCTCGACGGCCGAGCTTGTTGATCATGCTTAACCCGGTTCGGGGCAGGCGGCTACGCCCGCTCGCCCGCCGGGAGAATTTCAGAATTCGCTGATCGCTCCGGGCCTGCGGGAGCGGGACTTGAGCCAGATGACGCCGAGCAGATCGGTCACGGCCGCCGCCAGCCTTTCCACATTGGTGTATTTGGACTGCCCCGTCTGGCGCGGCCTGTGCCCGACGTCGACGTACAGGTTCTGGAACCCCTCGCGGATCATAAGGGCCGGCAGATAGCGGTGCAGGTGGTCGAAATACGGCAGGCGCAGGAAGGCCTCGCGGCGGAACGCCTTCAGCCCGCAGCCCGTGTCGTCGGCGTCGTCGCCCAGCAGACGCTTCCGGATGCGATTGGCCCACAGCGAAGCCCGGCGCTTCGCCGCCGCATCGCGTCGGTTGACGCGCCGTCCCCCGACCATGGCGACGGAGGACGGCGACCGCGCCAGGAGATCGGCCAGGCCCGGCCCGTCGGCCGGCGGGTTCTGCCCATCGCCGTCGAGGGTCACGATGATCGCGCCCCGGGCCGCCAGCACGCCCGTGCGGATCGCCCGGCTCTGTCCCGCATTGGCGCCGTGGCTGAGAATGCGCAGCGTCGGCAGTTCGGCCAGCAGACCGCGCAACTCGCCCAGGGTGTCGTCCTGCGAGGCGTCGTCGACGAAGATCATCTCATAGGCCCGTCCGTCGAACGCCGCGGCGATCTCGCGCGCCAGGGGGCCAGCCGCGCCCTGCTCATTGTGCACCGGGACGACAACGGAGATATCGAAGTTCGTTTCGCTCATTCCGCCTGTCTAGCGGGTTTCCGCGACGAACGGGATTCGTCGCCGGGGCGGCCGCTCGCAAAAAATGACGCGGTGCAAAGCCCCGTGTTAGGAAGAGGGCCATGATGTCCGCAGACTTCGACCGATTCATCGCCGGCTGGCGCGGGCCCCTCCTCGCGGCGCTCGTCGCCTTGCTGGCCGGGCTTCCCGGGCTCTTGCTGCTGCCGCCGCTGGATCGGGACGAAAGCCGGTACGCCCAGGCCACGTCGCAGATGCTGGAGACGGGCGATTACGTCGACATCCGGTTCCAGGAAGATCCGCGATGGAAGAAGCCCGTCGGGATCTACTGGATGCAGGCGGTCGCCGTGGCGATGACGTCCAGCGTCGAGAACCGGGACATCGCCCCGTACCGGATTCCGTCCATCCTCGGGGCCATGCTGGCCGCCGCCGCCTGCGCCTGGGCCGGGGCGGCCCTGTTCGGACAGCGGGCGGGCTTCCTGGCTGGGGCGATCCTGGGGGCCAGCTTCCTGCTGTCGACGGAGGCAGGCATCGCCAAGACCGACGCCATGCTGTGCGGGGCGGTGACCCTGGCCATGGCGGGGCTGGCGCGCATCTATCTGGCGGCGCGGGCCGGCGAGGCCCCGCGAAGACCGCACAAGCTGGCCTTCTGGCTGGGTCTGGGCCTGTCGATCCTGATCAAGGGCCCGATCGGCCTGATCGTCGTAGCCCCAGCCATGCTGGCGCTGTCGGTCTGGGACCGGGACGTGGGCTGGCTGCGCCGGCTGGGCTGGGGCTGGGGCCTGCCGCTGGTGGCGCTGATCGTCGGACCCTGGGCCATCGCCATCACCATCGCCACCGACGGCGGTTTCTGGCGCGAGGCGATCATGGGCGATCTCGCGCCGAAGATCGCGGGTGGCGACGAGGGCCACGGCGTGCCGCCGGGCCTGTACCTGCTGATCGCGCCCATCCTGTTCTTCCCCACCACCCTGCTTTTGCCGGCCGCCCTTTCGACCGGCTGGCACAGGCGGGCCGAGCCGGCGGTGCGGTTCCTGATCTGCTGGCTGGTTCCGGCCTGGCTGATCTTCGAGCTGACCCCGACCAAGCTGCCGCACTACACCCTGCCGACCTTCGGCGCCCTGGCCCTGCTGGCGGCGGCCGCCCTGACCCGGCCCATCGGCAAGGGGGCGCGCTTCGCCGGCGCCGGCCTGACCATGGCGGTAGGGGCGTTTCTGGCGATCGGCTCGGTCTGGCTGCTGACCGAATATGGACGCTCCACGGCCCAGACCTGGGCCACGATCACCATCGTCTTCGCCATCCTGGCCGCGTTGATCGGCGCCTTCCTGCTGCTCCACCGAGCGGCCATGACCGCCGTGATCGTCTCGATCGCCCTCGGCGTCGTCGCCCACGGCGCCCTCGCCGGAACCCTGCGGCAGCTGCGCCCCCTCTCCGTCGCGCCCCAGTTGGAGAAGATGTTGCTGGCCGCGGACTTGCACCCGCGCCAGGGCCGGGCGGGGCCCGTCGCCGTCACAGGCTTCCATGAGCCCAGCCTGGTGTTCCTGACCGGCCGCGACACCGAAATGACCGATGCCGCCGGGGCCGCCCGCGCCCTGGCCGAAGGGCGGCCGGTCATCATCGAGGGGCGCGACGCCGACGCCTTCCGCGAAGCCGCCGCGGCGCTGGGCGTCACGGGACGGGTCGTGGGCGAGGTCAACGGCCACAACTATTCCAAGGGCGACAGCGTCAGGCTCACCGTCTACGCCCCGCCCGGCGGACCGGCGCCGGAGCCCACCCCTTGAGCCGGACGGTCACCATCGTCGAGGTCGGCCCGCGCGACGGCCTGCAGAACGAAAAGGCCGTCCTCGCCCCCGCCGTCCGCGTCGATCTGGTGCGCCGGCTCGAGGCGGCCGGCGCCCGACGCATTGAGGCGGTCAGCTTCGTCCATCCGAAATATGTGCCGCAGATGGCCGGGGCCGAAGACGTCATGGCCGCCCTGCCGCACGAGTCGGGACGCAGCCGGATCGGCCTGGTGCTGAACGGCCGGGGCTATGACCGCGCGCTGGGAACCAGCGTGGACGAGGTCAATGTGGCGATGTCGGCCACGGACGGCTTCGGCCTGAAGAACCAGGGCATGGGCGTCGACCAGCAGGTCTCCATGCTGTCCGACATCATGACCGGCCGCGCCAATTCCGAGGGCGGCGCGGGCGCGGGTCCCCGACTGTCGGCGACCCTGTCCTGCGTCTGGGGCTGCCCGTTCGACGGCGAAGTCGCCGACGACCAGGTCTCCGACCTCGTCGGCCGTATCGCCGAACTGGGCGTGGCGGAGATCGCCCTGGCTGACACCATCGGCGCCGGCGACCCCTGGGCCGTCACGCGCAAGGTCGAGGCCGCCCGCAAGGCCGCGCCCGACGCCGTCCTGCGGCTGCATTTTCACGACACCCGCAACACCGGCCTGGCCAACGCCTATGCGGGGATCGAGGCGGGGGTCACCGTCCTTGACGCTTCGGTTGGCGGCATCGGCGGCTGCCCGTTCGCGCCCGGCGCCACCGGCAATATCGCCACCGAAGACCTGGTCTATATGCTCGAGCGGGCCGGGTTCAGCACCGGCTATGATCTCGGCGCCCTGATCGCGACCGCCCGCTGGATCGGCGAACAGATCGGTCGGCCGGCCCCCAGCGCCCTGAGCCGCGCCGGCGGATGGCCGAGGGCCTGATCCATTTTCGGGCTGGCGCAATCGACCCATTTCGCATATCAGCGCCCTCCCGCAACCGAGACGACCCATGTTCGCCTACTGCTCCAACGCCAGCCTGCCCATGCAGCTCGACCGCCAGCCGGTCGAGGGCAAGGGCGCGCGTGCGGAGAGGACGTAGGAGAACAGCCGGTCATTTCGACTTCGGTTTTCCAGCAACCCCTCCCGCCACCGGCCGGAGGGGTTTCTTGTGTCCGCAAGACGCCCGACGGTCGGTCCGGAAGGATCAGACAGAGAAGGAGATGTCGGCCATGAGCGGCTATGACGTGATCGAAAGCCCGGGCGCGCCGATCAAGGCGTGGACCCGGGGGGTGCCCATCGAGGATGCGGCGCTGAAACAACTGAAGAACGTGGCCTCGCTGCCGTTCATCCACAAACACGTCGCGGTCATGCCCGACGTGCACTGGGGCATGGGCGCGACCGTGGGGTCGGTGATCCCGACCGTGGGGGCCATCATCCCGGCCGCCGTGGGCGTGGACATCGGCTGCGGCATGATGGCGGTGCGGACCTCGATCCGCGCCGAGCATCTGCCGGACGACCTGTCGGGCATCCGCTCCGCCATCGAGGCGGCCGTTCCGCACGGCCGCACCGACAACGGCGGGCGCAACGACAAGGGCGCCTGGGCCGGCGAGCCGCCGGCCTCGGCCGTGACCCGCTGGGCGGACCTCAAGGCCGGCTACGACGCCGTGGTCGAGGCCCATCCCAAGGCGGCGCACCCGCGCGGCTTCGGCCACCTGGGGACGCTGGGCACCGGCAACCACTTCATCGAGCTCTGCCTCGATGAGGCGGGGAACGTGTGGGTGATGCTGCACTCCGGCTCGCGGGGCGTGGGCAACCGGTTCGGGACCTATTTCATCGAACGGGCCAAGCACGAGATGCGGCGCTGGCACATCAACCTGCCGGACCAGGACCTGGCCTATTTCCCCGAGGGAACGGACGGCTTCATCCACTATGTCCGGGCGGTGTCGTGGGCGCAGAAATACGCCCGCGCCAACCGCGAGGTGATGATGGACAGCGTGCTGAACGTGCTGCGCGCGTTCTGGCCGGATCTGGAGACGACGCAGGAAGCGGTGAACTGCCACCACAACTACGTCTCGAAGGAGCGCCATTTCGGCAAGGACGTGTTCCTGACCCGGAAGGGCGCGGTGTCGGCCAGGCTGGATGAGCTGGGCATCATCCCCGGCTCGATGGGGGCGAAATCCTTCATCGTGCGCGGCAAGGGCAATGCGGAGTCGTTCTGCACCTGCTCGCACGGCGCCGGTCGGGCCATGAGCCGGACCGAGGCGAAGCGGCGCTTCACGGTGGAGGACCACGTCCGCGCCACCGAGGGCGTCGAATGCCGCAAGGACGCCGAGGTGATCGATGAAACGCCGATGGCCTACAAGGACATCGACGCGGTCATCGCGGCCCAGACCGACCTGATCGAGGTCGTGCACACCCTGCGTCAGGTGGTGTGCGTCAAGGGATGACGGGAGCCGGTTTCGCGCAAGCGGAGCCGGCTTTCGTCGTTCCGGGACGGCGGACGGTGGCGTTCGCGGCCGATCGCCCGCAGGGTGGACCCGCGCGCGACGGAGGGACGGCATGGGGCGACTGATCGAGGAACTGGACTACCGCCTCACGGCCATGGGGCCGCTGGTGCTGCGGCGGCGCTGGGTGGCGGCCATCGACCAGGACGTGGTCGAGGTGATCCTGGGCGACGAACATCTGATGTCCAGCCTGTTCACGGTCGGGGAGATCGAGCTGGCGCTGCGCGGTCTGGCGGCGGCGCGGGGCGAGGCCCTTCGGGTCATCGTGGGCGGACTGGGTCTCGGCTATACGGCGCGGGCAGCGCTGGCCGATCCGCGGGTGGCCGTGGTGGAGGTGGTCGATGCGCTGGAGCCGGTGATCGAATGGCACCGGGCCGGGCGGGTGCCGATCGGCGACAGCCTCGGGCAGGAGCCGCGCTGCACCCTGTCGTCGGGGGACTTCTTCGGCTGGTTCGACGCGCCCCGGGACGGGGACGGCCGCTATGATGTGGTCCTGCTGGACATCGACCATTCGCCGCGCAACCTGCTGCACCCGGACCATGCGCGCTTCTACACCCGCGAGGGACTGGAGCGGGTGCGGGACAGCCTCACCCCCGAGGGGGTCTTCGCGATGTGGTCCGACGAAAGCCCCGACGATGATTTCATGGCCGTCCTGGACGCGGTCTTCCCGGCGACGCGGGCGGAGGTGGTGGCCTTCGACAACCCCCTGACCGGCGGCTCGTCGACCTGCACCATCTATGTGGCGGAGGCGGCCCCGGCCGACGGCGACGGCCGCCGCAGCCAGGGCCGCCCGCCGCTTACAGGTTAAGCAACGCCGGGTCGCCGCCCTGAGCGGAGATGTTGTTGCTGATGGCCTTTTCGGACGCGTAGCGGATCAGGCTGTAGGGGCCGCCGGCCTTGGGGCCGGTGCCGGACAGGCCTTCGCCGCCGAACGGCTGGACGCCGACGACGGCGCCGATGATCGAGCGGTTGATGTAGACGTTCCCGGCCGGGACCAGCCGCGTGACCTCCTCGGCGAAGGCCTCGATGCGGCTGTGAACGCCGAGGGTCAGGCCATAGCCGCGCTGCGCCAGTTTCGACGCCGTCTGCTTCAGCTCGGACGGGTGGTAGCGGCAGACGTGCAGGATGGGGCCGAAGACCTCGCGCTCCAGATAATCGGGGGTCGGGATCTCGGCGATCGTCGGGGCGAACAGATGCCCCTTGTCCGAGCCGGCCGGCAGGTCGGCGCGGGCGACGATCTTCGCGTCGGCGGCGAGGCGGTCGAGGTGGGCGTCCAGCCCGGCCTTCGCCTCGGCGTCGATCACCGGGCCGATGTCGGTGGCGGGGTCGGAGGGGTCGCCCACGACCTGGGCGGCCAGGGCGCCCTTGAGGCCCTCGATCAGGGCGTCGGCGGCGTCATGCGGGACATAGAGCAGGCGCAGGGCCGAGCAGCGCTGACCTGAGGAGCCGAAGGCCGACAGGATGACGTCGTCGATGACCTGTTCCTTCAGGGCCGTGGTGTCGACGAACATGCCGTTCAGGCCGCCGGTCTCGGCGATGAAGGGGATGATGGCGCCTGGACGGGCGGCCAGCGAACGATTGATCATCGTCGCCGTGTCGGTGCCGCCGGTGAAGGCGACGCCGTCGATCCCGGGGTGCGAGACGAGGGCCGCGCCCACGGTCTCGCCCCGGCCGGGGACCAGCGCCAGCAGGTTCGGGTCCAGCCCGGCCTTGTAATAGAGGCGCACGGCCTCGGCGGCGATCAGGGGTGTCTGTTCGGCCGGCTTGGCCAGGACGGCGTTGCCGGCGGCCAGGGCCGCGACGATCTGGCCGGTGAAGATGGCGAGCGGGAAATTCCACGGGCTGATGCAGGCGAAGACGCCGCGGCCGTGAAGGACCAGCTGGTTGATCTCGCCGACCGGACCCTTGAGCTCGGTCGGGCCGCCGAAGTCGCGTTCGGCCAGCATGGCGTAGTAGCGGCAGAAGTCGGCCGCCTCGCGCACCTCGGCGACGCCGTCGTTCAGGGTCTTGCCGGCTTCCCGCGACAGCAGGGCGACCAGACGGTCCATGTCGGCTTCCAGGGCGTCGGCCATGGCGCGCAGGACGGGGGCGCGGCCGGCGCCGCCCTTGCGGTCCCAGGCGACCTGGGCCTTCGCCGCCGCATTGACCGCGTCGTCGAGGTCGGCCGTGGTCGCTTCGGACGTGTGGCCGAGCACGCAGGTCGTGTCGAAGGGGTTGGTCACGTTCTGGGGATGGGTCCCCGCCCGGAGCTTGCCGCCGATGATCGGGCCCGAGGTCAGTTTTTCGGCGTCCACCTTCGCCAGGGCGGCCGTGTGCCGGTCGCGGTCGGCGGCCTGGGAGTAGTCGCGGCCGAGCGAGTTCTGGCGGTCCATATACATGTCCTTGGGGGTCGGGATCTTGGCGTGGCGGTCGGGGTGGGCCTCGACGGCGGAGATGGGGTCGGCCGCGACGGCGGCGGCGGGCACCCGCTCGTCCAGCAGGGCGTGGACGAAGGAGGAGTTGGCGCCGTTCTCGAGCAGGCGGCGGACCAGATAGGGCAGCAGGTCCTCGTGCCCGCCGACGGGGGCGTAGGCGCGGACCGTCACGGGACCGAAGGCGTCGCGGGCGGCGTCATAGAGGGCCTCGCCCATGCCATGCAGCCGCTGGAATTCGATCTTCACCTTCCGCTCCGAGGCCATCTTGTGGACGGCGGCGAGCGAGTGGGCGTTGTGGGTGGCGAACTGGCTGTAGAGGTGCGGGGCCGCCTCGATCATCAGCCGGGCGCAGACGAGGTAGTTGAGGTCGGTCGCGGCCTTGGTCGTGAAGACCGGATAGTCGGTGCGGCCGAACTGCTGGGCGCGCTTGATCTCGGTATCCCAGTAGGCGCCCTTGACCAGCCGCACCATCAGACGGCGGCCGCTGGTCTTCGCCAGGTCGGCGACGCGGCGGATCACCTCGGGGCAGCGCTTTTGATAGGCCTGAACGGCGAGACCCAGGCCGGTCCAGCCGCCGAGGTCCGGCTCTCGCGCCAGCCGGTCCAGCAGCTTCAGCGACAGGGCAAGGCGGTCGGCCTCCTCGGCGTCCATGGTGAAGTTGATGTCGTGCTTCGCCGCGATGCGGGCGAGGCGCAGGATGCGGGGATACAGCTCGTCCCAGACGCGCGCCTCGTGCGTCGCCTCGTAGCGCGGCGACAGGGCGGACAGCTTGACCGAGACGCCGTGGCCGGCCTCGGGCCCCTGCCCCTTCGCCGTCCGACCGACGGCCTCGATGGCGTCGGCGTAGATCTTCTCATAGCGTTCGGCGTCACGGGCGGTGCGGGCGCCCTCGCCCAGCATGTCGAAGCTGCACAACCAGCCCTCGCGATTGGCGCGTTTGAGGGCCGCCTCGATGGTGCGGCCGACCACGAACTGTTCACCCATGATGCGGACGGCGGCTGCGACGGCCTCGCGGATGACGGGCTCGCCCAGACGGCCGACGATGCGCTTGAGGAAGCCGGGCAGGTCGGTCTTCGCCTCCTCGTCCACGTCGACCAGCTTGCCGGTCAGCATCAGGCCCCAGGTGGAGGCGTTGACGAACAGACTGTCGGACTGGCCGAGGTGGGACGACCAATCGGCTGAGCCGATCTTCTCGGCGATCAGCCGGTCGCGGGTCTCCTCGTCCGGCGTGCGCAGCAGCGCCTCGGCCAGGCACATCAGGGCCAGGCCTTCGCGGGTGCCGAGGCTGAACTCCTGCAGGAAGCTCTCGACCACGCCCTGCTTCTTGACGCTGCGGCGGGCGTGTTCGACCAGGCCGACCGCGCTGGCGAGGACGGCGGCGCGCTCGGCGGCGTCCAGAGGCATGCGGGCCAGCAAGCTCTGGACGGTAGCCGTCTCGTCCGCGAACTTGCCCTGATCCAGCGTATCCCAGTCCTGGGAGAGGGCGACCGGCGGCGAGACGTGTGCGTTCATAAGCGGCACATATCCCTTCCCCCCTTGCGGGGGAAGGTGGCTCGCAGAGCGAGACGGATGGGGGGTGTCGGCGGGGACTGATTACCGGCCGGTCCGGGCGCGGACAGAGCCCCCATCCGACCCGCTTCGCGGCCCACCTTCCCCCGTGAAGGGGGAAGGGTTATGCAGACGGACTTCGAAACGGAGCCATCCGGCCCATATGCGCATCGTTCTGGCCACTGACGCCTGGGAGCCCCAGGTCAACGGCGTCGTCCGCACCCTGACCCGGACGATCGCGGAATGCCGCGCCATGGGCCACGAGGTCGAGGTCATCGAGCCCAGCCAGTTCAAGACCATCCCCGCCCCGACCTATCCGGAAATCCGCTTGGCGCTCGGCGCCGAGGAAGAGATCCGCGAGCGGCTGCGCGCCTATGAGCCCGAGGCGGTGCATATCGCCACCGAGGGGCCGATCGGCATCGCCACGCGGCGCATCTGCGTGGAGTGGAAGCTGCCGTTCACGACCAGCTATCACACCAAATTCCCGGAATATATCTCGGCCCGGTTCCCCGTCCCGGTGCAGGTCGGCTACGCCTATATGAAGTGGTTCCACAAGCCGTCGGGCCGGCTGATGGTGGCTACGCCGACGCTGCGGGACGAGCTGCTGGAGCGCGGCTTCCGCAATGTCTCGCCGTGGTCGCGGGGCGTCGACACCGTACAGTTCAACCCCGATCTGCCGCGCATCTATGAGGAGCTGGGCGGCAAGGACTGGCCCCGGCCGTTCTGGCTGAACGTCGGCCGGGTGGCGGTCGAGAAGAATATCGAGGCCTTCCTCGAGACCGATCTGCCGGGCACCAAGATCGTCGTCGGCGACGGGCCGGCGCGGGCCGAGCTGGAGCTGAAATACCCCGAGGCCAAATTCCTCGGGGCCCGGTTCGGCGAGGAGTTGGCGCGGTGTTTCCGCGACGCCGACGTCTTCGTCTTTCCCAGCTGGACCGACACCTTCGGCCTGGTGATCCTGGAGGCCATGGCCGCCGGCACGCCGGTCGCCGCCTATCCGGCGCACGGGCCGATCGACATCATTCCGGGGTCGAACGCGGGGGCCATCGACGACGACCTGCGCACGGCGTGCCTGGAGGCGCTGAAATGCGACCGCAAGGCCGTCCGCGCCTATGCCGAACAGTTCAGCTGGCGCGCCTCGGCCGAGGAGTTCGTCCAGAACCTGCAGCCCTATCCCGAGCCCGAGCGCGGCCGCTTCTGGCGCCGCCTGCGCCGGATTGCGCGGCTGAGAAGGAAGGCGGCGGCCTAAGGAGGGACTGGGGGGCTAGGGGCTAGGGGCTAGGGACGAACAAGCCAGCATGGCGCGCTCCTCGCTAATCCCTAATCCCTAGACCCAGACCCCAGACCCCAGACCCTACCCTCTACTCCGGCGCCGTCATCACCGTCATGGCCCGGGCGATCGTCTGCTGGGCGGCCAGATCGGCGGCGGGCAGCGGCACCAGGCCGCGGTCCTGCAGATAGCCGCCGCGTCCGGCGGCGGCGTCGGACATGAACTCCATCACGAACTGCTCCAGCCCCGGCGTGACGCCGACGTGCTGTTTCTTGACGTAGATGAACATCGAGCGGGAGATCGGGTATTCGCCCGAGGCGATGGTGTCGAGCGTCGGCATGACGCCGTTGACGCTGTGCGCCTTTACCGTGTTGCTGTTCTGCTCGAGGAAGGAATAGCCGAACACGCCGGTCGAGCCGGGGGTGCGGGTCAGGGTCTGGACGATGGCGTTGTCGTTCTCGCCGGAGTCGATCCAGGCGCCGTCCTCGCGCAGGGTGTGGGCCAGGGTCTCGAACCGGTCCTCATCGCTTTCGGCCAGGGCGGCCAGGGCCGGAAGGGATTCGGCCGAGGGCGCCATGGCCAGCTCCAGCCAAGAGTCGCGCGTGCCCGAGGTGGGCGGCGGGCCATAGACCTGGATGCGGGTCGCCGGCAGGCCGGGGTTGACCTGGTTCCAGGTGGTGTGGGGGTTGGCGATGAAGGTCCCGTTCGGGCCCGGAATCTCCTTGGCCAGGGCCAGATAGAGGTCGTCGCCCTCGAAGCCGTAGTCGGGGGCGTTGCGGTCGGTGGCGATGACCAGGCCGTCGAAGCCGATCTTGATCTCGACGATGTCGATGACGCCGTTGGCGCGGCACATCTCGAACTCCGACGCCTTCATCCGGCGCGAGGCGTTGGCGATGTCCGGCGTGTTCGGCCCGATGCCGCGGCAGAAGGCCTGGATCCCGCCGCCGGTGCCCAGCGATTCGACCCGCGGCGCGGCGCCGCCGGCGTTGCGGGCGTAGTTCTCGGCCACCCGGGTGGCGAAGGGGAAGACGGTCGAGGAGCCGGCCGCCCAGACGCCGTCGCGGGCGGTCTGGTTGCTGGCCCCGTCGCCGCAGGCGGCGAGGGCGAGCAGGGCGACCGACGAGGCGGCGAGGAGCAGGGCGCGGGTCATCATCAGTCTCCGGATCAAGCCAGTTGGAGCCGCTTGGACCACAGGTTTGTGACGGAGGGGCGAACGTTGATGTGACGGTTCCGCGACGACGCGGATGGGTGGGCCCGTATGGTCGAAAAGACCGGATCCGCCAGTTTTATCCGGGCAAACTGGCAAAAACACAGTCCAATGAGTCCATTGAGTCTATTCGAGGCCCCTGGAATTCGTCTCCTCCCCGCTTGTCTGTTCCGTCGTCGCCGGGAGCCTAAGGCCCTGCTACGTCAAAATTGGACGTGTCAGATGTGGATGGCGTGGCCGAGCGCGCGCAGGGAGGCCTCATGGAAGGCCTCGCCCAGGGTCGGGTGGACGTGGATGACGCCCGCCACATCTTCCAGCACGGCGCCCATCTCCAGCATCTGGGCGAAGCTGTTGGACATTTCGGCGACGTGCTGTCCAACGGCCTGAACGCCGAGCAGGCGGTGGTCGCTTTTCGACGCCAGAACGCGGACGAAGCCGCCGTCCTCGCCGGCCTCGATGGCCAGGGCGCGGCCGATGGCGGCCAGGGGGAAGACGGCGGTGATGACGTCGTCGCGGCCCTCGACGTCCAGGGGCGTCAGGCCGGCGGAGACGATCTCGGGCTCGGTGAAACAGACGGCGGCGATGGTGACGGGGTTGAAGACCTTGTTGTGGCCCGCGATGATCTCGGCGACGACCTCGCCCTGGGCCGAGCCCTTGTGGGCCAGCATGGGTTCGCCGGTCAGGTCGCCGACGGCCCAGACGTTCTTCATGCTGGTGGCGCAGCGGTCATCGATCTTCACGAACGGCCCGGCCATGGCCACGCCCATGCTCTCGAGGCCCCAGCCCTTGGTGCGCGGCCGGCGGCCGACGGTGACGAGGACCTTGTCGGCCTGGAGCTTGAGGGCCGCACCGTCCTTTGTCGTGACGTTGAGCTGGCCGTTCTCGAACGACCCGGCCCTGGCGCCCAGGTGCAGTTCGACGCCGTGCTTCTCCAGCCATTTGGCGACCGGATCGGTCAGGGCCTTGTCGTAGAGCGGCAGCAGGCGGTCGGCCATTTCGACGATGGCGACCTCGGCCCCCAGCTTGCGGAAGGCGATGCCGAGCTCCAGCCCGATATAGCCGCCGCCGACAACGACCAGCTTGCCGGGAACCTTGTCGAGCGACAGGGCCTCGGTCGAGGAGATGACGTCGCCGCCGAACTTCAGGAAGGGCAGTTCGACCGGCTCGGAGCCGGTGGCGAGGATGACGTGTTCGGCGCGGATGGTGATGTCCCCGTCGGGGGTCTTCACCGTGCAGGTCTTGGCGTCGGAGAATTCGGCCCAGCCGTTGATGACCTTGACCTTGGCCTTTTTCAGCAGGGCCGCGACGCCGGCGTTCAGCTTGCGGACGATCCCGTCCTTCCACGCCGTGGTCTGGGCCAGGTCGATGGCGGGCCTGGACGCCGTGATGCCCAGCGTGCCGCCGGCGGCGGCCTTGCTGACGGTCTCGAATTTCGAGGCGGCGTGGATGATGGCCTTGGACGGGATGCAGCCGACGTTCAGGCAAGTGCCGCCGAGGCCGTCGCCGCCGTCGACGAGGATGGTGTCGACGCCCAGCTGGCCGCAGCGGATGCCCGCGACATAGCCGCCGGTGCCGGCGCCGATGATGAGGACTTTGGTGGTGAGGGTCTGCATATGCCGATCACACTTCTTCGGATTCTTAAAGTTGTTCAGTTTAGGCGGTCAGCGGGCGAGACGGCGACTTGCGCTTCTTAGGCGATCCGCGGCCCTGCGAAACATCGGCCCGATAGCAGGATCGACGACGGCCTGTACGGAAACGGTTTCCCAGTACCAGACACGGCGTCCGCCTCTGTCCCGATCCAGCAAAAACAAGAAAGCCAACTGGCCCACTTCTGGTGCCGGTCCTAGGTCACACATGCTTTGTTCGTACTGCCGATAGACCTCATGCGAACGCAGCCCGTCTGATGTGATGACTGACCGCCAAATCTTCTGACGGGCGCCATCCCGAAATCGAGCCTCGTCCATGACCACGAGTTCGATCCGGCTGGCTCTCTCTCGCAAGTCGATCTGCTCAGCCAGCCGTTGTTCGTAGGTCCGGGAGGGGGGCTCGAAGGGAACGCAAGCTTTAGCAAAGGACGGACAAGCGACTGCCGCCGCAAACAGCAGCATGGGCCATCCGCGCATCATGGCGTTACCCCATCCACAGCGTCGCCGGATGCTCCAGCAGCCCTTTGATCCGCTGGACGAACACCGCCGCGTCATGCCCATCCACAATCCGGTGATCGAAGCTGGACGACAGGTTCATCATCTTGCGCACGACCATCTGGCTGTCCCTGACCACCACTCGTTCGGCGATCTTGTTGGGGCCGACGATGGCGACCTCGGGGTGGTTGATGATCGGGGTGTGGATTACGCCGCCGAGCGTGCCCAGCGAAGTGATGGTGATGGTCGAGCCCGACAGTTCGTCGCGCTTGGCCGAGCCGTCCTTGGCCGCGCCCGAGACGCGGGCGATCTCCAGCGCCGTCGCCCACGGGTCAAGGGATTCGGCGTGGCGGACCACCGGCACCATCAGGCCGTTCGGCGTCTGGGCGGCGATGCCGATGTGGACGGCGGCGTGGGTGGTCAGGACGCCAGCCTCGTCATCGTAGTGGCTGTTGATCGTCGGCTGGTCGCGCAGGGCGACGACGATGGCGCGGGCGATGAAGGGCAGGACGTTCAGCTTGGGCTGGTCCTTGCGCTTCGTGGCGTTGAGGTGGGCGCGGAGCTCCTCGAGGGCGGTGACGTCGATCTCTTCCACATAGGTGATGTGGGGGATGCGGCGGACGCTCTCGGCCATCTTCTCCGCGATCTTGCGACGCAGGCCGATGATGCGGGTTTCGGTGGTTCCTTCGGCCTGGGCGTAGGTCGAGCCGGTCGATGCTCCGGGCACGGACGATTGACCGCCGCCGGAGGCGACGAAGGCGTCGAGGTCGCCGTGCTCGATGCGGCCGGCGGGGCCGGAGCCGGGGACGAACTGGAGCGCGACGCCCAGATCGCGGGCGCGGTTGCGCACGGCGGGGGAGGCAAGCGGGCGTTCACCGCGGGCGGAGAGTTTCGCTTCCGAGCCCCTCCCCCTTGACGGGGGAGGGGTTGGGGTGGGGGTGGTGGACGGGTTCGCGATCACGGAAGCCACCGGCGCCGTATCGGCGACGGCGGGCCGTTTGGAGGCGCTGCCACCCCCATCCCCAACCCTTCCCCCATCAAGGGGGAAGGGAGTCGATGCAGCGGCAGAAGCGTTGCCCTTTCCCTCAACGAGGAAGCTCACCAGCGGCCCGCCGACCGCCAGCTGCTGGCCCGCCTCGCCGTGCAGGGCGACGACGGTTCCGGCGACCGGCGAAGTCAGTTCGACCGTGGCCTTGTCGGTCATGATGTCGGCGACGATCTGGTCCTCGGCGACCATATCGCCGACCTTGATGTGCCAGCCGACCAGTTCGGCCTCGGCCGTGCCTTCGCCGACATCGGGGAGTTTGAAGACGAAATTGCCCGATCCAGCCGAGCCCTCCCCCTCGACGGGGGAGGGTTGGGCGGGGGTGGAGGCAGGCTGTTGGGAAACGGACGCCGAAGGCGCGGACGGAGTTTTCTGCGCCTCACCGGCGGCGGCGGGGCCAGCACCCCCATCCCCGGCCCTTCCCCCGTCGAGGGGGAAGGGAGAAGAGTTGCCCTCACCCTCGACCTCGAACTCCACCAACGGCGAGCCCACCGCCAGTTGCTGCCCCGGCTCGCCGTGCGCCGCCAGCACCTTGCCCGCCACCGGCGACGTCAGCTCCACCGTCGCCTTGTCGGTCATGATGTCGGCGATGATCTGGTCCTCGGCGACCATGTCCCCGACCTTCACATGCCAGGCGACCAGTTCGGCCTCGGCCGTGCCTTCGCCGACGTCGGGCAGTTTGAAGACGTAACGACCCATCTCAGCGCCCTCCGGTCATGACGGCCTTCAGCGCCGTGGCGACCCGTTCGGGTCCCGGGAAATATTCCCACTCGAAGGCGTGCGGATAGGGGGTGTCCCAGCCGGTCACCCGCGCGATCGGCGCCTCCAGATGATAGAAGCAGCGCTCCTGCACCAGGGCCGAAAGCTCCCCGCCGAAGCCCGAGGTTTTCGGCGCCTCGTGGACGATGACGCAGCGGCCGGTCTTCTTCACGCTGGCCTCGATGGTCTCGATGTCCAGCGGCACGAGGGTGCGCAGGTCGATGACCTCGGCGTCGACCCCGGCGTGTTCGGCGCCGGCGAGGCTGACCCAGACCATGGTGCCGTAGCAGAGGATGGTGACGTCGGCGCCCTCGCGCATGATCCGCGCCTTGCCGATCGGCTCGACATATTTGCCGGTCGGGACCTGGGCCAGGTCCTGGGCCTTCCACGGGCTGACCGGCTTCTGGTGCCAGCCGTCGAAGGGGCCGTTGTAGAGGCGTTTGGGCTCGAAGAAGATGACCGGATCGTCGTCCTCGATGGCCGCGGTCAGCAAGCCCTTGGCGTCATAGGGATTGGACGGGATGACGACCTTGAGCCCGGCGATATGGGTGAACAGGCTCTCGGGCGACTGGCTGTGGGTCTGGCCGCCGAAGATGCCGCCGCCGTAGGGGCTGCGAACCGTGATCGGGCTGGTGAACTGGCCGGCCGAGCGGTAGCGCAGCTTGGCCGCTTCCGAGACGATCTGGTCGTAGGCCGGATAGATGTAGTCGGCGAACTGGATCTCGACGACGGGGCGCAGGCCATAGGCCCCCATGCCGATGGCGGCGGCGACGATGCCGCATTCGCTGATCGGGGCGTCGAAGCTGCGGGTCAGGCCGTGCTTCTGCTGCAGCTGGTCGGTGACGCGGAAGACGCCGCCGAAATAGCCGGCGTCCTCGCCGAAGCTGAGGACGTTGGGGTCCTCGGCCATCTTGACGTGCAGGGCCGAGTTCAGCGCCTGGATCATGTTCATCGGCATGACGGCGGCGGCGGTCGGGCCCTCGGACTTCGGGGCGTTGTTCTGATCGACCATGTCCGGCTCGACGCCGTCGACGCGATCGGATTCGGTGAAGGTGGTTTGCTCGCTCATGGTCAGACCCCCACCTCGCGGCGCTGTTCGGTGATGCGCCAGTCCTCGGTGGCATAGACCTCCTCGAACATGGTCTTCACCGAGGGACGCGACTGGCCGAGGGTGCCGATGGCCTCGGACTCCTTGCCGGCGGCGCGGACCTGGTCGACGGCCTCGGCCTCGGCGGCCGTCTGCTGGTCGTCGGACCATTCGCCGAGGGCGATCAGATGCTGTTTCAGGCGGGCGATCGGGTCGCCCAGCGGCCATTTGTCATGCTCGTCGGCGGGGCGGTAGCGGCTGGGATCGTCCGAGGTCGAGTGCGGGGCGCCGCGGTAGGTGAACAGCTCGATGACCGTCGCGCCCTGGTTGGAGCGGGCCCGCTCCTCGGCCCACTGGGTCGCGGCCCAGACGGCGAGGAAGTCGTTGCCGTCGACGCGCAGGGCCGGCAGGCCATAGCCGATGGCCTTGGAGGCGAAGGTGGTCTCGAGCCCGCCGGCGATGCCCTGGAAGGAGCTGATGGCCCACTGGTTGTTGACGATGTTGAGGATCACCGGCGCGCGGTAGACGCTGGCGAAGGTCAGGGCGTTGTGGAAATCGCCTTCCGCCGTGGCGCCGTCGCCGATCCAAGTGATGGCGATCTTGTCGTCGCCCTTGTAGGCGCTGGCCATGGCCCAGCCGACGGCCTGCGGCACCTGGGTGCCCAGATTCCCCGAGATGGTGAAGAAGCCGTAGTCCTTCGCCGAATACATGATCGGCAGCTGGCGGCCTTTGATCGGGTCGGAGGCGTTCGAATAGATCTGGTTCATCATGGTCGCGAGCGGATAGCCGCGCGCGATCAGCAGGCCCTGCTGGCGATAGGTCGGGAAGCCCATGTCCTCGCGGCTCAGGATCATGCCCTGGGCCACGGCGATGGCCTCTTCGCCGGTGCATTTCATATAGAAGCTGGTCTTGCCCTGGCGATGGGCGCGATGCATCCGGTCGTCGAAGGCGCGGGTCAGGATCATGGCCTTGAGGCCGCGGCGCAGGGTCTCGGCGTCCAGCTTCGGATTCCACGGGCCGAGGGCCTGGCCCTCATCGTCGAGGACGCGGATCAGGCGGAAGGCGTGGTCGCGCATCTCGAACGGGGTGGTCGAGACCTCGGGGCGTTCGACGACGCCGGCCGGGTCGAGCTTCAGATGGCTGAAATCCGTCGGATCGCCGGGCCGGCCCGAAGGCTCGGGCACGCGCAGCGACAAGGGTTGGCTGTTCTTCTTCATTCCGTCCCGTCCGGTTGATCCGACCGCGTTTCCTGCCTGCGATTTAGCACGACGCCGGTGGCAAGGCTCGCCTGAATCTGACCTTGCACTGTGCCGATCAGAGGTATTTTATTGCGCCATAATAACTACAGGAGAAACGCCTTGGCTGACGATCTGGATCCCGTTGACGCCCGCATTCTGGACATCCTGCAACAGGACGCCGGATTGTCCGTGGCGGAGGTCGCGGATCGCGTCGGTCTGTCGGCCTCGCCCTGCTGGCGGCGGATCAAGAGACTGGAGGATACGGGCTTCATCCGCAAGCGGGTGACCCTGCTGGACGCGACCAAGCTGGGGCTGGATTTCGAGGTCTACGCCATCGTCAAGCTGAGCCTGCCGTCGACCGAAAACCTCGACGCCTTCGAGGCCGCCGTGGCCCAGTGGCCCGAGGTGGTGCAGTGCGCCACCATCACCGGGCGCGAGGACTATGTGCTGCGCATCATCACCTCGGACATGCACGCCTTCGACCAGTTCCTGCGCTACAAGCTGCTGAGCCTGGGCATCGTCTCGGACTGCGAGAGCCACATCGTCACCCGCGGCGTGAAGAATGTGACCACCCTGCCCCTTGGCATCGTGACCCCGCACGTCGGATAGTCGGGTTCGGCGCACACGGCGCCGTGGGGATTCGACATGATCGAAATGGTGATCGACGCCCGCCGCAAGGACCTGGGCGGGTTCGAGGTGGGACGGATCCTGCCGTTTCACGCCCGGCGCATGGTCGGGCCGTTTATCTTCCTGGACCAGATGGGGCCGGCCGAGTTCGCCCCGGGGTCCGAGGCGATCAATGTGCGGCCGCATCCGCACATCGGCCTGTCGACCGTGACCTATCTGTTCGAGGGCGAGATCATGCACCGGGATAACACCGGCGCGACCCAGGCCGTGCGGCCGGGCGAGGTCAACTGGATGACCGCCGGCAAGGGCATCGTCCATTCCGAACGCACCGACCCGCTGAAGCGGTCCACCGGCGGTCCGATGCACGGCATGCAGGCTTGGATCGCCCTGCCGGAAGAGGCCGAGGAGACCGATCCGCGCTTCCATCACCACGGCGAATCCGACCAGCCGGCCTATGAGAACGGCGGCCTGTTCGCGCGTCTGGTGGCCGGCGAGGCCTATGGCGCCAGGGCCGCCGTGCCGGTGTCGTCGCCGCTGTTCTATGTCCATTGGGAGCTGGCCGAGGGGGTGCGCACCGCACCGCCGCCGGGCACGGGCGCCGGCGGCTATTCCGAGCGGGCCCTGTATGTGGCCAAGGGAGAGATCGAGGTCGGCGACCGGACCTTCCACGAGGGCCAGATGATCGTGCTGGAGCCGACGGCCGAGCCGACCGTCAAGGCGCTCAAGCCCTCCAGCGTCATGGTCCTGGGCGGCGAGCCCGTCGGGCCGCGCATCATCTGGTGGAATTTCGTCCATTCGAAACAGGAACGGATCGACCAGGCCAAGGCCGACTGGAAGGCCGGGCGGATGACCCTGCCGACCGAGGACGACGCGGAGTTCATCCCCCTGCCCGACGTGCCCTCGACGCCCGAACCGGCGCCGACAGCGCCCGCCGCGGCCGCGGGCGTCAAGGTCGAACCGACGCACCCCGTCTAGGGAGCGAAGGCCCGACCGTCGGCTCAGGACACGGCGGCCATCTCGTACAGGAAGTCGACGAAGCCCAGGGTCGCCGCCTCGATCCCGGCCACCGCCGGATTGGTCGAATCCACCACCAGGTATTCGTTGGGCGCATGGGCGCCGCTGCCGTGACCCAGGCCGAACTGGCCGGCGGGCAGGCTGACCGGCGCATCGGTGAAGACGCAGCCCGGCCATGAACCGGCCAGGCGCGGGTACAGGGTGTTCTGGATGCCGGCGCGGCCATAGACGGCCTGCTGGGCGCGGATGATCCGGGCGTCCTCGGCCGTCTCCGTCGGGTTGTATCCGCCGGTGAATTTGATCTCGACATCGGAGAAGCCGCGCGAATCGAGGTGCGCCCGCAGCTTGGCCAGGCAGTCCTCGACCGTCTGGTCCGGCACCAGGCGGAAGTCCAGCTTGGCCACGCCCCGGCCCGGCAGCACGGTCTTGCCGCCCGGCCCGGTGTAGCCGGACACCAGCCCCTCGATATTGACCGTCGGCTGCGACGCCAGCCGCACCAGCGCCTGTTCCCACGGCAGGTCGTCGATCCACGCCTGGACCCCGAGGGCGCGCTTGGCGTCGGCCTCGCTGCCCGCGGCGGCCGAGGCGGCGATCAGTTCCCGCTGCCGGGGCGTCAGCTCGCGCACATGTTCGAACCAGCCGTCGATGGCCGAGGTGTTGCCGTCCACGGTGACCAGGGTCGACAGGGCCGCCACCAGCCGCCAGGCCGGCGAATCGACATTGGCCTTCTGGCTGGAGTGGATGTCCCCGACGGGGCCCCGGCCCCAGCGCTCGCCGGACACGACCAGTTCACACTCGATGATGCCCTTGGCCCCCAGATTGACCTGGACCGCGCCGCTGGTCGGCGATTGCCAGGCGGTGGGGATGAAGACGCCCTCGCAGCGTCTCAGCGCCGCCAGGACATTGGGCTTGGTCACGACCTGACGGAAGTTCGGCGAGCCGATCTCCTCCTCGCCCTCGCAGACCAGCACCAGATTGACCGGCGGCGTCTTGCCGGCGGCGCGCATCGCATGCAGGGCGGCGAGAAAATTGGCCTCGGGCCCCTTCTGGTTGACGGCGCCGCGCCCGACGATGACGCGACCGAAGCCCGGCTTGTCGACCAGCGCCGCCTCGAGCGGCGGCGACGACCATTCAGCCGGGTCGTACTGTTTGACGTCGTACATGAAATAGACGCCGAGGGTGCGCGGCGCGCCCACGTCCATGACGCCGAAGACGCCGGGATGGCCGTCGGTCGGGACCTTTTCGACGCCGGTGAAGCCGGCGTCGCGGGCCAGGGCCATCATGTATTCGGCGCCGGCGTCCATATCCAGATTCTCGGCCGCGATGGCGGGCCGGCGGATCCACTCCTGGATGCGGGCGATCGAGGCGGCCTTGCCCGCCGTCACGGCGGCGGCGATGGCGGCCAGGTCGCCGGACTGCGCCAGCGCCGGGCCGGGCCGGAACGCCAGCCCCGTCGCGCCGAGCGCTGCGGCGCCCGTCAGCAGGGCGCGGCGGTCGAGGGCGGGATCGGTTCCGTAACTGAAGAAATTGGCGGCCATGTCGTCCAGCTCCTGATGCGGCGTGGCCAGACTAGATCGGGTCCGGGGCGGCGCGTCCAGAGCCCTGTGGCCGTCGCTGACGCGGCGCGGCCCTTGAACGCCGCGCCCCGGACCCGATCTAGCGGGACATGACCGCATTCTCCGTTCTCGACCTGTCGCCCATCGTCGAGGGCGGCGACGCCCGCCGCGCCCTGCTGGAGACGACCGCCTTCGCCCAGGCCGCCGACCGGCTGGGGTTCAAGCGCTTCTGGGTGGCCGAGCATCACAACATGCCCGGCATCGCCAGCGCCGCCACCGCCGTGGTGATCGGCCAGATCGCCGGCGCCACGGAACGCATCCGCGTCGGCTCGGGCGGGATCATGCTGCCGAACCACGCGCCGCTGGTGATCGCCGAACAGTTTGGCACGCTGGAAGCCTTGTACCCCGGCCGCATCGACCTGGGACTCGGCCGCGCGCCCGGCACGGACGGCGAGACCGCGCGGGCCCTGCGCCGCTATTTCGAAGGCGCCGACCGCTTCCCGCAGGATGTGATGGAGCTGCAGGGCTACCTCGGCGATCCGGTCCCGGGCCAGCGCGTCACCGCCTGGCCCGGCGCCGGATCGAAGGTGCCGATCTGGCTGCTGGGCTCCAGCCTGTTCAGCGCCGAGCTTGCGGCCCATCTCGGCCTGCCCTTCGCCTTCGCCAGCCATTTCGCGCCCGAGCTGCTGATGCAGGCGCTGCAGACCTATCGCGCCGGCTTCCGGCCGTCCAAGGCCCTGGCCGAACCCTACGCCATGGCCGCGATCAACGTCTTCGCCGCCGAGGACGACGCGGCCGCCCTGCGCCTCTCGACCTCGATGCAGCAGGCCTTCGCCGCCGTGGTCACGGGCAAGCCGGGCAAGGTCAAGCCGCCCGTCGACGACATCACCGCCGTGCTGGGCCCCCGCGAGATCGCGGCGGTTCAGAGCCGGCTGACCTACGCCGCCATCGGCGGCCGCGAGACGGTGCGCGACAAGCTGGCGGCCTTCGCGCGCGAGACCGCCGTCGACGAGGTCATGGTCACCGGCATGGTGTTCGATATCGACGACCGCATCCGCAGCCTTGAGATCACGGCGGAGGCGGTCAGCGACCTCTGACCCCTTCTCCCCTTGGGGGAGAAGGTGGCCCGCAGGGCCGGATGAGGGGTTGGCCAGGCGCACACACCTCAGCAGCCTGCGGATCCCAACATACCCCTCATCCGAGCGGCTGCGCCGCCCACCTTCTCCCCCAAGGGGAGAAGGGTCAGAGGGACGCCAGAAACCTCAGCAGCAGCCGGTTCACCTCGTCCGGCCGTTCCTGCTGGATCCAGTGGCCGGCGCCGGGGACCACGACCTGCAGCCGCAGGTCGGTCGCCCAGTCCTTCAGCCCCGCCTCGTGCTGACCGGAGTAGTGCCGCACCGGGTCGCGCTCCCCGACCACGAAGGCGGCGGGGACAGTGATGCGGGCGTCCTGCAGATGCGCCGTCAGCGACCAGTTGGCGTCGAGGCACCGGTACCAGTCGATCGGCCTCCTGAAGCCCCCGGCCGAGAAGGCGGCGACATATTCGGCGAAATGCGCCTCGCCCATCCACGGCGGCAGGGCCGCGTCGTCGGAGACGGTGGAGATGAAGTCCTGGCCCTCGGGGATGAAGCCGGTCGACTGGCGGTCGTCGGGGGTCGCGCCGTCATAGGCATAGAACATCTTTCGCAGGGCCGCGGCGGGATCGGCGTCGAACGCCTGGTGCGCGTCATCGGCCTGGAAGCGGCTGATGTAGAGATCGCCCATCCCCAGCCGTTTCGAGATCGCCGCCATGGCCGGCGTCGGGGCGCCCCTGGCCCGGCGCGGCTGGAACGGTACCGACAGGCCGAAGACTGCCCGGAACACATCCGGCCGCATCAGGGCGCAGTGCCACGCGATCGGCGCGCCCCAGTCGTGGCCGACGACGACGCAGGACGTCTGGCCCAACGCCCGGACCAGATCGACCATGTCGCCGACGAGATGCAGGATGGAATAGGCGTCGCGGTCCTGCGGCTTGTCGGTCCCGCCATAGCCACGCATGTCGGGGGCGACGGCGTGAAAGCCGGCGTCGGCCAGGGCCTCGACCTGGGCGCGCCAGCTGTTGCCGAGTTCGGGGAAGCCGTGGATCAGCAGGACCAGGGGGCCGGTTCCGGCTTCGAGAATCTGCTGGCGCAGGCCGTCTGTCTGGATTTGGCGGGTCTGCATTTCAAATCTCCGCTCATCCCCGCGAACGCGGGGACCCAGTGCTTAGGGTGATCAACCTCACCCGCGACACACGGACAGAACGTCCCGAAACGCAAGAGTCAGGCTGGACAGAACTGGGTCCCCGCGTTCGCGGGGATGAGCGGGATTATTACAGAACCACGCCCGTCGTGCGCATGATCTCCGCCCGCAGCTCCGGCATGCCGTCGCCCTTCTCGGCCGAGGTGACGATCACCGCCGGATAGGCGGCGCCGCGTTTGGACACGCCTTTCAGGGTCGCCTCCTGCACCTTCTCGGCCTCGCCCTTCTTCAGCTTGTCGGCCTTGGTCAGGATGATCTGGTAGCTGACGGCAGCGAGATCGAGCGCGTCCAGCGCCTCGTCATCGACCTTCTTCAGCCCGTGACGGGCGTCGATCAGCAGATAGACCCGCTTCAGCGTGACCCGTCCGCGCAGATAGTCGCGGCCCAGGTCCTGGAATTTCTTGACCGTCGACTTGGACGCCTTGGCCCAACCGTAACCGGGCAGGTCGACCAGCCGCATCTTGCCGTCGAGGTCGAAGAAATTGACCTCGCGCGTCCGGCCCGGCTCGTTGGAGGCCCGGGCCAGCTTGTGCATGCCGACCAGGCCGTTGATCAGGCTGGACTTGCCGACGTTCGACCGGCCGGCGAAGGCCACTTCCGGCAGATCCGGATCCGGCAGCTGCTCGATCTTGGCGCAGCCCATGACGAAGGTCGCGGGGCGCGCGAACAGGATGCGCCCCTGCTCCAGTTCCTCGGGTGTGAACGCGTCCAACTCAGGCCTTCGCCTGCTTGAGGCGGGCGATGAAGGTGTCGATCGGGTTCTCGGCCTTCAGCCGGTGCATGATCACATACTGCTGGAAGATCGTTAGGACGTTCGACCAGGCCCAGTAGATCAGCAGGCCCGCGGGGAAGCCGGCCATGATGAAGGTGAAGACGATCGGCATGAACATGAAGATCTTGCGCTGCATCGGATCGGGCGCCGGCGGGCTCATGGCCATCTGCAGCCACATGGTCAGGCCATAGACGATCGCCAGGACGCTGAGCCCCAGGGTGAAGCCGCCGCCGCTGGTCCCGCTGGCCAGGAAGCTGCCGATCATCGGGGTCGCGCCCGGATCCCACGGGATCAGTCCGAACAGGGTCAGGATGTTGGTCGGGTCCGGCGCCGAGAGGTCCTGCAGCCAGCCGAAGAAGGGCTGGTGGCGCATCTCGATGGTCACCGACAGCATCTTGTAGACGGCGTAGAAGACCGGGATCTGCAGCAGCAGCGGCAGACAGCCCGCCAGCGGATTGATCTTCTCCTTCTGATACAGCGCCATCAGCTCCTTCTGCTGGGCGGGCGGATCGTCGGGATATTTCTTCTTCAGAGCCTCCATCTGGGGCTGGAGCGTCCGCATCTTGGACATGCTCTCGTAGCTCTTGTTGGCCAGCGGGAACATGACCAGGCGGACGGTCAGGGTCAGGCCCAGGATGGCCAGGCCGAAATTGCCGAACCAGCCGTAGAACAGTTCGACCAGCCAGAAGATCGGCCGCGTCAGGAAGAACAGGAAGCCCCAGTCGATGGCGTAGACGAAGCGCGGCAGGCCGAGGCTTTCCTCATAGCCGGCGAGAATCTCGTTGCGCTTGGCGCCGGCGAACAGGCGGGTGGTCTCGGTGATCTGGCGGTTCGGAGCGATCGTGTGTTCGGCGCCCTGCATGATCACGGAATGGACGTTGTAGCGCGGCTGTTCGGTGACCAGGAAACCGGCCTCGATCCGCTCGTCCTGGGCCGGGATCAGGGCCGCCATCCAGTATTTGTCGGTGATGCCCAGCCAGCCGCCGGTCGACTGGTGCTCCTGCACCGGCTTCTTGACCCAGGCGCCGTATTTCAGCTGTTCGGTCGCATAGGCGCCGTCCTCGCCGAAGGTGCCGATGGCGCCCTCGTGCAGGATCTGGTTCTTGCCCAGGTCGGCCGGCACGCCCTGGCGCTCGAGGCGGGCGTAGGGTCGGATGGTGATCGGGCTGGCGCTGAAGTTCGCCACCGTGTCGGTGACGGCGAACATATACTGGTCGTCGATCGCGATGCGGCGGGTGAAGCGCATGCCCGCGCCATTGTCCCAGGTCAGGGTGACGGGCGTGGTCGGGGTCAGGGTCGCCCCTTCGGTCAGCCGCCAGGGCGTGGTCGGTCCGGGCACGCCGCCGGGGACGTTCGGGCCGTTCCAGCCGAACTGGGCCTGGTAGCCGTGACGCATGCCCTCGGGGCGGAACAGCTCCACCGGCGGGGAGCCGTCGTCGAGGGTCTCGCGGTAGCGGGTCAGGAAGAGGTCGTCGATCCGGCCGCCGCGCAGGGACAGCGAACCGGTCAGGGTCGGGGTCTGGATCGGCACGCGGGCGCCGCCCTGGGCGAGGGCGACCCGGCGGTCGGTGGTGAAGGTGGTCACGGGCGCCGCCGCGGTTCCCGGCGCGCCGGTGGCCGTCGCCGTGGCCGGGCCCTCGGCCGTCTGGGCGGCCGCGACCTGCTGGGCGGCCCGCCGCTTGGCGGCCTGGGGCTCCATGACGAAGAAGCTGTAGGCGATCAGCATGATGCCGGCGATCACGACGAAGAGGATCGTGTTGCGGCTGTTGTCTTGAGGAGGCATGGAGATCAGGAATCCTGGCCGGCGGTTGCGGTCGTCGTGGGCGCGGTCTTGGGCGCCGGCCCCCGACCCGGGGCACCTTGGGTCGCGAGCCTTGTAAGCGCCGATTTCACATCGTCAAGCAAACGGTCCCAGGGACGGTCGGCCGTGCCCATCCGGGCTATGAAGACATAGTCGCTGCCGGGGGCCGCCAACAGGGGCGCCAGGGCGCGGGCGGCTTCGCGCAGACGGCGTTTGGCGCGGTTGCGGATCACCGCGTTGCCCACCTTGCGCGTGGCGGTGAAGCCCAGCCGCACCGTCGGAACGTCGTCCTTGCGGTCCAGCCGCTGCACGACCACGGCGCCGCGGGCCTCAGAAACGCCCTTCGCGGCCGCCAGGAACTGGGGCCGCGAAGTCATGCGTTCGATTTTGAAAAGTTCGGCCATGCGCCCGAGCACAGGCGCCGGACGACTTAGGCCGTCAGGCGCTTGCGGCCCTTGGCGCGACGCCGCGCGACGATCTTCTGGCCGTTCTTGGTGGCCATCCGCGAACGGAAGCCGTGTCGGCGCTTGCGCACGAGTCGCGACGGCTGATAGGTCCGTTTCACGTTCGGCTCCTGGGACTGAAAAACAAAAGAGCGGCGGAAGGCGTCCGTCGCGGGAAGGGCGGGCGTATAAGCGGCGGGACCCGAGGTGTCAACGCCGGCGGCCCGTCCGCGGAGAGAGTATGGACCGGATCAAACGCTTTCTGCCCCTGATTCTGCTGGCCGGCGTCATCGCCCTGATCTTCGGCATGGGCTGGAACCGCTATCTGTCGCTCGACACCCTGCGCGACCACGGCCAGGGCTTTCGCGAATTTACCGCCGCCAACTATCTGCTCAGCCTGCTGATCCTGATGGGCCTTTTCGCCGTCCTGACCGCCAGCGTGGTGCCGGGGGTCTTCTTCCTGACCATCACGGCGGGCTATCTGTTCGGGCCGTGGGTGGGGGGGATTGCGACCTCGATCGCCGCCACCGGGGGCGCCCTGATCGTCTACGCCGCGGCCCGCACCGCCCTGGGCGAGGCGCTGCGCCGCAAGGCCGCGCGCGACCTGGGCCTGATGAAGAAGATTTGCGACGCGATCGACAAGGACACCTTCTGGTATGTGCTCGCCTCCCGGCTGGCCGTGGTCGTGCCCTTCCACATGATCAATGTGGCGGCGGGCGTCATGGCGGTCAGGCTGGGCCCCTATTCGGTGGCCACCGTCGTCGGCCTGCTGCCCGCCCACATCATCTACTGCTGGATCGGCGCCCGGCTGAACCGGCTGCTGGAGACCGACCCGGACCCGGACTTCCAGGCGCTGTTCGGCCAGTTCTGGGCCCCCATGGCCGGCGTCTTCGTCCTGGCGGTGGTCCTGCCATTCGCGCTCAAAGGCCTCCAGGCCGCCGTCGGCCGCAGGATGTCGACATGACCGGCGCGGCGTTTGGCCCGGGCCTTGCGTCAGGCCCCGCATGAGCCGGCTCCAGCCCCTTCCCGAGCGTCTGCGAACGGGCCTGCGCCTGGCGACAAGCTGGCGCGAGCGTTGGACCTTCCACGCCCCCGATGCCCTGGCGTGGCGGCTGCTGCTCCTGACCTTCGTCTTCACGGCGGTGGTCGAAATCCTGATCATCGTCCCCAGCGCCGCCAGCTTCCACGAGCGCTGGCTGCTGGACCGGCTGCAGTCGGCCGAACTGGCCTCGGTCGGGGTCGAGGCCCTGCCCTATTCCGCGGTCGAGGACGACGCCGCCGAACAGCTGCTGGCCATCGGCGGGGTGCAGGCGGTGGTGGTCGGGGACCAGGGCGTGCGCCGCCTGCTGCTGCAGGCCCCCAACCTGCCGCGCACGCCGGACCTGATCGACCTGCGCCAGAACCGGCCGGTGACGCGGATCGCCGACCCCTGGCGCACCCTGTTCGGCCACCCGGACCGGTCGATCCGGGTGCAGGCACGGCCGCGCTACCGTTCCGGCGACTTCATCGAGATCCTGGCCCCGGCCGAGCCTCTGCGGATCGAACTGCGCGCCTTCCTGCTGAACAGTCTGCTGACCTCCCTGCTGATCTCGCTGGTGGCGGGGGGGTTGCTGTACGGCGGCCTGGCCTTCCTGGTGCTGCAGCCGCTGCGGCGCGTCACCCGCTCGATCGAGCATTTCGCCCTTGATCCAGAGGCCGAGGGCGACCCGCCCAGCCACCGCCACGACGAGATCGGCCGGGTCGAGCGGGAACTGGCCCGGATGCAGGAGGAGGTGCGCGTCTCGCTGCGGTCGCGCGCCCGTCTGGTGGCGCTGGGCGAGGCCGTGGCCAAGATCAATCACGACCTGCGCAACATGCTGACCTCGGCCCAGCTGGCCTCCGAGCGGCTGGCCGATTCGCCTGATCCGGAAGTGGCGCGGGTCCTGCCGCGGCTGGAGCGCGCCCTCGGCCGCGCCGCCGCCCTGTCGCGCAATGTGCTGGAGTACGGCAAGAGCGAGGAGCCCCCGCCGCAGCGCGTCCGCATTCCCCTGGCCCCCGCCCTGGCGGCGGCGGCGGAAGACGCCGGCCTGACCGCCGACGGCGTGCGCCTGGTCCGGTCCGTCCCCGCGCGGATGGCCGTCCACGCCGACGCCGACCAGTTGCACCGCGTCCTGGTCAATCTGATGCGCAACGCCCGGCAGGCGATCGAGAGCGATCCGACCCGCCGCACGGGCCGCAGGGGCGTGGTCCGGGTCAGCGCGGCCATGGAGGGCGGCGACTGCGTCATCCTCATCGCCGACGACGGTCCCGGCATCCCACCGCGCCTGTCCGAAAACCTGTTCGAGCCCTTCGTCAGCGGCCGGGCGTCGGAAGGCGCCGGCCTCGGCCTGGCGATTTCGCGTGAACTGGCCGCCAGCCACGGCGGCGCCCTGACACTCGTAGAAACGGGTCCGACCGGCACGACCTTCGCCTTGCGCCTGCCCCAGTAAGGCGGCGCCAAATCGCCCGATCGGCGTTATGGCTGGCATGGACGGGCGAAACCGCCCAGCTATGCTCCACGCTCTTCTGCTCCGGAGACCTCCCATGATCCGCCTCCTTCCCGCCGCCGCCGCGATCCTGGCCCTCGCCACCGCCCCCGCCCTGGCCCAGACCACCCGCCCGCAGGCGCCGGTGCAGAAGCCCGCCGCGCCGACCACGCCCGCCGCCCCGGCCGCCAACCCGGCCCCCGGCTCCGACGAATGGCTGCGGCTGCGCGGCGAAACCTACAGCGACGCCCCCGATGCCGAACAGGATCCGGCCGAACTGGCCGAGACCATGCGGCTGAACGCCGAAATCGCCGCCCGCAACGACGCCGCCGAGCGCCGGGAGATGGAAGGCGCCGCCGCCTGGCAGGCCGAGGACGCCCGCTGGCGCGCCGAGGTCGCCCGCCTCGAAACCGAGCGCGCCCAGTGGGAGGCCGACGCCGCCGTCGCCGAGGCCGCACGCCAGCGTTACGAGCGCGACCGCGCGGCCTGGGAGGCCGAGGTCGCCGCCTGCGAAAACTCCGGCCGGGTCTGCATCAAGGCCCCGCCCCGGCCCTGAGGCTCGACCTCGGTCCCGGGCCGCCCCATCCCGGCGTTGCGCCCCGCACGCGGTCGTGAGACCGTCAGGCGCTGGGCGCAGGGCCGGGGCCGATCATGACCGACATCGCCGAAACGCCGTCCTCGCCTCCGGACCAAAGCCCCCGCGCCGACCGCGCCCTGCCCCGCGGCCGCGTCCAGACCTGGCGGCATCCCGCCTGGGTGCGGGCGACCCACTGGCTGAACGTCGTCGCCGTGGTGGTTCTGATCATGAGCGGGCTGAACATCCTGCTGGCCCATCCGCATCTGTACTGGGGCCTGGATTCGACCTTCGCCGACCCCTGGGTCAGCGTGCCGCGGATCCCGAACTGGCTGCTGATCCCGCAGGGCCGCAACCTCGCCGAGGCGCGGAACTATCATTTTCTGTTCGCCTGGATCTTCGTCCTGAACGGCCTGGCCTATCTGCTGTTCGGCCTCGTCACCCGCCGCTTCGGTCGTCGCCTGTGGCCGACCGGGTCGGACCTCCGGGGGTTCGGATCGTCGGTCGTCGAGCACGCCCGGTTCCGCTTCCCAACCGACGACCACGCCCGGTCCTATAACGTCATCCAGAAGCTGACCTATCTGGCCATGATCCTGGTCGTCCTGCCGCTGATGCTGATCACCGGCCTGTCGATGTCGCCCGGCTTCAACGCCGTCGGCGGCGTGCTGCTCGAGATCATGGGCGGGCGACAGTCGGCGCGGACGCTGCATTTCATCTCGGCTGGCCTGATCGTCGGCTTCATCGTCATCCATGTCGGCCTGGTGATCTGGACCGGCTTCGCCAACAATATGCGCGCCATGATCACCGGCTGGTTCGTGATCGAGCCCGCCGGCTCCGTGGCGAGGCGCAGACTCCGGCCCAGGCCGCCGACAGACGACGGAGACGCCGCATGAACCGCCGCCGCTGGCTGACCGGGGCCGTCGCCACGGCCGCGACCGCCCTGCTTTCCGCCTGCGGTCAGGCCGGGACCAGCCTGGCCGAACAGGCCCGGCGGATGGGCGAGGGGCTGACCCGCCGCACCCAGCGGCTGCTGATTCCCCGCGACGCCCTGGCCCCGACCTACAGCCGCGCCGAGATCTCGCCCGACTTCCGCGCCAACGGCTCGGTCGATCCCGCGGCTTCGGACTATCTGGCGCTCAAGGCCAATGGCTTCGCCGACTACCGGCTGGTCGTTGACGGCCTGGTCGAACGGCCCCTGTCGCTGAGCCTGGCCGAACTGCGCGCCCGGCCGGCCCAGACCCAGATCACCAAACACGACTGCGTCGAGGGCTGGACCTCGATCGGCGAATGGACCGGGGTGCGGCTGGAGACCGTGCTCCGCGAGGCCGGACTGAGGCCCGAGGCGAAATACATCGTCTTCCACTGTTTCGACGCCCTGGATCAGCGCGAGGACGGCGACCGCTATTATGAGAGCATCGACCTGGTCGACGCCTTCCACCCCCAGACCATCCTCGCCTGGGCCATGAACGGCGAGACCCTGCCGGTCCCCCACGGCGCGCCGCTGCGGCTGCGGGTCGAGCGGCAGCTGGGCTACAAACACGCCAAATACATCCGGCGGATCGAGGCGGTCGAAAGCTTCGCCCATATCGGCGGCGGCAAGGGCGGCTATTGGGAAGACCGGGGCTACGAGTGGTACGCGGGAATCTGACCCGGCGCGGACTGGGGCTGGCGGCGGGGGCGGCGCTGGTCGCCCCGTCGGCGGCGAAGGCGCGGGACAAATACCGGCCGCAGGTGGTGGGGACGCGTTCAGGACCGGTACGGCTGCACTGGGACGTCGCAGCGGCGCAGGCGCAGGCCCGCGCCCCGGTCCTGCGGGCGCTGGGCGTCCGCTATGGCGCCGACACCGGACCGCGGCGCTTCCAGCCGCCGGTCGCGCCGGCGCCATGGACCGAGCCCTTCGAGGCCGACGCCTTCGGTCCGGCCTCGCCGCAGCGGGGCGGCGAACCTCGTCAGTCCGAGGACTGTCTGCGCCTGAACGTCTGGACGCCCTCGGATCAGGGCCGGCGGCCGGTCATCGTCTACATCCACGGCGGCGCCTATTCGACCGGCTCCGGCTCCAGCCCCCTGACCGACGGCGCCCGGCTGGCGGCCCGCGGCGATGTAGTCGTGGTGACGGTCAACCACCGGCTCGGACCGCTGGGCTATGCCTCACTCGCGCGGCTGGCGCCCGGGTTCGAGGACTCGGGCAATCTGGGGCAACTCGACCTCATTCTGGCCCTCGCATGGGTTCGCGACAATATCGCGGTCTTCGGCGGCGACCCGGGCTGCGTCACCCTGGTCGGCCAGTCGGGCGGCGGGGCCAAGATCGCGACCCTGATGGCCATGCCCGCCGCCGCCGGCCTGTTCCACCGCGCCGTGACCATGAGCGGCCAGCAGGTCACCGCCTCGGGCCCGCTGAACGCCACCCGCCGGGCCGAGGTCTGGCTTGAGGCCCTGGGCCTGACCTCGGACCGGATCGACGCCGTCCGCACCCTGCCGGTCGAGCGCCTGATCGAGGCGGCCGACGCCATCGACCCCATCCTCGGCGGGTCGCTGTATTTCGGCCCGGTGCTGGACGGCCGCAGCCTGCCCCGCCACCCGTTCTGGCCCGACGCGCCGCCGCAGTCAGCCCACATGCCGATGATGATCGGCAACACCCGCGAGGAGACCCTCGCCTTCCTCGGAAACGACCCCGCCAACGCCGGCCTGACCTGGGACGCCCTGCCCGCCCGGCTGACGCCGTCGCAGATGCGGATCGACATCGCGCCCGAAGAGGTCGTCGCCTGGTACCGCGCCAACCACCCCGAAATGACCCCCGACCAGGTCCTGATCCGCGCCACCACCGCCGCCCGCAGCTGGCGCGCCGCCGTGATTGAGGCCGAGATGCGGGCCGCCCAGCGCGCGCCGGCCTTCGTCTATCAACTGGACTGGGCCAGCCGCCTGCCCAACGGCCGCACGGGCGCCTTCCACACCTCGGACATCCCCCTGATGCTGGACAACGTCGCCGTCGAGGGCTCGGGCGCCGTCGGGCCGCACGGCCAGACAATGGCAGACCGGATGAGCGACGCCTTGCTGGCCTTCGCCCGTACCGGCGACCCGAACCATCCGGGCCTGCCGACGTGGACGCCCTATTCACTGGCGCGGCGCGAGACGATGGTGTTCGACCTTCCGCCCCGGATGGAGGACGACCCGCGCGGCGATGAGCGGCGCTTCTTCGGGCAAATCCCTTACATCCAGCCCGGAACCTGAGGCAGGGCGGCCTCGGCCCGCCGCCGTGCGCTCTCCATCCCCGCCTCCAGCACCTCCATGACCGCCAGCGCCTCGCCCGACGGGACCGGATTGGGGCCGCCGGCCGTCAGGGCCGCGGCGATCCCGTCGTAGAAGGCGCGGTAGTCGCCCGGTGGGCCGGGCGCCGGCGCGCGGTCGCCCGTGGCGCCGTCGACGCGGACGGCGGGCGCGGGATCGACGCCCCAGCCGGGGCCGCCGACGGTCAGACCGGCCTTCAGCTGGTCCTCCTGCACATCCAGCCCCGACTTGAGCCAGCTGGCCGTCGCGCCATGGACCCGGAAGCGGATGTCCGGCGCCGGGGTGGTCATGTCGGCGTGCAGGATCACTCGTATGTCGGCGTAGCGCAGCACGGCATGGGCCCAGTCGGTCGCCTGCGCGCCCTCACGCATGACGACGAGGTCGCAGCTCACGCCCAGCGGCCGCCCGAACAGCACCAGCGCCTGGTCGATCAGATGCGGTCCGAGGTCGTTCCAGATGCCGCCGCCGGGTTCGTCCCGCTCGCGCCAGCGGTCGCGGACGTCGGGGCGGAAGCGATCGAAGCGACTTTCGACGGTGTGCACCGCGCCCAGCCGCCCGGCCTCCAGCTCGGCCTTCAGGGCGAGGAAGTCGGCGTCCCAGCGCCGGTTGTGGAACACCGACAGCAGCAGGCCCAGCGCCTCGGCCCTGTCGGCGACGGCCCGGGCCTCGGCGAGGTCAAGCGCGAAGGGCTTGTCGATGACCACCGCCTTGCCGGCGTCCAAGGCCGCCAGCGCCTGGGGCGCGTGCAGGGCGTTGGGGGTGGCGAGGACGACCAGGCCGATGGCCGGGTCGGCGAGGGCGGTCACGAGGTCGCTCACCGGCCGCGCCTCCGGCCAGACGGCGGCCACCGCCTCCGCTTGGCTTGTGACCACCGTGTGCAGCCGCAACCCCGCGCAGGCGTCGATCAGCGGCGCATGAAACGTCTGTCCGGCATAGCCGAACCCGACGAGAGCGACGTTGACGGGCGGCGTCAGCTCAGGCCTCCGCGCCCTCGGCCCGCTTCTTCATCATGGCGTCGAAACTGCCCCAGACACCCTCGGCCCCGTGCCACGATCCGGTGGTGGCGGCCTTGGAGTATTCGGTGGCGCGCGCCTCGAAGAAGTTGGCGTGCTCGACACCCGACAGCAGCGACTGCAGCCACGGCAGGGGGTTTTCCTTGACCCCGTAGATCTCGGGCAGGTGCAGCTGGCGCAGGCGCCAGTCGGCGATGAAGCGGATGTACTGTTTGATGTCGTCCGGCGTCATGCCGTTCACCGGCCCCATCTCGAAGGCCAGGTCGATGAACCGGTCCTCCATGTCCACCACGGTGCGGCAGCAGTCGACGATGTCGGCCGCGACCTGGGGCGTGACCGCCCCCGTCTCCTTGTTGAAGGCGTGGTACAGTTTGATGATGCCGTCGCAGTGCAGGCTCTCGTCGCGGACCGACCAGCTGACGATCTGCCCCATGCCCTTCATCTTGTTCTGGCGCGGGAAATTCATCAGCATGGCGAAGCTGGCGAACAGCTGAAGCCCCTCCGAGAAGCCGCCGAACATGGCCAGGGTGCGGGCGATGTCGCCGTTGGTCTCGACCCCGAACTTGCCCATGAAGTCATGCTTGTCGCGCATGGCCTCGTATTCCATGAAGGCCCCGAACTCGCTCTCGGGCATGCCGATCGTCTCGAGCAGCAGGGCGTAGGCCGCGATGTGGATGGTCTCCATGTTGGCGAAGCTCGCCAGCATCATCTTGACCTCGGTCGGTTTGAACACCCGACCGTATTTTTCCATGTAGTTGTCCTGCACCTCGATGTCGGCCTGGGTGAAGAAGCGGAAGATCTGGGTCAGCAGATTGCGCTCGTTGTCGGTCAGATTGACCGCCCAGTCCTTCATGTCCTCGCCCAGCGGCACCTCTTCGGGCATCCAGTGGACCTGCTGCTGCTTCTTCCACATGTCGAACGCCCACGGATAGCGGAACGGCTTGTAGGCGGCCGAGGGGGTCAGCAGGCCGGGTGTGGCGGGAAGGATCGAGACGTGCGCGTTCATCGGGTACAGGGCTCTGAAGCGAATCCGGGATTGAGCGTTCACCATGCGGTCGGACGGCCCCGGCGCCAAGCCAAAATGCGGCTATATAGTGATCACTTTTTACGCGACCGCTAAATGTGGTAGGCGGATCGCAGGTCTCTGGGGACGCGGCTGGGGACAACCAAAGCCCGACCCGGCCGACCTTGACGCCGGAGCCGCCGGCGATGCGTTATGGAGTTGGGGCGCAGGAGGAGCCGCCGATGACCTACACCGTCTATGGCGCCGGGGGATCGGGGTCGGTCCCGGTCGAGGCGACCCTGACCCTGATCGGAGCCCCCTATCAGGTGGTGGAGGCCGTCACCTGGGAGGGCGAGGCCGAGCGCGACAAGGTCGCCCCGGTCAATCCGATGCGGCAGATCCCGGCCCTGGTCACCCCGGCCAGCGAGACGATCACCGAGAGCGCGGCCATCCTGATCTGGCTGGCCGAACAACATCCCGAGGCGCGGCTGGCCCCGGGACCCGACGACCCCCGAAGGGCGCAGTTCCTGCGCTGGATGACCTTCGTCCCGGCTTCGATCTATTCGATGTACTGGGTCCGCGACGTCCCTGCCCGCCTCGCCGGAGACGACCCGGCCGCCCAGGCGACGATCCTGGCCCGCACCGCCGACCGCATCGCCGACTGCTGGGCCCGGATGGAGCGCCAGATCACGCCCGGCCGGTTCCTGCTCGGCGACGCACTGACGGTGCTGGACGTCTATGTCTCCGTGGCCAGCCGCTGGACGCCGCACCGGGCGCGTTTTCATCAGGTCGCGCCGCGGATGGGAGAGGTCATGCGGCGGGTCGACGCCCTGCCCGAACTGGCGGCCTTCTGGGCCGAGCGGTTCCCGCTGGAGGGCCGCTACGGCGGCTAGATCGTCAGGCGGCCTCGGCGGCCTGGGGCCGAAGTTCGCCGGACAGGGCCCGGTTGACCATCGACAGCAGGCCGGCGTGGCTGATCGGCTTGGCCATGTGGGCGTCCATGCCGGCGTCCAGGCAGCGGGCGACATCCTCGGGCATGGCGTCGGCCGTCATGGCCACGATGGCGAGGCCGTCGCCCCGGCCTTCCAAGGCCCGGATCCGGCGCGTCGCCTCCAGCCCGTCCATGCCGGGCATCCGCACGTCCATCAACACCAGGTCGAAGGGCTCCGTCGCGACGGCCTCCACCGATTCCTGACCGTCGCAAACCTCCACGACGTCGCAGCCGAACGCCTGCAGCAGGATTCGGGCGACCTCGCGATTGACGGGATGATCGTCGACCACCAGCACGCGCGGCGCGCCGCGGGGTTCGTGGGCGGGCGCGGCGACTGCCGGCGGCGCGGCGGCCGCCGCCTCCGGGGCGTCGGGGGCCCGGTCGAACGGCAGGTGCAGGATGAAGGTGGAGCCCTCGCCCGGACGGCTGTCAACATCGATCCGCCCCCCCATACGGCAGACCTGACGCGCCGCCAGGGCCAGGCCGAGGCCGGCGCCCGAATGATTGCGGCGGATCGAGGCGTCGCCCTGGGCGAAGGCTTCGAACAGTTCGGGCAGGAAGGCCGGCTCGATGCCGCAGCCGGTGTCCGAAACGCGGATGCAGACCCCGTCGCCCGAGCGGTCCAGCCGGATAACGACCTCGCCGCGCTCGGTGAATTTGATGGCGTTGGCGACCAGGGGATGCAGCGCCTGCCGCAACGCGCGTCGGTCGGCGGCGAACCGTGACCGGACGGGAAGACGGTCGTCGACGACCAGCTTCAGGCCCCGCGCCTCGGCGGCGGCCAGACCGGGCGCCACGGTCTCGCGAACCACGGCGGCCAGGTCGAGCGGCTCGTTGGCGACGGCGTCGTCGCCGCGGGCGAAGTCGAGGATGTCCTCAACCAGCATCAGCAGGCCGTCGCTCGATTCGCGGATCTGACGGGCCTGGCGGACGCCGGCGGCGTCCAGATCCGGCCGGGCGGCGAGGATGTCGGCGAAGCCCGCCACGCCGTTCAGCGGCGTGCGCATCTCATGGCTCATCATGGCCAGGAAGCGGGAACGGGCCGCGGCGGCGTCCTCGGCCGTGCGGCGCGCCTCCTGGGCGGCCACAGTGCGGGCGCGCAGCCGGGCCTCCAGCCGTCGTCGCTCGGTCATGACGGTGGAGATCGGCAGGACCGTCGCCACCATGGTCAGCAGGTACAGATTGTAGATGCCCAGTCGCCGCAGCATGGGTGGTACGGCTTCCAGTCCCGGCGCCTCGGCCAGGCGGGTCAGGTGCACCGGGCCGTGACCCGTCAGGGTCGCCACGCCGCTGATGGCCGCCAGCAGGATCAGGGCCGACGCCGTCTTGGCCGGCGACAGCCGCAGGCCGATCAACAGCATGGGCGGGAAGGTCAGGAAGGCGACGGACAGGTCGTTCTGCCAGTAGACGGCCGTGGTGACGGCGATCATCAGCACGAACAGGCCGATGGCTTCGGGCGCGCGGGCCCGGGTCGTGCCGGAAAAGCGATGCGCCCGCGCCACCAGCAGCAGGATGGGCGTGACCAGCAGAAGGCCCAGCAGTTCGACGGTGAAGAAGGAAAAGATGTTAAATACGGCGGCCGGGCTGAATCCGGTCTGACGCACCATCATCACAATGCTGAAGCCGATGGCGGTGATCACGGCCACCGCCGGGACGGCCGACAGGGCCGCGAAGGCCAGCATGCGTTTGGGCCGGCGCATGTCCAGCGCCGCGCCGCAGACCCGCCGCGCCAGGACCGCGCACAGCACGGCCTGGCCCATGTTCAGCAGCGCGTTCAGCCACAGCAGCATGCCGATGTCGCCGCGCAGCAGATTGCTGAACAGATTGATGGTGAAACAGGCGGTCAGAACCGCGACGGCGGGCCGGCGGTGCAACTGCAGCAGGGCCGCGGCCAGGATGCCGTTCGATAGCCAGACGGCCACCGCGCCGAAGGTGGCGACGCTCCAGTGGCCGATCAACTGCGAGGCGGCGAACAGCAGCACATAGACCCAGGCTGGCGGCCCCGCGACCCGGCCTGCCTCATGTCTGAAAAAACGCCAGTGACCCCGCAACCGGTTTCCTCCGGTTTATCCGATGCCAGACCGTTAGGCTTGAAGGCGTAAACAAATAGGACGCGAAAGGGAGCGGCGATCCCTCAGGAACCCGGCAGGTGGCGCGACCGTTTCCAACCGCCGCCTGGGAGCCCGGACCATGTCAGACACCGCCGCCGATCCGAGCTTCCACCCGCCCGCCGAGGCCGTGGCCTTCTATGAGGAAAGCCTGCGCCTGTTGAAGGAGAGCGGCATCCCCTTCCTGCTGTCCGGCACCTATGCGGTCACCGCCTATACGGGCATCCGCCGGCCGACCAAGGACCTGGACGTCTTCTGCAAGCCCGGCGATTACCCGCGGATTCTCGCCTTCTTCCAGGCCCGCGGCTATCGCACCGATGTCGAGGACGAGCGCTGGATCGCCAAGGTCTGGAAGGACGAGACCCATTTCTTCGACGTCATCTTCGCCATGTCGAACGGCACGATCGCCGTCTCCGACAGCTGGTTCGGCTTGGACACGATAGAGGTCTATGGGCATACCGTCGCCATCACCCCGCCGACGGCCCTGATCCTGTCCAAGGTCTTCATCCAGGATCGCTACCGCTTCGACGGCGCCGACGTGAACCACGTCATCCTGAAGCAGGCCGCCGCGATCGACTGGAAATCCCTGCTCGACCAGATGGACCTCTACTGGGAGGTGCTGCTGGCCCATCTGCTGAATTTCCGCTTCGCCTATCCGACCGAGCGCGACAACATTCCGGCCTGGCTGATGACCGAACTGACCGGCCGGCTGGAGGCCCAGGTCGACCTGCCCGCGCCGCGGGTGAAGGTCTGCCGCGGCCGGCTGTTCAGCCCGCGCGACTATATCGCCGACATCAAGGAATGGGGCTTCGGCGACGTCGTCGGCAAGGGACTGGAAGAGCGCCATGACCCGATCTGATCAGGATGGACGCCATGAGTGACGACCCCCAGACTCCGCAACCCGGCATGGAAGCCGGCCCCGCCAAACGGCTCCGCGTCGCCGCCGTCGGCGATCTGCACGTCGGCGAGGGCCAGGACCGTCCGCACCGCGAACTGTTCGGCCGGGTGCACGAGGACGCCGATGTTCTGGTCCTGTGCGGCGACCTGACCAATTTCGGCAAGACTCGCGAGGTCGAAATCCTGCTGGAGGACATCCGATCCTGCCGGATTCCCATGGTCGGGGTGCTGGGCAACCATGAGCATGAATGCGGCCAGCCGGAGGAGGTCACCCGGCTTCTGTGCGACGCCGGGGTGAAGATGCTGACCGGGCAGGCCTATGAGATAGAGGGCGTCGGCTTCGCCGGCGGCAAGGGGTTCATCGGCGGCTTCGGCCGCTACATGCTGAGCCCGTTCGGCGAGGCGTCGATCAAGGCCTTCGTCCAGGAGGCGGTCGAGGACGCCAACGGCATCGAGAACTCCATCCGCATGCTGCGAACCGAACGCAGCGTCGTGGTGCTGCACTACGCCCCCGTGGTCGACACGGTGGTCGGCGAGCCGCCCGAAATCCACGCCTTCCTCGGCTCGTCGCGCCTGGGCGAGACGGTCGACCGCTATGACAACATCAGCCTGGTGGTGCACGGCCACGCCCATCGCGGCCAGCCGGAAGGGCGGACCAACAAGGGCACGCCGGTCTACAACGTCGCCCTGCCCGTCCTGCGGACCCTGGGCGAGACGCCCTACAGGGTGTTCGAGGTCTGAAGCGCGCGCCGGGGCCGGAAGCGGCGCCAGGCGACCCAGATCAACAGCGCCGTGGCGACGCCCAGGGCGTCGGCCAGCAGGTCGGCCCAGCTGGGGTCACGGCCGACATGGCCCTGAATCGCTTCGACGGCGGCGCCGAGCGCGATCGCCAGCACGGCGGCGGCGATCCGCGGCAGCCGCCGGAACATGACACCGAAGCTCCACAGGATCAGGCCGAAGGCGATGAAATGCGCCGCCTTGTCCCACATCAGCTCCTCGGTCTGCATGGACCCGCCGGGCGCCAGCATGAGGGCGAGAAGCACGACCAGCACAACGGCGCCGGCGAGGCGAAGCAGCAGGCGCACTGACGGGGCTGCCGGGAAGGACGGGCGTTCCATCAACCCGCGACCAGGATCCAGATGCCGGTGAGGGCGAATCCGGCCGCCGCGGCCAGCCGGATCCATTTCAGCGGCAGCCGCTGGGCCGCCGCCTCGCCCAGCAGGACCGCCGGTCCATTGACCAGCATCATTCCAAGCGTCGACCCCGCGACCACCAGCACCAGATTCTGGAACTGGGCCGCCAGCATGGCCGTGGCCACCTGGGTCTTGTCGCCCATCTCGATCACGAAGAAGGCGGCCGCGGTCGTCCAGAACACCCCGGCGAAGGTCCGCTCCGTGCGGTCGGGGGTCTCGTCCATCCGGTCGGGAATCAGCGCCCAGGCGCCGAAGCCGATGAAGGCCAGCCCTACCCCCCAGCGGATCCACTCGCCATCCATGAAGCGGGCCAGGACCGAGCCGGCGAGGGCGGCGAAGGCGTGATTGGCGAGGGTCGCAGCCAGGATGCCCAGCAGGATCGGCAGCGGCCGTCGCCAGGCGGCCGCAAGCATGATGGCCAGCAGCATGGTCTTGTCCCCGATCTCCGCGAGGGCGACCAGGCCGGTTGAGATCAGAAAGGCTTCCAACTCGATTACATGCGCGGGGGTTCGGCGGACAGACCAGTGGCATCCGCAGCCGGCCCCCGCGTGGAAGCACCCTGCGAAGCCAGCGGTCTTGCCGTGTTAGAGGGGCCTAACGCTCGCGACGCGGTCGCTCGCTGCTTGAGGCCCCGTAAACTTTCCGCGCCATCCTCTCCGGGCGAGAGGAAGTGTGTTGACGCGGACCCCGCTGATCGGTGCGGGCGGCTACTCCCCGATGACGGCGGGCGGTGTATCCGCCGCGGGCTCCGGCGGCAAGTCCTCGTCGCGCGGACCGGTGTCGCTGACCGCCTGGCGCCGGCCCACCGCGTAGGCGACCAGCCACAGGGCCATGGCCCAGGCTGCGCCGGCGCACCAGCCGGCGAAGACGTCGGACGCCCAGTGGGCCCCCAGATAGACCCGGGTGACGCCGATCAGAAGCGCCACGAGCATGGCCGCCCCCAGCACAAAGGCCTTGAGGTGGGCGCGGGGAAAGGCCCGGGTCAGCATGACCCCCAGCGTCAGATAGAAGACGGTGGCCAGCAGGGCGTGGCCCGACGGGAAGCTGGCGTTTAGCGTCTCGACGGCCTGGAAGGACGCCGGCGGCCGCTCGCGTTCGAAGAGCGACTTCAGGCCCTCGCTGAGACCGACGCCGCCGGCCAGTCCCAGCACCAGCAGCAGGGCTGAAAGCCGCTTTCTCTGGATCAGCAGAAAGCCCACGGCGATCACGGCGAACAGACCCAGCACCGATATGCCGCCCAGGGAGGTGAGATCGGCCGCCGCCTCCTCCAGCCACCACGGTCCCCGCGGGTCGCCCGCGACCGGCTGCACCCAGGCCAGCACCGCTTGGTCCATCGCCTGGCCATCGGCTTCTGTCATGTCGTCCGCGACCTCCATGAAGGTCATGACGCCCAAGGCGATGACGAACAGGGCGGTCACGGCGGCGATTTCCGTGCGGGCGATCCGCAGCATGCGGCGAAGGAAGGTCACGGTTTGTTGCGATGTCATCGGACGCTAACGGTCCCGCTTGTGAGACCGTTCCGCTCACGCGTTCGTGATAATTCGCCGGGGCGGCTGTCACGCCCGCGTCGCGGCCTGTCCACAGGCTCATCCCCCGCCTTGATGGCGATTCGGACAGAAAGTGATCGTCAACCCCGTTGACGGTTGGTTAGCCATCTGCGCCCCATATGTGGGCGTGGGGACGGCCTCGGCCACAAGATGATGTGGTCAGAGGCGCCGGGCTCCGCATCGATCCAGTTCAGGGCAAGAGCATGATGGCCGGCGGCGAAGCGTTGAAGACAGTGGAATTCCAGCCGGTTGCGGGCGGCGACGCGACGACGCGCCCGCACCTCTCCGTGGTGCGCTCGCTCCAGCTCGACCGGTCGCGCGACGACCTGCTGACCGACTTCGGCAAGAAGACGCTGGAGGACCGCTATCTGCTGGCCGGCGAGAGCTATCAGGACATGTTCGCCCGCGTCGCCACGGCCTATGCCGACGACCACGATCACGCCCAGCGCGTCTATGACTACATGTCCAAACTCTGGTTCATGCCCTCGACGCCGGTGCTGTCGAACGGCGGCGCCGACCGCGGCCTGCCGATCAGCTGCTTCCTGAACGCCGTCGCCGACAGCCTGGACGGCATCCAGTCGGTGTGGAACGAGAACGTGGCCCTGGCCTCGAACGGCGGCGGCATCGGCACCTATTGGGGCGGCGTCCGGTCGATCGGCGAGAAGGTCAAGGGCGCGGGCCAGACCTCGGGCATCATCCCCTTCATCCGCGTGATGGACTCCCTGACGCTGGCGATCAGCCAGGGCTCGCTGCGCCGCGGTTCGGCCGCCGTCTATCTGGACGTCCACCACCCCGAGATCGAGGAATTCCTCGAAATCCGCAAACCCTCGGGCGACTTCAACCGTAAGTCCCTGAACCTGCACCACGGCATCAACATCTCGGACGCCTTCATGGAGGCCGTCCGCGACGGCCGCACCTTCGACCTGCTGTCGCCCAAGGACCAGGCCGTGGTGAAGACCGTCGACGCCCGCGCCCTGTGGCAGAAGATCCTCGAGATCCGCCTGCAGACCGGCGAGCCCTATCTGATCTTCTCCGACACGGTGAACCGCCAGATGGCCCCGCACCAGCGCGAGCTGGGCCTGTCGGTCAAACAGTCCAACCTGTGCGCCGAGATCATGCTGCACACCGGCCGCGACCACCTGGGCGTCGACCGCACCGCCGTCTGCTGCCTGTCCTCGGTCAATGCCGAGATGTTCCTGGAGTGGCGCGAAGAGCCGAAATTCGTCGAGGACGTGATGCGCTTCCTCGACAATGTGCTGGAAGACTTCATCCGCCGCGCCCCGCCGGCCATGGCCGCGGCTGTCTACTCCGCCAAGCGCGAGCGCTCGGTCGGCCTCGGCCTGATGGGCTTCCACTCCTTCCTGCAGCAGCAGGGCGTGGCCTTTGAATCCGCCATGGCCAAGTCGTGGAACATGCGTCTGTTCAAGCACCTGCGCCGCGAGGCCGACAAGGCCAGCCGGGTTCTGGCCGAAGAGAAGGGCGCCTGCGAGGACGCCGCCGAGCGCGGCGTGATGGAGCGGTTCAGCCACAAGATGGCCATCGCCCCGACCGCCTCGATCTCGATCATCTGCGGCGGCACCAGCGCGGGCATCGAGCCGATCCCGGCCAACATCTACACCCACAAGACCCTGTCGGGATCGTTCGCCGTCAAGAACCCCTATCTGGAGAAGATTCTCGGCGAGAAGGGCATCGACACCAGCGAGGTCTGGTCCTCGATCCTCGAGCACGAGGGTTCGGTCCAGCACCTCGAGGGCCTGACAGACGACGAGAAGGCCATCTTCAAGACCGCCTTCGAACTGGACCAGCGCTGGATCGTCGAACTGTCGGCCGACCGGGCCCCGGAAATCTGCCAGGCCCAGTCGATCAACCTGTTCATCCCCGGCGACGTCAACAAATGGGACCTGCACATGCTGCACTGGTCGGCCTGGGAGAAGGGCGTCAAATCGCTCTACTACCTGCGCTCCAAATCGGTTCAGCGGGCCGCCTTCGCCGGCGCCGAGGACAAGGTCGAGGCCGAGATCGATCCGAACCAGCCCGATCTCTTCAGCGCCGCCCGCACCGACTACGACGAGTGCCTCGCCTGTCAGTAGGACGCGCCGGTTGTGGCTCCGGAACCTCGCTCAAAGTCTGACGTTCGACGGCTGATGCAAATGTCTGTTGGCGTTCCTGCCGTCATCGGGCAGGATTGCGGACGTTAGCGGATCGGGAGGACCGTTGATGCGTATGACGGTTTGCACCCTCGGTGTTCTGGCGACTGTGGCCCTTGGGGTTCCGGCGGTCGCGGAAGAGACTCCCGCCCTGCGCCAGTCGGCCCCGACCGATGCTTGGCGCGTCCTGGGCGATCGCCCCGCCACCGTTTCCGACCTGCTCACGCGGATCGAACGCCAGCCCGACTTCGCTGTCACGGACCGTCCCGCCTTCGGCGCGCGGGACGACTTCAGCGGCTACGCCCCGCCGCCCCGCGACCGCGCCTCGCCCTGGGTCGCCGCTAACCGGGACGTCTGGTTCGAGAACAGCGCCTTCGACGACCGCCTGCGACTTCGCACCGAGGGCCCCGTGCGGCGCGCCGACGGTTCGCCCCTGCCGCCCGGCCCCCTCGATCCCGCCGCCTATGAGGCCGAGACCTACGACCTGACCTATACCCGCGGCTGGACCTCGACCCTGGCGCAGACCGCCTCGGGCCTCGACGTCACCCTGACGCCCCATGTCGGCGTGGGCGTCGGCTCGCGCGGCGGTTCGACCGAGGCCGGCGCCACCCTGAAGATCGGGCGTGATCTGGACCGGCTGGTGCCGGAAGGCGGGGAAGCCTTCGGAGAGCGGCCCCGTTGGTACCTGTACGCCGCGGGTTCCGGACGGGCCGTCGGCTACAACTGGGCGCGCAACCGCGACGGCGAATACGCCCGCTCCGGGGTCAGCCACGACGCCGGCTCCTTCATGGGCGACGCCTCCCTCGGCCTGGCCATTCGCCAGGGCCCGATTCAGAGCTCGATCGGCCTGATCTACCGTGAGCTGGGGGCGGAAAACCTGCGCGTCGGCCACGGCGTCGACACCGACGTCGACGAAGGCGTCATCGCCTTCCAGCTGTCGATCAAGCCCGAGTAGGGATCAGGGATTAGAGATTAGGGATTAGGGAGATCTGGCGCGCAGCCGCTGCCGACAATCCCCAGCCCTCATACCCCTGATCCCTAATCCCTGGCCCTCGCTCACAGCCATCCCTTCCCGCCGGTCGTCCGCCCCGCCGTCCCAGGCCCAGCCGTCGGCGCCCTGCCGCCAGACGCCGCCGTGGAGGCCCGAGGTCTCGCTGTCGTTCGGCTCCAGCGCCACGCCGCGCGCCGCCAGCCCGGTCCGTAGCGCCTCGGAAAATCGCTCGGTGTCCGCCCCGAACCCGTCGCCCCGCGCCACCAGATTGGGCAGGTCGAAGGCCGCCTGCACCGGCAGGCCCCAGTCCAGAATGGCGATCAGGGCCCGGGCGTTATAGGCCAGGATCGAGGGCCCGCCGGGCGAGCCCAGGGCCCCGACCAGCCGGCCCTCGCGATCGAGGATCAGGACGGGCGACATCGACGAGCGCGGCCGCTTGCCCGCCGCCGCGGCATTGGCCGCCGGCGCCCCATCCGGCCGGGTCGGCGCGAACGAGAAGTCGGTCAGCTGGTTGTTAAGGAAGAAGCCCGCCGCCATCCGGCCGGAGCCGAACACGCTCTCGATCGTGGTGGTCATGCTGACCGCATTGCCCTCGGCGTCGACGATCACGAAATGCGAGGTGCCGGCGGGCTCGTTCGTCGCGTCCGGTCCGGTCATCACCCCGCCGGGCGGCGTTCCCGCCTCGGCCGCGCCCGTCAGCCCGGGCGCCAGGGCGGCGCGCCCCGCCGTGTAGCCGGGGTCAAGCAGGCCCTGCACCGGCACCCGGACGAAGCCGGGGTCGCCGACATAGCGGTCGCGGTCGGCGTACATCAGACGCTGCAGCTGGGCGAAGGCGGTCCAGGCCTCGGCGCTGTCGGGACCCCGGGCGATATCCGGCGTCGCCTCGGCCATGGCCAGCAGCTGCAGCACCGCCACCCCGCTGGACGGCGGCGGCGGCACGCAGATGACATAGACCCGGTAGGGCCGGCACAGGGCGCCCCGCTCGATCGGCTCATAGGCGGCGATGTCCGCCGCCGTCAGGGCGCCGGGCCGCGGCCCCTCGGCCACCGTCGCGGCGATCTCGCGCGCGATGCGGCCGTTGTAGAAGACCTCGGCCCCGCCGGCGGCCAGCTCGGCCACCGTCTCGGCATAGGCCGGGTTCCGCAGCACGTCCCCGGCGACATAGCGGGCGCCGTCCGGCCTGGTGAAATAGGCCTCGGCCCAGCGCGTCCGCGCCTGACCCCGCGTCGCGGCAATGAAGCCGGCCAAGCGCGGGCTGACGGTGAAACCGTCCCGCGCCAGCCGCTCGGCGTCCCCGAACAGTTCGCTCCACGGCAGCCCGCCGTGCGCCTTCTGCGCCATCGCCAGCATGGCCACTGCCCCCGGCGCGCCGGTCGACCGACCGCTCAACACCGCCTCGCCGAAGCCCAGCGGTCGGCCATTCTCGTAGAACAGCTCAGGCGTCGCCGCCGACGGCGCGGTCTCGCGCCCGTCATAGCTCGTGACCTCGCCGGTCCGCGCCTCGAACACCATCATGAAGGCCCCGCCGCCCAGGCCCGACGACTGCGGCTCGACCAGGCCGAGCACCGCCTGCACCGCGACGGCGGCGTCGACCGCCGACCCGCCCGCGCGCAACACCTTCATCCCGGCCTCGACCGCCAGGGGATTGGCCGCGGCGACGAACGGCCCGCGCGCCATCGGAGTCTGGACCGCGACCGGCGCCGCGGGCGCGAACGACGACGAGAAGCCGCCCGTCGCACATCCCCCCAGGGCCAGCGCCGCCGCGACGAGTGCGGCCGTCACGGCGCGCAGGGGCCGGGGCGTAAAGGCGGTCATGCGGAACTCATCGGACAAAAAAAGGAGGGCGGACCACCATGGCCCGCCCTCCCTCTGAACGGAACCCCCGGCCCGTTTCCGGGCGCGGGGATCGTGGCGGCGATCAGGCCGCCTTGGTCTTCTTGCCCTCGATCAGCGGCTTGGACTCGACGCCCGTGCCGATCTCGATCCGGCGAGGCTTCAGGGCCTCGGGCAGTTCGCGGACCAGTTCGACGGTCAGCAGGCCGTCGGCCAGGTCGGCGCTCTTGACCACCACATAGTCGGCCAGCTGGAAGCGGCGCTCGAAGTCGCGCTCGGCCAGGCCGCGATGCAGATAGGTCCGCCCGGCGCCCGCGTCGTCATTGGCCGTCTTGCGGCCGGTGACGGTGAGCAGGTTCTCCTTGACCTCGAGGGTCAGTTCGTCGGGCTTGAAGCCGGCGACCGCGATCTCGATCCGATAGGCGTTCTCGCCCGTCGTCTCGATATTATAGGGCGGCCAGCCGTTTTCCTGGCTGGTGCGCGCGGCGCTTTCCAGCAGACCCGCCAGACGGTCAAAGCCGACGGCGGAACGGTACAGCGGGGTGAAATCATAGGTACGCATGGGTCATCCTCCTGAGGATCAGCAAGGTTGAACCGTCCCAGCGTTTTGGCCCGGGACGGCGGTGGGAGTTCAGCCCGGGCGGCCCGATTCTCGGCCCCGTCCGGTCTGGAGGCCCCGACATCGGCGACCTCGAAGCCGATGTGGGAAGCCCTGCGAAAGCGTCAAGGGGTCCGACCGCCCGCGCCAATCTGTCGCCTTGCCGACGTCACGCCTTGCCCCTCCGGCCAGACGCCTTAGGGTCGCTCGAAATTCGTTCCGGAGAGACCCCATGCGCCTGCTCGCCCTTGCCATGACGACCGCGCTGGCCCTGCCCGCCCTGGCCACCGCCCAGACGCTTCCCGCCCTGCCGACGCTCGACGAATCGGCGTCCGAGCGGACCGCCCGCCGCGCCGCCATGGCGCCGCCGGTGCTGCAGGAGGATGCGGCGCTCCAGGCCGCGATCGGCTCCGCCGCCCGTCCCGCCGCCGACGTGGCCCGCGACGTCTATCGCCGCCCGTTCGAAGCCCTGACCTTCTGGGGCCTGACGCCCGGCTCCACCATCGTCGAGATCCAGCCCGGCCGCGCCGGCTGGTGGACGGCTATTCTGCAGCCCTATGCCGAGGCCACCGGCGGCCGCTATGTCGCCGTCAACCAGCCGTTGGAGAGCATGGGCGTCGAGGACGGGACCGCCGACATGGTCCTGGTCGCGCGCGCCTTCCACAACTGGCATCGCGCCGGTCGCACCGACGCCTTCCTGGCCGCCTTCTTCAAGGCGCTGAAGCCGGGCGGCGTTCTGGCGATCGAACAGCACCGCAGCGTCGACGGGCTGAACCCGGACGTCACCGCCCCGACCGGCTACATGCCGGAAAGCCACATCATCCGCGCCGCCCAGGCCGCCGGCTTCGTTCTGGACGCGCGCAGCGAGCTGAACGCCAATCCGCTGGACGACCGCGACCACCCCTATGGCGTCTGGACCCTGCCCCCGGTCCGCACCAGCGCCCCGCGCGAGAATGTGGCCACCGACCGCCCGACGCCGCTCACGGAAGCCGAACGGGCCGAATATGATGCGATCGGCGAAAGCGACCGCATGACCCTGCGTTTCCGCAAGCCGGCCTGATGGTCCGCCATGGCGGCGAGCGTTTTGACCGGGCCCGGGAACAGGGTTAAGCCCTGCCGTCGGCTGACGGGACCCAAGGTGCGGAACCGGCTTCCAGGGGATCTGGATGAGTGAATCGAGACAGGATCGGCGACTGCCGCTGTCGCGCCGGGGCCTATTGTCCGGGGCCGCGGCCTTGACGCTGACGGGTCTCGTCGCCTGCAGCCGGGAAGAGAAGACGGCCGAGCCGGAGCCCACGCCCGACGGCCCGCCCCAGGGCTCGCTGGAATGGGCGATCGCCGGGCCGTGGCGCGCCCAGGACAAGGCGCGCGACGCCTTCCGTCACCCGATGGAGACCCTGCGCTTCTTCGGCCTGCAGCCGCGCATGAAGGCGGTCGAATTCTGGCCCGGCAGCGGTTGGTGGACGGAAATCCTCGCCCCCTACCTCGAAGAAGGCGAAGGCCTTTACGTCGCCGCAGGCTTCCAGACCGGACCCGGCGCGGACCCGTCCCAGGTGGCGCTGATGGCCGCCTTCCAGCAGCGGTTCGCCAACGACCGGCGCCTGTACGGCGAGATGGAACTGTCCGCGTTCGGCCCGACCTCGGGGCCGGTCACGGAAGCGGGCACGGCCGACATGGTCCTGTTCATGCGCAACATCCACGCCTGGATGGCGGCCGGGATCGCCGAAAAGGCCTTCGCCGACGCCTGGGCGGCTTTGCGTCCGGGCGGAGTCCTGGGCGTCGAGCAGCACCGCCTCGGGCCCGAGCAGGACCAGGATCCAGCCGCCGCGAACGGTTACGTCCAGGAGGCGTTTGTCAGACAATTGGCCGCCGAGGCCGGATTTGTCTTCGTCGCCGCCTCGGAAATCAACGCGAATGAAAGGGATACCAAGGATCATCCGTTCGGCGTCGAGACCCTGCCGCCCATGCGGTTGACGGCGCCGCGCGGCTCGCCGCCGGATCCGACCTTCGACCGGTCGAAATATGACGAGATCGGTGAGAGTGACCGCATGACGCTGAGATTCAGGAAGCCAGAGTGAACCGAGCCGCCGCCTATGCCGCCAACGCGCCCCTGATGGGGGTCCCGGGCGCCGCCGCGCCTCCGGGCGCGGTGGGCGAGTGGTTCCGGGGCGCCGGCGGCCTGCGCCTGCGCGCCGCCTTCTGGACGCCCTCGGCCCTGGTGGCGAAGAAGCCGCGCGGCACGGTGATCGTCAGCCCGGGCCGCACCGAGCCGATCGAGAAATACTATGAGGTGATCGGCAATTTCCTCGCCCGCGGCTGGTGCGTCCTGGCCCATGACTGGCGCGGCCAGGGCCTGTCGGCCCGGCTGCTGCCGGACCGGCTGAAGGGCCACGCCCGGGCGGTCGAGGAGTTCCTCGACGACTACGCCCGCCTGCTGGACGCCTGGGAGGGCCGCGCGCCCAAGCCCTGGGTCATGGTCGGCCATTCCATGGGCGGGACGCTGAACCTGATGACGCTGCAGGGCGGCGAGAGCCGCGTCTCCGGCGCGCTTTTGTCCAGCCCCATGCTGCGCATCCGCACCGGCAAGCGGTCGATGTGGTCGGTCAAGCTGGCGGTGCGCTGGAACCTGCGCCACGGCAAGGCCGGGGACTATGTGCTCGACGACGCCGACGATCCGTTCGACCACACCTTCGAAAAGGACGCCCTGACCTCGGACGAGAGCCGTTACGAGCAGTGGCGGCAGCAGCTCTACGCCTGTCCGCATCTGGCCGTCGGCGGCCCGACCTGGGGCTGGCTGGCCTTCGCCCTCGACGCCGGCGAGCGCGCGCTCAAGCCCAAGGCCCTCAAGGCCGTGCGCATCCCCGTCGCCATCATACAGGCGGGCGAGGACGACCGGGTGTGGAAACAGACCAACAAATGGGCGGCCAAGCGCCTCGGCCGAGGCCGCTACGTCGAGATCCCGGGCTCCAAGCACGAGGTCATCATGGAGGCCGACGACATGCGCGCGGTCTTCCTGGAAGAGTTCGACGCCATGGGCGCCTATGTCTCTCCGCTCGAGGATCTGTCGCCGGTGAGCGCCACGCCCGATCCGCAGCCGACCGAAGCGGCCTGAACCGGACAGATCCGCGCGTCCCGGCTTTCGCCGGTATGGGCGGAAACTATAAGGCCGCCCGCCGCAACGTCACCAGCGCCTGTTCGCGGATGCCCACATCCCCGACGGCCAGGATCTGACCGCTGCCGTCCGGCACCTCGCCGCGCCAGTTGGTGACCGCGCCCCCGGCCGCCTCGATCACGGGGACCAGGGCGGACCAGTCCCAGACCTTCAGCGCGCTCTCGGCCACCAGGTCGATCCGGCCCGCCGCCAGCATGGCGTAGGCATAGGCGTCGCAGCCCAGCCGGGCCAGACGGGCGGCGGCGCGCACCTGGGTCCAGGCCCCCAGTTCGGCGCCGGTGAACAGGTCCGGGTCGGTCGTAGCGATCAGGGCGTCGTTCAGCGAGGCGCAGGCCCGAACCGCCAGCGGCGTCTCCGTCCCGCCCTTCAACAGCCGCGCGCCCGACGGGCCGCCCAGGAAGATCTCATCCAGATAGGGTTGGCCGATGACGCCGACCGTCGGCCGGCCTTCGCGGCGCAGGGCGATCAGATTGGTCCACAACGGCAGGCCGGCGATGAAGGCGCGGGTGCCGTCGATGGGGTCCAGGATCCAGACGTGCTCGGCCTCGGGCCGGTCCTCGCCATACTCCTCGCCGATGACGCCGTGGTCGGGATATCGGGCCGCGATCAGCGCCCGGATCGCCGCCTCGGCCTCGCGGTCGGCCTGGGTGACCGGATCAAAGGCCCCGGGGCCGCCCTTGTCCGCCTCCTCATACGCACCGCGAAAATACGGCAGGGAGACGCGGGCGGCCTCGCGGGCCAGGTCGATGGCGAACAGTTCGTACTCGGTCATGGGAGGGGCGAGTGGCGAGGGGCGAGGGGTGAGTCAAGTCGCGCCCGCTGATTACCTCGTCCCTCGCCCCTCGAACCTCGCCCCTCGCCCCTAAACGGCGTCGCCGTCCACATGCAGCGACTTCGCCAGATCCAGCAGGCGCCGGCGCGGCTTTTCGTCGAGTTGATAATAGGCCTGGATCAGGTCGAGGGTTTCCTTGCGGGAAAACATCTCGCCGCCCTGGCTGGCGGCCTCCTTGCGCTCGATGGCCTCTTCCAGGCCGTCGTAGAAATAGCTGACCGGAGACTCCAGGGCCTCGGCCAGCTGCCACAGGCGGGCGGCCGAGATGCGGTTGGCGCCGCACTCGTATTTCTGGATCTGCTGAAAACGGATGCCGACCTGGGTGGCCAGCTGTTGTTGCGTCAGGCCGAGCAGGCGCCGGCGGCGGCGCAGGCGGCGGCCCAGGTGAAGGTCGATGTCGGTGGCCATGGCCCCATATTCCCCTGTTTGGCGGGCTGTCCCGAAGCGGGACGGCTCGCCCTTCACGCGGCAAGCACCGTGCCGTGCTCGCGTGACGGGGGATTGTCGGTGAGCGATGTTTTGCGGATCCGCGCGCAACCGTTGCCGGAGCGACGCATTACGGCAGCAGACAACGCTGTCTGAGGAAGGGATCACCAATGAACATCATTTTCTGGATTATCGTCGGCATCATCGCCGGTTTCCTGGCTGAAAAGATCATGGGCCGCAGCCATGGCCTGCTGACCAATCTGATCGTCGGCATCGTCGGCGCCGTCATCGGCGGTTTCATCGCCAACGCCCTGGGCTTCGAATGGGGCGGCTGGATCGGCTCCACCATCGTCGCAACCATCGGCGCCTGCCTGCTGCTGTTCCTGCTGGGCCTGGTGAAGCGCCGCGCCTAAGCGGTTCATCGCCTGAAACGATCGAGGGCGGCTCCGCGAGGAGCCGCCCTTTTTCATGCGCGGTCCCGCGGCGCCCTGAAACGACGAAGGGCGGCTCCGCAGGGAGCCGCCCTTCTGTTGGTTCGCCCGGTCGACCGGATCAGGCGTCGGGGCCGTCGGGCTCAGGCGTCTGGCCTTCGCCGGGCGGCGGATCGGCCGGATCATTGGCCGGCGGCAGGGTCGGCGGCGTCTGCATCGGCGGGCTCACGGGTTCGGCCTGGGCGGGCGGCGTCGCTGGTGTCGCCGGGGTGGCCGGGCTCGCCGGCTGCCCTTCCATGGGCGATGCGGCCGGTTCGGCCACGTCGGACGACGAATCGGCGATCGAGGGCGCGGCCGAGAACTGGGCGCTGGTCCAGCCGACGGCGACGCCTTCACCTTCCTGACGCACGCCGCCGGACACCGGTACGGCGCGCAGCTGGCCGTCAGCGCCGCGGACAGTCAGTTCCTGGCCGGCGGCGCCGTTGCGGGCGCCCTCGAGCTGTCCGAGGACGGTCCCGTCGGAGCCCATGACGTTCGAGCCCGGCTGCAGGGTCAGGGTCGCCGGTTCACCGGCGGGCTGTTCAGCCGCCGGCGGAGCCGCCTGGGCGGGCGCGGGCGGGGTTTGCGGAGCCGTGCTGTCCTGTGCGAACGCGGGAGCGGTCATGAGGAGCAGGCCGGCGACGCCACTGAGAAGCGCGGTCTTTCGCATGATGTCTGCCTTGTCTAAGCGAGCGATGAGGGCTCGCACCGATTGGCTAACACGCGATTTGACGGTTTGTTTCGGCCGCCCCGAAATGACCCCGGGTGCGCCGGATTCGGCCGCTTTCCGCTCGCGATGCGCCACAAAAGGGCCCGCGAGCGGCAAAACCTACTCCTCGCGGACGCGCTTCTTGCGGAACGAGGGGTTCAGCACGGCCTTGCGCAGGCGGATCGACTTGGGCGTGACCTCGACCAGTTCGTCTTCCTCGATATAGGCGATGGCCTGCTCCAGCGACGGCCGCCGCGGCGGCGTCAAGCGCACGGCCTCGTCCTTGCCGGCGGCGCGGATGTTGTTCAGCTGCTTGGCCTTCATCGGATTGACGTCGAGGTCGTCCCAGCGGGCGTTCTCGCCGATGATCATGCCCTGGTAGGTCTTCTCGCCGCCGCCGACGAACATCACGCCGCGGTCCTCGAGGTTCCACAGGGCGAAGGCGGCGGTCTCGCCGTCGCCGTTCGAGACCAGCACGCCCTTCAGACGCCCCTCGATGGCGCCCTTGTGCGGCTCATAGTGGCTGAACACCCGGTTCAGCACGCCCGAACCGCGCGTGTCGGTCAGGAACTCGCCCTGGTAGCCGATCAGCGAGCGCGACGGGGACTTCAGCGTCAGACGCGTCTTGCCGGCGCCCGACGGGCCCATGTCCTTCAGCTCGGCCTTGCGGGCCGACAGCTTCTCGATGACCACGCCGGTGTATTCGTCGTCGACGTCGATGACGACGTCCTCGATCGGCTCCAGCCGCTCGCCGTTCTCGCCGGTCTGATAGACCACGCGCGGACGGCTGATCGACAGTTCGAAGCCCTCGCGGCGCATGTTCTCGATCAGCACGCCCAGCTGCAGTTCGCCGCGGCCGGCGACCTCGAAGGCGTCCTTGCCGCCGGTCTCGGTGACGCGGATGGCGACGTTGGCCTCGGCCTCCTTCAGCAGGCGGTCGCGGATCACGCGCGACTGGACCTTGTCGCCTTCGCGCCCGGCCAGCGGGCTGTCGTTGACCGAGACGGTCATGGAGATGGTCGGGGGATCGATCGGCTGGGCGGGCAGGGCCTCGGTGACTTCCAGGGCGCACAGCGTGTCGGCCACGGTGGCCTTGGACATGCCGGCGATGGCGACGATGTCGCCCGCCTCGGCGCTGTCCACCGGCTGGCGCTTCAGGCCGCGGAAGGCCAGCACCTTGGTGATCCGGCCCTGTTCCAGGATCTTGCCGTCGCGCGACAGGGCCTTGATGGCCATGCCGGGAACGGCCTTGCCGCTCTCGACGCGGCCGGTCAGCAGGCGGCCCAGGAAGGGGTCGCTCTCGATCAGCACGTTCAGGATCTGGAAGGGCTCATCCTTCTTGGCGACCTGTTTCGGCTCCGGCACATGGTCGACGATCAGGTCGAACAGCGGACCCAGGTTGTCGGACGGCTGGTTCAGGTCCAGCGTCGCCCAGCCGGCCCGGCCCGAGGCGTAGATGTGCGGGAAGTCCAGCTGCTCGTCGGTCGCGCCGATGGCGGCGAACAGGTCGAAGGCGGCGTTGTGGACCTTGTCGGGATCGGCGTGGGCGCGATCGACCTTGTTGATGCACAGGATGGGACGCAGGCCCATCTTCAGCGCCTTGGTCAGCACGAATTTGGTCTGGGGCATGACGCCCTCTTCGGCGTCCACCAGCAGGACGCAGCCGTCCACCATGCCCAGGATGCGCTCGACCTCGCCGCCGAAGTCGGCGTGGCCGGGGGTGTCGATGATGTTGATCCGGGTCTCGCCGGCCTTCCCGTTCCAGAGCACGCTCGTGCATTTGGCTAGGATGGTGATGCCCCGTTCCTTCTCCTGGTCGTTGGAGTCCATGGCGCGCTCGGTCGTCGCCTCATTGGCTCGGAACACGCCGGACTGGGCCAGAAGCTGGTCCACCAGGGTGGTCTTGCCGTGGTCGACGTGGGCGATGATGGCGACGTTGCGCAGATTCATTTGACTATCAGACGTGCAAGGCGGCCGGCCCGGGCGAAGGTTTGGGACGGCGGCTGGGTTCAGGCGACGGTGCGGGGAGCGCGCGCCTCTTACAGGGGCGAACGCGGAAACGCCAGTGCGCGAGGAACACGCACCGGCGTAACGCGGGTCATATGGTCGAGGAAAGCGGCGACGAGAGGGCGGATCAGAAAGCGTCGACGGGTCGAGGCCGCGGCTTAAGGCTTCGGCGCAGCGGCAGGATCATCGCGCCGCCGACCAGAATCAGCAGGATGCCGCTGACCGGCAAGGCCACGCCTGAAGCCAGAGACTGATAGCTGAACGGGGCTGCCTCCGGGCCGATCAGGAGCCACAGGCCGACCGACAGCCAGATCAGCCCAAGGCCCGCAAGGCCGATTCCCGCGAAGGCGAGCGCCGCCAATGGCACAAAGACCGTGATCAGGCGGCGCTTCGACGGCAGCGGCCCGGTTCGGCCGAGAGCCCGACTGTTCAGCCACAGCCGCCAGGCGATCAGACCCGCGATCGCCCCGGCGCCGGCGGCCATCAGCCACGAATTGCCGCCGGCGTCCCCCAGGACGCCGGCCATCAGCGAGCCCGCGCAAAGCAGCAGGGCGAGGGGCAACGCGATCCAGTAGACGACCACGACCGCCCGCCGGAAAACGCCCCCCATCCGTCAGACCTTCGCCGCCTGCCCGCGCACCCAGATGTACAGCGCCAGGGTCAGGGCCACGAACGCCGCCAGCCCCGCCGCCATGGCCGGCCAGGCCGAGCCTTCGGGCAGCATGGCGAACGGCGCATCATTGCCGGTGTAGACGATCACCCCCGCCGTCATGACCAGGAACAGGCTCTCGCCGACGATCAGGCCAGACGCCAGCAGCACCCCCATCCGGCGGCCGACGTCGGCGAAGCGCGTGCCCTTGATCGCCTTGTCATACAGCCAGCCGCAGACCGCCCCGATGACCAGCATGGTGGTCACCGCGGCCGGCAGATAGAAGCCGATGCCCACCGCCAGCGGCGGCAGTTTCATCTTCCCCTTCGTGGCGCCGCTCAGAAGAGCGTCCAGCAGGATGACGACCACGCCGATGGCGGCGCCGAGGCCGATCAGGTCCCAGCGCAGGTCGCCGCCGATGACGCCGCGCGCCAGGGCCGAAATCAGCGTCGCCTGCGGCGCCGCCAGAGGCTCGTCGGCGATGCCGGTCGGCCCGCCCTCGAAGCCGAACGCCTGGTTCAGCAGGTTCAGGATCAGCGGGATGACGAGGGCCCCGGCCACGACGCCGACGATCAGGGCCGTCTGCTGGCGCCATGGCGTGGCCTGCACCAGCTGGCCGGTCTTCAGGTCCTGCAGATTGTCGTTGGCGATCACGGCGACGGCGAAGACCACCGCGGTCACGATCAGGGCGAAGGCCACCACCGAGGGGTCGGCGGGCAGGCCGGCCAGGGCCAGCACCCCCAGCATCAGCACCGAGGCGATGACGATGGCGAGAATGCCCACGCCCGACACCGGACTGTTCGATGAGCCGATCAGCCCGGCCATGTATCCGCAGATGGCCGCCACGGCGAAGCCGATGAACACGACATAGATCAGCCCGCCGCCGACCAGCAGGGCGGTCGACCCAGCCAGGGTCGGATTGCTGTTGGCGAACCAGGCGAGGATGAAACCGATCCCGACCAGGCAGGCGACCGACAGGCCGGCGACGATATTGATCGGAATATCCTGCTCGGTCCGGTCCAGCACCTCGCCGCCCCGACGGCGGCGATTGGCGGCCAGGGCCGAGGTCAGGCCGCCGATCAGCGGCCCCGCCAGCTTGATCAGGGTCCAGATGGCGGCGACGCCGATCACGCCGGCGCCCATGAAGCGGACCTCGCGGCTCCACACCGTGCCGGCCAGTTCCTCGGCCGCGACGCCGGGCTCCAGCGTCGTGGCGATCGAAGGAATGCCATGGGCGGTCAGCCAGGCGATGGTGTCCGGCGATGTGAGGATCGGCACGGCGATGCCCCACGCCAGGATCAGGCCAAACAACTGGGCCAGGCCGACGGCCAGTCCGATCAGGTGCCCGGCGCCCAGCAGGGCGAACTGCATGCCGAAGCCCACGCCTGTCGCCCCGCCGCCCAGCGCCGCCGGCAGTTTGATGAAGCGCGCCGCCTCGCCTGCGAACACCCGCCCCGCGACCAGCAGGGCGTAACCCGCCGAGACGATCGCGCCGGTGATCACGACCCACAGGCCCGCCGCGTTTTCGCGCACTGCGCTTTCAGTCTGTTCGGCTCCGCGCGAGCCGACGGTCAGCACCTCGGCCGCCGCGACCCCTTCGGGGTAGGGCAGCCCCGCCTCGACGACGAGCGCCCGACGCAGCGGAATGGAGAAGGTCACGCCCAGAACGCCGCCGAACACACAGATCAGCACCGACTCCCAGAACGGGAACTCCAGCCACCACCCGACCATGACCAGACCGGGCAGGACGAAGATGATCGAGCTCATGGCCCCGCCGACCGAGGCGACAGTCTGGACGGTCATATTCTCCCAGATGGTCGAGTCCTTGAAGATCCGCAGGACGGCCATGGAGATGACGGCCGCCGGAATGGCCGAGGCGAAGGTCAGCCCGACCTTCAGGCCCAGATATGTGTTCGCCGCCGTGAACACGACCGCCAGCAGACAGCCCAGCACCAGGGCGCGCAGCGTCAGCTCGATCCGTTTGACGCCGCTGACGGGCGTTTGCGCGGGCATGTCGGTCATCGGGGTTCCCTCTCCCTTGTTACGGCGGAGGTAAGCCCGAAAGCGACGCGGACGCCAGAGGGGACGGGGGGGGGGATTAGGGACTAGGGACTAGGGATTAGGGGCTAGTGACGCGGCGTCGCCAAACCGCATCGCTGCTCGTCCCGAACCAACCCACCTCCCCTAGTCCCTAATCCCTAATCCCTAGTCCCTATCATGCCCGAACTCCCCGAGGTCGAAACCGTCCGCCGCGGCCTGGAGCCCGTCCTCACCGGCGCGCGCCTGACCCGCGTGCGCCAGAACCGGCCCGACCTGCGCTTCCCCTTCCCCGACCGCTTCCCGGAACGCCTGGAAGGCGCGATCGTCGAACGGATCGACCGCCGCGCCAAATATCTGCTGATGCCGCTGTCGACCGGCGAGACCTGGGTCAGCCACCTGGGCATGACCGGCCGCTTCACCCTCGACGGCGAACAGCTGGGCGAGTTCGAGGAGGCGGCGCCCATCGCCGGCAAGCACGAACATCTGAGCCTCTGCGCGGTGAAGGCCGGCGCCGCCACCCGCGTGGGCTTCGCCGACGCCCGCCGCTTCGGCTTCATGGGCCTGATCGCCACCGACGCCGTCGAGGCCCACGCCTGGTTCGCCGCCCTCGGCCCCGAGCCGCTCGGCAACGGCTTCTCCGGCGCCCACCTCGCCGAGGCCTTCTCCGGAAAAACCCAGAGCATCAAGGTCAGCCTGCTGGACCAGCGCATCGTCGCCGGCCTGGGCAACATCTATGTCTGCGAGGCCCTGTACCGCGCCCGCATCTCGCCTCTGGTCGCCGCCGGCAAGGTGTCGAAGCCGCGCCTCGAGCGGCTCGCCGCCGTCGTCCGCGACGTTCTCAACGAGGCCATCCTCGCCGGCGGCTCGACGCTCAAGGATTTCGCCAACGCCGACGGCGGCCAAGGCTATTTCCAGCACCGGTTCGACGTCTACGGCCGCGAGGGCCAGCCCTGCGCCGGCGACGGCTGCACGGGCGTGGTCAAACGCACCGTCCAGGCCGGCCGCTCGACCTTCTGGTGCCCGGGGTGCCAGAAGCGGTGAGGGATTAGAGACCAGGGACTAGGGGTTTAGGGTTCAGGAAAGCATGAGGCTCCTCCTCGACCTCTCCGCTGCCCGCCCCAACCCCTAGTCCCTAGTCCCTAGTCCCTAGTCCCTAGTCCCTAGTCCCTAATCCCTAATCCCTCCCCCTCATGCCCCACCGCCTCATCCTCTTCCGCGGCATGAACACCGGCGGCGTTCGCGCCCCGGTCGCCGAACAGCGCGCCATGGCCGAGGCCATGGGTCTGAAGAACCCCCGCACCCTGCTGGCCAGCGGCAATCTGGTGGTCGAGAGCGACGCGGCGCCCGAGACGCTCGAACGCGACATCGAGGCGGCCATGGACAAGACCTTCGGCCTCAAGGTCGCCGCCATGGTCCGCACCCCGGAGCAGTGGGCGGCCCTGATCGCCGCCAACCCCTTCTCCGACGAGGCCGCGGCCCATCCGTCGAAGGTCCTGCTCATGGTCATGAAGGACGGGATCAAGCCCGGCGGCCTCGACGCCCTGCGCGGCTTCGCCGTAGGCGGCGAGCGGGTCGAGCCCGCGGCCGGCGCCCTGTTCTTCTGGCACCCCGACGGCCTCGGCCAGTCCAGGATGGCCGAGAAGGCCACGCCGCGGCTCATCGGCGTCGGCACCGGCCGCAACTGGAACACCGTCCTCAAGCTGGCGGACATGGTCGGCCTGACGCGCTAGAACCCGGCCATGAGCCACCGCCGCACCCACCTCTGGATCAGCCTCCTCGTCGGCCTCGCCGTCTGGGGCGCCTATTTCGGACATTTCATCCTGCAGATGCGGCGCGGCGAGACCGGCGGCCTGGCCCTGTGGTTCCTCGGCGCCCTGGTCGTCATCGTCGTCGCCGAGACCGTCGCCACCGGCCTGATCGCCTGGCTGTTCCGCCGCCGCGCCCGGACGCTGGACGAGGGCCCCACCCTGCAGGCGGCGCTGAAGGCCAGCCACGTCGCCCTGATGCTGCTGATCGGCCTCGCCCTCGCCGCCGCCGCCGCCCTCGCCCTGTCCGCCCTGTTCGGCTGGACCCTCGACCTCTCCGCCGCCCGCGGCCAGGTCATCGCCGCCCACGCCCTGCTGGCCATGGTGGTCATCGCCGAACTGCTGCGGGCGGGGCTGACCCTTGCCCTGATCCCGCGCCGCTGAGCTCTCAGAAATTCCGCTCATCCCGGCGAACGCCGGGACCCAGTCCTGTCCAGCCTGGCGCCTGCGTTTCAGGACGATCGTCGCAGAGGGCCTCCCGGGACCTCTCACCCAAAGCACTGGGTCCCGGCTTTCGCCGGGATGAGCGGATCGGTATGCAGATCGCAAACCAAGGAGCGCACCCCATGGCCGACACCTATTCCACCCTGCTGATCGAACGGCACGCCGACGGCTATGCGGTCGTGACGTTGAACCGGCCCGAGGCGCTCAACGCGCTGAACTCCCAGCTCTTCCGCGACCTGTCCGACTTCCTCGACGCCGTCGAACATGACGACGCCGTCCGTTGCGTCATCCTGACCGGCTCCGGCGACAAGGCCTTCGCCGCCGGCGCCGACATCAAGGAGATGTCCGACCAGTCGTACGCCGACATGTACAAGGTCAATTTCTTCGCCCTCGGCCACGACCGCATCACCCGCTTCCGCAAGCCCATCATCGCCGCCGTCAACGGCTTCGCCCTCGGCGGCGGCTGCGAACTGGCCATGCTGTGCGACTTCATCGTGGCGTCGGAGAAGGCCAAATTCGGCCAGCCCGAGATCAACCTCGGCGTCGCCCCCGGCATCGGCGGCAGCCAGCGCCTGACCCGTCTGGTCGGCAAGTCCAAAGCGATGGACATGGTCCTGACCGCCCGCATGATGGACGCCGCCGAGGCCGAACGCGCCGGCCTCGCCTCGCGCGTCGTCCCGCACGAAACCCTGCTGGACGAGGTCCGCAAGATCGCCGCGAAGATCGCCTCGCAAAGCCCGCTGGCCGTCATGGCCAACAAGGAAATGGTCAACGCGGCGCTGGAGACCACCCTGACCCAGGGCGTCCAGTTCGAACGCCGCCTGTTCCACAGCCTGTTCGCCTTCGAGGACCAGAAGGAGGGCATGGCGGCCTTCGTCGAGAAGCGGAAGCCGGTGTTTACGGGGAAATAGGCCGCCTGCCGGTTCAATCGACCTTGCGCTGCGGTTCTGCCTCGCCCCCGGCCTGATGCTCCACCCGCCCGGTCTCAAGCTCGGCGCGGGCGAAGACCTCTTCCTGCCCGTCCTGCAGCAGTTCGTCCTCCGGTCCGCCCATGCCGCCCTGGATCAGGCCGGACGGCAGGGAGGACGGCTTGGGCGGCGGCGTTTCCATACCGCCTTCAACCGGACCCGCCGTCCGGGGTTCCGGCCGGCCCGTCGACGAATTCCAGCCGGGCGCGGTCGTCCCCCTGCCGCGCGACCAGCCGCATCGCCCGCCCCCGCACCCACAGCCGGTCGCATTCGATCGCCTCCCAGCCCTGCGGCAGAACCACCGGCCGCGCCGGCCAGGTCTGCGGATCGCCGGGCCCGACCCGGATCCCCGGCAGGCCGAACATCAGCCCCGTCAGGAAGCCGCCCATATTGGCGAAGAAGGGGCCCGAGGCGACGCCCTCGGACGGCAGGTCCAGCCGGTACTCCAGGGTCTGCTGGAACCGGCCGTACTGATACAGGCCGTAGCCCTCCTCCAGCAGCTTCAGCGACAGGGCCCGGTCGCCGGCCCAGGCCGCCCAGGTCCCGTACAGGGCCGGCAGCATCGGCGAGCCGACATAGTCGCGCCACAGGCCCAGATAGAAGGCCAGGGTCTTCGCCATCGTCTCCGGCTCGACCTCGGCCCAATAGGGGAACAGCCCCATCAGCGGCGACGGCGTCGCCCCCTTCTCCTCGGTGGCGCGATAGCCCTCGTGGGCGGCGATGGCGCCGTCCGCCCGCATCGGCAGGGTCAGGCCGTCGGCGACCCGCGCCCAGGCCGCCGGCGCCGGCAGGCCGACCGCGGCCGCCGTCTCCGCCGCCCGGCCCAGCATGATCCGCGCCGCCATCAGGGTCATGGCGTCGTTGTCGTCGGTCTCCTTGCGCTCGGCCGGCCCGCCGCCGTCGCGCAGGTCATAGCCGTCGCGCGCGCGGTCGACCCGGTCGACGAACCAGTCGGCCACCCCGGCCAGCACGGGCCAGGCCTGTTCCTTCAGGAAGCGTTCGTCGCCGGTGACGTCGGCGTACCAGGCGAAGGCCCGGGCCACATGCAGGTTGATATGATCCTCGCGCGCCGCCGCCCCGGCCCCGCCGGGCGCCGCCTCCTCCCCCCGGGAGGGGCCGGCCTCCCACGGAAACTGCAGCCCCAGCCGCCCCAGGGTCTGGGCGTTGGTCCGCGCGGCGGGCAGGCTCCGCGTGCGGAAATCCAGCATCGCCCGCGCCGCCTCCGGCTGCATCAGCGCCAGCGGCGGAATGGCGAAGGCGTCCACGTCCCACATCACATGGCCGAAATAGTAGTGATAATCCCGCCAGGTCGCGAGGCCGTAGATCGAGGTCGAGGACGGCGACGAGGCGTGCACCGAGCTGTTCAGATAGAAGACGGCGGCGTCGGCCATGGCCTGCCATTTCTCTTCCGCCCCGATCAGTCGGATCCGGCCCTTCCACAGCTCGCGCCAGATCGCCCGGTTGCGGCGACGCAGCTCGTCGAAGCCCAGGTCGGCCGCCGCCGCGATCATCCGCACCGCGTGGCGGTGGGGCTGGTGGTGCAGGGCGTCGGGGACCAGGCTGACCATCTGCCGGAAGCGGTAGCGCCGGCCCTTGCGGGCGCGTTGCGTATAGGTCGTGGACAGGGGGCCGAGCGCGTCCCACGGCTCCTGCGTCCGCTCGGCCTCGTGCTCCACCAAGGTCATCAGCGCCAGGCCGCACAGCCCCAGCGCACCCTCGGACTCCCACAGCAGCGATCCGTCGCAGACCGGCTCGGATTCACCCGCCGTGTCCAGCCGTCGTTCGACCTGCCGTCCGCGCAGGTCGGTGGAATCGAGCCGCATCCGCACCATCAGGTCGCAGGCGCCATCGACCTCGACCGTGATCTCCTGACAGACGATGGTCGGATGGCTGCGGCTGGCGAAGGTGACGATCTCGACGTCGGCGCGACGGTCCTCGATCCGCACCGCGATCCGGCTGGTCAGTTCGCCGGTGGCGAAATCATAGGCCTGGTCTACCGGCTCTACGGCCTGGGGCAGGTCGGCGGCCCACAACCCGTCCAGGGCGATGTCGCCGCCCAGCGGATAGGGCGCCGCGGCGGCCGCCTCGATCCGCTTCTCATGGTGCTCGCCGACAAAGCCGCTGACGATGCACATTCCGGCCTGCAGCGGGTTCTCGCGCACCCGCAGCCCGATCACCCCGTTCGACACATAGGCGGGCAGGGCGCGCCCGCGCGGACCGCGTTCGACGGGCGGGCTGATCGGGACGTAGGGCCCAGGTGTCATCGAGGCGTCCTTCAGGGGGCAGCCGGACAACGACCGCGTCCGCGCCGGGTTCCGGTCGCGCTTCCGGACGACCGCAGACTCCGCCTTGCCTCCCCAACCCCTTTCCGCTATAGCCGCCCGCTCTTGAAGATTTCCCTCGCCGTGGACCGGGCTCCGCGGCGTTTCCGTTCGTAAGGTTTGACTGATGGCCAACAATGCCGGCGCCAAGAAAGCGATCCGCAAGATCGCTGCCCGCACCGAAGTGAACAAGGCGCGCCGCACGCGCGTCCGCACCTTCCTGCGCAAATTCCAGGAGGCCGTCACGGCCGGCGACGCGGGGGCCGCCAAGACCGCCTTCGTCGAGGCGCAGTCCGAGCTGATGCGCGCCGTCTCCAAGGGCGTGGTTCACAAGAACACCGGTTCGCGGAAGGTGGGCCGTCTGCACGCCCAACTGAAGAAGATGGCGGCCGCCTGATTTTCGGAGCCCGGACGACCTTTCACAGGTCAGTCATGGTAAAAATCAGCGATTCCAACGGCGAGGGCGCGAAGGCTCCCTCGCCGTTTGCACGTGCGGCTCTAACCGTTTCCGGGCCCATCCGCACTCGCTCTTGTGGCGAAAACGGATATTTCGTTGACTGCGTTTGGCTTTAGCGGAGTCAACAATTTTAAGTGCGATTCGACTCGCGAATCAGCGTTGACGCTCCCCCCTCCCGGCGTAAGTTTGGGGCGCTGACGCACTTCCATCCCCACACGGATGAAGGCGGCGCGGGACAAGTTTTCGTGTCGGCGTGAGACGCCTGATCCAGAGTACGACCCCACCCCCGAAGCGCAGAGCTGCGGGGGTCAGGAGAAGTCGTCCCTGCTCCAGGCGTGCTCGAAGAGGGTCGGCACGGTGAATTGTTACGGCGGGTGGCTATGACTTCGGGGAGCGCGCAAATGGCGGGGATGACGGATCCGGATCGTATCTGGACCGAGGCGGCGGGTCGTCTGCGCAGCGAGATCGGCGAGGGGCCCTTCAGCTCCTATATCGCCCCCTCGGCGGTGCGGGCAGACGGCGCCGGCCAGCTGATCCTCGTCACCCCCACCGCCTACGCCCGCGACTGGGTGCGCAAGAACGCCCTGCGGCGCATGAACGAGCTGTGGCTGGGCCTCGACGGCCTGTCGCGCCGGCTCGACGTCCGCTGCCGCGCCGAGATGGGCTCGGTCGCCCCGGCCTCCCAGGTCGCCGCCGGCCGGGCCGAGGGCGCCGCCGTGATCCCGCTGCCGTCCGCCGGCCCCGCCCGCGTCATGCCCATGGCCACCGTGCCTCCGGTCGCGGACGGCCCCCGCGCCGTCCGCGCCGCCGGCCTGCAGGAGCGGCTGACCTTCGGCAGCTTCATCGAGGGTCAGGGCAACGCCTTCGCCCTGGCCATCGCCCGCCAGGCCGCCGCCTGGGCCGACGGCCATTTCAACCCGATCTTCTTCTGCGGCCCTTACGGCTACGGCAAGACCCACCTGCTCAACGCCATCGCCTGGGAGGCGCAGCGCCTGCGGCCTGACGCCAAGGTCGTCTATCTGACCGCCGAACGCTTCCTGTCGACCTTCGTCCGCGCCGCCCAGGACCGCACCATGGCGGGCTTCAAGGACAGTCTGCGCACCGCCGACATGCTGCTGATCGACGACGTCCAGTTCGTCGGCGGCAAGGCCGGCACCCAGGAGGAGCTGCTCTCGACCCTGACCGCCCTGATCGAGGACGGCAAACGCATCATCCTGTCCGCCGACCGCCCGCCGATGGCCCTGACCGAGGTCGAGCCGCGCCTGCGCAGCCACCTGGCCTCGGGCCTGACCTGCCCGGTCGAGCCCGCCGACCGGACGCTGAAACTGGCCGTGGCGCGCAACCGGATCGCCGCCCTCGCCGCCCTCGGCGTCGTCTCCGGCGAGGCCCAGGCCGAGGTTCTGGAACACCTGGTCGACCGCACCCCCGGCTCGATGCGCGAACTCGAGGGCGCCGTGAACACCCTCGCCGCCGTCGCCGGCGCCCGGCTGTCGGCGCTCAGCGTCGACGAGACCCAGACCCTGCTCGGCTCGGCCCTGCGCGGCGGGCCCGAGCGCCGCATCACCGTCGACGAGATCCAGAAGACCGTCGCCGATCATTTCAGCCTCAAACAGGCCGACCTGCTCAGCGAGCGCCGCACCCGCGCCGTCGCCCGCCCGCGCCAGATCGCCATGTGGCTGTGCAAACAGCACACCACCCGCTCCTACCCCGACATCGGCCGCCGCTTCGGCGGGCGCGACCACACCACTGTTCTGCACGGCGTCCGCAAGATCGAGGAGCTGATGGGTCTCGACGACCAGATCGCGCGGGATGTGGAGACGTTGACGCGCAAACTGAGGGGTTAGGTTTTAGGGGCTGGGGATTAGGGACTAGGGACTAGGGATTAGGCCGAGGCGCCGACATCGGGGATTATCCACACATCGATGGGGCGGCCTCCCTAATCCCTAATCCCTCATCCCTAGTCCCTTCCTTGCCCCCCGCTCCCAATCCGCTAGTGTCCAAGGCCCTCTATTCGCTGTGGCGCTTGCGAGTCGCCGCATCCTGGGCTGAGACCACATGCAACTGACCATCGAACGATCCGCGCTCCTCAAGGCCCTCGGCCACGTGCAGAGCGTCGTCGAGCGCCGGAACACCATCCCCATCCTGTCCAACGTCCTGCTCAGCGCGGGCCGCGACAAGCTCAGCTTCGCCGCCACCGACCTCGACATGGAGATGGTCGACGAGGCCGAGGCCCAGGTGAACGTCGAGGGCCAGATCACCGCCCCCGCCCACACCCTGTATGAGATCGTGCGCAAGCTGCCCGACGGCGCCGAGGTCTCCCTGTCCTACAATGGCGACGACCCGCGTCTGGTGGTCCAGGCCGGCCGTTCGAAATTCAACCTGCCGGTCCTGCCCGCCGGCGACTTCCCGGTCATGTCGACCGACACCTCGGGCACGCGCTTCACCCTGCCCAAGGAAGACCTCGCCCGGCTGATCGACAAGACCCGCTTCGCCGTCTCGACCGAAGAGACCCGCTACTATCTGAACGGCCTGTATCTCCACACCGTGGCCGAGGCCGGCATCCCCCTGCTGCGCGCCGTCGCCACCGACGGCCACCGCCTCGCCCTGGCCGAGACCCCGGCCCCCGAGGGCGCCGCCGGCGGCCCCGGCGTCATCGTCCCGCGCAAGACCATCGACCAGGTCCGCCGCCTGCTCGACGACGGCTCGGGCCCGGTCGAGGTCATGGTCTCGCCGCAGAAGATCCGCTTCGAGTTCGGCCAGGCCTCCCTGACCTCCAAGGTCATCGACGGCGCCTTCCCCGACTACATGCGCGTCATCCCCAAGGGGAACGACAAACAGGCCGACATCGACAACACCCTCTTCGCCCAGGCCGTCGACCGCGTCGCCACCATCTCGGCCGAGAAGAGCCGCTCGGTGAAACTGGCCTTCGACCTCGACCGCGTCACCCTGACCGTGCGCAACATGGAGGCCGGCCAGGGGGTCGAGGAGGTCGAGATCGGCTATTCCGAAGAGCCCTTCGAGATCGGCTTCAACGCCCGCTACCTGCTCGACGTCGCCGGCCAGATCACCGGCGAGACGGCGCATTTCAAATTCGCCGACCCGGCCTCGCCCACCCTGGTCCTCGATCCGGGCGATCCGGGCGTGCAATATGTGCTGATGCCGCTGCGGGTGTAGGGCGAGTGATTAGTGAGTAGTGAGTGGTGAGCATCGGTTCGCGGACACGCGGCCTGCGGTTTCCGCGCTTCCCGCTACTCACTAGTCACCACTCACTTTTCACCCGACCTTGATCACCACCCTCACCCTCACCGACTTCCGCTCCTACGCGAGCGCCACCCTGCCCGTCGCGGCGGGCGCCGTGGTGCTCCACGGCCCCAATGGCGCGGGCAAGACCAATCTGCTGGAGGCGCTCAGCCTGTTCACCCCGGGCAAGGGGCTGCGCGGCGCGACCGCCCCCGAGATGGGCCGCCGCGAACCCGGCGAGACCACCGGCCGCGCCTGGGCCGTGGCGGCGATCCTCACCGACGGCGAGGACGAGACCAAACTCGGTACCGGCGTCCAGTCCCCCGGCGCGGCCCGCCGCATCGTCCGCATCGACGGCGAGACGGCCCTGCCAGGCCGGTTCCTCGACCACCTGCGCCCGGTCTGGGCGACGCCAGAGCAGGACCGGCTGTTCTCAGACGCCCGCGCCGACCGGCTGAAATTCTTCGACCGGCTGGTCTTCGCGGCCGAGCCGTCACACGCCGCCGCCGTCTCGACCTATGAAAAGGCCCTGCGCGAACGGCTGCGGCTGCTGACCGAGGGGGCCGAAGGACGGCCCGCCGACCCGCTCTGGCTCGACGCCCTGGAGATCCGCCTCGGTGAGGCCGGGGCCGCGGCCGCCCACGCCCGCGCGTCGGCCCTGACCACCCTGCAGTCGGCCATCGACGCCCGTTCCGACCGCCCCTTCCCCCAGGCCGACCTCGGCCTGACCGGCGAGGCCGAGACCTTGGCCGCCTCGGGCGCCGACGAGGCCGCGGTCGCCGTTCTCATCCGCGACGGCATGGTTCGCTCGCGCGCGCGCGACGCCGCCGCCGGCCGCTCGCTGTACGGGCCGCACCGTTCCGACCTGACCGCCCTGCACCGTGAGAAGAACCGCCCGGCCGCCGAGGGCTCCTCGGGCGAGCAGAAGGCCCTGGTGTTGAACCTCATCCTCGCCCAGATCACCCGCCTGTCCGGCCAGCCGGCCCCGCCCGTCCTCCTGCTCGACGAAGCCCCCGCTCACCTCGACACGGCGCGCCGGGCGGCTCTGTTCGACGAGATCGAGGCTCTTGGCCTGCAGGCCTTCATGACCGGCACCGAGGCCGAATTGTTCGCGCCCCTGCGAGGGCGGGCGCAGTTCGTGCGGGTGGCGGACGGCGGGTTCTCAGGCGACTGATTCCGACGCGGCGCGGCGCCTTCCGTCGGCCCTCCGCCAGCGTCGCTTTTCCTCGCATTTCCGCCCTGAATCCCTATATGTTGCGGGCCTTGGCGCGGATCGGATTCGCGCCCTGCAAATCGTCCGTTCAAGGCGGTCCCGCCGCCGCCTTCACAGGCCCTCCGCGAGGGCGTTTCACCGACCGATTATATGACCGATCAGACCCCGACCGCGCGTAACGCAGACACCGCCGAAGAGGCCGCCTACGGCGCCGATTCCATCAAGGTCCTGAAGGGCCTGGACGCCGTGCGCAAACGGCCCGGCATGTACATCGGCGACACCGACGACGGCTCGGGCCTGCACCACATGGTCTATGAGGTGGTCGACAACGCCATCGACGAGGCCCTCGCCGGCCACGCCGACCTGGTCCAGGTCATCCTCAACGCCGACGGCTCGGT
>JBKBQO010000007.1:0-124117 GCA_046292645.1 Brevundimonas sp.
CGCGGCGGCGGCGGCGGCGGCGCGGGCGGCCAGTTGCTGGCGGGCGGCGAAGCGGCGGGCCAGCTTCTCGGTCAGGCTGCGCGCCGCGGCCGGCTCCATCTGGGCCATGACGGCGGCGAGCGAGCGCGGGCGCATGGCGGCGGCGACCGGCAGGCGGACGTCGTCGTCCAGGGTGGCGAACACCCGGGCCGCCTCGCGCGGGCGCATGGCGGTATAGACGGCGACCAGGCGGTCGTTCTCGGCCTTCTCCTGTTCGCTGACCTGGCCCAGCAGGACGCGGACCTCGGCCTTGACCGCCTCGAGTGCGGCGACGCGGGCGTCGAGCTTCTGTTCGGCGGTGGCCAGCAGGGGCAGCATGGAGGCCAGGTCGGCGTCGCGCGCGTCCAGCTCGGTCCGGCGGCCGGACAGGGACTGGAGGATGCGCAGCTCGGCCGGCGATATGCCCGCCTGCTGGGCCAGCTGTTCGGGGGTCAGGGCGCAGACGGCGGCGGCGGCCGCGGCAGCGGGGGTCGCGGCGGCGGCGGCCGGCACGGCCTCCTCGGCCCAGGCGCGGGCGCCCTCGAACAGGCCGGGGGCCACGCCGACGGCGCGCACCAGCACCACTCCGCCGATGGCGACGGCGATGAGAGGCAGCAGGCGCGGGATCTTGCTCATGGTCGGCTACTCGAAAGGGCGGAAAAGGGGCTCAGGCGGCGAACAGGTCTTCGTCGAGCGTACGGCGGGTCTGGTTGAGGCTTTGCTTCGCAGCCTGGTTAGCGGTGCGGCCCGCCGTCAGGGCGCCGAGGATGGCGGCGACCGGCGCGGGCGCCCGCGCGGCGGGGGCGAGGCCGTGGATCCGCTCGGCCAGGGCGGCCATGCGCAGGGCCCGCTCATCCCCGGCGGTGACCACCTGCGGACGCACAGGCGCGGGCGCGGCCCGGGGGACTTCCTGCACGGGCGCACGGGGCGTCTCGGGCGCGCGGGCGATCAGCGATTCCAGCTGCGCCTTGACCTCGCGAGCCTTGATGATGCGGTCGTGCAGCAGATCGGTCTCCTGCCCCGAGGCCCGCAGGCTGGCCAGGGCGGCCTCGGCCCGGCCGGCGGCGGCGTTCAGCTCGGTCACCGCCGAGGCGAAGGCCTGCTGGCCGGCGCGCAGGGCCGACAGCTTCTTCTCCAGCCGCACGCCATAGCCGAGCGCGGCCACCAGCAGCAGCATCAGCACCCCGTCGAGGATCATGCCGGTCATCAGCGTCTTCCCTTCGTCAGACTGGTCGCGGTCTCGATGCTGATCGGCGCCTCGACCCGGACGGCGATATGCTGGCCCTTGCGGCCCATCTTGCCGGTCGTGACCGGGATCGAACCGCAGCGGACCGAAATGTCCGAGTCCGGCGTGGCGTTGAGCATCAGGGTGTCGCCGACCTTCAGGGCCAGCACCTGCGAGAGCGGCAACTGCTGCTCGTCCAGCACGGCCCGGACCTCGGTCTCCGTCGTCCAGAGCTCGGTGGCCAGGTGGCCTTCCCAGATGTTGTCGCGACCGAATTTCTCGCCCATGAACTGCTGCAGCAGCATCTTCCGGATCGGTTCGAGCGTGGCGTAGGGCAGCAGCAGTTCGATCCGGCCGCCGCGGTCCTCCATGTCGATCCGCAGCTTGACCAGGATGGCGGCATTGGCCGGACGGGCGATGGCGGCGAAGCGCGGATTGGTCTCCAGCCGGTCGAGGCTGAAATGCACCGGCGTCAACGGCTCGAAGGCGGCGCGGGCGTCGGCCAGCACGACCTCGACCATCCGCTGCACCAGCACCCGTTCGATGGTCGTATAGGGCCGGCCCTCGATGCGCAGGGCCGCGGTCCCGCGACGACCGCCCAGCAGAACGTCGACGATCGAATAGATCAGGTTCGAATCGACCGTCAGCAGGCCGTAGTTGTCCAGCTCCTCGGCCCGGAACACCGCCAGAATGGCCGGCAGGGGGATGGAGTTCAGATAGTCGCCGAAGCGGATCGACGAGATGTTGTCGAGGCTGACCTCGACATTGTCCGAAGTGAAATTGCGCAGGCTGGTGGTCATCAACCGCACCAGGCGGTCGAAGACGATCTCCAGCATCGGCAGCCGCTCGTAGCTGACCAGGGCCGAGTTGATGATGGCGCGGATGCCGGTCCGCTCCGCGTCATCGCCGTCGCCCATGTCGAAGCCCAGGAGGCTGTCGATCTCATCCTGATTGAGAACGCGTTCCGACAGGCCGGGGACGCGGCCGCCGCCGTCGGCGTCGCCCTCTTCCGCGAACGGATCGGCGCTTTCGGCGAAGGCGGCGTCGGTCATGCCTACTGCACCAGCATTTCTTCGATCAGGACGGCGTCGACCTTGCCGGGGGCGGCGATCAGATTGACCCGTCGCAGAATTTCGGCGCGCAGCTGGAAACTGCCCGCCGAGCCGGCCAGGTCCTCGGGACGCAGTTCGCGCAGGAAGCCCTGGAACATGTCGTGCATGCGCGGCATCTCGGCCTGCAGTTGCTCGGCGACATGGGCGTCACGGGTCTCCAGCGTCAGCTTCAGCTTGAGAAAGGTCGGGCGGCCGTCGGGCGCCTGGATGTTCACCACCATGTCCGGCAGGGTGAAGAAGGTGACGCCGTCCGGCCCCTCGGAGATCACGCCCAGCGAGCCGTCTTCCGCCCCCTCGGCCGCCGCGCCGTGGCCCCCGCCCTTCTTGTCTTCCTTCTTGCCGTGGTCGGACTTCTTGGGCGCGCCGTGGCCGCCCTCCTCCTCGGCCGCCGCCGGCTTGGGCTGCATCAGGAAGAAGGCCGCCCCGCCCCCGCCGCCCAGCACCAGCAGGGCCGCCGGGATGATGATGAACAGCAGCGGCAGTTTCTTCTTCTTCGGACCGGCGTCCTCGCCCTCGGCGCCGTTCGCCACAGCGACCAGGTTGGCGGCGTCGTCGGCCGCATCCTTGGGGCCCTTCTTCTTGCCGAATTTCAACATGGACCGCGCCCCGGGAATCTCTCGGTCCATACGAACGTTTTTTGGTTAACGAGCCGCTAAGAACCGGCAAATCCTGCCGGGTCGGTCAGGCCGCAAAACGGTCGAAACGCCCGTCCCCGCTGAATTAACCCTGTTGGCACGACCGTTGCGAGGAAGTGGACGAAAGGAGCCGCCCCGTGGAAAACGCCGCCTATGTCGGACTGTCACGCCAGATGACGCTGCGCCGCGAGCTCGACATCGTGGCCAACAACATCGCCAATGCGGACACCACCGGCTTCAAGGTCGAACAGCTGCTGCTCGGCGCCGAGATCGGCGAACGGGCCCGCAACGCCATGGTCCGCCCCGGCGTCAGCTTCGTGCTGGATAACGGCGTCGGCCGCGACTACGGCCAGGGCTCGCTGGAGCAGACCGGCCGCAACCTCGACTTCGCCATCGAGGGCGAAGGCGCCTTCTTCAAGCTGAACGACGGCGCCGGCGAGGCCTATACCCGCGACGGCGCCTTCACCCTCGACCCCGAGGGCCGGCTGACGACCGAGGGCGGCGCGGCCGTCCAGGGCGACGGCGGCGACATCATCCTGGACCGCGCCCTGGGCGAGCCCGCCGTGGCCGCCGACGGCACCATCAGCCAGAACGGCAATCCCGTCGGCCGCCTGGCAATCGTGCGCTTCGACGCCCTGGCGGCGCTCGAAAAGGGCGGCGACGGCCTCTACCGCAACACCTCCAACGCCGAGGCCATCGAGGCCAATGACGCCCAGGTGCGTCAGGGCATGCTGGAAGGCTCCAACGTCAATCCGATCCTCGAGATCACCAATCTGATCGAGATCCAGCGCGCCTATGAGAGCGTGACCCGGATGATCGAGAACACCAACGACCTGTCCCGCCGCGCCGTCGAGCGGCTGGGCCGGGCCTAGAAAGGGAGACTGAGACATGCGTGCGCTCAGAACCGCAGCCTCGGGCATGGCCGCCCAGCAGCTGAACGTCGAGGTCATCTCGAACAACATCGCCAACATGAACACCGTCGGCTTCAAGCGTCAGCGGGCGGAGTTCCAGGACCTGCTGTACCAGAACATCGAGCGGATGGGCGCGCAGTCGTCCAGCCAAGGGACGGTGGTCCCGACCGGCATCCAGATCGGCGCGGGCGTCAAGGCGGGCAGCGTCTATCGCATCACCGAGCAGGGCTCGCCGACCCAGACCGGCGGCCGCTACGACGTCGCCATCGACGGACGGGGCTATTTCCAGGTCCTGCTGCCCTCGGGCGAGACGGCCTTCACCCGCGCCGGCAATTTCGCCCTGAACGGCGAGGGCCAGCTGGTCACCGACGACGGCTATGCGGTCCAGCCCAACATCTCCATCCCGCAGGACGCGGTCGACGTGTCGATCTCCAAGTCCGGCCAGGTCCAGGTCATCACCGCCGGCGAGACCGAGCCCTCGGTGGTCGGCCAGCTGGAGCTGGCCAGCTTCTTCAACGAGGCGGGGCTGGAAGCCATCGGCGACAACCTGCTGATGGAGACCGCCGCCTCGGGCGCGGCCAATGTCGGCACCCCCGGCGAGGTCGGCTTCGGCCAGCTGCTGCACGGCTATACCGAGGCCTCGAACGTCGACGCCGTGGCCGAGATCAGCGCCCTGATCATCGCCCAGCGCGCCTATGAGATGAACTCCAAGGTCATCACCACCGCCGACCAGATGCTGTCCGTCGCCGGGCAGGTGAAATCGTGAGGTCCCTGATCCTCGCGGCCGTCGCCTCGCTGGTCGCCGCGGGCGCGGCCCTGGCCGGGCCGGTGACGCTGAAGACCAATCCCGTCGACAGCGACGGCCGCGTGACCCTGGGCGACCTGTTCGACGGCGCCGGATCCGCCGCCCATGTCGTGGTCGGGACCCGCGCCGGCCCCTCCGTCGTGTTCGAGGCCGGCCAGCTGCAGAGCCTGGCGCGCCAGTCGGGGCTGGACTGGGCAAATCCGGCCGGCCTCCGCCGCGTCGTGGTGCGGAACGCCGCCGTCGCCCCTCCCCCCGCCTCGCCCGGGTCCGCGCCGGCGTCCGCATCCGCCGACGCGGGCGCGTCAGCACCGCCCGCCGCGGCCCCCCGCCCGCAGCCGGTCCGCGCGGTCGCGGCCGAGCGGATCATCACTCGCAACGACATGGTCGAGGTCGCCTATGAGGTCGGGGGCGTGCGCCTGACCATCACGGGCCGCGCCGAGGGCAATGCGGCCGCTGGCCAGCGCCTGGCGATCCGCAATCTGCAGTCGGGCCGCACCATCGACGCCGTGGCCGTCGGGCCGGGCCTGGCCGTGGCCGGTCCCGGCGCCCAGGAGGCCCGCGCCACCCATCAGTTCGCCGCCCGCTAGGGGATTACAGCTTCATGCGTACCGCTCTGACCATCGCCGCCGCCGCCCTGTCCCTCGGGGCCTGCTCCACCGCCATCGAGGCCGTGCGCGGCCCGGAGCTGGCGCCGATCGGCTATCCCGCCGCCCTGATCCCGACCAGCCAGGGCTATCTGCCTTCGCCCGAGCAGCAGAACGCCGACCGCGCCGCCAGCGCCAACAGCCTGTGGCGCACGGGCGCCCGCACCTTCTTCGGCGACCAGCGCGCACGCCGGGTCGGGGACATCGTCACGGTCAACATCGACATCGACGACCGCGCCCAGACCCAGAACTCGACCGCCCGCAGCCGCACCAACGAGATCTCCGGCGGCGTGACCAATTTCTTCGGTCTCGAGAACAGCCTCGGACGCGCCTTCCCCGGCGGATTCGACCCCGCGAACATGGTCGGGCTGGAGGGCGAGTCCAACTCCAACGGCTCGGGCTCGGTCAACCGCTCGGAAAAGGTCAGCCTGACCATCGCGGCGGTCGTCACCGACGTCATGGCCAACGGCAATCTGGTGATCCAGGGTCGGCAGGAAGTGCGCACCAATCGCGAGGTCCGCGAACTGACCGTCGCCGGCATCGTCCGGCCCGAGGACATCAGCTCGGCCAACACCATCGCCCACACCCAGATCGCCGAGGCCCGCATCAGCTATGGCGGTCGCGGCGACATCAGCCGCGTCCAGGCGGCGCCGGCGGCCCAGGCCCTGGTGGAGCGTTTCAGCCCGTTCTGAGCCGCGCCTGGTTCGCGCCGCCGTTCGCCGAACGCGCGATAAATTCATCACAGGCGATCCTTGACGCGCCCGCGCCAAGCGGAGCCGTGAACCGTTAATGGAATCCGGCGTTTGCAACAGCAGACGCGAGATTTCTCATGCTCAAGATCGCTATCCCCGCTGTCGCCGCCCTCGGACTGATCGCCTTCGCGGCCCGGTCCCAGGCGACCGACTCCGACGTCCAGACGGTCGCCCCGGCCATGGGCTGGCATCTGAGCTATGAGGGGTCGATGGCCAAGCTGGCTTACGGGGTCGAGAACTCGGACCAGCTGGCCCTGATGATGACCTGCGAACGCGGCGCCGCCCAGGCCGTGGTGTATGGCGATGTGCAGCCGGCGGGCGCCCGCATGCTGCGCGCATCCCTGTCCACGGCCATCGATCCGCTGAGCGGCGGTCTCATGGAGGAGTCGCGGATCCCGGTCAGCGACCCCGCCTTGCGGCAGCTGGCGCGCGGCGGGACCCTGCCCGTCGTGGCCGAGGCCGGGCGCTTCGAACTTTCGGCCAGCGGCGCCGAACGCCGCGGCATCGGCGAATTCTTCGCCTATTGCGGATCGGGTCGCGTCTGACCACAACGGTCGCCGGACCAATCAGCTGGGCTGAGCCATGATCGCCTTGTTCGTCGCCGCGGCCCTCGCCGCGCAGACCGCCCCCGCGCCCGCCTGGACCTGGACTCTCTATGAAGACGCCGAGCCGGTGGTTCTGGCTCATGAGGTGCCCGACACCGCGGATCTGCGCACTACGCTGGAATGCGACCGCGGCTCCGGCGTCGCCCGGGTGACCCTGTACGGCGGCGCGGCGCTCAGCGGCATGGCCCGCATCGTCGCCGGCGAGGCCTCAGCCGTGGCCGAGGCCGAGACCGTCCGGGCCGGCGCAACCCGGCTGGCCTTGCGCGTCGACCATCCGGTCTTCGCGGCCTTCGCCGGCGACGGCCGGCTCTCGATCATCGCCGGCGCCCAGCGCCGCGCGGTCGAGGTGCCCGCCGGCCACCTTGCCAAATTGCGGCGGTTCGCCGAACTGTGCTCGGGCTGATCACGCCGCACCGCGGGAGACGTCCATGCGCCCTGCTCTTTTGCCCCTGCTCGGCGGCCTCGCCCTTGCGGCGTCCGCCTGCGCCACTGTCGAGACCCCGGCCGAGCCGGCGCCCGCGCCGGTCGAATCGGGGAGCCCCGCGCCCGTCCCCGGTCACGACTGGTTCTTTCACCGGGACGGGGCCGAGGCCCGGCTCGTCTACGGCCTGGCCGAAAGCGACGACCTGCGGCTGGGGCTGGACTGCAACCAGGGCAGCGGCCGACTGGCCCTCAGCGCCATCGGCGGACCGGACGCCAAGCCCGAGATCCTCGTCGAGGCCGGCGGCGAGACCGGGCGGTTTCCGGCCGCGTCCGAGCCCTCCCAGCTGCACGACGGCGTCTTCCTGACGGCCGAGGCGGCGACGGACGAACCTGTGTTCCGGCTTTTCCGGCAGGTCGGCTGGCTGGCGCTCTGGCAGGACGGCGAACGAGAGGCCTATGCCCCCCATCCAGCCTCGGCGCCCGAAATCGAGCGGTTCTTCGCCTTCTGCGGTTGACGCGGAGGCTCCCGTCCGGTGCAGTCCCGCCCGATCCGGGAGGGACCTTCATGAAACTGCTTATCACCGCCGCCGCCGCGGCCCTGCTCGCCGTCGCGGGCCCTGTCGTGGCCGGCGTCGCGACGACCCAGGCCCAGGCTGAGGCGGGCGCCGCCCGCAATGCCGAGAACCCGGCCCTCGACTCGATCCTGGCAGACTATGAGGCCTACCTCCGCGCCCGCAACCCGGTCGGCGCCGGCCGCGAGGGCGACCGCGCCGCCCTGGCGCGCCTGCCCGATTCCTCGCGCGCCTTCGAAGAGGCCCAGGCGCCGTTGCTGCAGGGTTTCGCCGACCGGCTTGCGGCCATTGATCCCGCCGGCCTGAATCACGATGACCGGCTGAACCACGCCTTCCTGACCTATGTGCTGGAGCGGGCCGTGGCCCGGATCCCGCTGGACACCGACCGGATCGACGCCTTCAACTCCGAGGGCGGCCCGGGCCAGGGCCTGGCCTATATCGCCGGCTCGACCCGCATCCTCTCGGCCGCAGACGCCGAGGCCTATATCGAGCGGCTGGGGGCCATGCCCAAGGTCTATTCCGACCAGCTGGCCAGCGCCCGCCGCGGACTGGACACCGGCCTGGTCCAGCCGCGCTCGATCGTCGAGAACGCCCTGTCGCTGATCGAGCCCGAGACCGCCTATACGGCCGAGACCGATCCCCTGCTGCGGCCGTTCGCCAACCTGCCCGCCTCGGTCCCGGCGGAGCAGCAGGCCGACCTGCGCCGACGCGCGGCGCAGGTGGTGGCCGAGGAGATCATGCCGGAACGCCGCGAATGGGTGCGGTTCCTGCGCGAGGACTATATGACCCGCGCGCCCGAGACCCTGGGCCTGGTCCACCGCCCCGGCGGCCGCGAACTCTACGCCTATCTGGTCCAGGGCTACACCACCACCGACATGACCCCGGACGAGGTCCACGCCGTCGGCCTGGCCGAGGTCGCGCGCATCCGCGAGCGCATGGATACGGAGATGCGGGCCGCGGGCTGGACCGGCGACTTCGCCTCCTTCCTGACCTTCCTGCGCACCGATCCGCAGTTCTACGTCACCACGCGCGAGGCCCTGCTGGAGAAGGCGTCGGAGATGGCCAAGCGGGCCGACGACGGCCTGCCGGCCCTGTTCGGAACCCTGCCCCGCCTGCCCTATGGCGTGCGTCCGGTGCCGCGCGAGATCGAGGCCAACTACACCACCGGTCGCTACAACGGCGGCTCGATGGAGGCCGGCATCGCCGGCGGCTACATGGTCAACACCTCCAGCCTCGACCAGCGCGGCCTGTACGAACTGCCGGCCCTGACGCTGCACGAGGCGGTGCCCGGCCACCATCTGCAGATCGCCCTGCAGCAGGAGGCCGAGGACGGCCCCTATTTCCGGCGCAGCGCCAATGTCACCGCCTTCACCGAGGGCTGGGGCCTGTACGCGGAATTCCTCGGCGAGGAGATGGGCTTCTACCGCACCCCCTATGAGCGGTTCGGCCGCCTCAGCTACGAGATGTGGCGCGCCTGCCGGCTGGTGTCCGACACCGGCATCCACTGGCTGGGCTGGGACCTGGAACAGGCCCGCGCCTGTTTCCGCGACAACTCGGCCCTGGCGCCGCTGAACATCGAGACCGAACTGCAGCGCTACATCGGCTGGCCCGGCCAGGCGACGGCCTACAAGATCGGCGAGATCCGCCTGCGCGCGATCCGCACCCGGGCGGAGGCCGAGCTGGGCGACCGCTTCAACGTCCGCCGCTTCCACGACGCCCTTCTGGTCGACGGCGCCCTGCCGCTGGACCTGCTGGACGAGCGGATGGACCGCTGGATCGCGGACGAGAAGGCCCGTCCGGCCGACTAGAGACTGAGGGCGCGCGCCCGTGCGACGGCGGCCCTGACCGCGGCCTCGGCCGCCCGGTCGAGGTCGCCGCTCGCCGCCATCGCCTCCAGCCCGGCCCGGGTCGTGCCGCCCGGCGAGGCGACGCGGCCGATCAGCGTGTCCAGGTCCTCGCCCGTGTCCAGCCCGGCGCCGGCCGAGCGCAGGGCCCCGCGCGCCAGCCGCGTCGCGGCCTCCAGGTCCAGCCCCTCGGCCTCGCCGGCCCGCGCCAGGGCCTGAACGAAGGCGTGGATGAAGGCCGGGGCCGAGCCCGCCGTCGCCGTGGCGATGTCGATATGGGCTTCCGTGTCGAGGTCCACGACCTCGGCCATGGCCGAGAACAGGCCGCGCGCCGTCTCGCGTGCGCCGGCGTCCTCCGACCACAGCGCCGCCACGCCCTGCGCCTGGGCCACCGCCGTCGTCGGCATGATCCGCGCGACCGGCCGGCCGGAAACGGCGGCGATGTCCGCCGCCCCCACGCCCGCCATCACCGAGACCACCTGCACATCGGGGCCGAGGCTTGTCGCCAGGGGCGTCAGGGCCTCGCGCCATTTGGCCGGCTTGACCGCCAGAACCACGGTCCGCGCCCCCGCCAGACCCTGCGGCGGATTGACCCGCGCGCCCTGCGCCCGCGCCACCTCGGCGACCGGCTTTTCCGACGGGGTCAGGATGATCAGATCGGCCGCCGCGACCGCGCCGGTCTTCAGCCAGCCCTCGACGATCGCGGATCCCAGCCGGCCGCACCCGACGAGGGCGACGGGACCCGCCTCAGGCGCTGCGCTCATGGCCTCAGGCCGTGCCGACGGTCTCGAAGAGGCAGGAGTCGATAGCCTCCTGCGGCTTCTTGTTGCCGCGGATCATGAAGTCGAAGGCGGGGTAATAACGATCCGCCGCCTCGACCGCCGCGTCGATCATCGAGGCCGCCTGGGCCAGGGTCGGGCGCTCGCCCATCGGCAGGGCCAGGGAATGGCGGAAGACGATCTCGCCGTCCTCGGCCCAGACCTCGAAATGGCCCATCCAGGTGCGCTGGTTGATCAGGCCGACCAGCTCATAGGCCGCCCCGCGCCGCGCCTTCGACGCCTGCAGGTCCAGGGCGCAGCACAGCTGCAGGCAGTCGCCCTCGGGCCGCCAGGCGAACCACAGCTCATAGTCCTTCCAGTCGCCGGCCAGGGCGAAGGCGAGGTCGCCTTCGTCGGTCCGGTCGAACGGCAGGTTTTCGGCCACGAGCACATGCTCGACGACGTCCAGGGGGTCGTGCGGAATATCGGTTTCTTCGGGCCGCACGGCGTCCATCAAGTCTTCTCCGGGCGCGACTCACGTCCCATGACGGGACGGTAGGCGGGTTCGCAGATTCGGCTCAACCGGCTGCGTCCTGAGGGGGAACGGCGCCTGTGGACGTTCCCGTGGCAGGCTTCTTCGCCGCCTTGGCGGGCGATTTCAGCGCCGCGATCTCGGCTCGCAGCCCGGCGATCTCGGCCTTGAGGACGTCGAACTCGTCGCGCCGCACCAGGTCCATCTCGGCCACGACGCGATCCGCCTGGGCGCGAAAGGCGGTCTTGGCCTCCTCGCCGGCCGCCTGGGCCAGGCCCATGGCGCCCGTCGTCAATTTGGCGAACTCGTCGAGAAGCGGATTGCGGGTCTGCATGGATAGTCTCCAGCTCGAACCAACGAGCGTCGTTAATGAAGGTTCACCCGATATGGTGAACGAAACCTTGCTGTCGATGCGACCTGTGGCCTGATTTGGACCGCGCCGTCTCCCCGTCGTGGAAATTTCGGGGACGGGGATGGCGACGCTTGCTAAACCGCAGGCGAAGACCCTTCCGCAGGAGCGCCCGTGCAATTTCCCGAGTTCGATCCGGTCCTGTTCAGCATCGGCCCGCTGGACATCCGCTGGTACGCCCTCGCCTATGTCGCGGGCATCGTGGCCGGCTGGTGGTACGCCGCCCGTCTGGCCAGGACCAACGCCCTGTGGCGCCCCGGGACCTCGCCGGTCACGCCGCTGCAGATCGACGACCTGGTGCTGTGGATCACCCTTGGCATCATCCTGGGCGGCCGCCTCGGCTTCGCCCTGTTCTACCAGCCCCAACTGTACGCCAACCTCTTCACCGGCGCCGACTGGGGCGAGCGGCTGGGCCTGTTCCGGCTATGGGACGGCGGCATGTCCTTCCACGGCGGCCTGATCGGCGTGTCGCTGGCGATCGTCTGGTTCGCCTGGAAGAACAAGATCCGCCTGCTCAGCCTCGGCGACCTGGTGGCGCCCGCCGTGCCGATCGGCCTGTTCTTCGGCCGTCTGGCCAATTTCGCCAATGGCGAGCTGTGGGGCCGCGAGACGAGTGTTCCCTGGGCCGTCCGCTTCTGCAACGACCGCATCTACCAGCTGTACGGCGTCTGCCCCGCCGGCGACGTGCCGCGCCACCCCAGCCAGCTGTATGAGGCCGGACTGGAAGGCCTGGCCCTGTTCGGCCTCCTGTGGCTCGCCGTCTACAAGGGGCGACTGCTGGCCAAGCCCGGCTATGTCACCGGCATCTTCCTGTTCGGCTACGGCCTGGCGCGGGCCTCGCTGGAGAATTTCCGCCAGCCGGACGCGGGGCTCGAGAACCTGCCCTTGGGCCTGACCATGGGGATGATGCTGTCGATCCCGATGATGCTGGTCGGCGCCTGGCTGATCTGGCGCGCCTGGAGCCGGCCTCCGGTCGCCGCCTGAGGCCGCCATGTCGCTGAAGGACCGCCTGGCGCGCGAGATCGCCCTGACCGGGCCGATGACGGTGGCCGACTATGTGTCGCGCTGCCTGCACGACCCGAAGGACGGCTATTACGCCACCCGCCCCGCCATCGGCGCGACCGGGGACTTCATCACCGCGCCGATGATCAGCCAGATGTTCGGCGAGCTGATCGGCCTGTGGGCCATCGAGCTGTGGCGCCGACTGGGCGCGCCCGAACGGGTGCGGCTGGTCGAGGTCGGGCCCGGCGACGGGACGCTGATGGCCGACGCCCTGCGCGCTGCGCGGCTGGACCCCGACTTCCTGCGCGCCGTCGACCTGATCCTGATCGAGCCCAGCCCGCCCCTGCGCGAGGCCCAGGCGCGGATGCTGGCCGACAGCGACATCCACCCCCGCTGGGTCGCCTCGCTGGACCGCGTCGAGACCGACGCCCCGGTGATCCTGATCGCCAATGAGGTGCTGGACTGCCTGCCCGCCCGCCAGTTCGTGAAGACGGAAGACGGCTGGGCCGAGCGCCGCATCGGTGTGACGGACGACGGCGCGCTTCAGTTCGGCCTGATGACGATCAGCGGCGGCTTCAGCCGTCCGGACTTCGCTATCGAGCCGGGCCAGACGATCGAGATTTCGGAGCAGCAGGCCGCCTTCGGCCGCGACGTCGCGGCCCTGATCGGGGCCGCCTCGGGCGCCGCCCTGCTGATCGACTACGGCCGCGCCCGGCGCGAGGCCGGCGACACCCTCCAGGCCCTGCGCCGCCACCGCAAGGTCGATCCGCTGGAGACGCCCGGCGAGGCCGACCTGACCCAGTGGGCCGACTTCCCCACCGTGCTGGAGGCCGCGGTCCACGCCGGGGCCGACGTCACCGGCGCGATCGGCCAGGGTGAGTTCCTGAAGCTGCTCGGCATCGAGTCCCGCGCCCACCGCCTGAAAGAGGGCCGCCCCGACGCCGCCCCGGTTATCGACCGCCAGCTGGCCCGGCTGACCGCCGACGACCAGATGGGGACCCTGTTCAAGGCCTGCGCCATCTTCTCGCCGCGCAGTCTGGTGGTCCCGGGGTTCGAGGAATGACCCTGTCGCTCGCCCCCATCACCCACCCCCTGCTGAACCGCGCCGGCGTCCGCCACGGCTTCTTCACCCGCCAGGGCGGCGTCTCGACCGGGATCTACGAAGGCCTCAACACCGGCGTCGGCTCGAACGACGACCCCGCCGCCGTGGCCGAGAACCGCCGCCGCGTCGCCGCGCACCTCGGCGGCGTACCCGACGATTTCGCCGCCTGTTTCCAGATCCATTCCGCCGTCGCTCGCGTCGCCGAAACCGGCTGGAAGGGCGACCGGCCCGAGGGCGACGCGACCGTCACCGCTGCGCCCGGCGTGATCTGCGCCGTCCTGACCGCCGACTGCGCCCCCATCCTGCTGGCCGACCCCGAGGCCGGCGTCGTCGGCGCCGCCCACGCCGGCTGGAAAGGCGCCCTGGACGGGATCGTCCACGCCACTGTCGCCGCCATGCAAACCCTCGGCGCCGAACCCCGCCGCATGGTCGCCGTCATCGGCCCCTGCATCGCCCAGGCCTCCTATGAGGTCGGCGCAGACTTCCAGGCGCGGTTCGAGCAGGGCGACGCGGACAGCGCCCGGTTCTTCGCGCCCGGCGCGGCCGGCGACAAACGCCTCTTCGACCTGCCCGGCTTCGTCCAGTGGCGTCTGGAACAGGCCGGCGTCACCGACGCGGCCTGGACGGGCGACGACACGCGCACGGACGCGGCGCGCTTCTACTCGAACCGGCGGGCGTATCTCAACGGGGAAGCCGACTTTGGCCGGCTGATGAGTGCGATCACGCTCACCTGAGATCCCTCTCCCGTTGGGAGAGGGCTTGAGCGCCCAAGAGCGAAGCGATTGGACTTGCGCGAAAGGGTGAGGGGTTACGGTGCGAAACGTCGTCCCCCGGACGCCCTCACCCGACTGCGCCAGAACGACGGCTTCGCCGCCGTGCGCAGTCTCCCTCTCCCCTCGGGAGAGGGAGCGGGTTCTTTACCCCGCCATCGCCAGTTCCGGCACCCGCGTCACCTCGCGCCAGGCCTGCGGATTGGCCAGCAGTTCGCGCACCAGCAGGTTGTTGATCGCATGCCCCGCCTTGACGCCCTCATACCGGCCCAGCAGGGGCGCGCCCAGGACGTACAGGTCGCCGATGGCGTCCAGCGCCTTGTGCTTGACGAACTCGCGCTCCATCCGCAGCCCGCCGGGGTTCAGGATCTGGTCGCCGTCGATGACCACGGCGTTCTCGAGGCTGCCGCCGCGCGCCAGGCCGGCGCGGCGCAGGGCCTCGACCTCATGGGCGAAGCCGAAGGTGCGGGCGGCCATGATCTCGTTGCGGAAGGTTTCCTCGTCGACGACGAAATCCACCACCTGGTTGCCGATCACCGGCGTGGCGAAATCGATCTCGAACCGCATCTCATAGCGGTCGCACGGCAGCAGGACGGCGCTCTTGTCGCCCTCCTGCACCCGGATCGGCTCCAAAATCTCGATGTAGCGGACCGGCGCCTCCTGACGGCGGAAGCCGGCGCGGTCCAGCAGCTGGACGAACTGCAGCGCGGATCCGTCGAGGATCGGCAGCTCGGGGCCGTCGACCTCGACCACGGCGTTCGACACGCCCAGGGCCGCGAAGGCCGCCATCAGATGCTCGATGGTCGACAGGCGAACGCCGGCGGCGTTCTCGATCATGGTGTTCAGCCGGGCGTCGACCACGGCCTCGCCCGAGACCGGAATGCGGTTGTCGCGGTCCTTGATGTCGGTGCGCACGAAGACGATGCCGGTGCCGACCGGGGCCGGACGCACGGCCAGACGCACCCGGTCGCCCGTGTGCACGCCCACGCCCGCGATGATCGCGGGGGCGACGGTCGTCCTCTGGTGATGGTCGTTACGGACCGGCAAAACTCAATCTCACTGCTCTTTTGCGCCCCGCCTCTGCGTGCGGAGTACGCCCCACGAACCCTGTAGCGGGTGGTAAACAAGCCGGAAATGAAAGTCGGGTTTCGGATTGTTTCGGACGGGAGGCAGCAGGCAACAGGCAACAGGCAGCAGTCCCCGACACGGCAGAAAGGGCGGCCCTGCGGCCGCCCTTCCCTGTTGCCTGCTGCCTGTTGCCTGCTGCCTGAGCCCTAGTTAGCCAGCCGCCGCAGGAACGACGGGATCTCCAGGTCATCCTCGGCCTGGCCCAGTTCGGGCTCCGGCGCGAGTTGGGCCTGGCTGGTCGAGCGCATTTCCGTGGTCCGCGACGGGCCCGGATAGGTCGGCTGGGCCGGCTGCTGACGCTTGCCGCGACCGAACAGGCTCCAGCCCGACTTGCGGTGGTCGCGGTCGTCATAGTCGTCATGGGCCGGCTCTTCGCGACGCGGCTCGGCCTGGGCGGCGGCGGCGGCGCGATCCATGTAGAGATCGCCTTGGGCGGTCGGGGCGGCGGCCGTGCGGCTGCGCGGGGCGGACTCATATTCCTCGACCCAGGGGTCGACGATCGGCTCCAGCGTGCGTTCCTCGGCGACGTGGATCACCGGCTCGGGACGCGGCTCGAAGCGGGGCTCGGGCGCGCGGGCGGCCGCGCCATAGGTCGGCTGGCTGGACTGAAAGGTGGGGACGATCGGCGCGGACTCGGCCTGGCGCGGGGCCTCCGAGCGCAGCGGCTCGCGCAGCGGCTCCTGGCGGACCGGCTCATGACGCACCGGCTCGGCGCGCGAGGCGGCGTGGGCGGGGGTCGGGCGGCGGGCGTCGAAGGTCGAGCCGGCGGCGGTCGGCGGGGCCTTGGCCGCGGCCAGGTCTTCCATGCCGGTGGCCACGACCGAGACGCGGATCTTGCCGTCCAGGGCCGGGTCGAAGGCGGCGCCGAAGATGATGTTGGCGTCGGCGTCCACCTCGCCGGCGATGGCGTTGGCGGCCTCGTCGACTTCCAGCAGGGTCATGTCCATGCCGCCGGTGATGTTCACCAGCACGGCCTTGGCGCCCTTCAGCGAGGTCTCGTCCAGCAGCGGGTTGGCGATGGCGTTCTGGGCGGCCTGCAGGGCGCGGTCCTCGCCCGAGGCCTCGCCGGTGCCCATCATCGCCTTGCCCATTTCGGACATGACGGCGCGGACGTCGGCGAAGTCGAGGTTGATCAGGCCGGGGAGGATCATCAGGTCGGTGATCGAACGCACGCCCGAATGCAGCACCTGGTCGGCCATGCCGAAGGCGTCGGCGAAGGTGGTCCGCTCATTGGCGACGCGGAACAGGTTCTGGTTCGGAATGACGATCAGGGTGTCGACATAGCGCTGCAGCTCGGCGATGCCCGCATCGGCCAGGCGCATGCGGTGACGGCCTTCGAAGGTGAAGGGCTTGGTCACGACGCCGACCGTCAGGATGCCGCGGTCGCGGGCGCATTTGGCGATGACCGGCGCGGCGCCGGTGCCGGTGCCGCCGCCCATGCCGGCGGTGATGAAGACCATATGGGCGCCGTCCAGGTGCCCGTAGATTTCCTCGGCGCTTTCCTCAGCGGCGTTCATGCCGACCTCGGGGTGGGCGCCGGCGCCCAGGCCCTGGGTGATGGTCTCGCCCAGCTGCACGCGGCGGTCGGTCTTGGCGAACGACAGGTGCTGCGCGTCGGTGTTGGCGACGACGAACTCGACCCCTTCAAGGCCGGCGTCGATCATGTTGTTGACGGCGTTGCCGCCTGCGCCGCCGACGCCGAACACGACGATCCGGGGCTTCAGTTCCGTGGCCTGCGGCCGCACCAGCGAGAGAGACATTTTATTCCGACCTTATCCGACCCTGCCCGAACACGTTCCAATACGAAGCCCCGCCGTTTCGCATTGGTTATGAGCGCGTTAAGGAAACACCCCTTCTGCTTAAGGGAGTGTTACCGGATAGGCTGAGTCGGACCGCGAGCCACGGCTTTCGTTAACGAAAGTCAGGAAAATCGTTCTGTGAACAGCAACGCTGGCCCGGGATGCTCAGGGCGCGGCGACCTCTACAGGTTTTCGCGCAGCCAGCCCGCCGCCCGGGCGACGATCCCGCCGCGATCGACGCGGGGCGCATCCGCCGCCGAAATCTGGCGCGACATCAGCTTGCGGGCCGAAACCGCCTCGCGCGGGCCGTAGGCGGCGCGCAGCAGCACCCCAGCGGCCGAGCAGAAGGCGGGACCCGAGGCGGCGTCGGCCAGGTGGGGCGCGCGCTGCGGCTTGCCCAGCCGCACCGGACGGTCGAACACCCGGATGGCCAGTTCGCGGACGCCGTTCAGCTGGCTGGCGCCCCCGGTCAGGACCAGGCCCGCGCCGGGCTCAAGCCCGACCCCCGCATTGCGCAGCCGGTCGCGCAGCAGCTCCAGCGTCTCTTCCACCCGCGGAGCGATGACGGTCTTCAGCATGGCGCGCTGGACGAAGATCGGCCCGGCCGAGGCGTCCTCGCCGCGCGGCGGCGCCTCCAGCATCTCGCGGTCCTCATGGGCGTCGGCCATGCACGAGCCGTGCAGGGTCTTCAGCCGCTCGGCCCCGGCCCGCGAGGTCGACAGGCCGCGGGCGATGTCGGCCGTCACATGGTCGCCGCCGACGTTCAGGCTCTCGATGTGCAGCAGCGAGCGCCCGCCCCAGACCGCCGCCGAGGTCGAGCCGCCGCCCATGTCGATGCAGACGCAGCCGAGGTCCATCTCGTCGTCTTCCAGCGCCGCCAGCGACGACACCACCGGCGCCGCCGCCACGCCCTGCAGGTCGAGGTGGGCCAGCTCCAGACAATGGCTCAGCCCGTTGAAGGCGCTCTCGGCCATGGACACGACCAGCAGGTCCAGCCCCAGCGAATGCCCCTTCATCGAGCGCGGATCGTGCACCCCCCGCGCCCCGTCCACCGACCAGGCGATCGGCAGCACATGGATCGGCCGACGGTTGGGCAGTCGGATCTGGGCCAGGGCCATGCCGATGGCCCGCGCCAGGTCGGCGTCCCCGACCGGGGTCGCGCCCAGCGACACCCGCGCCTGGACCCGGTGGCTGGCCATCTGGCCGATGGCCGTGGTCACGACCACGCCCGAGACGGGGCAGCCGGCGGCCCGCTCGGCCCGCTCGACCGCATGGCCGATGGCCTGGGCAGCCTCATCCATATTGACGATGCCGCCGCCGCGCACGCCGCGCGACTGGACGTGGCCCGCGCCCGCCACCCGGATGGTCCGGTCGGCGTGACGCACGCCGTCGGCCTTCATGATGAAACAGGCGACCTTGGACTGGCCCAGGTCGAGGGCCGCCACGACGGGAGCCCGGCCTGCGGCCTTGCCCACGCCGTCCACGGATTTGTCCACAGTACGTCCGGCCATCAGTCGGTCCTCACTTTACGCTTCGCCATTGGAGGGCCGGACGGCGACCTCCTCGGGCGTTCTCAGATCGATGCGGGCGAAGCCCAGCTCCAGCAGTCGCTCGCGCTGGTCCAGGGCGTCCAGCTGGATCAGCGCCGCCTCCTGGTTGGACGCCGGCAGCTGGATCAGGCTCCCGTCCTTCAGACGCAGGTCCCAGCGCCGCTCGTCGACGCGCACCAGGGCCTCGACCCGGCTGGCCAGTCGCGGCCGCTGGGCGATCAGCGGCAGGACCTCCGATGCCGCCTGCTCGGCGCCCTTGCCGACCACCAGCGGCAGGTTTGGATAGCGGCCGGCGTCGGCCCCGGCGATCACCACGCCGTGGCTGTCGATGACCTGATTGACCCCGCCGGTCTGCCACACGGCCAGACGGTCATGCTCGATGACATGGACGATCAGCGTATTGGGCAACAGCCGCACCACCCGCGCCGACTCGACCCAGCCGATCGCCTCGACCCGCTGGCGCACGGCGTCCAGGTCGATCGAGGTCATGGGCTGGTTGGCCGACAGTTGCACCGCCTGCTGGATCGCCCGCGTCGCCTCGGGGCTCTCGCCCTCGATGAACACCTTCTCCAGCTTCAGGCCAAGGCCGGCGGTCATGCCGTCGACGCCGCGGTTGATCGAGGCGCCGATGCGCTCGGCCCGCGCGCCGGTCGCCAGCACCCCGGCCAGCAGCAGCACGCCGGCGGCGATCGAAATGACGACGGCGCGGGGCGACAGGTCCAGCCGGCCCAGCGCCGCCATCTTGCCCGGCGTGGCCGGAGCGTTGCGGGGCGCGCGACCGCGTCCCTGGGATTTGGGAGCCGCGCCGCGTTTTGCAGGCTGGTTCGAACTCTGTCGCCGACCGCCGCGAACTACCGCGGGCATGAGGCGTCCTCCACCATCCAACGCACCAATGTTTTATAGTCCATCCCCACATGGGCGGCCTGCTCGGGGCTGAGCGAGGTCGGGGTCATGCCGGGCTGGGTATTGACCTCCAGAAGGACCAGTTCGTCCTTAACATCGTCATAACGAAAGTCGGATCGGCTCACCCCGCGGCAGCCCATGGCCGTGTGCGCCAGCTCGGATTCCCGCAGCGCCGCCTCGAACACATGCGGCGGCAACACCGCCGGCAGCACATGCACCGAGCCCCCCGGGGCGTATTTGGCCTCATAGTCATAGAAGCCCTTGGTGGGCGTAATGTCGGTGATAGTCAGGGCCCGCGGCCCCGTTTTTTCGCCCAGCACGGTGACCGCCAGTTCCTTGCCGGCGATGAAGGGCTCGACCATCACCTGCTCGCCCCAAGCCCAGCCCGCCTCGCCCGGCGCCGCGCACGGCGGCTCGCCCTCGCGCACCAGATAGACCCCGACCGACGACCCCTCGGCGTTGGGCTTGATCACATAGGGCGGCGGGATCACGTGGGTGCGCGACACGACCCGCCGGTCGAACAGCCCCCCGCCCGGCACCACCACGCCCGCCGCCTTCAGCACCGCCTTGGACTTCTCCTTGTCCATGGCCAGGGCCGAGGCCAGCACGCCCGAATGGGTATAGGGAATCCCCAGCGTCTCCAGCACGCCCTGGACGCAGCCGTCCTCGCCCCAGGCCCCGTGCAGGGCGTTGAACACGACATCGGGCTTCAGGTCAGCGAGCACCTGGGCCAGGTCGCGTCCGGCGTCGACGCGGCTGACCTTCGCCACCTGCCCTTCCAGGGCGTCGGCGCAACCCTTGCCGGAGGACAGAGACACCTCCCGTTCGGACGACAGCCCGCCCATCAGGACGGCGACGTGCAGGTCTGCGAACGGGCGGTTCATGGGCGGATCAACTCAGAGCGGGGGGCCGATCCCTCTTGATCCCCGATCAGGGTTTACGCCGCGTTTACTTTGACGGCGGGAAGAAAGGATTCGACGGTTTCAAACCTCGAAGGTCCAAGGGTTCAAAAACGAAACCCCAAAGGGTGCGAAATGCGAAACGTTGCGGGTGACCACCGTAAGATCGTGAAATAGCGCCGTTGCTGCGATCAGCAGGTCGCGATCCCCCACTTCGACGCCGATGCGCCGCCCCTCTCCCAACAGTCGCCCGTAGATGTCCGCCACTTCCGGCCCGACGCTGAGGAGACGATCGCCAAACCGGGCTGGAAGCGTGAAGCGGACGGCGGTTTCGAGCGCCTCCCGCCGGCGTCCCGGAGACATCAGTTCAAGACCATATCTGATCTCGCCCAGCGTCACGACGCTGATGGCCTGATCCCGGGGCCACTGCCCCTCGCTCCAGCGGCTGACCGCCTCATTGACGTTCGTACGGATCAACTCGGACACGAAGTTGGTGTCGAGCAGATATCTCACCTTTCGATCAGACCCGGATCGAGCGCCTGATGGCGGCGTTCCCTGGCGATCTGGTCAAGCATCTCGGCCAGATCGTCCCCCGCGCCGCTCTCCCGAACCGACGCGAACGCATCGAGCAGACTCTCGCCCCGGACGGCGGGCGGCTGAGTCGAAGGAAGCGATGCCGTTTGTCTGGCCCAATCCGCGGCCGAAACCACCACGACTTCCGTCTTGCCGTAGCGACTGACCCGCTGCGGCTCGCCGGCCCTCGCCCGGGCCAGGACCTCGCTGAACCGCGCCTTGGCTTCGGCCACGGACCATTCGGCCGGGTGCAATGACTTCGGATCCACATGACGGTTCATGTTGGTCATCATAGTCACAACAGGTCGAAAAGTCGAGCATGGGTCTATGAGGCCCGCCCGATCCGTTTGATCTCCCAGTCGAGCAGCACCCCGGTCTTCGCCAGCACATCCGCCCGCACCGCCTCGCCGAGCCCCTCGATATCCGCCGCCGTCGCCTCACCCGGGTTGATCATGAAGTTGGAATGCAGCGCGCTGAACATCGCCCCGCCCCCGGTGGCCTGGAACAGTTTCCCCCGCCAGCCCGCCTCGTCGACCAGCTTCCACGACGAATGCCCCGGCGGGTTCTTGAAGGTCGAGCCGCCGGTCTTTTCGCGGATCGGCTGGGTCAGTTCGCGGCGCGATGTGATCTCGGCGATCCGGGCGGCGACGGCCTCGGGATCGTCGGGCGTCCCGCGGAAGGTCGCCTCGATCCAGATGATGTCGGCCGGCGCCTCGGAGTGGCGATAGGTGTAGCCGAAATCGGCCAGCGCATAGTCGACCCGCGCGCCCGCCCGCGTCAGCCCCCAGGCCGAGACCAGAATGTCCTTCGTCTCGGCGCCATAGCAGCCGGCGTTCATGGTCAGGGCCCCGCCGATCGTGCCCGGGATGCCGGCGTAGAACTCCAGCCCGCCCAGCCCCGCCTTGGCCGAGGCCCGCGCCACCATGGAGTCGAGCGCGCCGGCGCCGGCGGTGATCGTCTCGCCTTCGGTCGTGATGCCTGCGAAGGGCCGCCCGGCCAGCCGGATCACCACGCCTTCGACCCCTCCGTCGCGGACGATGACGTTCGAGCCGACGCCGAGAACGGTCACCGGCACGGCCGGGTCCAGCGCCCTCAGAAAGTCGGTCAGATCGTCGGCGTCGGCGGGAATGAACAGCACATCGGCGTTCCCGCCCACCCGGAACCAGGTGAACGGCCCGAGCGGTTCGTCGCGCAGCAGCTTGCCGCGCGTTTCAGGCAGCGAGATCAATCCAGCCCCTCCAGCTGCCCCGGCAACGCATAGGCCCACTGTGTAATGTCCCCCGCCCCCAGCAGCACCACCAGATCGCCGGCCTTCGCCTCCGCCGCGATCACCCCCGGCAGGGCCTCGACACTCTCCAGCGCCTGCACCGACCGGTGCCCGAACCGCCGGATCCCCTCGACCAGCGCATCCTTGTCGACCCCCTCGATCGGCGTCTCGCCCGCCGCATAGACATCGGCCACGAACACCACGTCGGCGTCCGAGAAGCAGGTCGAGAACTCCTCCATCAGCGATTCCAGCCGGGTGAACCGGTGCGGCTGGACCACGGCGATGACCCGGCCCTCGGCCACCTGACGCGCGGCCTTCAGCACGGCGGCGATCTCGACCGGATGGTGGCCATAGTCGTCGACGATCCGGACCCCGCCGACCACGCCCGTGGTGGTGAAGCGCCGCCGCACGCCGCCGAAGCCGGCCAGACCGGCGCGGATGGCGTCGTCCGAGACGTCCAGTTCGCGCGCCACGGCGATGGCGGCCAGGGCGTTCGACACATTGTGCCAGCCCGCCATCGGCAGGTGCAGGCCGGTGATCCGGATCGGCTCGCCCAGCGCGGCCAGACCCTGGGGCTGGATGACTACATCGAAGCGACAGCCGTCGGGCGCCATCTGGCAGTTGTCGGCCCGGACCATGGCCTGGGGGTTGATCCCGTAGGTCACCAGCCGCCGGTTATCGATCGCGGCCACCAGCCGCTGCACCTCCGGGTGGTCGAGGCAGACGGCGGCGAAGCCGTAGAAGGGGATGTTCTCGACGAAGTCCACGAACGCCTTCCGCACCCCGTCGAAATCGCCGTAGTGATCGAGGTGCTCCGGGTCGATATTGGTGACGATCGCCACCGTCGACTTCAGCCGCAGGAAGCTGCCGTCGCTCTCGTCGGCCTCGACCACGATCCAGTCGCCGTCGCCGACCTTGGCGTTGGTGCCGTAGGCGTTGATGATGCCGCCGTTGACCACCGTCGGGTCCAGCCCGCCGGCGTCGAGAATGGCCGCCACCATCGAGGTCGTCGTGGTCTTGCCGTGCGTCCCCCCGACCGCGATCGAAAACTGCAGCCGCATCAACTCGGCCAGCATCTCGGCCCGCCGCACCAGCGGAATGCGCCGCTCGCGCGCGACCATCATCTCGGGATTGGTCGCCTTGACCGCCGTCGAATAGACCACCGCCGACACCCCGTCGCCGATATGCGCCGCGTCATGGCCGATGAAGACCCGCGCGCCCAGCTTCTCCAGCCGTTCGGTGTTGGCCGACGCCTTGGCGTCCGAGCCCTGAACGGAATAGCCGATCTTGAGCATGATCTCGGCGATGCCGCTCATGCCGATCCCGCCTATGCCCACGAAATGAACGGGACCGAGGTCGAACGGAACGGGGCGAAGGCGAGCGATCATCGGAAGCGATTAGCAAACGAGCGCGGCGGCGCAAGTTGATCCTTTTCTGCGCTCAATCCTCCGCCACGAAATCCTGGGCGAACTCCGGCGCGTCCTCGTCCCCCGGCAGCAGGGGCGCGTCCTCCTCGTCCGAGGCCCGCGACGGGTCCGGGACCTCGAACCCCACCGGGATCGACAGGTCCAGCAGCCCCGCCGCCTTCATCTCCTGCACCCCCGGCAGGTCGTACAGGCTCGACAGGCTGAAATGCTCCAGGAATTTGTCCGCCGTCGCATAGGTCACGGGCCGGCCCGGCGTCCGCCGCCGCCCCTTCAGCCGCACGAACCCCATCTCCAGCAGCAGGTCCAGCGTGCCCTTCGACAGCGACACCCCGCGCACGCTCTCGATCTCGGCCCGGGTGCAGGGCTGGTGATAGGCGATGATGGCCAGGGTCTCGAGCGCCGCCTTCGACAGCCGCCGCGGCTCCTCGCGCTCCTCGGTCATCAGGAACGACAGATCGGCCGCCGTGCGGAAGCGCCAGCGGTCGGCGACGCACTCCAGCTCGACCCCACGTCCCTGATACCGCTCGCGCAGCGCCGAAATCGTCCCGCCCACATCCGCCCCCTCGGGCAGACGCCGCGCGATCTCGGCCGCCGACAACGGCCCGGCGGCGGCGAACAGCAGGGCCTCGACGCGGCGTTCGATTTCTCCGTGATCCGGTGCGAACTGGATCACGGAACCAGCTCCAGCACCTGCCCCATCCCGCGCCGCTTCAGATAGACCTCCGCGAAGGCCTCGGCCTGTTTCACATCCATCGCCCCCTCCTTCACCAGCTCCAGACTGGCCGACAGGGTCGAGGCGGTGAAACTGGCCTGGCTCGGCCCCTCCCCGCCGCGCCGCGCCGGCGCCACCTGCTCCAGCGGCGTCCACTGCTCCAGCCCCGGCAGGACCTCGCGCAGCCAGTCGCGCGCCGCCTCCAGCGCAAACGCCTCGACCCGCTGGCCGGGATTGTAGTGCCGCTGCTCCTCGCGCCGCCGCTGCGTCACATAGGCGGCCATCAGCTCATACAGGCTGGCGTCGATCCGGTCGGACGGGATGATGACCAGCGCCTCCGGGTCCCCCCGCGTGAACACGTCGCGCTTCAGCCGCGGCCGGGCGGTGATCGCCTCCACCGCCTTGCGCATCGCCTCCAGCTTCTGCAGCCGGAAGGCCAGGGCCGCGGCCATCTCCTCGGCCGGGACCTCATCGCCCTTCTTGTCGGTGCGCGGCAGCAGCAGGCGCGATTTCAGATAGGCCAGCCACGCCGCCATCACGAGGTAATCGGCCGCCAGAGCGAAATTCCGCCGCCGCGCCTCGTGCACAAAGGCCAGATACTGTTCCGCCAGCCGGGTGATCGACAGCTTCAGCAGGTCGACCTTCTGCGTCCGCGCCAGCGCCAGCAGCACGTGCAACGGCCCCTCATACCCCTCCAGATCGACCACGAAGGCCTCGCCCGCGTCGGCCTGTTCGACGGCGGCGAAATCCAGATTCGGCTGAAAGGCGTCGGTCATCGGTTCAGGCCTGGGCCTCCGCCACGTCCGGTCCGCGGGCGGCGTCCAGACGCCCGGCCATCAGGGCGTCGAACCGCAGCCGCGCCTCGAACGGGTCCAGCGGCTCGGGCTCACGCACGATCCGCGCCAGGGCGGCCTCCGCCCGCTTCGCCGCCTTGCCTTTCAGCTTGCCCACGCCCTCCGCCACCTGCCGCATCTCGTCCAGGTCGCCGTTCCAGTGCACCACCAGATCGCACCCGGCCTTCAGCGATTTCCGCGCCCGCTCGGTCAATGTGCCCGACAGCGCGCTCATCACCAGATCGTCCGATAGCAGCAGGCCGCCGAAGCCCAGTCGCTCGCGGATCAGTTTGATCGCCTTCTTCGACTGGGTCGCGGGGTGTTTGCGGTCGATGGCGGCGAAGACGATGTGGGCCGTCATCCCGATCGGCATGTCCGACAACGCCTTGAACGGCGCGAAATCCCAGCCGTCCAGCGTCTCCAGATCGGCATGGACCGTCGGCAGTTCCTTGTGGGTGTCGGCGAAGGCGCGCCCATGCCCCGGCATGTGTTTGATCACCGGCAGCACGCCCCCGGCCAGCAGCCCCTCGGCCGCCGCCCGGCCCAGCTGCGTCACCGTCGCGGGGTCTCGCGCATACGCCCGGTCGCCGATGATGTCGTGCGCCCCCGGCACCGGCACATCCAGCACCGGGACGCAGTCGACGTTGATCCCCACCGACTTCAGGTCATGCGCCATCAGCCGCGCCCCCAGCCGGACCAGCTCGCGCGCCGCCAGCGGATCGTTGGTCGCCTTCAGATAGGCCTCGGCCGGCGGATATTTGGGCCAGTGCGGCGGTCCCATCCGCTGCACCCGCCCGCCCTCCTGGTCGATCAGGATCGGCGCGTCGGGGTCGTCGATACAGTCGCGCAGCTCGGCCGTCAGGGCCCGCACCTGGTCCGGGCTGTCGATATTGCGCCGGAACAGGATGAAGCCCCACGGACGAACCTCGGCGAAGAAGGCCCGCTCGTCCTCCGTCAGCCGATGGCCGCCACAGCCGTAGATCGCCGCCGAACTCACCGGCCGGTCAGCGGACGAAACAGTCGCCGCCGCGGGCCTTGATGGCCTCGCACAGCCCCGTCGCCTGTTCGCGGCTGAGGCCCGTCACCGTGGTGCGATAGACGGTCGAGCCGTTCGAGGCCGTCACCTCCTGCACCCGCTTGTCGGCGCCGGCGGTGAACTGCGGATAGCGGCCGACGATGGCGGAGAACTCGCGATCCGCGATCCCGGGCGTCGAGAAGGCGCCGATCTGCACCCCGGCGCTGCCGCCCGCCGCGACGGGCGGGCGCGGCTCGGTCTTGGCGGGCGGCGGGGCGGCGGGCGTCGTCGGCGGCGTGGTCGCGCCTGACGGGGCCGGGGCGGGACGCGGCTGCACCGCCTCGGGCGGCGGGGTGAAGGTCGGGGCCGCGGTCGGGGCCTCGGCGGCGTCATAGACGTCGATCCCGGCCTCGGGGTCGACCGGCTGGGCGTCCAGGGGAGCGTCGGCCTTCATCTCGCCCACCGGCGTGCCGACGGCGGGCGGGGCGTCGTCCGAGGCGCGCGGCCCGGCGCGGTAATAGACCACCACGGCGATGATCAGCAGCAGCAGCACCACCGCCGAGATGATCAGCGTCATCGGCGGCGCCTTGGCCCCGCCGCCCCCGCCCCCGCCGCCGGCCCGGCGCGGATCATAGCCGCCGCGGTTGAACGGCAGGTCGTCGTCGGTCGGCGGCGTATAGGCCCCGCGATCGCGGCCCTGGTTCGGACGATAGGGATCTTCGTTGGACATGGCCGCGCCTCATCAGCCGCGCGAATCGACGCGCGGAACACACACTCTATCCCGGTCCGAGTCCTTTTTCAGGCGTTCCCGTCATCCCTCCACCGTCGTCTCCCTCCACCGTCGTCCTCGGGCTTGACCCGAGGATCAGACTATCCGGTGCGCGTTGGACGGTCATACGGGCGCGCTCACGGGGCCGCCCCCGACGCACAGCTCGCTCCCCACGCCTGATCCTCGGGTCAAGCCCGAGGATGACGACGGTGGGTGACAACGGTCAAAGCCCCAGCGCCGAGTCGAGGTTGAACAGCTTGCGGTGCTCCTCGATGGCGAAGCGGTCGGTCATGCCGGCGATGTAGTCACACACCGCCCGCGCGCGCCGGGCCTCGTCCGGCACGTCCGCCCGCCCGGCCCATTCCGGCGGCAGGGTCGCCGGCTCGGCCATGAACAGCTGGAACAGCTCGGCCAGCAGCCGCCGCGCCTGGCTGCGCGTTCGGTTGACGCGATAGTGGCGGTACATCCGTTCGAACAGGAATTTCCGCAGCACGCCCAGATCGGCCAGCATGGCCGGCGAAAAGGCGACCATCATCCGGTCGGCCGTCCGCACCGCCTCGGTCGAGCGCACATCCGCCGCCGCCAGCCGCGCCTCGGTCTCGGCCAGCACGTCCTCGACCATGATGCCGATCATCCGCCGCACCGCCTCGATCCGCAGCATCCGCGCATCGATCCCCGGCCAGTCCCGCCGCACCCCGTGCAGCGCCGGCCCGATCAGCGGCACGTCGCTCAGGTCCTCGAGGGTGAACAGCCCCGCCTGCACCCCGTCCTCGACGTCGTGATTGTTATAGGCGATGTCGTCCGCGATCGCCGCCGCCTGCGCCTCCAGCGAGGCGAAGGTCCCCAGCCTCAGGTCCCAGCCGGGCGCATAGTCGGCGATCGCCTTCCACGCCGGCTCGTCCAGCCGGTGCGACACCGGGCCATTGTGCTTGACCACCCCCTCGACGGTCTCCCAGCTCAGGTTCAGCCCGTCGAAGCCCGGATACCGAACCTCCAGCCTGGTCACCACGCGGAAGGTCTGGACATTGTGGTCGAACCCGCCCCAGGGCGCCATCTGCGCCTGCAGCTCGTCCTCGCCGGCGTGGCCGAACGGCGGATGCCCCAGATCGTGCGCCAGGGCCACCGTCTCGGCCAGGTCGGTGTCCAGCCGCAGCGCATGGGCCAGCGACCGCGCGATCTGCGCCACCTCCAGCGAATGGGTCAGCCGCGTCCGGTAGTGGTCCCCCTCATGGGCCACGAAGACCTGGGTCTTCTCCTTCAGCCGGCGAAAGGCGGTGCAGTGGATGATGCGGTCGCGGTCGCGGGCATAGGCGTTGCGCGTCCGGCTGATCGGCTCGGGCGTCAGCCGGCCGCGGCTGTGTTCGGGATATTCGGCATAGGGCGCGCGCTCGGGGATCACGGTCAGCCGCTCTTTCGGGGTGCGGGCCTTTGCGATCGGCCCTTCCAGCCTCATATAGGCCCTCGTGAGCACCGTCCAATCCACGCCCCTGTTCCAGATTTCGCCGGCCTCCACTGGCCATGGCCTGACCCTGTCCGACAGCGGCGCCGCCCGTCTGGCCGCCCTGGCCGCGGCCGAGGGCCATCCGGTCCTGCTCCGCGTCGCCGTCGACGGCGGCGGCTGCTCGGGCTTCCAGTACCGGTTCGAACTGGTCGAGACCCCCGACCCCGACGACATCCGCATCGAAACCGCCGGCCAGTCCGCCCTCGTCGACCCGGTGTCCCTGCCGTTCCTGAAGGGCTCGGAGATCGCCTTCGTCGACGATCTGGCGGGCGCGCAGTTCGTGGTGCGGAACCCGAACGCGGCGAGCAGCTGCGGCTGCGGGGTCAGTTTTTCGATCTAGGCGCCAGCCCCAACCGGCTTCGCCGTCGTCTGAATCCGGCCGCTCCCGAATAGACCGCGTGTGTTCGGTCAAATGGGTCTAACGGTGCTCTGGGCGTCTCGCCCCAAGGCGTCCTCCCCGTGGGAAAAGAACTCCATCGCGTCGTCCTTCGCAGCGTCGCGCGCCTGCACCATGACGACGTCATCGGCCGCGACGCGATCTTTCGGAAGTCGATCACGAACAACATCCGCGACGGCGTTACGGGCTGTCTGGCCCAGCCCGACGGTCATTTCGTCCAGGTCATCGAAGGCGTGAAGGGCCAGGTCGACAGCCTGCTCGACCGCATCCGGGCGGACGACCGGCACGAGCAGATGACCGTTCTCGGCCGCTGGACTGTCAGCGGTCGTCTCTTCATCGGATGGGCCATGGCGCGACCCGACCCCACGCCGATGAACGATCAGGCCTTCCGGGTCTGCACGCGGGACGGCAGCGGCGTGCAGGTGACGACCGTGCTGCTCGGCCTGATGGGTCCGGGCGATCACCTCTACGCCGTCACCTGAACCGCAGGCGCAGCCGGACCTCGCCGCTCCCAGTCCCCGCCCCGCTCCGTCGCGCATGAAGCGCCCCTGCGGAATGTCCCTGCGGCGCGAAGCTGAATCCCTCAACGCGCGTTTGACAGCAGCACGCACGCGGTCGGAATGCGTCCACCATATGCGGAGGGGGAAACTGCAAATGAGCGTAGGCGCGACAACGGCGGCCACCATGGTGGTCATGAACCGGGCGGCGATCCGCAAACTCGTGCAGCATTTCGAACAGGCGGACGCCACGCACGCCGGCCGCGCCATCGCCCTGCCGTCGAAAGCGCCCCGCGCGATGGTGAAGCGGCTGGTCAAGGACCGCATCCTCGTCCCCGCCGGCGACGACCGCTTCTATCTCGACCGGGAGGCTCAGACGCGGACGCACGCCCGGGGTTCCCGGGCCGGGGGGATCGTCGCCATCATCGTCGTGATCGGCCTGGTCATCCTCCTGGCCCTGGTCCTGATCGGCGTGACGGTGGCGCGCTAGGAGCCGAGCGCTCGCCGATGGGGTCGAGAAAGGCCAGCGTCCCGTCGGCCGTCGCCACTGATGGACATTCGGCAGCAGACCGCCCGCACTAGGCAGCCGCCAGGGCCGGAGACCTGGGCAGTGGATCAAGAACCTCCTGCTGAAGATTATAACATTCGCAGGCAGCGTCCCTCAAACCGCTGAGGTTCAGGATGCGGATTACGCCCCGGCTGTATTTGATGAGTTTCCGGCTTTTCAGGACAGCGGCGGATACGCTGACCGTTGTTCGCTGGAGCGCGAGGGCGATGGCCAGGTCCTGCTGGGTAAGGTGGAGATCGGCATGCTCCATCCTTTCCGAGGTCACCAGGACGAAGCGAGCCAGGCGAGACGTGGCGCTGTGCAGGGACGCGCAGGCGACGCCAAGGGATGCCTGGGTCAGGTAGTCGTTCATGAGGCCGTTGAACTGCATCCGCAGCGTGTGGCTGTCGTCGATCCGGCTGCGCAGGACGCGAGCTGGGAGGTGGTACGCCTTGCCGCTGATTCCCACCTCTACCGCCCAGCCGCTGCGGCTGTCGGAGAGGAAGGGGGACAGGCCGCTCACGCCCTCCTTTCCGATCATGAAAGTCTCAGCCGACCGTCCATCGCTGAAAGTGACAACGTTCTTCAGCCTGGCGGTCGTCGGGAAATAGACTTCGCTGACCCTTTCGCCCTGGGCGCTCAGAGTCTGGCCGCGCTCGACGGTCTGCTCTCTCAAATGCGGAAGCAGGGCGGCGAGATCATCGCCATCCATTGCTGCAAGCGTATGGTTTGACAACATGGAACTCTCCGGGGTCTGGCGGGAGTTCGCGGCTGATTTACCGATGTCTTCCAAGCGCCGGGGGCCGAGTTCTTCTTCCAGCGACGAGTCAGGATGTTCGACCGGTCATGGTTCGTCCCCAACCTATGTTGGTCAGGTTAGCCCGCCAGGGTAGCCGGTAAGGCCTGGCGCTCTTCGGTCGCCCGGCGCTGCAGACTGCCAGCGAGCGAACCGTCGAGCGCCGGCGGCAGTCAGGGACCGTCCGCGCCATGTCCGGTCGGGGGAGCCTCCCTCATTAGGGTAGACCGCGTCGTGCCGTCCTGCAGGTGAAGATAGTTGGGATCGAAGCCTCCGAAGGCCCGGAGGCGGCTGACGTCGGGGATTGCCAAACGACCACGCTCGAACTGGATGAGCCGGGTCTCGCGCAATGTCGCAAGGGTGCGATTCACATGGACAACAGTCACGCCCATCAGGTCCGCCAGATCGTCCTGCGTTCCGGGCAGGTCAAAGCTGTCCTCACCCGCCAGCCCGACCGACTGCAGTCGCAGGTGGAGTTCGCAGAAGACATGGGCCATCCGCTCGGCGGCGTCTCGCTGACCCAGGCTGACGAGCCACTCCCGCAGGGTGCCTTCGTCAACGAGCGTCATCCACCACAGGGCGCGGTTGATCCTGGGGTTGGCGATCAGTTCCTCGATTTTCGTTGGCGAAATGTCCACGACCATCGCGTCCGAGAGCGTGCCTATGCTGTGGTCCATCTCGCCCAGGATCTGGACGTGCAGGTCGCACACGTCGCCCGGCACGAAGATCGCCATGATCTGACGGCGACCGTTCGGCAGCACCTTGTAGCGGCACGCATAGCCCGACATGACCAGGTGAACGTTCGTCGGCTTCTGGCCTTCGCGGCTGAGGTCCGTCCTTGCCGCCACGGGCCGGGGATTGGACGACAACTCGGCCAACAGCCGCCGGTCGTCACTGGTCAGATCAGCACCGAAGGCGAGCTTGAGGAGAAACGGGTTGGACATTGCTCCTCAACGCAACAGCCGCCGGCTTGCTCCCCTGCCGCCCGGCATGCAGCGGGTGAAAACCGGAAGGGTCAGCCTGGAGCCTGCGGGTCGGGCGCAGAGTTGTCGGCTATGAGCGGGAAACGGGAGACCGGATGCCCCGGGCTCGCCGGCGCCGGGATGACGGCTTCGTCGACTGCCCGACATTGGAACGCGAGAGATTTCCGTATGTTGCGTCTCGGAAGGGAGTTGGGCGATGCCGTTGACAGTTCGACTTTACGCTGAGGGCCCGGGAACGCTCCTGAGCGAGCAACTGCCCTTTCAAGATGTCCTGGAGGCGCGGCTCTGGGCGGACGCCTAGATCGCCGCCAGCCCCACGTTTCGCCGGGCGCGCATCTATGACGGACCCAGACTGCTGAGCGAAGTCGGCTTTCGCCTGCACCGATAGGCGGACGCGGTTCTCCGGACCCGGGAGCCGCTCGCGGACGCCGCCGACGCCCGGTTCGGGGTGCTAGCGGACCCTGGCGAGCCCCGTCCTTCGTCACCCCCCTTGACGTCAGCACTCATCCCAGAGTGCCGTAGTGCAAATCCCGCTTGACTCATTTCGACGATTAGCTAAACGTCACAACATGAGTTCGATCTTCAAGGCCCTGTCCGACCCGACCCGCCGGCGCGTGCTGCAGCTTCTGCAGGACGGACCGATGAGCGCGGGCGACCTCAGCGACCGGTTCGAGGTCTCCAAACCGACCATGTCCGCCCATTTCGCGGTCCTGAAGGAGGCCGACCTGGTCCACGCCGAAAAGGCCGGCAAGTCCGTCATCTACCACCTGAAACTCTCGGTGCTCGAAGAGGCGCTGCTGGGGTTCGTCGATTCATTCAGCCCCGGCGCCCAGACGCCCGGGCCCAAACCGGAGACCACGACATGAACAAGCAATTGATCGGCGACCTCGCCTGGGGCGTCGGCATCGTCGTCCTGGCGCTCGCCGCCACCGGCGCGCGCAACCTCGGCTATATCGACGCGGACACGGTCACCCGCCTTGTGCTCGGGGCGACCGGACTGATGGTCGCCTGGTTCGGCAACCGGATGCCCAAGACCCTCGCCCCCTCCGCCCGCGTCCGTCAGGTCCAGCGCGTCGGCGGCTGGTCCATGACCCTCAGCGGCCTCGTCTACGCCGCCCTCTGGGCCTTCGCCCCCTTCCAGCTCGCCCTGATCGGCGGCTGCGCGGCCATCATCGCCGGCATCGCGGTGACCTTCGGCTACTGCCTGTCCCTGCGGTCGCGGGCGGCCTGACCAGAACGCAAACCCCTTCCCCCATTTCGGGGGATGGAGGAGGATCGCATCGCGATCCGACGACGGTCAGGCGCAGCCTGACGGATGGGGGCTGGCGGCTCTGGCCCCCGTCCTTTCAGTCATCACCCGGACAGAGCCCCCATCCGAGCCGCTCCGCGGCCCACCTTCCCCCGAAATGGGGGAAGGAAGTCCGAGGGGACTCTACCGTTAGTCAGCATATTTGACGCTGCCCAACCCTCTGCTTTTCCTGCACATTTAAAAATACACCGTCCTCAACCTGGCGCCGCCCCCATCCGGCTTCGCCTGCGGCTCAGCCACCCTCCCCCGGAGGGGGAGGGAGAGGCGCGATCTTCCTTGCCGAAACGCAGCGCCAATGCCCTATCTGTCGCGACCCGCCCCTCCCGGAGACCCGCCATGCTCAGCCTCCTCCTCGCCGCCGCCCTCATGGATCCGACCTCTGCGCCCGTCGTCCTGCCGTCAGAGCCCGCCCCCCTGCACGGGACCCTGCTGACGCCCGAGGGGCCGACCCGCGCCGTCGCCGTCATCCTGCCCGGCTCGGGCCCCACCGATCGCGACGGGAACAGCGCCGGCGGACTGACCGCCTCGACCTATCGCCTGCTGGCCGAGGGCCTGGCCGAACAGGGCGTGGCCACCGTCCGCATCGACAAGCGCGGCATCGGCGAAAGCGCCCCGGCGGGCGGCCGCGAAGAGGACCTGCGCTTCAGCCGCAACATCGACGACGCCCGCGCCTGGGCCGCCGACGCCGCCGCACGCACCGGCCAGCCCTGCGTCTGGCTGATCGGCCACAGCGAAGGCGCCCTGGTCGCCCTCGGCGCGGTCGACGGCGGAAACGACACGGTCTGCGGCCTGGTCCTGCTGTCCGGCGCCGGCCGCCGCGCCCGCCTCGTGCTCGAGGAACAGCTGGGCCCCAACCTGCCCGAACCGCTGCGGACCCAGGCCCTGCACGCCCTCGCCGAGCTCGAGGCCGGCCGCACCGTCGCCGACACCCCGCCGGCCCTGGCCGCCCTGTTCCGCCCCTCGATCCAGCCCTATCTGATCTCCTGGTTCGCGCTCGACCCGGCCGCCCTGGCGGCGCGCTACGAGGGCCCGGTCATGGTTGGCTCCGGCACGACCGACATCCAGACACGGGTGATCGAGGCCGAAACCCTCGCCGCCGCCCGCCCGGGCGTCCATCTGGTGCTGTGGGACGGCGTCAATCACGTGCTGAAGGTCGCGCCGGCTGACCGCGCCGGCAACATCGCCGTCTATGGCGACCCCGCCCTGCCGCTGGCCCCCGGCGTGGTCGACGACGTCGCCGCCTTCATCCTGGAGGCCCGCTAGTCGTCCAGCCCGGTGCGCGCCTGGTCGGCCAGGTCGAAGAACCGGTCGCGCACCGCGGCGGCGAAGGGATTGTCCCGCTCGATGGCCCGGAACACCGCCGGCGAATCGTGGCGGACCAGGTCGACCGCCTGCATCAGCCGCTCGAAACTGACCGTGGTCATCCGCGTCGGCAGCGGCTCCATGGCGATCAGGACGCGGGCGATCAGATGGGTCAGCCCCTGCACCGTCGCCGCCTCGCGGTCGTGGTCCTCGGGCGAAACCCGAAACACCTTCAGCCCCAGACGGCTGCGGCAGAAGGCGGCGACCCGGCCGGCGGCGCGGCGGTCCCGGACCTCGCAGACGGCGAGGCGCAGGCCGGCGATGCCGTCCCTGCCGCTCTGCGGCCCGAACAACGGATGCGTCCCCACGATCCGCACCGTCGGCGGCAGCCCCGCGGCCATGATCGCGGCCGGCTTCACCTTCACCGAGCCGACGTCGAGGAACAGGGCGCCCGGCGCGGCGTGCGGCGCGACGGCGGCCACCGTCGCCTCCAGCGCCTCGACCGGCACCGCCAGCACCACCACCGGACAGGCCGCCGCCTCGCCCAGACCGGTCAGCCGCACCAGTCCTTTGAGGTCGTCCTCGGCCGCCGGATCATGGGCCAGGATGTCGAAATGCGGGGCCAGATGACGCGCCGCCAGCCGCCCGAAGGCGCCGAAGCCGATCAGTCCCAGCGCCGGCCGGGTCACGCCCCCAGGCTCTCCTGGAACCGCACCGGCCGGCCGTGGGCCGCGCCGACCAGCTCGCCGTCCCGCATCACCAGCCGCCCCCGCACGATCGTGGCCACCGCCTTGCCCGTCGCCTCGAAGCCGTCGAACGGCGTCCAGCCGCAGCGGCTGGCCATGTCGGCGTGGCGGATCACATGCTTCGCCTTCAGGTCGACGATGGTCAGGTCGGCGTCATAGCCCTCGGCCATCCGCCCCTTGCCGGCGATGCCGAAGATGCGGTTGGCCCCGTGCGAGGTCAGGTCGATGAACCGGTCCAGGCTCAGCCGCCCGTTCGCCACATGGGTCAGCATCACCGGCACCAGGGTCTGCACCCCCGGCATCCCGGAGGGCGAGGCCGGATAGGGCTTGGCCTTCTCCTCGATCGTATGCGGCGCATGATCCGAGCCCAGCACGTCGAACACCCCCTGCTCGATCCCGGTCCAAAGCCCGGCGATATGGGCCGCATTGCGGATCGGAGGGTTCATCTGGGCATAGCCCTTCAGCCGCGCATAGGCCTCGTCCCCGTCCAGGGTCAGATGCTGCGGCGTCACCTCGGCCGTGGCCACGTCCTTGTGGTCGGCCAGGAAGCGGACCTCCTCGGCGGTCGAGACATGCAGCACATGGATCCGCGCCCCGACCTCCCGCGCAAGGGCCACCAGCCGACGCGTCGAGCGGATGGCGCTCTCGGCGTCGCGCACCTCGGGATGGCTGGTCCAGTCGCCGGTCCGGGCCAGCGGCCGGCGTTCGACCAGCCGGTACTCGTCCTCGGAATGGAAGGTCGCCCGCCGCTTCACATGACGCAGCACCTCGCGCACCCCGTCGTCATCGGCGACCAGCAGGGTGCCGGTCGAGGCGCCCATGAACACCTTGACCCCGCAGCAGCCGGGCAGTCGCTCCAGCTCGGCCAGATACTTTGCATTCCCGTGGGTGCCGCCGATGTAGAAGGCGTGGTCTGTCCACATCCGGTCCCGCGCCCGCTGCAGCTTGTCCGCCAGTGTGGCGGGATCGGTCGTATTGGGCTCGGTGTTCGGCATTTCGAACACCGAGGTCACCCCGCCCAAAGCGGCGGCGCGCGAGCCGCTCTCGAGGTCTTCCTTCCACTCCAGCCCCGGCTCGCGGAAATGGACCTGGGTGTCGATCACGCCCGGCAGGACGGTCAGGCCGGTCGCGTCCACCGTTTCGCCGGCGCTGGCCTGCGACAGGTCGCCGACGAAGACGATCCGCCCATCGATCACGCCGACGTCGGCCGGGCCGCGCCCCGCATGATTGGCCACTTCGCCGCCGCGGACGATCAGGTCGTATGTCTGGGTCATGCCCCGTCCCTTAGCCCCGCTGGGCCCGCGGTTCTAGGCCGTCGCGCGTCCGGCCAGCAGCCGGATCGCCGCCTTCAGCACCCGGTCGGCCGGCAGGTCGTTCATATGCTGGATGGCCTGGTTCAGGTTCGGATCGATCTTGCGATACTCCTCCACGGAGCGCGGTCCCCGCACGGCGATCCCGCCCCACGGCCCGTGCTCGGCCTCGTCCGATGGCCCGAACGCCGCCACCACCGGCACGCCGGACGCCACGGCCAGATCGGTCCAGATGGTGTCGGCGCCGACGTACAGGGCCGCCCGGCCGATGGCCGCGACGGTCTCAAGCCGGCCCAGCCGGCCCTGCAGCTCGGTCACCCGGTTGCGCGGCAGCGACAGGCGCAAGACGTGGGCTGCCTCGCGGGCGTTGTCGTCCCCGACCACGATCACCCGCCCGCCCTCCAGCGGCCCGCCGTCCCCGACCAGGGCCACGGCGACCTTGGCGTAGCGTTCCGACGGCCAGACCTTGCCCATCCAGTCGGCTCCCGGGCCGACGGCCAGCAGGGGCACGCCCTCCTCCGGGATCAGGGCGTCGGCCTTCGCCTGCGTCGCCTCCGACACGAACAGCCTCGGCGCCGGGACGTCCTCCAGCTGCAGCACGCGCGCCGCCTGTTCGACCGCGTGGACGCCCGCCTCCCAGGCCCCGCGCACGGCCCGCTTCTGCCGCTTCAGCTTGCCCGACAGGGTGGTGCCGCGCATGTCGACCACCAGACCCCAGCGGGTCTCGCGCACCTTGTTCCACAGACCGATCCAGTCCAGCCGGCTGTCGCGCTCCAGCACGATCAGGCGATCCAGCCGCGGCGTGTCGGCGAACAGCGGCGCGCTCTTCGGCGAGCCCACGACGGTGAAGCTCGCCTGCGGCATGGCCTCGACCATATAGGCCAGCACCCCCGACGACAGGATGGCGTCGCTCGCATCCGCCTCGGCGATGTAGAGAATGGGGAAGCGTGCGGCCATGGATGGACCGTATACGGATTCTCTGATTGCAGCAGGGCGCATGCGGCCATGGTCCACAGCCGCGCGGCCCCCTATCTAGGCCCCATGACGTCCCGCATCGCCCGCCTCGACAGCCGCGCCCTGGTCCGGGTCTCCGGACCCGACGCCCGGCCCTTCCTGCACAATCTCCTGACCCAGGACGTCGAGACCCTGGCCCCCGGCGCGCTGCGCTTCGGGGCCCTGCTGTCGCCGCCGGGGCGGCTGCTGTTCGACCTGTTCCTGTGGGGCGAGGCCGAGGCGGTCGTGCTGGACGTGGCCGCCGACCGTCGCGACGCCCTGATGCAGCGACTGGCCATGTACAGGCTGCGGGCGCAGGTGGCGGTGGAGCCGGAGGAGCGACCGGTCCTGGCGGCCTGGGGCGGCGACCTGCCGGACGGCTTCGTGGCCGACCCCCGCGCCCCGGAGCTTGGCGGCCGGGCGCTCGGCGCGTCCGCTGCGCCCGACGCGACCGAGGACGACTGGCAGGCCCATCGCCTGGCGGTCGGCGTCCCGGATCCGGCGGCCGACGCCCCGTCCGACAAGACCTATCCGATCGAGGCCGATTTCGACCTGCTCAACGGCATCGATTTCCAGAAGGGCTGTTTCGTCGGCCAGGAGACGACGTCGCGCATGAAGCGCCGGGGCGCGATCAAGACACGGATGCTGCCGATCGCCTTTGACGGCCCGCCCCCGCCGTTCGGCGCCGAGGTGCTGAACGGCGATCTCCGCGCCGGCCAGGTGCTGAGCGGCCGCGAGGGCGCCGCCATGGCCCTGCTGCGGCTGGACCGGATCGACGGTGACCTGATGGTCGACGGGCGCCGGGTCACGGCGCGACTGCCGGCCTGGAGCGGCCTCCAGAACGAAAAACGCGCCCGGAGCTGACCCCGGGCGCGTCTCCGATAGACTGGACCGTCGCTTAGTGTGCGGGGGTCTCGGCGGGCGTCTGGATCGAGGCGTCGACGTTCTCGGCCGCCTCATTGGTGGCGGCTGCGGTGTTGTCGGCGGCGGCGTCGACGTTGGCGGCGGTGTCGTCAGCGGCCGAGGCCACCGTGTCGCCGGCCGAATCGGCGGTCTCGGCGGCGTTGTCTCCGGTCTGCTGCGAGCAGGCCGTCAGGGCGAGGGCGGCCGCGGCGGCGGCGGCGAACAGGGCGATACGCATGGGTGTTTCCTTCCCGATTGTTTTGTAACCCCGTGCTTGTTCCGTCTCGATCCGCCCTTGTCCAGCGGTTTGACCGCGCCGGACCCGCCGACCCGGCTCCCGCCCCTTGACCACGCAAAGAATTTTAACACCGCCATCTCGACGCGGTTCGCCCATCGGTGATACGCGGGATTTGCGCAGGGGGCGCAAACACTTCGGGGACCATTCCATGTTCAAGGCTTTCGCGCGCCGCGCCGTTCTGGCCGCCGCCATTTCCGCTGTCGCCTTCGGGACGATGGGCTTCCAGTCGAACGACGGCCAGGATCGCCGCGTCCGCATCATCAACGAAACCGGCGTCACCCTGACCCATTTCTACGCCTCGAACTCGGGCCGCAACGACTGGGAGGAAGACATCCTCGGCCAGGACGTGCTCCCTTCGGGCTCCTCGGTCCGGATCAACATCGACGACGGCTCCGGCGCCTGCATCTTCGACTTCAAGGCCCGCTTCGCGGACGGCGACGAGCTGATCCGCTACCGCATCAACGTCTGCGAGATCACCGAATACCGCTACAGCTGATCCGTCTCACCCACGATGATCCTGGGGCCGCGTCTGCAAGGGCGCGGCCCTTTTTCCTGCCCGATCGGCTAGGCTGCCGCCATGGCCGACTCACTCCATCGCTGCGCCTGGTGCGGGACCGACCCCCTTTACGTCGCCTATCACGACGAGGAATGGGGCGTGCCCGAGTACGACGCCCGCGCCCTGTGGGAGAAGCTGGTGCTGGACGGCTTCCAGGCCGGCCTTGCCTGGATCACCATCCTGCGGAAGCGCGAGGGGATGCGCGACGCCTTCGACGGCTTCGACCCGGAGATCATCGCCCGCTATGACGAGACCGACGTCGAGCGGCTGCTGGGCGACGCCCGCATCATCCGCTCGCGCGCCAAGATCAACAGCGCCATCAAGGGCGCGCGGATCTGGCTGGAGATGCGCGACGGCGGCGAGGATTTCAGCGAATGGCTGTGGTCCTTCGTCGGCGGCGCCCAGATCCAGAACGCCTGGGCCGACGGCGACGCACGTCCCGTGGCCACGCCGGAATCGGAAGCCATGTCGAAGGCGTTGAAGAGGCGCGGCTTCACCTTCGTCGGCCCGGTGATCGTCTATGCCTTCATGCAGGCGGTGGGCATGGTCAACGATCATGGGACGGAGTGCTTCCGTCATCGGCAGGTTCGTGCGATGGCGGCCCCGTGAAGTCCTCCCCCAAAACAACCGGCAAGGCGAAGGCCGCGGACAAGGTCCCGCGGAGCCTCCCGACCCTGGCGCTTGAAACCGTGCTGCTCCAGTCCTGCGGCGGCCTGGTCTGCGGCGTCGACGAGGCCGGGCGCGGGCCGTGGGCGGGGCCGGTCTCGGCCGGGGCGGTGATCCTCAATCCTGACGACCTGCCCGCCGGCATCGACGACTCCAAGGCCCTGACCCACGCCCGGCGCGAGGCGTTGGAGTTCGAGATCAAGGCCCGGGCCGTGGCCTGGGGCGTCGGCTTCGCCTCGGTCGAGGAGATCGCAGAGCTCAACATCCTGCACGCCACGGGCCTGGCCATGTGCCGGGCGATCGAGGCGCTCGCGGTCCAGCCCGTCGCGGCGCTGGTCGACGGCAACTACCGCTTCAAACTGCCCTGCGACGTCCAGACCGTGGTCGGCGGCGACGGCCTGTCCCTGTCGATCGCCGCGGCCTCGATCCTCGCCAAGACGGCGCGGGACCGGCTGATGGTCGAACTGGACGCGCAATACCCGGGCTACGGCTTCGCGGGGCACAAGGGCTATAACGCCCCCTCGCATTCGGCCGCCCTCAAGACCATGGGCCCCTGCCCGGCCCACCGGCGCGGCTGGGCCCCGATCCGGGCCTTGCTGGAAGGCTAGGCGCAGCGGTAGCTGTCGGGCGTCGGCGTCTTCTCGATGTGGAAGTCGCCCAGCGACAGGGCGAGGATGGGGTGCGGCCAGTGCTCGAACGCCATGCGTTTCTCCACGATCGTGCAAACCGACGTCGCCGTCCAGGTCTGCCCCTGATCCGGCACGAGCATGCCGGCGTTGTAGAGGACCGGATCGTCGAAGCCGTTCTGGATCACCAGCAGCATCTCTTCTCCCTCGGCCTCCTGGCGGAATGTGACGCGCAGGCGATTGGCTGGAACGGCAACGATGTCCACCGCTTCCTTCCCGGGTATGACGTCGCTTTCGGTGGCGTTCTCCCCTGGCCCGCCGGGGGCGAAGACGGCGGTCAACCGGGTGATGACCTCATCCTTGAGGATGCCCTCTGCACGGGCGACGCTCTCTACCTCAAGCGATCCGTTAGCGGCGACCACCAGCACGACAGACTCACCCGGGAAGATCGTCAGCCGGTCTTCCTCTACCCACGGCCGAAGGCCCGAGGGTGTGATCGGATAGCTGGTCCCGCCCGCGCGAATGTTGAAAGGCGGCACCACCCGGCAGAGGGAAGCGTTGGCCTCGCAGATCGGATTGACTTGAGGATCCTGGACGGCCGGCACGGCCGTCAGAAGGGCGAAAATCACTGTAGACACAAGCATGGCAACCCTCCTGATGAAAGGCTAACCCGGCGAGGCTCGCTCGGCGAGTCAGACCGCCAGCAAGCCGCCCAGCAGCAGCCCGAGGAGGGCGGCGACGGCGGCGCCGATCATCGGGACAACCCAGCCGGGCACGCGAACAATCGCGTCTTCCAGCGTCTGATGCTCGACAGTCGGATCATTGGCGACCCTCCCATCGAACCGCCTGGCCGACGGCGGACGCCAGGCGACGGTTTCGAACGCATCGGCGGCGCGGCCATAGACGCGGACGCCTTCAAGACGACGGGCTGGGCTCATGGGTGACAGTTCCATGTCGGCTAAACGACATTGTCAACCGCGCGTTCCGCCGGTCAGGCTGCGTCCGCCAGGGTGACCGGCCGTTCGCTGACCACGAACAGATATTCGACGTTCCTGAGCCGGCCCACGGTCCCGACCTTGTCGCCCTTGGGATTGTGGATGCCGATGCGGGCGCCGACGTAGCGCGGACGCGCGATCTCGATCACCTGCACCTCGCCGCGACCCGACAGCATGTCGACCAGCTGATCTCGCGCCAGATAGCCCTCGTCATTGAACGAGACGATCAGATTCGGCGCCTTCAGCCCCTCGATCACCGCCCGCAGCGCCGGGGCGATGCCGGGCTTGCTGTTGAAGGCGCTCTTGCGGGTCTTCACATCGATCCGCTTGTTGGCGACGCCGTAGGTTTCCGGCTTGTCCCACAGCACCAGACTTTCCCAGCAGTGATAGTTGCCGAGATAGGAATGCTGGTTATACGGCGGATCCAGATAGACGAGGTCGGCCTCGACCTCGGGCGCCAGTTCCACGGCGTCGCGGTGCGTGGCCCGGCACGGCCCCGCCGCCACGCCGGGCAGAACGTCAGGCATGCGCAGCTCCAGCGGCTTCAACGCCCGCGCGGCCCATGACTTCATATAGGCCATCTGCAGCCCGGCCGTGGAATCGACCCGGTCGGCGGCCTCCATCAGACTGACCAGGGCGATGGCCTCCAGCTCGGGCTCCAGCGCCAGGGCGGCGATCCGGTCGCGCATGGCGTCGATCACCGCGCCGTTTTCGGGCGTGAAATAGCGGGCGTCCTCACAGAAAGTGCGGGTGAACCAGCCGGCCTCGGGCGTCACCGTCCGCAACTCGGCCAGCACGGCCTGGGCCTTCTCCAGCCACCGTTCCCGATCCGCCTGGACATAGGCCGTCGCCAGCACATGAGCATAGGCGTTGTGGTCGTTCGACCAGACGCGGAAGCCCTCACGCTTCAAAGCGTGCCCCACGCGGGCGCTGCCCGAGAACAGGTCGCACACTGTCCCACCATCGGGCAGCGGCCCCCGGATCGCGGCGGCGATCTGCGTCAGCAGGGCGCGTTTGGAGCCGATGTATTTGATCATGCCGGCCGAAGGAGTTCGGACGCTATTTGCGCCCCTTCGCGGGAGCATGGGCCAGTCGCAACAGATTCGCAGCCCCCGGCGCGCCGAAGGGCGTTCCGGCCAGGATCAGGATGCGCTGGCCGGGCTGGGCCATGTCGTACTGGACCGCGCTGTTGACCGCGTCTTCGGTGACGTCCTCCAGCGAGGCCGGCTCCTTGCCCAGCCGCGTCTCCAGCCCCCAGACCAGGGCCAGCCGCCGCGCCGTGTCGGCATTTGGAGTCAGGGCCAGCACCGGCTGCAGCGGCCGCTCCCGCGCCATCCGCCGCGCCGTCCCGCCCAGCGTCGTGAACACCACGATACAGGCGGTCGACTGGGCCTCGGCCGCCTTGCGCGCCGCGGCGACCAGGGCGTCGGCGTCAATGTCGTCCATGCCCGCGTGTTCGGCGTCCATCAGGCTGGGCCAGATCGGGTCGCGCTCGACCCGTTCGATGATCCGGCTCATCACCCCGACCGATTCCAGCGGATAGTCGCCCGAGGCGGTCTCGGCCGACAGCATCAGGGCGTCCGCCCCTTCATAGGCGGCGTTGGCCACGTCCGAGGCCTCGGCCCGGGTCGGCGCCGGCGAGGCGGTCATCGATTCCAGCATCTGGGTGGCGACGATCACCGGCACGCCGCGGCGACGGGCGGCGCGGATGATCTGCTTCTGGGCCACCGGCACCTCTTCCGGGTCCAGCTCGACCCCCAGGTCGCCGCGCGCCACCATCACCCCGTCGCAATAGTCGAGGATGCTCTCCAGCTCGAGCAGCGCCTGGGGCTTTTCGATCTTGGCCAGGCAGGCGGCGCGGCCCTTCACGATCTGCTTCAGCTCGGCCATGTCCTCGGCCTTCTGCACGAAGCTGAGCGCCACCCAGTCGACGCCGATGCGCAGGGCGAAGGCCAGATCCTCGCGGTCCTTGGGCGTCAGGGCCGAGACCGGCACCACCGCCTCGGGCACGGCCACGCCCTTGCGGTCGGACAGTTTCGAGCCGCTCTCGACCGTGACGTCGGCCCAGTCGTCGGTGCGTTCATTGACCCGCAGCCGCACCCGGCCGTCGTCGAGCAGCAGCAGCATGCCGGTGCGCAGGGCGCGGAAGATCTCGGGATGCGGCATCTGCACCCGCGTCTCGTCGCCCGGCGTGGGGTCGAGGTCGAAGCGCATCTTGTGGCCCGGTTTGACGTCGATCTCGACATTGGCGAACCGGCCTAGCCGCAGCTTGGGCCCCTGCAGGTCCGCCAGCACCCCCAGCGGCCGTTTCAGCGCCAGCTCGGCCCCGCGCACCGCCTTCAGCGCCGCCGCGTGATCCTCATGCGAGCCGTGGCTGAAATTCAGGCGGAAGACGTCGACCCCGGCCTGGGCGAGGGCCTTGACCATGCCGGGCGCCCGGCTGGCGGGTCCCAGGGTCGCGACGATGCGGGCGCGCCGGGCTCTTTTCATCGATTATCCATGCCGTCGGAGGGGGTTTCCCCCTTGTGCCCATGAAACCGCGCCGGGTTAAGGGCGCTTCTCCGCGAGAAACACGAAGTTATGGCGGATGGTCGCGCGCGGAGGCGTTTCGCGCTACCTCAGCCGCAGCAAGGGAGCGGACCATGGCGGGCCTGAAGGACAAGCGCGGCTTCATCGACAAGGACCGGCTGGACCTGTCCGAGCGTCAGGCCGTCGAACACTGGATGAAGCGCTGGGGCGTGACCCGCGAACAGCTGACCGCCGCCCACCGCAAGGCCGGCCGCAACGTCAAGGACATCGCGGCGGAGCTGGGCAAGAAGCGGTAGTTCCCCCAAGTCCGCTCATCCCCGCGAACGCGGGGACCCAGTTCTGTCCAGCTTGGCGTCTGCGCTTCAGGGCAGCGGGGCGAGCGATGCGGAATCCGCCACCTCACCCAAAGCACTGGGTCCCCGCGTTCGCGGGGATGAGCGGTTCTTTTGATACCGTGGTGCGAGCGGCGGGGGTCGAACCCGCATGACCGAAGTCGAGGGATTTTAAGTCCCTTGCGTCTACCAGTTTCGCCACGCTCGCGGCGGTGGGCCCTATTGCGCCGGGCGTAACGCCCGGAAGTCCACGTCCGAATTGGCCAGCAGCCACAGGAAGGCGGCCCAGGCGGCGACGTTCTGGTCCATCGCCTCGGGATCGATCCGGTCCAGCACGTCATCGGCGGTGTGGTGGGTGTCGAAATAGTCCGTGCCGTCCTGGTTCAGGCGGAAGGCGGGAACGCCCGCTGCCACCGTCGGGCCGGTGTCGGGCCCGCCGCCGGTCGCGGGGGCGCCGTCGAACAGCACCCCCAGCGGCGTCAGCACCGCCTGGGCCGCGCGGCGGAAATCGGTGTCGGCGGCGCCCGGCGGCAGGCCCAGGCTGTAGATCGGACCGGCGCCGAAGTCGCTCTCGCTGACGGCGACGTGGTCCGCCATCTCGGCGGCGCGGCTGGAGGCGTAGAAGCGCGCCCCGGCCAGACCTTGCGCGGGCGCCGGCTGGCTGACCTCTTCCGAACCCCACCAGACGACGCGGATGGTGCGGCGCGGCTTGCGCGGCATGTCCTCGATCAACTTCAGGGCCGCGGCGGTGATGGCCACCCCGGCGCCGTCGTCGATGGCCCCCGTGCCGAGATCCCAGCTGTCGAGGTGGCCGCCGATGACGATCACCTCCTCGGGCGCGCCGGACCCGCGCACCTCGCCGACGACGTTCTGGCTGTGGCTGTCGGCGGTGAAGCCGGCGGTCGAGAACAGCCGCATCCGCACCGGTGCGTCGGTCAGGGCCGTCAGGCGGCGCAGCTGGTCGGCGTCGGGCGGGCTCATGGCGAAGGCCGGGACCGTCCCCTCCCCCACCCGGGTCGCGCCGGTATGGGCGAAGCGGTGGTCATGGGTGCCCAGCGAGCGCAGCACAAAGCCGACCGCCCCCCGCTTCGCCGCCTCGGTCGGGCCATTGCCGCGGATCGGCGAGGTGGCGCCATAGCCGCGCCCGTCCTGGGCCTGGACCGTGTCCTGCAGCACGACCACGATCTTGCCGGTCAGCGAGCCCTCGGGCTGGTCCAGAAGCTGCTGGTAGGTCTCGAAGATCGCCGCCTCGCCCTCGATCCCCTCGGCGGGGGTGGCGATGGAGCCGCCGAGCGCGACGACTTCCAGCGGCTGGGGGAAGGGCGACAGGATCTCGACCCGGGCCTCGCCGCGGCTCCACAGGGCCAGGGGGAATTCCTCGACCGAGACGTTGTCGAAGCCCATGGCGCGGAACTGTTCGGCGCCCCAGCGGGCCGAGGCCTGTTCGGATGGCGAGCCGGCCAGACGCGGCCCGAACCGGGTGGTCAGCTCCGACACCAGCGCATAGGCGACATTGTCCTGCAGCGCCCGGTCGCGCAGCTGTTCGGCCTCGCGGATAACGCGGGCGTCCTGGGCCACGGCGGGCGCGGCGGCGAAGGTCAGGGCCAGGGCGCTGGCGGCGAGAAGGCGGACGGACAGGCGCATGACGGCTCCGGGACTCAGAAGCGCCGGACCCTAGCCAGCGCGACGGGCGGCGGGAAGACCTACTCGCCCTTGACCCAGGCCTCGACCGGGCCCTGGAGCTTGACCGTCAGGGCCTTGCCGCGACGATCGACGCGGTTGCCGACCGCCAGACGGACCCAGCCCTCGGAGATGCAGTATTCCTCGACATTGGTCTTTTCCTCGCCCTTGAAGCGGACGCCGATGCCCCTGGCCAGCAGGTCGGCGTCGTGGAACGGGCTGTCGGGATCGACGCACAGGCGGTCGGGGAGGACGTCGGACATGGGGCGCTCGTTCGAAGGATCAGGCGAAAACTCAGGCAGCGGGCTTTAGCGGAACCTTGCACGGGGTCCAAGGCTTTCGCGGTCGTCGCCTTGATCGTCGCCCTGCGCCGCCTAGGTATGCCGTCCTCTTCCGGAGCCTTCCCATGACCGACCAGCCCGCCATCACCGTCGACGGAAACGTCATCCCCCTGCTGGGCTTCGGCACCTGGAACCTGACGCCCGAGGTGGCCCGGACCATGGTCGCCGAGGCCCTGCGCATCGGCTATCGCCACATCGACACGGCCTGGATCTATCACAATGAGGCGGCCGTCGGGGACGGCATCCGCGACGCCATCGAGGCGGGCCATGTGGCGCGTGAGGACATCTGGCTGACCACCAAGATCTGGGTCGCCCATTTCGAACGCGACGCCCTGCTGAACCAGGCGAAGGAGTCCGCCGCCAGCCTCGGCTTCACCCCCGACCTGCTGCTGCTGCACTGGCCCAAGCGGGAGCCGTCGTTCGCGGAGACACTGGGCGCCCTGAACGAGGCGAAGGATCAGGGTCTGACCCGCGCCATCGGCCTGTCCAACTTCCCCTCGGCCGAATTCCATGAGGCCCAGGGCCTGTCGAAGGCGAAGCTGGTCACCAACCAGGTCGAGTACCACCCCTATCTCAAGCTCTCGAAGCTGAAGGCCGCCGCGAAAGAGCTGGGGTCCTCCATCACCGCCTGGTCGCCGCTGGCCCAGGGCGCGATCGGCGAAGACCCGACCCTGATCGAGATCGGCGCGGCCCACGGCAAGACCCCCGGCCAGGTCACCCTGCGCTGGCTGCTGCAGCAGAACGTCATCGCCATCCCCCGCACCTCCAAGGCCAGCCGGGCCGCCGAGAATTTCGACGTTTTCGACTTCCAGCTGACGGAGGAGGAGGTCGACCGCATCCACGCCCTGGCCCGCCCCGACGGCCGCCTGGGCGACTGGATTGATCCCGCGTTCAAATGGGATGAAGAATGGGCGTGAAGCGCCGCGCCTAGTCGGCGCGCCAAGGGAGCGAACCATGGGCTCGGTGCTGGGATTTCCCGGCGTCGATCCGCTTGACGCAGCGGTCGGCGCGAGACTGAAGCGGTGGCGCGAGGACCGCGGCATGGCGGTCGACGACCTCGCCGCCCTGCTGAAAATGACGGCCGAGGAAGCCCGCCGCGCCGAGGCCGGCCGCGCCCATCTGACCACCGCCCAGATCGGCGCCGCCACCAGCGCCCTGCGCCTGCCGCTGTGGGCGCTGGTGTCGGATACGCGGGCGTATTGATCAGACGAAGATCGTTCGGACGCCGTACTGGGCGAAATTCCTGTCGTCTGTGACCACCGTGGCGTCACGATTCAGCGCCTGGGCGATGATCATGCGATCGAACGGGTCCCTGTGCAGCAGCGGCAGCAGACCCGCTCGCCGCCCGTCCTCGATCGTCACAGGCAGCATTTCGAAGCGGGCGTCGGCCAGGACCCGATCAAAACCGGGCGGCAGAACGAGCTTGCCGGTTCCGACCTTGATCCAAAGCTCCCACGGACTGACGACGCTCAACCCCATGCCCGGCTGGGTGTCGATCCGGTCGATCCACCCCGTCCGCAGCAAGCGATCTTCGCCGGCCATCCACCAGAGCAGCACGTTGCTGTCGAGGATGATCGCGCTCAAGCCTTGGGCTCGGGATCGATGGGCGTATTGATCGACTCCTCGAACATCTCGAGGATTTCCGCGTCGCCGGCGTCCCAGGCTTCCTGATCCCAGACAAACTGGCCCTTGAGCGCTCCGCCCTCACGGTATCGCTTGGGAGCGTCCGCCTCGGCGATCAGCCGCGCCACGCGCTTGCCCGCCCGCGCGATCACCACCTCCTCGCCCGCCTCGACGGCGGCGATCAGCTCGGAAAGCTTCGTCTTGGCTTCGTGGATATTGACCTGACGCATGTTAGCTAGGTTAGTCCACTCGCCGCCCTGCGGCAAGGTCGCGGGTGACAGGCGGCCCGCGTCCGCCTAATCCGGACGCTCGAACGGAGCGTCCCCCTTGGCCTACAAATCCCTGCGCGACTTCATGGCCATGCTCGAGGCCGAGGGCGAACTGGTTCGCGTCTCAGAGCCTGTCTCCACCCATCTGGAGATGACCGAGATCCAGACCCGGCTGCTGCGCAACGGCGGCCCGGCCGTGCTGTTCGAAAAGCCCGTCATGCCCGACGGCTCGATCAGCCCCATCCCCTGCCTGGCCAATCTGTTCGGCACGGTGAAGCGCGTGGCCATGGGCGTGACCATGGAGAAGAAGACCCGCACCACCGCCGCCGAACTGCGCGAGGTCGGCGAGCTGCTGGCCTTCCTGCGCAACCCGACGCCGCCGCGCGGCCTGTCGGACGCCATGGAGATGCTGCCGCTGATGCAGACGGTCATGTCGATGCGGCCCAAGGTGGTGAAGACCGCCCCGGTGCAGCAGGTGGTGCTCAAAGGCGACCAGATCGACCTGACCAGCCTCCCCGTCCAGGGCTGCTGGCCCGGCGAGCCCGCGCCGCTGATCACCTGGGGGCTCGTGGTCACCAAGGGCCCGTCCGAGGACCGCGAGGACGACTTTAACCTCGGCATCTACCGCATGCAGGTGCTGGGCAAGGACCGCGCCATCATGCGCTGGCTGGCCCACCGCGGCGGGGCCCAGCACTACGCCCGGCACAAGAAGGCCGGGAAAAAGGGCCCTCTGCCCTGCGCCGTCGTGCTCGGCGCCGACCCCGGCACCATCCTGGCCGCCGTGACCCCGGTGCCGGACACCCTGTCGGAATATCAGTTCGCCGGCCTGCTGCGCGGGGCCAAGGCCGAGCTGGTCCCGTGCAAGACCGTACCGCTGATGGTCCCGGCCAACGCCGAGATCGTGCTGGAAGGCCACGTCCTGTTCGACGAGCACGCCCCCGAGGGGCCCTATGGCGACCACACCGGCTATTATAATTCGGTCGAGACCTTCCCGGTCTTCCAGGTGACGGCGATCACCATGCGGAAGGACCCGATCTATCTGACCACCTTCACCGGCCGTCCGCCCGACGAGCCCTCGGTGCTGGGCGAGGCGCTGAACGAGGTCTTCATCCCCCTGCTGCGGGCCCAGTTCCCCGAGATCACCGACTTCTGGCTGCCGCCCGAGGGCTGTTCCTACCGCATCGCCGTGGTGTCGATGAAGAAGGCCTACCCCGGCCACGCCAAGCGGGTGATGCTGGGCGTCTGGAGCTATCTGCGCCAGTTCATGTACACCAAGTGGGTCATCGTCGTGGACGACGACATCGACGCCCGCGACTGGAAACAGGTCATGTGGGCGATTTCGACCAAGATGGACCCGGCGCGCGACATCACCGTCATCGAGAACACCCCGATCGACTACCTCGACTTCGCCAGCCCCGAGAGCGGGCTCGGCTCCAAGATCGGCCTCGACGCCACCGACAAATGGCCGCCCGAGACGAAGCGCGAATGGGGCGAGGAGATCCGCATGGACGGCGCGGTCGTCGATCGCGTGTCGGAGATGTGGGACCGACTGGGCCTGCCGGGCGACGGCGCGCCGATCTGGAAATAGGAGGCCACGGCCCCAAGCGGTAAGACGCAGATGACGGACCGCCACTCGCGAAATAGGCTGTACATGTGATCGCGCTCGGGGAGGAGCCTGATGAGCGCTTTCGAATTCTTCTTCAGCTTCTACGGCCTGCTGCTCGGCCTGTCGGTGGCCGAGCTCGTCGGTGGGTTCGCGCGGGTGCTGCATGAGCGGCAGCGGGTGCGGTTCGGCTGGCTGACGCCGCTGCTGGCGGTGTTCGTGGCGGTGGATCTGGCCACCTTCTGGAACCAGGCCTGGGTGTTCTTTCGCGGAGCCCCCTTCAATCCCGCTCTGCTGCTGGTCGGACTGTTGATCGCCTCCACCTTCTACGTCGCCGCCAGCGTGACCTTCCCGCGGGTGAGCGCCGAGGGCGTAGAGACCCGGATCGATCTCGACGCCCATTTCTGGGCCCACCGGCGGGTGGTGTTCGGCTGCGTGCTGGGGGCCAATGCCCTGGTGTGGATGCTGCTCGGCCTGATGGCCCTCGCGGACCCCGCCTGGGCGGCCGTCTGGACCCCACGGATCATGATCGGGAGCATCATCTTCGCCGTCGGTGCCGCCACGGCGGCCTTCGCCCCGTGGCGCCGGGTGGTGATCGCCGCCCTGCTGATCCTGCTGGCCTACACCCTGTGGAACATGGTGCGCGCGGCCGCCGGCCTGGTCGCGGCGAGCGCCTGGTCCCCGGCGATCGGCGGGGGTTGAGGCTTGCCATATCGGCGCGATCAGTCGACGAAGGCGCATGCGTCCGATCCTGATCTCCGCGGCTCTCGCCGCCCTTGTCTGTTGCGTGAGTCCCGCCATGTCCCAGTCCCCGTCCGCCCCCAACGCCGCGCCCTGGGACCAGCCCTTCCTGCCGCCCGCGCCCGCATGGGACGGCGCCAGCCGCGCCCTGCTGCGCGACGCCACGGACCCCTGGGTCACGGCCTTCGAGACGGACCCGGCCCACGATTTCAGCCCCGACTACGCCGACACCCGGGCCTGGTTCGAGCGGCTGGACGCGGCCTCGGACCTGATCCGCATCGAAGAGTTCGGCGTCTCGCCTGAAGGCCGGCCGATGTACGCCGTCATCGCCTCGAAGGACGGCGCGACGCTCGACCCGTCCAAGCCCGTCCTGCTGGCCCAGGCCGGCATCCATCCGGGCGAGATCGACGGCAAGGACGCGGGCATGATGCTGCTCCGCGACATCGCCTTCTACGGCAAGTCGGACCTGCTGGACCGGGTCAATCTGATCCTGATCCCGATCCTGTCGGTCGACGGCCACGAGCGGGCCTCGGCCTATTCGCGTCCCAACCAGCGCGGCCCCCGCATCCAGGGCTGGCGCAATACCGCGACCAACCAAAACCTCAATCGCGACTACCTGAAGCTGGACCAGGCCGAGATGCGCGCCGTGCGCGGCCTGGTGCTGAAATACCGGCCCGATCTGTACGTCGACATCCACGTCACCGACGGCATGGATTACCAGTACGACGTTACCTACGGCTACAATGGCGAGAACGGCGTCTATTCGCGCTCGCCCGCCATCGCCCGCTGGCTGGATGCGGCCTTCAAGCCCGCCGTCAACGCTGCGCTGGAGGCCGGGGGCCACATCCCCGGCGAACTCGTGTTCGGCATCGGCGACGATCCCCGCGCCGGCCTGTCCGACGGCGGCCTCGGCGAGCGGTTCTCCAACGGCTGGGGCTCGGCCGCCCACGTCCCCACCATATTGATCGAGAACCACAGCCTGAAACCCTATGAGCAGCGGGTGCTGGGGACCTATGTCTTCCTGGAAGAGGCCATGCGTCGCCTCGCCGCCGGAGCGCCCGCCCTGCGCGCCGCCATTGCGGAGGACAGCGCGCTTCGCCCGACGGAGATCCCGGCCAATTTCGCGCCCGATCCGACCCCGGTCTCCACCCGCAGCTTCAAGGGCATCCGCTACGAAATGTACGACAGCCCCGCCTCGGGCCGGTCGGAGATCCGCTGGCTGGGCGTGGCCGATCCGGAGCCCTGGGCCCTGCCCTTCTACGGCTCGCGCCCCACCCTGACGCTGCGGCGGCCCGAGGCCTATTGGGTGCCCGGCCACCGCGCCGACATCATCGGGCGGCTGCGGCTGCACGGGGTGCGGATGGAGACGCTGGACGCGCCGCGCACCGTCAATCTCGACATGCTCCGCCTTGACGAGCCGAAGCTGGCGACGCGTCCGAACGAGGGCCGGGTGGCGGTCACCGTCGCCGGGGTGACGCCCGAGCGCCGCGACTGGACCTTCCCGGTCGGCTCGGTTCGGGTGCCGACCGACCAGCCGCTGGGCGACATCGTCGTCCTGCTGCTGGAGCCGCAATCGAACGAGAGCTTCTTCGCCTGGGGCCTGTTCCCCGAGGTGCTCAGCCGGGTCGAGTATATCGAGGGCTACGCCATCGCCCCGCTGGCTGAGGCGATGATGGCCGCCGACCCGGCCCTGAAGGCCGAATTCGAGGCCAGACTGGCCGCCGAGCCGGAGTTCGCGGCCAATGGCGACGCGCGTTTGCAGTGGTTTTATGAGCGAACTCCGTTCTATGATGACCGCTACCGGCTCTATCCGGTGGGGCGAGAGAACTGATGAATCCGTTCGAAGCGATGACGGCGGCCCAGGCCGCGGCCTTCTGGACCGGCCTGTCGGTCGTGCTGTTGGTCGTGTTGTCGTTTCGAACCATCTTCACCCGCAAGCGGCTGCGCGTGTCCTTCGGCGACGGCGGCGACCCGAAGCTGACGGCGGCCAGTCGGGCCTTCGGCAACGCCGCCGAATACATCCCGCCGTGTCTGGCGATCCTGATCCTGATGGCGGTGCTGGATTTCCAGCCGGGGTGGATTCACGCCATCGGCGGAACCATGCTGCTGGGGCGCATCCTCCACGCCTGGGGCCTCGCCCGGACGAAGCAGCCGTCCTTCGGGCGCATGTCGGGGATGATCCTGACCCAGGCGGCGCTCGTTTTCGGCGCCGGAGCGCTGATCGGACGGGCGTTCGGCGCCGTCTGACCCTCGCCCCGTTGCGCCGAACCACCGGCCCGGCCATATCGGGGCATGCCTGACCGTACCGAGTCCGCCGCCGCCCCCGACCTCCTGCCCGATCTGGTCGCCGCCGCCCTGAGGGCCGGGGCCGACGCCGCCGAGGCCGTCTCGGCCGAGCGCGCCGCCCTGTCCGTGGGCGTCCGCAACGGCAAGCTGGAGGATGTCGAGCGCGAGGAGAGCCGCGACCTCGGCCTGCGGGTCTTCATCGGCCGCCGCCAGGCCACCGTCTCGGCCTCCGACCTGTCCGACGCCACCCGGACCCGGCTGGTCGAGCGCGCCGTGGCCATGGCCCGGCTGGCGCCCGAGGATCCGTACGCAGGCCTCGCCCCGCAGGACCGGCTGGCCCGCGGCCCCTTCCCCGACCTGGACCTGTACGACCCCACCGAGCGCGGCGCCGCCGACCTCGAGGCCGCCGCCGCCGAGACTGAGGCCATCGCCCTGGCGGTGCCGGGCGTGGCCCGGTCGGAGGGCGGCCACGCCTCCGCCTCATCCAGCCGGTGGCGGCTGGTCACCTCGCACGGTTTCGACGGCGCCTACCACGGCTCGGCCTTTTCGCTGGGCGTCGGCGTCATCGCCGAGAAGGACGGGGCCATGGAGCGCGGGGGCGAGCATCGCTCGGTGCGCCATTTCGCCGACCTGCCCTCCGCCGCCTCGATCGGCGAGTTCGCCGGACGCCGCGCCGTGGCCCGCACCGGTCCGCGCAAGATCGATTCGACCACCGCCCCCGTGATCTTCGAGAACCGCGTCGCCGGCCAGGTGCTGTCGCCGCTGCTGGGGGCCATTTCAGGCCCGTCGATCGCGCGCGGCACCTCCTTCCTCAAGGACCGGCTGGGCCAGCGTGTCCTGCCCGCCGGCGTCGATCTGGTCGACGACCCGTTCCGCGTCCGCGGCCTCGGCTCCACCCCGTTCGACGACGAGGGCGTGGCGGTGTCCCGCCGGGCGATCATCCAGGACGGCGTCCTGACGACCTGGCTGCTCAACAGCGGCTCGGCCGCCCAACTGGGCCTGGCCTCGACCGGCCACGCCTCGCGCGGCCTCGCCGGACCGCCCGGGGTCTCGACCCACAATCTGCATCTGGAGCCCGGAGAGCGCGACCTCGACGGCCTGATGGCGGCGGCCGGGACCGGCCTGCTGGTGACCTCCATGTTCGGCCCCTCGCTGAACGCCAACACCGGCGACTGGTCTGCGGGGGTCTCGGGCTTCTGGTTCGAGAACGGCGCCATCGTCTGGCCCGTCAGCGGCGTCACCGTGGCCGGCAACCTGGCCGAGCTCTGGACCCGGATGGAGCGCGGTTCGGACCTCGAGTTCCGCGGCAGTTTCAACAGCCCGTCGCTGATGTTCGACGGGGTCGCCATCGCCGGCAAATGACCGGGCTGGCGGCCGATCTCGCCCTGATCCGCGACGCGGCCGAGGCCGCCGGCCGTCTGGCCCTGGCCGAGCGAGAGGCCGGGTTGAAGATCTGGTCCAAGTCCGGCGGCTCGCCCGTCACCTCGGCCGACATGGCCGTCGACGCCCTGCTCCAGAACATCCTGCTCTCCGCCCGTCCCGACCACGGCTGGCTGTCGGAAGAGACGGCGGACAGCCCCGACCGGCTGTCGAAATCGCGCCTGTTCGTCGTCGATCCAATCGACGGCACGGTCGCCTATATGAAGAACAAGCCGTGGTGGTGCATCCCCATCGCCCTGGTCGAGGACGGCCGCCCGGTCGCCGCCGTGATCCACGCCCCGGCCCTGGGCGAGACCTTCACCGCCACCCTGGGCGGCGGCGCCTATCTGCAGGGCCGCCCGATCGCGGCCTCGGACACCGCCGACCTCGACGACGCCTCGGTACTGGCCGACGCCCGACTGATGGAGGGGCCGCACTGGCCCGAGCCCTGGCCCGCGATGCGATACGAGAAGCGCAACGCCCTCGCCTATCGCATGGCCCTCGTCGCCGCCGGCGCCTTCGACGCCGCCATCAACCTGTCTCCCAAATGGGACTGGGATGTCTGCGCCGGGGCCCTCATCGTCGAGGAGGCCGGCGGCAGGGTCAGCGACCACCACGGCCGACCGTGGCTGTTCAACCAGCCCGACCCGCGCCAGAACAGCCTGGTCTGCAGCGCCCCGGCGCTTCACCCGTTGATCGTAAGACGGACCCTGGCGATCCCGATGCCCTAGGCGGCGGGCTCTTCGTGCAGGTCGAGGCGTCGTTGGATACGGTCGACGTCCTCTCGTAGCCTGTCGAACGACGATTGGGACGCGCATCGGCCTCCGCAAGATGTCCGAGATCACGACGGACGTCGGCCAATCCCGTCTCGACCGCCGACATACGCTGGGTCAGATCGTCCACGAGAAGATTCAGCGCATCGACCTTGCTGTCGATCCGGCGAAGATAGATCAAAACCAGGTTGTCGGGTTCATCAACCATTGAAGGATTATGCCAGAACACGGCAATCCGGCCAAACCCGTTGATCGCGCCGCCCGCAGCGCCTATTCGGCAACCGCCCCGCCCGCTGCCGTCCGGACCCGTCATGACCACCGCACCCGACTCCCCCCAGTTGCTTCACCTCGTCATCGGCGGCGAGCTGCGCCATCTCGACGCCCCGGTGTTCCGCGACCTGTCCAAGGTCGAGTTCGTCGGCGCCTTCCCCAACTACGAGGAGGCCCGCAAGGCGTGGAAGGCTCGCGCCCAAGCCACCGTGGACAATGCCCACATGCGCTACTTCATCCTGCACGCGCACCGGATGATCGATCCCCGCGGCGATACGCCCGGCCACTGACGCGGGAACCCGGCCCCGAACTGGAGCGCTTCCGGTGGGTACTGTCGCGCTGGAATCCCGGAGAGAGCCCATGACCCCCACCCTCATCGTTCTAGCCCTCGCGGCCCTCGGCGTCGGCATTGTCGTCTGGATGACCCGCAAGAAGCCGGCCTCCACCACCACCGGCCCCGTCGAGCGCGACACGGCCTGGAACGACCCGGTCGCCCCCGGTGCGCCGCCGCAACCCGGCGACGCCCAGGGCGACGCCGGCGCGCAGCCGCGCGTGCCGCAGGAACCCCGCCCTTGACCCTTTTCGGCCGAACTTTCGACGGGCAGGAAATTGCCTCCCTCGTCTTCATGATCATGGCGCTGGCGCTCTGGATCGGCGTCTATCGGGGCGAGCGTCGCTGGGCGGGCTGGATCAGATCCTGGAACGCCGATCGCAAGGCCCGCCGCGAAGCCGAAGACGGCCCGCCGCCGCCCGCTCCCGGCGAGCCGCGCGGTCCCTGGGGCTGACTACTCCCGCCGCAACAGCCGTTCGGTCAACACCGTGCCCCACCATCCGGCCCTGAACTCGGCCCGGATCGCGCGCGGGTCATAGGCGTCGCTGTCGATCCAGTCGAGGAAGCTCACGCCCGTGGGTTCGACCTCGCGCATGTATTTTTCCAGCGTGTAATCGAGAATGCCCGTCAGGCCCTGGCGATGGTGAAGGTATTTCCTGTCCAGCTGTTTGATGGCCTCGGCGATTGGCTCGCCGAGATGGAAATGCCGGTAAAGCACAGCCATCAGGCCCGAGCGATCGGCCCCGGCCTTGCAGTGGATCAGCACCGGATAGTCGATCGTCCGGAACAACGCCCTTGCCCGGTGGATGCGATCCGGGGTCGGGGCGTCGCGCGAATCCAGCGGGGCGTCGATCAGGGTCAGGCCCAGTTCCTCGCACGCCGCCTTTTCCAGCGCGTACCAGGCCTCGTCGCGGACGCCGCGCAGATTGATGACCGTGCGGATGCCCCGGGCCTTCCAGAAGGCCAGCTGTCGCGGCGAGGGCTGGTTGGTCCGCACCATGTCGGGCCCGACCCAATGGGCGTTCATGAAGAACCGGCGGATGAAGCCATGGTCCTTCCAGACATAGTCCCACCGAGCCCTGAACCGGCCGGTCGCGCTGCTGAGATCGTAGGCCCCCATGTTCGCCAGATACCGCCGACGCGCGCGCCTGGCTATCACCAGATGCAGACGAGACCGTATCGAACGTGTGACGGTCGGGGCCCGCCCGCGTCGAGGGCCACTGGCACGGCATGACGACCAACCCGCTTGACTTCCCCCCCATCCCGTCCGACCTCGGACGGATGACGCCGCCTGCCCCCGCCGCCGCCCCCGCGAAGGCTCCCGCCGAGGATCGCCTGCGCCCGTTGCTGGCCCGAATCTGGCGCGACTATCTGTCGAATCACCGGACGCCGCTTTTCCTGTCCATCGCCTGCGCCGGGGTGGTCGGGGTGATGGCGGCCACGGTGTTGCAACTGCTGGAGCCGGCGATCAACGGGCTGTTTCTCGGCGAGGCGGTCACCATCTGGGGGTTCATCACGCTGCCGCCCGGTCGCGCCCTGGTGTGGATTCCCCTGATCATCATCGGCGCAGCGGTGATCTGGACCGCCGCCGCCCTCGGTCAGGCCGCACTCGTCAACCGCCTGGGCCATGGCATCGTCGGCGACATCCAGATCCGGCTGTTCGCAGCGATGATTCGCGCCGATCTGGCCCGGCTGCGCAGTCAGCATTCCGGCGGCTTCGTTTCGTCCGTGCTGTTCGACGCCAATCTCGTGCGCGACGCCTTCACCAACGGGGTGGTCAACTACACCCAGCACGCCCTGACCCTGGTGGCGGTGATCGGCTACATGGCCTGGATCGACTGGCGGCTGACGTCGATCGTCCTGCTCGGCGCCCCGCTGATCGCCCTTGTCCTGCGCCGCTTCGGCAAGCGGATGCGCAAGGCCACCACCGGCGCCATGATCGAGACCTCGAATCTCTCGACCGCCCTGATGGAGAACCTGGACGGGGTCCGGCTGATCAAGATCGAAAACCGGGAAGACGCCGAACAGGCCCGGGTCGGCGAAGTCGTCGCCCGCCGCCAGAAGCACGTCATCAAATCCGCAGACTCCCGGGCCTTCGCCAGCCCCCTGTCCAACCTCGTGGCCATGTTCGTGGTCGCCGCCGTCATGGCCTATGCCGGCTGGCAGGCCCGGGACGGAGCCATGACCGTCGGCTCCTTCGCGGCCTTCATCGGCCTGCTGATGGCCGCGGGCCAGTCCCTGCGCCAGGTGACCAACCTCCAGACCGTCATGGCCGAGGGCCTGACCGCCGCGCGCCGTCTGTTCGCGGCCCTCGATATCCAGCCCGAGATACGCGACAGCCACGACGCCGCGCCGCTGGCGGAGGGGCCGGTCACCGTCGCCTTCGATCGCGTCTCCTTCGCCTACGGCCCGGCCACGGGGGACGGCGACCCGACCCTGTCCGATGTGTCGCTACGCGTGGCCCCGGGCGAGACCGTGGCCCTGGTCGGCCCCTCGGGCGGCGGCAAGTCCACCCTGCTGTCCCTCCTGCCCCGCTTCTACGACGTCACCTCCGGCGCGGTGACGCTCAACGGCCGCGACATCCGCGATCTCCGCCTGCACGATCTCCGGACCAAGATCGCCCTCGTCACCCAGGAGCCCTTCCTGTTCGACGACACCCTGGCCGCCAACATCGCCTACGGCCGCCCGGGCGCCACGGCCGAGGACATCGTCGCGGCCGCCACGGCCGCGGCCGCCCACGATTTCATCACCGCCCTGCCGGAGGGTTACGCCACCCGCGCCGGCGAGGCCGGACTGCGCCTGTCCGGCGGCCAGCGCCAGCGCGTCGCCATCGCCCGCGCCTTCCTCAAGGACGCCCCGATCCTTCTGCTGGACGAGGCCACCTCGGCGCTCGACACCGAGAGCGAGGCCCTGGTCCAGGCCGCGCTGGAGCGTCTGATGCGCGGCCGCGCCACCCTGATGATCGCCCACCGCCTGTCCACGGTCCGCCACGCCGACCGCATCCATGTCATCGACGGCGGGCGGTTGGTCGAGACCGGCCGTCATGCCGAACTGGTCGCGCGCGGCGGCCTCTACGCCCGACTGGCCAGCCAGCAGTCGCTGGACGACGGCCCGGCCCCGCTGGCGGCGGCCGGCTGATGGCGATCGCGGTCGGCCTGCCCGGGGCGACGGGAGCGGAGCGGGCCGCATGAGGCCTCTGCGCAACCCCGTCATCCAGGGCCTCCTGTCCTGGCTACTCGCCCAATGGATGCGGTTCTGTTTCGCCACCATCCGCTGGACCCATGAAAACCGGGCCGTGGCCGAACAGGTCTGGGACCAGGGCGGCGGCGTCGCCTGCGTCTTCTGGCATTCGCGCATCGCCCTCGCGCCCGCCTGCTGGCCGCCCGACCGCGCCCAGCCGACCAAGGCGCTGGTGTCCCTCAGCCCCGACGGCCAGTTCTTCGCCCGCGCCCTCGGCCGGCTGGGCTTCCCCGCCATCCGCGGCTCCTCGTCCAACAAGGACAAGGCCGACCGGGCCAAGGGCGGGTCCCAGGCCCTGCGGGACGGCCTGCGCCAGATGAAGGTCGGCGGCCTGGCCATCACGCCCGACGGCCCGCGCGGCCCGGCCCGGGTGATGGCCGAGGGCCTGCCGCTGCTGGCCAAGCTTTCCGGTTCGCCGGTGTTGCTGATCGGGATCTCCTGCAATCCGGCGATCCGCCTCAACAGCTGGGACCGGGCCCTGGTGCCCCTGCCCTTCGGCCGCGGCGCCATCGTATGGGAGATGCACCACTATCCCGCCGGCGCGGAGCTGGCGGACGTCTCGCGCGTCTGGACGGAGCGGCTGACAGCCGTCGAGGCCGCCGCCGACGCTTTGACCGGTCTGGAGCGGATTTGAGGTGGAGCCGTTCGCACCGCCTCGTCCGCGCGGCCTATCCCTCGCAGCCAGGAGCCCGGCCCTGGTCGTCTACCGCCTGCTGACCCGCCTGCTGGAGCCTCTGGCCCCCCGCCTGCTGGACGCCCGCGCCAAACAGGGCAAGGAGGATCCGGTCCGGGTCGACGAGCGGCTGGGCCGCACCTCCCTGGCCCGGCCGGCCGGGGACCTTGTCTGGCTGCACGGCGTCAGCGTCGGCGAGGCCCTGTCCCTGCTGTCGCTGGTCGAACGGCTGCGCCGGACGCGTCCCGACCTGACCGTCCTGGTCACCACCGGCACCCTGACCTCGGCGCGGGTTCTGGAGCAGCGCCTCCCGCCGGAGGTGATCCACCAGTTCGCCCCGGTCGACGCCCCCGGCGCCGTCGCCGCCTTCCTCGACCACTGGCGGCCGTCCCTGGCCGTCTTCGTCGAAAGCGAGCTGTGGCCCAATCTGATCCTCGAGGCGCGTCGGCGCGGAGTCAGGCTGGCGCTGGCCAGCGCGCGGATCACCGAAAAGACCGTCGAGGGCTGGCGCCGCTTCCCCGGGGCGGCGCGGGCGGTGCTCTCGGCCTTCGACCGCATCCTGCCGCAGGACGAGGCCTCCGCCGGCCGGCTGGAGAGTCTCGGCGCCCGGACCGACGGCCTGGTGAACCTGAAGCTCTCGGGCGAGGCCCCGCCGCATGACGCCGCCGCCTTCACCCGCCTGAGCGCCGCCATCGGCGACCGTCCGGTGGTCGTCGCCGCCAGCACCCATGACGGCGAGGAGATCGCCCTCGTCCGCGCCCTCGACAAACTGGCCGACCGGCTGTGCCTGATCCTGGCCCCCCGCCACCCCGAGCGCGGCCCCGCCATCGCCGCGGCCCTGGAGCGCGACGGCTACCAGTTCGCCGTCCGCTCGCGCGGCGAAGAGCCGGACCGGTCCGCCGACCTCTACCTGGCCGACACCCTCGGCGAGATGGGTCTGTTCCTGCGTCTCGCCGACGTGGTGGTCATGGGCGGCTCCTTCTCCGCCGCGCTCGAGAAGCCGCCCGTCGGCGGCCACAATCCGCTGGAGCCGGCGCGGCTGGGCCGGCCGGCCTTCACCGGCCCCGACATGAGCAACTGGGCCGCCGTCACCGACGCGCTGGTCGAGGCCGGCGGCCTCGGCGTCGTCGCCGCGCCCTGGGACCTGCCGGCCGTCATCGGACCCCTGCTCGCCGACGACGCCGCCGCCCGGGCCATGGGCGAGCGCGGTCGCCGCGCCGCCGCCGAGGCCGGCTCGGGCCTCGACCGGCTGTGGGACAGCCTCACGCCCCTCCTCCCGACCCCGCCCGCGCGAGGGCGCCGATGAAGCTCAACACCCCCCGCTGGTGGTACACCCGCGACGCCCGGCACGGCGCGGTCGCCCGCATCCTGCTGAAGCCCCTGTCCTGGGTCTGGGCCGGGGTCACGGCCCGCCGCATCGCCCGGGCCGAGCCCGTCGACCCGGGCGCGCCGGTGATCTCGGTCGGCAATCTGACCGTCGGCGGCTCGGGCAAGACCCCGGTGACCCGCGAGGCGATCCGGCTCCTGCACGAAGCCGGGATCGACGCCCACGTACTGTCGCGGGGCTATGGCGGCTCGCTGCGTGAGCCGACGAGGGTCGACCCCATGCTCCACACCGCAGCCGAGGTCGGCGACGAACCGCTGATGCTCAGCCACGGCGGCCCGACCTGGATCGCCCGCGACCGCGTCGCCGGCGCCCGCGCGGCCGCAGCGGCCGGCGCCCGGGTCGTGGTCCTCGACGACGCCCACCAGAACCCGACGCTGAAGAAGACTCTCAGCCTGATCGTCGTCGACGGCGAGACGCGCGGCGACGAATGGCCGTTCGGCGACGGCTCGGTGTTCCCGTCCGGCCCGATGCGCGAAAAGCTGCGCCACGGCCTGGCCCGGGCCGACGCCGTCGTCGTCCTGCTACCCGCCGACGCGCCGGGCGCCGACCCCGAACTGCTGGAGGCCTTCGGCGCCCTGCCGGTGCACATCGCCCGGCTGAAGCCCGCCGCGCCGCCGCCCACGGGGCCCATCCTCGGCTTCGCCGGCATCGCCAAGCCGTGGAAGGTCGAACGCGCCCTCGACGCAGCCGGCGCCGAACTGGTCGACTTCGCCCCCTTCCCCGATCACGCCGCCTTCCGCGAGGGCGACCTGGCCTTCCTCGCCGACCGCGCCGAACGCGCGCACGCCCGGCTGGTCACCACCGAAAAGGACTGGTTCCGCCTGCCGTCCGAGTGGCGGGCGCGGGTCATTCCCTGGCCCGTCAAGGCGACCTTCGAGGACGAGGCGGCCTTCCAGGCGCTGCTGCTGACGGCGGTCGGACCCTATTCCGCCCGATAGACCATCCCGCCACGCATCACGAACCGCACCCGCTCCAGCTCGGTGACATCGGCCAGCGGATCGCCCGAGACGGCGATCAGGTCCGCCGGCAGGCCCGGCGCGATCCGGCCGGCCTCTCCGCTGATGCGCAGATGCGCCGCCGCCCCCACGGTCGCGGACTGAATCGCCTCCAGCGGCGTCATCCCGGCCCGCACCAGCAGGGCGAACTCCTGGGCGTTGTCGCCGTGGGCCGAGACGCCCGAGTCGGTGCCGAAGGCGATCCGCACCCCGCCCGCATGGGCCCGCCGCACCATGTCCAGCATCTTCGGCCCGGCCTCCAGCGCCTTGGCCGTCTGGGCCGGGGTGAAGAAATTGTCGGGGCCCGAGGCGATCCGCCCGACGAAGTCGCCGGCCAGCAGGGTCGGCACCAGATATGTCCCCTCGCGGCGGAACAGCCGGATCGACTCCTCGTCCAGATAGGTGCCGTGCTCGATCGAGTCGCCGCCGGCGCGCAGGAAGGCGTTGATGCCGTCGACGCCATGGGCGTGGGCGGTCACCCGCCGGCCCATCCGGTGCGCCGCGCCGACGATGGCCGCCAGCTCCTCGTCCGAGAACTGCTGCCCCAGGCCCGCCGCCGTGTTCGACAGCACCCCGCCGGTGGCCGTGATCTTGATGACGTCGGCCCCCGACCGGACCTGCAGCCGCACCGCCCGCATACAGTCCTCGACGCCCGAGCAGATGCTCTCGCCGGTGAACATATGCATGATGTCCTCGCGGTAGCCGTTGATGTCGCCGTGGCCGCCATGCACCGACACCGACTCGCCCGAGGCGATGATCCGCGGGCCGGGCACGTCGCCGCGCCGAACGGCGTCGCGCAGGGCGAAGACGGACTCATTGGTACCGCCCAGGTCGGCGACCGTCGTGAACCCGGCCATCAGGGTGCGGCGGGCGAAGCGGGCTCCCACCATGGCCTGTTCGGCGTTTGACTGGGTCACCGTCTCCAGCCGCCCGTTAGGGTTCTGCTCGCCGGTCAGATGGACGTGGCTGTCGATCAGTCCCGGCAGCACGAAAGCCGTGCGCAGGTCGACGATCCGGCCCTCCCCGACGAAGCCGTCGCGCACATCGACGATCCGGTTCCCTTCGATCACGAGAGTTTTATCGCGCCCCACCACGCCGGTCGCAGGATCGGCCAGAAGCCGCCCCACATGGACGAACATCGTTCCCTCTCCGGGCGAAACAGGCGCGAGGGCGGGCGTTTGCGCCGCGGCCAGCGGCGCGACAAACACCGCCGCGGCGGACACAATTGCACTGATCAGCTTCACGAAACCCTCCCGGAACACAGGCTGCACCTTAACCGTCCGGCGGCCGGAGCCAAGGCTCTGGTTGAAACTGCTGTCACGACCTGAAACAACCCGTGACCTGTTCTGTAACCGTGCGAAGGGCGTCGCATGCGATTGGCGAGACGAGGCTTCATTCTGGGCGGCGCGGCGATCCTGTCGGGCTGCGCCACGGCGTCGGCGCAGAACGTGGCCGTCCAGCCCCTCGTCACCGTCGCCGTTCCGCCCCAGCAGGCGGCCCGTCCAGCCCAGGTGATCACCGCCCAGCTCAACACCACCCGGCCCCTCGACCCCCGCGGTCAGGTCCGCAAGGAGCTGATGGACCGGGCCATGGCCGCCCTGGACATCCACGATCATCGCATCACCCGCCGCGATCGCATGTATCTGGTCGACTTCCAGAAATTCTCGGGCGACGAACGCCTGTACGAGGTCGATCTGGAGGGCGGCGCCATCACCCTGATGCGCACCAGCCACGGCCGCGGCTCGGACCCCGCGCACACCGGCTTCGCCACCAGTTTCGGCAACACCCCCGACAGCCACATGTCCTCGGTCGGCGCCTACGCCACCGCCGGCGCCAGCCACGGCGCCCAGCAGGGTCCCAACGTCCTGCTCGACGGTCTGGAATACACGAACAACCTGGCGCGCGAGCGCGCCATCATCATCCACGGCGCCGACTACGCCGACCCGGACTTCCTGGCTCGCGAGGGCAAGCTGGGCCGCAGCTACGGCTGTTTCTCGGTCGCCCACGCCGACCTTCCCGCCCTGCGCGAGCGCATGGGCGAGGGCCGGCTGCTGTTCGCCTGGGCCTGACTCCGAGCTACTTCAGCACGGCCAGCAGCACGGCCACCCAGTGCACGGCGGCCGCCGCCACCACATGGCCGTGCCAGATCGCCCGCCGGTAGCGCATCGCCTTGTTGGCGTAGAACACCACCCCCACCGAATACAGCAGCCCCCCGACCGCCAGCAGGATCACCGGGGCGAGGCCCATGCTGCGCATGAACGGCTCGATGGCGATCACCATCACCCAGCCCAGGGCCAGATAGACGAAGATCCAGAAGGCCTTGCCCAGCCCCGGCAGCAGCAGTTTGGCCGCCGCCGCGACCAGCGCCGTGGTCCACACCGCCGCCGTCATCCCCCAGGCCCAGGCCCCGGTCAGATGCTGGGTCGTGAACGGCGTGTAGGAGCCGGCGATCATGATGAAGATGCCCGCGTGGTCGAACCGCCGCAGCAGCGGCTGGAAGCGCGGGACGGCGAAATTATAGGCGGTCGACAGCCCCAGCATGGTCAGCAGTCCGCCGGCATAGATGGCCGCCGCCGTCAGACTGCCCGCATTGCCGAAACCGATCGCCAGCCCCAGCAGCATCCCGCCGCCGACCAGCGCCAGGGCCAGTCCGGTCAGGTGGACGATCAGGTCGGCCAGCCGCTCCTTGCCGTCGCGGTAATGGCTCGGCGGCTCCGGCGGCAGGGGGGCGTTCACGTGGTCTGTCTCCTGGTCGGGCGTCGGCGGCCGGTGGTCGTCGATACATGGCATGGCGCGCCGTGTCGCGACACCGGGGCGCGGTTGGACCCGGGTCGGCCCTCAGGCCGTGCGGCAAGCTGTTTCATCTTCACCGCTGATGGATTGTTCGGGGCTGATCCCCGTATCAGGCTCGGCCGGCCGGTCGGGCCCGGGCCTCTGACCTGCTTACGCTGCGGACGGACGCATCGACTGCCCCGGCCGACGGGCGCTGTGCCGGATGGACAGAATTCGCACTTCATCACCGACGACGACATAGAGCATCACATACGGTCTCACGACGACGATCTCGCGCCGGCCGCGACTGACAGGTCGTCCGCGCTCTGCAAAAGTCGCCAAACGGTCCGCCACCTCGACCAATCGCTCTTCGAGGCGCGCAGCAGAAGTCGGACTGGAAGCCGGACATAGCCAGTGATTTCGGCCACGTTTTCCAGGGCCTCATCCGACCAGACTACTCGCCCCATTTCGGTCGTGGCAGCGGATTCGGCGTCGAAAGCGAAAGCAGCCAGCGCTTTACAGCGGCGTGACTGACAACCCGCCCCGCTTCAAAGTCCGCTTCGCCGCGACGAACCGAGGCCTCATCCGCCGCGTCGCCGACGAAATCGAAAACGCCGGGCTCCTCGTCCAACTCGTTGCGGGGCTCGTCCATCGGTCAAGTATATCACAGCCGATGACCTGTGCACGCGCCCTCGACCCTGACGTCCACGCTGGCCCGACCTTCAACCCGTAGCGCCACCCGCGTCCCGCTCCAGCGCCCGCCAGCCGATGTCCGTCCGGTGAAAGCCGCTGGGCCAGTCGATCTTCTTCACCGCCGCATAGGCCCGCTGACGCGCCTCGGCGATGTCCCTGCCGCGCGCGCAGACGTTCAGCACCCGCCCCCCGGCCGCCGCCAGCTGGCCGTCGGAGCGGCGCCGGGTGCCGGCGTGGAAGACCTGCACGTGCGGTCCGAAATCCTGCTCCGCCCCGCGGATGATCGACCCCTCCAGCGGACTGTCCGGATAGCCCGAAGCGGCCAGCACCACGCAGATCACCGTGTCCGGGCTGAACGCCGGCAGCTTGGCCCGGGTCAGGTCGCCCCGCGCGGAGGCCAGCAGCAGCGGCACGATGTCCCCGTCCATCCGCATCATCAGCACCTGGCATTCGGGATCGCCGAAACGGGCGTTGAACTCGACCACCTTGGGCCCGTCCTCCGTCGCCATCAGCCCGGCGTACAGCACGCCGCGATAGGGCATGCCCTCCGCCGCCATGGCCGCGACCACAGGCTGGACCACCAGCCGGTCCGCGGCCTCCACGAGGTCCTGGGTGAACACCGGCGCCGGCGAATAGCTGCCCATCCCGCCCGTGTTGGGCCCCATGTCGCCGTCATAGGCGCGCTTGTGGTCCTGGGCCCCGCCCAGCAGCACGGCCCGGGTCCCGTCGCAGACGGCGAACAGCGAGCCCTCCTCGCCGTCCATGAACTCCTCGATCACCACCCGCGCCCCGGCCGCGCCGAACCGGCCGCCCAGCATCCGCTCGATCTCGCCCTCGGCGTCCCGCCGGTCGGCGCAGATGGCCACGCCCTTGCCGGCCGCCAGGCCGTCGGCCTTGATCACATAGGGCGGCTTGAACACCGTCAGCGCCTGCCGCGCCTCGTGCAGCCGCTCATAGACGCCGAAGCCGGCGGTGGGGATTTCGTGCCGCTCCATGAAGGCCTTGGAGAAGGCCTTCGACGTCTCCAGCTGCGCGGCCTTCGCTGTCGGGCCGAAACACGGAATGCCCGTCGCCGCCAGCCGGTCGGCGAGGCCGGCCTCCAGCGCCGTCTCGGGCCCCACCACGACCAGGTCGGCCTTGATCTCACGCGCCAGCGCCGCCAACCCCTCGGCGTCCGTGACCTTCAGCAGGACCAGTTCGCCCAACGCTTCCATCCCGGGGTTGCCCGGGGCGATAACCAGCCGCCGGGTCAGCGGCGACTGGGCGATCTTCCATGCCAGGGCGTGTTCGCGACCGCCCGATCCGACCAGCAGGATATTCATCCCCGCGCAATGACCGCGCGAGCGTGGCCGGTCAAGTCGCGGCGGCGTCAATCATCGCGCGGCGGGCGTTTCCGGGGTCCAGACCGGCATGGCCGACAGCTGGGCGGCGGTCAAATCCGTGGTCAGGTCGACCGAGCTGCCGTTATCCAGCGCGAGCGAACGCAGATCGGCCACGGGGATGGCGACGTCGCCGCCGGGCCCTTCCAGGTCGACCACCACATGGGTCAGCGTCCCCGCGGCATCCAGCACCAGCGTCTCGACATCGCCCAGGTCGGTGCGGGTCGACGAGATCAGGTCGGCGTCCTCCAGCTGGTCGCGGGTCATGCCGAAGCCGATCGCGGCCGAGGTCATGGCGGTGTCGGCGCGGACCTCCGAAACCGGCTCGGGCGCGACCCCGGCGGCGGGCGCCTGGACCACGTCGTCCTCGCGGTCCGAACAGGCGGCGGCGCCCATCAATCCCAGACCGAGGGCGGCGACGACGGACAGGCGGACGATCGAAGGGGTCATGGTGTTCCTTGAAGGGTCATAGAAGCGCCGAGGCGGCGTAGACGACGAGGCCGAGCAGGACGATGACGCCGACGACCAGCCAGGGGCTGATCGCGGGCCCGCCGCTGCGCCGGGACAGGTCCCGCTCGCGGGGGTCTCGGTCGGCGGGATCGGTATCGAGGGGATCGGCCATGCAGGGCCAACGGCCTGGCGCCGCGCCCGTTCCGTTCAGGCTCCGGCTCGTCCGCCCATTCCCCTCGCGCGCCCTCCCCGCTACCCTCTCCCCATGAGCGACGACTCCTACGTCTTCGAGGGCCCGGCCGACGAACCGCCGCCGCCCGTTCGGGACAACAATCCCCCCCAGACGGTGTCCGAACTGTCCTTCGCCCTCAAGCGCACGCTCGAGGACCGGTTCGGCCATGTCCGCCTCCGCGGCGAAATCTCGAAGGTGAACCACCACGCCTCGGGCCACGTCTATCTGACGCTCAAGGACGACAAGGCCGCCATCGACGGCGTCATCTGGAAGGGCTCGGTCCGCGGCCTCGGGGTCCGGCCCGAGTCGGGCCTCGAGGTCATCGTCACCGGCAAGATCACCTCCTACCCCGCCCGTTCCTCCTACCAGATCGTCATCGAGACCATGGAGGCCGCCGGCGCCGGCGCCCTTCTGGCCCAGTTGGAGCGGCTGAAGGCCAAACTGGCCGGCGAAGGCCTGTTCGAACCGGGCCGCAAGAAGCCGATCCCGACCTTCCCCGCCGTGATCGGCGTCATCACCAGCCCGACCGGCGCCGTGATCCGCGACATCCTCCACCGCATCGCCGAGCGCTGGCCGTGCCGCGTCATCGTCTGGCCGGTCGTCGTCCAGGGCGACGCCGCCTGCGGCCAGGTCTCCAACGCCATCCGCGGCTTCGACGCCCTGACGCCCGGCGGCGCCATCCCCCGACCGGACCTGCTGATCGTCGCCCGCGGCGGCGGTTCGGTCGAGGACCTCTGGTGCTTCAATGAGGAAGGCCTGGCCCGCACCGTCGCGGCCGCCCGCATCCCCATCATTTCGGCCGTCGGGCACGAGACCGACACCACCCTGATCGACTTCGTCTCCGACCGCCGCGCCCCGACCCCCACGGGCGCGGCCGAGATCGCCACCCCGGTGCTGGCCGACCTGGTCTACGCCGTCGCCGACCTCGACCGCCGCCTCGCCCGCGCCGGGGGCCGCATCCTCGAGGACCGCCGCACCCGGCTGCGCGCCGCCGCCCGCGGCCTGCCCGCCCGGCCCGAGGACGTGCTGGCCCTGCCGCAGCAGCGGCTGGACCACGCCGGCAGCCGCCTGGCCTCGGGCCTGACCCGCAACCTCGCCCTGCACGAACGCGCCCTCGTCGGCGTTGCGGGCCGGCTGTCGCCCGCCCTGCTCGACCGCGCACTCGAGCGCCGCCGGGACCGGTTCGACGCCGTCTCGGCCCGGCTCGGCGCGGGCCTGTCCGCCAATGTGTCGGCGCACGAGCACCGTCTGCTGCGCGCCCTCTCGCGCCTGTCGCCCGAGCCCCTGCGCCGCCGCCTCGACCAGCGCGCGGCCCGGCTCGAGGCCGTCGGCGCGCGGCTGGAGGCCCTGCCCCGGCGCATCGAGCGCGACGAGGCCCGGCTGGCCGCCCTGTCCCGCGCCCTCGCCGGCCTCAATCCCAGGACCCCCAAGCCCGGCTTCGCCCGCGTGGAGAGCGAGGACGGCGCCATGATCGCCGTCGCCGCCGCCCTGCACGAGGGCCAGGCCGTGCGGCTGGTGTTCTCCGACGGCGCGCGCGGAGCCAGGATCGACGGCGATGGCGGCGGCGAACCGGCCCGGTCCCCGCCGCGGCCTTCGCCCCCGCCCCGTCCAAAGCCGCCCTCTGCCAAAGCGCCTGCGCCCGGTCAGGGCAGCCTCTTCTGAGGCGAAAGCCTTGGCGCGCTCCCGGTCGACGGGTTAGCCTGCGCTCATGGCCACCCCATCCGCGACCCAGACCGCCCAGGCGAAACTCCACTATGGCGACGGCGAATTCGTCGTGCTCCAGCCCGGCCGCTTCGTGACCTGCGCGGTCAGCGGCAAGTCGATCCCGCTGGAGACCCTGCGCTACTGGTCGGTCAGCCTGCAGGAGGCCTATGCCTCTCCGCGCGAGGCGTTCCAGCGCCTCGGCCAGGTCGCATGATCCTGAACCGCCGGGGGCTCGTCCTTGCATCAGGGGCCCTGCTGGCCGCCGGCGCCGCCCGGGGCCAGGACGACGCCAATCTCATCCTGACGGGTCGTTTCGTCCAGGGCGGCCACGCGCTCGGTCGCACCTGGCCGCGCGCCCTGGTCTTCGTCGACGGCGAGTCCCTGACCGCCGCCTCGGCCGACGGCTGGTTCGTGGTCGGCTTCGACCGCGACGCGCCCGGCAGCGTCCAGATCGAGGCGCGGCTGGATGGCCGTTCCGCGCGCCGGACGCTCGACATCGCCCCCGGCCGCTTCCCCTCCACCCGCGTCGACGGCCTGCCGCCCTCGACCGTGGAGCCGACCGACCCGGAACTGCTGGCCCGCATCCGGCGCGAGGTCGTGCTCAAGACCGAGGGGTTCGCCACCCGCCTCGACGCCGACCATTTCCGCGACGGCTTCGACTGGCCGCTGGAGGGCTTCCGCGTCACCAGCCGCTGGGGCAGCCAGCGGGTGCTGAACGGCACGCCCGCCCGGCCCCATTTCGGCATCGATCTGGCGGCCCCCCAGGGCACGGTGATCCGCGCCCCCGCCGCCGGTCGGGTGACCCTCGCCGAGCCGGGCCTGCATTTCGAGGGCGGCCTGGTGCTGATCGATCACGGCCAGGGGTTGATCAGCGCCTATCTGCATCAGTCGCGCATCGACGTCTCGGCGGGTCAGGACCTCGCGCGCGGCGATCCCATCGGCCGCGTGGGCATGACCGGCCGGGCCACCGGACCGCATCTGTGCTGGCGCATGAAGTGGCGCGACCGCAATCTCGACCCATCCCTGCTGGTGAAAACCTGAGCGCGAATCGTCGGTTAGGCTCGACCTGAACGCTGATCGGTCATGGACGCCCTTCGATTCCTCCCGTAAATTGTCGCCCTCTCACGCCGATTCCGGCACGGCTTGATTCATGTCCTCTCTTCAAGCGCTCCAGGTTCTGCTGGTCGACGACAACCAGCATATGCGGGCGATCACCTCCGCCGTGCTGCAGTCCGCCGGCGTCCGCAAGGTGCGCGAGGCGTCGGACGGCGGCGCCGCGCTCGAAGTGCTGCGGCAGCAGTCGATCGACCTCGCCATCGTCGATTTCAACATGTTCCCGCTGGACGGGGTCGAGTTCACCCGCCTGGTTCGCAACAGCCCGGACTCGGCCAATCCCTATCTGCCGATCATCATGATGACCGGCCACTCCGAAAAGACCCGGGTCTATGAGGCGCGGGACGCCGGGGTCACCGAATTCGTGGTCAAGCCGATCACGGCCAAGGCCATCCTGGATCGGATCCAGGCGGTGATCTTCAAGCCGCGCCCCTTCGTGAAGACGGACGGCTATTTCGGCCCCGACCGACGCCGCACCCCCGCCTCCAACTACAAGGGGCCGATGCGTCGCACCTCGGATCAGGTCGCGGCGGCGTCCGACGATTCCAGCGCGGCATAGACGCGGTCGGGCCACCGCTTGTGGACCCAGAACCAGTCGACCGGCCGTTCGCGCACCCGGTCCTCGATGAAGCGGGTGACGGCCTGCACCCCCCGGGCGATGTCCGCTGACCGGTCGCCGGTCCGCTCCAGTTCGATCGGATCGTACATCGTCACCCGGAACCGCACCCCCGGCAGTCGCACCACCGACATCGGCTGCAGCGCCGTCCCGAACCGCAGCGCCAGCCGGCTGGGCCCCGGCGCCGCATTGACGGGCTGGCCGAAGAAGGCGACTTCGGGCCCTTCCGAGAATTTCTGGTCGTTCATCAGGGCCACCGACTCGCCGCGCGCCAGCCCGGCCAGCAGCTCCCGCGCCCCGTCCCCGCCCTTGGGCGCGAACAGTTTGACGCCATAACGCGCCCGCGCCGCGATGATCTGGGCGTCGACATAGGGGTTGTTGGCCGCGCGATAGGTGATCTGGCAGTTGACGCCCGCCCCGGTGATGGTCGCCGCCATGGTCTCGATATTGGCGAAATGCCCGCCGACGAACACCGCCGGCCGCCCCGAGTCGCGGATGGCGTGCAGCCGCTCCAGACCGACCACCTCGATCCGGTCCTCCTTGACCAGCAGATCCATCACCGCCGTCTCGGCGAACGACCGGCCGGTCTGCTCCCACTGATCCAGCGCCAGCCGCTCGCGCGCGGCCGGGTCCATCTCGGGAAAGGCGATGCGCAGGTTGCGCATGACGGTCCGCTGCGTCCCCGTCCTCGGCCCCAGGGTCCGCAGCAGCCAGCCGCCCAGGGCCGAGGCCCGCTCGACCCCGAGCAGCCGCATCAGCCCGACGAAGCCGGCGAAAGCCAGCGCCTCCAGCCGCCAGATCAGATGCTGACGCATCCCGGCCCGGGCCCGGGCGGGCATCGGGGTCGGCTCGGCTGGGGATGTCGGCGCGTCGGTCATCTCAGGTCCCGGCTCTCTCGCGCGTCAGCAGGTCCGCCGCCGCCGCCGCGACCGTCTCGACCGTAAGCGGCCCCATCTGGGTCTCGGTCCGGCTGACCGTCTTCGAGGTCTTGCCGAAGACGACGCTCTCGCCGGGCGCCCGGACGGCCGCGGCGCGCGAGCCCCACGGGCCGTACAGCCGCTCGTCGGTCGGGCCGAACAGCCCCAGGGTCGGCGCGCCCGCCGCCGCCGCCAGATGCATCATGCCGGAGTCATTGCCCACGAACAGCGCGGCCCGCGCCATCAGGGCGGCGGTGACCAGCAGATCGGCGCCAGTCATGTCGACGAACCGCTCCGCCGGCCGGGCCGCGCCGATCACAGCCGCCGCCTCGCGGTCCATGGGCCCGCCGGTCGGGACCACGACCGCCCCCTCCAGCAGGCCGCCCGTCCCGGTCAGGTCCGCCGCCAGCGCCGCGAACCGCTCGACCGGCCAGGCCTTGCCCGCCCGCGTCGCCCCCGGCCCCAGCACCAGCAGCCGCTTCGCCCCCGTCACCGCCGCCGGCAGGCCCTGGACCGCATCCCCCAACCACAGGGTCGGCGACAGGGCCGGGCCGTCGCCGAGAATGGTCGAGGCCTCGCGCACCTTGTGCACCGGCTCGCCGCCGGTCTTGCGCGGAATGACGCGCGGCCCGTTCAGGAACCGCCCCGCCAGACTGTCGCGGAAATCATAGATCCGCGCCCACCGGCGCGTCCGCAGGGCCCGGTACAGCTCGATCCAGTGGCCGCCGCGCTTCTTCTTGGCCAGGGGGATGACCTCGGTCCGCGCCGGCAGGTGGCGGAACAGGATGGCGGTGCCGGGCGAACAGACCACCGTCACCCGCGCCCCCGCGTGCCGCCGCACGATCTCCGCGATCGCCCCGGTGCTCAGGATGACGTCGCCAATCATACTGCCCGTGATGATCAGGACGCCGTCGTCGGCCGGTCGGTCGGCGCCGTCAGCCGGCATGGGACTTTTCCTCGACCAGGGCCGAGCCGGTCAGCCGGTTGATCTCGCGCTTCACCGCCGCCCGCTGGTCGTTCTCCTTGTACACCCGGCGGGCCAGTTCGATGAAGGCGGCGTCGAACCGCCCCTCGCGCTCATGCGCCCGCTTGCCGTCCTCGACGTCCCACAGGCCGTCGTTGATCGCCTGCAGCCGCGCCACCAGCCCGTCCAGTTCATCCGAGGCCGGCACGGCCGCCGCGACGGCCTCCAGCTCGGACAGCTCGCGCCGCACATTGGCCAGCTGGCCGGCGTCGGTCAGCCGCGCGGTCTTGATCCGCAGGATGGTGATCTTGTCGAACAGCTCGCCGACCGAGGCCGGAAGGGTGATCAGCATGGCGCCTGCCTCCGCCCCGCCTGACGGTCACCAGGCAATGGTGATGCCGCCGTCCACGACCAGGGTCTGGCCGGTCATATAGGTCGAGGCCGGGGCCGCCAGATATACCGCCGCCCCGGCAATCTCGTCGGGCTGGCCGATCCGCTTCAGCGGCGCGGGGCCTGTGACCTCCTTCAGCAGCTCGGGGTTCTCCCACAGATATTTGGCGAAATCGGTTTGGACCAGGCCCGGGGCGATGCAGTTGACCCGCACGTTCGACGGTCCCCACTCCACCGCCAGATTGCGCGCCAGCTGCATGTCGGCGGCCTTGGAGATGTTGTAGGCGCCGATCAGGGCGTTGCCCCGCAAGCCCCCGATCGACGAGACGATGATGATCGACCCGTCCTTCCGCTCCAGCATCTGCGGCGCCACCATCTGGATCAGCCAGTGGTTGGAGACGACGTTGTTCTGCAGGATCTTGCCGAACTGCTCGTCATTGATCCCCGCCATCGGCCCCGCATAGGGATTGGTCGCGGCGTTGCAGACCAGGATATCGATCCGGCCCCAGGCGGCGTTGGTCTCGTCGACCAGCCGCTGCAGGTCCTCCTTCGAGGCGATATTGGCCGGCACGACCATGGCCCGGCCCTCGCCGTGCTTCGCATTGATCGCGTCGGCGACCTCCTGGCAGGGGCCGGCCTTGCGCGAACTGATCACCACCCGCGCGCCATGCTCGGCCATCCGTTCGGCGATGGCCTTGCCGATGCCCTTCGAAGAGCCGGTGATGACGGCGACCTTGCCGGTCAGATCGAACAATTCCATCGTTAACCTCGAAGAAGTGGGGAGAATCCGTGCGCGAACCCTAGGCGTTCCGCTCTGATACCCCGATACTCGGGCGATTCCATCCAGGAACACGGACCATCCGTTTCCAATGCGCGCACTGACCCAGGGCTTCCTGTTCTTCGGCTATCTGTTCCTGGCCCTGACGGTCGGCGCCTTCGTTTGGCGCGCGGGCCTCGGCGCCGGCGCGGGCGCGGCCGGCGCCATCGCCACCATGGGCCTGCTGATCGCCGTCCACGCCTTCATCACCGGCCGCGCCGACAAGGCCGCCCTGCGCGCCGAGATCGAACAGGTGCGCGAGGCTCATCGCCTGCTGGCCGACGCCATGGAGTCGACCCAGGGCGCCCTCACCGACCTGGCCCAAGCGATCGAGTCGGGCGCCGTCACCTCGACCGAGGCCCTGTCGGGCGAGGTCCGCATGCTGGAGACCCTGATCCAGCAGATGAGCGAGACGCTGGAGCACCGCGCCGCCCAGCCCGAGCCGTCCAACCCCTATGAGGCCCGGCACCGCGAACAGTCGAACGTCCTGCTGGCCACCATCCACGACGCCCTGGCCGAGAACCGCGTCGACCTCTACCTCCAGCCGGTCGTCTCCCTGCCCCAGCGCCGCACCATCTTCTACGAAAGCTTCACCCGGCTGCGCGCCGCCGACGACCGCATCATGATGCCGGCCGAATATCTGTCGGTCGCCGAGGGCGAGGGCCTGGTCCCGGCCATCGACAATCTGCTCCTGTTCCGCTGCGCCCAGATCGTCCGCCGCCTGGCGCGCCAGGACCGCAAGGTCGGCGTCTTCTGCAACGTCGCCCTGTCCTCGCTGGGCGACGAGACCTTCTTCCCCCAGTTCCTCGAATTCCTGTCCGAGAACCGCGACCTCAACCAGGCCCTGATCTTCGAACTGGGCCAGGCCACCTTCGACGCCCGCGGCGCGGTCGAGGCGCGCAACATGGCCAAGCTGGCCGACCTCGGCTTCCGCTTCTCGATCGACAAGGTCCAGACCCTCGACCTCGACTTCGCCGACCTGCAGCGGTCCGATGTGAAGTTCATGAAGGTGGCGGCCGACCTGCTGATCGAACAGCTGCTGGACCTCGACGGCGCCTCGGCCCTGCCCAGCCTGCGCGACATCTCCGCCGCCGACTTCGCCGGCCTTACGCGCCGCTACGGCATCGAGCTGATCGCCGAGAAATGCGAGACCGAGCGCCAGATCGTCGACATCCTCGAGCTCGACATCGCCATGGGCCAGGGCCACCTCTTCGGCGAACCCCGCGCCATCAAGGAAGCCGTCCTCGCCGAAACCGACCCCCCCGCCGACTTCATCCGCTCGACGCTGAGAAGCGCGGACCAGCGGCGGCGGTTCGGTTAAAGCCGCCCTTCTCCCCTTGCGGGAGAAGGATCAGATGTGCCGCCCCACCGTCTTCTCCAGCAGCGCCACCAGCTCCGGCTGCATGAAGTCGTAGTCGTCGGGGATATCGAGACAGATCACCCGCCTGCCCTTCAGCCGCGCCCCGAAGCGCCGCTGCAGCTTTGCACGATGCGCCCGCTCCATGACGAAGATCACCTCGGCCCAGTCGAGATGATCGGGCGTCACCGGCTCCTCCGCATCGGGCGCCAGGCCGGCGGAGGCGGTCTCGACGCCGGGCCGTGAAGCGAACACCCGCTCGGCCGTGGGGGATCGGAGGCGGTTGCGGGCGCAGAGGAAGAGGAGGGTGGTCAGGAGCGGTCGATCTGATCCGCCGCCGCTACCAGACGACGAGCTGACTCGATCCGATCTTCAATCGACAGAAGCACTTCCTCGATCGTCTCCTCCGAAACCAAATGAGGCGCACACGCCACCTCCCGGATGAACTCAGCCTGTTTCGACCGAGGCCAGTTCCACCAACCCAAATGCGGAGCATCGGCGACAATCGCATCGCTGATGGCCTGCCTCGTTTCGGGATCGTCGCCGAACAGATGCCATTGAGAGGAGGTCGTTTGTGACGGCAACCCAGCCTGGAACCGGCGGTTCAGGCCGATGATCAACTCGGCCATCCACGCGTTCAGGAAGGTGATCGGCTCCAACGGCCGGGCAAATTTCGCGCGCAGCAGGACGTTGAGCAGCAGTGTCTGCCCAGAGCGCCCTTCGAAGGTCACATTGCCTTCATCGTCAACCCGGATGCCGTCGGGCAACGCCATCTCGACCTCCTACAGCGGAATATTATCGTGCTTCTTCCACGGGTTCTCCTGCTGCTTGTTCTTCAGCGTCCGTAACGCCCGGATCAGCCTCCGCCGCGTCCCATGCGGCATGATCACATCGTCGATATAGCCCAGCCCCGCCGCCACGAACGGATTGGCGAACCGCTCCTTGTACTCCGCCTCCCGCGCCGCCAGGGCCTCCGGGTCGCCGGCCTCCTTGCGGAAGATGATCTCCACCGCCCCCTTGGCCCCCATCACCGCGATCTCGGCGCTGGGCCAGGCGTAGTTGACGTCGCCGCGCAGGTGTTTGCTGCTCATCACGTCATAGGCGCCGCCATAGGCCTTGCGGGTGATGACGGTCAGCTTGGGCACCGTGGCCTCGGCATAGGCGAACAGCAGTTTGGCGCCGTGCTTGATCAGGCCGCCGTACTCCTGGCGCGTGCCGGGCATGAAGCCGGGCACGTCGACGAAGGTCACCAGCGGGATGTCGAAGGCGTCGCAGAAGCGCACGAACCGCGCGGCCTTGCGGCTGGAGTCGATGTCCAGCACCCCGGCCAGCACCTGCGGCTGGTTGGCCACGACGCCGACCGTCTGGCCGTCCAGGCGGCCGAAGCCGGTGACAATGTTCTTCGCGAAATCCGGCCCGATCTCGAAGAATTCGGCCTCGTCGACCGTCTTCAGGATCAGCTCCTTGATGTCATAGGGCTGGTTCGGATTGGCCGGCACCAGGGTGTCCAGCGACGCCTCGTCCCGGTCCGGGTCATCATAGCTGTCGCGCACCGGCGGCTTCTCGCGGTTCGACAAAGGCAAAAAGCCGATCAGGCGGCGCACCTCCGACAGGGCCTCCAGATCGTTTTCGAACGCCCCGTCGGCGACGCCGGACTTCTGGGCGTGGACGCGGGCCCCGCCCAGGTCCTCGTGGGTGACCACCTCATTGGTGACCGTCTTCACCACATCGGGGCCGGTCACATACATGTAGGACGTGTCCTTCACCATGAAGATGAAGTCGGTGATGGCGGGCGAATAGACGTCCCCCCCGGCGCACGGCCCCATGATGACGCTGATCTGCGGAATGACGCCGCTGGCCAGGGTGTTCTGCAGGAAGATGTCGGCATAGCCGGCGAGGGATTCGACCCCCTCCTGGATCCGCGCCCCGCCGGCGTCGAACAGGCCGATGATCGGCGCGCCGTTTGTCAGGGCCATCTTCTGGACCTTGACGATCTTGGCCGCATGCGCGCCCGAAAGACTGCCGCCGAAGACGGTGAAATCCTTGGAGAAGACATAGACCAGCCGCCCGCCGATCGTGCCGCGGCCGGTGACCACCCCGTCGCCCGGGATGCGCTGTTTCTCCATGCCGAAGTCGTGGGAGCGGTGCTCCACGAACATGTCGGTCTCCTCGAACGAGCCTTCGTCAAGCAGCACGTCGATCCGTTCGCGCGCGGTCAGCTTGCCCTTGGCGTGCTGGCTGGCGATCCGGGTCGCGCCGCCGCCCAGCTTGGCGGCCTCGCGGCGGGATTCGAGCTGGTCGAGGATGGTCTTCATGGCGTGTCGCTTTCCGGGTCCTTCGCAGGGGATTAGAAGGGGAACCGTCGGGCGGCAAGCGTGGCGCCGTCTCCGGGCGTATCCATGTCACGCTGAAACAGGAGAAATCGCCAGATGTTCAAGCTCGCGTCCTTCCTGATCGCCGTCGCCTCAACGGCCCTCGCAGGAGCCGCCGCGGCGCAGACCGTGGTCGACTTCAACGCCGCCTCGGACGACCCGGCGAGAGCGCAGATCGAGCCCGTTCTTCGCGACGCGGTCCCGGCCGTTGAGGCCTTTTTCGGAGTGCCCTTTCCCGAGCCTGTGCATTTCGTGCTCGCCAAAGATCGCAGTGCGTTTGACGCCGCCTTCCCTGCCGCATGGGAGATGGGCGCGACCCAGTGCTGGATGGTGGGTGTCGGCGTGGCGGACTTTCTGGTGATGCTGTCCCCCGGCGTGTGGGCGACCCAGGTCTGCGACCATTCCGGAAGCGCCGACGAGGTCCGGGGCATTCTGACCCATGAACTGGTCCACACCTATCACGGACAGCACAATCCGACTCGCGACTTTACGGGGGCGGAGGACGCCGGCTGGTTCGTTGAAGGACTGGCGGTTCTGGTCTCGGGCCAGCTGACCGAGGAGCGGCTGGAGGCCGTCCGCGAGGCCGTGCGCCGGGGCGAGGGTCCTACGAGCCTGGAGACCGTCTGGGCCGGACGATCGCGGTACGGCCAGGCCGGGTCTCTCGTGCAGTTCGTGGACCAGACCTGGGGCCGGGCGCGTCTGAACACGCTGCTCGAAGCCCGGAACACTGCAGAACTGTTGTCGCAGCTGGAGACAACCGAGGCCGATCTCATCCGGGACTGGCGCGCCTGGCTGGTTCGCTAGTGCGAGCGGGACGGCTGCGTCGGTTGCACCGCCGTCACCCCCGCCATCCGCTGCAGTTCGGCGATATGGACGGCGAAAGCCTTCCGCCCGGCCGGGGTCAGGCTGATCCAGGTCCGCTGCCGCCCGTTCTCCGCCGCCTTGGTCAGCCGGACATAACCCGCCGCCTCCAGCTGTTTCAGATGTTTGGACAACACCGAATCCGACACCGCGAGGGCGTCGCGGACCAGGGCGAACTCGGCCTCGGCCACCCCCGACAGCACGGCGCAGATCTGCAGCCGGCCGGGGGCGTGGATGACGGCGTCGAACACCGGCGCCCTCACCCGGCGACATCCCGGCGATAGGCGCGCATCCAGGCCTCGCCGGCCGCGTAGGCCGTCCCCCAGGCCAGGACAACGGCCAGCGGCCCCGCCCAGGCCGGGCCGTCGAACAGCCGCGGCGACATCGCCAGGGCGATCAGGACCATCATCGCCAGTCCCAGCCCCAGTCCGACCGCCCCTGCCCCGTGCGACCGCTCCACCCCCGCCCGCCAACCCAGCCGGGCCCGGTCACGGCGCGCGACGAGGATCGCACCGACGGCGACGACCGCAGCCAGCGGAAAGGCCAGAGCGCCCGGCGCGGCGAACACCCCGACCAACCCCGCCATCAGGGTCGCATGCGCCAGCCGCGAGCCCAGCGGATAGACCAGCCGGCGGCCCAGGGCCGTCCGGGCCTCGCCGATCGCCGCCAGGGCCTCATAGGGATTGGGATCCTGCGTCACGGGTCATCCTCACTTTCCGTTATGGAAAGCGTATCATGACTTTCCATCATGGCAAGCGATCATTTTCCAGTCCGGAAAGTCAGCCCAGAGCCCGGAACCACCCGTCCAGCAGCACCGCCTCCGCCCGCCGCGCCGCGGTGCGTTCGGCGGCCTCGGCGTCGACGCCCCACTGCCGTTCCTGGAAGGTCTCGTCCAACCGGCTCAGCTCGAACGCCGCCTCGCCCGCCAGCACGCCCCGCTGCAGCGCCATGGCCAGCACCGCAGACCCCAGCAGCGGCGTCGCCATGGCCAGGCCGGTCAGGGCGAAGTCGTCCAGCCGCAGCGCCAGTTCGCGCACCCGGGCGATGGCGGCCGGGTCCTGGGCCCGGTGACAGATCCCCTCGGCCGGTTCCAGCACCACGCCCAGTTCGATCGCCGCCCAGTCGCGCCACGGCGTCCAGTCCCGCGCCTGCTCCGTCGCCAGCGAGGTCGGATGCTCCGCCAGATAGCAGAGCAGGTCCGAGCCGGCGAAGGCGGCGATCTCGTCGGCCACCGCCTCGCGCACCTGGCTGACGCGGTCGATGGCGGTCGAGGCCAGGCGCGTGGCGGGCATGGTCCCCGGCTCGATGAATTCGCCCTGGGCCGCCCACTCCGCCGCGACCAGCCGCGCGGCGGCCTCGGTCGGCAGGCGCAGGGGCGCATGGGCCGGGGTCTTCGGCGTGCGGCCGTCGAGGGTGACAGACCAGCCGCCCTCGCCTTCCGCCACGTCCACGGCGGTCCAAAAGCGCTTCAGCCGCTCCTCCGACTCGCGGAAGCCCTTGCGGGCGGCGACATTGGGATCGAGGGGGGGAATATGGCTCATGCGGGGTCTCAGGCGGCGCGGGTCAGGTCGGCGAAGCCGTCCAGCACCACGGTCAGTTCGGCGAAGGATCGGGCGACATGGCGCGCCCCGGCGGCCTGCTGCTCTTCGACGGTGTGAAAGCCCCAGGCCACGCCCAGCGGCAGGACGCTGGCGTTGAGGGCCATCTGGATGTCGTGGGCGGTGTCGCCGATCATGATCGTCGTGGCCGGACAGGCGTCGCAGGCGGTCATGGCGGCGTGCAGCATGGCCGGATCCGGCTTGCCCGGCCCGTCCTCGGCGCAGTGCGACGAGATGAACAGGTCGGCCCACCCCTCGCGGGCCAGGTTGCGGGCCACGCCGCGGCGGTTCTGCCCCGTCGCCAGCGCCAGCCGCCAGCCGTCCCGGTGCAGGCGACGCACGGTCTCCATGGCGCCGGGATACAGCGGCTCCTCATGCCCCTCGGCATACATGCGGTTGAAGCTGGCGCGGAAGCCGGCGACGAACCGCGCCAGCGTCGGGGCGTCCAGCCCCGGCTCCAGCACCGCCATGGCGTGCTCCAGCGACAGGCCGACGATCTGGCGCACCCGGTCATAGTCGGGCTCGGGCAGGCCGATGTCGCGCGCGGCCTCGCAGGCGGCGCGATGGATCGAGGCGCGGCTGTCCACCAGGGTTCCGTCGATGTCGAAAACGGCGAGGGGTCTCATCTCTGCCGTCTCACCCCTTCGAACGGATCGCTCTCGTTCCCCTCGGCTTCCTCGAAGCCGAAATGGGCGAAGCCGGCGCGCATCTCGGCGCTCAGCGGCGCCTCGACCTTCAGCATGCCGCCGCGCGGATGCTCCAGCTCGATGCTGCGCGCGTGCAGCTGCAGCTTCAGCGGGCCGGACAGCTCCCTGGACTTCTCATCCCCGTATTTGGGATCGCCCAGGATCGGATGGCCGATCCCCGCCATATGCGCCCGCAACTGGTGCGTCCGGCCGGTGAACGGCCGCAGCGCCATCCACGACGCCCGATGCGCCGCCCGACTGATGGTGGCGAAGGCGGTCTCGGCCGGTTCGGCGCGCGGGTCCTTGCGGTCGGCCGGGCGCATCATCTCGAAGTCGTTGATGCCGGTCTTCTTCAGCGGCATGTCGATCTGGCCGGCGGCGGGCTTGGGGTTGCCGATGACGATGGCCCAGTAGGTCTTCTTCGCCTGACGCCGGGCGAAGGCGCCGGCCAGACGCTTGGCCGCCTCCGGCCCCTTGCCGAGCAGCAGGACGCCCGAGGTGTCGCGGTCGAGGCGGTGGACCAGACGCGGGCGGTCCATCCCCTCCCCCCAGGCCGACAGCAGCCGGTCGACGTGGCGGCTGGTCTTGGTGCCGCCCTGGACGGCGAGGCCGTGGGGCTTGTTGATGGCGATGACCATGTCGTCCTCGTAGAGGACCAGCGACTTGGCGAACTTTATATCCTGAGGGCTCAGGGTGTGGACGTCGCCGGCCTGGCGCGAGGTGTCGTCGGGGATCGGCGGCACGCGCACGGCGGCGCCGGCGGTCAGCCGGCCCTCGGGCTTGATGCGGGCCCCGTCGACGCGGATCTGGCCGCTGCGGGCCATCTTCTGCACCTGGATGTTGGACAGGTGCGGCCAGCGCCGGCGGAACCAGCGGTCCAGCCGGATGCCGTCCTCGGCCTCGCCGACATAGAGGGTGAGGACTTCACGCTTCGGCGCGTCGGGCGCGTCCTGGATGGGTTCGTCGGTCAAGGGGCGGCTCCGAAGGCGCGGCGGGCGACCATCAGGCCGAGAAACAGGGCGGCGATCGACAGGATCACCGAGGCGGCGACGTAACCGGCCGCCATGGCCGTTTGACGGCGCTCGATCATCAGCGCCGCCTCCAGCGAGAAGGCGGAAAAGGTGGTGAAACCGCCCAGCACCCCGACGGCCGCGAACAGGCGCAGGCTCTCGCTGTGGGCCCCGCCCCGGAAGGCCAGCCAGCCGGCCAGCAGCCCCATCAGCAGACCGCCGACGACATTGACCGTCAGCGTGGCCCACGGCCAGGTCGCGGCCGGAAACAGCCGCTGGCCCCAGACCCCGACCCCGTAGCGGGCGACGGCGCCGAGGGCGCCCCCGGCTGCGACGATGAGAAGACGTGTCATGCGCCGGCTTATACTGGACCCGGCGACAAAGCGAAGGCCGACGCCCTTTCAGAAACTTCACTTGCCCTCCCACACGGTTAACGCCGATATCTGGACTACGGCGCCGCTTCGCGCCGGGGGGGAACGCCGTCGGCCCGGCGGCGTGATCTGTCATAGTGCCGGGCTGAGCTTTCAAGGGACCGCCGAAGCGCATGTCGCACGACGATCACAACCACGGACACGCGTCCGGCCACGACGCCCACGCGCACGACGGCGGCCACGGGGGCCATGGCGAGGACGCCCGGCTGCACGCCGCGCCGAACCCGCCGCCGCCCGGCGCCGCCGACAGTCCCCATCGCGCCGTCCCCCCGCCGACGCCCGGGCACGGCCGCGAGCCGCTGCGCGGCGGCGACGGCATCCTGCGCCCGATCCAGGAAAGCGAATATTTCGCCGCCACGCCCGAGGCCGAGGCGATCGTCTCCTCGCACATCAACGAATATTTCAACCAGCCGCTCGACATCTTCCCCTTCTGGGAGACGGACGGAAAGCCGGACCGCTTCCACGTCCTGTTCAGCCGCCAGATCGAGGAACGCTTCCCGGTCGACACCGACATCCGCAGCCGCATCCACGGCTACGGCCGCCGTGTCTTCCGCGCCCTGATCGTCCACGTCGGCGTCAAACGCCTGAGCCAGGCGGCCGCCCTGGTCGCCTTCGCCGCCCTGGCCATCCTGGGCCCCGGCCTGTTCACCGGCTGGACGGGATCCAGCGCCATCGGCCTGGGCCTCGCCGCCGGGGCCATGCTGGTCGCCTTCGGCGTCTTCTGGGGCCTCCAGGCGGTGCTGTTCATCCAGTACCGGTTCCAGCTCGAGAACGACTCCTACGAGCTCTCGCGGGAGATCGTGCAGCGGACGCGCGAGCTGCAGAACCTGTTTACCAGCGCCCGCGCCATGGCCGACCAGGCCGAGACCCAGTTCCAGCAGGACGGCAAGGGCTGGGGCCAGCGCGCCATGTATCTGACCCGGCTGACCATGTGGCTGGGCGCGCGGATGGAATACCTGGAAAAGCACGTCCAGATGGAGCTGTGGCGCGTCCGCCGTGAACGCTACTGGATGCGCTGGGCGCAACGGATCATGACGCCGCTGGTGCTGATCATCGGCCTGGTGATCCTCGCGCTCGAGCCCGCCCCGGAGACGGGCGAAATCGGCTTCCGCGCCCTGCAGGCCCTGGCCGTGGTGCTGGGTCTGGCGGTCAGCTGGCTGTCCTATTTCCGCTGGCGCACGCCGACGGCGGCGGTGCAGGACAAACTGGGCGTCGACGGATGGGTCCGCTACGCCTCGCTGGACGTCGACAACGCCGTCGCCGATCAGGTCCGTCGCGACAAGGAGCGTCTGGTCGAATACCGGGCCCTGACACGCGGCGGCCGCTGAGGCGCGATCGGGCTTGCCGGACCGGGCGCGCGGGCGGATGCTTGGGCCGCCCGTTCAATACTCCACGCCGTCCTGCGACTCCCTCTAGGCTGCCCCCATGCCCGCCCCCCGCTCCGACCGGCTGGAAGACGCCCTTCACCGCATTTTCGAGGGCGGCAAGTCCACCCGCGCCAGCTGGTTCGCCCTGACCGGCGGCGAGACCCTGTTCGCCGAGGGCGATCCCGCCGACACCCTCTATCTGCTGCGCAGCGGCCGCCTCGGCGTCTTCCGCCGCGACTCCGGCGAGGACCGCCCGCCCCAGTTCGTCGGCGTCATCCGTCCCGGCGAGCCCGCCGGCGAAATGGCCATGCTGGCCGGCACCGTCCATACCGCCGACGTCGTCGCCCTGCGCGACTGCGAGATCCTGGCCCTGCCCCGCGACGCCTTCTTCGAGGCGGCCCGCACCGAGCCCGACCTGATGGTCGAGCTGTCGCGGCTGATGATCCAGCGCGCCCGCGACCGCCGCTCGGGCGGCGGCGAGCCCAGCGTCTTCGGCTTCCTCTCCGCCCGTCCCCGCCCGATCCGCGCCTTCGTCGAGCGCATCGCTGCGGCCATCGAGGCCGACGGCTTCACCTGTCAGGTCATCGACCACTCCGCCCTCGCCTCGGCCGCCGACTGGTTCAGCCGCGTCGAGGACGCCCACGACTTCGTCCTCTATGTCGCCGAGATGGAAGAGCCCGCCTGGGCCGCCCTGTGCGCGCGCCAGGTGGACCGCGTCTTCGTCGTCGGCAACGGCGTCATGGCCCCGCCAAACCGCCCCATGCCCCACGCCGGCGTGCTGGACGCCCAGCGCCGCACCGACCTGATCCTGCTGCGCGATCCCCGCATGGCGAAGCCGGCCAACACCGCCGTCTGGCTGGACGCGCTTCAGCCCGGCCGCTGGTTCCAGGCCCTCGAGGGCGACCAGGCCGACGCCGACCGGATGGCGCGCGTCATCACCGGCACGGCCGTCGGCGTGGTCATGTCGGGCGGCGGGGCGCGGGCCTATTCCCACATCGGCGTGCTGCGCGCCCTGCACGAGGCCAGGGTGCCGATCGACTTCGTCGGCGGCGCCTCCATGGGCGCGGTGATCGCCGCCGGCCCGGCCATGGGCTGGAGCCAGGACGAACTGGAGGCCCGCATCCACAAGGCCTTCGTCGAAAGCGATCCCCTGTCCGACATCACCTTCCCCATGCTGGCCATGACCCGGGCGAAGAAGGTCGACCGCCTGCTGCTGGAAGCCTATGGCGAGGTCGACCTGGCTGACCTGTGCCGGCCCTTCTTCGCCGTCTCGACGAATCTGACCAGCGGCCGGATCGAGGTGCATCGCCGCGGCCTGATGCGGCGGGCCATGCGCGCCTCCATCGCCATCCCGGGCATCCTCCCGCCCATCGTCATCGACGGCCAGGTGCTGGTCGACGGCGCCGTGCTCAAGAACTTGCCCACCGAGGTCATGCGCCAGATGCATTCGGGCCCGATCATCGGCGTCGACATGTCCGAGGCGCGCGGCGTCGATCCGGACCTGATCCAGCACCCGCCGTCGATCTGGCGCCTGATCGCCACCGGGGCCTGGCGTCGCGGGCCGCCGATCGTCTCCATCCTGATGCGCTCGGCCACCCTGACCACCGACGCCGACATCGAGAGCTCGCGCGCCGCCACCGACGTGCTGATCCAGCCGCGGCCCGACGGCCTCGACATCCGCGACTGGAAGGGGTTCGACGCGGGCGTCGCCGCCGGCTACGCCGCCGCCGCCGAAAGCCTGGCCGCTCTGGACGGGCCCGTTACGGGCCTGCGCCGACGCCGGTCGGTCAACGACGCCGCGCCGTCAGGAACAGACGCGGGAACGGCAACAGGGTCACGCCGTCCGGACGTGGCGGAAAAGCTTCGCTCAGGCGCGCGCCGAGGGCGGAAAGATACGCCGCGCGCATAGCCCGATCCTCCAGCGCCGCCAGATACGGCCGCAGCGCGGTCCCCTTCATCCATTCCAGCACCGCGTCCGGCCCTGTCAGGGCGTGCAGATAGGTCGTCGACCAGATGTCGACCGCATCGCAGTCCCCCGCCAGCACGCCGTAATAGGCCTCGGGAGTCAGCAGGGGGGCGATCGTCTCCACCCCGGCCAGAGCCGCCGCCCAGGGTCCTGTCGCCGCGACCTCGCGCATCAGGCCGTGATGCCGCGTCTCGTGCGCCATCGGCATCTGGATGGCCAACACCCCGTCCGGGGCCAGGGCCGCCGTCAGCCGCCGCAGCAGCGCGGCGTGGTCGGGCAGCCAGTGCAGCGAGGCGTTGGCCAGGATCAGGTCGGGCGGAACGACGGGGCTCCAGTCGCCGATGTCCCCCTGCCGCCAGTCGACCTCGACCCCGAGCGCCCGCGCCGCCTCCAGCATGGCGGCGCTGGAATCCAGACCGTGAACGACGGCCCCCGGATGCCGTCGCTCCAGCAGGGCGGCGTGCCGGCCCGCGCCGCAGCCCAGGTCCCAGATCTCCTGCGGGTCCAGGTCGCCCGGCAGCCGCAGCAGCAGGTCCAGGGCGGCGCGATCGCGCTCGGCCTCGAACCGGCTGTATTGTCGGGGGTCCCAGGCGGGGCGCGCATCGGTCATGCCGGAAAACGCCTCCACGGGGTGGGAGATGGTACCGCCTCTCAGGCTTGAACTGAGGACCTCCGGTTCCACAAACCGGCGCTCTAACCAACTGAGCTAAGGCGGCGCGCTGTCGCGAGCGGCGTGTCTAGCGGGGTCCGGTTCCGTGATCAAGCGGGAAGAGAACGGAAGAGGCAGCAGGCAGCAGGCAACAGGATCGACCGTGTGAGCGGCCAGGCCTCGGCAACCGACCCAGACGCCCGGCGTGACGCCCCAGACGCTCGCATGCTCCCTTCTGCCTGCTCCCTGCTGCCTGCTCCCTGCTGCCTGCTGCCTGCTGCCTGCTGCCTGCTGCCTGTTGCCTGCTGCCTGTTGCCTGCTCCCTGCTGCCTCCCACAGCCCAAACGAAAACGCCCCGGAGGCGGACCTCCGGGGCGTTCACGCTGTCTATGCGAGCCGGTCAGTCCGCGGGAGCGCGGAACCGAACGGTGTACTCGACCCGGGCGCCGACGGCGGCGCCGTCGACGGTGCCCGGCGTGACCCGCGAGCGGCGGGCGGCGGCCAGGGCGGCCTGGCCGAAGCCCATGCCCGACGGATCTTCCGACACCGTCCGGCAATCGCTGAGGCTGCCGTTCGGCTGCAGGGCGCAGCTGACGCGGACCGTGCCGCCTTCGACCCCGCGCGAGAAGGCGCGTTCCGGGAACTCCGGGGTCACCTGACGACCCCAGGCCGGGTTGGTCACGACCGACGGCCGCGGCGGAGCCGGAGGCGCCGGAGGCGGGGGCGGTCCGGGCACGATGACCGGGGGCCCCTTGTACTCCACGCGGTCTTCCTTCTTCGTCGGCTCGATCGGCAGCCTGACCGGAGGCGGCGGCGCGTTCGGGACGACGACCGGGGGACGCACCTGCAGCTTGGGCGGCGGGGGCGTGTCCGGCGGAGGCGGCGGCGGAGGCGGCGGCGGCGGCGGGATCGGTTCGATCAGCTCCACGTCCACCGAGTCGTCCGAGTAGTTGATTTCCTTCAACTTGAACGTGGCGTTGATGAAGTAGATCGCCAGGATCGAGAACAGGATGCTGACGACGATGACGCTGACCAGGAGCACGCCGGGGGGAACCCCGAACAGACCCTTGGGCTTGGGCGCGTCATACCTGGACCGGTGATATTCAATGTCTGTCATGATCTCACCGTTCCCTACTGAGCATCCGTATCTTCACCGACCAGGGCAACGCTGTAAAAGCCGTTGTCCTGCAGAGAGTTCATGACCTGCATGAAATCGCCGTATCGGGTCGTGCGGTCGGCACGAATGAAGATGCGTTCGTCGGCTGGATTACGCCGGCCGATCTGCGCCTGCAGTTCCGCGCCGATCTGGTCCAGCTCAACCGGGGAGTCGCCAAGGTAGGACTGCCCATTGCTCTGGATCGAAATATAGATCGGTGTCGGCGGATTGCTTTGGAGCGGAGCAACAGCGCGTGGCAACGTCACTTCAACAGAGGGGGCGGCAAGAGGGGCCGCCACCATGAAGATGATGAGCAGAACCAGCATGATGTCCACGAAGGGCGTGACATTGATCTCGCTGTTCTGCTCGACGTTGTACTTGCCGCCGCCGCCGCCTGAAAGTTTGGCGGCCATCGAGCTTACGCTCCCTTGTCGAGGTTACGCGAGATGGCGTTGGTCAGTTCGGCCGAGAAGCCGTCCGAACGGGTGCCGTACGCCGAGATGCGGGTGTTGAAGTAGTTGTAGAAGATAACCGCCGGGATGGCCGCGAACAGGCCGATGCCGGTGGCCAGCAGCGCCTCGGCGATACCGGGGGCGACGACGGCCAGGTTGGTGGTGTTGGTGTTCGCGATGCCGATGAAGGAGTTCATGATCCCGTACACGGTGCCGAACAGACCGATGAACGGACCGGTCGAACCCACCGAGGCCATGAACTGCTGGCCGCCCGAGAGGCGCTTGGCCAGACCGGCCTGAACGGCGGCGACAGCTTGCTGGGCGCGCATCAGGGCCGAGTCGGCGTGATCGCCGGTGACCGAGAGGCCCGCCTGACGCGACAGTTCGATTTCGTCGGTGGCCGCGGCGGCCATGTCGGCCAGCGGGTTGCCGTCGAACTCGTCCGACGTGGCCACGCGGCGCATGTCGGCGATGGTGCGAGCCTGGCGGAAGGATTCCAGGAACTGGTCGGTGCGGCGGTTCAGGCTGCCGAACTCGAACATTTTGATGAGCAGCAGAACCCAGGTGAAGATCGAGGCCAGGACGAGGCCGATCATCACCGTCTTAACGACCGGGTCGGCATCCATGAACATGCTGGCCGGGGTCATCTTGCCGTGGCTTTCGCCGCCGACGACGGCGGGTTCAGCAGGCGCGGCTTCGGCGGTGGCCGGAGCGGCGGTGGTGGTTGCGGTGGCGGCGGCCGGATCGGCAGCCGGGGCATCCTGCGCGAGAACCGGCGTGCCGGCCATGAGGACGCCAGCGGCGGCCATGGCCAGGAGGATGTTGGTCTTCTTGATATCGAACATAGTTCGCCAGTTCCTGCTGTTTGGTCTGACTTGTGGAACCCAAAAGAAACGGCCGCAGACGACGACCGCCCTCGATGAAAATCTTGTCCGCGGACAGGGTTAAAGGGAACCCGGTCGTTGGAACGCTTCCTGACGCTTCCGGTTGCCTCGCGGCTTCCGGCGCGGCGCCGATGGACTGGGGGAAACCGTTTTCCCCGCCTCCAGCAACTCCCCGCGAAAGGAACGCGGTCAAGCTCCTTTGGCGAACGCATACCAGAGCGTCAAGTCCGCGAGGGCGCTTTTCCCCTCGCAAGGGAGCCAAGGCGACCGATGCGCAAGATTTCGTCGGAAAACGACATTTTGATGATGATCGCTTCGCCTTTCCGGAAGGAAGGAAGCGATGGTGCCTGGGGGCGGATTCGAACCACCGACACGTGGATTTTCAATCCACTGCTCTACCAACTGAGCTACCCAGGCGCACGCGTCGCGGCGCGGAGGCGGCGTCTATAGGCGAGGCGTCCGGAGGTGTCCAGCCGTCTGTTCAGTCTTCCTCGCCGTCATCCGAATGCGGCTCGTCGGCGGCGCCCGGAATGACATAGCCGCCGCTGAACCAGCGCTGCAGATCGACGTCGGCGCAGCGCCGCGAACAGAAGGGTTTGTACGCCTCGACCACCGGCTTGCGGCGACAAATGGGACAGGTCGCCATGCTTAACCCTCGTCCAGGATGAAACCGCCCGGCGCCACGGCTGGGTCGGCGATGATATGAGCCCGCGGCCCCAGCCGCGCGACCAGGGGCGCGGCCAGGCCGGCCTCCTCCGGCGCCGCGCGCGCGGTGATCCGGGGGATGGCGGTGTCGGACAAAAGGGCGAACCTCAGCCTGCGGACGACGTCCTGCGCCCGCTGCCCCGGCCGTCTGCGGCGGTCAGGACCGTTCAGCACCTCTTCCAGGGGCGTTCGCCGCCACGGCAGGGCCAGCTGCAGCACGCCGAACCGGTTCACCGGCCCGAACACGACATCCGGATCCCCGCCGAAGGCCTGTCTGGCGGCCGCCAGGGCGACCTCGCCGTCCTGGCCCGTCCCGATCAGGTCGATGGCGACCAGGCCGCCCCAGCCTTTCAACCGGATCGACCGGGCCGCCGCGAACACGCCCTGCCGGTTCGCCCGCGTCCGCGCCGCCGCGCCGAACGACACGCCGGGCGCCGGCGACAGGTCCAGGTCCACGGCGATCAGGGCGCGGGTGCGCTGAACCATCAGATCCAGACCCGTGTCCGGGAACAGTTCTCCCGGCCAGCCGGCCTCCTCCTCCGCGTCCCATGCCGCCTGGATGGCCTCCCGACCCGTTGCGGCTTCGACCCCGGGGGCCAGGCCTGCGAGGATCTCGGCCACCGTGGGTCCAGGCGCGAGCAGGCGCGGCGCCCCCTCCCCCGCCCCGATCAGCCGCAGCGTCGGGCCCTTGCCTTCGCGCGGCTCGGCCGTGACCTCGACCTCGACCTTCTGACCCACCGTCAGCCGGTCCTGCCCGCGGAAGGGCAGAAAGCCGTGCACGATCGGCCCCAGATCGACGAAGCCGCCCTTCAGCCCCGCATGGACCTCGGCGATGCGTCCGATGCAGCGCGCGCCCAGCCGATGCTCGGCGACGTCGTCCTCGCGCTGGATGATCAGACGTTCGAACCGGCCGTCCCGCACGACCACGCCCCGGACCTCGCCCGGCGTGTCGTCGAGAAAGACCTCCAGGCTCATGGCCGCCAGCCCGCGCCGTTCAGCAGATTGACGGTCTCGAACAGCGGCAGGCCCATCACGGCGGGATAGCTGCCGACCAGCCGGGTCACGAAGGCCCCGGCCCGGCCCTGGATGCCGTAGCCGCCGGCCTTGCCCCGCCATTCGCCCGAGGCGACATAGGCGGCGATCTCGGCGTCGGACAGGACCTTGAACGAGACCCGGGTGTCGACCACCCGATGCCGCGTCTGCACCCCCGCCGTCACCGCCACTCCGGTAAAGACCCGGTGATTACGGCCCGACAGCAGTTTCAGGAAGCGCACCGCCTCGGCCTCGTCGGCGGGCTTTTCCAGCAGCCTTCGGCCCACGGCCACCACCGTATCGGCGGCCAGCACCACGGCGTCGGGCGCCCCGGCCGCCACCGCCTCGGCCTTGGACACGGCCAGCCGCGCGGCCAGACGCGACGGCGTCTCGTCCTTCAGCGGGGTCTCGTCGATGTCGGCGGGTTCGATCCGGTCGGGGGTGATCCCGACCAGCGCCAGCAGTTCGATGCGGCGCGGGCTGGCCGAGGCCAGCACAAGTTCAGGACGCGACAAGCGCGCGCCCTTACTTGAAGCGATAGGTGATGCGGCCCTTGGTCAGGTCATAGGGCGTCATCTCGACCAGGACCTTGTCGCCGGCCAGCACGCGGATGCGGTTCTTGCGCATCTTGCCGGCGGTGTGGGCGATGATCTCGTGGTCGTTGCCCTCGAGCAGCACGCGGAACGTCGCATTCGGCAGCAATTCGCTGACGACGCCGGGAAACTCGAGCAGTTCTTCCTTAGCCATGCGGCCTCTCGCGCCCTGTGAATAGGTATCAGGACACGCGCCGGGCGAAAGCGCGCATCGTTAAGGAGCGGGCGTATGCCTGAAAACGACGGCATAGTCGAGGCGGGGGGTGAGAAGGGGTGAAGAGTGAGTAGTGACTGGTGAGTGGATTGGTGATCGCGTGTCCGGCGCCGTCGGACAGCGAGCGCCGCAGTCGGCTCCACCCACCGAGCGACGACTCACGATTCACTCATCACTTCTCACTCGCCCCCGGCGTCACCCCCGCCGGTACAACGCCGTCACCAGCGTGAACATCCGCCGCGCCGTCTCGTGGTCCACAGCGATCTTGCCGTCCAGCCGCGCCTTCAGCAGTTCGGCGCCTTCGTTGTGCAGACCGCGGCGACCCATGTCGACGGCCTCGATCTGCCCCGGCGACGTCCCGCGCAGCGCTTCGTAATAGCTGTCGCAGATGGCGATATAGTCCTTCACCACCTTGTTCAGCGGGGTCAGCGACAGCCCATGCACCCGGTGGAAGTCCGGTCCGGTGATCTCGAACGCCAGCCGTCCGTCCACCATCGCCAGCTTCAGCGCATAGGGCCCGCCCGCCGCCCCGGCCGGCTCGAAACTGTTCTTCTCCACCAGGTCGAAGATGGCGACCCGCCGCTCGTGCTCGATCTCGGCCGTCGCCGACTGAAGTGTCACCGGATCCAGCTCGATCGAGGTCAGGCGGTGCTCGCTCACGCCGGATCTCCCTCGGGCGCCGGATGCGCCGGCGCCAGTTTGGCGGGCCAGCGCTCCGACAGGTCCGTCAGCACCGCGTCCAGGCATTCCACGTCGATGCGCAGGTCGCCGCCGCCGGCGAACATCAGGATCACCCGCCCGCCCGGCGCCTCGCCCGGCTCGAAATCCATGGCCAGCAGCTCCAGCGCGCTCTCCGGCAGGCGCGGCAGCCGCCGGCTCTTCACCGCGATCACGTCGCCGAACTGCATCGCCGCCATCACCCGCGTCCCGCCGCATTCCCAGCAGAACCGGCTCAGCTTCAGCGTCACCCGCCGTCCCGACGGCTCCCAGACGATGTCGACCGGCCGCAGGATGGCGTCCTGCAGGGCGGCCGAGATGATGTGCAGGTCGTCGGCGTCCTCGGCCAGCAGCCGCAGCGGCTCGGGCGGCGTGCGCGCCGCCGCCTCGCCCGTGTCGGTGGTCCGCGCCTCAGTGCTCATCGCCGTCGCCCGTGATCCGGCGGATCGCGGCCCCGCAGGCGCCCAGCTTCTCTTCCAGCCGCTCGAAGCCGCGATCCAGGTGATAGACCCGCCCGACCGTGGTCTCGCCCTCGGCCGCCATGCCGGCGATCACCAGGCTGACCGAGGCCCGCAGGTCCGTGGCCATCACCTGGGCCCCGTGCAGGACCGGCACGCCCCGCACCACCGCCTCGCCGGCGTGGACCGAGATATCGGCCCCCAGCCGCGCCAGCTCGGGCGCGTGCATGAAGCGGTTCTCGAAGATGTTCTCATGGATGACGCTGTCGCCCTCGGCCGTGGTCATCAGGGCCATGAACTGCGCCTGCAGGTCGGTGGCGAAGCCCGGATAGACCTCGGTGGCGATGTTCACGGCCTTCAGCCGCTGGGCCGGGTCGCGCTTCACGATCACCCCGTCCTCGGTCGGCGTCACCTCGACCCCGGCCTCGACCATCTTCTCCGACAGGGCCGTCATCAGCTCCGGCCGCGTCTTGGTCAGCCGCACCTCGCCCCCGGCCATGGCCGCGGCCACGGCGTAGGAGCCCATCTCGATTCGGTCGGGGATCACCGACCAGGTCGCCCCGCCCAGCGAGGAGACGCCGGTGATGGTCAGCACATCCGTGTCGATCCCCTCGATCCGGGCCCCCATCGCCGTCAGGCAGCGCGCCAGGTCGCCGATCTCCGGCTCCCGCGCCGCCTTGCGCAGCACCGTCGTGCCCTCGGCCAGCACCGCCGCCAGCAGGGCGTGTTCGGTGGCGCCGACCGAAACGAACGGGAATTCGATCTCCGCCCCCTGCAGCCCCCTGGGGGCCCGGGCGATGACATAGCCCTCGTCCAGCTCGATCTCGACGCCCATGGCGGTCAGGGCCTGCAGGTGCAGGTCGACCGGCCGCGCCCCGATGGTGCATCCGCCCGGCAGCGACACCCTGGCCTCGCCGGTGCGCGCCAGCAGCGGCCCCAGCACATTGAACGAGGCCCGCATCTGCCGGACCAGGTCATAGGGGGCGAAGCTCGATTCGATCCGCGCGGCGTGGAACAGGGTCTCCTGCTCCCCGCCGTCCCCGTTCTCGGTCACCGCCACGCCCAGTTCGCGCAGCAGCCGGCCGAGGAATTTGGTGTCCGCCAGACGCGGCATATTGGTCAGACGCAGCGGCTGATCGGTCAGGATCGCGGCCGCCATCAGCTTGAGGGCGGAGTTCTTGGCGCCGCTGATCGGAATGCTTCCGTTCAGCCGGGCGCCGCCGGTGATGGCGATGCTGTCCATGTCGTCTCTTGCATCCCCCGGCAAAGCGCGAGGGGGGATCGGTTCTCTAGCGCGGACAGGCGGCCTTGCGAAAGGCCGGCGTCTGTCCGCGGGATGACATTCAGTTGCGCGGCTTTTCCGTCTTGCCCACGCGGCTGGCCGCCTTGCGCCGCCGCAGATTGTCCCGCAGCGCCGTCGCCAGCCGCTGGGCCCGCGCCGTGGCCGGGGTTTTGGGCGGCGCGAGGGGATCGGGCAGGCTCGCCGGCAGGTCGGGCCGGGGCGATACGGTCTTCGACTCATCCATGGATTGATCTGACCCCCGGACGAACTTTTCCGCAAGCGGGTGTATTCGGGGCTTCCCCCCGCCCCCCCGGTTGGCTATAGGGCCGCTTCCTCAGATCAGGCCGCCGTAGCTCAGTGGTAGAGCGCATCCTTGGTAAGGCTGAGGTCGTGGGTTCGATTCCCCCCGGCGGCACCATCTCTGAAGACAGAAAGGGCGGCGCTTTTCGAAGCGCCGCCCGTTTCCGTTTACGGCTCTGCCATGGCCGGCAGTCCCCGGCGGGGTCCACATCCGCCGCCCGCGCCCGCCGCGCGCCCCAGCCCGGCCGCGAAGCCCGCCCGTCGTCGGCCCAGCCCTTGTCGCCCCCGAAGCCGGAGAAGCCGTAGCCGTCGTCCAGCCGCAGCGGGCCGTGGTCCAGGGCGTCATAGCCATAGCCGTCATAGCCGCCGTAACCGTAGCCATAACCGTTCTCGGTCTGGCGGAAGCTGAGCGCCAGCCGCCCGTTCTCGCCCAGCGGCAGGGAGACGGCGGCGCCGAAGTCGCGGTAGCCATGGGTGCCGATGCCGGCATGGACCTCGCCGTGCATCTCGCGGTCGTCGACCGGCGTGCGCGAGGATTCGCTCCACGGCGCCTCGGCGGTCGAGCGGGTGGCGATCCAGCGGTCGATCTGGGCGTCGGTGGACAGGCCGTGCGGCACGGCCTCCTGGGTCGCGCCCTGGGTCGAGGGCGCCACGGGCCGGGCGGTGGCGCCCAGGTCGACAGTCGTGTCCGGCGCGGTGGCGATCACCCCGTCCGGCTCCCCGGCGCCCAGGGCCGCGACCATCATCAATGCCAGCAAAGCCATCTTCCTACTCCGGTCGTCCCGCCACCCTAGCCTCAAATGAGGCCAAGGTCAGGCCGTCCCGTCGCCGCGCCCCAGCGGATCGGGCAGCCGTCCGCCCTCGGGCACGAAACTCAGGGCGACCGAATTGATGCAGTACCGCAGCCCGGTCGGCCCCGGCCCGTCCGGGAACACATGGCCCTGGTGGCTGTCGCAGCGGGCGCAGCGGGTCTCGGTCCGGGTCATGCCGTAGGACCGGTCGACGATCGCCTTCACATGGTCCGGATCGACCGGCTCGGTGAAACTGGGCCAGCCGGTGCCGCTCTCGAACTTGGTCCCGGTGCGGAACAGCGGCAGGCCGCATTCCCGGCAGCAGAACACCCCGGCCCGCTTCTCGCCCAGCAGCGTCCCGCAGAACGGCGCCTCGGTCCCGTGCGCCAGCAGGACGCGCTTCTCCTCCGCCGACAGATCGGCCTCCAGCGCCACGCGCTGGCTGTCGCTGGGCGGGGTCAGGTCATAGCCGGAGGCGGAACGCAAGGCGGTGTCAGGATCGGTCTGGGTCATGGGGTTGAAATAGGAAGGGCCGGGCGCGGGTTCCAGCCCGGGCGCCCGTGTGCGCCTTTCCCGGGACGCGGTACGGCTACAGTCGGACCTCGCCCGCGAACCGGCGGAAGACGTCCGCAATCGGCGCCCAGGCCGAATGTGCTGTTTGCGGCAGGCCACCAATGACGGAAGGCGCCCCAACGCGGACATTTGGGCTGAGGGGGGTGGCAAGTTGAAAGTCAGCCCTGTGCGGCAGCGGGGCGCGTCGATAAAGCCACGCCGACTGTGGTTACGACCATTCCGATCAGCGCCCAAGCGCCCAGCGTTTCGCCGAAAATCATCCAGGCGATGAGGGCAGTGCACGGCGGCACGAGGAAGAACAGGCTCGCGACATTCGAAGCCGATCCCCGTCGTATGAGAACGTAGAGCAGCGACACAGCCCCCAAGGACAGCACAAGAACGAGCCAAGCCAAGGCGAAGATGAACTCGCCAGTCCATTGCACATGCGTTTCCTCTAGCCACAAAGCGAACGGAGCCGTTGCGAGCGCTGCGACCGCGAACTGCACGACGCTGCCGGTACGTAGGTCCATCCCCGCGCAAAACCGCTTCTGGTAAAGGGTGCCGGCTGTGATCCCGAGCAGGGCCGCAAGGCAGGCGAGGATACCCAGCGTGCTGCCCGGAGCTTGGCCGAGCTTGCCTCCGAGCACGAGGCTCACACCGAGCAAGCCTATGCCTAGGCCCAACCACTGCCGGGCCGACACACTCTCCCGAAGGAAGATGCCAGCGAATGCGGCAGTCAGGAGCGGCTGGACCCCAACAATCAGAGCAGACACCCCGGCCTCAATGCCGAGTGAAATGCCGACGAATACACCTCCGAGGTAAACCCCATGCACCAGCAGCCCTGCCACCGCGTAGTGGGCGACGTCGATGAGCCGCTTTGGCCAAGGCGCGCGCGTCGCTAAAGAGATGATGACAAGAAGCCCGGCGGCCAGACCGTAGCGAAGCGTCAGAAACGTGAGCGGTTCAGCATGGGGGAGGCCCAATCGAGCGCCGATGAAACCGGTGCTCCATAGAACCACGAATAACGCAGGGATGCCGACGGCAAAGCCCAGCCTTCGGAAGGATCCATCTCGGCCGTCAGAACCCATAGTGCGGTCGCCTACATATTGATCGCGCGCACCAGCCGGACGCCCCAATCAGCATCCGGGTTGGTGGTGCCATCGCCGAGGCGCTCCTGCATCACCTGGACGCCCAAGTCCCGTCGCTTCGGCAACCGTGCCTTATCGGCTGCTGCTAGCGCTGGCCCCATCTCCTCGCGCGTCAGGTCAGTGCAATAGGCAGGAGCCCCCGGCTGCTGGCGCCAAGACTCGGCGAGTGGGCCAGAATAGAAGGCATCGAAGCCGGTGTCCTCGATCAACGCCAAGGCAATCTTTCGGTCCTGCTCCCTGTCGGCAGCAACGGGTATGGCGATACGCCCCGATGAGCCCGCTGCTTTGCCCTTCGTCGCCAGCGAAGCGGACCCGATCGCGTTCCACGCCTTGGCGATTGGCCGACCGAGCTGTTCAGCGACCCAGAGGCTCTCCACCTGACCCGCCTCAATCGCCGCAATGGTTTCATCCCGGAACGGGTAGTAGTTGGACGTGTCGATCACCACGGTCTCCGGGGACAGCTCCGACACGAAAGGGGCGACATCTGCAATGCGGTTCAAAGGGATGGAAAGGATCACGACCTCCACATCCGCGAGCGCCTCCTGCGTGGTCACCGCCCGCGCTCCCGATGAAAGCAGCGCCGGTTCGATGGTTTCCGGACCCCGAGAGTTCGCTACTTTCACGTCATGACCCGCAGCGCTGAGTTCCTTCACCAAGGTCTTGCCGATGTGCCCCGTGCCGAGGATGCCGATCTTCATGTCTCATGTTCCTTTTGATGTGATTTGTGCCAGCTATTCGACTGCGGGGTGGGCGAGAGCTTCCAGCGCGCCCCGAAGCTCGTCCACGCGGGCTTCCGACAACTGACACGCTGATTTGATCTTGGCGTTGATGCCACGAACCTCGGGCTCAATGCCGCGGGCATGCCCGGTGAGGTCCACGAGCACGCGCCTTTCGTCGGCGGTGTCGCGGGTCCGGGTCACCATACCGGACGCCTGGAGCCGCTTCACAAGCGGAGTGATCGTTCCCGTATCCATTCCGAGGCGGGCGCCGAGGACCCCAACGGGGAGCGGCGAGCCGTCGAGAAGCTCCAGGATAACCAGGTATTGCGGGAACGTCAGACCGAGAGGTTCGAGAAACGGCTTGTGCAGGCGCACCATTCGGTTCGCCGCTCCATAGAGCGCGAAGGAGAGCTGCGTCCCCACGTTTCGATCTCTCACCGCCATTCTCAAGCCCACGATTGTCTAGTGATCTAGGTAATCATTCGAAACTCGGGTTCAAGGCACGCGCCGTACTGCTAATTTCCACCCTCAGCAGACGGGTTCGGCTGTCTGCTTCTGCGCCCCCGGTCGCCGTCACATCGACGCATAACCGCTCCCTTGTCATCCCTGTGTATTGGCGCGGCCTGATGCGGCCGACGAACCCCGGCGTAAGCCGGGTGGAGATCGGGGACGGAAGGCGAGTTCCCACCAGCTCCCGGAAAGCGCGAAGCGGTTATCCGGGAGACGGCCGGCCGTCGCGCCACGGCCTGACCTGTCTCCCGGATCGCTGCCAGCGCAGCTCCCGGGAGGAAAGGCTGGTCCGTCAGCCGCCCCGGCGCTCCGCTTCGCTTCGGCCGGGGTGACAAGGCCCAAAACGCAAAAAGGGCCGGCCGGGTCATTCCCGGCCGGCCCTCCCTGTCTCCCGGGGCTGAATTCAGCCGCCGAACAGCGTCCCCACCCAGGCCCGCACCGCGTTCTCGTCGGTCGGGTTGCCGGTGTAGGCCAGGCCCGCGGCCGGGGTGTAGGGCTGGTTGTTGGCGCGCGGACGCGAGGTCCAGGCCTTGTGGCCGTAGCTGAGGTCCGAATAGTTCGACGGCAGACGCAGCACGGTCGGCTCGACGAAGATCGAGTCGGTGGCCGTGGTCGAGCCGGCGATGCGGACGTTCGGCAGCTTCGACAGCAGGTCCAGGGTGTCGAGGCAGCCGCCCGAGCAGCCGGCGTCGACCAGCACGATCACCGGGCCCTGCACAGGGTTGGCGGCGCCCGTGTCGGCCACGGCGGGACGGCCGGCCAGGGTGAAGGTCGGCTGGCCGGCGGCGATGGCGGCGTCATAGGCGGCGACGATCTCGCGGGTCTGTTCGATCACCGACATGGCCTCGGCCACGAACTGCGGATCGGCCTCCATCCGGCCCAGCGCCGCGGCATACCAGTCGCGGTTGCCCTGGGTGGCGCGGTAGGTGATGTCGCCGGCGGCCGGTTGGCGGCTGACGGTGAATTCCGGCGTCCAGATGCGGTTGGCCAGGCCATAGCCGCGCGCGGTCGAGGAGTTCTCGCCCGAGCCGCGGGCGGCGCGCATGTCCAGCACGAAGCCCTGGGGCCCGCGCAGGGTCGCGACCTGGGCCTCGACCGCTGCGTTGAAGGCGGGCCAGCCGGCGTCGGCGAAGGTGTGGACGTGCAGCCACGGACGGCCGTTGACCGTCTCGACCGCCAGCGGGTTCGCGGGCGGCATATAGACGGTGGCGCGGTAGGCGGCCTCGAGGTCGCCGGCGACCAGGGGGACCGGACGGATCTGCACGTCGCGCGGACGGCCGCGGCCCGACTGGAAGCTGCACTGCGAGGGCACGCCGGTCACGAACGGGTTGTTGCGGTTCCACAGCAGATAGGGGGCCGAGGTGACGCGGCCGGCCTCGGTCTCGAGGTTGCCTTCCCAGCGGTCCAGCTTGTCGCGGGCGAATTCCTCGATCGGGGTCAGATTGCACTCGACCAGGGCGTCGCCGACCCGCGGGCCGCCGCGCACGCCCGGCTTCACATAGGTGACCACATAGCGGCCGTCCCGCCAGCCGGTGGTGAAGCCCGGCCAGCTGATGCCGAAATAGGCGTCCATGCCCTCGAAGGTCGGATCGACGCGGATGTTCGAATCGCGGAAGCCGCCGGCGTAGTAGCGCAGCAGATAGGCGTGGCTGTCTCCGCTGTTGACCCGGCTCGTCAGCCCCAGCGATTCCTGCAGCCCGGCGTCCAGCCAGGCGCGGAAGGTCTGGCTGGCCGCGCCCGACACCGCCGGGGCGGGATGGTTGGCCGCCAGTTCGTCATGCATCCGCTGCAGATCCTGCCGCGCCAGTTCACGGAAGTCCTGGGCCAGGGCGCTCCCGGCGCTGACGACGAGGGCGAGGGCGGCGGCGGCGACAAGGGTAAGCGGTCGGGACATCAGGTCAGGCTCCGGGCCAGTAAGCGGGACAGGGACGGGTCAGGATTGCAGGGACGGGGATGAACGTAAGCTGGACGGGGTTAAACCCCATCGCCCCGGTGCTTGCCAACCCCATACGCGGCTCAGGTGAAACACCCGTCCGGTTTACTCACGCCGGATCGCGGCCTAATCGGGGCGCTCCCATCACGCCGCGATCACGTTCGCTTCAGATTCAAAGACGCATGTTCTCCAAAATCCTGATCGCCAACCGCGGCGAAATCGCCGTCCGCATCATCAAGACCTGCCGCCGCATGGGCATCCAGACGGTGCAGGTCTATTCCGAGGCCGACGCCGGCTCGCTCGCCGTCGAAATGGCCGACGAGGCCGTGCTGATCGGCCCGGCCCCGGCCGCCCAGTCCTATCTGCTGGCCGACAGGATCGTCGACGCGGTGCGGCAAACGGGCGCGGAGGCGGTCCACCCCGGCTTCGGCTTCCTGTCCGAAAACGCCGGTTTCGCCAGACGTCTCAGGGACGAGGGCATCGCCTTCATCGGGCCGAACCCCGAGGCGATCGACGCCATGGGCGACAAGATCAGCTCCAAGAAACTGGCCGCCGAGGCCGGCGTCTCCACCGTCCCCGGCCATATGGGCCTGATCGAGACCACCGAAGAGGCCGTCCGCATCGCCAATGAGATCGGCTATCCGATCATGATCAAGGCCTCGGCCGGCGGCGGCGGCAAGGGCATCCGCGTCGCCCACTCCGATTCCGACATGGCCGAGGGCTTCGCCGCCGTGAAGGCCGAGGCGCTGAACGCCTTCGGCGACGACCGGGTCTTCCTCGAGAAATTCATCATCGACCCGCGCCACATCGAGATCCAGGTGATGGGCGACAAGCACGGCAACGTCGTCCACCTGTTCGAGCGCGAATGCTCGATCCAGCGCCGCAACCAGAAGGTCATCGAGGAGGCCCCCTCCCCCCTGCTCGACCCCGAGACCCGCGCCGCCATGGGCGCCCAGGCCGTCGCCCTCGCCAGGGCCGTGAACTACGACAGCGCCGGCACCGTCGAATTCGTCGCCGGCCAGGACAAATCCTTCTTCTTCCTCGAGATGAACACCCGGCTCCAGGTCGAACATCCGGTCACCGAACTGATCACCGGCGTCGATCTGGTCGAGCAGATGATCCGCTCCGCCTGGGGCGAGAAGCTCGCTTTCGAACAGTCCGACCTCGCCATCAACGGCTGGGCCATCGAGAGCCGCATCTACGCCGAGGACCCCTACCGCGGCTTCCTCCCCTCCATCGGCCGCCTCGTCCGCTACGAACAGCCCGAGGAAGGCGACCAAGGCGACTACACCGTCCGCAACGACTCCGGCGTCCGGGAGGGCGACGAAATCTCCATGTTCTACGACCCCATGATCGCCAAGCTGTGCGCCTGGGGCGAGACCCGCGACGCCGCCGTCGACGGCATGGCCCGGGCGCTGGAGGACACCCACATCCAGGGCGTCGGCCACAACATCCCCTTCCTCGCCGCCGTCATGGACCAGCCCCGCTTCCGCTCGGGGAACATCTCGACCAGCTACATCAAGGACGAATTCCCCGACGGCTTCCACGGCCTCGCCCCCGACCGGCGCCAGACCGACATCCTGATCGCCACGGCCGCCGCCATGAACGAGATCGCCGCCGAGGCCTCGGGCGACCCCTCGGGCCGCACCGACTGGATCGTCCTCGTCTCGGTCGAGGACGCCGCCCCCCACGCCGGCGCGGGCGACGCCCACGGCGTCTCCCTGTCCTATGACGACGACGAGGCCCTGACGCTCGACCTCGCCGGCGAGGACCGCGCCCTGCAACTGTCGGACATCGACTGGCGCCCCGGCCTTGCCCAGTTCCGCGCCGTGCTGGACGGGGTCCCCTTCACCGCCGAGGTCGCCCGCGTCGCCGACGGCTTCACCATCCGCACCCGCGCCGCCCGCGCCCGCGTCCGCGTGCTCAGCCCCGCCGTCGCCGCCCTCTACGCCCGCCTGCCGGACAAGGTCGCCGCCGACACCTCGAAACTGATCGTCTCCCCCATGCCCGGCCTCGTCGTCGCCATCCCGGTGACCGTCGGCCAGGAGGTCAAGACCGGCGAGACCGTGGCCATCATCGAGGCCATGAAGATGCAGAACATCCTCAAGGCCGAACGCGACGGCGTCGTCAAAACCGTCAGCGCCGCCGCCGGCGATCCGGTGGCCGCCGACGACGTGCTGGTGGAGTTCGACTGAGGGCCGCTCACAGCCGCCGGATGCGCGGCCCCGTCTCCCCCTCCGGCGCGTCGATCAGCAGGTCCGTCACCGCCCACACCAGCGCGTCGGCCCGGTCCAGCGACCCCGCCCCCTCCATCTCGCCGGCGAAGGCCATCAGCTCGTCCTCCAGCGCCGTCAGCGGAACCCCGTCCGCCGGCGCGTGCCGCACCCGGCCCTGCTCGTACAGCGCCGCCACCGGCTCGGCCCGCACCCGCTTGCCGCGCGTGGCCCGGACCTCGCGGATGCGCAGCGAACAGCCGGCGGTCTTCAGCACGGCGCGGACCATGTCGCCGCCCTGGTTGACCTCGGCCACCACCGCCCCGGCCCCGAACTCGACGGCCGCCGCCACCGCCCGCCGCCCCCACTGGTCCGGGCTCAGTCCGGCCGCCGAGCGGTCGGCCAGCACCACCGCCTCGCGCACCCCGTCCGCCCGCCGCCGCGCCCCCGCGACGATGATCCCGCAGGCGTCCCCCGTGACCGTCGTGGTCGGGTCGAGGGCGACGATGATGCGGTCCAGGGGCGAGGGACGAGGGGCGAGGGGCGAAAGCCCCGCGCCTTCCCGGGCGCCGCCCGTTCCGTTTTCCACCTCGCCCCTCGACCCTCGCCCCTCGACCCTCGCCCGCGCCATCATCTCCGCCGTGAACAGCGCCCCGGCCAGGTCGACGATCCGCCCCTCCAGCTCCTGCGCCTCGCGCCGCGTCCCGCCGTACAGGCCGCGCAGCTCCTCCAGAAACCCCGCCGACAGATGCGCCGCATTCTCCGCCGTGGTCGCATGGGTCAGCACGCACGACGCCTCGTCGCGCAGCGCGATCAGCGCCCGCGTCGGCCGCGGCGTGGTGGTCACCACCAGTTTGGGAGGGAGCGAGGGTCGAGGGGCGAGGGGCGAGGCGATCGCCGCATCCGCCGCCCCGGCCTGACCCTCGCCGTCCCCTTCGACCCTCGCCCCTCGACCCTCGCCCCTCCCCGCCAGCGGCAACCGCAACCCCATCCGCAGCAAGGCCAGCGTCTCCCCCGCCCCGCGCGCCCCCACCGCCGGCCAGGCGCAGAACTCGTCCGCCCAGGCGCCGCTGAATTGCGGCCCCCTCAGACTGTCGGGATCCTCGGCCGAAAAGGCCTGGGCGACGCAGCCGTTGGCGAACACCAGCCGCCGCCGCGACGGCTCATAGACCGGCCGCGTCCGCCGGCTCCAGCGCGGCAGCGAGCGGATTCCCGACGGCCCCTCGATCATCACCTCGCGCACATCGTGCAGCGTCGGCCCGACCAGCGCCAGCCGCCCCCCGGCCCCCAGCGCCTCGGCCTGGTCGGCCAGCCAGCTGGCCCCGGCCAGGGTCTTGCCCGCCCCGCGCCCGCCCAGGAACAGCCAGGTCGACCAGTCCGATCCGTCCGCCCGCCGCCCCGGCGGCCGCTGCGCCGGGCGCAGCTCGATCGGCGGGGCCGACGCCGCCTCGTCATCGTCCGCCGCCGCCGCCGCCGCCGCCGCCGCGGGCCCGAACAACGGCCCTCCGCTGAGGATCCGCCGCACCATGAAGACCATTCGCCCCAGATAGGTCCCGTTCCGCCGCTCGCCGGTGGTCACCGCGTCGCCGAACTGCGCCAGGATCGCCCGCTCGGTCCCCGCCGGATCCTCGGGGTCGAAGGCGAAGGCCACCTCGGCGCAGACCACGGTCAGTTCCCGCCCGTCGCGCGTCACCACCACCGGCGGCGGCCCCTTGGGCAGGTAGACCGCCCGCCTGTGGTCCTTCTTGCGCATGCCGAATTCCTTCGCATTGCGATGGATCGAGCTGGGCGAGGTCCGGTATTCCGCCGCCAGCGTCCTGATCGGCTCGCCCGCCACATAGCGGTCCAGCAGCGCATGCCAGTCGTCCCAGCTCATGTTCGCCGGGCTCTGCCGCAACGGCTCGGCCCCCCTGGGCGGCCGCCTGGATGTCTTCCCCGTCTTCATCCGCCCAGTATGACCCGGGCCCCCGCTAAGGCGGGCTGATGACGCTGCCGGGGACCTGAAGCCCTTTGGAATCAACCGGCTGGCTTTTCAGATTATGCTGACAATCGCCCGATTGTCAGCATAATCCGCCCGACAGCGTCACGCCCCGCCGGCCCGCAAACCTTGTCATCCTTCGCACGGAGCGGACCCCCGCATTGTCTCTCGAGGGTGGTGAGCGGACATTGTCCGTTTCGCTACACGAGCTAAGCTCAGGCCATGGCCGCAATGATATGGACAAGAGGATACACAGCCGCTGAACTTGACCGTGCGCAGTCGCGGTTTCGCATCATCTTCCCCCCTGACCTCGTCGAACTCCTGCTTGATCGACGACCGGTTGGCGGAACGGACTGGAACGATGAAGGGCAGGTGCGGTCGCAACTGGCTTGGCCGTTCGAAGGGCTCCTATTCGATGTGGAAGAGGGTGGCCTCTGGTGGCCAGAATGGGGAGATCGGCCTGCCAAGGGACAGGAACGCGCGGAGGTCCTCAGGGACACCCTTTGTCGTGCACCGACGCTCATCCCGATCTTTAGCCACCGATATCTGCCCGCCACTCCAAGCCGACCGGGCAATCCCGTCTTCTGTCATCCCGGCCGAACCCCGGCGAAAGCCGGGGGAAGAGCCGGGACGGCCGCCGCCCACTCTGTCCAGCGCCCGGTCAGCCCCCTTGGGCTGAGCCGGGCGACAGCCTGCGGACGCTGGAAGGCCGGACCCGTGACGCCCCGACCACGGGGTCTCGTTCGGGGATGCGGCGACCCGTCTCCCGGCTCAGCCCAAACGGGCTGTCCGGGAGGAGCCAGGCGAGAGAACCATCCCCTCCCCGATCTCCGCTTCGCTTCGTCGGGATGACAAGGCGTCGCCTCTCACGGGCGCAACGGAGATCGGCGGCGGCACGGAAGCGGACATCCCCGAGGTCAGTTGAGGGTGGGAAGCGGTCATTAGGGTTTGGACCTGAAGATCGGACCTCGGTCGCGCCCCGCCGGAGCAACCTTCGCAGTGAGGCCCAGAATGAACTGTCCTGCCACAATAGGCTTGGCGACACTGATTTTCTGTCTGCTTGCCCAAGCCTGTTCGTCGCCACAGACCGACAAATCTCCGGCGGCGTCCCGGTCGGCAGTGACAAACACAATGCTTGTGAACGGGGAGGGTCCTGTCATCGCCCCAGGCACCCAAATATGCGTCTCCGGGGATGTCACGCTGTCCGCAGGGCTGGATGAAGTTGGGGTGAACTCTATGACCGACGTCCAACTCGCAGGCTTCCTCCACGGACGGGCGCAGAGAGCCCTGCATGATCGGGGGCAGCCTAGGCATATGCCGAATAACCCATCGCAGCCACGGGTTGTCCGCGAAGAAGACTGCGGCCCGGAAGGCGTGACGCTGCGGGCGACCGTTGACCCGGGGCCGGATGGTGGACCGTATCGCGTCCGGCTGACGGCGACGCAGGGAACGCGGACGTTTACTGCTGAAATCTCCAGATACGGGCTCGTGCGCGCACCGGGGGGCGTGCCGGTCCTGCCCGGTGATCGACTCCCCGACGGGCGTCCCTATTGGGATGTGAGCACGGACCTCGACAGAGCGTTCGAGGCGGTCAAGACCGCCTCGATCTGGGCTTCCCCCGGATAGCCCTCAGCGGACGCGCGGCCCTGATCTGATGTCCGCTATGGGAGTCGGCAGCAGCCATCCGCCTCGTCTCCGACTGCAGACATCGGCTGACCAGCCCGACGCCGCCGCCCGGGCCTCGTCCTCATGGCCCGAAACGATCAGCCCGCCGGCGCCGCCCCCGGCGGCAGGGGCGCAGGGGCCGGCTGGCCCCGGTCGCCCGGCAGGGAGGCGATGTAGCGATACAGGGCGCGCTTGTCGTAGTCCGACATGTTCCGCACGCTGGGCCACGGCATCGGCGGCAGGCTGGAGCCGTGGCTCAGCAACTCCACCCAGTCGTCCTCCGAGTTCGCGGCGACGGTCAGGCGAAGGTTCTTGCCGTAGCTGGCGCCCCACGGCCCGGTGTGGGGCTCCGGGCTGCCTTTCAGCCACTCGGCTTCCGGCGGCTGGGCCCCGCCGCTGCGGGCGTACATCGGCGTATGGCAGTCGTTGCAGCCGCTGGTCGCCACGATGTAGCGCCCGGCCTCGATGTCGGACGCCGCCACCACGCGCGGCCCGCCCGACAGGTCGACCTCGACCGTCGCGGCGCCGTCGCGCGGCTGGCACGCGGCCAGGGATGTCAGGAACGCCAGGCTGAGCGCCGCGACCTTGGCTTGCGTCATTCGAAAATCCCCGTTTCGCGAGAGGAGGCACGGCGTCGCCGGGGTCGTCAAGCGAACAACGCCCGTCCATCCCGCGTCACGCGAACGCGGAGCTCAAGGACCGGCGGCTGCGACAGCCGGGAGGCCGTCTTACGGGGCCTGATTTAGGCAGGTGATGGGGCCGCTTCCGATGGCGCCTTCGGTGTAGTGACTCGCCTGCCAACAGCCCGTGCTCCATGCCTCCCGGGACACGTCGACTGTCGCGTTGAAATGGACCTCATCATCGTCCCACTCAGGCGTTGTGGAGGGGACCGCCCAGAGCATCTCAGCACCATTCGACAGATAGACCCGAGGCAGATCCGACACCGGGAACGGCGTCGTAAGCTTGGTAAAGGCCCACCGTAGATCAACCGAAACGGTGTCTTCCGTAATCTGCTTGGCCGTCGCCTCGATCGATCCGACTTCAATGTCCGTTGAACGGGCTTCGATCCGCGGGGCCGGGCGCTGCTGGCAAGCGCAAATTGTAAGACAGATCGCCAGCGCAGTTTGCGCAGCCCCCCTCATTCTTCCTCCCCCGCGTCTTGTCCGCCGCGACCCTTCGTAACGTCGTGATGAACATCCCGGCCGCCGCATGCAATCCGGAATGCCCTGCCGCCCCCTACCCCGCCAGCGCCCGCTCCGGCTCCGTCGCGCCCACCACCGCCTCGATTGCGGCCATCAGCGCCCCGGGGGTGATCGGCTTGGCCAGGTGGCGGTCGGCGCCGGCCTCGGCGGCGTCGCGGACGTGTTCGGCCATGGCGTTGGCGCTCAGCATGATCAGGGGCGTGGGACGCCGGTCGCCCGCGGCCTCGAAGGCGCGCAGGGCGCGGGTGGCGCTCAGCCCGTCCATGACCGGCATCTGCATGTCCATCAGCACCAGGTCGAAGGCCTCGGCCTCGAAGGCGGCGACCGCCTGGGCCCCGTCGGCGACGGTGACCACCTCCATGCCGCAGCCGGACAATATGGCCTGTACCACGCGCTGATTGACCGGATGATCCTCGGCCAGCAGCACCCGCAGCGGGGCGTCGCCGATCCACGGCGTGGGGCCCAGGGCGAAGACGCCGGCGCCGGCAGACGTCGACTGGTCTTCCGGCCCGACGACGGCGACGTCATGGGCGGCCAGCGACCGGGTCCGGGACAGGGGCAGGCTGACGGTGAAACAGCTGCCGACGCCCGGCGTCGATTCGACCTCGATCTCGCCGCTCATGATCTCGACCAGCGAGCGGCAGATCGACAGGCCCAGGCCGGTGCCGCCGAAGCGGCGGGTGATGGTGCTGTCGGCCTGGCTGAAGCGCTGGAACAGGGCCTCGCCCGCCGCCGCGTCAAAGCCGACGCCGGTGTCGCGCACCGTCAGCTTCAGGGTCGCCTCCCCGGGCGAAGGGACGTCGTCCTCGACCTCGACGCCGACCGAGATCTCGCCCTCCGGCGTGAATTTGACGGCGTTGGACAACAGGTTGGACAGCACCTGGCGGATGCGGGTGGCGTCGCCCAGGAAGTCGCCGCGCGCCGTCGGGCCGCGCTCGACCCGGAAGGCCAGCCCCTTGGCCTCGGCCTTGATCCGGGCGGTGTCGATGACCCCGTCCAGCTCCCGCGCCAGGTCCATGTCGCCGATGGCGAAGTCCAGGTGGCCGGCCTCAATCTTGGCCACATCCAGGATGTCGGAGACCAGCCGCTCCAGCGTCACGCCCGACTGTTCGATCAGTTCGACCAGTTCGCGCTGATGCGGGGTCAGGTCGTCCCCGGCCAGCACGCCCACCAGGCCCAGGACGCCGTTCAGCGGGGTGCGGATCTCGTGGCTCATATTGGCCAGGAAGTCGGTCTTGGCCTGGTTGGCGACCTCGGCGGCGGCCTTGGCCTCGACCAGTTCGCGCTCGGCGGCGACCCGGTCGGTGACGTCGCGCCCCATGCCGTAGATGCGGTCGCCGACGCGCCGGGCGCGCCATTCCAGGGTGCGATAGCCGCCATCCTTGTGGCGATAGCGGTTGCGGAAGTCGACCAGGGGCTCGCGCGGGCCGCGGGTCTCGACCTCGACCACGCTCTCGCGGGTCGCGGCCAGGTCGTCGGGATGCACCAGCCGCAGCAGGGGCAGGCCCATCAGTTCCTCGGGACGCCAGCCCAGCTGCGTCTCCCACGACGGGCTGACCCGGACCACCGTCCCGTCCAGCTCACGGATTACCAGCAGGTCCAGCGACACGTCGAAGAAGGTCGCGATGGCCAGGGCGTCGCCGTCCGGGTCCGATCGTGACAGGCTGGCGGGCATCGAGCGGACATCCTTTGAATGCGACGGGTCGGAAGCCGACGCTACACCCGCCCAGGTTAAGACGGCCTTCCCGCCTGTCACGCCGGCGCCGGCGCGCGGATTGTCGCGCCGAACAGCTGGTGGAACCGGATCCGCAGGGCCTCGTCGACCTCATCCAGCGTCGCCGGCACGCCCAGATCGACCAGGCTGGTCACCCCGTGCTCGGCGATGCCGCAGGGCACGATGCCGCTGAAATGATCCAGGTCCGGCTCCACATTCAGGCTGATGCCGTGAAAGCTGACCCATTTCCGGACCTTGACCCCGATGGCGGCGATCTTGTCCTCTCTCCCCCGGCCCGCGGGGGGAGTGTCGGCGAAGCCGACGAGGGGGGGGCGACTCCCGCCTGCCCCGTTTCGCTCCACCCAGACCCCGACCCGGCCCTCTCGCGTTCCGGCGGGGACGCCGAATTCGTCAAGGGCCCCGATCACCCACTGTTCCAGCCCGCGCACGAAGGTCCTGACGTCCCGGCCGCGCGCGTTCAGGTCCAGCATCACATAGGCCACCCGCTGGCCGGGCCCATGATAGGTGAACTGCCCGCCCCGCCCGGTGCGGTGCACCGGGAACCGGTCGGCGTCCAGCAGGTCGTCGTCCCGGGCCGAGACCCCGGCGGTGTACAGCGCCGGATGCTCCAGCAGCCACACCAGCTCGGAGGCCTCGCCCGCCGCGATCGCCGCCGCCCGCGCCTCCATCGCCTGCACCGCCGCCTCATAGGGGACGGGCGCGGCCGAGACGGCCCATTCGACGGGCTGGCCGTCGGGGCGGATCAGTCGGGCCATGGCGACGCTTAAGGCTTGGGAAAGCATGACGCCTCCAATGTGGGGGCCGGGAGCGCCATGCAAGTCCAGACCGCCCAGTCACAGTCAGTATCCGAGTCCCCCGTGAGCCAGATCGAAGCCGTTCAAGTCGAGATCTCGGTCGTCCTGGGGCGCTCTGTGCTGCCGATGAGCCAGCTGCTGCGGATGGGCCGCGGGGCCGTGATCCCGCTCGACGCCTCCGAGACCGACGAGGTCTGGATCCTCGCCAACAACCACCCGGTCGCCCGCGGCGAGATCGAAATCCGCGACGACCGCATCGCCATCACCGTGACCCGGGCGGCGGACGTGTATGATTTCATGGCGGGGGCGGCTTAGGCGGGCAGCAGTAGGCAGCAGGCAGCAGGCAGCAGTAGGAGTACCGGCGCAGCGGGGAGGATGGCATGTCCGAAATTCGCAGTCACCGCGATCTGCTGGTCTGGCAGAGTTGAGCCGCATGCTGCACGGACTGATCTCGAAAGTGCAGGAACGCCCGGGTCCCGATTGAACCGTTTCGTCCCGCCGCCTGCTGCCTGTCGCCTGTTGCCTGCTGCCTGTTGCCTGCTGCCTTGAAACCCCCTTCCCTTCCGCCCATCTCTCGGCTATCAGCCCCCCTCCGATGCGAGCGGTCGTGGCGGAATTGGTAGACGCGCAGCGTTGAGGTCGCTGTTCCCTAACCGGAGTGGAAGTTCGAGTCTTCTCGACCGCACCATCGTTTTTTGTAAGGCAAATCAACGAACTATCGCTGATCCATGGCAGGGAGGCCTCGCGTGACTACCGCACCGACCGCCCCCCTGCCGCCTGCCCCCGACGCCCTCGACGAGGACTATGTCCTCACCGCCGCCTTCGTCGAAAAGGTCGTCGACGCCTCCGACTCCGGCGACGGCCTCAAGCTCCGCGCCCTGCTGGAAGACCTGCACCCGGCCGACGTCGCCGACCTGATGGGCTTCCTGACCGCCGAGCACCGCGCCGTCGTGGTCCTGTGGATGCCGCCCGACCTGCTGGCCGAGACCCTGCCGGAGCTGGACGACAACATCCGCGAGGAGGTGCTGGAGCGCGTCCCGCACCTGACCCTGGCCGAGGCGCTGCAGGAGCTCGACTCCGACGACGCCGCCGCCGTGGTCGAGGACCTCGAGGACGACCAGCGCGAGAAGGTTCTGGCGGCCATGCCCGAGGTCGATCGCGCCGCGATCGAAAACTCGCTCCGCTATGACGAGGATTCCGCCGGCCGCCTGATGCAGCGCGAGGTCATGGCCGCGCCGTCGTTCTGGAACGTCGGCGACACCATCGACCACATCCGCAAACAGGGCGAGGATCTGCCCGAGCTGTTCTTCGACATCTATATCGTCGACCCGCTGAACCGGCCGGTCGGCGGCCTTCCGGTCAGCGGCCTGCTGCGCGCGTCCCGAGAGATCGCGCTGGTCGACATCATGGAGCCGATCAATGCGATCGCGGTCGACCAGGATCAGGAAGAGGTCGCCTACATCTTCGAGAAATACCACCTGATCTCGGCCCCCGTCGTTGACGCCGCGGGCCGGCTGGTGGGGCAGATCACCGTCGACGACATCGTCAACATCATCCAGGAAGAGAACCGCGAGGACATCCTGCGCCTCGCCGGCGTCTCGGACGAGGACCGCGGCTCCTCCGTTTCGGAGATCGTGCGCGGCCGCGTGCCCTGGCTGGCCATCAACCTCGGCACGGCCGTCCTCGGCTCCATCGTCATCTCCTGGTTCGAGGCCACGATCGCCCAGATCGTCGCCCTGGTGATCCTGCTGCCCATCGTCTCGGCCATCGGCGGCAACGCCGGCACCCAGGCCCTGACCGTGACCGTGCGGGCCCTGGCCACCCGGGAGCTGAACAGCTCGAACGCCGCCCGCACCTTCCGCCGCGAACTGGCCGTCGGCCTGGCCAACGGCCTGGTGCTCGCGCCCCTGATCGGCGCGGCGGCGGGGCTCTGGTTCCGGGACTGGCGTGTCGGGGCGGTGATCGGCTCGGCGATGGTGTTGAACCTGCTGGTGGCGGCCAGCGTCGGGGTCCTGACGCCCCTGACCCTGTCCCGGCTCAGGTTCGACCCGGCGGTCTCCTCGGCCGTATTCGTCACCGCGACGACGGATTTCTTCGGCTTTTTGATCTTCCTCGGTCTTGCGAGCATCGTCCTGCTGTAGCGCGGCGCACCTTTTGCTGGCTCACTCATCGGGCGAACGCGCCCGTCTCGATTTGGGTCAATCCGTGTCCGATACCGCCACGCCCCGCATGAAGGTCTCCCGCGAGGGGATCGTCCTCATCAAGAGTTTCGAGGGCTTCCGGCCGCGCGCGGTTCGCGAGGACGACGGCCGATGGGTCATCGGCTACGGCCATACGGCCTCGGCGCGCGAGGGTCTGACCGTCAACGAGGCCGACGCCGAACTGCTGCTGCAATACGATCTGCTGCCGGTGGTGAAAGCGCTCAACGAAAGGGTCGAGGGCCCGCTGAACCAGCACCAGTTCGACGCCCTGGCCAGCTTCGCGATCTCCGTCGGCGTCGACCGCTTTCTGGCCTCCGATGTCCTTCAACGGGTCAATGAGGGCCGGGCGGGCCAGGCCGCCGACGCCCTGATCGGCTGGCCGCAGGACGTCGCGGCCGACGCCAGCCTGCGCCGCCGCGCGGCCGAGCGCGCCCTGTTCGTGGCCGACCCGGCGTCTGCGGTCACCCTCGCGGAACTGCTCGCCGCCCCGCTGCCGCCGCCGCCCATCGTCGCAGCGCCCGACCCCGCCCCTGCGCCGGATTCGACCTGGGCGCCCGTACCGCCAGCCTTCGAGACCGCCCCGTTCGAACCCGCCGACGCGATCACGCGGGTCGATTTGAGCCATCACGCCATGGATCGGTACTCGCCCTATTCAGCCGTGATCATCGGGCCGCTGGAGGGTTTCGGCCCGGCCGATCCGGTCGAACCTTCGGAGATCGCCGGCGCCGACGCCCCGGTCGAGCCGACGGACCCCGAGGTCGATGCTCCGGCGCAGACCGCCCCCGCCCCGGTCGATCCGGAGCCCGCCGCCGCAGATCCGGAAACCGCGGTCGAGCCCGAGGCCGCATCAACGGTCCAAGCGGCCTTCGGGTCCGTGGTCTCTCCCTTCCCCGCCATGGATCCGGAATTGGTGCTGACGCCGGCCACGGAGGCGGATTTCGCCGCGGCCGAGCGCCCGGCCTGGCCGGCGGACCAACGCGCCGCGCCATCGTCCGCCGCGGAAGCCGTCCTGTTCGAGGACGAGCCGACCCTGTCGGTCCTGCGCCACGAGGTGGAGCCGGCCGGCCCCCGCCGCTTCGACTGGAGCCAGACCGGCGCCTTCCTGATCATGGGCGCGACCGGCCTGGCGGCCTGTGGGGCCTCGGCCGCCGCCTTCCGCAAGGCCCTCTCGGACGACTCCAGCCTCAACGACTACACGGTGATCGGCTGGGTGCTCGCCCTGATCGGCATCCTCTGCGTCGGCGTGTCCTCGTGGAACCTGTACGTCCGCTGGGGCAAGACGGACTGACTTTGCGTCGGCGGCGGGCGATGCTACGCCGCCCGCATGAGCATTCCCAACGCCCCCCAATCCATGGAATTCGGCCTCGGCGATAACGCCGACATGATCCGCGAGACCACCGCCCGCTGGGCGACCGACCGCCTCGCCCCGCTGGCCGCCGAAATCGACGAGACCAACGCCTTCAAACGCGAGCTGTGGCCCGAGATGGGCGAGCTGGGCCTGCACGGAATCACCGTCGAGGAAGAGTACGGCGGCCTCGGCCTCGGCTATCTCGAACATGTGGTGGCGATGGAAGAGGTGTCGCGCGCCTCGGCCTCGATCGGCCTGGCCTACGGGGCCCACTCCAACCTGTGCGTCAACCAGATCCGCCGCTGGGGCACCGAGGACCAGAAGCGCAAATACCTGCCCAAGCTGATCAGCGGCGAACACGTCGGCTCCCTGGCCATGTCAGAGGTCGGGTCCGGCTCCGACGTCATGTCGATGCGCACCCAGGCCCGCAAGGACGGCGACCGGTATGTCCTGAACGGCACGAAATTCTGGATCACCAACGCCCCGCACGCCGAGACCCTGGTCGTCTACGCCCGCACGGGAGAGGGCAATGGCGGCGTCACCGCCTTCCTGATCGAAAAGGGCATGAAGGGCTTCAGCGTCTCCAAGAAGCTGGACAAGATGGGCATGCGCGGCTCGGACACCGCCGAACTGGTGTTCGAGGACTGCGAGGTACCGGAAGAGAACGTCATGGGCCCGGTCGGCGGCGGCGCCGGCGTGCTGATGAGCGGGCTCGACTATGAGCGCGCCGTGTTGTCTGCGGGTCCGCTGGGCATCATGCAGGCCGCGCTCGACGTGGTCCTGCCCTACCTTCGCGAGCGCAAACAGTTCGGCAAGCCGATCGGCAGCTTCCAGCTGATGCAGGCCAAGGTCGCCGACATGTACGTCGCCCTGAACAGCGCCCGCGCCTATGTCTACGCCGTCGCCCGCGCCTGCGACCAGGGCAAGACCACCCGCTACGACGCCGCCGGCGCCATCCTGCTGGCCAGCGAGAACGCAGTGCGGGTCAGCCTCGAGGCTGTCCAGGCCCTCGGCGGCGCCGGCTACACCAAGGAATGGCCGGTCGAACGGCTGGTCCGCGACGCCAAGCTCTACGACATCGGCGCTGGCACCAACGAAATCCGGCGCTTCCTGATCGGGCGGGAGCTGCTGGGAAGCTAGGGAACCGGACCCGGCGGGCGGCGGTTTGCTCCTTCATCGAAAGGAGCCATTCCATGCCCGCCAAATCCGCCGCCCAGCAAAAAGCCGCCGGCGCCGCCCTGTCGGCCAAGCGCGGCGACACGCCGAAGTCCGAACTCAAGGGCGCCTCGAAGCAGATGGTCGACTCGATGACCGAAAAGCAGCTCGAGGACTTCGCCCACACCAAACGCAAGGGCAAGCCGGAGCACGCCAAGTCCTGACGGCAAGTCCGCAAACCGGTGATGTCCGACAAGGTTGATGTTTGTTAAGTGGCGCCGGGTCACGCTCACCCCTAGATCGGATCACCCCTTCCGGATGCCGCCCGATGCCCGACTACGACTATCAGAGCGACACCCGGTCCTTTTCCGAGGTGTTGACCGACATCGGGGCCAAGGCCGACGCCAAATTGTATCTCGGCGAACTTGTGAATGCTTTCGGCGAACGGGGCTTCGGCGCCCTGATGCTTTTTTTCGGCCTGATGAACATCGCGATCGGCATCATCCCGGGGACCACCACCGTGCTCGGCGCGCCCCTGCTGCTGATGGGTCTGCAACTGATGATCCGGCAGGATCAGCTGTGGCTTCCGCGCTGGGCCCTCCGCCGCAGCATCGACCGGACGGCCTACAGCGCGGGGCTGGCAAGGGTGCTGCCGCGCCTGCGTCAGGTCGAGCGGCTGTCCAGGCCGCGTCTGGCGGTGATGACCAACGAGGTGTCCGAGGTCCTGATCGGCATCGCCACCTTCCTTCTGGCCGCCATCCTGATCCTCCCGATCTGGGGCGGAAACCTCGTCCCGGCGCTGATCATCTCGATGTTCGGCTTCGGCCTGATGCAGCGCGACGGCATCGTCGTCCTCATCGGCTGGGGCGGGGTGGCGGGCGTCTGCCTGTTCATCTGGCTGGCCTGGGAACTGGTCAGCCGGGCCTTCGGGCCCACGTTTGAATGGTTCGCCGGTCTGTTCTGAGGCTCAGGCCGCCTGTTGCGCGCCCGGACCCGGTCCCGCCAGGCCCTGCATGACCATGCGGTTGATATCGATCAGGGCCTCGAAATCGTCCTCGCCGCGCATGATCGCCGACGAGTGACGGCTGACGAACAGGCTGATCGAGATGATCTGGGCCTTCAAGGCCGGAACCATGGCGTTGTCAGGATCGGCGCAGTCGCTGGCCAGGGTGGACCAGAGACGGCGGTTCCAGTCCAGCGCATCGATACGGCCCGCGATGTCCGACTGCGGCAGGGTCGCAGCGTGCATCAGGGCACGGGTGACCTGCCCGAACAGCCGGTACTCCATTTCACGCGGAGTTTCAGCCCGGGTGGCTGCGGTCTTGTACGCCTGCAGCGACATTCGCCAGACCTTCCTCATACTCAACGAGTTTACGCGCCGCCATCAGCGCCTTGTAGTATTCGCGCGCCATGACGTGCCGCGAGGCCGCCACGCAGTCCGCCAGGATTTCGGGGTTGCGTGACGCCCCCATGAATTCGCTCAGTCGCAAGGCGAACTCGTCATAGACCTTCCCCGCCGCCGCTTCGTCCAGGTACATCATCATGACCGGGAAATAGACGCGCTTGGCCGGCGTGTTCGCGTCCTCGGGCTGGAGGATATCCTTCTCGCGCAGTACGGACGCCTTGTTCTGCAAGATCAGCACGCCGCGCCGGTCGCCGTTCTGCACAACGGCCCCGTTAAGGACGAATTTCTCGCCGGGCTTCAGCGACAGCTTGAGCGGCATGGGTGCGAACGTCTCCTGACAGGCGCGCGACGACGTTAGGAAGCCGGCCCGAACACAGATTAAACAGACGTGGTTAACCATCCCTTGTTGATCGCTGGACCGCGGACGGCTCACGGAACGCCGCGCCCGCCGGGAACGTTGATGATCCGAACAGGAGGCGATGGCATGCCGGATATCGACGGCTACTCAGACGACCAGGAACAGTCGGAAGTCTATGACGAAACCCACATCGACGATGAGGGGGACGGCGATATCCTGCTCGATGAGGCGGACCCCGTGCTCGACGTCACCCAGATGGACGGCGACAGCGACGACGAGCCTTTCGACGAGGACGCCGATGTGGACCCCGACCAAATCCAGGGCGCATCGGGCATCGAGGCCGCGGCCGACGCCCTGCTGGGCGTGGACGGCGAGCGGCTCACAGAAATCGACGGCGAAAGCGCCGGCCAGCGCGGAGACGACGAAGTCGAGCTGGTTTACACCGGCCTGATGCGAAACGTGCGCGGGGCCCAGGCCAGCGCCGCGCATTGGGAAGCCAAGACCCTTTCTGACGACGACATCGCCGACCTGGGCTATGGCCCGGACGGCGGCGAAGACCACCCCTCGAGATAAAGGAGGACGCTGGATGTCCGACGAGACCGCCAAGACGAACACGCCGACCCGCGAGGACTGCGACCCCGAGACGCCGTTCGCGCGCAAGGCCGCGCCTGAGAGCGGCAAGCCGGACCAGCTGCGGGAGACCGACCGCAAGTCCGAGGACCGCCAGGAGGCGCTTCTCGACGAGGGGCTGGAAGAAACCTTCCCCGCGAGCGATCCCGTCTCGGCCAAACGGATCACCTGAGGCATCGGATCGGGCGCGACTTCACCGCCGGGTCGGAAGCCGCTATCAGCGCCGCATGACCCTGCCCCACTCCCTGTCCGGCCTGTCCGAGATCGCCGCGGATTACGACATCCTGCTCTGCGATGTCTGGGGGGTGATCCACAACGGTCGCGAGAGCTGGCCACACGCCTGTGAGGCTCTTGCGCGGTTCAATCGCGACCATGGTCACGTGGTGCTGATTTCGAACTCGCCGCGTCCCGGCCCCGGGGTGATCGTCCAGATGGACGATCTGGGCGTGCCACGCGAGGCATGGCGGGCCGTGGTCACCTCGGGCGACGCCACCCGGGCGGAGCTGACCCGGCGCGCGCCCGGCCCGGCCTGGATCATCGGTCCCGACCGTGACGCGCCGCTTTATGAGGGGCTGGACCTGACCGTCGCGACCGGGGCCGCCGACGCCGCCTTCATCTCCGTGACCGGCATGATCGACGATGAGGCGGAGGTTCCCGAGGACTATCGCGCACGGCTGGCCGAGGGCGCGGCCCGCGATCTGGAACTGATCTGCGCCAACCCGGACCGGGTGGTCCAGCGCGGCGACCGCCTGATCTACTGCGGCGGGTCGCTGGCCGACCTTTACGAAAGCCTTGGCGGGCGCGTCACCATGGCCGGAAAGCCGTTCGGCCCGATCTACGACCTGGCCCTGAAGGCGGGCGAGGAACTGCTGGGCCGCCCCGTCAATCGGGCCCGAGTCCTCTGCATCGGCGACGGGGTCGTCACCGATGTGCTGGGGGCGAACAAACAGGCCCTCGACTGCCTGTTCATCGCCCAGGGCATCCATGGCGACGTCGCCCGCGGCCCGGACGGCCGTCTGGATCCCGAGCGCGCGGCGGATCTCCTGAAGGCCGAGACCACCTGGGCCCGCTACGCTGCGCTCGATCTGACGTGGTGAGCGGCGTCAATTCAGGCTAAGGCCCGACCATGACCGCACTCGTCACGAAACATCCCTCCGGCGGCTACATCCTCGATGAGCTCCACCCCGGCATGACGGCCGAGACGCATATCCTCGTCTCGGAACAGCGTATCCAGCAGTTCGCCGAGGCCTCGGACGACTTCAATCCCGTACATATGGACGAGGCTTTCGCGTCGAAGACCGCTTACCGCGGGCGCATCGCCCACGGCCTTCTGACCGCCTCGTTCGGCTCGGCCGTGGTCGGGACGATCCTGCCGGGCGCCGGGGCCATCTACCTGTCCCAGACCCTGGGCTTCTACCTGCCGGTGCGGATCGGCGAGACGGTTCTGGTCCGCGTCAGCGTCAAGTCCGTCGACCCGGAAAGCGCGCGGGTCGAGCTGGATTGCGAAGGCTTTGTCGACGGCAAGCGCGTCATGGACGGCGTCGCCCTGGTCCGCGTGCCTCGTCGCCGGCGTCCCGCGAAAGACTGACTTGGTCGAGATCGTCACCGACTGGCGCGGCCTGCCCGACCGGCTGAGGGGCGCCGCCGTCGCCATCGGCGCCTTCGACGGCGTCCATCGCGGCCATCAGGCGGTCATCGCCCAAGCCCGCGCCGCCGCGCACGACCTGAGCTCCCCTCTGGCCGTCGTCAGCTTCGCGCCCCATCCTCGGCGCTGGTTCCAGCCCGACGCCGCGCCGTTCCGCCTGATGACCGCGGGCCAGATGGCGCGGGCGATGCAGCCTCTGGGCGTCCAGCGGCTGTACCTCCTGCCGTTTGACGCGGACATGGCCGCCATGACCGACGAAGCCTTCGCGCGTGAGGTCCTTTCCGACGGGTTGGGCATCCGGCACGCCGCCGTCGGCTTCGACTTCACCTACGGCAAGGGCCGCACCGGCTCGCCCGAGGGACTGCGACGACATGGCGAGGCGCTCGGCTTCGGCGTCACCGTCGTCGACCGGATCGACGACCCCGACGGGCTGAAACTCTCCTCCTCCGGCGTCCGTGAGGCGCTCAAGGCGGGTGACATGGCCCGCGCCTCCGCCATCCTCGGCCGTCCCTTCGCCATCGAGGGCGAGGTCGTTCACGGGGACAAGCGCGGCCGCACCATCGGGGTGCCGACCGCCAATGTGCCGATGGGCGACTATATGCGTCCGGCCTACGGAATCTATGCGACCCGTACCCGCCTGCCGGACGGGCGCATGATCGACGGGGTGGCCAACCTCGGCGTCCGGCCGATGTACGAACTGGATCAACCCCTGCTCGAAGTCTGGCTGTTCGACTTCGACGAGGACCTCTACGGCCAGACCATCGAGACAGAGCTCGTCGCCTATCTGCGGGGCGAGATGACCTTCGACGGCCTCAACGCACTCAAGGTCCAGATCGAGGCGGACGCGGCCGCTGCGCGGGCAGCGCTCAGCTGATCGCCGCCATCAGCTGCTCGGTCAGCGGCGGACGCCCGGGGACGAGCACGTCCGCGACCTTCCACATCGGCCCCTCCCGGACCAGCTTCAGCGTCTGCTGTCGCGTCTCGCCCATGTTGACGAACACCACCGCGGCCTCCGCCGCCTGGGGTCCCGAAGATGTCACCGAGACCGACTGAAGGGCGAAACTCTCGCTGTCCTGGCAGTCGCAGATGGGATCGTAGTTCAAGGTCGGGACCTCGCCGGCCGCCTGGGCGAAATCGGCGCCGATCATGGCGTTGAGCATCCGGTCGTAGATCGGGTCCTGCCCCGGCGCCGGCGGCTCGCCCATCGAGGCGCCGGACGTGGCGTAGACGGCGTACAGCGCCCGCACGAATTCCTCCGGCCCGACCCGCGCCGCTTCATAGATGGCCGGACGTCCGGGCGGCAGGGCGGCGGGCGCGTCGGCGGGCTCGACGGCCGCATCTCCCGAGGGCGAACAGGCGGCCAGCGCCGCGGAGGCGGCGATAGCGGTCAGGGACAGGCGCATGCGATCCTCCGGTCTTGCCTCGACTATCCCGGCCCGCTCCCCCGCTGGCAAGCCTCAGTCGCGATGCAGGCCGGGGAGCCCCGCAGCACGCTGCCGGTTCGTCCGGGCGAGCTGTTCGGCGAGGCCGTGACCGTTCGACTGCAATACGTCATCGATGCGCCAACCCGTGATCGGGTCGCCGCTCAGCCGGACGACCGTGGTCGCCCGCTCGCCGAGATTGCTGAAGCGGACGGTCGCCGTCCGTCCCGCGCCCGGGTCTCTTCCGATCCGCACCGACTCGACCCTGAACTGCCCCCAGTCCTGGCACTGGCACAGGGGATCGGCGTCGAGATAGGGCGGGTCGTCCGTGGCCAGCGCCCGGTCGCGCCGAATGAGCCCCGCCATCCGGCTCGACCAGACGCGATCCAGCCGCGCCTCGGCCAGGGGCCAGGCGTCGTCTTTCTCTGACTCATAGCCGGCGAAGACGCTGCGAACGAAGGCTTCAGCCCCTTCGGAGCCTTCCTGCGCCATGGCCGGGACGGCCGCCAGCAAGGCCCATCGCCCGACCAGTCCGATCCACCAGCGCCCCATGCCGCGTCCTCCAGTTTCCGCGAGCCTGCGCGCCGGACCCCTCACCTGACTACCGACCGATCCTGACGTCGCGGGCTGGCGCCCTGCCCTCGCGGTCTGCTAGACGGTGCGCACCATGACCGTCCGCGTGTTTCGCCCGATTTCGATTAGCCGCCCGGCGTAGCGCCGCAGGGCTGACGCCCCGCGCACGTCGGGTCCATCGATACTTCCCGCGAACGATCAAACGACGAAACGAGACCTCATGGCCGACGCCCCCAAGACCGGTGAAGACACGCCCGCCGGACGCGACTATCGCGAGACGGTCTTCCTGCCCGAGACGCCCTTCCCCATGCGCGGAGGCCTGCCGCAAAAGGAGCCGGCGATCATCGAGGCCTGGGGCGACCTCTATTCGGCCCTGCGCAAGCAACGCCAGGCCGAGGGCGCGCCCCTCTATGTCCTGCATGACGGTCCGCCCTACGCCAACGGCGACATCCACATTGGCCACGCCCTCAACAAGACGCTGAAGGACTTCGTCGTCCGCAGCCGTTTCCTGCTGGGTCACGACGTCGACTACGTCCCGGGCTGGGACTGCCACGGCCTGCCGATCGAGTGGAAGATCGAGGAACGCTACCGCGCCCAGGGCAAGCGCAAGGACGAGGTCTCCAAGGCCGAGTTCCGGGCCGCCTGTCGCGAATACGCCACCGGCTGGATCGACGTGCAGCGCGACCAGTTCAAGCGGCTCGGCGTGCTCGGCGACTGGGACCACCGCTACGCCACCATGGACTTCACCACCGAAGCCGCCATCGTCGCCGAATTCCACAAGTTCAAGAATTCGGGCCAGCTGTACCGCGGCTCCAAGCCGGTCATGTGGTCGCCGGTCGAGCGCACCGCCCTGGCCGACGCCGAGATCGAATACCACGACCACGTCAGCCCGACGATCTGGGTCAAATTCCCCGTCACCGGTGCGACCGACGACCATCCCGACGACCTGCTGGCCTTCCGCCACGCCAATCCGTCTGTCGTGATCTGGACCACCACGCCCTGGACCATCCCGGCCAACCGCGCCATCAGCTACGGCCCGGAGATCGCCTATGGCCTCTATGAGGTCACGGCCATGGAGACCGGCCTGGAGTTCGAGCCCTGGGCGAAACCGGGCGACCGGCTGATCGTCGCCGACAAACTGGCCGAGGACGTCTTCAGGGCGGCGAAGATCGCCGCCTGGACCCGCGTCGATGACCTGAACCCGTCAGGCTTGGAGTGCGCCCACCCGCTGGCGGCGCTCGCGCCCGGCTACGGCTTCTCCGTGCCCCTGCTGGCCGGCGACCACGTTACCGATGACGCGGGCACGGGCTTCGTCCACACCGCCCCCGGCCACGGGGCCGACGACTATGAGGTGTGGAAGGCCCACGGCCATCACGAGGTGCCGGACACCGTCGACCCCGACGGCGCCTACTACCCCTCCGTTCCCCTGTTCGCCGGCCTGAAAGTGTTGGAGACCGAAGGCAAGAAGACCGGCAAATTCGGTCCCGCCAACGGCGCGGTGATGGAGAAGCTGATCGAGGCCGGCAATCTGCTGGCGCGCGGCCGGCTGGAGCATTCCTATCCGCACAGCTGGCGCTCCAAGGCGCCGATCATCTTCCGCAACACGCCCCAGTGGTTCATCCGCATGGACACGCCGTTGGACGATGACGGAACCCTGCGCGAGCGGGCGCTGGAGGCCATCGACAAGACCGCCTTCCACCCCGAGGCCGGCCGCAACCGCATCCGCTCGATGGTCGAGGGCCGTCCCGACTGGCTGATCAGCCGCCAGCGCGCCTGGGGCACGCCGCTGGCCATGTTCGTCGACAAGGAAACCGGCCAGCCGCTGCACGACCCCGAGGTCGACGCCCGAATCCTCGCCGCCGTGCGCGAAGGCGGCGCCGACGCCTGGTTCGACCGCCCCGACGCCGACTTCCTCGGCGCCCACGATCCCGCGCGCTACGAAAAGATTCAGGACATCCTCGACGTCTGGTTCGACAGCGGCTGCACCCACGCCTTCACCCTGGAAGCGCGCGACCCGGCCCATGGCTACGCCGGCGACCGCCCGTCGCACTGGCCCGCCGACCTCTATCTCGAAGGCTCGGACCAGCATCGCGGCTGGTTCCAGTCCAACCTGCTCGAAGGCGCCGGCACCCGCGGCCGCGCCCCCTATGACGCCGTTCTGACCCACGGCTTCACCCAGGACGAGAACGGGGAGAAGATGTCCAAGTCGAAGGGCAACACCACCGACCCCGCGACCATCATCAAGGAATCCGGCGCCGACATCCTGCGTCTCTGGGTCTCCCTGGTGGACTACGCCGAGGACCAGCGGATCGGTAAACAGATCCTCCAGACCACGGTCGACGCCTACCGCAAGCTGCGCAACACCGTCCGCTATCTGCTCGGCGCGCTGGACGGCTTCGACGAGGAAGAGCGCCTGCCGCTCGACCAGATGCCGCCGCTGGAGAAATTCATCCTGCACCGCCTGTGGGAGCTCGATCGCGACGTCCGCAGGGCCTATGCCGAATATCGCTTCCAGGACGTCGTCCGCCCGGTGCTGGAGTTCTGCGCCGGCGACCTGTCGGCCCTGTATTTCGACATCCGCAAGGACAGCCTCTACTGCGATCGCCCCGACGCGATCCGCCGCCGCGCCGCCCGCACGGTCATGCATGAGGTCTTCCTGCGGCTGACGGCCTGGCTGTCGCCGCTCACCCCCTTCACCATGCAAGAGGCCTGGGGCACGCGGTATGCGGACGGCGGCTCCAACTGCGCCCGCGTGATCCCGGAGACGCCGGCGGACTGGCGGTCTGAAGATTCGGCCTTCCTCTGGCGCCGCCACAGCGAAGTGCGGTCGGCCATCACCGGAGCCTTGGAAGTCGCACGATCCTCAAAGCTGATTGGCTCGAGTCTAGAAGCATGGCCAACCGTGCATCTGGATCGCAGCGCCGCCGGTTACAGCGAATCCGCCGACCCAAGAGCTTGGTTTGCGACACCTCAGGAGGCGGCCGACTTTTTCATCGTTAGTGGGATCAACTTCGAGGATGGCGAAGGTCCGGACGATGCATTCAGGCATCCAGACGCACCATTCGTCTCCGTGACATTCGCCAGATCACCTCATCCCAAATGCGCTCGCTCCTGGCGGCGCGTGCCGGACGTCGGCTCCGATCCCGCCTATCCCGAGCTCAGCGCCCGCGACGCGGACGCCGTGCGCTGGTGGGACGCGCAGCGGGGCTGACCCCGCCGGTCAGGGGACGATGGTGAAGCCGGGAACGGCCGCCGCCTCGACGTGGCCGGCGTGGTACATGTCCATATGGACCACGGCCGTCGCCGGCGACGAACCGGCGCAGGTCACGGCATAGGCGTCGATGATCGAGCCGTAGGGACCGGCGCCCATGCTGCCCTGCCGGTCGAACGTCGGCGCCCGGCCATTGGCGCAGCGGAGCCGGGACAGATAGGCGCGCTGGCCGGCCGGCATGTCGGCCCGGACGGGATTCTGCGCGCTTCCCAACGGTTTGGTGGCCAAGGTCCGGGCGATACGGGTGGAATCGGCGGCGCTGACTCCGCCCATGAAGGCCATGAGGTCCAACGGGTCAGGACTGTCGTCAGCGGGTGCGCTGGCGCAGCCCGCGAGGCCCAGCAGCGCCGCCATCATCCATACCGCACGCGCCATGACGTCTCTCCCCTCGGTTGCAAAGCAAGCTGACACAGGTCAGCCGGGCCCGGCAACCGACAATCGGGGCGCGGGCCGGCGGACAACGACCGGCGAGCGCCCGTGCCCCCCCCACAGGGCGGCGGCCGCGCCGCCCGCTCGCGCAGGTCGACGGCCCTGCGCTCCAGCTCATCGGCCTGGCGGGCCAGACGCGGAGACAGGGCCCGGAGTTCGGCGTCCGTCACCGTCTCGCCGCGCGCCCGGGCCCGCTCGATGACCACGGCGCGCCAGGCAGGGTCCCCCAGGCGAGCCGATTCCGCCCGCATCTCTCCGGCCCCGGCGACCATCTGGTCCGCGCCCTGCTGCATGTGGACACGGGCGTTGGCGACCTCCCGAACCGCGTGTTCGCGGGCGACGGCGGCCTGGGCCCGCGCGTCCGAGGCGGCAGCGACCGCAGCCCGCGCGCCG
>JBKBQO010000008.1:0-113941 GCA_046292645.1 Brevundimonas sp.
TTATCGCCCGGCCCGCGCCGACCGGCCCGCGCGCGCTGACCGACCGGCCCGCGCCGAACGCCGGGCGGATCGGGGCCCCGTCGTGATCGCCGACGCCCGCGCCCGCGCCGAGCAGACCTTCACCCGCCTGGACGCCGACAATGACGGCTTCGTCAACGCCGAGGAAACCCGCGCCGCCCGCGAGACCATGCGCGAGCAGCGCCGCGGGCGGATGAGCGAACGTCGCGCCGCGCGTCAGGCGCAACGGCAGGCGTCGCCTCAGGCGCCCGCTTCGGAGTAGGGTGATGTCAGGGACGGCGGTCATGAACCGGGCGGCCCTTTCGGCAATGGCGAAAGAGGACCGGATTGGCGCTGATCGCCGACCCCGACGAGGATCTGGTGCGTCGCGTGGGTCAGGGCGATCCGGCGGCCATCCAGTCCATGGTGGCGCGCAAGCTGCCGCGGATGCTGGCGCTTGCGCAGCGCATGCTGGGCGACGCGGCAGAGGCCGAGGACGTGGCCCAGGACGCCATGCTGAGGGCCTGGAAACAGGCGCCGCGTTGGACGCCCGGCCAGGCCAAATTCGACACCTGGCTGCACCGGGTGGGCCTGAACCTCTGCTACGACCGGCTGCGGCGGCGGCGCGAGACGCCCACGGCGACTCCGCCGGACCAGCCCGATACGGGCCCGGCTCCGGATCGGGGGCTGCTGGCGGCGGATGTGGGCGTGCGGGTCGACGCGGCCCTGGCGGCGCTGCCGGACCGGCAGCGCGAGGCGATCGTCCTGTGCCACTACCAGGAGCTGACCAATATCGAGGCCGCGGCCTTGATGCAGGTCAGCGTCGACGCGCTGGAGAGCCTGCTGTCGCGGGGGCGGCGGGCATTGAGACAGGCGCTGGCCGACATCCGGCCGGGCGCTGAAGGAGCATGAGAGAGATGACGTCGGAAAGGTTCTTCGCCCTGGTCTCGGCCTATGGCGCCGACGCGCGGCGCTGGCCCGAGCCTGAACGCGCGGCGGCGATGGCCTTCGCCGCCGCCCAGCCAGCGCTCGCGGCCCCGGCCCTGGCCGAGGCGGATGCAGCCGACGCCCTGCTGCACGCCTCGAAGGCGCGCCACCCGTCTATTGTTCTGCGCGATCGCGTCATCGCCTCGGCCGCCGACGCCGGACTGACCGTACGGCGCGAGGGTCGCCGCTGGCTCGACCGTCTGGCCCTGACCCTCGGCGCGGGCTGGGCTGCCGCAGCCTGCGCCGGCGTCATGGCCGGAGTCATGCTGACCGGCCATCTGACCGCCGACGCCCAGGCCGAGGCCGTCCTCTACCAGGCCTCCCTGCTCGGGGTGGACGATGCGGAGGTGTTGGGATGACCACGCGCGCGCTCAAGATTGCCCTCGGCGCCTCGGTGGCGCTCAACCTGTTCGCCCTGACCGCGGCCGGCGCCATGTTCGTCACCCGGGCCCAGGTCGAGGAACGGGTCGAGGCCCAGCACCGTCCGGCCCGAGCCGGCTCGCCGATGCATCTGATCCAGCAGCTCGATCCGAGCGTGCGTCAGCGGGTGCGCGAAACCCTGCGCGCCTCGGCCCTCGCCGCTCGCCCCGATTTCGAGGAGGCCCGGCTGAAGCGGCGTCAGGCCGTCGAAATGGGGCGTTCGGCCAATTTTGACTCGGCCCGGGCCGAGGCCTTGCTCGAGGCGTCCCGCACCGCCGAGCTGCGGGGACGCGCCCGACTTGAAGCCGACGCCGTCGCCCTGCTGGCCACCCTGGAACCTGCCGACCGGCGCGCCCTCTCGGAAATCCTGACCCGCAAGGGTCGCGTCGGCGGGCGTGAGGGAGGCGGTCGTAACGGTGGAGGTCGTGACGGGGGCGGTCGTGACGGGGGCGGTCGCGGCGACGCGCCGAGAGACACGCCCGCCGCTTGAGTTTCAGGCCGCGCGGGCCTGCAACTGCTGTTCCGGGCGCCGGATCGGCAGATCGAAGCTGACCGTCGTGCCGCGTCCCGGCTCGCTCTCGATGCTCAGCGCCCCGCCGTGCAGCTCGATCAGGGACTTGGTCAGGGCCAGGCCCAGGCCGGTGCCCTGGGTGGTCTTGGAATGCTGGCCCTCGACCTGTTCGAACGGCCGCGCCAGCCGCGTCAGGTCTTCGGCGGCGATGCCGATTCCGGTGTCCGTCACCGCCACGCGCAGCCGCTCGTCGTCTTCGCGCGACAGGGCCACCACGATATGCCCGCCCTCCGGCGTGAATTTCACCGCGTTCGAAATCAGGTTCAGCACCACCTGTTTCAGGCCGCGATAGTCGGCGTCGATCTCGGGCAGTTCCGGCGCGTCGACCAGAAGGTTCAGCCCCGCCTCCTCGATCCGGCCTCGCATCAGGCGGGCGGCGTCCTCGACCACCTCCTTCACCGACACCGTCTCATAGTGCAGCGTCAGCTTGCCGGCCTCGATCTTCGCCATGTCCAGCACGTCGTTGATCAGCGAAAGCAGGTGCTGCCCCGACTTCAGGATGTCGGCCGCATAGCCCTTGTATTTCGGATCGCCCAGCGGGCCGAACATCTCGCCGGCCATGATCTCCGAGAAGCCGTTGATGGCGTTCAGCGGCGTGCGCAGCTCGTGGCTCATATTGGCCAGGAATTCGGACTTGGCCTGGTTGGCCGCCTCGGCCCGGGTCATCGCCACCTCGTATTTCCGCGCCAGCTGCGACAGCTTCTCCTCGCGGTCCTCCAGCTCGGTGATGGTGACGTGCAGCCGTTCGGTGGCGCGCTGGCGCTCGGCCTCCTTCTGCTTGATGGCGGTGATGTCCGCGGCGGTGACCACCGAGCCGCCGTCCGAGGTGAAGCGCTCGGCCAGCTGCAGCCAGCGGCCGTCGTGAAGCTCGACCTCGCGGGCCCCGGCCCGGCCGTCCGTCGCCGGCTGGTCCGACTTGATCGCCAAGGCGGCGATCTGGTTCAGGTCCTGTTTGAACACGCCCTTGCGCAGGACGCCCGGCTCGAAGGCGAAGGCGTCCTGGAAGGCCTGGTTCGACAGGATCAACCGGCCCTGCTTGTCGAACAGGACGAAGGCGTCGGATACGCTCTCGATGCCGTCCCGCAGCCGGCTCTCGGCGGCCTGGGCCTGGGCCTTGGCGCGGCGGGCCTCGGTCGTGTCCAGCGCCACGCCCAGCACGCTGGTGAAGCCTTCATCGCCGCGGTCGCCGCGCGCCTGTCCGCGGGCGTCGATCCAGCGGGCCCGCCCCTGGGCGTCCGGCACCGGAAAACTGACGTCGAAGTCGCCGAAGGTCTGGGCCTGCCGCAGGGCGTGCAGAACAGCGTCGTGATAGCGCGGATGGATCCGGGCCATGATCTCGTCGGACGGGATGGCCCCGCTGCGGTCCAGCCCCATCAGCTCGGCCATATAGTCCGACACGGTGACCAGCCCGGCGTCGGTGTCCCATTCCCAGACCCCGCAGCGCGCCGCCTCGACCGCGCCGCGGAAGCGCCGCTCCGACGCGGCCCATTCCCGGCTGATGCCCTGCTGGCGGCGCTGCATGTGGAGCACCAGCGCCAGGGTGAACAGGCCGATGGCGATCGGCGGGCCCAGCACCCACAGGTCGCCCCAGTTGAAGCCCGAGCCGGCGCTCGCGGCGTCGGGAAGTTCGAGGCTGCGCGCCACCAGCAGGACATGGGCGGTGATCGCCAGCGCCAGGGCCAGGATGGCGATCCGCAGCCACGGAGGCGGCCCCCGGCGCTGGTCGGCGGCGCGCCGGCCCTCGTTGGTTATGCGGCGCTCCTCACCCCGCAAGGCGCTCTCCCGATGGATTCGACGTTGAAAGGCGAATCTAGGCTGCGTCGCGGATTCCTGTCGAGGGCTGTCGACGCCTTAAGGGACGCGCCAAGGGACGTGCCGGCGCGATCGGTCAGGCGGCGCGCGGCTCCCGCGCCGGGGCGACGGCCTCGGTCGGCGGCGCCAGCACGTCGGTGACGGACTTCAGCACCGTGCGGGCCTCCCGCGCCAGCCGCTGCAGCTCGGGCGGCGCGTCGTCGGGGGCCTCGCCGACCGAGTTGGACAGCTGTTCCGCCAGGGCCATCAGCTGCGGCGCGGCCGCGATCAGCCGGGCCTGGAATTCGATCAGTTCCGGGTCGCGGTCGTATTCCGCCCCGGGCACCCGCCAGCCGCCCCAGTCGGCCTTGTCGGTCACGACCACGGGATAGGTGCCGGGGAAGGGATGGTGCGGGCAGTCGTCGGCCGTCTGCCATTTGTTGCGCGCCCGCATCAGCCGCCAGGTCTCGGCGCTGTTGGCGGCGGGGTCCTCGGTCGCCGACAGCAGTTCCTGGGCCAGGAATTCGCGCCCCAGTCCGACGTCATAGGTGACGCGCACCGGCTCCTCGAATCCCTTGGCCCAGACCGGCTGGACCTTCTCGACCTGGGCCCATGCGCCGACGCATTCGACCCAGACCTTCTGGCCCTTCTGGAACTGCGCGCGCGCCATCGGCTTCTCCCGTACTCGACGGACAGCCTGCCACGACGGCGTGAACAGCCGGTTTGGCGAAAGGGTGAAGCAGCCGTAAACGCCGGCCTCGCGGACCCTGCGTCAGGCCCGCGAAATGTCTTCCAGGGCCTCGCCGACATCCTTGTCCCGGGCCCGCGTCGACAGGTCGCCCAGCGACACCACCCCGACCAGCCGGTCGTCCTTGTCCAGCACCGGCATGCGGCGCACCTGTTTGGACCCCATGAAGTCCAGCACGTCGCGGGCGTCGGCGTCCGATCGGGCCGTCAGCGGATCGCGCGAGATATATTCGCCCACCGGAGACGAACAGGCCGCCCCCGTGGCCACGGCGCGCACGGTGATGTCGCGGTCGGTGATCGTGCCGATCAGACGGTCGCCGTCCGCCACGGGCATGAAGCCGAAATCGCCCGCCTGCATCCGAGCGGCGACCTCCTGCAGCGTGTCGCCGGGCCGGGCCACCTGGACGTCCTTGCTCATTACGTCGCGCACTTTCATCGGAGCTCTCCTTGTGGGGGTCGCCGTCAGAACCCCCGCCCGACGCCCCGGTTCCTGACAGCCGGACAACGGGGGCCTCAGGTCGGGGTCAGGCCCGCCGTGGTCTTGTGGCCCCATCGACCGGGATGGTCCCGGCAAGAAAGGAACTGCAATGAAGACCGCCACGATCAGGAAAGCCCTGCTCCCCGTGCTGGCGGCGTCCGCGGTCATGGTCTCGACCCCGGCGCTGGCCCAGAGCTTCGGCGTCACCCTCAGCTTCGGCTCGCCCGGCTACAGCCAGGGCTACGCCCCCCACCGCGGCTACAGCCCGCGCGACCTTCAGTATCGCGCCCAGGCGCTGTCGCAGCACATCGACCGCCTGGCGTGGCGCAGGGGCGTCAGCCGCGGCGAGGCCCGCAGCCTAGCCGTCCAGATGGAGCAGTACCGCCGGGTGGAATACCAGTACGCCCGCAACGGCCTGACGGCCCGTGAACACGCCGACCTCCACAACCGGCTGAACCGCATCCAGCGGCAGGTGCAACGCTTCCAGCGCACCCGCTGGTAGTCGGCCCCGCCGACCGGAGGGCCGCCCCATCTTCGGGGCGGCCCTTTCGCTTCGGCCCCGGCCCCGTTAAGCCGCGCGGGCCAGCCGGAGCCTGACCCCATGACCGCCGCCGCCGAATCCCGCGACATCCTCACCCGCCTCGGCGTCCCCGCCTCGGTCTGGAGCTCGGACGGGTTCGAGGCGCGTTCGCCGATCGACGCCTCGACCGCCGGCCGGGTCGCGGAGACCTCCGACCTCGAAGCCGTCGCCGCCCGCGCGACCGCGGCCTTCCAGTCGTGGAAACGTCTTCCCGCGCCCCGCCGCGGCGAACTGGTCCGCCTGCTGGGCGAGGAGCTGCGCGCTTCCAAGGACGACCTCGCCCGCCTCGTCACCCTCGAGGCCGGCAAGATCGTCTCCGAGGGTCTCGGCGAGGTGCAGGAGATGATCGACATCTGCGACTTCGCCGTCGGCCTGTCGCGCCAGATCTACGGCCTCACCCTCGCCTCGGAACGCCCCGGCCACCACATGCGCGAGACCTGGCAGCCGCTGGGCCCGGTGCTGGTCATCTCGGCCTTCAACTTCCCGGTCGCGGTCTGGGCCTGGAACGCCGCCCTAGCCCTCGTCTGCGGCGATCCGGTGATCTGGAAGCCGTCGGAAAAAACGCCGCTGACGGCCCTCGCCACCCACGCCATTCTCGACCGCGCCATCGCCCGGTTCGGGGACGCGCCCGAGGGCCTGTCCCAGCTGGTCGTCGGCGGGCGCGAGGCCGGCGAGGCCCTGGCCGCCGACCCGCGCATCCCCCTCGTCTCCGCCACCGGCTCCACCCGCATGGGCCGCGCCGTGGCGCAGACGGTCGCCGCCCGTCTCGGCCGCAGCCTGCTGGAGCTGGGCGGCAACAACGCCATGATCGTCACGCCCAGCGCCGACCTCGACATGGCCGTCCGCGCCATCGCCTTCTCGGCCGTCGGCACCGCCGGCCAGCGCTGCACCACCCTGCGCCGCCTGCTGGTTCACGACAGCATCGCCGACGCCCTGATCGCCCGGCTGAAGGCCGCCTATGAGACCCTGCCCGTCGGCGACCCGCGCGAGGTCGGGGTCCTGGTCGGCCCCCTGATCGACGCGGCGGCCTGCGTCGCCTTCGACGAGGCCCTGCGCCAGGCCGAGGCCGAGGGCGGCGACGTGATCGTCGGCGGCGCTCGCGCCGCCGAGGGACCGGGCGTCTACGTCCGCCCCGCGATCGTCCGCATGCCGTCCCAGACCGCCGTGGTCCGGCACGAGACCTTCGCCCCCATCCTCTACGTCCTGACCTGGTCCGACTTCGACGAGGCCGTCGCCCTGCAGAACGCCGTGCCCCAGGGCCTCAGCTCCTGCGTCTTCACCGACAGCGTCCGCGAAGCCGAGGCCTTCCTCTCGGCTTGGGGCTCCGACTGCGGCATCGCCAACGTCAACATAGGCCCGAGCGGGGCGGAGATCGGCGGGGCCTTCGGCGGCGAAAAGGACACCGGCGGCGGGCGCGAATCCGGCTCGGACGCCTGGAAGGCCTATATGCGCGGCCAGACCCAGACGGTGAATTTCAGCCGCGACCTGCCGCTGGCCCAGGGGGTGAAGTTCGAGGTCTAGCCCGGGGGCAGTCAGTCCTCGGCGACGAAGACTTTCCGGCCCGCGATTTCGATGAATGCGATCTGGTCCGTCGTGAAATGGTCAATCTCTCTGCCCTCCCGCCTAGGAGAGATGTTGGTCGTGACGTGGGAGCTGGCTTCCTCGGCATCCAGGCCCCAGGCGATGTCATGGACGACGCACCGAAGTCCCGATTTCAGCACCACGAGAGCGGGCTGGCCGGGCGCCAGTTCGGCCAACTGTGAGATGATGTACTCATCGTCAGTCATAAGCGGTCATTCCGCCGCGAGGACAGCGGCCAACGCCCCCGCCAGATCCCCCTTCCCGGCCACCTCGACCCCCTCCAGCCCCAGCCACCCGGTCATCCGCCGCAGCTCCGCCGCCAGCCGCACGGCCGTCTCCGCCGTCGCGTCCGGCTCGCGCCACGCCGCCTGCACCAGCAGCCGCCCCGCCTTGCGATCCGACTTCAGATCCACCCGCGCCGTGATCGCCTCATCCTCAAGGAACGGCAGCACATAGTAGCCATGCGCCCGCTTGTGCGCGGGCGTGTAGATCTCCAGCCGCACCTTCACCCCGAACAGCCGCTCGGTCCGGTCGCGGGTCCAGATCAGATTGTCGAACGGCGACAGCAGGGCCGACCCCGTCACCTTGCGCGGCGCCTGCGCCCCGGCGCTCCGATACGCCGGCTGCCGCCAGCCCTTCACCGACACGGGGGTCAACTCTCCGGCCTCGACCAGCTCCGCCGTCCGCGCCTTCGCATCGGCCAGCGGCAGGCGGAAATAGTCCCGCAGGTCCGCCGCCGTCGCCACCCCCATGGCCCGCGCTGACAGGCGCACCAGCTCCCGCTGCGCGTCCGCCTCGGTCGGCGTCGGCAGGTTGATGATCCGGCCGGGCAGGGCGCGTTCGGTCAGGTCATAGACCCGCTCGAACCCGTTGCGCGTCTTCGTGGTGATCAGTCCGGCCCAGAACAGCCACTCCAGCGCCCGCTTGCCGTCCGACCACGACCACCAGCCCGGCGCCCCCCGCGGTCCCTCCGCAAAGTCCCCGCCCGTGACCGGCCCCCGCCGCTCGATCTCGGCCAGCACCCCTTCGATATAGTCCTGCTTCTCGCGCCCGAACCGCGACAGGCCCGTCCACATCGCCCCGCCCCGCGCCCGCTCCATCCGCCAGCGCAGCAGCGGCTGCAGCTCCAGCGGCAGCAGCGACGCCTCATGCCCCCAGTATTCGAACAGGTTACGCCGCGTCCCCCAGGCCTCGGCCTCCAGCGCCTCGCGCGGGTAATCCCCCAGCCGCGAGAAGCCCGGCAGATAGTGGGTCCGCGTCACCACATTGACGCTGTCGATCTGGATCACGCCCAGCTTCCGCGCGATCTCCCGGACATGGCTGCGTCCGGGCGCGACGGGCCGCGCGCGCCCGAACCCCTGGGCGGCCAGGGCGATGCGGCGGGCGGTCCGGGGGGAGAGGGCGTCGGTCACGGGGAGACCATGCCGCGTTCGCCGGGCTGAGGGGAGAGGGTCGGCGCCATCGAGTCCGTTCCCCGCTGCCGACGTCCTAGGCGCCTTGTCATCCCGGCCGAAGCGAAGCGGAGAGCCGGGACGCCCAACTGTACGCAAATTCAACCTCCCGGACGCTGCGCCAGCAGCGAGCCGGGAGACGGGTCAGGCCATGGCGCGATGGCCGGCCGTCTCCCGGATAACCGCTTCGCGACTTCCGGGAGGCCGACCAAGGAAGGCCCACCCGTCCCGGCTCTCGCTTCGCTCGGCCGGGATGACAAGGGCCGCATCAGACTTTACGGCGCCGCCCGCGCCGGCAGCCCCTGCGCCGCCCGGACCATCTGCACGAACTCGGCCCGTTCGCCGTACGGGTCCTCGCCCCGCGCGCCCTGGGCCTGCTGCAGCACGGCGTCCCAGTCGAAGGCCTCGCCCAGCCAGGGGTCGCCGCGCAGGCGCTGGCCGAAGGCGGCCACGGCCAGGGCCCAGCGGGTGCTCTCCGGCGGCTGCGCCCGCGCGGCGCTCAGGTTGGGCGCATTCGCCAGCACCCTCTGCATCAACCGCGACTCCGACTCGCCCGGCAGCTTGAACCGGACCTGGACGAAGCCGACCTCGCCGTCCGGATCGCCGCCGCCGACGCCGAGGCTGTTGCGATTTTCGGGGTAGCGGCGCTCGCCCACCTGGCTGGGACCGCCGACCGGGGTGATCTCGTACAGGGCCGTCACCGAGGCCCCCGACCCCACCTCGCCGGCGTCGACGCGATCGTTGTTGAAATCGGCCTCGTTCAGCAGCCGGGTCTCATAGCCGATCAGCCGGTATTCGCTGACCCGCGCCGGGTTGAACTCGACCTGGATCTTGACGTCGTCGGCGATCGGAAAGGCGCCCCGGTCGAAGGCCGGACCGAACAGCCGCCGCGCCTCGTTCAGGTCGTCGACATAGGCCGCCGTCCCGTTGCCCGCCTGGGCGATCGCCTGCATCCGCGCGTCCTGGTAGTTCCCGCGCCCGAAGCCGTAGACCGACAGATAGACGCCGCTCTCCCGCTTTGCGGCGACATAGTCCTCCAGCCGCATATTGTCGGTGACGCCGACGTTGAAGTCGCCGTCCGTGAACATCAGGATCCGGTTGACCCGGTCGCGGGCGAAATTCGCCTGGGCCTGGTCATAGGCGTTGGTCATGCCGGTCGCGCCGGCCGTCCCGCCCGAGGCGTAGAGACTGGCCACGGCGCAGCGCAGCTTCAGTTTCCGGTCGCCCGGCGTCGGCGCCAGCCTCGTGCCCGCTCCCTCGGCGTAGAAGGTCACCGCCGCCGTGTCCTGGGGCCTCAGCCGGTCGATGATCAGGTTCATCGCCTTCTGCGCCAGGGCCAGTTTATCGGGGCTGTCCATCGAGCCCGAGACATCGACCAGGAAGGTCAGGTTCAACGGCCGCCGTTCGCCCTCCGGCAGCTCATAGCCCTGCAGCCCGATATGCACGATCTGCCGGCCCGGGGCCCAGGGCGAGGCCGTCACCGCCGTGGTGATGGCGAATGGCTGGGTCGCCGCCGTCGGCCGTTCGTAGCCATAGTCGAAATAGTTGATCAGCTCCTCGACCCGCACCGCGTCCGCCGGCGGCGCCCGGCCCTCGTCGATGAAGCGCCGGACATTGGCGTAGCTGGCGGTGTCGACGTCGATCGAAAAGGTCGACACCGGCTCGTCGGCGACCCGCCGCACGGGGTTCGGCGTCGCGTCGGGATAGCGTTCGGTGTCAGGCGTGGCGGGCCGGAGACCCGGCGGCGAGGGCGGGGCGACATGGCCCTGGGCGGAAGCGACCGGCGAGGCGACCACGACGGACCCTCGTGGGATCCGCGTCCCGGTCACCACAACATCGTTCATTTCCGTGGCGGCGGCGCCCGCCGGGGGAGGGGGTGGAGGCGGCGGCGGGGGTGCGGGGGGAGGCGGGGGGCCTCCCACATAGGCCGGCGCGCCGACGCTCCGCGCGGCGTAGTCCGCCGGAACCCGCTCCTCCGGCAGCGTGAAGCCGAACGCCCGGCAGGCGGCCGGCGAAACCACGCCGTCTGACGGCTTGTCGGGGTCGACCGCGCCAACCGACTGGGCCAGGGCGGGCAAGGGCGCCATGGGCCCCGCCAGCGCCAGGCTGACCAGTCCCGCGAGCGCTTGTTTCAACGGACGTCCCGACATCGCGCATCTCCCCTTGGTTGTGACCGCATGAGGCACCCCGCCCTCGGGCGAAACTGTGGCGGGCGTTTCTGACGGAGCCTGACGGCGGATCACGGTGCCTGGGGTGGCGCATCGACGCATCTCCCCCCACTATTCAGCGACGCCGCGGGGGATGCGAGATGCACGAGACGACCAGCATGGGACTGGGCCACGCCGTGGCGCTGCTGGCGGCCATGGTCGTCGCCGCCACCCTGTTCCGCCGCTTCGGCCTCGGCGCCGTGCTCGGCTATCTGGCCGCCGGCCTGCTGATCGGACCCTCTGCGCTGGGCGTGGTGCGCGATCCGCAATCGGTGCTGCACGTCGCCGAATTCGGCGTCGTCATGTTCCTGTTCATCATCGGCCTGGAGATGCGGCCCGCCCGGCTGTGGAGCCTGCGCAAGGAGATCTTCGGCCTCGGAGCCGTGCAGGTTCTGGCTTGCGCCCTGCTGCTGACGGGGATCGCCCTGCTCGCGGGCTTGGCCTGGTACGCGGCCCTGATCGCCGGCTTCGGCTTCGCCCTGTCGTCCACCGCCATCGTCATGCAACTGCTGCAGGAGCGGAACGAGAACGCTGCGCCCGGCGGCCAGCGCGTCGTCTCCATCCTGCTGTTCGAGGATCTCGCCATCGTGCCCTTGCTGGCGCTGGTGGCGGTGCTGGCGGGGGCCTACGGCGCCTCGGTCGAGACGGGCTATCCGATCTGGATCACCGTCGGCCTGGCCATCGCCGCCGTCGCCGGGGTCTATGTCGCCGGCCGCTGGATCGTGAACCCCTTCTTCCGCCTTCTGGCCCGCTACGGCGGGCGCGAGGTCATGACCATGGCCGCCCTGTTCGTGGTGCTGGGGGCGGCCTATGCGATGAACCTCGGCGGGCTGTCGATGGCCATGGGCGCCTTCCTGGCCGGCGTCCTGCTTTCGGAATCGACCTTCCGCCATCAGCTCGAGGCCGACATCGAGCCGTTCCGCGGCCTCCTGCTGGGCCTGTTCTTCCTGAGCGTCGGCATGTCGCTGGACCTGCGCGTGGTCGTCGCCGACTGGGCCTGGGTGCTGGGCGGACTGGCCGCCTTCATGTCCGCCAAGATGGTCGCGGTCTACGCCGTCGCCCGCATCCGCCAGAAGCATGGCGAGGGCCTGCTGCGCGCGGCCCTGATGGGCGAGGGCGGCGAGTTCGCCTTCGTCCTCTATTCCACCGCCTTCGCCGCCGGCCTGTTCGACGCCCGCACCGCCGCCATCCTCTCGGCCGTGGTCATCCTGTCCATGGCCCTGACGCCGCTCAGGGTCATGCTGGCCGATCGGCTGCGCCCCGACGAGTCGCTGTCGGCGGACGACGCCGACGGCGTCGACCATGCCCGCAACCTGCGTGAGCGGGTGCTGATCATCGGCTTCGGCCGCTTCGCTCAGGTCGTGTCCCAGCCGTTGCTGGCCCGCGACGTCGACGTCTCCATCATCGACCACGACGTCGAGATGATCCAGGCGGCCGGCAATTTCGGCTTCAAGGTCTATTACGGCGATGGGACCCGCCTCGACGTGCTCCGCGCCTCGGGCGCCGCCAATGCCGAAACCATCCTCGTCTGCGTCGACAAGCCCGAGATCGCCGACCGCATCGTCGAACTGGTCAAGGCCGAATTCCCACTAACCAAACTCTTCGTCCGCGCCTACGACCGCGGCCACGCCATCCGCCTGGTCCAGGCCGGGGTCGAGTACCAGCTGCGCGAGACCTTCGAGAGCGCCCTGGTGTTCGGCCATCAGGTGCTGATCGATCTTGGCTTCACCCACGAACAGGCGCGCGGGACCATTGAGGACGTTCGCCGTCGCGATGAGGCGCGGCTGGACCTGCAGATGGTCGAGGGCATCACCGCCGGCCGGTCCCTGATGCGCGGCAACATCCGCACCACCAGGCCCGAACCCTACGTCAAACCCCGTCGCGAGGGTCAGGCCCTCAACGAAGCGGCGGCGGAGGCCTTGGAAGAGGACGAGGCGCGCGCGCCGCTATAAGGCGCCGTTCTGCGCGGCGGATGCGCCGGCCAGTGCGCGCCGGACGGCCGTCTCCAGGTCGGCGATCCGGAATGGCTTCCGCAACACGTTCTCCGGCGGCATGACCGCGTCCACGGCCTCCATGTCGGCATAGCCGGTGGCCAGGATGATGGGCAGTCCGGGGCTCAGCGTGTGCGCCCGGCTCACGACCTCGACCCCGCTCATGCCCGGCATGGCGTAGTCCACGATCACCAGATCCGGCGGGGCGGCGGAAAGGCTCGCGAGCCCCTCCTCGCCGCCGCTGGCCTCATTGACCCGGTAGCCGAGGCCCTCCAGGCAGTCGACGACGAAGCGCCGCACGGCTGGGTCGTCGTCGATCACCAGAACCTGCTCGCCCGGCGTGTTCCGATCCGGTCGCGCCGCCGCGGCGGGCGCGGCGATCGCCGCCGTTTGGTCGGTCACCGGCAGCCAGATTTCCACCGACGAGCCCTCGCCCTCGACGCTCTGGATCCGGACCGTCCCGCCCGACTGCTGGGCGATGCCATACACCTGGCTCAGCCCCAGACCCGTGCCCTTGCCGATCGCCTTGGTGGTGAAGAACGGCTCGAACACCTTCTGCAGCAGGGCGTCGGGAATGCCCTCGCCGGTGTCGCTGACGGTGATGACCGCATACTCCCCGGCCTCAAGCGATGCGTCCCCGGCGGACCGGGTCGCGCTGGCGATGCGCAGGGTCCCGCCGTCGCTCATGGCGTCCCGCGCGTTGATCGCCAGGTTCAGCACGGCCAGCTCCAGCTGGTTCACATCCGCCATCGCCCACGGCCCGGCCGGATCCAGCGCCATCTCGATCCGGACGCGCGGGCCGATCGTGCGCGCCAGCATGTCGTTCATGCCCAGGACCATGCCGTTGATGTCCACCGGCTCGAGCGTCAGCCTCTGGGTGCGCGAGAAGGCCAGCAGCTGATGGGTCAGCTTGGCTGCGCGATCAGCCGCCTGTTTGGCGTAGTCCGCCAGCTTGACCGTCCGGTCGTCGACGGCCCGCCGCTCGATCAGTTCCAGATTGCCGAAGATGACGGTCAGCAGATTGTTGAAGTCGTGCGCGATGCCCCCGGTCAGCTGGCCGACGGCCTCCATCTTCTGGGCCTGGGCCAGCGCGGCCTGTGCCCGCTCGCGTTCGGCGATCTCCTGCATCAGCTGGTTGTTGGCCTGCGAAAGCTCGTTGGTCCGCTGCTGGATGCGGGTCTCCAGCGTGCCGTTCAGCTGCAGCAGCCGTTCCTCGGCGGCGGTCAGCGCCTCCAGGTGGCTGCGGGCCTCATACTGGCGCTTGCGCCCGCGCAGGGCCGACCCGACCGCGCTGGTCAGGGTCTCGCTGTGAACGGGGCGCTCCAGCACCACGACATTGCCCAGCTGTTCCAGCGCACGCCGGGCTTCCAGCGGGCGGCGGCCCGAGCGTTTGGTGGCCAGCAGGATGAACGGGAAGTCGGACCATGGCGGCTGCGTCTCCAGCCAACGGCCCAGCACGGCATGCTGAGCCTCGGCCAGCGCCTCCTCCGTCACAATGGCGATGCCCGCGCCTCGCGCCAGCTCTGCGGCCATGGCTTCCGCGTCGTCGCACACCACGCAGGCGTGGCCCTCACCGCCCAGCAGCCGTTCGATCACCTGGGCGTCGCGGCCGCGAGGGGCCAGCAACAAAATCCGCTGCTCCACGCTAGTCTTCACCGGCCGCTGAAGTCGCGGACATCAGGGGCGTCGAGCCCCGATAGTTCGGCAGCCCCATCAACACGCCCTCGAAATCCTTCAGCGGGTCTCCGATCTGGACGCCCTCGCTGGCGAGACGGAATTCCCGAATGCTTGCCTGATGCTGTGTGGTCCGGCTCTTGGCCACGGAGATCGCCTTCAGGACGTTGCCGCGCGATTCGAAATACCGGAACAGGACGATGGTGTCGGACAGATAGCTGAGGTCGATCTCGGAACGGACATCGCCGATGATCCCGTGCTGGCCCAGGATCAGCATGGTGATCACGCCCTGCTGGTTCAGGTAGCTGAGCATTTCATGCATCTGCAGCAGCAGGTATTTTTCGCCGGGCATGGCCTGCAGGAAGGCGTTCAGGCTGTCGATGACGATGAAGCGCACGCCGTCCTGCTCCACCACCCGTCGAATCCAGCTGGCGAACTCGCCGGGCGACAGTTCCGCCGGGTCGATCTGGAACACCTGCAGGGCGCCGCTGTCGATGTGCGGCTGCAAATCCATGCCCATGGCCCTCGTTCGGGTCAGCATGGTCGGAATGCCTTCGTCGAACAGGAAATAGGCGGCCTTCTCGCCCCTTTCGATCGCCGTGAGACCGCAGCGCACCGCAGTGGTGGTCTTGCCGACGCCCGAGGGGCCGTTCAACAGGGTGTTGGTGCCGACGGCGATGCCGCCGCCCAGCATTTCGTCCAGATGCGCCACCCCGGTCGAAACCAGGCCGCCGTCGAACGGGCGGTGGTGTTCCGCCGCGATCAGGCGCGGAAACACCGCAACGCCGCCGGTCTCGATGGCGAAGTCGTGGAACCCGCCGCGGTATTTGACGCCGCGCATCTTCACCACGCGCAGGCGCCGACGCTCGGAGCCATACTCCTGTGCGGCCTGCTCCAGGGTGATTACCCCATGGGCGATGCTGTGCAGCTGCAGGTCGCCCGGGTCGGAACTCCGGTCGTCGAGCATCAGGACAGTGCACTGGCGGGTCGAGAAATACTGTTTCAGCGCCAGGATCTGGCGGCGATAACGCAGCGAGTTCTGGGCCAGAAGGCGCATTTCCGACAGGCTGTCGAACACCACCCGCGTCGGCCGCAGCCGGTCGACGCATTCCATCACGCCCTGGATGGTTTCGCCCAGCTCGACCTCCGACGGTTCCAGGATCGATTGTTCGCTGTCCGGATCCAGGCCCTCCTCGCTGACCAGCTCGAACAGCTCGATCTCGTCCAGCGACCAGCCGTGGCTGCGACCGACTTCGGCCAGCTCGGCCGCCGTTTCCGACAGGGTGATGTACAGGCCGCGCTCGCCCTGTCGCGCGCCTTCCAGCAGGAACTGCAGGGCGATGGTGGTCTTGCCGCTGCCCGGCGTGCCTTCGACAAGGTAGGAGCGGTTGGCCGTCAGGCCGCCGCCCAGGATATTATCCAGCTCGGCGATACCGGTCGAGACACGCGGCTCCATCGTTGATGTGTCAGTCCTGGGGGCCATCGATCGTCCGTGGTCGGCGCGCGGGGGCTGCGCGTCAGACCCAGAACAACGAGCTTCGCCGTTTTTGGCTCCCGCGCGATTGTCGCGCCCTTGTTACCGTGGGGAGGCGCCAAGCGCCGCGCGGGTCGCCGCGGTCGCATCGCGGCGGACTTCGGTGTAAGGGCGCGCCATGAACCGCCGCCTCTCGATCGCGCCCATGATGGACTGGACCGACCGGCATTGCCGGGCGTTCCATCGCGCCCTGACGACGCGGGCCCTGCTGTATACCGAAATGGTCACCGCCCCCGCGGTCCTGCACGGCGATCAGCAGCGTCTGCTGGGCTTCGACGCCGGCGAACATCCGGTCGCCCTGCAGCTGGGCGGCTCCGACCCGGCGCAACTGGCCGAGGCGGCGCGCATCGGTCAGGCCTTCGGCTATGACGAGATCAATCTGAACGTCGGCTGCCCGTCCGACCGGGTCCAGTCCGGCCGTTTCGGCGCCTGCCTGATGCGCGAGCCGGCCCTGGTCGCCGACTGCATGGCCGCGATCAAGAGCGCCGTCTCGATCCCTGCCACGGTCAAATGTCGCATCGGCGTCGACGATCAGGATCCGCAGGTCTCCCTGTTCGCCACCGTCGACGCCTGCGCCGCCGTGGGCGTCGAGGCGTTCATCATCCATGCCCGTATGGCCTGGCTGAAGGGTTTGTCGCCGAAGGAGAACCGCGACGTCCCGCCGCTCGACTACGCCCTCGTGCGGCGGTTGAAGCGCGAGCGGCCGCATCTGTCGGTCTCGATCAACGGCGGGATCGCCTCCCTGGACGCGGCCGAGGCGCATCTCGAAAACACCGACGGCGTCCAGCTGGACGGAGTCATGCTCGGCCGGGCCGCCTATCACGAGCCCGCCATTCTCGGTCAGGCTGACCGGCGTCTGCTCGGCGCCGCCACGTCCGATGTCGACGCCTTCGCCGCCCTCGACCGCTACCGTCCGTATCTGGCGGCGCGGCTGGAGGAGGGCGTGCCCCTTCCGGCGATGACGCGACACATGCTGGGGCTGATGCACGGCCGGCCGGGAGCCCGCGCCTTCCGCCGCATCCTGACCGTCGAATCGAACGCGCCGGGCGCGGGCCTTGAGGTGGTCGACCGCGCGGCAGAGGCCGTGCGCGAGTCCGAGGCGCGCCTGGACGCCCGCGGCGAGGCGGCCTGACTCCCGACCTGTGATTCAACGGCCACACCGGCCGACGAACCCGGCGTCTGGCGGCAAGGCCCGGGAACGCCACGGCGGCGCTTCGCATTTTCCCGGGCAGGAGAACTCCATGCCCAAGACCCGCACCGCCTCGCCCGACCTGCGCCTCGTCTCCGCCGAGTCAGAGATCTATGACCTGATGCGGACCCCCGTGACGACGGCGGACCGGGTCAAACGGCTTCAGCTGGAAGCCCGCGCCCTGGCTGTCGAACAGATCGAGGCGCTGGAGAAACTCTTGCTGGAAGCGTCGGCCATGGCCCAGGCGATCGCCGAAGGCGGCGACGCCTATCCGGTCGGCGCCCGGGAACTTGCCGGCCGCCTCGCCGCTGACCTTCCGTCCAAGGCGCAGACGCTCAAGGCGGTCGCCAGCCGCAGCCTCTAGGCCGTTTGCGGCGCGTTCCGGTCGCGGATCCGCCGCGCCAGCCGGAACACCACGATCGCCAGCACGATCAGCGCGATCGGGATCAGGATCGGCGCGAGGAAGGCGACGATCACGGTCACGAACGCCAGCACATCCTCGACCAGCGAGACCACCGGATTGCCCAGGCCGCCGGTGGTCGCGGTCGACCCGACCCTGACGCCCGTCTGGGCGGCGTTGAAGGCCAGGGCCGCCGGCGCGCCGACGATCAGGCCGGCGATGGCCGCCGCGGCGGGATCGACGTTCCAGAACACGGCGCCCGCCGCCACCGCCCCGGCGATCGGCCGGGTGACATAGCCGATGGCGTTCAGTCCGTGATCAATGGCCGGCACCTTGTCGCCGGCGAACTCGGCGGTCGTCGCGGTGGCCAGGGCCGCGATCGCGGGCCATGAGACCAGCCAGTCCATCTGGTCAATCAGCCTGACGCCGAACACTTCGAATTTCGCTGCAAGGGCCAGCATCAACAGCGGCAGGAAGGTGCGCAGTCCCGTCGCTGAGGCCAGGCCCAGGCCCAGGAGGGCGGGCAGGATCCAGGTCTGAACCGGCCCCGCGGCGACGCTGATCGAGGACAGGTCGAGGTCAGGCATGCGGCGGCTCCGGATCGTCGAACATTACAATGCGCGGGAACGGTTGCGCGCTCCATCGGCTTTTCCCTCATCCAGCCAGAGGAGCCCGACATGGATGACCGTTTCGAACCGCGCGCCGAGCGCATCGCCGACAAGGAGCGCGAGATCCAGGCCGGGATCGACGCGAAAGCCGGCCAGGCCGGAGATGAGTCGGACAAGGCCGTCCAGGCCGGCGCGCGCATCTATCCCGAGCCGCCCTTCCCGAAACAGCATCAGACCAAGCCCGGCGACGAGGCCGCGCTCGATCCGGCGCCGATGTACGACGCGCCGTTCTGGAAAGGGTCCGGCAAGCTGGACGGCATGGCGGCCATCATCACCGGCGCCGACTCAGGCATCGGTCGTGCGGTCGCGGTGTTCTTCGCCCGCGAGGGATGCGACGTCGCCATCTGCCACCTCGACGAAGAACGGGACGCCGCCACGACCAAGGCCGCCGTCGAGGCGGAGGGGCGCCGCGCCATCGTTCTCAAGGGAGACGCGGCCGATCCGGCCTTCTCCGAGGCCGCGGTCAAGGCCACGATGGAGGCCTTCGGTCGGCTCGACGTCGTCGTCCCCAACGCCGCCTTCCAGGAGCATGTCGAGGCGCTGGAGGATCTGACGGTCGAACATTTCGACCGCACCCTGAAGACCAACCTCTACGGCTATTTCCATCTGGTGAAGGCTGCGGTCCCACATCTGAAACCCGGCGGCGCGATCGTGATGACCGGCTCGGTCACCGGCATCATGGGCAATGAAAATCTGCTCGACTATTCGATGACCAAGGGCGGCATCCACGCCTTCGCGCGGTCGCTGGGGACGCATCTGGCGCCCAGGGGGATCCGCGTGAACGTCGTCGCCCCGGGGCCGGTCTGGACGCCGCTCAATCCCGCCGACCAGCAGGCCGACAAGGTCTCGAAATTCGGCTCCCAGACGGTGATGAAACGTCCGGCCCAACCCGAGGAAATTGCACCCGCCTATGTGTTCCTCGCCTCGCCCCAGATGTCGAGCTACATCACGGGCGAGGTGCTGCCGATCATCGGCGGCTACGGCGGCGGCTAGGCCGAATCGGCCAGCCCTCAGGCCTTCAGGTCATCGAACTCGGAATGGCGCTTCAGCCAGGCGACGGCGTAGCTGCAGCGCGGCGCCAGTTTCAGGCCCTCGGCGCGGGCGTGTTCGGCGAGCGCCTGCATGAACCGCCCGGCGGCCCCGGTGCCGCGGAGGGCGGGATCGGCCTCGACATGCAGGATCACCCGCGTCCCGCCCTGCACGACATAGTCGGCGAACACGGAGCGCGTGCGCCCCTCGGCGTCGGCGAACCCCTGTTCGAACCGTTGTTCGGCCTGGACGTCGCGGATATCGGTCATGGTTGCCTCGGCAATGTCGGTCAGCGGACATCCAGCCAACACGAACCCGGCCTGACCTGTTCCCCGAAAACCGGCGTAAGTCGGCTTCCGTCAGGAACTGTGTTCCGCGCGCCTCTCAGGGCCCCTTGTTGGCCAGCAGGTTGAGCAGGCCGATCACGCCCTTGACGGTGAACCATACGGTCAGGAACAGCAGACCCAGTCCCAGCAGCAGGGCGACCGGTATCAGGACGACGCCCAGGGCCGGGGTCATGGCGAAGGCGCCGAGGCAGACGCCGATGCCGATCCACAGCAGGATGGTCCACCAGAACACCGACCAGAACAGGCTGATCTGGGCGTCGATATGGGCCCGCGACAGTCCCGCCGCTCCGCCTCGCCCGGCATAGGCGACGATCAGGCCGACGATGACCAGCAGATTGGCGCTGGGCAGGGACAGGATATAGAGGCCCCAGGCGATCAGGGCCGCCGGTCGGCCCTCGGAATCATGGCCGGACTCGAAGCGCGGCCCCCCGGCCTTTGCAGGCGTGTCTTCGGCCATCGGCGTCCTCCGTCAGATCCACCAGCCGCGCGGATGGGCGATCGCGCGGCCGGACTTCAGAACCCAAACGCCCGAAGCGCCGCGAAGCACCACCCAGATGGCGAGGGCGAACAGGATCGGCACGCCTAGGGCGAACGGCGCCGCCAGCAGGATCACCCCCACCACAGCCGCGACCGCGGCGGCCCACAGGGTGCGCTGCTGATAGACGAAATGCGACGACGACAGGTCGTCCTCGGGGCCCGACCGGCCGGTGACGGCCAGCAGGGCGATCACTGCGGAAACGCCCAGGGTCGGCACGGCGAACAGGATCAGGGCGTAGACGGCGTACAGGCCCATCCCGCCGCCGGGCAGGGGCGCGCCGTCCTCGCGCTGTCGGCGGCGGGTCGAAAACTCCCGCGACGGCGCGAAGATCGACCCGGCCTCGACCGGCGAAGGCTCCGGCGAAGGCTCCGGCGGACGCGGCGCCTCGTCCCGGGGCTCGAACAGGTCGGGCTCCGGCTCCGGCTCCAGCGCGGTCTCAGGTTCAGGCTCCGGCAGAGGTTCCGGCTCCACGGCGCGCACGCGACCCTGCAGCGACGCGGGCGAGGCGAAGCCGATCAGGTCGTCGTCATGGTCCCCGAGGTCGGGCTTGGAGGGGGGAGCGCCGGGTTCGGCCATCGGATATCCTTCAGTCCGGTCCAAGTAATGACCGCGCCTCGTCGTCGGCGCAACCGCGTCAGCGCGCCAGCACGACCTCACAGCCGGCGGCTGCGGCCCCGGCCAGGGCGCCCGGCTTCTCGATCCGCACCGCGCAGCGCCGCACCCGCGCATCGTTCAGGCAGGCCCGCGCCAGCCGCTCGGCGAAGGTCTCGACCAGGCCGACATGGCCCTCGGCGGTGATCGCGCGCGCCGCTTCCGCCACGGTCTCGTAGTTGACGGTGTCGCCCAGCCGCTCGACCGGCGCGGGGGCCAGGTCCAGCGTCACATCGATGACCAGGGTCTGCAGCCGCTCCAGTTCGTGGTCATGCACGCCGATGCCCGCCTCGATGGCGAGGCCCCGCACGAAGACGGTCAGGCCTTCGCGGCGCGGGGCGTCGGCGGCGGGCAGGGGGAGGGGGGACACGGTCAAGGCCTACTCCAGGATGTCCGGGGTTTTCCAGGCCAGGTGCTGGCCCCCGTCGACGGCGATCATCTGGCCCGTCACCTGCCGCGCGTCCACCAGCCAGCGCACGGCCTCGGCCACCGCCTCCGGACTGCCGGCGCGCTGCAACAGCGTGGCCCGGGCCTCGGCCTCGAACTCGCCGGCGGCCTGATGCACCGAGGGCAGGGTCGGTCCCGGCCCGACGCCATTGACCCGGATGCGGGGGGCCAGGGCCTGGGCCATGGTCTTCGTCGCTACCCAGAGGGCGGATTTCGACAGGCCATAGGAGAAGAAGCGCGGATCGGGCTTCAGCACCCTCTGGTCCAGGATGTTGACGATCACGGCGTCGTCCGGCGCCTGGGCGGCGAACGCCTGGGTCAGCATCACCGGCGCGCGCAGATTGACGTCCATATGCGCCGCCCAGCTGTCGCCGGTGAGGCTGTCCAGCCGGTCGTCGCCGAACACCGAGGCGTTGTTGACCAGCACGGAAAGGGGGCCGAGCGCGGCCGTGGCCTGTCCGACCAGGGCGCGGGTCGCCTCGATGTCGGCCAGGTCCGCCGACAGGGGGACGGCGCGGCGGCCCATCTCCCGGATCTCATCGACCAGGCCAGCCGCCTCGTCGGCCGAGTCGCGATGATGGATGGCCAGATCATAGCCGGCGGCCGCCAGCTCAAGGCAGATCGCCCGCCCGATACGCTTCGCCCCGCCCGTGACGAGGGCGACGCCCCGGTCCCGGACGGCGGAAGGGGTCTCAGTCAACCCGGCCGAACTCGATGAAATTGATCAGGGCGAAAACGGCGACGAAGCCGAGGATGATGTAGAGGGCCAGCATGGAAACGCTCCTTGTTGGGCCCGGCAATAAAGCGCCACCGGGGTTTCTTCAAGACAAGCTGGCGGCCTGCGATCTTCTCCGGTGCGGCCGCCGGCGAAAACGGGTAGCCAGAGCCCATGAACCCCGCCCTCTTCTCCATGATCGCCGTCGTCCTCGCCGGCGGCGCGACCGCTCTCCAGGCCCCGACCAACGCCAAGTTGATGGGCGCCGCCGGTTCGCCGGTGAACGCCGCCCTCATTTCATTCGCCGTCGGCACGGCGGCCCTCGGCGTCGTCGCCATGATCCTTCAGGCCAGGCCGGACGTCGCGGCGGCGCGCAGCCTGCCCTGGTATGCCTGGGTCGGCGGCCTGTACGGCGCGATCTTCGTGGTCGCCGCGGCATGGGGCGTGCCGCGCCTCGGCGTCGCCCTGACCATCACCCTGATGGTGGCGGGTCAGCTGCTGGTCGGGCTGATGCTCGACCATTTCGGGGCTTTCGGCGCGCCGCAGCACCCGATCAGCTGGGGCCGCGCCGCAGGCGTCGTCCTGGTTCTGGCCGGTGTCCTTATGGTTCGCCGGTTCTAGGCCTATATCGGTCCCGATGACCGAGGAGACGCCCCCCGCCGATTCGCCGCCTGCCGCCCTGGTCGCCGCCGACCTGATCCGCGACGAGGCCCGGCGCGCGCCTGACAAGCCGGGCGTCTACCGCATGTACGGCGAGGACGGGACCTGCCTCTATGTCGGCAAGGCGCGGTCGATCAAGAAGCGCATCCTGCAATACGCCCAGGGCCGGTTCCACACCCAGCGCATCGGGCTGATGGTGTCCCTGACCCGGTCGATGGAGCTGGTCATCACCGCCTCCGAGACCGAGGCCCTGCTGCTCGAATCCAGCTTCATCAAACAGCTGAAGCCGCGCTTCAATGTGGTGCTGCGCGACGACAAGTCGTTCGCCGAGCTGATGATCCGCAAGGACCACCGCGCCCCCCAGGTCCGCAAACACCGCGGAGCCCACACCACCCCCGGCGACTATTTCGGCCCCTTCGCCTCGACCTGGGCGGTCAACCGGACGCTGAACACCCTGCAGAAGGCCTTCCTGCTGCGCTCCTGCTCGGACAGCGTCTACGAGACCCGCACCCGCCCCTGCATGCTGCACCAGATCAAGCGCTGCTCGGCCCCCTGCACCGGCCTGATCTCGCTCGAGGACTACGCCGGCCTGGTCGACGAGGCCTCGGCCTTTCTGAAGGGCAAGTCGCGCGCCGTCATCGCCCGCCTGTCCGACGAGATGAGCGCCGCCGCCGAGGCCATGGACTATGAACAGGCCGCCCGCGTCCGCGACCGCATCCGCGCCCTGTCGGCCATTTCGATGGAGAATTCCGTCAGCGCCGACAGCGTGGCCGAGGCCGACGTCTTCGCCCTGTTCTCCGAAGGCGGCCAGGCCTGCGTCCAGGTCTTCTTCTACCGTGGCGGCCAGAACTGGGGCGGACGAGCCTATTTCCCGCGCGTCGACAGGACCGACACCGATCCTGAAATCCTCGCCGCCTTCCTCGGCCAGTTCTACGAGGACCGGCCGGTCCCGCGCCTGATCCTGTCGAACCTGCTGCCGTTCGAGAAGGAACTGCTGGAAGAGGCCTTCTCCATGATGGCCAAGACCGCCGACGGTCGCCGCGTCGTCTCGATCGAGTGGCCGAAGCGCGGCGACAAGGCCGCCCTTGTCGACCACGCCCTGACCAACGCCCGCGAGGCCCTGGGCCGCAAGATGGCCGAGGGCTCGGCCCAAGGCAAAATCCTCGACGAGGTCTGCGAGGCCTTCGGCCTGGACGGCCGGCCCGAGCGGATCGAGATCTACGACAACGCCCACATCCAGGGGACCAACGCCGTCGGCGGCATGGTCGTGGCCGGGCCCGAGGGCTTCCAGAAGTCGCAGTATCGCAAGTTCAACATCCGCGGCGAGGATCTGACCCCCGGCGACGACTATGGCATGATGCGCGAGGTCATGCGCCGCCGCTTCGGCCGTCTGGTCAAGGACGAGGACGCCGGCGAACAGGTCGTCCGCCCCGACCTTCTGCTGATCGACGGCGGCGCCGGCCAACTGGCCGAGGTGCTGGCCGTGCTGGCCGACCTGGGTCTGGACGACATCACCGCGGTCGGCGTGGCGAAGGGGCCGGATCGCGACGCGGGCATGGAGCGGTTCTTCATGCCCGGCAAACCGCCCTTCATGCTGCCGCTCAAGTCGCCGGCCCTCTATTTCATCCAGCGCCTCCGCGACGAGGCCCACCGCTTCGCCAACGGCGCCCACGCCACGCGCCGCTCCATGGATATCAAGCGCAATCCCCTCGACGAGATCGAGGGCGTCGGCCCCGGCCGCAAGAAGGCCCTGCTGCATGCCTTCGGCTCCGCCAAGGGCGTCAGCCGCGCTTCGGTGGTCGATCTGGTCAAGGTCCAGGGAATCAACCAGCCGTTGGCGGAACGGATCTTCGCCTTCTTCCATCCTTCGGCCTGATCGCGCGGCGCGGGTCCTGCACGGGTCGTTACAGCCGTGGCCCCGGCGAGCCTGCCGAAGTATATTGAAGCAGACTGCAAGTGATCGTCCGTCACATACGGTCAATCGAAATAGAGCGGGACCTGGTCCGATATCAGCCGGCGGAAACGTCTGTTATATAACGACGATATCCAACCTGTAATGAGCATAAGCCTCGGTTGGCAAAGCATTAACTGGCTAACGCTATGGTTGCTTGGCTGGATCAGGGTTTGTGAATGATTACGCTTCCGACGGCCGAGTGTGAGGCCCGAAGACTGGATATGGTCCAGTCGTTCGGCTTGCTGGATCAGCCGCGCGCGCCGCAGCACGATGAGGTCGCCGCGCTCGCCTGCGACCTGACGGGGGCGAGATGGGGCGTGATCAGCCTGGTGGGCAGGGAAAAGAACTGGTTCTCCGGCGCCCTGAACCACGACGACGTGGAAGGTTGTCGCTGGACATCCTTCTGCACCCATGTGGTCGCCAATCCGGACGAAGTGCTGTGGATCGCTGACGCGTCGGCGGATTTCCGGTTTGCCGAGAACACCCATGTCACCGGCCCGCCGGGCATCCGCTTCTATGCCGGCGCGCCCGTCGTCGTGAACGGTCTTGCGATCGGCGCGGTGGCGGTCTTCGATCCGGAGCCGAAGGCTTTCGACGCGGGCCTGGCGAAATCCCTCACACGCCTGTCAAACATCATCGCCGAAGACCTCGCCGCCCGTCACCAGGCGCAAGCCCGACAGATCGCCCTGCTGGCGTCCGCCGACGCCATCGTCGAATGCGATGACTGCGGGACCATCACCCACTGGTCCGAAGGCGCGGAGCGGCTGTTCGGCTTCTCGTTCGCCGAGGCGGTGGGCAGCGATATAGAAATCATCATTCCGCTCGAGTCGCGTTCCGGCCACCACGAGGGCCTCAAGCGATGGCGGGAGCGCGGCGGCGGCCGCGTGGGCCGCCGCATTGAACTTGTGGCCTGTCACAGGGACCGAAGCCCGATCGATATCGAGCTCTGGATGTCGGTCGCGCACCGGCACGGCGTGCCCCACATCCATGCGAACATCCGCGACATCTCGCAGCGCAAGGCCCAGGCCGCCGAACTCCAGCGTGCAACGGCCCAGGCCAAGGCCGCCAATGAGGCGAAATCGGTCTTCCTGGCCAATATGAGCCACGAACTCCGCACGCCCCTGAACGGCGTCATCGCCGTCGCCGATCTTCTGACCAGGACGGAACAGTCGCCTTACCAGCGAGAACTGACGACCCTGATCCGGGGGTCGTCCGACCAGCTCGGCAAGCTCATCGGCGACATACTGGATCTGGCCCGTATCGAATCCGGCGAACTGGACCTGAGCGATACGCCGATGTCGCTGCACGAGATCATCAACAGCGTGCTCGGCCTGTCCGCCCTGGCCGCCCAGGAAAAGGGCCTGACCTTGTCCGGCCAGCTTGCGCCCGACATCACGGGCCAGGTCATGGGCGACCCGCTGCGCCTGAAACAGGTGCTGACCAATCTGGTGGCCAACGCCGTCAAATTCACCGAGCGGGGCTCTGTCCGTCTGCACGTCACGCGCGACCAGGACCAGTACCGGTTCGAGGTGCGCGACACCGGTCTCGGGTTTGATGACGCCCAGCGAGAGGTCATCTTCGGCCGCTTCCATCAGGCCGACGGCACGATCACGCGGCGCTTCGGCGGCACGGGCCTGGGCCTGTCCATTTCGCGTGAGCTGGTCGTCGCCATGGGCGGCGACCTCGACTGCCGGGGCGAACCGGGGAAGGGGTCCTCGTTCTGGTTCACGCTCCCGCTCCACGACGCCCAGCCCGATACCGAGGCGGGGTCGGCGGAGGACATCCCCGGCCAGAGCCTGACGCGGATTCTCGTCGTCGACGACAACGCCACCAACCGCCGCGTTGCAGAGCTGATCCTGCAGACCATCGGAGTCGAAGTCGACTGCGCCGAGGACGGCGACCGCGCGGTCGAGGCCTTCATGACGGGCCCGCGCTACGACGCCATCCTGATGGACATGATGATGCCGGTCATGGACGGCATCGCCGCGACCGAAGCGATCCGCACCATCGAGGTGAAGCGGGGCCTGTCGCGGACCCCCGTGATCATGCTGACGGCGAATACGCTTCCACAGCATATCGAGGCCTGTCTCGACGCTGGCGCGGACCTGCATCTGTCCAAACCGGTCAGCGCCGCCGGCCTGTTCGCGGCGCTCGACGGGGTCCGTCGCCTGTCGGAGAGCCCCGTCCGCTGCGCGGTCGCCTGACCGCGGCGCGGGACGATCCGCGCGGGTCCTCTCCCCCTCTGGAACGGGAGTGACTATACCGACGCCATGACCGACGAATCTCGCGACGCCCTGCTCTCCGGCTATCGCCGCTTCCGCGAGGACCGCTGGCCCGAGGCGCGCGCCGAATACGAGGCGCTCGCCGCCAAGGGGCAAAAGCCCCACACCCTGGTCGTCGCCTGTTCAGACAGCCGCGCCGACCCCGCCCTGATCTTCGACACCGCGCCCGGCCAGCTGTTCGTGGTCCGCAACGTGGCCAATCTGGTCCCCCCCTATGAGCCCGACGGCCAGCTGCACGGCGTCTCGGCGGCGCTGGAGTTCGGGGTCAAGGTGCTGAAGGTCTCGCGCATCATGGTCATGGGCCACGCCCACTGCGGCGGTGTCAACGCCATGCGCTACGGCGCCCCCGCCGACTGCCAGGATTTCGTCGCCCCCTGGGTGGCCCAGGGCGCGCCGGTCGTGCGCCGCGTCTGCGAGGCCTGCGCGCCGGAAGAGGCGGAGCGGGCGGCCGAGGAGGCCGTGGTCCGTCTGTCGCTGGACAATCTGCGCACCTTCCCCTGGATCGCCGAACGCGAGGGCGCCGGGACCCTGGCCCTCAGCGGCGTTCATTTCGGCATCGCCGACGGCGTCCTGCGCTCGCTGCGAGACGGGTCGTTCGAGTCGCTGGCCTGAGATTGCAACAAGTAGTGGATCGCACTACTATTGGCGCATGGAACGTTCCATCACTGCCACCGAAGCCAATCGCGAGTTTTCGCGCGTCTTCAACGAGGTCGCCGGCGGCGAGACCTATGTCGTGACGGCGCGCGGCAAACCGCTCGTCCGAATGACCCCCATCACATCCGGCGAAGCCGACAAGGCCCAGCGGAACCGGAAAGTGCGCGCCCTGCTTGATCGCATGGCGGAGATGCCGTTGCGACATGCTGGTCCGATCACCCGCGACGACGGCTACGAGTGAAGGTCGCGCTCGATACGAATGTTCTGGCCTATGCGGCGGGTGTCAACGACGGCGCGCGGCGGGATCGCGCCGATCGTTTGATAAGCTCCATCGATGCGGCCGACCTTGTCCTGACCAGTCAGGTGGCCGGGGAGCTCTACAATGTCCTCGTCCATAAGGGCGGCTATTCGCGCGGACAGGCGGCTGAGATCGTCGAAGGCTGGATCGAGGTCCTGACCTTCCGTGCCGCCACGCCACAAGAGTTTACCAGCGCGTTGTCCCTCGCACGCGATCACGATCTTCAGATCTGGGATGCGCTGATCCTCTGCGTCGCCGCCGAAGCGCGCTGCGCTCTGCTGCTCTCCGAAGACATGCAGGACGGATTCGTCTATCGCGGGGTCACTGTCGCCAATCCGTTCGCGGAACGCCTTCACCCCTTGCTGGCTTCCTTGCTGGACAGCCTGCCCCAGGACCCCCCGGCCGGAGCGCCCAAGTGACCCCCAATCCCCACGCCAATCCCATCCCCAACATCCTGACCGGCCTGCGGCTGGTCGCCGGGGTGATCATGTTCCTGATCCTGGCGGGGGCGGCGCCGCAGGGCATACCCTTCCTGTCCGAATATCTGAGCCCTGACGACCAGTTCCGCTTCGGGCGCACGGCCTTCGTCATCTTCGTGGTCGCAGCCTCGACCGACTGGGTCGACGGCTATCTGGCGCGGCGCTGGCACTCCACCACCCGCTGGGGCGCCATCCTCGATCCGATCGCCGACAAGGTGCTGATCACCGGGGCCATCCTCGGCGTGCTGGCCTGGGGCGCCCTGCCGCAGATCGCCATTCCCTGCGGCCTGATCCTGTTCCGCGAATTCGCCGTCTCGGCCCTGCGGGAGACTGTCGCCGGCAAGGTCAAGCTGCCGGTCACCCTGCTGGCCAAGTGGAAGACCGTCCTGCAGATGGTCGCCCTCGCCGCCCTGCAGCTGGTCCTGCTCTGGGACGGCTTCGGCCTGCCGCTGGAATGGCAGCCGCATTTCCAGACCTTCGCCTATGTCCTGATCTGGCTCGCCGCCATCGTCACCGTCTGGACCGGCTGGCAGTATTTCTCGAAGGCCCAGCAGAAGATGAGCCAGATCTAGGGATCAGGGACTAGGGACTAGGGACTAGGGACTAGGGATGTGGAGAGGGTCAGGTTCGAAAGCCTAATCCCTAATCCCTCATCCCTAATCCCTAATCCCTATTCGACCCCCAACTCCGTCACCAGCCGTCCCATCCCGTAGACGTCCCGCAGCGCCGTCGTCACCGCCCCGGTGGTCACGATCACCGAGCGATTGACGTTGACGTCATAGCCATAGGCGTTGCGCTGGCTCAGGACGGTGGAGTCGAAATTGGCGCCCAGAATTTCCCCCGCCGCATTGACCACCGGGGACCCCGACGAGCCGCCGATGGTGTCCGACGACACCGCCATGTTCAGCACCGTATCGCCGTCGATCCGCCCGCGCGCGGCCAGCAGCTTCGGCGCCACGTCGAACGGCGCCGCGCCCGTCGCCCGCTCCCATAGCCCGCCGAAGGTGGTGAAGGGCCCGAACCGCTGGCCCGGCACGTCCGTACCCTCGATCCGGCCATAGGTCAGCCGCAGGGTCCCCGTCGCGTCCGGATAGACGACGTCGCCATAGGTCTCGAACCGCAGGGCGGCGAGCGTTTCCGCGGCGCGGTCGGTCGGGGCCTGGACCTTTTCCTCCCACTCCGAGCGGATGGCGCGGGTCTCGTCCTGGATCGACAACAGATACCGGATCAGCGGATCGTCCGACGCCTCGACGGCCGCCAGGCCGCCGTCCCACAGGGCGCGACGCACGGCCGGATCGGCCAGGGTGGTTCCCTCGATCAGTCGCGCCGACAGCTGCTCCGGCGACTCCCGGCCCAGCAGCGCCCGCACGCGCGGATCATCGACCGTCAGCCACTCCCGCGTCTTCGACAGCCACCACTCCATCCGCAGCTGTTCCAGCCCCGGATAGACGGGCCGCTCGGCGAACAGGCCGGACTGCACCCCGGCCAACCGGCTGTCGGCGTATTCCGGCAGTCGCTCGGCCGACGGCTTCGCCCGCTCCTGCGCCCCGCGCACCAGCGTCCGGGCCCAGTTGAACAGCTGCGACCCGCCGGCCACCGGCGTGGTGCCCAGGCCCGTGCCGCCCTCCAGCAGGGCCATGGCGGGATACAGTTCGCGCGCGATCGGCTGGACGGCCTCGAGCGTCGCCCACGGGCCGCCGTCCTCGGCCAGGCCCCGGCCGCCGTCGCGCAAGCCGCTGTCCTGCGCCGTCGCGCGCATCTGGAAGGCCTCCTCGGCCTCGGCCTTCGCCGCCATGAAGCCCGGGTCCGTCAGCGCCCGCATCCGCCCGAGGCCGCGCTTGTAGGTGTTCTCCAGCCCGACGATCGGGTCCATGGCCTCGAACGCCTGCCGCTCTCCCTCCTGCGAATAGCGGATCAGCCGTCCGCGCAGTTCGCTGGCCAGCAGCTGGTCCATCGGGAGCACCACGTCGCGGATGGTGAACAGCTGGTCCTGGGTCAGCAGCCGCTGGGTCGCGCCGGGGCTGCCCGAGACGAACACCGGCGTGCCCTCGACCGGCTGGTCGGCGTTCCAGCGGAAATGGGTCGGCGTCGCCGCCGGGGCGTCGTTCTCGTACAGCCGGATGAAGGCGGCATCGATGGCGAAGCGGGGGAAGCTGAAATTGTCCAGGTCGCCGCCGAAGGTCGCCGCCCGGTCCTCGGGCGCCCAGGCCAGCCGCACGTCCGAATAGCGCTTGTAGGTGTAGAGTTTGAACTGGCCGCCCCGGTAAAGGCTGACCACCTGGCAGCGCTTGCCGGCGTCGCCGCCGCAGGCCTCCTGCTCGATCCGCCCCGCCTCGGCGTCGCGCGCCCGGGTGAAGGCCTGGCCTTCAAGACCTTCGCCGGCGGCGTGCATCCGCTCGGTCACGTCGCTGATGTCGGTCAGGATTTCCGCCGTCCCGCCGGGGCATTTCAGCTCGTCCTCGCGGCCGCGCGGCGCGAAACCGGTCTCGGCGTAGTTGACCGCCTGGGTCGACAGATTGGCCACGCAGGTGGCGACGCAGTGGTTGTTGGTCATCACCAGCCCCTCGGCCGAGACGATCCCCGCCGAACAGCCGCCGAACTTGACCGAACTCAACCGCACCCGGTCCAGCCAGGCTTGGTCGATGTTCGTGCCTAGGGTGGCGTTGGCGCGGGCGATCGGGAAGTTGTCGAAGGTCCACATCCCCTCCTCGGCCTGCGCGGCGGAGCCGGCGGCGAGGGTCAGCAGGGCGGCGGCGAGGGCGGGGGTGAGGTGACGCATTGAAAACTCCATACGCTCGAATTCTCCCTCCCCCTCGGGGGAGGGTGGTCGCGTAGCGACCGGGTGGGGAGGGCTCGGCGACGCAAGCGCCGTGCCTGTCTCGCCGAACCGCCCCCACCCTGTCGTCGCTGGCGCGCCGACATCCCTCCCCCGGAGGGGGAGGGAGAACGCTGGCGGCTACTCGACCCCCAGCTCTTCCAGCAGCTGCGGGCTCGGATAGATGTTGCGCAGCGCTTCGGTGATCGCCGCTGTCGACACCGACACCGTCCGGTTCAGCGTCCCGTCATAGCCGAACGACCCGCCCAGCGAGTGGATGTTGCCGTCGAAGGCCGCGCCGATGACCTCGCCGGCGGCGTTGATCACGGGCGAGCCCGAGTTGCCGCCGATGATGTCGTTGGTCGAGACGAAGTCATAGACCGTGTCCTTGTTGACCCGGCTCTCGTTGTCGATGAAGGCCTGCGCCGCGTTGAACGGCTCCGACCCCGTCGCTCGCTCGTACAGGCCGCCCATATAGGTGAAGGCCGGCACGGTCACGCCGCGATAGGTCCAGCCCTCGACCCGGCCGTACGACAGGCGCAGGCTGAAGGTCGCGTCCGGATACAGATTGTCGCCATAGACCGCGAACCGGGCCTGGGCGACCTTCTCCGCGGCGCGGGCGGTCGGGGCGTTGACCTCGGCGGCCCAGCGCGCGCTGACCGCCTGGGCGGCGGCGTCATTGGCGATGACGAAGGCCAGCAGCGGATCGGCGGCGGCCATCTCGTCGGTGGTCATGGTCGCGGCGCGGGCGCGGAAGGCGGCGTCCTCCAGCTGGGTGCCCGCGATCAGCCGCTCGGCCAGGGCTTCCGGGCTCTCGCGGCCCAGCATGGCCTTTACCTCGGGATGGTCGACGGTCAGATATTCCCGGGTCTTGGACAGCCAGTAGCGCAGACGGATCTCCTCCATCTCCATGGCGATCGGGGTCTCGGCGCCCACGGCGGCGACCAGACGCGCGCGCTGCGCCTCGGTCATGGCCGGGGTCTTGGACGCGCGGACCAGGGCGCGCGCCATCTGGTACAGGGTCGAGCCGCCGCCGGCCGAAGCCTCCAGCTGGCGATACGGCAGATACAGGTCGCGGGCGACGGTCTGCACCCCCTCCAGCTCGGTCCAGGGATCGCCGATCTGCTGCACCAGGGCCGGGTCGGCGGCGACGCGGGCCCGCAGCTCGGCCTCGGCCTCGCGCTTGGCGGCCATGAAGGCCGGATCCGTCAGGGCGCCCTGCTGGCCGTAATAGACCTTGAAGCTGTTCTCGAGGCCGAAGATCGGGTCGAACGACAGCCGCTTGGCCTCGTCCCCGGTCAGGGAATACTCCAGCAGCCGGCCGCGCAGTTCCGAGGTCTGGATCAGGGTCACGGGCAGCTGCTGGTCGCGCAGCCGCTCCAGCTGGCTCATGGTCAGCAGGCGCGAGGTCGAGCCGGGGTTGCCGGCCACGAAGGTGACGTCGCCCTCGGCCGGGGCGTTCGGGTTCCAGCGCAGAAAGCTGGGGCTCTCGACCGGACGACCGTCCTCATAGGCGCGCAGGAAGCCGGCATCGAGGGCGTAGCGCGGGAAGTTGAAATTGTCCGGGTCCCCACCGAAGAAGGCGGCCTGGTTCTCGGGCGCGAACACCAGCCGGACGTCGTCATATTTGCGGAATTTGTACAGGGCGTAGCGGCCGCCGCGGTAGAAGCTGATCACCTGGCAGCTGAATTTCGGATCGTCGGCGCAGGCCTCGGTCTGGATGGCGTTGGTCTCGGCGGCGCGGGCGGCGTTGAAGGCCGCGCCTTCCAGACCGGACCCGGAGGCCAGCACCCGGTCGGTCACATCGACGATGTCGACCAGCACCTCGGCGGTCTGGCCGGGGCAGCGGCGCTCTTCCTCGCGGTTGGCGGTCAGGAAGCCATTCTTCACGAAGTCCTGCTCGGGGGTGGACAGTTCCTGCACGCAGCCGACGACGCAGTGCCAGTTGGTCAGGATCAGCCCCTCGTCCGAGACGAAGGAGGCCGAACAGCCCTGGATGCGGACGGCGGCGTTGCGGACCCGGTCCAGCCAGGCCTGGTCGATCCGGGTGCCGTATTTGTCGTTCACCGTCTGGATCGGGAAATTGTCGAACGTCCACATGCCTTCGTCGGCGCGGGCGGAGGAGGGGGCGGCCATGATGGCCATGGCGCCGGCGACGGCGGCGATCGAGGCGGTCGCCGAAACGGCGGCGCGAAGCGAACGAAGCAGCATTCTGCGGAATCTCCCGGGGTGTCGGCGAACGGCGCCGACCGATGCCTCCTGCATAGACACGATGAACGGTTTCCGTCCATCGCCGCGCGCCGGCTTACAAATGCGTAACGGTGTGCGCCTTACCCCGATTTAACTTGGCCGCTGTGCCTTGCATTGTCAGATAGCGGCCAACGTCGGGGGTCTTTCCGTTTCATGTCGCTCGCACTTTCCACCCTGCTGTTCGAGTGGCGGCGCTATATGGCCGCTGTGATGGCGCTCGCCCTCTCGGGCTTGCTGGTGCTGGCCATGACCGGCGTCTTCATCGGCATCGGCAAGGGCTTCACGGCCACCATCGAGCGGTCCAGCGCCGACATCATCATCATGCAGCCGGGCGCCACCAGCCTGATCGGCGGGCCGTCCGGCGTGCCGCGCCGCTTCATCCCCATGGCCTACCGCAACCCGCAGGTGGTCGAGGTCCAGCCCCTCGACGGCGCCGGCGGCACCTTCCAGTCGGTCAAGAACGTCGATCCGACCATGTCCCAGGCTGATCGGGCCAAGATGGGCGCCCCGCGCCAGCAGTTCGTCCAGGCCAGCATCATCGACACCACGCCGGATGCGGTGACCATTCCGACCGACTATTCCCCGGAACTGGTCGACGCCCTGCGCCAGCCCTACACCGTCGCCATCGACGAAACGGCCGTGACCAAACTCGGCGTCAATCTGGGCGACAAGGCCCTGTACAACGGCCAGACCGTGACCGTGGTCGGCGTGACGCGCGGCTACCCCAATATGATGCAGGCCAATGTCGTCATGTCGCGCGACACCCTGCGGATGCTCGGCCAGGCCGACACCGGCCCTCGCGTCGGCCCGCTGATGGTCAAGCTGCGCGATCCCGCCCAGGCCAATCTTGTGGCCGCCCAGCTCAACACCCTCGGCGCCGGCCAGTGGAAGGCCTGGACCCGTCAGGAGCTGGCCGACGCCAATGCGGGCGCCATGTTCGAGGAGGGCATCCTCGTCATCATCATCGGCGGCTGCGTGGTTCTGGGAACCATCATCGGCGTGGCCATCACCTGGCAGACCCTGCGCGGCGCCATCATGGCCAACATCAAGGAGTTCGCCTCGCTGCGGGCCCTCGGCGTCGGCATGGGTTCGCTGAACCGCATCGTCATGGAGCTCAGCTTCTGGGTCGGCCTCGTCGGCGTCGCCGCCGCCATCGGCCTGACCATGCTGGTCCAGATGCTGGCCCTCGCCAACGCCGTGATCATCTCCCTGCCGCCCATCCTGCTGGTCGTGGTCGGCGGCGGCCTGGTCGTCATCGCCATGCTGTCGGGGCTGCTGTCCCTCGGCATCCTCAAGAACAGCCAGCCCGCGGATCTCCTGCGATGAGCGTCCATACGACAGCGCACGGCCGGCATGGCGACTTCGCCATCGAGGCCAAGGGCCTGGTGAAGCGATTCAAATCCGGCAAGGCCTTCATCGAGGTCCTGAAGGGCGTGGATTTCGACGCCCGCCACGGCGATCTGACCATGGTCATGGGTCCGTCCGGCTCGGGCAAGTCGACCCTGATCGCCGCCCTGTCCGGCCTGCTGCGGCCGGAAGAGGGTCGGGTGGACGCCCTCGACGTCGACGACCTGTGGAAGCTGTCCACCGGCAAGATCGACAAATTCCGCCTCGACCACTGCGGCTTCATCTTCCAGGGCTTCAACCTGTTTCCCGCCCTCACCGCCCTGCAGCAGGTCGAGGTGGTGCTGAAGTTCCAGGGCCTGTCCAAGGGCGAGGCCCGGCGCCAGGCGACCGCCACCCTGAAGGAGGTCGGTCTTGGACCGCGCCTTCATCAACGTCCCGCGATCCTGTCCGGCGGGGAGAAGCAACGCGTCGCCATCGCCCGCTGCCTGGCCAAGAATCCGCAGATCCTGTTCGCCGACGAACCGACCTCGGCCCTTGACGGCGAGAACGGCCAGATCGTCATCCGCCTGCTGCGCCGCGCGGCCACCGAACACGGCGCCGCCGTCATCTGCGTGACGCACGACCCCCGGCTCGAGGAATGGGCTGACCGGGTCATCAAGATCGAAGACGGCGTCATCATCTCGGACGAGCGCCGCACCCCCAATCCCGACGCCACCCTGGCCTCGCACTGAACCGCCTCAGGACCTTCGTCATGCCCGCCTTCTTGAAGAACAAATGGCTCTGGATCGGCATCGCGCTGATCATCGTCGTCGTCGTCGGCTTCACCTTCATGCAGAACGCCGGCAAGGCGAAGAAGGCCGAGGAAGAGAAGGCGGCCGCCACCCGGGTCGAAAGCCCCTATGCGGCCATCGCCAACGGCAAGGTCGACGTCGAGGGCGGCATCATCCAGATCGCGGCCCGTCGCGGCGGCGTCGTCCGCGAGGTGCTGGTGCAGGAGGGCGACCGCGTCGTCGCCGGCCAGATCCTCGCCCGCCAGGAGGACGACGAACCCCGTCTGGCCCTGCAGAGCGCCAATGCCGACGTCGCCCAGGCGGAAAGCCAGCTGCGCCTGATCCAGGTCGACATCCGCACCGCCCAGCGCGAGCACGATCGCCTGCAGCAGCTGGTGGCCACCAATTTCGTCGCCGCCCAGCGCGTCGACCAGGCCCGCGACGCCATCGCCACCGCCCAGGCCCGGCTGGCCTCGCAGCAGGCGGCGGTCCAGACCGCCCGCGCCCGCCGCGACCAGGCCGCCTACAATGTCGAGCTGACGGTCATCCGGGCGCCGCAGAACGGTCGGATCGTCCGCCGCTACGCCAATCCCGGCGCCGGCGCCTCGACCCTGAACGTGTCCAACATGTTCGATCTCGAGCCCGCCTCCCCGCGCATCGCCCGCGCCGAAATCGTCGAGAGCGACATCCCCAACATCACCGTCGGCCAGGCCGTCGAGATCACGCCCGAGGGCGATCCGTCCAAGGTCTATGTCGGCGCCGTCCTGCGCCGCGCCGCCGTCTTCGGCGCCCGCAAACTGGCCTCGGACGACCCCTCGCAACGCTCCGACGAACGCGTGGTCGAGGTCGTCGTCACCGCCGGCGACGCCCCCCTGCTGATCGGCCAGCGAGTCCTGGTCAAATTCATGAAGCCCGGCGAAACCGCCGGCGCCCCCCGCGCCGTCGCCGTCGGCGTCCCCGCCGACCGCTCGATGCAGGCCCCCGCGCAGGCGGGGTAGGGCCGGCTGCGCTCAGGCGACGGCGCGCGCCGTCGCCTGAGCCTGCTCGCCCAACCAGCGGATCACCGTCCGCGTCGCCCGCCCGGTTTCTCCGCCGCTCCGGATCGCGGCCAGCGCCCCCTCGTCGGCCGTGAAGCCGAACGGCGCCACCAGCCGCCCCGCGGCGACGTCGTCGGCCACGATGATCCACGGCAGGACGGCGGCGCCCAGCCCGGCCGAGGCCGCGTCGAGGACGAAATGCAGATGGGTCAGGGTCCGGGTCGGGCCGGCGGGCTCAGGGTGGCCGGTCAGCCTCGACCACTCGCCCCAGCCGCCCATTCGGGTGCGGGACACCAGACGCGGTGCGACGGAGAAGTCTCCGTCCGCGAGCGCCGGCGCGCAAACCAGGCCGATCCGGTTTTCGGCCAGAGGCGTCACGCCGGGATATTTCAACTCGGGACCGTCCAGATAGCGGACCATCAGATCGGCGCCGCGCTGCCGCGTCGCCGTCGGCGCCAGGTCGGTCAGGTGCAGGCTGATGCCTGGACAGTCCCGCTCGAGTGCGGCCAGCCTCGGGATCAGCCATTTGACAGCCAGACTCTGGTGGATCGCCAGATGAACCTCGGCGGCGTCCCGAGCGGCGCGCACCGCCTCCGTGAGCGTATCGAATCCCGCCCCGAGCCCCGCCCTCAACGCCTCGCCCCGGCGGGTCAGGCGCAGTTGGTGTTTGGGCCCCTCGAACAACCGAACCCCCAGGGCCGCCTCCAGCGCCTTCACCTGACGACTGATCGCGCTGTGGGTGACGTTCAGTTCGGCCGCCGCGCGGGTCGCTGACCCCGTTCGCCCCATCGCCTCGAAGGCCCGCAAGGCGTTCAGCGAGGGCAAGGCCGTTCGATGTGTGAGATTTTCGAACATGCAAATCTCGATATGTCGCTTCCTGCGCGGGCGCAATGCGGCGACGTCGGCCCATGTCCCTGCGCGCCCGTTTGACCGTTCCAGTTCTCGGCCTGGGTCAGGTCGTGGCTTTCGCCTCCAGCTACTATCTGCTGGGCGTACTGGCTGACCCTATGGCCAGGGCGATGCAGTTGGCGCCCTCGGTCCTCTTCACCGCCCTGTCTGTCGCCTTCCTGATTTCCGCCGCCCTCTCGCCGGCGGCCGGGCGAATGATCGAGCGCATCGGAGGACGCCGCGTACAGGCCGGGGCCCACCTGGCCTTCGCCGCCGCCCTGCTGGCGATGGCGCTGTCGCCGTCTGCCGTGGTTCTGCTCGTGGGCGTGGCGGCCCTCGGCCTCGGCATGGCGATCGGGCTCTACGGGACGGCCTTCGCCATTCTGGTCGAGCTTCACGGCGCGGAGGCCCGCCGTCCGATCACCGCCGTCTCCCTGATCGGCGCCCTGGGCGGCGGTCTCGGCTGGCCGCTCAGCCGGATGATCGTGGAGGCTTGGGACTGGCGCGCGGCCTGCGCCGGCTGGGCGCTGGCCCACCTCGCGCTGTGCCTGCCGCTCACCCTCGCTGTGCTACCCCGACCGCCCGCATCACCGCCGATGACGGCGTCCCCGGAGCGAATCCGTTGGGACCGGCGCATGGTGCAGATCGCCGCGATCTTCGCCGGCGGCTGGATGGTCTCGACCGCCATGGGCGCGCACCTGCCGCGCCTGCTGGGTCAGCTGGGTCTCGGCGCGGAGCACGCCGCCTGGGCCGCCGGCCTTATGGCGGGCAGCGCCATCGCCGCGCGTCTGTTCGATCTGATCGTCCTGCACCGGTCGCATCCGGTCGCGACGGTGCGGCTCGCCTGCCTGTTCCATCCGCTGGGAGCCGGGCTGGCGGCATGGGGCGGCGCGCGTCTCGCCCCGCTGCTGGCCGTGGGTCAGGGCGCCGGCAACGGCCTGCTGTCGGTCGCCACGGGCGTCCTGCCCCTGCACGTCTTCGGCGCCGACCGTTATGCGGCCCGGCAGGCGCTGCTGCTGACGCCGGCGCGCTGGCTTCAGGCCGTCGCCCCCGCCGCCTACGCCCTCGCTCTGGACGCCTCGCCGGGCGTCGCGCTTGCCGCCTCCAGCCTTGTCTGCCTCGCCATGTGCGCCCTGACGTTCGGCCTTCGCCCTACCGACCCGTGAAGTCGGCCCCGCGCTTCTCCAGCGCCGCCGTCACGCCCTCGGCATGATCCTCCGTCAGATGGGCCAGCGCCTGCATGGCGGCGGTCATCTCGAGGATCTGGTCGAAGGTCCCATCGCGGCCCTGGCGCAGCAGGGCCTTGGTCATGCGCAGGGCCTGGGGCGCACGGGAGGCCACGTCCGCCGCGATCTCCATGGCCTCGTCCATCAGCCGCTCGGGCGTCACGACCCGGCTGACCAGCCCCCACTCCATCGCCGTCTTGGCGTCCAGCGTCCGCGCGGTGAACAGCATTTCGGCGGCGCGCGCATAGCCGATGTTGCGCGGCATTAGCCAGGCCCCGCCGTCGCCCGGCAATATGCCCAGCTTCAGGAAGGGCACGCCGAAGCTGGCGGTCTCGGAGGCAATGCGGATGTCGGCCAGTCCGGCGATGTCGCAGCCCAGCCCCATGGCCGGCCCGTTCACCGCCGCGATCAGCGGAACCTCCAGCCCGTAAAGCGACCGCACGATCCGGTGCACCACCCGGCGATAGTTGTCGCGCAGGTCCGCGCCCGAGCCGGCGAACATGTCGCGCCGCTCCTTCATCGCCTTCAGGTCGCCCCCGGCCGAAAAGGCCCGTCCGGCCCCGGTCAGCACCACGCATCGCACCTCGGGGTCGGCGTTCACGGTCGCGCAGGCGGCCGCGAATTCCTCGCCGTCCCCGAGGTCGGGCAGGGCGTTCAGCCGGTCTGGCCGGTCCAGGGTCCAGAGTTCGATATGGTCGCGGCGGTCTCGGCGGATCAGGGTCATCCGCCCGATGTGCCGCAGGCCGGGGACGACCGCAACGTCGCCGCCGCGATCAGGTCCGGGAGGCCTTGGCGCCCAGCGACCACCAGGCCCACACGCGGTCCGTCCCCGACGCCTCTCCGGGCGCGACTCCGGCGGATGCCGCCGCGGCGGCGGGAGCCGGCAGGCGCGGCTCCTCCTCGTCGATGAAGCAGGCCCGTTCGCTCCCCGCCGAACCGTCCCGCGCCATCGCCGTCCGATCCGGGCGGTCGAGGCCGGGCGAGACCCGGAAGTCGACGCCGCGCTCCAGCGCCCAGCCCGTGCGCCAGGGCGACATCCGCGTGGTCGCGACAAGCGTCGCCCTCAACCTGATCATGGTCCCAGCCCCTCGGATCCGGAGACTGGCACAGGTTGAATGGGCGCGCGACTGATGATCCCTGATGGTGGAATTGCGAGACCCCGGCCCTTGCGGACCGGGGCCTGATCGCCGGACGGACGGGGTCTAGCCCTGTCTGCGAAGCTTGATGGGCACGAAATTCGATGGGTGGCTGACCACGCGATCGGCGTCGCCCTGACGGCTGCGGTTGTTCACCAGAAGCCCGCCCCACAGGGCGAAGGACATCATGGCGTGCTGAAGATTGCGGTCGCTGTCTCTCATTCTGGCGTCTCCTTTCGAGCAAGCGATGAAAAGAGACGCGGCGTGCTTTTCGGGAATCTCACCGTCATAGTCGTTTCGCGTCACGGTCAGAATGATCCACCGACCGAAAAAACGCAAGATGTTTTACTCCGATACCGGATGATATTTCGCATTCATGTCATTGAACGCCCCCTCCGTCCCCGGTCCGCCGCCCAGCATCGCCACCCCCTGCGTCAAGGTCTGCGTCGTCGACGGCGCCTCCAGCCTGTGCCTGGGCTGCTGGCGCACCCTGTCCGAAATCGCCGGCTGGAGCGGCTTCACCGACGCCGAACGCGCGGCGATCATGGCGGCGTTGCCGGCGCGGGAGGCGGCGGCCCAGGGGCAACAGGCGGCCGGCAGCAGGCGGTAAGCGACAGGCGGATCCCGTAGGCCCACCGGTCCTTGTGCGCCGGGCCGCGCGCCCCGGCCAGCTTCCGCCCCTGTTGCCTGCTGCCTGTCGCCTGCTGCCTCCTCCCTTAACCCCCCGCAAACCATCCCCCTTCACCGCATCCCAACCGGCCCGTGCGACAGGGGTGAGGCCGCAGAAGCGGCGCCTTCAAACGGGCGGTGTATGCGTATCGATCTGTCTTCCTTCGGCGTCATGGCCCTGGCCGTGGCTTCCGCGCTCAGCGCCGCCTGGTGGCTCGTGCCCGCCGACGCCCGCGGACGGGCCCATGCCGCCGTGCCGGCCGCCCACGCCGCCGGTCCCGCCCGCGCCCTCAAGGCCGGCGACGGCCACTACTGGGCCGAGGCCCTGATCGACGGCAAGCCCGTGCGGATGATGGTCGACACCGGCGCCAGCCTGGTGGTCCTGACCCCGGCCGACGCCATCGGGATCGGTTTCGACGTCCGCCCCGACGACTACTCCGGCACGCTGATGACCGCCTCGGGCCCGGTCCGCGCCGCCCCGGTCGCCCTGCGCTCGGTCACGGTCGGCGAGGCCCGGGTCGAGCGCGTCGACGCCCTGATCGTGGAAAAAGGCCTGCCCCACTCCCTCCTCGGCATGAGCTACCTCGGCCGCCTCTCCGCCTTCACCGCCACGCCGGCGGAGATCACGTTGAGGCGGTAGCAGGCAGCAGGCAACAGGCAGCAGGCAGCGGGCTGCCAGCCGCTGCGTCCCCCTCCTGTTGCCTGTTGCCTGATGCCTGCTGCCTCACAAGGCCTTCACCACCACCGCCGCCGCCGTGACCAGCAGCCAGACCGCGAACGCTCGCCGCAGCACCCGCCGGTCCAGGCTGTGCGCCAGCTTCGCCCCCCAGGGCGCCACCGCCGTGGTCAGCACCGCCATCACCACCGCCCCGGGCACATTCACATAACCCAGCGACAGCGGCGGCCGCCCCTCGGCGCTCCAGCCGAACGCCACGAACCCCACCGTCGCCATCGCCCCGATGGCGAGGCCGAAGCCCGAGGCCGTGGCCACCGCCTGGTGGATCGGCCGTCCGCACAGGGTCATCATCATGCCCCCGAAACTGCCGCCGCCGATCCCCATCATGGCCGACAGCCCGCCGATCAGCGTCCCGGTCGCGCGCCGCCCCCAGCCCGTCGGCAGGCCGGGCCTCAGCGTCACCCGCTCCGGCAGCAGCCCCATCTGCGCCGCCACCACCAGCAGACAGACGGCGTAGACGATCGCCAGCCCCGCCATCGAGGTCGCCCCCGCGACCCCCGCCCCGATCAGGGCCCCGGCCGCCACCCAGGGCGTCCAGGTCTTCAGCACCGTCTCGTCGACCGCCCCGTGCGAGCGGTGCGCCTTCAGCGACCGCCACGACGTCGCTACGATGGTCAGCAGCGACGTCCCGATCGCCGTGTGCAGATTGCCCTCGCCCCCGACCCCCAGCGCCTCGAAGGCATAGAACACCGCCGGCACGATCACCGTCCCGCCCCCGACGCCGAACAGCCCGGCCACCAGCCCCCCGACCAGGCCGGCGGCGGTCAGGGCGGCGAGCAGCAGCACAAGATCGGGCAGGGGCAGAGGGCCGAAAATTGCGTTCATCGGACAGCTCTTGTGACGGAACCTTGAGGGTAGGATCGCCGGGAGGGCTTACAGCGCCAGCCAGTGTAGGCCCGTAAGACCTTACCGCCGGCTGCCAGGGGGCACCCAACCAACGGATGTGACGAAGTCATCGAGTTGATCAATGGTTTCCGCTACCGCCTTCGACATGCTCACAAGTACCGGGATGACGCGTCTGCCTTCGATAATGCCAGGCTCGTTGAAGAATATCTCTGCGGTCGGTTCGCCATAGCTCCCAATTCTGGCGAAGCCCGAGCCAAAACTTACGAGGTTAACGGCACCCCCAGGGCCAACCGTTCCCGTCGCCTGCAGGACACCGTTGCCGTTGTGGTCAAAGAGACCGAAGGCGCTGATTGTCTGCGGAACCAAAACCGGGATTAGAAGCCTGTGCTTGTCACGGGCGTCCAACTTGCCGAGGATCCACACGTACCCCTTCGCAGCTTTGTAGGGAGCGATTTCATCAATGATGAACTGCCCTATGCCTGGAATAGCCTGCTCTAGAGCAGCATTTCGTCCCTTTTTTTTCGTTCTGCCGGCAACGAGTTCAGGCACAGTTCGGAAGGAATCTGTAAGTTCCGCTCGATCTTCAGCCATTGGGAATGTGAGGCGTGTATCTTTCCAGCCTAGAAGCTCACTTACAGTGTAATCAAGAGCGCAACGAAGATTATGAACTGCATCTCCAACCGCCAGTACGATGTCGGCTGGCAAAAGGTCTAGAGAGACCACGCGGAGTTGCTGTCCACCCTCCGGATCATCCTCAATCACGATCTTGCAGAAGTCGGTTTTTAGGTAGGTTTTCCACTCATGGTTTGCCCGACGAATGTGCTCCTGCGCCCACTGGAGCTTTAGGCGAGCTTGGAAAAAGCGCGGTGGGATGTCCATCGAGAATACCTTTTGCGCGAATGCAACACTCGCTCGACAAGCTTAGCAACCCCCCGGCAACCTTCCGCGCCGACTCCCGTTCTCTCCGCAACAGGGCCGCCCTTACCCGGAAAGACACCCCCCATGACCGTCATCGCCCACAGCCTGTCGGCGCTCGCCGCCGGCGCCCTGCTCCTGTCCGCCGCCGGCGCCGCGAGCGCCCAGACGCCCTACACCTCGTACAGCGCCCAGACCCGCGACCTGCCGGCCTCGTGCCGCAACGTCCAGCAACTGGCCAACGGCTATGTCTCGGCCGAATGCCAGGCCCAGGGCGGCTTCCGCTGGAGCTCGCTGCGCCCGGTCGATTGCCGCTCGTCGATCAGCAACCGCGACGGCGTCCTGTCCTGCACCGGGGCCCAGGCCACGGTCGGCTCCCTCTATCCGGACCAGGGCGGCTACGGCGGCCAGCCCGCCGCTTCGACCCAACAGCCCGGGGGCATCATCGGCGCCCTGTTCGGGGCCGTCTTCGGCAACAGCTTCGGCAACGACCAGCAGGTCGAGGACGATTACAGCCAGGGCCGCCGTCCGCTGGCCGAGCGCCGCGCCGCCATTGAGGCCCGGTTCGAAGCCGGCGTCCGCGACGGCTCGATCAGCCGCACCGAGGCCGCGCGCCTGCGCAGCGACTATGACGCCCTGGTGCAGCTGGAGACCCGCTACGCCGCCGACGGCCGGCTGACGCCCCAGGAACGGTCCGACCTGCGCACCCGCTACCAGGCCCTGGCCCAGCGCGTCGGCGACGCCCGCGACGACGACGGCTACGGCGGCGGTTATGACGATGCGTACGGCTGGCGCCCGCTGGCCGACCAGCGCGCCGCCTTCGATGCCCGCCTGTCCAGCGCCGAGCGCGACCGCCGCCTGACCCGCACCGAATCCCTGCGCCTGCGCTCCGACTTCGACGCCCTGGTCCGGCTCGAGGCCGACTACCGCCGCGACGGCCTCAGCGACCGCGAGCAGGAGGACCTGACCCGCCGTCTGGCCGACCTCGACCGACGCATCGGCGACGGCGGCGGTTACGACGGGGGCTATGACGGCGGCTTCGGCGTCGACCCCCGCGCGGCCCAGATCGAGGCCCGCATCGCCGCCGGCGAGCGCAGCGGCCAGATCAGCCGCACCGAAGCCGCCCGCCTCCGCGACGAACTCCGCGACCTGACCCGCCGCTGGTCGGACCTTGAGGCGCGGGTGCAGATCCGGCGGTAGTAGCCGGGCGAAGAAGAAGCCTACCGGTCCTCCGCGGTTCAGACGCGGTCGACCGGTATCGCGCGAGCCCCTGTCCCGCACCTTCGATACCCGTTAGGGTGGCTCTTCTACGGGGGGGCGAACTTATGATCGTTGCATGGTTTGTGGCTGCAGCCGTGTCGTCGGCGACCCTGCCGATCTCTCCGGTCGAGGGAACGCCGCCCCTTCAGCTCGCGCCTGCCAAGACCATTGCGACGCTTCGGGACCAACTCGGGGCGGCGCTTCGCGCCGAGGACGTCACAACGGCCCTCGCCCTCGCCAAGGCCTTGGCCGACCATCCGGAATTCGCAGCTCAGCCCGCCGATCAACGGGACGCGGTGATCGTCCTCCTGGGCCTGCTGTACGGCCATGACGGCCAATACGCCGCCGCCGTTCCTTATCTGATCACGGCGTCGGAGCGCCCGGGAGCGTCGCCCGACCTATGGCTCGCCCGCATCACCGCCCACGCCAGAACGGATGATCGCACGGCGGCCGCCCGCGCCCTGACCCGGTTTCTGTCGATACACCCTGACCGTGTCTCTGACCTGTCCGGCGCCTTCATCGTCCAGCTGGAGGGAAGTTCCGAGGTCGACGTCGAGGCGCGGTTTGAACTCCGCCGCGCCCTTCGCGACGCCGGATGGCGCGACCGGTACGACAGCTCGACCTGGCTGCGGCTGATCGACGACTTCATCAAGCGTGACCGGCTGCTCGAGGCCGTGCCGCTGGTGGAGCGGATCGGCCGGTCGGGAAGCGTGATCCATCTGTACGCGATGCGTCGCTACGATGATCTGCGCGCGGCCGCCGCCATGCCGGAGCTCGATATCGAGGCTGTGCTTGATGCTGAGCTCGCCACCCAGCGCACCGAGGCGGAAGCCCCGGGCGCCAGGGTCGAGGTCCGCAACGCCTATGCATCCGGCCTGTTCAACCGTGGCCGGTTCGATGAGGCGCTGACCTTTACGGACGCGACCCTCGCCTTGCCCGCGCCGTCGCCGGGATCCGAGGACGACAAGTCGCTGAATTGGACAATGGACACCCGGGCCCGACTGCTGATCGAGCTTGGCCGTCTCGACGAGGCCATCAGCCAGATGGAGATCGCGGCTAAACGAGATGAGGGGGCGGGCGTGAATGTCAGCCAGACTATCAATCTGGGCTGGTTCTATCTCCGGGCCGGCCAGAACGCGCTGGCTATCGAGACGGTCAAGTCGCTGGAGGCCGGGACGGCTTCGCCCTTCGGCGTGATGCAGGCGATGCATGTCCGCGCCTGCGCCGGCGCCGCTCTGGGGGACGCGCGCGTCGCCGGCCTGGCGTTCAGGCACATGGAGCAAAACTGGCGCGACGCGCCCCTCACCTGGGTGGAGGCGCAGGCCTGTCGCGGCGACGCCGACGGCGCCGCGAATACCCTTTTGCTTATCCTGGCTGACGATGAACTGTCACCCAGTGGCGTCAGCGCCATGCACACCTACCGTGTGGAACAGCGCGCCACGGACTACGACCGACGCATCGCCGAAACCCTCGCGGTCGCCTTCGCCCGGTCCGATGTGGTCGCTGCCCGCGACCGCATCGCCCGCGCCCTGGTCCTGCCCACCCTCAACGGGCAATTCTGACCGCCGACCACGGTGGGTGGACCTCCCCGGGGCCAAAGCCTCACCCTTCACCCGCAAAAGCCCTCCGCGACACCCGCCCCCGTCCCGGCTAGGCTCCCCCCCATGACCGACCCCGAGACAGCCGCCGACACCACCCCCGCCCCCGGCTCCCGCTGGCGCCTGATCGGCCCCGGCATCGTCGCCGCCGCCACCGGGGTGGGGGCGGGCGACCTCGTCGCCACCCTGATCGCCGGCTCGATGTTCGGCTACGCCCTGCTGTGGGCCGCCGTGGCCGGGACCCTGCTGAAGATCTCCCTGGCCGAGGCCGTCGGGCGCTGGGCCCTGGCCTCGGGGCGGACCATCTTCGACGGCTGGTCCAGCCTCGGGCCCGGCTGGTTCGGCGGGCGGTTGAACTGGGCCAGCGTCTATTTCGGCGTCTATGTGGTGATCTGGGGCTTCGTCTATGGCGCCACCGCCATGACCGCCTCGGCCCTGCCGGTGGCGGCGCTGCTGGACGGCACGGCCATGGCGCTGGACCTCAAGGCCTGGGCCATGATCTGCGGCGTGGTCGGCCTCGTCCTCGTCTGGTTCAACCGCTATCCGGTGTTCGAAAAGCTGATGACCGGCCTGGTGGCGGTGATGTTCGTCACCGTCATCGGCCTGGCCGTCATCGTCGCCCCCGACCTGCCGGCGCTGCTGCGCGGCCTGGTTCCGACCCTGCCGGCGGGGTCGGCCTTCTACACCCTGGGCCTGATCGGCGGGGTGGGGGGGACGATCACCCTGGCCGCCTATGGCTACTGGATCGGCGAAAAGGGCTGGCGCGGCCCGGCCTGGATGCGGGTGATGAAGCTGGACAACCGCGTCGGCTACGCCGTCACCGGCGTCTTCGTGGTGGCCATGCTGATCGTCGGGGCCGAGCTGCTGTACGCCTCCAACATCGCCCTGACCCAGGGCGACCGCGGCCTGCTGGACCTCGACGGCGTGCTGCGCGCGCGGTTCGGCGACGTGGTCGGGATCATGTTCCTGGTCGGCTTCTTCGCCGCCAGCTTCTCGTCCCTGATCGGGGTCTGGCACGGGGTCAGCCTGATGTTCGCCGACTTCTGGGCCCATATGCGCGGCCGCGCCGACGACGCCGCGGCCAAGGGGGAGGGCAGCCCCGCCTTCCGCGGCTACCTCCTGTGGCTGACCTTCCCGCCCATGGCCCTGCTGTTCATGGACCGGCCGTTCGGCCTGATCGTCGCCTATGGCGTCCTCGGCGCCCTGTTCATGCCCTTCCTCGCCCTGACCCTGATCTGGCTGCTCAACTCCGACCGCACCCCGGCCGAATGGCGCAGCCACTGGCTGTCGAACGGCATGCTGGCCGCGGGCGGGGTGCTGTTCTGCGTGCTGGCGGGGCGGGAGCTGATGGGGTTGTTCGGGTGAGGGGGCGAGAAGGGATTAGGGATTAGGGATGAGGGATGAGGTTCGCCGCCCGTTTGACGAACCGGATCAGCGTCCCCGACGCTCCGCCTGCGCCGGTATCCTCCTAATCCCTAATCCCTAGTCCCTAATCCCTCCCTTGAGGCATCACCCCGTTCACCTCCGCCCACCCCATCGCCCCCTCCATCAGCGGCGCCGACCGCCCGTCCGCGAGGAAGCCTTCCGTCAGGGCCGCCGCCCGGCCCCAGACGGCGCCGACGATGCCCGAACCGGCGCTCAGCCGCCGCACCCCCAACTCCTTCAGCGCCGCCGCGTCCGGCAACCCGGGGAAGGCCAGCAGGTTCAGCGGCAGGGGCGTGGCCGCGACCATGGCGGCGATGTCGCCCGTCTCCGTCAGCCCCGGGGCAAACAGCCCGTCCGCCCCCGCCGCCTGGTACAGCGCCCCGCGCCGCGCCGCCTCGGCCACGGGGGCGTCCGGCGCCAGCCCCCTCAGCCAGACGTCGCAGCGGGCGTTGACGAACAGGGCCCCGCCGACCGCCGCCTTCACCGCCGCGATCTTGGCCGCCAGCGCCTCGGGCGTCCCGCCGCCGTCCTCCAGATTGATTCCCTGCGCCCCGGCCTCGACCAGCCGCGCCGCCAGGGCCGCCACCTCGGCCGGATCGTCCGAATAGCCGCCCTCCAGGTCGATCGAGACCGGCAGGCCGCCGGCCCCGCGCACCACGTCCTTCGCCGCCTGCACCACCCGCTCGACCGGCAGGGCGTCGCCGTCGGGCCAGCCGAGGGCCCAGGCTGCGCCCGCGCTGGTCGTCGCCACCGCCCGCGCCCCCTTCGCCCGCATCAGCGCCGCCGATCCCCCGTCCCAGGCGTTGGGCAGGATCAGCAGGCCGTCCTGGTGCAGGGCGTGGAACGGGGTCATCGGCGGGTCTCCGGTTGAGCCGCCACCCTGCCGCGGCGCCGCCGTCCCGTCTCGCGGTTTCCGGACCGGCTCATCCCGCCTGCTGACACCCCGCTGTCAGCAGCCTCCGCCGCCGCCGCGCGTTCACTGGCGAAGCCGCCCTCCGCGCCCTAGATTGCCGTTCATGAACCGTTCCAGCTCGCCCAAGGGTTCCGCGCCCCGCATCACCAAGCCGGTCCACGTCCCCGGCCAGCTCGCCGAGGCCCCCGCCGCCTTCCTGCGCGACGACGACGGCAAGCCCGCGCGCATGCCGACGAAGACGCCGCACATGCCGATGTTCGCCCCCGTCACCGGCCCGCGCCTGACGCCCGAGGAGGCTCCCGGCAAGCCCTCCGACTGGACCCCCCACCGCCCCGACCGTCCCGCCGGCCGCAAACACATCCCCTTCCGCCTGCATTCCGAATACCAGCCCGCCGGCGACCAGCCCTCGGCCATCGCCGAGCTGGTCGAGACGGCCAAGACCGGCGAGCGCGACCAGGTCCTGCTCGGCGTCACCGGCTCGGGCAAGACCTTCACCATGGCCAAGGTCATCGAGGCCACCCAGCGCCCGGCCCTGATCCTCGCCCACAACAAGACCCTCGCCGCCCAGCTCTACAGCGAGTTCAAGAGCTTCTTCCCCGACAACGCGGTCGAGTATTTCGTCAGCTACTACGACTACTATCAACCCGAAGCCTACGTCCCGAAGTCCGACACCTACATCGAGAAGGACTCGTCCATTAACGAGCAGATCGACCGCATGCGCCACTCGGCGACGCGGGCGATCCTCGAGCGGGACGACGTCATTGTCGTCGCCTCGGTCAGCTGCATCTACGGCATCGGCTCGGTCGAGACCTATACGGCCATGACCTTCACCCTGAAGGTCGGCGACCAGATCGACGAGTCCAAGCTCCGCGCCGACCTGATCGCGCTGCAGTACAAGCGCAACGACGTCCATTTCGACCGCGGCATGTTCCGCAAGCGCGGCGACGTCATCGAGATCTTCCCCGTCCACATGGAGGACCGCGCCTGGCGCATCCAGCTGTTCGGCGACGAGCTCGAATCCATCCAGGAATTCGACCCCCTGACCGGCAAGAAGACCGCCGACCTGGAAGAGGTCACCGTCTATGCCGCCAGCCACTACGTCACCCCGCGCCCCTCGCTGAACCAGGCGATCACCGGCATCAAGGCCGAGCTCAAGGAGACGCTCGACTGGATGGTCGAGAACGGCAAGCTGCTGGAGGCCCAGCGCCTCGAGCAACGCGTGCGCTTCGACCTGGAGATGATGGAGGCCACCGGCTCCTGCGCCGGCATCGAGAACTACAGCCGCTGGCTGACCGGCCGCGCCCCGGGCGAGCCCCCGCCCACCTTCTTCGAATACATCCCCGACAACGCCCTGCTGTTCGTCGACGAAAGCCACGTCACCGTCGGCCAGATCAGCGCCATGTACCGCGGCGATTACCGCCGCAAATCCACCCTGGCCGAATACGGCTTCCGCCTGCCCAGCTGCATCGATAACCGCCCGCTCAAGTTCGACGAATGGGACGCCATGCGCCCCCAGACGATGTTCGTCAGCGCCACCCCCGGCCCGTGGGAGATGGAGCGCACCGGCGGCGTCTTCACCGAACAGGTCATCCGCCCCACCGGCCTGATCGACCCCCCGGTCGAGATCCGCCCGGTCAGCGGCGCCACGCGCAACCAGGTCGACGACGTCATCGACGAGGTCAAACAGGTCGCCCGCAACGGCTACCGCTCCCTGGTCACCGTCCTGACCAAGAAGATGGCCGAGGACCTGACGGAGTACATGCACGAACAGGGCGTCCGCGTCCGCTACATGCACTCCGACGTCGACACCATGGAGCGGATCGAGATCCTGCGCGACCTGCGCCTCGGCAGCTTTGACGTCCTGATCGGCATCAACCTGCTGCGCGAGGGGCTCGACATCCCCGAGTGCGGCCTGGTCGCCATCCTCGACGCCGACAAGGAGGGCTTCCTGCGCTCCGAGACCAGTCTGATCCAGACCATCGGCCGCGCGGCCCGCAACGTCGACGGCCGCGTCATCCTCTACGCCGACCGCATGACCGGCTCGATGGAGCGCGCCATCGCCGAGACCAACCGCCGCCGCGAGAAGCAGGAGGCCTACAACGCCGAACACGGCATCACGCCCGAGTCGGTCAAGCGCGACATCCGCGAGATCATGGCCAGCCCCTATGAGTCCCGCGCCCTCGACGCGCTGACCGCCCCGGGCATGAAGGAGGAGTCCAAACCCTTCACCGGCTCCAACTTCCAGGCTGCCCTCAAGGACATCGAGGGCCGCATGCGCAACGCCGCCGCCAACCTCGAATTCGAGGAGGCCGCCCGCCTGCGCGACGAGATCAAGCGCATGAAGCTGATGGACCTGGAGTTCGCCAATGAGGTGCTGACCGCCGAGGGGGAGACGGTCGACAAGAGCGCGCCGAAGCGGTGGCGGGCGGATGCGGCGGCGGAGAAGGCGGAGGCGTTCCGGAAGAGCCGGCTGTAGGGGGGGGGTCGGCTCCGACGGGCGCACAGCGACAGGGGCATTTGGGCCGGACTCAGCTGTCCAATCCTGACGTTGTCAGGAGCTTGGTGCTATACCTTGTTAGTTGAACTGGTACCTTGCCAAAGCCAAGCCGGGGGGCGTCGTGTCTGCAAGCGAGTTCCAAAACCTGTTCGAATCCAGCCCGCGATATCGGCGTTGGTTTAAGGCTTGGTGGGAGCAGGATTTTTCGACATCTGGCCGAAAAGCTTCTTTGCAAAGGCATCCGCAAATTCAGCGATCGAATTTTGCAGGGCGTGAATGGCCCGCCGGATGGACACCGCCACACGATTTAAAAGGCAACCCAAATCCGTCATTCCAACCAGTCAACCAAACTATAATCCAACAGTACGCATGGCAGTACTACAGATCAGATCTAAACGGGTGCTTCATAGAGGTCCCGAATTTAGACGCCCTATTATCGTATACCGCTGAGCTAGAGTGGTGTGCGTTTACTGCGGCATTATCGGGAGCCATCGGCCAGCGCTCCATCTCTCTATCGAATTCATTTTTCGCGAAAGGGCTTGCTACTTCTGTCTCAGGCAATGGGATTGACCTGAATATTTCTTCTGCGACGATATTAGGATCCGCGTCCGTTCATTTACCTCGCAACTCGAAATATCAAGCGAGCTCTACGTACATTGACGGGGACGCGGCGTTCCGTGGCGAGGATTTAACCGGACAGTGCGACCGCCTATTTGTGCGAGGTACACTGGAAGTGAATGGAGGTCTTTCCGCAATAGGTCTGAAGTCTGGCAATATCAGTATCGTTCAGCCAAATTCGCGCAGCGGAAACGTAACGATCTATCTTTCGAAATCTAAAGTGAAAAATGTAAAGATTGCGGGTAGTTATAATGCGGTATCCTTTGCAAACTGTCAGGCCGAAGATGTATCAGTATTATTAAACGGTGCCAAAAAGACCGACCTGACGCACCTTAAAGCGAGTTCACTGGTAGTATACGGGCCGATTCAAGAGGGAGATTTTTCTAGTTCCATCATATCGGGTGGATTTACCCTAAGAAACGTGACGGGAAAGTCGATCACGTTAAATGACATGCGTATTTCTGGTGGTTTAATAGTTCATGATGTTGAGATCATCGATCTATTTATGGATAGAATCAACGTCGCTGGGCAAACAATATTTTCTAAAAATAAGTTCAGTGACAATTTTTTCTCGAGAAGTTCAGAATTTTTGTCTCTGGCTTCGTTCTCTCGTTGCGCTTTCCCCGGAGGCTTAAACCTATCGGGCACCAAATTTCTGCGAGGGGCCGATTTTCGAACCGGCAGCGGCTCCGACGTGGCCACAGATCCTATATACTCGCAGGTTGGTGAGGCAGATTTTAGCGGGGTGCTTTTTGGGTCAGATGACTCCGAGGTGTGCGCAAATTTTGATGGACGTAAATTTCCTCGAAGCGGCGAACTTCGAGGTAGCCAACTTCAATGGGATCCCGAAATTTTTTGGCTGCAAGTTTCACGAGAATACGAGCTTCAGAGGGGCGGATTTCAAGATCATTCCAATCCAAACTTCCTATAAAGTGGCTGTACAGTCTTTAGATTGGAAGAATCTCATCTCGTCCTTAGTAGTACAATTTCGCCGACCATTTAGTAAGTTGCCGGGCGTTATCTTGCAGGATTGGTCCAAGTTTAGGCGGCCGCTCCATGAGCGTCGATTGGAACAGAATAAACGACTATCCAAATATGAGCGCGCGTACAACGCCTTACGCCAGCGGTTTGAAGCCGTCGGGAACTCTAAGGAGGAGCGGCGCTTCCATACATTTGAACTGCGCGCTCGTCGCCAACGTTTCGACGCCGATTCACCCCTAATGGAAGGTGCTATATCCCGTATTTACGATCAAGTCAGTCACTACGGACAAAGCATATCGCGACCGATATTAATACTCGTGCTCGGTTGCTGGTTCGGCTTCGCGGCGGCGTATTTCTTACTCGCCGGATTATTTACATTGGATGGAGCTATTGAGGCGCTAGTTTTTGCAGGACGCCAGATCGTTAAGCCGTTCTCTTCTTGGAGCAGGGATTTTACGCTACCCGCTAGTTATGACTCCGGTGGTGCTGGGACTACTCTATCTGCTTGGATGGCCGCCTTGCTTGGAACTGGAAGCGGGGGCCTCATTCGGACTACGTTCGTCAGGTTTTTGGCCTCCACTCAGTCGCTTATCGCCTTGATAATGCTGTTCTTGAGCGGGCTCGCAATTCGTCGAACCTTCGGGGTTAGCTAGGACGGCGGAATTATGCGGCACCACTGAATCCATCGGGCTGACCCCTAACCTCCCACCCGCTACGGTGGCCGCATGGGGCAGGACGACAATCACTGGTGCGAGCTCGGCTTCGCCGAACCGGCCGTCGTCTTCAAGGGGCCGACCCAGACCGCGCGCTCGGTGACCGAGGCCTGGGTCGCGCTGCACGGCTTCTGTCCCAATTGCTCTGCCGACCGCCTGCCGCAGCTGCCGAACAATTCGCCCGTCGCCGACTTCCGCTGCGACGCCTGCGGCGAGGAGCATGAGCTCAAGGCCAAGCGCGGCAAGCTGGGGCGCTCCATCCCGGACGGCGCCTTCAGCGCGATGACCGCCCGGCTGGCGGCGGCGAACAACCCCAGCCTGTTCGCCATGAGCTACGACCGCGCCGCCGCGCGGGTGACGGACCTGATCTTACCTTTCGTCATCCTCCGGCAAGCCGCGTCTTCGCGGCGCAGACCGGGGGACCCAGCGGCGCGCGAGAGCGCGACCCTGTCGCGGACTCCGCCTTCAACCGTCCTGCGTGAACACATCGCCTTCGGCGCCGCTGGGTCCCCCGGTCTCGCTCCGCTCGCCGGAGGATGACGAAAGAATGGGGGCGAACGCCGAGGTCCGCGCCGCCTGGACCGCGACCCGCTTCCTCCGCGACGAAGGCCTGAAGGCGCGCGGCTGGCTGCTGGCCGTCATGGGCGCGGTCGAGGCGGTCGGGCGCCCCGAGTTTGCGCTGGCCGAGGTCTATACGCAGGAGGGGCGGCTGGCGGCGCTCTACCCCGGCAACAACAACGTCTGGCCCAAGATCAGGCAGCAGCTGCAGGTGCTGCGCGACCGGGGCTGGCTGGCGTTCGACGGGAAGGGGCGGTACCGCCGTACGTGACCCCACCCCTCCCGCTATCGTCATTCCGGGCGGAGGGGAGCGAAGCGGACCGGAGGCCCGGAACCCAGCGGCGCGCGCGAGCGCGAAGCTGTCGGGAGCGCCGGTGCGTGAACAGGTCGCCTTCGGCGCCGCTGGGTTCCGGCCTTCGCCGGAATGACGATAGCGGGGAGGGGTGGATAGCGGGGAGGGGTGGGGGCTGGCCACTGGACATGCCCCCGAATAACCGCATAGGTTGCGCAGATGCGCACGCACCGGAAGTTCGTCGCCACCTACATCATGGCCAGCCGGCGCAACGGCACGCTCTACACCGGCGTCTCCGCCAACCTGCCCGCGCGGGTGTGGAAGCATCGCATCGGCGCCTTCGAGGGGTTCAGCAAACGCCACGGCTGCACCCGACTGGTCTGGTTCAAGAGCCATGCCTGGGTCATCGACGCGCTTCGCCACGAAAAGCGGATCAAGGGCTGGAAGCGCGACTGGAAGCTCCGGCTGATCGAGGAGACCAACCCCGACTGGCGCGATCTGGCCGCGGAGTGGTTTCCCGAGAACGATCCCGACTGGACCCCGCCGGTCGAACCGGACTGAGGGGTCGGCGCACTGCACCCCTCCCGCTATCGTCATTCCGGGCGGAGGCGAGCGAAGCGAACCGGAGGCTCGGAACCCAGCGGCGCGCGCGAGCGCGAAGCTGTCGGGAGCGCCAGTGCGTGAACAGGTCGCCTTCGGCGCCTCCCCCGGTCCGGGCTTCGCCCGGCCGAAGGATGACGATGGCTTCCGGCCTTCGCCGGAATGACGATAGCGGGAAGGGGGCGGCGCGCGCGCCCGGACGATAGCGGGAAGGGGGCGATCAACCGCTCCCCCCTCTGGCCACCCGCCCGCCCGCCATGCCATCGTCGCCCCAATAGGGATTCCCACCATGACCGACCCGCACCCCCCCGCCCCCGAGCCCAAGGCCGGGGGACTGAACGACCTGTCCGACGACGCCCTCGGCTTCGGCGCGCTGGAGCTGCGGACGGCCCGCGACGTGGTGGTCCGCCCGCGCGCGGTGCTGGAGGCGTGGATGACGCAGGGGCCGACCGGCGGCGGGCGGTATGCGCGGCCGCTGCGGCTGTATCTGGCGCTCAACGCCATCCTGATGCTGGTCCTGTTCCTGCAGGGCGGGTCCGACATGATGCTGGGCATGATCCCGCCGGCCCTGCTGGACGTGGAGCCGCTGATCGCCGCCTCGGGCAAGAGCCGCGACGCCTTCATGGGCGACGCCGACGGCTGGATGAGCCTGGTCATGGTGCCGGTGCTGTCGCTGTTCTACGCCCTGGCCGCGGCGCCGCTGCTGCGCTGGTGGGACCCCGAGGACCTGGGCTGGCGGCGCGGCTTCCGCGCGGCCTTCGGCTGGCTCAACGCCGTGACCGTGCCCCTGCTGCCCTTCGCCTGGTGGATGTACGATCCGGGCCCCGGCCAGACGATCGGCAGCCTGGCCCTGTTCGTCATCGCCGTGGCGTCGTTCCTGCGCATGGGCCGGGGGCGCTGGTACCGCTCTCCGGTCTGGGGCGTGGCCAAGGCGATCGGCCTGTGGCTGGCGATCCAGCTGGGCGGGACCGTCGGCATGCCGCTGGTGCTGGCCGTCGGCGTGCTGGCGGGCCGGTTCTTCTGAGGGCGGGGCGGGGGGCGAGGACTCCCGCCCTGTCCCCCGCACCCTTGCCGCCCCCGGATTTCGCCCCTTCGACCCCCGGATACGTCCGCTTTTGACGCACCGGCGCCCCATGATCCGCGCGCAAACGGACGGGGGACTGCCACATCATGCAAACACCGCCACATCCCGGCGTCGGCCGCGCTACGTCACCGTCAATCCCGACTGCTGGAGCCTGATCCGCGGCGCCTATCTGTCCGGCCTGACCGCCCGCGCCGTCGCCGTCCGCTTCGGCGTCTCCGAGGGGGCGCTGCGCAAGCGGGCCGCGCGCGAGGGCTGGACCAAGCGCGCCTTCGCCGCCCGCGCCACGCCCTGGCCCGGCGGTCTCGAACCGCCGGCGCAAAAGCCGGCCGGCGACGCCGAGGCGCCGCTGACCGAGGATGACATCATCGCCGCCTGGACCGCGCCGATCCAGATCCGGCCCGGCGACCTGGCCCGCCGCGCCCTCGCCGGGGCCGCCGAGGCGGTGCGGGGCGGCCACGGCCTGACCGCCCTGCGGCTGGCCCGGGCGGCGGCCGAGATCGCCCGGCTCGACGCCCTGTTCGAATGGGTCGAATACGACCCCGCCGAGCAGGAGGCCCGCAGCGAGGCCGGCCAGCTGATGGCCCGTCGCTTTCTGCGCGAACGGGCCCTCAACCTCGCCCGCGACCTCGCCCTCGGCCGCCCCCTCCCGCCCGAATACGACGAGTTCGCCACGCCGCAGGAGAAGGGCGAATGAGGAGTGAATGTCTCGGGAAGGGCGGTTTTGGCATTTTTCGGCGGGCCGAGGACTCTCACCCTTCTCCCTCCCCCTCCGGGGGTGCTTGGTCGGTCGTATACGACCGGCCTGCGAGGCTTCGCCGCCAGGCGAAGCCGGGTGGGAGGGGCTCGGCGACCCAAACACCGGCGCTCCCCGCGCCGCACCGCCCCCACCCTGTCGTCGCGGAGCCTGTCCTCGGGCCGACCTCTGGTCGGACCCGGGGGCGCCGACATCCCTCCCCCGGCGGGGGAGGGAGAGCGCGTCGTTCCGCCCCACTTCCCGCCTTCTCACCCCCCGCCGGAACCCTGTATGGCTGTCCCATGACCAGACCCCCCCTCTCCCAGGCCGACGCCGAGGCCGCCGTGCGCACCCTGATCGAATGGGCCGGGGACGATCCCGACCGCGAGGGGCTGCTGGACACCCCCGCCCGGGTGGCGCGCAGCTATCGCGAGCTGTTCGCCGGCTATGAGGTCGAGCCCCGCGCCTATCTGGAGCGGACCTTCGAGGAGGTCGGCGGCTATGACCAGCTGGTGGTGCTGAAGGACATCCGCTTCGTCAGCTTCTGCGAACATCACATGCTGCCGGTCGTGGGCGTGGCCCACGTCGGCTATCTGCCGACCGACCGGGTGGTGGGCATCTCCAAACTGGCGCGGGTGGTGCGCGGCTACGCCCGCCGGCTGCAGATCCAGGAGAAGATGACGGCCGAGATCGCCTCGGCCATCGAGGAGGTGCTGCGGCCCCAGGGCGTGGGCGTGGTGATCGAGGCCGAGCACAGCTGCATGACGATGCGCGGGGTCGACGTCCCCGGCGCCAGCCTGACCACCAGCAGCCTGCGCGGCGTCCTGCGCGACGACGCCCGCACGCGCGAGGAGTTCCTGCGGCTGGTGCGGGGGTAGGGGCGATGCGGCCCGGTCCTTGCGGAATTCGCCTTCGAAGAGGTGATTTCCATGGCCTGGACCGCAATTTCGACCCGAAACGAGACACCGCCCATCGTCCGCGGCGGCTGGCTGGACGCCCTGCGTTTCATTGTGGCCAGCCTGATCATCCTCCACCACTTCCAGGGCGCGGGTCCCGTAGCCCTGGCGGAGGGGTGGCATCCGGTGTTCGAGCGGGGCGGCTTCCTGCTGACGAATTTCTTCCTGATCGACAGCGGCTATGTGCTGATGCGGGTCTATGGCGGCTCCCTGGCCGGGGGGCGGATGTCGGCGGGGGATTTCTTCGCCAAACGGTATCTGCGGGTCCTGCCGGCGCATCTGATCATGGGGCTGGGGCTGGTGGCGCTGATCCTCGTGGGCGGGGCCCTGGGCTTCGCGCCGCGGTCGCCGGAGTGGTTCCGCTGGGACCAGCTGCCGGCGCAGCTGACCCTGACCCAGGCCTTCGGCGTGCCCGGCGGCCTGGGCTGGAACGCCCCCAGCTGGTCGATCTCGGCCCTGATCGGCTGCTACCTGGCCTTCCCGTGGATCCTGAAGGCGCTGATGCGGCTGGGGCCGTGGAGCGTGCTGGCGGCGGGGATCGGCCTGTATCTGCTGGCCAATCAGCTGACCTGGGCCCTGCTGGGCTATCCGGTCTATCAGATGCCGATGGGCTTCGGCTTCTTCCGCGCCCTGCCGCTGTTCGTGCTGGGCATGGCCCTGGCCTGGTTCGCCCAGAAGGTCTGGATCGCGCCCCGGCTGGCCGGCTGGGCCGGGGTCGCCGCGGCCCTGGCGCTGGCCTTCGTCCAGTATTTCGACAAACACGCCCTGATGTCGCTGGCCTGTATCTCGGTGATCATCCTCGCCGCCGGCGCCGTGCCGACGCCGCGCCCGTCGAAATGGGTGGAGAAGGCGGCGCAGGTCTCCTTCTCGATGTTCATCACCAACGAGGTGGTGCGGATCGCCTGGTTCGGCGTCGCCAATGTGGCCATCGACCGCTTCGCCCTGCCGGTCGCGGCCCAGTGGGCGCTGTGGGTCGCGGGCGTGGCGGCGGCCTTCGTCTTCGCCTTCGCCTTCCACTTCCTGATCGACGCGCCGCTGCAGGACCGCATCCGCGCCTGGCTCAAGGGCCGCGCGGGCCGACGCCCGGTCGCCGCGACCCGGCCGGTGGTGTCGCTGGAGGGCTGAGCGGGCCTAGATCGGCATCCGCATGATCTCCTGGTACGCCGAGATCACCTGGTCGCGAACCGCCATCACCGTCTCCAGCGAGGCCTCGGCCGAGGAGACGGCGGTGACCACGTCGATCAGACTGCCCTGGCCCTGGACCGCGGCGGTCATCTGGGTCTCGGCGGCGCGCGAGCTGGCGGTCATGTCGCCCATCACGCTGGTCAGCATGTCGGCGAAGCCCGAGCCCTGCACCCCGCCCGTAGGGGAGGCGGGCATCTCCGCGCCCTGGATCGCCGAATACGCCCGCGCCGCGGCCAAGGGGTTCATGGCTCAGTCCTATTTCTTCAGCAGGTCGAGGGTGCGGGCGTCCATCGCCCGCGCGGTCTCGATGATGTTCAGATTGGCCTCATACGCCCGCTGCGCCTCGCGCATGTCCATGGCCTCGACAAGGGTGTCGACATTGGGCCGCAGCACATATCCCTCGGCGTTGGCGGCCGGATGGGTGGGGTCGTATTCGGAGCGGAAGTCGCCCTGGTCCACGCGGACCTCGGCCAGCACCACGCCCGTGGCGCCGTTGATCTCGCGGGCCTGGAAGACGGGAATCTGGCGGCGATAGGGCTGGCCGCCGGCGACATCGGCGGTCGACTGGGCGTTGGCGATGTTCTCGGCGATGACGCGCATGCGCGACTGCTGCGCCTTCAGGGCGCTGGCGGCGACGGCCATGGCCGAGTTGCGGGGCGGGATCGGGTCGGGCATCGGCTATCCTCGGTCAGCGACCCGGCGCGCGGGCGGCCGTGCGCAGCATCTGCAGGGACTTCTGGTAGAAGCCGATGGCCGCGTCATAGGCCATGCGGCTCTCGGCCATCTTCAGCATCTGTTCCTCGACCACGACCGAATTGCCGTCGAGCGTGGTCTCCGAATCGGGCGCGGACCGGCTCTCGAACCGGGCCGTCGGGCCCGCCGGGGCGATATGCATGGCGCTGGTGCGCACCATGCGGACGCCGCCGCCGCCCTCCGCCAGGGCGCGGGCGAAGTCGGCCGGCTGGTTCAGGTCGCGGCCGACGTAGCCGGGCGTGTCGGCGTTGGCGACGTTCTGGGCGATGACGCGCTGGCGCTCGTCCAGCCAGGTCAGGCGGCCCTTGATCTGGCTGAGCAGCGGCAGGTCAGCGAGGCCCACGACGACATTCCCCGGTGGAGCAACCGACGGGCGCAGACGGCCCATGGTTCGATGGGCAGAAAATGCCGCCTCCATGGTTAATAAGACGTTATCTCAACGCGGCGTTAACCATGACCGCGGAAGTCTGGCGAGGCCGGGCGCCGACGTCCGGTCGGACGCGCGCATGAATTTCCTCGACCTCGCCCGGGCGATCTTCGCCCTCGCCTTCACCCTCGGGATCATCGGCCTGGCCGCATGGGCCTCGCGTCGGTACCTGCCGCAACTGCTGGCCCGGATCAGCGCCGAGCGCGGCGAACGCCGGATGCAGGTGGTTGAAACCTTGGTGCTGGACCCGGCGCGGCGGCTGGTGCTGGTTCGGATCGACGACGAGGAACGGCTGCTGATTCTGGGCGAAGGCCGCGAGCTGATCGAGCCGCGCGGTCCGGAGGGGGCGAAGTGAGCCTGAAGGGCGTCTTTGTCCTGCCCACCCGCGCCGAGCTCAAGCGCGCGGCGATGCTGTCGCTGATCACCACCGGCTTCTGTCTGCTGTGGCCGCTGGCGGCCCTGGCCCAGGACGTGGCGGCGGCGGGCGGACCCGGGGCGGCGATCAATGTCGACCTCGGAACGGGATCGGGCCTGACCGAGCGTGTGGTGCAGCTGGTCGGGCTGATGACGGTGCTGTCGCTGGCGCCGTCGATCGTGATCATGACCACCAGCTTCGTCCGCATCATCGTGGTGCTGTCTCTGCTGCGGACGGCCCTGGGGATGCAGCAGTCGCCGCCGAACGCCGTTCTGGTCTCCCTGGCCCTGTTCCTGAGCGCCATCGTCATGGCCCCGACCTGGCAGGACGCCTATGATTCGGGCATCCGCCCCCTGCTGGATCAGCAGATGGAGCTGCCCCAGGCCTTCGATGCGGCGGCGGAACCTGTGAAGACTTTCATGCTCGGTCAGGTGGACCAGGACGACCTCGCCCTGTTCGTTCGCCTGTCCCAGCTGGAGGCCCCCACGGCGGCGGCGGACCTGCCCCTGCGGGTGGTCACCCCGGCCTTCATGATCAGCGAGTTGAAGCGGGCCTTCGAAATCGGATTTCTCCTTTTCGTTCCGTTTCTTGTGATCGATCTGGTGGTCGCCAGCGTGCTCATGTCCATGGGTATGATGATGCTGCCTCCGGTAGTGATTTCCCTGCCGTTCAAGCTGATCTTTTTCGTGCTCGTGGATGGCTGGAGACTGGTCGCCGGAAGCCTGGTCGAGAGCTTCCAGCGTGCGTCCGGTAGCGGATAAATCCCCACCCCGTGGGGCTTTCAGCGGCGAAGTCGCTTGCCAAGGGAAGAAAAAGCGGCGTCAATCCGCCCGTCATCGTCCCTGAATCGGGACGAGCTTTCATCGGGAAACGACCCATATGACCACCCAAGCAGAACTCATCGCCGCCGTCGCCAAGGACGCTGGCGTCAGCCAGGCCGACGCCGGCCGCATGCTCGACGCCCTCGTCAAGAACATCCACAAGTCCCTGACCGGCGGCGGCGACGTCCGCATCTCGAACCTCGGCGTGTTCGACACCGCCGCCCGCGCGGCCCGTGAAGGTCGCAACCCGGCCACCGGCGCGACCATCAAGATCGCCGCCTCCAAGGCCGTGCGCTTCCGCGTGTCGAAGCCGCTCAAGGACGCGGTCAACAGCTAAGGCGTCCTACCCCTCACCGGGTGAATCACGCAGGACGGGCGGGCGCCGCAGGGCGGTTCCCGCCCGTTTTCGTTCTGAGCTCTGTCTTCATGGCCGAGACCCAGCCGGCGAAGGTGTCAGCCGAGGCGGCGAGGGCGGCGAAATCGCCGGGGGCCGCGCCGCCGCCGACGCCGTCGTCCAGGGCGATCGACAGGGCGGTCTTCGCCCGCGCCCCGGCCATGAAGGGGCGGTAATTGCGCGACAGCCGGGCCACCGCAGCCGTGTCGCCGCCGAGGGAATAGCCGATGCCGGCCCGAAGCAGGCGCGCTTCCTCGACCGCGGTCAGGGCGGCGGGATCCCGGTACCGTTCTCCCAGCAGACCGTCGTAGAGCGCCGCGGCCGGACCCCAGGCCCGCTGTTTCCAGAACACCTCGGCGCGCACCTCGCGCGCCTCGGGCGTGGCGTCGGCGCCCAGCACCTCAAGCGCGTGGTCGAACCGGCCCAGCTCCATCAGGGCGCGGGCCTCCAGGGCCCGGCGCTCCGTGTTCAACGCCGATGGCAGAATGGTGGTGCGGGAGGTCCAGATGGCCTGCAGCGCCGCTTCGGCCTGACGGTCCATCAGATAGATGGCGGCCAGGTCGGTCGCGACCTGCGCCTTGGCGACGCCATCCAGCCGGTTTTCCACCTGGTACTTCAGAAGCTCGGCGGCCTGGTCCAGCAGATCGACGTCGACCAGCCGGCGCGACAGGCGCCGCACCATCTCGTCGCCGTCGGCGCCGATGGGGGTGAGTTCGCGGAAGTCGTAGAACAGGCCGAGCGCCTGCACCGGCTGCAGGCCGTCGGCGCCGCCCTCGAGGAACAGCATGCGGAAGGCGGAGCCCAGGTCGGCCTGGATCTCGGCCGCGCCCTCCAGACGGTTCAACTGCGGCCCGGCGCCCTTCAGCGCCGTCAGGGCCTCTCGATACAGCCCCTGCGACAGGTACAGCTGGCCCAGCTGGCGAATAACCGCCAGCTCCGTGGCGTCGCCGCGCCAGCGCCAACGCAGGCCCTCCAGCGTGCTGGCCGCCGCATCGACCTTCATCGTGCCCTTGGTCAGCGAAAGGCGAACGACGCCCAGCTTGGCGGGCACCGAAACGGCGTCCAGCGGCGCGCGACCGATGGCGGTGTAGACCGCGAGCGCCCGGTCGGTCTGTCCGTCCAGTTCAAACAGCCGGGCCTGGACTAGGCGGGCGGTCAGCTGGTCCGCGGCCGGCGCATCCTGGCTGAAACTATAGGCCAGCAAAGCCCGGGCGGCGCCCAGATCGCCGGTCTCCAGCGCCGCCATGGCGTGGGCGGCGCCGAAGCGGGCGCGCCAGGCGGCGGGAAACTCATCCACGGCCACCGCGCCCGCGGCGAAGGCCTGGCGAGCGGACGCCCAGTCCCCCTGGGTCGAGGCGATATAGCCGCGCCACACCTCGGACGCGGGATCGGAAGCGAGGGCCGCGGAGGCGAAGTCGCCTTGGGCCTCCTCCATCCGACCGATCGAGGCGCGGGCCGCGCCGCGCAGTCCGCGCAGTTCTGGCTCGCCGGCCATGTTCGGGGCCTGGGCGACAACGCTGTTCAGCACGCCCACGGCTTCGTAGCCGAGGCCCGAGCCGACGAGGAAGCGGGCGAGGGCGAAACGCGCCTCGGCCGGGGCGCGGGGGTCGTCGCCCGCCGCCATCGATTCCCGGGCGGCGGCGTCCTGCAGCTCGCGATAGCGGGCGGAGAACCCGCCCTCAGGAACGTCGGCCCATTGGGCCAGGATAAGGGCCGGATATTTCGCCCGCTGCGGCGCGCCGTCCTCGGCGGCGGCGGCCTCGAGCCCTGCGGAGGGGGGCGACAGGGTCAGGCCGCCGGGCCGGCTGATGGTGACCAGGTCGCCGTCGGCCTGGATGGCCAGGTCGCTGGCCAGGGTCTCGACCGCCATGCCGTGGGCGGTCGGCAGCAGGGCCAGGTCGATGGTGCGGCGGCGGTCGGCGAATCCCTTGCCGGGCGCGCGGGCGGTGACCGCGGCGAAGCGATCGCCGGCCAGGGGGTCGGTCAGCCAGATCGCACGCGTCGCGCCGGCCATGCGGGCGACAAGGACCGGTTCGCCGTCATCCTGACGATCCAGGGCGACCCCTTCGGCGGCGACGGCGGGTCCGCCGATGGTGACGGTCCATTCGGCGCCCTCGGCGCTCGCCGACACGGCCAGGCCTTCGGGCACGGCGATGCGAACGGCGACATGATCGGGACCGGCGGTCCAGCGGGCGTCGGATGCGGGGCCGAGTTGTCCGTTGGCCGGCATCTCAAGCCGGGCCGCGGCGTCGAACACGACCCAGACGGCCGCGCCCCGACGGAAGACGGCGGCGCCGACCGGCGTCGGCCAGCCGAAGGTCAGGCTGACCTTCTCCGGCGATTCGACCGCCGTCACGGGGACGGCCCGGGAGACCGCGGCGGGCGCTTCCGCCGGCGCACCGGCCGGGGGCGCGGCGTACAGGTTGAGCCAGACGGCGCCGTCCGCGGACCCAGTCCGGTAATCGGCGCCCTCGGCCAGGGTCAGCACCAGTTCGGTGGCCCCACGGACCGCGCGGGTCTCGACCTTGCTCACGCCGGCCGGCGGATTGACCTTCAGCCGCGAGACGTCAGGGGCGGCGGTGGCCCCGATCCGGACGACGACATCCTGGCCCTCGCGCCGCACGCGGGAGCGGGCGCCGATCACGCCGGCGAATTCGATACGCGTGAATTCGGCGTTGGAGCCGACGCGGATGGCGATCGGGTCCAGTGGGGCCGAGGCTTCCTGGGCCAGCGGCGCAAGCGGCGCGAACAGCACCGCGCCCGCCGCGGCGGCGGCCACGGAGGTCTTCAGAATGCGCTTGCTGGCGGAGGCCCCGGACATACGCGCGCACCCTCGCGCGAGCGGTCTTTCAACGCGGTTAACGAATGATGGCCGTCTGCAGCATCTCCAGCGCCACGCGCAGGCAGGCGATCCGGCAGGGGCCCCGTCCCACATCGCCGAAATGATGCTCCTCGTGCACCGTCTCCGCGCCCGTGGCGGCGACCGCGAAATGGACCAGCCCGGGCTCGTCCTCCGGACCGGCGACGCCCGCGAACCCCGTGACCGCCACGGCTGCTCCGGCGCCCGATGCGCGCAGCGCCCCCTCGGCCATGGCGCGCGCGACGGGCCTGGACACCGCGCCGTGCTGTTCGATGAGAGGCTGAGGGACCGCGATTTCCTCGGTCTTGGCCGCGTTTGTATAGACGACATAGCCACGCTCGAAGACGTGCGAACGTCCTTCGACATCGGTCAGGGTCGAGGCGATCAGGCCCCCGGTGCAGCTTTCGGCCGTGGCCAGGGTGACGCCCTGGGCGTCGGCAGCCTTCAGCACAGCCTCGACGAGGGCTTCGACATCCGCGGGCAGGGCTGCGCTCAGGGTCTCGGTCATGCCGGTGGAACGGTCCTGCCTCACGGCTCGTTCCCGCCAGGCACGCGCCACTTGTCACGCGTCGCGCCGACCCCACCGCCCGCCTCCGGACGCGGGGCCGCGACATCACCGACCTTGCGGCCGGTAGACGCCGGGACGACATGGGGTGTGGCCTTGCTGACCAGGATCCCATCGTGACCGACCCCCGCTACCCGCCTCTCAACACGCTGAAGACCGGCCTGCGGTGCCGATGCCCGCGCTGCGGCAAGGGGCCGCTGCTCAAGGGCTTCCTGACCATCCGTGACGCCTGCCCGGCCTGCGGCCTGGACTACAGCTTCGCGGAACCCGCCGACGGTCCCGCCTTCTTCGGCATGAGCGCGGTCGGCATTGTCGGCATGGGCCTCTTCATGTGGTTCGAGTTCACCGTGCATCCGCCGATCTGGGTGCATCTGGTGGTGACCATGCCCTTGTTGGTGCTCGGATGCCTGGCCGTGCTGCGGCCCCTCAAGGGCTGGCTGGTGTCGGAACAGTTCATCCACAAGGCGGCGCCGCCGGTGTTTGAGAGCAACGGCAAGCACGGCGACGGCTCCCGCTGGAAGTAGGCCGCGCGCATTGCGGGCGCAGCCGTTCTCACCCGCGGTTGCGGATATCAAGCGGGTGGGCCGTGCCTGATCGCCAGACGAGTCCCGACCGACAATCGCCATGACGGCGAACTGGGCGCCTTGCTCTGCGCCGATCTTCTCGTGGCCTGCGGTCGCGCCGGAAAAAGCCGAAAGATCCTTGCCGACGCCATCGACGCCTTCGCGCTCTATGCACCGGAGGCGGCGCTGGCTCTGGCGCGGCAGAGCGTTCGCGATCAACGGTCGCGGGAGCGGCTCAGGATTCTCGACGCCGCCGACCAACGCCTTCCAAATCGACCCGATGTCCGGGTCGCCCTGGCTCGCGCCCTGTATGACGGGGGAGACGCGGTCCTGGCGGAGAGACTTTGCGACCAGGTGCTGGCGACCGAGCCTGGAAATCTGGCTGCCGAAATGCTCAGGCAGGACCTTCGCTCGCCCAAGCCCTAGGCGTTGCAGAAATACGCACGGCCGTTAGTTCGCCAGCCGGCCCGATTAAAGCGGTGCCGATGAGAAGCCCAACAGCGACCCGCCGGCGCCCCCGGTCATGGATGGCCCGTCGTCCGCCGGGCGGCTGTGGCGGCCTGTCCTCATCTGGTACGCCTCCCTCATATGACGAGTACTGCACTTAGGAACTGCTTCTGAAGCCTCGCCGTTTTCCTTAAAGGAGAGTGACATGGCAGACTTCACGGTGAGACTGTATGGCGTTTCGGCGAGACCGATGCGAACGGAGCATCTCTCCCTAGATCGACTGGATGAGGCCCATGACTGGGCGCGTCGGAAGGTGGCGACCAGTCAGACGTTCAAAAAGGCTCAAGTCTATCACGGGGGAGATCTTGTCAGCGAAGTCGGCGGGCGCCCCCGCCGGTGGGCGGACATTGAGGGTTGAGCCGCGCGCAGCTTCGGTATCGGGTTTTCCATCATCCGGGCAGTCGCCATGGTTGCGGACGGTTCCGGGATGGATTGGCGAGACGGTGTTGCTGACTGCAGCCGTGACCCTGTCCGCCATACCGACATCCCGCGTTGGCTTGTCGGTGGCTTGAAACCTGTGGCGACCCCGGAGGGACTCGAACCCCCGACCTCTGCTTTAGGAAAGCCTTGCTCTATCCGGCTGAGCTACGGGGTCACGCCCGCCTGACCTAGCGGCTGATGGTCCGGCGGGGAAGCGTTCGCGCGCCTCAAGGACGAGGAATTGCAGGCCAGCCGATCGGCGAGCGGTCAGGCCGGCTCCCGCCTTGTGGTTAATCCGCTTTAAGATACAATATCTTGGGGTGAACAAACCCCGAATCGGTCCGTGTCGGCGATTCGGTCCTGATTCGTTTCGCCCCTGTTCCAGGTCGGGAAGGCTCCGCGTTTACGTTCGGCGATAATCGTCGCGGCGCCGCTTGAGGAACCGCACGGGAACGGCCACCTTTTCAGCATCATGAGTGATCGCGGCGCCGGACAGGCCCCCTCGCGCGTCGTCGCGGTGCTGGGGCCCACGAATACCGGGAAGACCCATCTGGCGGTCGAGCGGATGCTGGGCCACGCCTCGGGCATGATCGGCCTGCCGCTGCGGCTGCTGGCGCGCGAGATCTACGACCGCATCGTCAAGCGGCGCGGGGCCGCCGCCGTGGCCCTGGTCACGGGCGAGGAGAAGATTGTCCCGCCGCGCGCCCACTATTTCGTCTGCACCGTCGAGGCCATGCCGCTGGAGCGGTCGGTCGAGTTTCTGGCGGTGGACGAGATCCAGCTGGTCGCGGATCCCGAGCGCGGCCACGTCTTCACCCAGCGGCTGCTGCACGCCCGCGGGCGGTTTGAGACCATGTTCCTCGGCGCCGGGACCATGGCGCCGCTGATCCGGGCCCTGGTCGCGGACGTTGAGATCGTCCAGCGCGAGCGGTTGTCCACCCTGAGCTATGCCGGCTCCAAGAAGCTGACCCGGCTGCCCGCCCGCAGCGCCATCGTCGCCTTCAGCACCGACCAGGTCTACGCCATCGCCGAACTGATCCGGCGCCAGCGCGGCGGGGCGGCGGTGGTGATGGGCTCGCTGAGCCCGCGCACCCGCAACGCCCAGGTCGAGCTGTTCCAGTCGGGCGAGGTTGACTTCCTGGTCGCCACCGACGCCATCGGCATGGGGCTGAACATGGACGTCGACCATGTCGCCTTCGCCGGGCTGCGGAAGTTCGACGGACGGCGGACGCGCTGGCTGCACGCCCATGAGATCGGCCAGATCGCCGGGCGGGCCGGGCGGCACCTGCGCGACGGGACCTTCGGCGTGACGGCCGAGGCGACGGAGCTCGATGAGGACCTCGTCGAGCAGGTGGTCGAGCACCGGTTCGATCCGGTCGAGGGGGCCGAGTGGCGCAACGCGCGGCTGGATTTCGACACCCTGCCCGACCTGCTGCGCTCGCTGACGGTGACGCCGGGCGTGCGCGGGCTGAACCTGACCCAGCCGGCGCTGGACGAGACCCTGCTGCGCCGCCTGATCAAGGACGAGGACGTGGCCCGCGTCGGACGGTCGCGCGGGGCGATCATGCGGCTGTGGGAGGCCTGCCAGCTGCCGGACTTCCAGAAGACCACGCTGGACGAGCAAGGGCGTCTGTCGAAGGAGATCTTCCAGGCGCTCACGGGCAGGCGGGGGCGGCTGACCGCCGACTGGATCGCGCCGCGCTTCGCCGAGCTGGATCGCGACGACGGCCAGATCGACCAGCTGTCGGCGCGGCTCAGCGGGGTGCGGACCCTCAGCTACATCGCCAATCGCCCCGACTGGCTGGATCAGGCCCAGGGCTGGCGCGACAGGACCAAGGCGCTGGAGGAGCGGCTGTCCGATGTCCTGCACGACCGGCTGACGGCGCGGTTCGTCGACCGGCGCACCACAGCCCTGATGCGGGCTCTGAACGTGACCGAGGACGCCGTGGCCGAGGTCGAGGCGGACGGGGCCGTGATCGTCGAGGGCCATGCGGTCGGGCGGTTGACCGGCGTCGACTTCCAGGCCGACAAGGGCTCGAGCGCGCTCGAGACCCGCGCCTTGCGTCATGCGGCCCGGCAGGCGGTTACGCCCGAGATCGCGCGGCGGCTCGGCCGGTTGGCGGCGGATGAGGACGCGGCCTTCGCCGTGACCCCGGACGGGGCTGTGCTGTGGCGCGGCGCGGCGGCGGGTCAGGTCATCGGCGGCGACTGGTTCGCGCCCCGGGTGCGGCTGCTGGGCGAACTGGGGCCGATGGCGGCGCGCGAGCGGGCCCAGCGGCGGCTGGAAGCCTGGCTGGCTGCCGAGGCCGGCCGGGCGCTCAAACCTCTGCGGCGGCTCAAGACCGCCATCGAGACCGGGGCGCTGAAGGGCCTGCCGCGCGGGGTGGCCTTCCGCCTGCTGGAGGCCGGGGGCGTGATCGACCGTCGCGAGGTGGATCGCGACCTGGCGGCGCTCAGCCAGGTCGAACGGCGCACCCTGAAAACCTTCGGGGTTCGGGTCGGCGTTCATTCGGTCTGGTTGCCGGCCTTGTCGAAGGATCGGGCGAGGGCTCTCGCCCAGGCCTTCGTCGCGGGGGAGCCGTTCCGTCCGCGCGGGGCGGCGCTGTCGCGCCTGCCGGACCCGCCGCCATCGCCCCGCGCCCTGGCGGCGTTCGGGCTGCGCGCCGCCGGCCGCTTCGCCGCCCCGGTCGAGCGGCTTGAGGCGCTCGCGGAGCGGCGGGCGCGGGGCAGGGGGCAGTTGAGCGAGGCGGACCTGACGGAACTGGGGCTGACGGCGGACGAGGCCAGGGCCTTGGGCGCGGCGCTGAAGACCACCAAGGCGCAACAGCCGGACCGCGACCCCGCCCGGGGCCGGCCGGTGAAGGATTCCCCGTTCGCGGTCCTGTCGGCCTTGACCGCCCCGCCGGCGGCCGCGGCCCGCCCAAAGCGCCGACGGCCGCGGGGCGTCCGCCCGGCCGCCACCGGACCCCCATGAGCGAGAGCGGCTGCCGGATCGATGTCTGGCTGTGGCGCGCGCGGTTCGCCAAATCCCGGTCGCTCGCCGCGACCATGGTGGAGCGCGGGGCGGTGCGCCTGACCCATCAGGGCCGGCAGACGCGCCTGGACAAGCCCAGCCGCTGCGTCCACCTCGGCGACGGCCTGGTGTTCGCCGTCGGCGGCCGTCTCATGGACCTGACGGTTGTCGGCCTGGGCGAGCGACGCGGACCCCCGGAAGAGGCCCGCGCCCTCTACACCCTGCCGCCGCCGGACTGACGGCTACTGCTGCAGGACGAATTCGCCCTCGATATGCAGTTCGACCTCGTCGGAAACGGCCGGAATGGCGAAATTGACGCCGAATTCGGAGCGCCGGATGGTGGCCTCGCCGTCGAAGCCGACCTTGTAGCCGCCGCCCATGGCCGGGCCCGCCTTGTTGAACTCGACCTCCATGGTCACCGGCCGGGTGACGCCGCGCAGGGTCAGGTCGCCGACCACGGTCGCTTCGCTGGGGTCGTCCGCATCGACCGTCACCGAGCGCGAGACGAAGGTCGCGACCGGATGGTTGGCGGTGTCGAAGAAGTCCGGCGTCTGCAGGTGGGCCTTCAGCCCGTCGGAGTTCGGAGCGACATCCGTCAGCGGAATGGTCGCGGTCAGGGTGGAGGCCGAGGGGTTGGCGGGATCAAGGTTCAGCGTCGCCTGCACGTTCACGAACTGGCCGTAATAGGTCGAGAAGCCGAGGTGATCGACGGACCAGGTGATCTTGCCGTGGCTGGAATCCAAGGCATAGGCGCCGGCCCGGACCTCGGACGGGACCTCGGTGGTCTGGGTCCGTGCGACGACGGCGCCGGAGGACAGCAGGGCGAGGGCGGCGACGCCGCCGAGGGCGGCGCGGGCGAACAGGGTCATGGGTGTCTCCGTGAGGGGGCGATTCTGCAATCGAGACTGTATCAGATAAGCCTTGCGACCCTCTTGGCAACAGCGACATCGGCGTCCCTGTTGACACTTGGGGTCGGCGGGGTCATCTGCGCTGCCCCGGTTCCTCCCCAAGAACGCCTGTTCCGCCCATGACCTACATCGTCACCGACGCCTGCGTGAAATGTAAATTCATGGACTGCGTCGAGGTGTGTCCGGTCGACTGCTTCTACGAAGGCGAGAATTTCCTCGTCATCGCCCCGGACGAATGCATCGATTGCGGCGTCTGCGAGCCCGAGTGCCCGGTCGACGCCATCAAGCCCGACACCGAGGATGAGCCCGACGGCAAATGGCTGATGGTCAACGCGGACTACGCCAAGGTCTGGCCGAACATCACGGTCAAGGGCACGCCCCCGGCCGACGCGGCGCAGTTCGAGCGCGAGACCGGCAAGTTCGAGAAATATTTCTCGGAAAAGCCCGGCAAGGGCAGCTGACACCCGGAACGGGGCGGTCCTGATCGGTTTCATCGCCGTCCGGTGCGGATTTCCGGTCCCGCGGTCGCTGACGCTGTGGACGTTTTGAAATTCCGCAATTTTGTGATAGGTTCCTGTCATTGGGTCGGGCGGTAAGCGATTTTCTCGCGCCGCCCGCGTTTGCGACAGAACTCCGCCCACGAAGGCGGGGTCGGCCAGAGGTTTGGTGATCCGTTTCCACAGCTGATGCCTGGGTTTGCCGCGCCGTTGACGGGTCACCGTCTGCGGAGAGCGCACGGGTGTCTCCAGTGTTTGCGTCTCGCCCTCCCTGCGCCGGGAAAGGAATGACATGACGAACAAGAGCGGACTGGAATTCAAGGTTGGCGACGCGGTCGTCTATCCGGCGCACGGCGTCGGCAAGGTCGCGGCGGTCGAGGTCCAGGAAGTCGCCGGCATGTCGCTGGAAGTTTACGTGGTCACCTTCGATCACGAGAAGATGACCCTGCGCGTGCCCACCAAGAAGGCCAAGACGGCCGGCCTGCGTTCGCTGGCCGCCGACGACGTCGTGACCAAGGCGCTGACGACCCTGAAGGGCCGAGCCCGCATCAAGCGCACCATGTGGTCGCGTCGCGCCCAGGAATACGAAGCCAAGATCAACTCGGGCGACCTGATCTCGATCGCCGAGGTGGTCCGCGACCTGCACCGCGCCGATAGCCAACCAGAACAATCCTATTCGGAGCGTCAGCTCTATGAATCGGCCCTGGACCGCATGGCCCGCGAAGTCGCCGCCGCGAACCGCATCGACAAGGACGCGGCCGTCCAGCTTCTGTCCAAGTCGCTGAGCGCCAAGAAGGCCGTCATCGCCGCCGCCGAAGCCGCGGAAGACGCCGAGGAAGCCGAAGCGGCCTGATCGGTCCGCGCATCGCCGAACGAAACGAAAGGCCCGGGATCGCTCCCGGGCCTTTCTCTTTGCCCCTGGCGTCCATCAGGACAGAGGCGCCAGACGCAGGGGCTCTTCGGTCCCCCGTTCCGGCGCCACCTCGACGCCCGTCGACGCCGCTGCCGGAGCGCGACGCGCGAACACCACGAGGCCGAGCAGATAGCCGACGATGGCGCTTCCGCCGTAGCCGACCAGCGGCGTGGGATAGTTGCCGAGGGCCGCGGCCAGGATGATGCCCGCCCAGAAGGCTCCGAAGACCACATAGGCAGGCGCTTCTGAACCGCTCGCCCGTCGGGCCGCCAGAACCGGCAGGAGCAGCAGGACGGATCCCAGCACGACCGCCGCTCCCGCCAGCGGGTGAAGGGCGAAGGCGGAATAGAGGATCTGGTCCACGAACGGCATGGCCGGCGACCGGTCCGGCTGGGCCAGGGTCGCGCCGAGTCCGACGAGCGCGGCGGCGGCCGCGGCGATTGTGCGCCGGTCGGGCCGCATGAGGGCGAGCAGGGTCAGACCCGCCGCCAGGGCCCCGGCCATGCCGCGGTCCGGCTGCAGCGCCAGAGCCAGGGCGGCCACGGCCAGACCCGCCAATGACAGGGAGTCGCGCGATCGCGCGAACAGGACCGCCATAAGGGGCAGAACCATGAAGCCGGGCTGGATGACCAGCGGCCCCAGCGCGGCCCAACGCGTCACCCCGCCGGCCGACACCCCCCAGACGCTGACCGCGAGCAGGGCCAGGCCCAGCAGAAGATTGACCGGACCCGCGGGCAGATGCCCCCGTTTGTCCGCCAGGGCCAGAATGGCCAGGACCACCAGGCCGAACGCCAGCGCGCCCGCGTTGATCATCAGATAGGCCGGAGGCGCGCCCGCCGCGGCCATATAGGCCAGGCCGAGGCTGATCGCGCCGACGCCGCCAAGCACCGCCGCGCCTCGCGGTCCCGGCCCGTTGATGAGATCCATGAGTTCCTCCCCTTGTCGCTTGACGTTCGAAATCCGGAATCGGACGGCTTCGCCGGTCGCCCAGACCAGGCAGCCGAACGCGAAACGCAGCGCCTCCCGCGGGCGCGGCAGGCTCTCGGCCTCGCGGGCGGCGGCGAGGCCCCACGGGCGCAGGGCGGGCGGCAGAAGTCTGGCGACGGCCATGAAGACCAGGTCGCTGAGGCGGTTCATGCGGGCCGTCCTTCGGGCAGCCGGTCATCCGCGGACGCCGCCGGGGGATGCGCCTCCGCCAGGAGGCGGCCCGCGGTCGTCAGCCGGTAGTTGTGCCGCGGCGGCCGGCCTGGAATTTCGGAGGCCTGCCAGTCGGCCGCCAGATAGCCCAGAGCTTCCAGACGGATGAGCAGGGGGTAGAGGGTCCCGGACTTGATCTGCGCCGCGCGGCACAGATCATAGCCGTGCCGCCCCTGCGCCCCGGCCTGCGCCAGCGCGGCGAGAACCCGGCGAGCCGCGGGCGAGAGGGATCGGGTGCGCACCATGGCGCGGTAAATCTACATATGTAGACTAATGTCAAGAGGCAGTCGGCGGCCCGGACGCCCCGGATGTTTCAGTCGTTGGAGCCGGTTCCGGAGACACTCTCCAGATAGGCGACCAGATCGGCGATCTCGGTCGACTGCAGCTCGAACGCCGGCATGGCGGGATGGGCGGTCACCAGACCTTCGGCGAAGGCTTCCTCCAGGTCCTGAACGGGGTAGAGCACGCCCATGGACCGGAACGGCGGCGCCGCCGCCATCGGGCTGTCGCCGGATCGCTCCACGGCGTGACATCCCGCGCATTTCTGACGCACCAGAATCGCGCCGCGATCCACCGACCCCATGACAATGGGCTCCAGCCCGGCCTGACGGACGGCTTCTCCGCCACAGCCCGCAATCATCAGGGCCGCAAGGGCCGCAACCGGTCGATGTCTCATGGCCTGGGCCTCCGTGTGGGCGTCGCGGTGGGCGCCGCGCCGACAAACCTACCACATTCTAGCCGGCGAATGCGTCACGCGCCTTGATCCAGGACAAAGCGAGTCGCAGCCGTTTGGCGCATGACCGCGGTCCCAGGACGGAGATTTTTCACGATGGCCCGGTATCACCACATCCGCCTCGAGCTCGCCCGCGAGGCAGGCCACCCGGCCGGAGCGTCCGACGAAGGCTACGACATCGTCGCGCCGCTGGACTCCGAGGGGCGTCTGGACGGGGACGCGTGGCGCGCCGACCCGGGGCGGGGGCACGTCCGGCGCTTCTCGGGCAATGAAACCGTCGGCGCCGGTCGCCTCGATCAGGACGAAGACGGCTCCTGGATCCTGGACATGGACCAGGGCGATGACAAAGACGCCATCGGTTTCCGCTTCGGGGACGAGCGCTTCGTCGTCGGCGAATACGTCAGCCTGTCCCTGCCGTCGGGCGAACAGCACACCTATCTCGTGGCGCGCGTCGTCGAGGTCTGAGCCTAGAAATATTCGGCGTTGGCCGGGCACTGGGCCGCGACGCGGCGCGCGGTGATGCTGGCCGGAATATAGGGCGTGCCCCGGGCCAGCTGGGCCCCGCCGGTGAAGCGGAAGCTCTCAGGGGCGTATGGCCCCTGCAGACGGACATTGACCCTGCGCCCCTTGCGGTCCTGGCAGGTTCCCTCGAACCGGGCGTTGCCGTTGCCCACCTGGCGGACCGGATAGGTGCACTGCCAGCGGCGCGTCGACAGGCCGCCGAAGAAGCGGTTGATCTCGCTGGGCCGCACGCATTTGGTCTCGGTGTCGCGTACGCCCAGGGCGCTGGTGGTGTATTCCCAGTATCCCGGCAGTACGGTGTCGTTCGACGCCTGCGGGACCATGGCGGCCGTGGTCGAGGCGGCGGGCGCGAGCAAGGCGGCCGCGGAGAGCGCGGCCAGGGCGATCAGGCGGGTGTGGGTCATGAGGTCCCCCGGAAAAAGCGAGTGTCAGACTAGCCGGAGTATATGGCGGGAATTGAACGGCGGCTGAACGACCGTCGAGCCTTGACGAAATGCGTCCGCCTCATCTATACGCCCCCCTCTCGCGCAGGAGGCTCCTCGCGCGCCTGTTTCATGCGTCCGTCGTTCGCCGGACCGCACCCGAAGGATAGTCCCATGTCGCGTCGTTGCGAACTCACCGGTATCGGCCCGATGGTCGGCCACAGCGTGAGCCACTCGAACATCAAGACCAAGCGCCGCTTCCTGCCGTCGCTGAAGACGGTCAAGGTCGCGTCGGAGGCTTTGGGCCAGTCCTTCAGCCTGCGGATCTCGAACGCCGCCCTGCGCACCCTCGACTTCAAGGGCGGCCTGGACCCCTTCATCGTCAAGGCCAAGGACGAGCAGCTGTCGCTGACCGCCCAACGCATCAAGCGCCAGATTAAGGCCAAGCTCGCCGAGCAAGCCGCCGCCTGATCCGCGACGACGTTTCCGTTCGAAGAGGCCGGCGGAGACGCCGGCCTTTTTCTTTGCCGGCGACCGTAGCAAGGTCAGGCCATGACCCGCGACCAGATGTTCGCCTGGGCCCTGAACCAGCCGGGGGCCGAGGATTCCACCCTGCACGGCGGACGCTGTGTCCGGGTGCGGGGCCACTGGATCGTCAATGACAGCCGCGAGCCCGACTGTCTGGCGCTGGCGCTGGACCGCGACACGGTCGCCTTTCTGATGGAGACCGAGCCCCGCACCTATTTCCAGACGCCGCATTTCGAGGGCTGGCCGGCGGTTCTGGTTCGGTATGCGGTCGCCGATGACGATCGCCTGCGCGAACAGATCGAGGCGGCCTGGGCGCGCCGCGCGACCCGGGCCCAGCTGAAGGCCCGCGGTCTGTAGGGGTTTCAGGTTGCACCCGCCGCCGTCGCCTTTAGGCTGGCGCGCCGCTGTCCGGGAGTTGTCCGTGTCCTTCAAAGCCCGCCGCATCGCCTTGCTGGGCGCCTCCCTTCTGGGGCTGGCCGCCTGCGCCACTGCGGCGGCGCCCGTGGAGACATATGTCGCGCCGGTCGCCGTGGACCCGGTCGCTGCGCCGCCGCCGCAGTCAACGCCCTTCACCCTGCGGTCGGATCAGCCGCGCGCGCCCGAACAGCTGGCGATGCGGTTCGACCGGGCGGACCTGTCGATCAAGGTCATGCCGGACACCAGGACCATCGACGCCGTCGCCGTGCTGGACTTCACCGCCACGGCTCCGCTGACAGCGGTGGTCGTGGAGCTGGACACCGTCCTGGCCGTGTCTTCGGTGCAGGTCGACGGGCGCGAACTGCCTTCGGGCGGCTGGAGCAATCCCGAGGGGCGGATGACCATACCGCTGGCTGAACCCCTCGCCGCCGGGGAGACGGTCTCGGTGCGAATCGCCTACGCCGGCGCCCCGCGCGTGGCGCCCCAGGCGCCCTGGGACGGCGGCTTTGTCTGGGGGGCGACGGCGGACGGGACGCCTTGGATCGCCACCGCCGTCCAGCCCGAGGGCTGCGACCTGTTCTGGCCCTGTATCGATCATCCGCTGGCCGAGTCCGGCCAGGTTGATCTGCACATCACCGTGCCGTCGAGCCTGTCGGCGCCCTCCAACGGCCGATTCCTGGGCGCGGTCGATCACGGCGACGGCTGGACCACCTGGAACTGGACCGCGGCCAATCCCAACACCTACGCCATCGCCCTGAACATCGGGCCCTATGAGGAGGTCCGCGCCGACTACCAAAGCCGGTTCGGCAATGTGATCCCGATCTCCTACTGGCACCTGCGCAGCGACGACCCCGCCAAGGTCGCGGCCCTGTTCGCCCAGTTCGCGCCCATGCTGGACTTCTACGAGGCCACGGTGGGGCCCTATCCCTTCGGCGACGAGAAGATGGGCGTGGTGGAGACGCCGCATCTGGGCATGGAGCACCAGACCATCAACGCCTACGGCAACGCCTATCAACTGGACGGCAAGGGCTATGACTGGCTGCTGCACCATGAGCTGGCGCACGAGTGGTTCGGCAATCAGATGACCAACCGCAACGCCGACGACATGTGGCTGCACGAGGGGCTGGGCAGCTATATGCAGCCGCTCTATCTGCGCTGGCTGCACGGCGAACGCTATATGCAGGCTGAGCTGCAGGACCAGCGCCGGGGACTGATCAACCGGTTCCCCGTCGTCTCGGGGACCGAGCGGTCCGGGGACGAGGTCTATACGGGCGAGGTCGGGCCGGGCCTCGACCTGTACAACAAGGGCTCGTTGATCGCCCATTCGCTGCGGATGCTGATCGGCGACGAGGCCTTCTTTCGGTCCCTGACCCGTCTGGTCTATGGCACGGCCACGCCTCGGCCCGGCGGGTTCACGACCCGCTACGCCACGACCGAAGAATTCCTCGCCATCGTCAGCGAGGAGGCCGGGCAGGACATGACCTGGTTCTTCCGCGGCTATCTCTATCAGGCGGCCCTGCCCGAGCTACGTGAGACACGCTCGGACGACGAATTGGCCCTGGAGTGGGTAACGGGCGACGGCGGAGGCTTTCCCATGCCGGTCGAGGTCGAGATCGACGGCCGCCTCCATACCGTCATCATGACGAACGGCAGGGGCAGCCTGCACGTCCCCGCCGGGGCGCATGTCCTCATCGATCCACAGAATAAGGTATTGCGCCGACACGACTTTTTGGAAGAATGGATAGCGGTCGGCTCACCTGGCTGATCTGTCGCCAGGGGAACCGGGGACGGTCGGAAGCTTTACTTTTGTACCTGTCTGAGGGGCGGCCTTGATGCATCGGTGGGCGGGGGGATCCGGACAACGGCTGCTGATCATCATCGGCGGCACGCTTTTGATGCCGGCGATCCTGCTGCTGGCCTGGGCCCTTGTTCTCGGGCTCATGCGGGCCCAGTCGAGCATTGAGCTGCGCGCGCTCGAACGGGCGCGATCGCTCCTGGCGGCGGCGGACGGCCGACTGGCCGTCGATCGCGGCGCCCTGCTGACCTTTGCGACCGCGGATACGCTGGCCCAGCGCGACTGGCCCCTTGCCGGTGAACGTGCGCGCCGGATCATCGCCGTCAACCGGGGATGGCGGGCCGTTCAGGTCGTGGAGGATCGCACCGGGCTGGCTGTTGTTGATACGCGCCATGACGGCCCGTCGCATCCGATGGCCGCCATGGCGGGCAGCCCCCTCAGGGTCGTTCGCGAAGGCGACGGCTGCCCCTGCGTGATCCTTCGTCAGCCGATCCCCGCGGCGCCGGGTTACTCCCTGATCGCCCTGATCGATCCGCGCGAATACCAGTCGATTCTACTGGCTCACGTGCAGGCGGACGCAACCACCGCCCTTGTCGATCCCGACGGCGCCTTCATCGCCCGCTCGCTGAATTTCGCCGAACGCGTCGGAACGCCGGCGACCGTCTACGTCCGGCGCGCCGTGGCCAAAGGCGGCGAGGGCATTTACGAAGGCCGCACCTACGAGGGTCTCGAGAACTACACCGCCTATGCGACCTCGAACGCCAGCGGCTGGTCGGCCCATGTGGCGGTGAACCGCAAGCTGATCGACTCGCCCAGGTTCTGGCTGTTCATCGTTCTGGTCGGGGGCGCCCTGGCGACCCTTCTGGCCGGTGGCGGCGTCATCGCCTACGCCTTCGTCGACATGGCTGTGCGGCGTCGGTCGGAGGAAGAGATGCGGCGCCTCCAGAAAAGCGAGGCTATCGGCCAGTTCACCAGCGGCGTCGCCCACGATTTCAACAACCTGCTCACCGTGGTGATCGCCAATCTGGAGCGCATCCGGGCCGCGGGCGCAGGCCCGGACGTCACCCGGCGGGCCGGTATGGCCCTACAGGCGGCCCAGCGCGGCGCGCGCCTGTCGAACCAGTTGCTCAGTTTCGCGCGCGAAGGCGGCGCCGAGCTTGAGGATGTCGACGTCAACGTCCTGCTGGACGAGATCGGAACTGCTTCGGCAGTCGACCGGCGCCGGGGTGAACCTCGACATCGACGCGGCGCCGTTCGTAGGGATGGTCCGGGCCAATCGCGACCAGCTTGAGCTGGCCTTGCTGAACCTGGCGATCAACGCCCGCGACGCCATGGAGGGTCAGGGCCGGCTGTGCATCTCGGCGCGTCGCAACGAGGGCCGGATCGAGATCGAAATCGCCGACAGCGGTCCCGGCGTGCCGCCGGAACTGCGCGGTCGCCTGTTCGAGCCATTCTTCACTACCAAGGCCGTGGGGCGCGGCACCGGCCTGGGCCTGGCGCAGGTCGCCGGGGCGGCGGCCCAGGCGGGGGGCAGTGTGCGTCTGCTGGACCTGCCCGGGCCCGGCGCCCGCTTCCTCATCGACCTTCCGGCGGTGGATCAGACTGCCTCGGCCGCCACCGACTGACGCACCAGCTGGCAGCCGCCCTGGGTCGTCAGGAAGGCGATGTCGGCGGCGTCCCGGCCGCAGGCGATGCGCACCAGCCCCTCGACCGGGGCCAGGCCCGTGGGGTCCACAAGCCACCAGCCGTTCGACAGCCAGACCTCGAAGATGGCGTGGAAATCGGGCGGATTCAGCTGATGCGCGAAGGCGCTGACGGCCCGCGCCGGAATGCCCGAGGCCCGGCACAGGGTGATGCCCATATGGGTGAAGTCGCGGCACACGCCCGCCCGGTCGATGAAGGTGCGGGCCGCCGTCGTCTCGCTGTCCGACGCGCCGGGCTCATAGTCGATCTCGGCCTTGATCCAGTCGAGGATCTTCAGCACCCGGTCGCCGCCGATGGTGCCGCCGAAGGTGCGTTCGGCGAACCGCCCGAACTGGTCCGAGGGGCAGTACCGACTGGGCCAGAGGTAGGTCAGCACCTCGGCCGGCAGGTCGTTCCAGTCGTGCTGCACCGTCACCGGCGGAAGGCCCTTGAGGACGCCGTTGTCGACCAGCGCCTCATAGGTCAGGGCGACCTCGCCGGTCAGATGGGCGCGCAGGGTGCGGGCGCCGAACTCGACATCCTCGTCCTGGATGAAGTCGATCTCCGGCGTGGTCGTGAGGGTTTCCTCAAGGATGGTCTGTCCAGGCCAATGGGCGACCTGAATCTTGTAGATGGCGTCCGTCGGCGGATCGAAGCGATAGACCAGTTCGGCGCGGACGCGGATTTTCATGAGGGCTCGACTGAAGCAGGAACGACGTGCCGTGAACGGCGGGATGGGGTTGGCGTTCCGGGGGCGTCTGCGCCTGTCCCGGAGGATGCGCGGAGGACGGATCCCGGCCCGGGCCAGGACTGTAGGGGAAGGCCTTGCCGCAATCCACCGCGCATTAGCGCCGTCTTCAGGCGACGGCCCGTGCACCGGCCGCGTGTACGCCTGTCGCCCGATGGGGTCCTTCTCACGAACGAACGGGCGCGCTGTCGAACAATCTGCGCTAGGAACGCCGCCCATCGATCGGAGCCTCGCGCATGACCCCTGTAATCGCGCCGACGGTCGGCATTGATTTCGGCACCACCAACACCGTGGTCGCGATCAGTGGGCCGGACGGCGAGGCGGTCGTCCTGCGCTTTGAGGCGCCGACGGGCGAGGTGACGGCCTTTCGGTCGACGCTCAGTTTCCAGGTCCGGCCGGCCGTCGGCGACCAGCCCGCCGAACGGATCGTGGAGGCCGGGCCCTGGGCCATCGACGCCTATGTCGAGGATGCGCTGGAAACCCGGTTTATCCAGTCGTTCAAGACCTTCGCCGCCAGCGCCGCCTTCACCGATACGGTGATCGACAATCGCCGGTACAAGTTCGAGGACCTGCTCGGCGCCTTTCTGCTGCGGCTGAGGGCTCACGGCGGCGAGGGCATGGCCGCCCTGCCGGCGCGCGTCATCGTTGGCCGGCCCGTGACCTTCGCCGGCGGCGCGCCGGACGAGGGGCTGGCGCTGGATCGGTACGACGCCGCCTTCGCCCGGCTGGGCTTCACCGACATTCGCTACGCCTACGAACCGATCGGCGCCGCCTTCTTCTTCGCCCGGACGCTGGACGCGGACGCCAATGTGCTGGTCGCCGACTTCGGCGGCGGGACCAGCGACTTTTCGGTGGTGCGGTTCGAGCGGTCGGCGGAGGGCCTGCGGTCGACGCCCCTGGCGCGATCCGGGGTGGGGGTGGCGGGCGACGCCTTCGACTACCGGCTCATCGATCACCTGGTGTCGCCGGCGCTGGGCAAGGGCTCGGAGTACCGCTCCTTCGGCAAGACCCTGCCGATCCCGCAACGCTACTACGCCGCCTTCGCGCGCTGGGATCAGCTGGCCCTGCTGCGGGCGTCGAAGGACATGCGCGACATCCGCGCCCTGGCCCGCACCGCGACGGAGCCCGAGAAGCTGGAGCGGATGATCGAGATCCTCGACGACAACCACGGCTATGCCCTGTACCGGGCGATATCGGCTCTGAAGATGGATTTGTCGCGGCAGGCGGAGGCCGTCTTCTCCTTCGCCGCCGGGTCCGTCCGGATCGAGCGGACGGTCACGCGCGCGGAGTTCGAGCACTGGATTGCGCCGGACCTGGCCGCCATCGAAAACGCCGTTGACGGGGCCATGGAGCGATCGGGTCTCACATCCGGCCAGATCGACCGGGTGTTCCTGACGGGAGGCACCTCGTTCGTCCCGGCCGTGAGAGCCCTCTTCCATCGGCGCTTCGGCGCAGGCCGGATCGAGACGGGCGGCGAGTTCGAATCCATCGCCTCGGGCCTGGCCCTGATCGGGCGGGAGGCGAACCTGGATGTCTGGAGCGAGACGCGCGAGCGGGCGGCGATCGGCGCCTAGGGCTCCAGTTCGATGTCCCAGTACAGATAGTCCAGCCAGCTCTGATGCAGATAGTGCGGCGGGAAGCGGCGGCCGAACTCCTGAAGTTGCCAGGCGCTGGGGCGGTGGGGCGCGCGGCGGATCGGCATGCCCGCCTGCTGCGGCGTGCGGCCGCCCTTCTTCAGATTGCAGGGCGAACAGGCGGCGACGATGTTTTCCCAGGTCGTGCGGCCCCCGCGCGAACGCGGGATCACGTGATCGAAGGTCAGTTCGGTCGTGGCGCTGCAGTACTGGCAGGCGAAGCCGTCGCGCAGGAAGACGTTGAACCGGGTGAAGGCGGGCTGGCGGTCCTGGTCGACGTAGTTCTTCAGCGCGATCACGCTGGGCAGCACCATCTCCATCGAGGGGCTGCGCACCACCTTGTCATAGGTCGAGACGACGTCCACGCGGTCCTGATAAACGGCCTTGACCACTTCCTCCCACGGCCAGATCGACAGCGGATAATAGGACAGCGGGCGAAAGTCGGCGTTCAGCACCAGCGCGGGCCAGCCGGAAGGGGGACGGCTCAGGACCTGCATTAGGGCCTCGCCGTGCGGAGACGGATCATCGACGCGACCGGACTGAAGACACGTCTCCTCTCCTGGCTAGGATCAAAGCCTAGACCTGATTCGACGGCTTGGCGATGACCGCTGGACGACGGTTTGGCGACGCTCAGCCGCGCGTGGGCGTGCCCGGAAAGGCCGGCAGGCTCCAGCCCCAGCGCAGGGCGCCGGCCCGCAGGGCGAAGCCGCAGGGCGCCGCGACCAGGGCCGCCGGCCAGGCCTCAAGCCCAACGGCCCGGGCTGCCACGAAAACCGTCGCGGCCAGCAGGGCGGCCGAGACGGTGATCTCTCGCCGCAGCAGGATCGACGGCTGGCCCGCCAGCAGGTCGCGCACGATCCCGCCGAAACAGGCCGTCAGGGCGCCCATGACGATGCAGATCAGCGGCGCGACCTGAAAGGCCTCAGCCTTGGCCGCGCCCATGACGCCATAGGCGGCCAGGCCGATCGCATCGAGCCAAAGCAGGGCCCGGAACCGCCAGGGCCGCGCCCCCAGCATCCACACCGCCACCGAGGCCGCCAGACAGACGGCGATATAGCGCCAATCCTGGACCCAGAAGACCGGCGCCCCGATCAGCAGGTCGCGCAGGGTGCCGCCGCCGACGCCGGTGATGGCGCCGAAGAAGGCGAAGGTCACCAGATCGTGCCGCTGCTGCGCCGCCGCCAGGGCGCCGGTGGCGGCGAAGACGGCCACCCCCGCGAAGTCCAGTGCGCCGAGCACGGTCTCCGGAGCGGTCAGGGCGGGATCGACGAACGGACTCACGGGGCCACGGTCTCCAACGCGACCTCGCCGCGCTTCACCGCACCATACCATCCCCACAGCAGATGCGCCGCCACGCTCCGGTGGGGTCGCCAGATTTCCGCGCGGGCGTTGGCCTGTTTCTCGTTCGGACGGAGTTCGGCGCCGTCGGCCCAGCGCATGGCTTCCTGCAGGGCGATGTCGCCTCCAGGAAACACATCCTGACGCCCTTCGCAGAACATCAGGAAGGTCTCCGCTGTCCAGCGGCCGACGCCCTTGATGGCGACCAGCCGGGCGATGGCCTCGGCGTCCGAGAGACGCTCCAGATGGTCGAAATCGATCCGGCCGTCGACATGGGCCCGCGCGATCTCGTGGCCGTAGGTCGCCTTCTGGATCGACAGGCCGAAGCTTCGCAGCGTCTCGATGTCGGTCGCCAACACACGGTCGGGGGTGAGGTCTTCGTCCAGCCCCGCCACGACCCGCGTCCAGATGGCGGCCGCCGAGGCCACCGAGACCTGCTGCTCCACGATCATACGGAACAGCCCTTCAAAGCCGCCGGTCCGCAGCCGCCATTCGAACGGGGGCGTCCGGGCGTGGGCCCGGGCCAGGGCCGGATCGAGCGCGACCAGGGCCTCGCGGCTGAGGCTGATCTGCTGGGGCGAGAGGACGGGCATGGTTGAGCCTAGCGCGGCGTCGGCGCGGGACAAGGCGGGCCGTGACGACGGGGGCCGATTGCCGCTATCGTGGCGGCATGCTGACCACCCGTTTCGCTCCCTCGCCGACCGGGTGGCTGCACCGGGGCCATGCCTTTTCGGCCCTGACCGCCTGGCGCGCCGCGCGCGAGGCCGGGGGCCGGTTCCTGCTGCGGATCGAGGACATCGATCCGACCCGGTGCAAGCTCGCGTTCGAGACCGCCATTCTTGATGACCTGGCCTGGCTGGGGCTGGATTGGGACGGGCCGGTGCGCCGGCAGTCAGACCATCTCGCCGACTACGCCGCCGTGATCGGCGCCCTGCGGGCCCGGGGCCTGCTGTACCGCTGCTTCCGCACGCGAAAGGAGATTCTGGAGGCCATCGGCGATGCGCCGCACGGTCCCGTCGAGGCCGCCCGGCCGGGGCCGCATCCGGCGGATGAGGAGGCCGCGCTGCTGGCGGAGGAACGGCCCTTCGCCTGGAGGCTGTCGCTGGACCGGGCGAAGGAAGCGCTGGGCGGCGACGTCTGGGATGCGCTGGCCTTTATCGAGGAAGGCTCCGGCCCGAACGGCGAGACCGGACGCATCCCGGCCCGGCCCGATACGGCGGGCGACGTCGTCCTGGCCCGCAAGGACGCCGGGACGGCCTATCACGTGGCCGTCACCCATGACGACGCCCAGCAGGGCGTGACCCATGTGATCCGCGGCTCCGACCTGTTCGAGGCGACCCACGTCCAGGTCCTGATCCAGGCCCTGATGGGCTGGCCGACCCCCGTCTATCGCCATCACCGGCTGCTCGTCGGCGAGGACGGGCGGCGCTACGCCAAGCGGGACCGGTCCGTGACCCTGAAGGAGCTGCGAGACGCCGGCGTCACCCCCGCGGCGCTCCGGGCCGAACTGGGGGTCTGATCAGGCGGCGAGTCGGCCCTTGGCGTTCGAGGCCAGGAAGACGACCTCGCTGTCCGGGGCGTCGGCTGCGGCGCCGGGCCCGCCGATCGAGCGCAGGATGTGGCGAATGATGTTGAGCCGGGCCGTCTTCTTGTCGTCGGTGGCGATCACCGTCCAGGGAGCGTGGTCGTGGTGGGTCTCGTCCAGCATCCGGTCGCGCGCCGCGCTGTAGTCGTCCCATCGCGCCTGGGCCTCGGCGTCCAGCGGCGAGACCTTGAACCGCTTGAGCGGGTCCTCGGCCCGCTCGGCCAGCCGCCTGGCCTGTTCGGCCTTGGAGATGTCGAGCCACAACTTGATCAGCACCACCCCGTCGTCGGTCAGCATCCGCTCGAACAGGGGGGCGGCGGCCAGGAATTTCACATGCTGCTCGGGCGTGCAGAAGCCCATCACCGGCTCGACCCCGGCGCGGTTGTACCAGGAGCGGTTGAACAGCACCGTTTCGGCGCAGGACGGGAGATGCGCGACATAGCGCTGGAAATACCACTGGCTGGTTTCCCGCTCGGTCGGCTTGGGCAGGGCGACGATCCGGGTCTGGCGCGGCGAGGCGTATTCGGTGACACGTTTGATCGCCCCGTCCTTGCCGGCAGAGTCGCGGCCTTCGAAAACGATGCAGATCTTGCGGTTCTGGTCGATCGTCCAGTGCTGGGTCTCGACCAACAGGATCTGGAGCCGTTCGAGTTCGGCGTCGTAAGCGTCTGATTTCTTGCCCATGGCGACACGATGCGCCGCCGCCGCCGTCGGGGCAATGTCACCGACGCAATACGAGCCTCTGACGCCCGAACCTGTCGCGCTTCTCATGTGCAGTCGCCCGCCGGGTCGACTAGGGTCGGCGGGACGAAGAGGAGTTCCCCATGATCGCCACGCGCCGCGCCCTGCTGGGCGGGATCGCCATCCTGCCGTTCGCCGGCGCCGTTCCGGCCATGGCCCGCGCCCGGACCGAAGACGTGGCGGCTGAAGCGGCCCTCGACGCGGTCTTCGCCGAGGCGGCGCCGCCCGCGCTGGCCGCGGGTGTCGTGACGCGCGACGGACTCGGCTGGGCCGGAGTCCGCGGCGTGCGGCGGGCGGGGCAGCCGGCCTCGGCGACGCTGGACGATCGCTGGCACCTCGGCTCCAACACCAAGGCCATGACCGCCGCCGTCTTCGCCCGGCTGGTCGATCAGGGGCGAGCGCGCTGGGACATGCCTCTGGCCGAGGCCCTGCCGGGAGTGAGGCTAGATCCGGCCTGGGCAGCGACCACGCCCGAGACGCTGATGCGCCATCGCGCGGGGCTTCTGGACGCGGGCCTGCTGGACCAGACCTGGCTCATCTCGGCCCATGCCGACCAAAGGCCCTTGCCGGAACAGCGGGCCGCCTTTGCGGCGAAGGCGCTGGGCGCGCCTCCGGCGGGAGCGGTGGGCGAGTTCGCCTATGGCAACGGCAACTATATCGTCCTGGGCGCCATGCTTGAGGCCCTGACCGGCCAGCCTTGGGAGACGCTGATGGGGGCCGAACTGTACGCCCCGCTGGGTCTGGCCTCGGCGGGGTTCGGCCCGCCCCGCGAGGCCTCCCCCTGGGGCCACCGGGGCGGCGTCGGCGTCGACCCGGCGGGTTTCGCGGACAATCCCCGCGCCCTTGGTCCGGCCGGGACGGCGCATATGACGCTGGGGGACTACGCCCGTTTCGTCGCCGCCATGATGGGCGGGGTCCCGGGCTGGATCAGTGAGGATTCCCGCCGTCGCCTGCTGACCCCGGCCGCAGGATCACCCCCCGCCTATGCCGCCGGCTGGGGCGTCGGCACAGCCGCCTGGGGCGGCGTCGCGGGGCCGGGTCCCACGATCACCCACAATGGTTCCAACACCATGTGGTTCGCCACCGTCCTGGCGGCGCCGCAGCGGGGGCTGGGCTTTATCGCCCTGTCCAACGACGGAACGGCGGGCCAGCGCGCCTGCCAGACCCTGGTTCAACGGCTGGCGATCGCCCGGACCGCCTGATCGCGCCTTTCCGCGCGCGGCCCGGACAGGTAAGGCTGGCCGGGCATGAAGCGCGATTTCGCCGATTTCTGGAACCTGCTGTGGGAGGCGACCCTCGGCGTCTGCGCGGCCTTCGCCCTGCTCAACCTGTTCGCCCCGGCCCAGGACCTGCCGTGGAAGCCGCTGGATCTGAGCCGGCCGATCGGCACGGCGACAGCGGCCAAGGTGGCGGATTTCGAGATCGCCCGCACCGCCGCGCCCGAAGAGACCGCCGCCGTCACCGACGCCTGCATGCAGGTGCTGCGCGAAGCTGGCGTCCAGGTCGAGCGCGCGCCGGACCGGGACGACGGCGGCTTCTGCATCGTCCGCGGGGCCGTGCGGATCACCGGCGGAGCGACTACGCGCCTGCCGGGCGATCCCGTCATGCAGTGCCCGCTGGCGGTCCGCTATGTCATCTGGGAGCGTCAGGTGCTGCAGCCGGCGGCGGAGCAGACCTTCGGCTCACGCGTGGCCCGGCTGAATGACGTCGGGACCTACGCCTGCCGTCGCATCTATGGCCAGACCGACGTCAGCGCCAATCCCAGCGAACACGCCCGCGCCAACGCCCTGGACATCGGCGGGGTGACGCTGGAGGACGGGCGGCGGGTCTCGGTCCTGACCGACTGGGACGGCGACGGCCCGCGCGGCGCCGAGGGCTCGACCTTCCTGCGGCGCGTCCGCGACGGGGCCTGCCGCGTGTTTTCGACGGTGCTGACGCCGGACTATAACGCCGCCCATGCCAACCACCTGCACCTGGACGGCGCGCCCCGGGGTCTGTGCGCCACCGGACCGACCCGCGCCCGTCTGGCTGAGGCCGCGGCCAAAGCGGGTTGACCGCTCCCCAAATGCGCGAGAAAAAGTCGCCGCAGTCCGGATTTCGCGCGGCCTCCACCACCGTGCCTGCTCCTTCGCCTGAACGAGCCGTCCAGCAGGACTGACGGGCGCACCCGCAGGGGCGTCTGCCTGGAAAGCGCGTTTAGGAGACGCAATATGGCGACCGGCACGGTCAAGTGGTTCAACCCGACGAAGGGTTTCGGCTTCATCCAGCCCGATGGCGGCGGTCAGGACGTTTTCGTCCACATCACCGCGGTGCAGAAGGCGGGCCTGCAAGGCCTCGATGAAAACGCCAAGGTCGAATACGAGCTGGAATCCCAGCGCGGCAAGACCTCGGCGGTGGATCTGAAGCTGGTCTGAGATCACCGACACACCATCAGAGGGGCGCGGCGGTTTCGACCTCCGCGCCTTTTTGCTGGCCGGAGTCGGGCGGGCTCTTTCGGTCGCGGCCTGACGACGACGACCACTGCGCGAGCACGATCGCGGCCAGCACCACGGCGCCGCCCAGCGCCTGGACCGGCGTCAGGGCCTCGGCGAAGATCACCCAGCCCAGAACGGCGGCGACTACGGGCTGGATCAGCACCGTCACCGCCGTCAGCGCCGCGGGCAGCCGTCCCAGCGACCAGGCCACGCCCCCCTGTCCGGCGACATGCACGAGGCCGAGGCCGGCGCAGGCGGCCCATCCGCCCCATGAACCGGGCAGGACCTGTTCGCCCAGCACGAAGGCGGCGAGCAACAGGCCGGGGGCTGCGATCAACGTGGACCACAACATCACTCGTCCCGCCGAATAGCGGCCGCGCGCGCCCTTCACGGCGATGAAATAGCCCGCGTAGAACAGGGCGGTGACGGCGGCGAAGGCGTCGCCCAGCGGCGGGTTGGTACCCTGTCCCCCGTCGGCGCCCAACGACATGGTCACCGCGCCGGCGATCGCGGCTCCCAGGGCGACGACGAACAGCGCGCGGGGCCGGTCGCGGAACAGCCACCAGCCGACCAGGGTCACCACCACCGGCGTCAGATTCGTCAGGGTGGTGGCGTTGGCCACCGAGGTCAGGGCGATGCTGTAGTGCCAGAAGGCCAGATCGAACACGAGCATGCCGCCGGCCAGGATCATCCAGCCGGACGGTCGTCCGATCCCCTCTCCGCCGGGTCGCGCCGTCATCATCAGCAGCCACGGCAGGGCGAAGGCGAAGCGCCAGAACCCCGCCGCCGCCGGTCCGGCGTCGGCCAGCCGCACGAGGATCGGCGCCAGCCCCAGCACGCAGGCGGCGAGGATCAGCACGATCAGGGCGGCGGCGCGGGTGGCGGGCATGGTGCGCTGTAGCGCTCCGGGTCAGGGCGGGGAAGGTGTTGCGCCGGATGCAGTACGCGAGGGTGGTGCGGAACAGCGGCAAGAGAACAATGGCAGCGCCCGTCAGCGCTTCGCTCGTCGCCGCTGCGCGTGTTTGCGGCGCGAGGCCGCTGTGACGCTTTCGCTTCGCTGATGCTCGGCGGAGAGCATGAGTTTGATCCTCTGATCGTAGTCCCGGTCTCCCTTGATCGAGGCGACCCGGAATAGACGCACGATGCGCCAGCCGACGAAGACGATCCACGCCGTGGCCGGAGCCACAACGAAGATATAGCCGGCGACCGCTGTCACCGGGCCCGCGGCGTGCGCGCCGATCATTAGGAGGACGGTGCCGAGCACCGGGCCGAAGATTGAAAACCCCCGCGAAGCATGGGTGACATCCTCGTCCACCCACTGGCGCACGCGGAGATACAGGCTCGCCTTGTTTGCCTTCCACATGTCTGCACGGTGACGGTCCGGGACGCCGCTGGCAATGCAACAAGCCGGTTTCGGCCCGGCTGCGGGACCGCTAGAACGCTCCCGGACTGACAAAGGGAGACCCCATGAAAACCCGCGCCGCCGTCGCCTTCGAGGCCAAACGCCCGCTTGAGATCGTCGAGGTCGATCTGGAGGGGCCCCGCGCCGGCGAGGTGCTGGTCGAGATCAGGGCGACGGGCATCTGCCACACCGACGCCTATACTCTGGACGGTCTGGACTCTGAGGGCATCTTCCCCTCGATCCTTGGCCATGAGGGCGCGGGCGTGGTGGTCGAGGTCGGGCCCGGGGTGACCTCGGTGGCGGTCGGCGACCATGTCATCCCGCTGTACACGCCCGAGTGCCGGCAATGTAAAAGCTGCCTCAGCCGCAAGACCAATTTGTGCACGGCCATCCGGGCGACCCAGGGCAAGGGCGTCATGCCCGACGGCACCAGCCGCTTCAGCTACAAGGGCCAGGCCATCGCCCACTATATGGGCTGTTCCACCTTCTCGAACTTCACCGTCCTGCCCGAGATCGCCCTGGCGAAGATCCGCAAGGACGCGCCGTTCGAGAGCGCCTGTTACGTCGGCTGCGGCGTGACCACGGGCGTGGGCGCGGTGGTCAATACGGCCAAGGTCGAGCCGGGCGCCAACTGCGTGGTGTTCGGTCTCGGCGGCATCGGCCTGAACGTCATCCAGGGGCTGAAGATGGTCGGGGCCGACATGATCGTCGGGGTCGACCTGAACCCGACCAAGGAGGAATGGGGCCGCCGCTTCGGAATGACCCATTTCGTCAATCCGAAGAATGTGTCGGACGTGGTGGCCCATCTGGTCGAGCTGACCGGCGGCGGGGCCGACTACACCTTCGACTGCACCGGCAACACCACGGTCATGCGTCAGGCGCTGGAGGCCTGCCACCGCGGCTGGGGCGAGAGCATCGTCATCGGCGTGGCCGAGGCCGGCAAGGAGATCGCCACCCGCCCGTTTCAGCTGGTCACCGGCCGCGTCTGGCGCGGCTCGGCCTTCGGCGGCGCGCGCGGGCGGACGGACACGCCGAAGATCGTCGACTGGTACATGGACGGCAAGATCGAGATCGACCCGATGATCACCCACACCCTGCCGCTGGAGCGGATCAACGAAGCCTTCGACCTGATGCATGCGGGGGAGAGCATTCGCAGCGTGGTGGTGTTCTAGGCCTTGCGCCGCCGAGATAGTTGTTTAAAAAAACTGTCCTGAGTTCCGGGGAGGGAAGCCATGTTCACCCACATCACCGTCGGCGCGAACGACATCGAGGCGTCGCGGAAATTCTATGACGCGGCGCTCGGCGCGCTCGGACACGAGCCGGGGCAGGGGCCCGATCCCAAGGGCCGCTACTGGTGGCGCACCCGCATGGGGGCCTTCGCCGTCGGCAAGCCGATCGACGGCGAACCCGCCTGCCACGCCAACGGCGGCACCATCGGCTTCGCGGCGAAGTCGCCGGAGATGGTCCAGGCCTTCCACGACGCGGGCGTCGCCGCCGGCGGCACGGCCATCGAGGATCCGCCCGGCGAGCGCGTCGGCCCGTTCGGAACGCTGGTGCTGGGCTATCTGCGCGATCCGTCGGGCAACAAGGTCTGCGCCCTGCATCGGGTGGGGTGAGGCGTCACGAGAGAACCCCTCTCCCGTGGGGAGAGGGGCAGGGGTGAGGGGTTAGGCGCCTCCCCATTACCCACAGAAACCCCTCGCCCTCCCCCCCCGGGGCGGGGGGGCCCCGCCTCTCCCTCCGGGAGAGGGGTAAGGAAGCGGGCATGGAAACTCTGAAGACCCACGCCGTCCACGGCGGAACCCTGCGCTATCTGCGCCACGACAGCGCCGTCACCGGCACGCCCATGACCCTGTCGGTGTTCACGCCGCCGGGGGAAGGGCTCTTCCCGGTGTTGATCTGGTTGTCGGGCCTGACATGCACCGAGGACAATTTCACCACCAAGGCCGGCGCCTACGCCGCGGCGGCCGGGCATGGTGTGATCATCGTCGCGCCGGACACCTCGCCGCGCGGCGAGGGGGTGGCCGACGATCCCGCCTATGATCTGGGGCAGGGGGCGGGCTTCTATGTCGATGCGACCCAGGGCCCCTGGAAGCCGCATTTCCGGATGGAGAGCTATGTCGTCGAGGAGCTGATCGGCCTGGTCGACGCGGAATTCCCGACGACCAGGGCGCGGTCGATCAGCGGGCATTCGATGGGCGGGCACGGGGCCCTGACCCTCGCGCTGCGGCATCCGCATCTGTTCCGCTCGGTCTCCGCCTTTGCGCCCATCGCATCGCCGACGCGATGCCCGTGGGGCGAGAAGGCGTTCACCGCCTATCTGGGCGACGACCGGACCGCTTGGGCCGAACACGACGCCGCCCTGCTGATTGAGGCCGGGACGGGGCAGGGGTGTTTCGACGACATCCTGATCGACCAGGGCGACGCCGATCCCTTTCTGGCCGAGCAGTTGAAGCCGGAGTTGCTGGTCGCGGCGGGGCAGGCGGCGGGGCAGAAAGTCACCCTGCGGATGCAGCCCGGCTACGACCACTCCTATTTCTTCATGGCCAGTTTCATCACCGACCATGTGGCCTTCCACGCGGAAAGGCTTAAGGGCTGAGCCCATGACCGACCCCGCCAACGCCGCCATGTTCGCCGCCCTGTGCAAGGAGGTCGGCTTCTGTCTGCATCCCAAGGGCGAGAAGCGGGTGCTGGAAGCCCTGCCCAACGGACTGGACGCCGCGGTTCGCGCCGTGTTCGACGCCGGGGGCGTGGATTTCGCATCGTCGACCGGGGACCTGCGCCGGGCCGTGCGGGACTGCCTGAAGGCCCATCTGCCGCAGGCCTGATCGGAACGATTTCCGGGGGTCCGGCTTGGGTTCGGGGACAGGGCGCCTAGATACGGCTCCCGAAACCCGTCGAAGGAGCCCCCCATGGCCTTTACGCTTCCGCCCCTCCCATACGCCTATGACGCCCTGGAGCCGGCCATCGACCAGGAGACGATGACCTTCCACCACGACAAGCACCACCAGGCCTATGTCGACAATCTGAAAAAGGCCGTCGACGCCGACGCCGCCCTTCAGGGCAAGTCGCTGGAAGAGCTGTTCGCCTCGATCTCGACGGCGCCCAAGGCGGTCCGCAACAACGGCGGCGGCCACTGGAACCACAGCCTGTTCTGGGAGCTTCTGGCCCCCGTCGGAGAAACCGGCGACCCCTCGGCGGAGCTGGCTGCCGCCATCGACCGTGACCTGGGCGGAATGGACAAATTCAAGGACGCCTTCAACGCCGCCGGCGCCGGCCAGTTCGGCTCGGGCTGGGCCTGGCTGATCGTCCAGGACGGCAAGCTGAAGGTCACCTCGACGCCGAACCAGGACAATCCCCTGATGGACGTGGCCGACGAAAAGGGTGCCGTGGTCCTGGCGGCCGACGTCTGGGAGCACGCCTATTATCTGAAATACCAGAATCGCCGGCCCGACTATCTGAAGGCCTTCTGGACGGTGGTGAACTGGAACAAGGCCAACGAACTGTTCGCGGCTGCGACCGCCTGAGCCCAGCCGGCTTGACGAAAGAGGGCGCGCCCGTCATAAGCGCGCCCTTCACGCCGTCGGGCTCGCCCGCTTGCGCGAACCACTACGGACGATGCGTGGACCGCCGTTGAGATCGTTCCTTCATCTGGGAAGGGACCGGGCCGCATCATGAAGAGAGACACGAATGTCCAAGCGCCATAGCGCCAAGTACAAGCTCGACCGGGTCATGGGTGAAAACCTGTGGGGTCGCGCCAAATCCCCCGTCAACAAACGCTCGTACGGCCCCGGCCAGCACGGCCAGCGTCGCAAGCAGAAGGTCTCGGACTTCGGCCTGCAGCTGAAGGCCAAGCAGAAGCTGAAGGGCTATTACGCCAACATCACCGAGAAGCAGTTCGCCGCGACCTACGAGGAAGCCTCGCGTCGCAAGGGCAACAGCTCGGAGAACCTGATCGGCCTGCTGGAGTCCCGCCTGGACGCCATGGTCTATCGCGCCAAATTCGTCCCGACCCCCTGGGCCGCGCGTCAGTTCGTCAGCCACGGCCACGTCACCGTCAACGGCAAGAAGGTCGATATCGCGTCGTACCGTCTGAAGGTCGGCGACGTCGTCGAGGTCAAGGAAAAGTCCCGCAGCATGGCGCTGGTGCTCGAAGCCCAGCAGTCGTCGGAACGCGACATTCCCGACTACCTCGAGCTGGGCGACCGCGGCTTCTCGGTCCGCTTCGTCCGCGTGCCGGAACTGGCCGATGTGCCGTTCCCGGTGAAGATGGAGCCGAATCTGGTCGTGGAATACTACTCCTCGTAAGGGCGCTAACGCTCGCGATGCAGTCGCTCACGTCTTGGGCGCGAACGTCGAAATACCGAAAAGGCCCCGGAGACATCCGGGGCCTTTTTGTTTGCCCTGACCGTATCTGACAGCCGATTGCTGCGACCGGCCACGCGCCCCTAGGGTGAACGCAGGGTCGGGAGGGACGGCGATGCGCTTGGGGTTCGGAACCGCTGTTCTGGTGCTCGCGATGGCCGCTGCGACGCAGGCGGAGGCGCAGTCCGCCGCCGCCCTCGATCAGATGCGGGCCACCTTCGACCTCTGCACGGAGTTCGCTTCGGGGCGGCTGGACCGGTCGGCGGCCGAGGCGGCGGCGCGCGGGCTGGGCTTCACCGGCGGCGCCACCGGCGGGTCGATGCGTTGGTCCGTGCCCGACAGCGAGGCGCCCGTCCGTCTGTCGCTGTCGTCCGGCGGCAGCGCCTGGTGCTCGGTCTCCATCCCGGATGCCGCCCTCGACGGCAGGGCTCTGGCCGACCAGGCCATGAACTGGGCCGCCGAGCAGCTTGCCGGGCCCTGGCGGCATGCGCGACAGGACCAACCGACCGGCATCGACGTCTACGGGATCAGCGGCTTCAACGGCCGGATCGCCGTCACCGCCACCCAGCCGACGCAAGGGGGCGCGCGCATCATGGTGATGAACCAGACCGCTGACCTGTGGGGCGACAATCAGACCCGTAGAGGCGCCCTGCCGGTAAGGCTGGAGACGCCCGCTTATCGGCCGCCCGCGCTCCCGCCGGCCCCCACGGGCCCTTCGACGCGCGAAACCGTCCTGACAGCGCTGAACCAGTGCTACGCCTTTCTGGGGGGCGGCGAGCGGCCGGCCTGGACCGGGGGCGGAGCGGGTGTCCAACTCAGCCTGACAAACCCGTCCGCCGCCCGCGGCTGCGCCATCGAGGTCGCGGCGGCCCCGGTCGACCCTGAACTGATGACGGCGGGGCTGCAGGTCATCGACCGCCATCGCCGCGGTATCTCGGGCAGCCGTCAGGAGGACGGCTTCAGCTGCATCATGCACCGGGTGACCGTCCGCTCACGCGGCGTCGACGCGGTCGCAGCCTGCGATCGGCTGGCCCCGTCCGGACAGGTCTGGCTGTCGTTCCAGCTGACATCGGTGCGCTGACCGCGACCGGCGCTTCCAATCCGGGGCGAACCAGCGCATTTTGACGGCGTTCAGGGTTCGGCGAGGGAGGCCGGGATGGATCGGATCGCTACGCTGGTTATCGCCCTCGGCGCGACCGCCGTTCTGTCGGGCTGCGGCGCCCTGCAGCAGATGGCCGGTCGGTTCGCATCTCCCCCAGGCGACCTGCCCGGTCAGGTCGAGCCGGTCCACGCCGCCGCCATCAGCGGCGACCAGGCCGTCTTCTGGGTCACCTCCAACGGCTGCACGGCGAAGGAAGACATCACCCCCGTGGTGCGTGATTCCAGCGGCGGGCCGATCATCACCCTGCGTCGCATCAAGGAAGACCGCTGCCGCGAGACGCGGCCCGAGGGGACCGAGGTGCGCTGGTCGTTCGAGGAACTGGGTCTGGCCCCGGGAACCCGCCTGTCGGTGGACAATCCCTACCAGTTGCCGCCGACCTGACGGCTACAGCCGCTGGAACGTCGGCAGCATGTCGGCGGGGATGCGGTGCGGCCGCATGGTCGCGGAGTCCACCAGCACCCATTCGGTGACGCCCTGGGCGCAGACCCGGCCTTCGCCATCCTCGATCCGGACATAGCGGGTGAAGCGCGGTCCCTTCGGATCGCCGACCCAGGTGCGGGCGACGACGCCGACCGAGTCGGGCATCAGCGGACGGAAATAGTCGACTTCATGCCGCGTGCCGACCCAGGACCAGCGGGCCCGGGTCGCCTCGTCGAACCGGGCGTTCCAGTGCGCCGTGCCGGCGTCCTGCAGCCAGCCGACATAGACCACGTTGTTCACGTGGCCGTTGTCGTCGATGTGTTCGGGCCGGATCTCCAGCGGGACGACGAAGATCTCGCGGTCGGGACGGGGTTCGAGGACCGCGCGGGCCATCAGGCGTCGGCTTGCTCGCCCAGGGGCACGCCCTTGTCCGCCATCAGGGTCTGAAGCTCGCCGGCGTTGAACATCTCGCGCACGATGTCGGAGCCGCCGACGAATTCGCCCTTCACATACAGCTGGGGAATGGTCGGCCAGTCGCTGAAGGTCTTGACGCCCTCGCGCAGGCTCTCGTCCTGCAGCACGTCCACGCCGACGAAGTCCGCGCCGATGTGGTCGAGGATCTGCACCGCCAGGGAGGAGAAGCCGCAGCGCGGCGCGTCGGGCGACCCCTTCATGAACAGGACGACCGCATGCTGCTTCAGCGTGTCGGCGATGAAGGCGTGGACAGGGTCGGAGGGCGCGGTTTGATCGGTCACGGATACGGGCCTTTCGGTGAAGCGGCTCACGTATGGACCGGGGGGGCGCCGGTCAAGGGCAGGGCGGCGTCAGGCCGCCTTGGCGCCCGCGACCCGGGCCATCTCGATCTGGGCCGAAAGGCCCGGCGGCATGTCGCGGTCGGGCACCTGGGACAGGCTGTTCAGCCGCTCGACGTCGCTGGCCTCGATCATGACGCTGGAGACGGAGGGATCGGTCAGGACATAGGCCAGGCAGATGGCCTCGGCCGACCAGTTGTTGGTCCGGTGCAGGAAGGCGAAGGTGCCGGCGTGGGCCAGCGGGCCCTCCTTGACCTTGGGCCCGCCGCCGAAGCCGAACAGGCCCTTCTTCGGGGCGTGGACCGTCGCCGCCTTCTTTGCGGTGTTCAGACTGTCGGGGAAATAGCCGTAGACGAAGATGGCCATGTCGCCTTCGCGGGCGGCGCGCAGGCGCGACCGGACCTGCCAGGTGGCGTTGACGTGGAAGGGGGTGGCCAGGACGTCGAAGGCGCCGGTCGAGACATAGGTGTCCATGACGTCGCCGTCGCCGGCGATGCCCAGCAGGCGGACGCGTTCCGTGGCGCGCAGGGCCTTGAGCGCGTTCAGGGTCGATTGCGGCAGCTCGTGGTCGCCCGGTTCGTCGAGGATGGCGAGGTCGAACCAGCCGAGTCCGGAGGCGTGCAGCGCCTTGTCGATCGCCGAGGTGATGCCCTCGGCGGAGAAATCCCGGTCCGAGCCGCGGCGGCCGTCGCCGGCGCCCAGCGTCAGGGAGACCTGCACCAGCTTGCGGTCGACATGGCGCAGGGCCTGGCCCAGCACTTCGGCCAGCACCGGGTCGGCGGTCTCGAGACGGTAGGAGTTGATGCCGGCTTCCAGCGCCGAATAGATCAGTTCGCGGCCCGCCTCCGGTCCGCCGGCGATGTCGCGGGCGCCGAGGCTGAGGGTCAGGCAGGAGACGGCCTGTCCGGCCAGGCCAAAGGGGCGGTAACGCATCGGTTCAGTCTCCCGTCCGGGACGAGGGGGGCGGGGCCGAGGTCTCCAGCGCCAGCGCATGCAGGGCGCCGCCCATCTCGCCCTTCAGGGCCGCATAGACGAGCTGGTGCTGGCGGACGCGCGGCAGGCCGGCGAAGGCCGAGGAGACGATGCGCGCGCGATAGTGGTCGCCGTCGCCGGCCAGATCGTCGATGACGATCTCGGCGTCGGGGAAGGCTTCGGTCAGATGGCCGCGAAGGGTTTCGACGGACATGGGCATGGAAGGCGCGGTCTCCGGGTTCTCCGGCGATGATGGCGCGTAAACCTTAATGGGGGGCTACGCCGCGGCGCGTTCCAGCAGCACGATCGGGGCCTCCTTGTAGGTGGTCTCGGCGTAGGGGGCGTAGCCGGCCCGCCGCGCGAGGGCGTGGGACGGGGCGTTGTCCGGCGCGATCATGCAGACGGTGCGGGGGGCGTTCAGCGTGCCGTCGCACCAGGCGAGGGCGGCGGACAGGCCCTCCATGGCCAAGCCCTGACCCTGGAAGCGTGGCGCCACGCCCCATCCCAGTTCCGGGGCGTCGAAGGGCGGGTCCATCTCGCGCCGGTAGTTGAGCACCCCGATGGTTCCGACCAGGGCGTCGCCGTCGCGCATCCGCGCCGCCCAGTTGCCGTAGCCCATGGTCTCCCAATGGCCGATGTCGCGCAGGGCGCGGAACCAGATCTCCTCGGGACCGAGGGCGCGGCCGAAGATGGGGCGGGTGAAGTCGATGTCGCCGAACAGGGCGCACAGGTCCGGAAAGTCGGAGGACTGGACCGGGGTCAGGGTCAGGCGCTCGGTGATCAGGGTGGTCATGAGCCTGATTTCATACGCCGTCCGAGAGGCCGGGCAAGGCCGCCGGGGCGGTCGGCGCCTAGACCAGTCCGTCGACCGGCGGCGCCTCCGCGCGGCTGTCGGGGAAGACGGTCGCGTCGAGCGCCGCGCGATCCACGCCCAGATGATCCCGCAGAACGCCCTTGAAGATCCCCCGGACGTCCAGCGTCGGGGCCAGATCGCGCCCTTCGTACAGCCGGTTGGCGGCCAGGCTGGGCCAGTCGCCGATCAGCCCGCCTGGCTTCAGCGCCCCGCCGGCCAGCAGCAGGGAGGTCGCCGTGCCGTGATCGGTGCCCTGGGTGCCGTTGACCCGGGCGGTGCGGCCGAACTCGGTCGTCACCATCACCAGGGTGCGGGGCCACTGGGCGCCCAGACCGGTGCGCAGACCCGCGATCACCTGATCCAGACCTTCCAGACGGGCCCGCATCTGGCCATTCTGCCGGGCATGGGTGTCCCAGCCGTCGACGGACAGGGCGACGACGTCGGCCCCGTTGTCGCCCGTCATCAGCCGCGCCACGGCCTCGCCCAGGCCGCTGACGTCGTTGCGGCGGACGCGGGCGCCGTCGCCTGCGGCCATGGCCATGGCCTCGGTCTCCAGACCCCGGGCCAGACTGGCCTGCAGCATGGGATCGTCGACATAGAGGTCCTGCAGCAGGGAGGCGATCCGGTCCTCGCCATTGACCCGGCCGCCGGGCGCCCAGCTGGAAGTCTCGGCGTCCCCGCGCAGGATCAGCGGCGTCTGGGATCCGATCGACAGGCCCTTGAGGCGTCCGCCGCCCGCCGCCACGAGCGCCCGGTTTAGCCAGCCGTCCGACTGATCGCGGGGGCTTTCGCCGCCGTTCTCCAGCACGTCCTGGGCCTCGAAATGCGACCGGATCCGCGCCGGCAGGGCGGTCGCCGGGGCGAAACGGAGCTCGCCGAGGTCGTACAGTGCCTTGAGGCCCGACAGGCTCGGGTGCAGGCCGAAGCCGTCCGCCATGGCCAGGGCCCCGTCGGTCTGGCCGGGCGGCGCGATCGCCAAGGAGCCGCGCAGGGCGGCATAGTCCGGGTCGCCGTAGGGCGCGGTGACCGAAAGCCCGTCCATCGCGCCGCGGGCGATGATGACGATCAGCTTGTTGCGGGGCCCCCGCGACTGGGCCAGGGCCTGCCCGGCCCATGTCAGGCTGACGCCGGCGGAGAGGCCGAACAAAAGCCGGCGGCGATCGATCGAAAGACGGGTCATCGGCGTTGGAACTCCGGAGACATCAGGAACAGGGCGACCCCCTCGGCCCGGCTTTCGGCCCGGGCGATGAACTGGCGCGTCCGGTCCGAGAGCCGGCCGCCCAGCGCCCCCTCGGCCAGGGCTTCGGGCTCGCGACCGCCGGCCGCGCCGCCGACCTCGGTGGCCCAGTCCAGTCGCTTGACCATGGCGTCCGGCCCCGCCCAGTCGGCCGCGGTGTCGGGCCAGCCCTCGGGCGAGGGCGGTTGGAAGAGGGGCTGTCCCATCTGGATCAGGCCCAGCCGGAGCACCCGCAGACGGGTTGGACGCGTGTCGAGGGCGCGATGCGCCGAGACCATGAACTCATAGGGCGTCTTGACCTTGGCCGGACGCGGCTCCCAGGCCTCGGGCGCCGCCACGAGCGCACGCGCCACTGCCGCGAGATCGCCGTCGGAGCTGGACCAGGCCCGTTCGAGACGGTCGACCAGCGTCGGCGGCGGATCGTCGGACACGAAATGCACCGCCAGCCTCCGCGCCAGCCGGCGGCCCGTTTCGGGCCGGCCGGCGAGGTCGCGCAGGATGGCCTCGCCCTGTTCGAAGCCGCCCTCGGCATAGGTCCGGCCCATGATGGTGCGGGCGCCCGGCTGGTGCATGGCCGGGCGGAACTGGAAGCCGCCGGTCGCGGGCGGCGCCGCGACCGACGCCGCTTCGGCCGGTCCCCGTCCCCGGCGGCCCTGCAGACGTCGCTCGGCGTTCGCCGTCAGCGGAATGGACCAGCCCGTCAGGGCGCGGGCCAGCTCGGTCACATCGGCCTGGGTGAAGCCGCCGTCCGCGCCGACGGTGTGAAGCTCGAGGATCTCGCGGGCGAGATTCTCGTTGAGCCCGCCGCCCCGGCGCGCTCCTGCGGGGCTGTCGGGCCCCGTCGACCGGACCTGGTCGAGGTACAGCAGCATGGCCGGATGGGACTCGGCCGCGACCAGCATGTCCTCGAACCGGCCGAACACATGGGGGCGGATGGCCTCGCGTTCGTACTGGCCGATGAAGGTTGCGGCGCGGAAATTGGTCGAGGAGACCGACAGGGCATTGGCCCAGAACAGGGCCCAGCGCTCGGCGAAACCGTCGGGCGTCGTGGCCGCCAGGTCGGCGCGGGCCAGAAATTCCTCGCCGGTCTGATCCACCAGGGCCCGGCGTTGGCGGCGGCGGGCGTCCAGCATGGCCTGGGCGTCGGCCGAGGGAGCCTCCGGCTCGGCGGGGGCCATGGCCCCGTCCGGCGCGGCGGCGGGCCGGGCGCGGCTGGGTCGGGGCTGCCCCTCATAGGCCAGCAACTGCTGCATGCGGGTCGCCGTGTCGGGCGCTTCGCCCTCGGGGTTCGGTGCGCCCGAGGGGCGGATCTGGGCCGTCAGCCAGCCGCGCGGATCATGGCTGACGCGACCGATTTCGCCCGGCCGGGCGCCCAGTCCGAAACGCGTCACCGCGATGGCCGCATCAAGCGAAAAATCTGATCGAGGCATATTGGCGCCGCACTGCTGCTGTGTCGGTGAAACGCGCGAAACGCCGACAGTCCGTCGTCAGTCCCTGCTTTTAGAACGTCTTCGGCCGATCCCGCCTACATCAGCCCCAGCTGTTTGAAGCTGGCCACGCCGTCCCGGCCGACGATCAGGTGGTCGTGGACGCTGAGGCCCAGGGCTCCGGCGGCGTCGATGATCTGGCGCGTCATGTCGATGTCGGGGCGGGACGGGGTGGGATCGCCGGATGGGTGGTTGTGGACGATGATCATCGACTTGGCCGACAGCTCCAGCGCCCGGCGCACCACCTCGCGCGGATAGACCGGGGCGTGGTCGACGGTGCCGCGGTTCTGGATTTCGTCGAGGATCAGCTGGTTGCGGTTGTCGAGGTAGAGGACGCGGAACTGCTCGCGCGCCTCATGCTGCAGCGACAGGCGGACATAGGCGACTAGGGCGGTCCAGGACGAGATGACGGTGCGTTTGCCGGCCTCTTCCTTGACGACCCGGCGGGCGACCTCGTGCAGGGCGGCGAGGTCGAGCGCGGTCTCGGCGCCGACGCCTCTGGATCGGCCGCGGGCGTCCTCGGCCCGGACGGTCATCAGGTCCTCGACCGGGGCGGCGAGCACGGCCGCCAGCGAGCCGAACCGGGCCAGCAGGGCCTTGGCGATCGGCTTGACGTCGCCCTGCGGCTGGCTGCGGAACAGGAACAGTTCGAGCAGTTCGTAGTCGGGCAGGTGATGCAGGCCGGCGCCGCGGGCCCGGTCCCGCAGGCGTTCGCGGTGGCCCGCGTGATGAGGCCGCGCCAGCGGGACGACGTTCAGCGGCGGAGGGGGCGCGGGCCGGACCGCAACCGGAAAGGGCAGCACTTCGGACATGACGGCCTCCCTCGCAACCGCTCGGCAAAATGCCAGAACAGAGGGGGAACGTCCAGTGTCGGCGTCAGGCCTGGAGTTTCGGCCGGAACAGGCCCGCAGGGCTGGCGCTGAACAGTTCGACGCCATCGGCGGTGACGCCCACGGTGTGCTCGCACTGCGACGACAGCGACTTGTCGCGGGTCACGGCGGTCCAGCCGTCGGACAGGACCTTCACGTGCGGCTTGCCCAGGTTCACCATCGGCTCGACAGTGAAGAACATGCCCTGTTTCAGCGTCGCGCCCTCGCCGCGGCGGCCGTAGTGCAGGACGTTGGGGCTGTCGTGGAACAGACGGCCGATGCCGTGGCCGCAGAAGTCGCGGACGACGGACATGCGGTTGGCCTCGACCACCTGCTGGATGGCGTAGCCGATGTCGCCGAAGGTGGCGCCCGGCTTGATGACGGCGAGGCCCGCGGCCAGGGAGTCATAGGTGACGTCGATCAGCTTGCGGGCGCGGGCGTTGATCTCGCCGATCGCATACATGCGGCTGGAGTCGCCGTGCCAGCCGTCAACGATCACGGTGTGATCGATGTTGACGATGTCGCCGTCCTTCAGCACCCGGTCGCCCGGGATGCCATGGCAGACGACGTGGTTGATCGAGGTGCAGACCGTCTTCTCATAGCCCTTGTAGCCGAGGCAGGCGGGCAGGGCGCCGTGGTCGAGGGTGAATTCGCGGATCCGGTCGTCGATCTCGCCGGTCGTGACGCCGGACACGGCGAATTCCGTGATCATGTCCAGGGCCTCGGCCACCAGACGGCCGGCGGCGCGCATGCCCTCCCAGGCCTCGTCGTCCTCGTGGACGCGGATCTCGTGGGTGCGGACGAAGGCGTCCTCGTCCAGTTCGGGGGTCTCGTACATGCGGCGGCTTTCGGGGAGGCGGGTCGTATGGTGAACAGGTGGGCACTATAGCACAAACCTCAAGGCCGGGTTGAGGCGGCCGCTGTGCTTCCGCCCACCGTGCGCTAGACAGACGCCATGACCGAATCCGCCCCCACCGCCGCCGTCCTCATCATCGGCGACGAGGTCCTGTCCGGCCGGACCCAGGACACCAATCTGAACACCATCGCCCGGTTCCTGGCGGCGCTGGGGATCGACCTGGTGGAGGCGCGGACGGTCGGCGATCGCAAGGACCAGATCGTCGACGGGCTGAACGCCCTGAGGGCGGCCCACGACTATGTCTTCACCACCGGCGGCATCGGGCCGACGCATGACGACATCACCGCCGACGCGGTGGCGACGGCCTTCGGCGTCTCCCTGCCTGAGCATCCGGAGGCGCTGGCCATTCTGGCGCGGCGCTATGGCGACGACTTCAATGCCCCCCGGCGGCGGATGGCGCGGATACCCGAGGGCGGGACGCTGATCGCCAATCCGGTGACCGACGCGCCGGGCTTCCAGATCGGCAATGTCTTCGTCATGGCCGGGGTGCCGAAGATCATGACCGCCATGCTGGAGGATGTGGCCCCCCGGCTGCGGACGGGCGCGGTGGTGCATGCGCGCACGATCCGGGTGACCGGGGTGGGCGAGGGGGATGTCGCGGACACGCTGACGGCGGCGGCGCGGGCCGAGCGCGAGGTCAGCTTCGGCAGCTATCCGTTCGGCCACGGCTCCGTCGGGGAGATGGGCACGAACCTGGTGGTGCGCGGGCGGGATGTGGCGAAGGTCGAGGCGGCGACCGCCGGCTTGCTGGCGACCCTGAACGCCGCCGGGGTCGCGGCGACCGAGGTCAGCGGCTGAAGGCTTCGGCCACCGCTTGGTACGCCGGATTGGGTCGACCCGAACCGTCCAGCAGCAGGGCGCTTTCGTCGGGCAGGTTCTTGCCTTCCTCGCGGACCAGCCAGCTGTCGCTGTCGCGCAGGCCCCAGGTGGTGAAGGCGTAGCGCTGGCGCTCCGGCAGGGCGGCGAAGGCCTCGGCCAATTCGCCGACGCGGGCGGCCTGCTGGGCGCGCTTTTCGGTCGTCGAGCGCAGGTCGGGCATGCGGCCGCCGTCCCGGGTCATCGGAAAGTCCAGCTCGGACACATGTATCGGCAGGCCCAGCGAGGCCGCGTCCCGCATGAAGCTGGTGATCTGGCCGGCCGGGATCTCGATGTTCAGATGCGACTGGGTGCCGATGCCGCCGATCGGCGCGCCGAGCGTCAGCAGCCGTTCGACCAGTTTCAGGAAGGTCGCGCCCTTTCGGGGGATGTTCTCGAGATTGTATTCGTTCAGGAACAGGACGGCGTCCGGATCGGCCGCCTTGGCCTGTTCGAAGGCCCGGACCATATAGCCGTCCATGCCCAGCGCCCGGCTCCAGTGGCAGTCGCGCAGGCCGTCGCCATCCTCGGCCACCGGCTCGTTGACCACGTCCCAACCGGCCATCTGGCCGCGATAGCGACCCACGAAGGCGGCGATGTAGCGGTCGAACTCGGCGGCGAAGCGGGCCCGGGGCACGGTGGCGTCGTTGAAGACCGCAGCCCCCTGCGAGTACCAGATCAGGGTGTGGCCGTGGACCCGCAGGCCGTTATCGCGGGCGAAGGCGACGATGCGGTCCGAGGGCTGGAAGTCATAGGCGAAGCCGGCGCCGAGGGTCCGCTCCATCTTCTGCTCCCACTCGGGGGTCAGCTGGGCGCAGTGGCGTAGGGTCTGTTCGACCCAGTCGGGCCGGTCCAGATGCCAGGTCGTGGCGGTGGCGCCGAAGGGAGCGGGGACCAGGTCCTTGAGCGGCGGGGCGAGGGGGCCGGTCGGGCTCTGGGCCGAAGCGAAGCGGTCGCAGGCGGCCATGGCCAGGGGGGCGGCAAGAACGAGACGGCGGGTGACAGCGCCCTTCTCCCCGCGGGGGAGAAGGTGACTCGCGGAGCGAGACGGATGAGGGGGCTGTTTCATCAGTCTACCTGTCTGGCGATGAGTCCGGGGCCGACATCCCCCTCATCCGGCCCTACGGGCCACCTTCTCCCCCGAGGGGAGAAGGAAATTACGCGCTGCGCCGGCGCAGGCCCAGTTCGTCGAAGGCGGCGGTCTCGCGCTTGCCGGCGGCGAGCATGGCGTTCAGCCGGGTCATTTCGGCGACGTGCTCGAACTTCTTCAGCTCCTCGAAAGCCCCCGTCAGGGCGTCGCGGGCGCCTTCCTCCTCGGCGTCGATGACGACGACGTCCGCTTCGGCGGCGCCCTTACGCAGTTTCCAGCCGCTCAGATAGGCCTGCAGCAGCATCGCCGCCTCGGCGTCGTCGCGGGCGCGTTCCTGTTCGATCTCGGCCTCGGCCTCCAGCACGGCGAGGCGCATTTCGGCGGAGGCTCTACGGGCCGTGATCTCGGCCAGACGCTTCTGCAGCGTCTCGACCTCATAGTTGGAGATGCGGATCAGCGAGTGCGCCCAGGCGGTCATACGAAATCTCCGGTCACTGGATCATGCCTTGATTCAGGATTGCTTCGAGGCGGGTAAAGGAATCGGAAAGAGACGTGTGATCGTCCTTGTCCTGGCCGAGGAAAGCTTCGAGCGCCGGGTTCAGGGCGATGGCGCGATCGACGATCGGGTCGGCCCCTGAGCGATAGGCCCCGATGCGGATCAGCTCCTCCATATTGGCGTAGGCCGACAGGCACTGGCGGGCGCGCTTGTTCAGCTCGCGCTCGGGCGGGGTCTGGCAGGCGGGCAGGGTGCGGCTGACGGACTTCAGCACGTCGATGGCCGGGAAGCGGCCGCGCTCGGCGATCTTGCGGTCCATGACGATGTGGCCGTCCAGGATGCCGCGCACGGCGTCGGCGATGGGCTCGTCATGGTCGCCGCCGTCCACCAGCACGGTGAACAGGGCGGTGATCGGCCCGGCCGTGGTGCCGTCCGGCCGCACCGGGCCCGGCCCGGCGCGCTCCAGCAGCTTGGGCAGTTCGGTGAAGACGGTGGGCGTATAGCCCTTGGTCGTAGGGGGCTCGCCGGCGGCCAGGCCGATCTCGCGCTGGGCCATGGCGAAACGGGTCACCGAGTCCATCAGGCACAGGACTTCCAGATCCTGGTCCCGGAAATATTCGGAGATGGCCATGGTCATATAGGCGGACTGGCGACGTTTCAGCGCCGGCTCGTCCGAGGTGGCGACGACGACGACGGCGCGGCGCAGGCCTTCCTCGCCCAGGGTCTCCTCGACGAACTCGCGCACCTCCCGGCCCCGTTCGCCGATCAGGCCGACGACAACGACGTCGCAGGTGGCCTGTTTGGCCAGCATCGACAGCAGCACCGACTTGCCGACGCCCGAGCCGGCGAAGATGCCGAGGCGCTGGCCGCGGCAGGTGGTGGTGAAGACGTCCATGGAGCGGACGCCGAGGTCCAGCCGTTCGCCGACCCGCCCGCGCGAATGGGCGGGGGGCGGGGGCGCGCGCAGGGGGTAGGCGGCGGGGCCCTGGGGCAGGGGGCCCTTGCCATCGATCGGCTGGCCGAAGGCGTCGATGATCCGCCCCAGCCAGGCGGTGGTGGGGCGGACGCTGGCGGCGGACGAGACGATCCGGATGTCCGCGCCGGGCGCGACGCCCTCGACCGGCCCGAAGGGCATCAGCAGGGCCTTGGCGTCGCGAAAGCCGACGACCTCGGCGGGCAGGGGCGACAGATGGCGGCGGTCGATTTCGGCCCGGGCCCCGACCGACAGTCGCGACAGGCCGCCCCGCGACTCGATCAGCAGGCCGTTCACCCCGGCAACCTTGCCGGTCACCACGAGCGGATCGATCGCTTCAACGGCGGCGGTGAGAGACTGCAAGTGAAGAACCCCGGAACTGGGGTTCAGGGATGCGCCATCGTGGTTAACGGGGGGTGAAAGGCTCTGTTCAGAAGTCCCAGTCAGGGTGACCGAGCCAGCCCGGCGCATCGGGGCGGAAGACTCCATGGTCATGGGCCGAGGCGGCCAGATCGCGCTGGAAGAAGCCTTCCATCCAGAGCATCCGGTAGCTCGGGAACGGCGTCTGCGCGTCCGGCAGGGCAGGTTGGATCTGGGGATCGTCTGCGGCGACCGGCTTGACGACAAAGGCTTCGTCATTCGCGGGACGGCACACTTCGGGCGCGGTCGATCCCTTGTCGACGGGGGGCGGGAGCGTCTGCGGGCCGTCATCCCCGTACAGTCGCGCCAGATCGATCGCACCGCCCTCGCTGAACCGGATCATCTCGACGTTGATCAGACGATCCGAGCCATCCGGCCCCTTGAGGACGAACCCCTCGCCATCGATGAGCAGGCGGTAGTCGTCCCTGGCTCCCTCGATCAGCGCCGTGTCGTAGCCGGCGCCGCCGTCGAGGATGTCGTCGCCGAGGCCTCCGTGGAGTTCGTCGTCGCCGGCCCCACCCTCCAATCGGTCGGCGCCCGCGCCGGCCGACAGGGAGTCCTGACCAGTCCCGCCAGTCATGAGGTCCACGCCGCTGGTCCCGATCAGCGGGTCAGGCCCCAGAACCAGCGTCTGGTCGGAGAATTGGAGGCGCTCGATGCTGGTGAGGACGTCCGTGGCGATCAGAATTTGCGAGTGGTTGCCAGGGTTCACGCCATCGGGGCCAATCACGGTTGTCACCCCGTTGGCGGTCCGGATCTCGTAGTCGGCCCTCATTCCCGTGAAGATGGCGACGTCCAGCCCGGCGCCGCCATCGAGCTGGTCGGATCCCTTGCCGCCGGTCAGGCTGTCGTTCCCGGCTCCGCCGAGCAGCATATCGTCGCCGACGCCGCCATCCAGCTGGTCATGGTCGCCGCCGCCGTCGAGGTGATCGTTCCGGCCCCCGCCGGTCAGGATGTCGTCGCCAGCCAGGCCAAAGATGCGATCCTCGCCATTGTCGGTCGAACCCTGCATCTCGAGGATGCCGGGGACGGGACCGCCGTCGAGAATGTCGTTGAGCTCGCTGCCGAAGACGGTGTCATCACCGTGCCCGCCTCGTGCATTGAGCCCCCGGCCCGTCAGGGAAACCAACGCGTCCGAGAAGCGGAGGAGTTCAACGCTGATCAGGGTATCGACGCCGTCAGGGCCGGTCACGGTGACGGCGTCGCCCGCCACGGTCCAGCTATAGGCGGAGCGGGGGCCGGAGAAGACGGCGAAGTCGTCGCTTTCTCCGCCTTCCAGTCGGTCATCTCCGGCGCCGCCGACCAGGGTGTCCGATCCCTCGCCGCCGGCCAAGGTGTCGGCATGGACGCCGCCGATCAGGTGATCCTGCCCGGCTCCGCCATCGACCGTTCCGGTCTGGCGACCGCCGGATCCGTCGTAGTGATCGTCGCCTGCGTTGAGAAGGACAGCGCCGTCGATCAGACCTGTGTTCAAGACGCTGTCCACGGCGATGGTCATGCTGACCACGCCGCGGATTTCGCCGGAGTTGTTCAGCACCGACCGGTAGCTGAAAAAGTAGCCGTCGGCGTCAATGGCGCGGTCCGCCTGGATCAAGCCGGTGTTGATAATCTCCAGATGGGTGGAGCGCAGTCGGATCCCGATGGCGTCGCCGGTCGCATTGTCAGCCCGGATCGTCCCGTGATTGATGATCAGCGATTGCGACAGGCTGTTGAGTCCAAAGGTCACGGCTCCGCCGATGGCGTCGATCAGGCCGGTATTCGTCAGGGAACTGTGGTGCCCCATGTCGGCGCCGACCGTCCGACCCTCGCTCTGGACCCGGAGCGTGCCGGCATTGTTCAGATGCAGGCCGTGCTTGAGCCCGTTAACGCCGGTCGCGCCGGAGACGCCGCGCACATCGATCAGGCCGTAGTTGACGACGTCGCTCAGGTCGCCGTCGCTGACAAGGCCGGTAGCCACGCCGCTGGCGTAGGTGGTCGCGACCCGCAGCTCTCCGGTGACAAGGTTGTCGAAATCGCCTCCGTAGTTGAAGCCCGCGAGGCCGACGCCCATCACGTGCGATGTCGAGGACGTGACGGTCAACAGCCCGCCGTTGGTCACCCCGTGGCCCTTCTCGATAACGCCCGAGATCACCAGGGTTCCGACGCCGTGGTCGAAGGCGACGGTCTCCCCTTCCTGGATCACGAAGCGACCGGTGACCGCGACGCCCGTGTCGCCCAACAGGGCTGGCGCGGCGTTCGCGGTCTGATAGTCGGGGCGCGGGGAGGCGGTGAATGTCGTCGCGGCGACGACCGCGGCGGTGGTGGTGCTGCGAAGAAGGATCGAGTCGGTCGCGGACAGCTGCATAAGCACGTCCGATCCCTGCTGAAGCAACTGGGTGTAGCCCGTGTAGCCATGCACCGTGATGCGGTCGCCGGACGCGAGGTCGGTGACCACATCGGCTCCGTCGCCGCGGTCGAAGCGGAACATGTCGGCCCCCGCCCCGCCGGTCAGGGTGTCCGCTCCCGCCCCGCCGACAAGGGTGTCGGCGCCGGCGCGCCCGTCGAGCAAGTCGTCGCCGTCCGCTCCGAACAGCAGGTTGGCGGCGCCGTCGCCCGCGATCCGGTCGATCCAGCGGCTGCCCCAGACGTTTTCCATCCCGGAAATCTGGTCCCGCCCCGCGGCGAGAGCCACGCCGGTCGCGAGGTCCAGGTCGACCCCCTTGGTCAGGCTCTGGTAGGTCAGGGTGTCGATCCCCGCCCCGCCGTCGATCAGATTGTCGCCACGTCCGCCCTGGACGACGTCGTCGCCGGCGCCCGCCCGGATCACATCGTCGCCGTCCTCGCCATAGAGGGTCTCGGCGCCCTGGCCGCCGACAATGAGATCGTCCCCGAAGCCGCCATGCAAGACGCCAGCGTAGATTCCGGTCGCCCCCTTATAGACGTCCGCGCCGTAGCCCAGCCAGATGTCGCCGGTGATCGATCCGGTGTTGGTCAACCGGTCGTCGCCGCGGGCGAGGTCTATAGCGCCGACGATCTGCCCCGAGTTGTCGACGATCTGGACGGACGTCACAGGCGGCGAAATGGCGGTCTCATCGAGGATGGCGTACTGCGCCTCGATCCGGCCGGTGTTGACGATACGGCTCGTCTCCAGGTCGGAGTTGCTGATGCTGATGCCTATGCCCCAGCCGCCGTTGCCGGTCATCATGGCGCGGATCGTTCCGGAGTTGGTGATGTCGGACCGGGCGCCGGCGAAGATGCCAATTGCTTCGGGTCCGGTGACCTCGATAAGGCCGTTGTTCACCGCGATCGTGCCGTACTCAGCCCACACGCCGATGGCGCCGGTCGCGCCCTGGACCCTGAACTGGCCGGTGTTGGTGAAGGCGAAGTTCGAGGTGAAGGTCTGGATGCCCGCCGCGAAAGCGGTCGCCGCCACCTCGAACACTCCGTGATTGACAAAATCGCCGGTAAGTCCGGTCCAGGCCTGCTGCGAGGTGAAGCCGTAGGTCTGACCGCCCCCGCCGGTGGAGACCATCCGGAAAACCCCGGTGGCTTCATTGGTGAAGACCGAACCCCGATTTTCGCTGCCGTGCTCGTAGTTGATCCCCGCCGTGATGAAGATGCTGTTGGTGTTGATCAGGATCGTCCCGGCGTTGCTGAGCGATACGACCGTCTGTCCTTCAGCGGGGTGCACGATACTGATCCCGATAATGTCGGTGATCGTCCAGGTATCGCCGGGGGCGATCCGCCGGGTCGTCGAAATACTGTAGGTCACGCGCGCTCCCCGGCACCACTTCGGAGAGCAGACCAGCGCATGTGGCAAAAGGCAAGGTTGCGCGGCCCCGAAGCCGAAGCGGCCGGCGTCCGGTGATCAAGAGGCCTGCCGTCGCCCCGGCCCTTTGCCTTGCGGACGAAGCGCCTATGTATCGATCCCCCATACCGGAGCTCCGCCCATGTCCGACGCCCCCTATGACGCCTCCCGCCATCTGAAAGCCGGTCGGGGCAAGGTCTTCGAGTCCATCCTTGACACCATCGGCGACACGCCCCTGGTCGGCCTGCCGCGGCTGTCGGCCGAGTTGAACCCCGCGGCCACCGTCCTGGCCAAGCTGGAGTTCTTCAACCCCATGGCCTCGGTGAAGGACCGGATCGGGGTGGCCATGATCGAGGCGCTGGAGCAGGCGGGGCATATCGGCCCCGACACCGTCCTGATCGAACCGACCAGCGGCAACACCGGCATCGCCCTGGCCTTCGTGGCCGCGGCCAAGGGCTATCGTCTGATCCTGGTCATGCCGGAAAGCATGTCGATGGAGCGGCGCAAGATGCTGGCCCTGCTGGGGGCGGAACTGGTGCTGACCCCCGCCGAGAAGGGCATGAAGGGGGCCATCGCCATGGCCATGGAGCTGAAGGAGCGGACCCCCGGCGCCGTCATCCCGGCCCAGTTCGACAACCCCGCCAACCCGGCCATCCACCGCGTCTCGACGGCCGAGGAGATCTGGAACGATACAGCGGGCGCGGTCGACATCATCATCGCCGGCGTCGGCACCGGCGGCACCATCACCGGCGTCGGCCAGGTGCTGAAGGCGCGAAAGCCGTCGCTGCGCATGATCGCGGTCGAGCCGACGGCCTCGCCCGTCCTGTCGGGCGGAGAGCCGGGGCCGCACAAGATCCAGGGCATCGGCGCCGGCTTCATTCCCTCGATCGTCGACCGGTCGGTGATCGACGGGGTCGAACAGGTGTCCAACGAGGATGCCTTCGACATGGCGCGCAGGGCGGCGCGGACCGAGGGCATCCCCGTGGGAATCTCGTCGGGCGCGGCCCTGGTCGCCGCCTTCCGTCAGGCCTCGCTGGCCGAGAACGCCGGCAAGACCATCGTCGCCATCATCCCCAGTTTCGCGGAACGCTATCTGTCGACGGCTCTGTTCGAGGGGCTGTAAGGCGAAGGCGGCCGGCACGCCGGAGCGTCACAGGCGGTTAACCGACGCGGCCCTACTCTGCGTCGGACATGTCCGAGCCCGCGACCATCCCCGAAGAGGCCGCCCCGGAAGCCGGCTTCCGCGCGCGCCATGCGTTGCTGAAACGCCTGGCCGATGTCGTCTCCCTGCCCGCAAGCCGGATCAACGCCTTCGAGCGGGCCGTGACCGGTGATCTGCTGGTCGAGATGCTGCGTCTTGCGGCGCCCGCCGATCGCCGCCGCGTCGCGGCGCGGCTGGCGCCCCTGGCCGAACTGCCCAACGCCCTGGCGCGCATGCTGCTGCGGGACACGCCCGACATCGCGGGCCTGCTGATCGAGCAGTGCGCCTCCCTGTCCGACGCGGACCTGGTCGCCTGCGCGCGGGATACGGGCCCGGAGCACCGCTTCATCATGGCCGGCCGGCGCGCCCTGTCGGAGGTCGTCACCGAGACCCTGATGAGTTTCGGCGAAAGCCACGTCATCGAGGCCGTGCTTCGCAACGGCACGGCCCGGCTGAGCCAGTCCGCCGTCGAGGGCGTGGTCAGTCTCAGCCGGCAGGCGCCGCAGCTGTGCGGTCCGACCCTGAAGCGCCCCGAACTTCGTCCCTCCGGGGCCTATGTCATGTTCTGGTGGTGTGGCCCCGAGGATCGCCGCACCATCCTGCAGCGGTTCGCCGTGTCCCGCGAAGTCATGCAGGAGGTGGCGGAAGACGTCTTCGCCATGGCCGCGGCCGAGAACTGGCAGGACCCGGTGTCGCGCAAGGCCCTGCAGTTCATCGAACGCCGCCAGCGCAACCGGGCGGCCATCGCCAGGAGCCCCTATGGCGGGCTTGAGCAGGCCGTGGCCGCCGCCGCCGCGGGCGGGCTGAACCGCGAGGTGGCGACGGAGATCGCCTATCTGTCGGGGGTCAAGCCGGTGACCGGCGCCAAGATCATGGGCGATCCGGGCGGCGAACCCCTGGCCATCCTGTGCAAGGCGACCGGCCTTGCCAAGGGCGACCTCGTCAATCTGTGGCGTTCAATGCGTCGGCCCGAGACCGAAGCCGACGGCTCGGCGCATCCGGCCTGGGAGCGGGTGCTGGTCACCTATGACATGCTGGCGGTCGACCGGGCCCAGACGGTGCTCCGGTACTGGAACTGGTCATTGTCCTCGGCCCTGACGCCCGCCCTGTTGCGCGCCATCCGCGAAGGCGAGGACGACGGCCTGGACGACTTCTCGGCCCCGGAGCGCGCCGCCATGCTGGCGCTCGCCGAAAACTTCGGCCGCTGAGTCACCAGAAACCGGTAGGTCTGTTGTGATCTTCGGGGGAGTCTCGACATGTCCTTGGCGGCATGTAGCGTGATGTTGCTTTCATCAGGGAACAACTCTATTGAACGGGCCAACGACTGATTCAGTCGAAAAACACTCGAACAAGGTGAGGCCGCTCCGTGGAAGACAACGCCCAACTTCTTGAAATGACCGCAGACATCGTCTCGGCCTATGTCGGCAACAACAATGTACAGGCGGCCGAAGTGCCGGGCCTGATCTCCAGCATCCACGCCGCCCTGACCCAGGTCTCGACCGGCGCGGTCGAGCCCGAGCCCGAGGTCAAGGAACCGGCGGTCCCGGTGCGCAAGTCGATCACGCCCGATTTCCTGATCTGCCTGGAAGACGGCCGCAAGTTCAAATCGCTGAAGCGTCACCTGCGCACCAAATACAATATGAGCCCCGAGGAATACCGGGCGAAATGGGGCTTGGCCAAAGACTATCCGATGGTCGCGCCCAACTACGCCAAGGCACGGTCGGACTTGGCCAAGCAGATGGGCCTCGGCCAGGGCGGCCGTAAACCCGCCCGCGCCCCCGCGACCCGCGCCAAGAAATAATTTCGGATCGTTTGTTCGGCCGAAGCGCCCGTCTCCAATCCTGGAGGCGGGCGTTTTGCTTTCAGGCCGCCTCGGCCCCGCGGCGCATGCGCCAGAAGCGCAGGGTCCTGAGCGCCGCCTCTTTCGAGAGCTCGGCGTACATCCGGGCATAGGCATGGGCCTTGGCCATGGCGTCGCCGTCGTCGTTCAACAGCACCACCGCATAGGTCAGGAACAGGGCGCGATCCAGGTCGGCCGCCTTGCAGACCACCGCCAGGGCATCGAGCTCGCGTCGGTCTACGATCTGGCGGGCGGTGTGGAAATCGATGTCGGACAACTGGGCCAGGGCGATCAGGAAGGAGGTCGTGCCGCCCGAGCGGAGGAAGCGCGCCAGCATCTGCGGCGTCAGCTGACCGGCCGCCTTGAGCTCCTCGACATAGGCGAGGCATTCCGCATAGTCCGCGGGCAAGGCGCCGTCGCCCGTGGCGATCCGGGCGCGGCCGGCGGCCAGGGCGCTTTCCAGCAGCACGGGATCCATCCGGGCGTTCTGCTCAAGGATTCGGGTGCGCAGGCGGGCCTCGACCACGAAATACATTTCGTTGAGCAGGTCGGCCGGCAGGCTGGCGCGGGACACTGTGGCCTCGTGCAGCGCCGGATTGACACGGGCCCGTTCGACGGCGGCCTCGGACGACTTGCGCGACAGGCGAGCGCCGTCGTTGCGCAGCAGGGTTCCAAGAGTCTCGTCGTCGCCGCGTTCGACGATGACCTCGGACACCGCCTCGGACACGGACGACCGCGCCGAGACGGCGCGCAGATGGTCCTGCCCATGCCGACGCACCACGCCCAGCAGGTCTTCGTCGGACAGCACCGGCGAGGCGGCCAGCACGGCACCGGCGACCGCCGCCTCGTCATTGGCCAGGCGGCGGATCAGGGCGTGCGGGGCGTCGGGAGCGTCGGCGAAGCGGGCGGACAGCTCGGCGCGCACGGCCGTCTCCATGTCGGCGGCGAGGCTGGCCAGGACCGAGCCGTACAGGGTGTCCTCGGTGGCGGATCGCGCCGTCGACCCGAAGAAATGGTCGGTCAGTTCCCGCAGCAGGGCGCGACGCTTCTCGCTGGAGCCCTCCTCGGCCATGGCGATCAGCGCCGGCAGGCGCGAGGCGGTCGCAGCCTCGGTCACTGGTGGTCCCCGTCCGAGCCGGCCGGAACCGGGCGAATGCGGCCCTGGGCGTCCCGGATCAGGGCCGGGCCTTCCTGGGGCGCCGCGAGGTCCTGGGAGGCGATTGTCTCGGGCATGCTGACGGCGAGGGCGTCGACATAGGTCGGCTCGGGCATGTCCAGCGTGTCGGGCTGGCGGCCGTTCTGGCGGTGCACCGAATAGTAGCGGCCGCCCTGTTGCGGCGGGCGTTCGCCGCTGTTGACCACCTCGGCCGTGCGCGACGGTCGGGGGGGCGCGTCCGGCGCGGCCGGGGCAGGCTGTTCGACGGGCGCAGCGGCGGGGGGCGCCGCCGGCGCATCGCGTTGCATGCGGAAGATCGGCGCATCCCGCCGCGGCGCCATGGGATCCAGCGGCGCCGACGGCGCCGACGGCGCGGGCGCGGGGGGC
>JBKBQO010000009.1:0-102340 GCA_046292645.1 Brevundimonas sp.
ACGGCGGCGGCAACAGCTTCGTCACCGTGGTGACGCTGCAGAAGACCCTGACCTCCAGCTTCACCGCCTTCAACTTCAACGGCCTGGCCCCCCTGCCGGCGCCGGTCGAGGGCGGGGCGGGGGCGGATGTGCTGAACGGGACGTCCGCCATCGACGTGCTGAACGGAAACGGCGGCGACGATGTGCTGACCGGCGGGGCGGGCAATGACGTGCTGAACGGCGGGGCGGCCAGCGACGTGCTGGACGGCGGCGCCGGGGACGATGTGCTGAACGGCGGCTCGGGGGCCCAGGGCGATACGGCGACCTATGCCTCGGCCACGGCCGGGGTGAACGTCAACCTGGCCATCGTCGGCAACCAGCAGGACACCGGCGGCTCGGGCTTCGACAGCCTGACCGGGATCGAACACCTGGTCGGCTCGGCCTTCACCGACGAACTGCGCGGCGACGGCTTCGCCAACCGGCTGACGGATACGTCGGGCGGGAACGACTTCCTGCGCGGCGAGGCCGGCGACGATGCGCTCCTGATCGCCCGCTCGGGCGGCGGGGCGGCGACCACGGTGCGGCTGAACGGCGGCGACGGGGCGGACAGTCTGACCTTCGCCGGAAACGGCCGCTACAGCGACACCGTCACCCTCGAGGGCGAGGCCGGCGACGACCTGATCACCGTCTCCGGCGCGGGCACGGTCGGCATCGACGCCGGCGCCGGCGCCGACACCGTCGTCTATGACACCCTGGGCGGAGCCTTCCGCATCACCCTGGGCGAGGGCTCGGACACCGTGCGCCTGGCCTCGACCGGCGGCCAGTTCGCCGCCAGCGGCGACAATCTGGTGCGCGACTTCGCCACCGGCCCCGGCGGCGACAGGGTCGACCTGTCGGCCTGGCTGGCGGGCGGGGCGCTGACCAACTACGGCGGCGGCAATCCGTTCGCCGACGGCCATATGCGGCTGGTGCAGAACGGCAGCCGCACCCTGTTGCAGGTCGACCGCGACGGCGGCGGGAACGGCTACCAGACGGTGCTGGCCTTCACCAATACGACGGCGGCTTCGTTCACGGCGGCCAACTTCAACGGCTTCGATCCGACGGGCCTCGCCCCCATGCCGGTCGAGAGCGCGGACAAGGCCCTCGACGCCGGGCCGCAGACCCTGCCGGGACTGGCCGACGACGCCTTCCTGGTCCTGCCGGGCGAGACGAAGGCCGCGTTCGAGGAGCCCCTGGTGCTGCCGGGCGCGGGGCTCGACGGCCAGGCCGACCGGACCGGGGTCTTCGCCTTCGCCGACGCCCTGCCGGTCCACCTGATGGCGATGCACGACCGGGACAGCCTCCCCGGCGGGCCTCGAGACAGCGGACAGGACGACGGGTTCTAGGCGCCGACCGGCCGCGACGCACGGAGACGCGGCCGCCGGCCCCCTGCCCTCGCGGCGGCGCGCACACTTGAAATGGGGGGGCGGGTTCCCCGGCCGCCCTTCTGTGTCGGTTCGCTATCTTCAGAACCGCTTGGCGAGGTTCAGGAAGAAGGTCCGGCCGACGTAGTCATAGCCCGAATACAGCGGCGAGTTGCCGACCAGGCTGTAGGCCTGGGACGAAATCAGCGGGGGCTGCTCGTCGAACAGGTTCCGGACACCGCCGGTGACGGTCCAGTCGTCGCTGCTGTACTGGACCGAGGCGTTGTGCAGGAAATAGTCCGGCGTATCGAAGACGTAGTCGAACTCCGGATCCTGCAGATCGGCGTCGGTGAAGCCGACCCGCTCATAGCTGTCCGTCGCCGCCAGCCATTCAACGCCGTACCGCACGCGCCAGTCTCCCATGGCGTAGGAGACGTCGGCGGTCGCGCTGTACTCGGGGCTGCCGATCTCGCCGTTGAACTCGTCCAGCGGATCGGTGGCGAAGGTGCGGCTGGCCTGGGACAGATACTGGGTCAGCTGACCGTTGACCAGCAGTTGGCCGGGCCCGAGGGCGCGGGTGTAGCGGATGTTCCAGTCAATGCCCTCGACCACCTGGCTCGAGATGTTGGTGTAGCTGTCGAACACCGTCAGCGAGCCGTCGGCCGGATCCCGTGCCTCGATCAGGTTGCAGAGCCCGCCGCCGGCCCGGAATTCCGGGTCGTCGTAGCAGGCGGCCAGGGTGGCGCCGGCGCCGGGACGGCTGACGCCGTTGTCGATCTCGATCTTGTAGTAGTCGACCGCGAACGACAGGTTTCCGAACTGCTCCGGCAGGCGGGGCTGGACGATGATCCCGCCGGTGAAGTTGCTCGAGGTTTCGGCCTCAAGCCCCTGTTCGGCGCCGCCGGCGGTGATCACCGTGACGCCGGTGGTGGCGCGGAAGGCGGGATCGCCGATCTCGGCCTGGCAGTTCTGGTAGCGGTTGCTGGTCTGGTCGCGCGAGCCGTATTCGTTACAGGGATCGGAGGTCGAGGGCAGGAAGCCCGAGGTGCCGCCGAGGAACTGTTCGAACAGCGCCGGGGCGCGGAACGAGGTGCCGTAGGTGGCGCGCAGCGAGATCCAGTCGACCGGGGCGTAGAGCAGGCCGACCTTGTAGGTGCTGTCGGCGCCGTAGGACTCGTAGTCCGTATAGCGGCCCGACACGCTCAGCGTCAGCTCGTGAGCGAAGGGCTGGTCCCGCAGCAGCGGAGCCTCGAGTTCGGCGAAGATTTCCGCCACCGAATCGCTGCCGCGCGTCGGCGTGGCCGAGGTCAGGTTGTAGAGATTGCCGTTCTGGCTATCGATCGGCGGGGTGTCGTCGATCTCGGCGCGGCGATACTCCACGCCCACCACGGCCGCAACGTCGCCGGCCGGCAGGGCGAACAGCGGGCCGTCGATGACGGCGCTGACCACGGTCTCGGTGTACTGGGTCGTTCCGGTGACCGGGACGAAGACGTAGTTGCGGAAGTCCGCCGGCAGATTGCCCGCCAGGGTGTTGGTGTTGAGCGGCGGGGCGACGATGCAGCCGGCGTTCGGGTCGGTGATGTTGACCCGGCACGTCAGACCGTCGCGGACGAGCCTGGAGTCGACGCCGGGGGTGGCGGTCACGGCGTCCAGCGAATTGGTCAGCCGGTTGGTCAGGAAGGACTCGAAGGTGTATTCCGAGTCCGAACGGGTGTGGCTGACATAGGCGTCGTAGCGCCAGCCGGACCGGAAGGCCAGGTCGCCGCGGATGCCGGCGGTGCCCTTCCAGAAGTCGACCGTCTGCGAGCTGCGGTCGTTGCCGTAGCCGATGAAGGCGCGGATGCCGACGTCCTGGCCGTTGCCCGTGCCCTGGTCCGGCAGGGCCGACTCCTCGAAGCGCAGGTTCTCCGGGATCAGCGGGCTGCCGTAGTTGTAGTCGAGGCTCAGCTGGCGATAGCCGGTCTGCTCCGACTCCCGGCTGTTGGCCAGGAATTCGCCGTAGACGGTGGCGTCGCCGAGCGCCTGCAGGTCGTAGGAGAGCTGGCCGAAGAGGGTTTTCACCTCGACCGGCGAGATCAGGGACTGGTTCAGCATCCGGTCGTCGAAGGTGTCGCGGATGTTGAGGCTCAGGCCGGTCTGGGCGTCGCCTTCAAGGCCGCCCACGCCTTCGAAGCCGACCACGCCCGTGGTGACGGCCGCGTTGGGACGGAAGCGGTTGAAGAAGAAGCCGCTCTCGGCGTTGGTGGCCGGGGTCACGCCGGGCCGGGCGATGGTGCCGAAGGCGCCGTTTTCGCTGATATAGGGGGTGGCGATGGTGTTGATGGTCACGCCGCCGTTGTCGATCGGGAAGCATTTCGGCTGGCCGGTCAGCGGATCGATATAGTCGTTGCGGGCGCCCGCGCGGGTCACGCGGAAGTCGGTCGGGCAGGAGGTGAAGTCCCGGTCGCGCAGGGTCAGTTCCTCGCGGCGGTAGTATTCGCCCGAGACGGCGGCGCGCCAGCGATCGCCCGAGGCGCCGTAGACGGCGGCGGCGCGGTACGAATTGCCTTCGCCGGCCTCCGGCGCGGAGCCCTGGACTTCCAGTTCCAGGCCGTCGATGTCGGTGCGGGTGATGACATTGACCACGCCGGCGACCGCGTCCGATCCATAGATGGACGAGGCGCCGTCACGCAGCACCTCGACGCGCTGGACCATGGCGCTGGGCAGGACGTTGAGGTCGGCGGAACCGACCGAGCCGCGCGAGCCGGCGGGGGCCACGCGCCGGCCGTTCAGCAGAACGAGGCTGCGGCCGGCGCCGAGGCCGCGCAGCGACAGGGTGTTGGCGCCGGGGCCGCCGTCGGTGACATAGCCGCCGTAGGCATTGTTGATCTGGCTGGCGCCGCCCGTGACGGCCGTGCCCTGCAGGGCCTCGGTGGTCGAGTTGTAACCCGCCAGGGTGGTCTCTTCGCGGGTGATCACCTGGACCGGCGAGGGCGAATTATAGGTGTCGCGACGGATCCGCGAGCCGACGACGACGATTTCGTCCAGCTCGGCCTCGCCTTCATCGGTCTGGACCGGCTGGTCGGGCGTGGTCGCCGCCGCCTGGGCCAGGGCGGCGGTGGGCGCGAACAGAAGCCCTCCGCCCGAGAGAAGCCCGGCGACGATCGTCGTGCCGAGAAGGGCAGTCTTATAGTTAAGCATACGCTACTGTACTTCCAGGTTGAACCAAGAGAACGGTGTGCGCCGTGAAAGCGCCGCAAAAGATGGTGTGCGCTTCATTGCTGACAGAATTGACTTGTGGCAAGCGAATGACGGTTGATCACGATATTTGTGATCGAATGGATAATATCGTTGTTTTGCCTAATGTGGCGAGATTTCGTCTTTGGTATCTCGAGTTTGTGGCAGTGTCCGATAACCGACACTGCAGGTAAGCTTGGGCGTTACTGGAGATCAGCGGTCGATGACGACCTGTATCCGGCCGGTCCGGCCAGGGTTCCGGCTTCGGCGAACCCGATCTGACAGCGTCGACAGCCTCTTGGCGATGCGGACGAGGCCTGTTCTAGTTCGGCCATGACCGACCGCCCCGCCCTCCTCATCCTGCAGCGCCACCTCGCGCCGCTGACGGCCTTCCTCGAGAGCGACTACACCGTCTATCGCTTCTGGGAGGGCCCGCCGGCCGAGGCCGAGGGGCAGATCAGGGCGCTGGTGACCGCGGGCGAGTTTCCGCTGGATACGGCCCTGGTCGAACGGCTGCCGAAGCTGCAGCTGATCGCCTGTTTCACCTCGGGCTATGACGGGATCGACGTCGACTGGTGCCGGGCGCGCGGCCTGCCCGTCACCCATGCGCCGGGGGTCAATCACGAGGATGTGGCCGACCACGCGATCGGCCTGATCCTGGCCGCGCGACGGCAGATCGCGGCGGGGGACCGGACGCTGCGGGCCGGCGGCTGGACGCCGGAGTCGCGGATCATCACCCCCTCGCTGAAGGGTCAGAGGCTGGGGATCGTCGGGCTGGGCGCGATCGGCGAGGCGGTGGCGCGGCGGGCCGAGGCGATGCGGATGGCGGTGCGCTGGTGGGGGCCGCGGGAGAAGGCCAGTCCGTGGCCGCGGGCCGGCTCCCTGCTGGACCTGGCCCGGGACAGCGACATCCTGGTGGTCGCCTGCCGGGCCGACGACGAGAATGTCGGCATGGTCTCGCGCGCGGTGATCGAGGCGCTGGGGCCGCAGGGCCTGCTGGTCAATGTCGCGCGCGGCCAGCTGGTCGACGAGGACGCCCTGATCGCGGCGCTGAAGGACGGGCGGCTGGGCCAGGCGGCGCTGGACGTGTTCGAGGACGAGCCGACCGATCCGGCGCGCTGGGCCGGCGTGCCCAACACCGTGCTGACGCCGCACACGGGCGGGGCCACGACCGAGGCGGTGCAGGGCATGCTGATGCTGCTGCTCCAGAACCTGCGGGCGGCGTTCGCGGGCGAACCGCTGAAGACGCCCGTGCCCTGAACGGCGCGGCTCAGCCCCCGTCGGGCGTGTCGGGGAAGGGCATGGGGTCGGCGGGCGGGATGACCACGGGCGCGGCCCGGGCCGGGCGCTGGGGCCGCTCATCCTCGGACAGCCGGCCATCGCCGTCGCGGTCCATGCGGCTGAACATGCGCTGCGCCCCGGCCGTCATCTCCTCGGCGCTGATGCGGGCGTTCCGGTCGGCGTCGGACTGGACGACCATGGCCCGCAGGCGCGACCCGCCCATGGCCGAAACGGTCGGATTGGCCAGCACCGCCAGTTCGTCGCCGGTGACGGCGCCGTCCTGATTGGCGTCCAGCCGGGCGAACAGCCGGCCGGCCCAGGCTTCGACCTCCTCGGCGGCGGGGGGCAGACCCATGCCGCCGCCGTTCGGCGGAGTCTGGGCGGCGACCGCGCCGGCGAGCGCCGAAACCGCGGCCAGAGGAAGAAGGCAGACGGCGAAACGAAGGGTCATGGCGGGCCTCGCGACGACGGGAAACCGGGCCGCGCAGACTGGCCCCGGATCCGGCGTCTGGCCAGCGATTTTCCTTGCCAAATCATATAAGGATATCTTTATATAAAGCCATGTCGTTGACCGCCGACCAGACCGTTGAAGCCTTGCGCGCCGCGGGCGAACCGACCCGCCTGCGGGTGCTGTCGCTGCTGGCCGGCGAGGAGCTGTCGGTGATGGAGCTGTCCCGCATCCTCGACCAGAGCCAGCCGCGCGTGTCGCGTCATCTGAAGCTGATGGCCGACGCGGGCCTGATCGAACGGTTTCCGGACGGGGCGCGGGTATTTTACCGCCTGTCGTCCGATCTGCCGGCAAGGCGGCTGATCGATACAGTGCTGGACCTGCTGGACGTCTCTGCCGGCGAGGCCGACGACCGGCGGCTGGAGACCGTTCGCCGCGACCGCGAGGCCGCGGCCGGGGCCTATTTCGAACGGATCGCGCCGCAGTGGGACCGGATCCGCTCGCTGTACGTCAGCGAGAGCGCGGTCGAGGCGGCCATCGCGCGGGCGGCGGGCGACGGTCCATTCGAACGGGTGGTCGATCTGGGCACCGGCTCGGGCCGGATGCTGACCCTGCTGGGCCGCAAGGCGAAGATGTCGGTCGGGCTGGATCTGAGCCAGAACATGCTCAACATCGCCCGCGCCAATGTGACCAAGGCCGGTCTGGACAAGGTCGAGCTACGCCACGGCGACATCTTCGCCACCCGCCTGCCGGAACAGAGCGCCGACCTGGTGTTGGTGCATCAGGTGTTGCACTACCTCGCCGATCCGGCGGCGGCCGTGGCCGAGGCGGCGCGGCTGGTGATGCCCGGCGGACGGCTGCTGATCGTCGATTTCGCCCCGCACACGCTGGAATATCTGCGCGAAGAGCACCAGCATCGACGGCTGGGCTTCGCCGACGCCGAGATGCGGCGCTGGCTGTCGGAGGCCGGGCTGACGCCCAGCGCCCCGATCGCCCTGCCCCCGGACACCGATGGACTGACGGTCTCGATCTGGACCGCCGAACGGCCGGCCGTCGCCGTGGAGAAGGTCGCATGAGCAATCCCCGCAGCCTGGCCGAGGCCCGCGCCCTGTTGCTGTCGCCGCTGGGGCCGGTCGCCCGCGCCGGCCAGGACGCCTCGCGACCGCGCGTCTCTTTCGAATTCTTCCCGCCCAAGTCCGACGAGGCCGAGGCCAGTCTGTGGAAGGCCGTGACCCGTCTGGCCCCGCTGGCGCCCGAGTTCGTCTCGGTGACCTATGGCGCCGGCGGCTCGACGCGCGAGCGGACGCACCGGACGGTCGAGCGCATCCTCGCCGAAACGGCCCTGACGCCGGCCGCGCACCTGACCTGCGTCGAGGCCAGCCGTGAGGATGTCGACGCGGTGATCGAGGGCTATCGCGACGTCGGGGTGCGCCACATCGTGGCCCTGCGCGGCGATCCGCCGGGCGGGAACGGCATCGGCGGGGCCTATGTTCCGCGTACGGACGGTTACGCCAACGCCACCGAACTGACCGCCGCGATCACGGCCAAGGGCGGCTTCGACGTCATCGTCGGCTGCTATCCCGAGGGCCATCCCGAGAGCCCGTCGGCGGCGCACGATCTGGACGTGCTGAAGGCCAAGGTCGACGCCGGGGCGACGCGGGCGATCAGCCAGTTCTTCTTCGACATCGACGCCTTCCTGCGCTTCCGCGACCGGGTGCGGGCGGCGGGCGTGACCGTGCCGATCATCCCGGGGATCATGCCGGTGAGCAATTTTAATGGCCTGAAGCGGATGTCGGCGGCGTGCGGCGCGGCCGTGCCGGACTGGCTGGCGGCCCATTTTGACGGGCTGGACGACGACCCGGAGACCCGCAAGCTGATCGCCGCTTCGGTGGCGGCCGAGACCTGCGCGCGGTTGCAGGAGGAAGGCTTCGCCGACTTCCACTTCTACACCCTGAACCGCGCCGACCTGGTCTATGCGATCTGCCGGGTGCTGGGCGTGCGGGAGAACTCCCAATGATCCGTCTTTCGACTTCCTTCCCCCCTTGCGGGGGAAGGTGGGCCGCGGAGCGGCTCGGATGGGGGGGCTGGCTGCCACGGACCCGGTGTGAGGCGACGAGCGGACCGGGAGGGGCCGGTGTTTCACCCCCCATCCGTCAGGCTTCGCCTGCCACCTTCCCCCGCCAGGGGGGAAGGGCGTCGTGATCATGAACCGCCAGGACCGCATCGCCGCCCTCCACGCCGCCGCGAAAGAGCGCATCCTCGTCCTCGACGGCGCCTGGGGAGTCATGATCCAGCGCAGCGAGCTGTCGGAAGAGGATTTTCGCGGCGAGCGGTTCGCCGATCACAACGGCCAGATGAAGGGTAATAACGACATCCTGTGCCTGACCCGGCCGGATGTCATCGCCGGCCTGCACGACCAGTATTTCGCCGCCGGCGCCGACATCTCCGAGACCAACACCTTCTCGGCCACGGTCATCGCCCAGGACGACTACAAGCTGGACGAACAGTCGGTGTGGGACATCAATCTGGAGGGCGCGAAACTGGCCCGCGCCGCCGCCGACCGCTGGACGGAAAAGGAGCCGCACAAGCCGCGCTTCGCCGCCGGTTCGATCGGGCCGCTGAACAAGATGCTGTCGATGTCGTCGGACGTGAACGACCCCGGCGCGCGGCTGGTGACCTTCGACCAGGTCTATGAGGCCTATCGCCATCAGATCCGCGCCCTGAACGAGGGCGGGGTCGACCTGTATCTGATCGAGACCATCACCGACACGCTGAACTGCAAGGCCTGCATCAAGGCCATCAAGGACCTTGAGGACGAGGGGCTGGAGCCCCTGCCCATCTGGATCAGCGGCACCATCACCGACCGCTCGGGCCGAACCCTGTCTGGCCAGACGGCCGAGGCCTTCTGGAACAGCGTGCGCCACGCCAAACCCTTCGCCATCGGCTTCAACTGCGCCCTCGGCGCCGATCTGATGCGGCCGTTCATCGCCGAGCTGAGCCGGGTGGCCGACACCCTGGTCGCCGCCTATCCCAACGCCGGCCTGCCCAACGCCATGGGCCAGTATGACGAGGAGCCGCACCAGACCGCCCATTTCATCGAGGAATGGGCGGCCTCGGGCCTGGTCAACATCGTCGGCGGCTGCTGCGGCACGACGCCGGAGCACATCCGGCACACGGCGGAGGCGGTGTCGAAACTGCCGACGCGGGAGATACCGCAGCGGCCGGTGGCGATGCGGTTGTCGGGGCTGGAACCGTTCGAGCTGGTGGCGTGATGTTCCTTGATTTCCGCTCATCCCCGCGAAAGCGGGGACCCAGTTCTTTGGGCGATCGGTCCCACCGGGCGGGCCCTGACATCGATCCCATACACCGTGCCTCACGAAAGCACTGGGTCCCCGCTTTCGCGGGGATGAGCGGAGTTTTTGAGTGAGACCCACCTTCATCAACGTCGGCGAGCGGACCAACGTCACCGGCTCGGCCAAGTTCAAGAAGCTGATCATCGACGGCGACTACGCCGCCGCCCTGTCGGTGGCGCGTCAGCAGGTCGAGGCCGGGGCCTCGGTGATCGACATCAACATGGACGAGGGCCTGCTGGATTCGAAGCAGGCCATGGTCACCTTCCTCAACCTGATCGCGGCCGAGCCGGACATCGCCCGGGTGCCGGTGATGATCGACAGCTCCAAATGGGAGGTGATCGAGGCGGGCCTGAAATGCGTCCAGGGCAAGCCGATCGTCAATTCGATCTCGATGAAGGCGGGCGAGGCCGAGTTCCGCGAACAGGCGGTCAAATGCCTGCGCTATGGCGCCGCCGTGGTGGTCATGGCCTTCGACGAGGTCGGCCAGGCCGACACCGCCGCGCGCAAGATCGAGATCTGCACCCGGGCTTACCGGATCCTCGTCGACGAGGTCGGCTTCCCGCCCGAGGACATCATCTTCGACCCCAACATCTTCGCCGTGGCGACGGGGATCGAGGAACACGACAACTACGCCGTCGACTTCATCGAGGCGACGAGGGTCATCAAGGCGACCCTGCCCTATGCGCGGGTCTCCGGCGGGGTGTCGAACGTCTCGTTCAGCTTCCGCGGCAATGAGCCGGTGCGCCGGGCGATCCACAGCGTCTTCCTGTACCACGCCATCCAGGCGGGCATGGACATGGGCATCGTCAACGCCGGCGACCTGCCGGTCTATGACACGCTCGACGCGACGCTGCGCGAGGCGGTCGAGGACGTGATCCTGAACCGGCCGCAGCGGACCAATGTCTCGAACACCGAGCGGCTGGTCGACATCGCGCCGAACTACAAGGGCGACAAGGGCGTGGCCCGGGTCGTCGATCTGAAATGGCGCGACCAGCCCGTCGGCAAGCGGATCGAACACGCCCTGGTCAACGGCATCACCGAGTTCATCGATCAGGACACCGAGGAGGCGCGCCTGTCGTTCGACCGGCCGCTGCACGTCATCGAGGGTCCGCTGATGGACGGGATGAATGTGGTCGGCGACCTGTTCGGCTCGGGCAAGATGTTCCTGCCGCAGGTGGTCAAGTCGGCCCGGGTCATGAAACAGGCCGTGGCCTGGCTTGAGCCCTATATGGAGGCCGAAAAGGCCGGCAAGCCGAGGGAACAGGCCGGCCGCATCCTGATGGCCACGGTCAAGGGCGACGTCCACGACATCGGCAAGAACATCGTCGGCGTCGTGCTGCAGTGCAACAACTATGAGGTCATCGACCTGGGCGTCATGGTCCCGGCCGACCGCATCCTCGACGCCGCCGTCGAGCACAAGGTCGACATCGTCGGCCTGTCGGGCCTGATCACGCCGTCGCTGGACGAGATGGTCTTCGTGGCGCGCGAGATGGAGCGCCGCGGTTTCGACATCCCGCTGCTGATCGGCGGGGCCACCACCAGCCGCACCCATACGGCGGTCAAGATCGAGCCCGGCTATCGCGCCGGCTCGACCACCTATGTCGTCGACGCCAGCCGCGCCGTCGGCGTGGTCTCGGGCCTGCTGTCGAAGACCGAGCGGGCGAAGAACGAGGCCCTGACGCGCGACGAATACGTCCGCATCCGCGAGCAGTACGCCCGCGGCCAGGAGGTCAAGGCGCGGGCGTCCCTGCCCGCCGCGCGCCAGAACCGGTTCAAGCCGGACGCGGCCACCCCCCTCCCCTGCGCCCCGTCCTTCCTGGGCGTGCGCGCCTTCGACGGGTGGGACCTGCAGGACCTGGCCGACCACATCGACTGGACGCCCTTCTTCGCCAGCTGGGAGCTGATCGGCCGCTATCCGTTGATCCTCGAGGACGAGATCGTCGGCGAGGCGGCGAAGGACCTGTTCGCCGATGCGCAGGCGATGCTGAAACGGATCGTCGACGAGAAATGGTTCACGGCCAAGGGCGTGATCGGCTTCTGGCCCGCCAACACCGATGGCGACGACATCGTGGTCTGGGCCGACGAGAGCCGCGGCGAGGAGATCGCCCGCTTCCACACCCTCCGGCAGCAGATCAAGAAGTCGAACGGCAAGCCCAATCTGGCCCTGTCGGACTTCGTCGCCGAGGACGGCCGCGATTACATCGGCGCCTTCGCGGTCACCGCCGGTCATGGCGAGCTGGAAATCGCCAGACGGTTCAAGGACGCCGGCGACGACTATTCCGCCATCATGGCCACCGCCCTGGCCGACCGTCTGGCCGAGGCCTTCGCCGAAGCCCTGCACAAGAAGGTCCGCACCGAACTGTGGGGCCATGTCGCCGACGAGGACACCACGGTCGAGGACCTGATCGCCGAACAGTACAAGGGCATCCGCCCCGCCCCAGGCTATCCGGCCCAGCCGGACCATACCGAGAAGGCGACCCTGTTCCGGCTGCTGCAGGCCGAGGCCAACGCGGGCATGGCCCTGACCGAGAGCTATGCCATGACGCCGCCGGCCTCGGTGTCAGGCCTCTATTTCGGACACGCCGAAAGCCATTATTTCGGCGTCGGCAAGATCGATCCGGACCAGGTCGAGGACTACGCCCGGCGCAAGGGCTGGGACCTCGCCACCGCCGAGCGCTGGCTGTCGCCGATCCTGAACTATGAGCCCGGGGCGGCGGCGCGAAGCGACGCGGCCTGAAGACTATTCCAACCCCACATCCGCCGGCGTCGCCGGGGCGCTGGTGATGTCGCCGCGGATGCGGCGGGCGGCGTGTTCGCAACGGCCCGGCAGGCCGAAGAACAGGCCGAAGGCCTGGCTGCGCACCGCCTCGTCCTGACCGGCGAGAGGCGCCCATTTGGACGTCGCCTCGGCGGCGGCGGCCGCGGCGGCGGCGCGGCTGGCGGCGGTCTGACGCGGTTCGGCGGCGTCGAGAGCGGCGCGGAAATCGGCGGCCTCGAGCTTGCCCAGCCGGATGATGTCCCGGTCCAGATCGTCGGCGGTGGTCAGGGTCTCGCCCAGGGCGACATGGCCGTTCACCAGCGCCTCGCACCAGGCCACCAGCGGGTAGTCGCCTTCGGGCGCGCCGCGCGGCATCGGATTGGCGTAGGCGACAGCCTCGCGGAAACGCAGGGCGTCGGCGGCCTCCACGGGGGCGGCGTTGCTGATCACCTCTCCGGGGTCCTGCGCCAGGCTCAGGGCGGACAGGACGGACAGCAGCAGGACAGAGGCCAAGGCGAATTCTCCGATCAGGGACGACGCACGCCGCGGCGCCAGGCGCACGGGGGCGCGCGGCGACGACAGCCCGCCCCTTTCACAAAAGAAATGGGGCAGGCCAAAGGCCTGCCCCATCCCGTTCGATCCGAGGATCGCTCGTCCTAGAAGCGCGAGCGGATGCCCACGTAGTAGTAGCGGCCGATCACGTCGTAGGTGGACGGGTCGGTGTTGTACTGGAAGCCGCGCGTATAGATCGGCGGGGCTTCGTCGGTCAGGTTGTCGATACCGCCGTAGAACTGGACGGTGTCGTTGACCTGCCAGGAGCCGTTCAGGAAGAAGTAGTTGTAGGCGTCGATGCCCGGAATGAACCCGTTGGCGTCCGTGGCCGCGAAGTCCTCAACGCTGTCGATGAACTGCCAGCGCAGCGAAAGGGCGAAGTCGTCCTTCTGCCATGCGATGCGGGTCGAGACCTTCCACTCCGGCAGGGTGCCGTTGTTGGGGGTGCCGTCGCCGACCGACCCCACCTGGTTGTCGCTGATCGCGTCGCCCGGGAGGCTGGTGACCTGCTGGTTCTCGTACCAGGTCGCCGTGGTGGTGAACTGGAACTGGCCCAAGCCTTCCGACCAACCGAAGACGGTCGGATCGAGGCGGTAGGCGAGCGAGATGTCCACACCCGAAGCAATCAGTTCCGCCAGGTTGGCGTTCTGTTGCGAGATGGAGCCCGCGAGCCCGACGCTGGTCACCTGACCCGTGGTGGGGTCGCGGGTGATGGCCTGGCAGTAGCTGTTGGCCGTGGTGAACGTCGGGTTGTAAAGCGGGTTATAGCAACGCGAGAGCGAAGTGGAGAAGCCCACGGCGCTGATGACGTTTTCGATCTCGATGTCCCAGTAGTCGATCGAGGCCGTCAGCGACGACGCCCAGTTCGGGAAGAACGACGGGGCCGTCAGAACCACACCGGCGGTGAAGGAGTCCGCGACTTCCGGCGTCAGGGCCGTGTTGCCGCCCGAGAAGATGCGGAACTGGCTGCCCGATTGCTGGAAGCCGGCGGCGCCGGCGGCGGCGTTTTGAGCCGCGCACAGGGCCGTGATCGCACCGGCGTTCGGACCGGTGGACCGAGCGGCGTTGTCGACGTCGCAAGGATCCTGGTTGTCGGTGGCCGACGGATAGCCTTCGGCGCGAGTGGCGAACAGTTCGCCGACCGAGGGAGCCCGGACCGCGCGCTGTTGCAGGGCGCGGAAACGAACGCCTTCGACGGGCTGCCATTCACCGCCGTATTTGAAGGTGTCGGTGGTGAAGCTGCTGCTGCCGGTCGAATAGTCCGACACGCGATAGCCGCCCTCGAGGCCGAGGTAGTCGAAGAACGGAACTTCGGCCAGCAGGGGAACCCGCAGTTCGGCGAAGATTTCGTTGACGCTGATGGCGCCCGCGACGGGACCCGAAGCGTTGCCGCCCAGCAGGTTGCCCGTCTGGATGGCTTCGCCCGGCAGGAAATCATAGTCGATGTTGCGGTATTCGCCGCCGAGGGCGAAGCCGACCGGTCCGGCGGGCAGGTCGAAGATGTTGCCGCTGACGGTCGCCTGGACATCCGTCATCTGGATGGTCGTGGCGGCCGTCTGGCCCTTGGCTTCGATGTAGGCGCGCTGGGCGGCGGTGATCGAACCGCGGCCGAAGGGGTTGAACGGCACGCAGGGGCTGATTTGGCCGTTGGAACCGAACGGACCGGCCGGCGAGCCGGCAGGGCAGCCGTTCAGCGCGGCGTTGATGCGTTCACCGTGCGGGAAGCCGCCGTAGGTGAAGACGTTCCTGTATTCGCCGAAGGTGGCGTAGGCGTCGTAGTTCCACTCGTAGCCGTTGAACTCCGGCAGTTTGCCGCGAATACCGCCGGTCAGCGAGAAGGCGTCCGTGGCCGATTCATAGGTCCGCGGGCCGAGTTCGTTGGTCCGGCGGGCCAGGGCGAAGCTGCTGATGCCGGCGGCTTGCAGAACGGTGCGGGCCTCGGTGGGCAGGGTAGAGTTGGTGGCGACGTTGACGACGAACTGCGCCGGCGATTCGGCCAGGTCGTTCTGCGAATCATAGCCCGAGTACAGGGCGTTGCCGTAGAACTCGATCCGGTCGGTCAGGTCGTAACCGAAGCTGGTGTAGAAGTTGTAGCGCTCGAACGGCGACTGCAGCAGGTTAACCGGGTTGAAGTTCTCGCCGTAGAAGTCTGCGGGATCATAGCCCGAGGTGTTCGGGCCGCTGTAGTTCCAGACGCCGTCGCCGAGACCGCGGCCGCGGCCGGCGATGAACAGCGAACCATCGGGGTTGAAGCCGATGCGCTGGCCCGTGCGGATCACGCTGTTGGCCGTGGCGACCGGCACGCCCTGCGCGATGAAGTAGTCGCGGAAGACGGTGAGTTGGGCAGCCGTCGCATTGCCGGGGATGGAGAAGGTGCCGTCGCCCGTGGTGGTGGAGCCGTTGGGCGTGCAGCCGCTGACCAGGCAGTATTCGGCGGTCTGCGAGAATTCGCGGGCCGACTGGGCGATCAGTGCGCGGTTGTTGTAGCTGGCGGCGAACACGACGCGGCCACGGCCGTCGGCGGTCTGGGCGCCGGCGAGCAGGTTCAGGGCGTACTCTTCGCCGTCGCCTTCCTCGGAGATGCCGTACTGGGCGGACATTTCCAGGCCTTCGAAGCGGTCACGCAGCTGGAAGTTGACCACGCCCGAGACGGCGTCGGCGCCGTACACGGCCGAGGCGCCGCCGGTGATCAGCTCAACGCGCTCGATGATGGCCGACGGCAGGATCGAGACGTCGACCGAACCGGCCGAGTTGCCCGGAACCATGCGGCGGCCGTTGACCAGCACCAGACCGCGCGACGGACCCAGGTCGCGCAGGTTCAGGAAGGCCGAACCACCGCCGGTGGGGTTGTTGTTGGTCTTGGTCAGGCTGGGCTGAACCTGCGGCAGGGCGTTCAGATAGGTTTCGATCGTGCCGGTGCCGATTTCCGACAGCACTTCCCCTTGCACGGTCGAGATCGGGCTGGAGGAGGTGTTGTCACGAACCGGGATGCGCGAACCGGTGACGACGACTTCGTCGAGCTCGGCTTCCTGCGGCGCGCTTTGCGCCATGGCAGGGGCGCTGAACGCGAGGGCGGCGATACCGCCGATCATCGTCGTCGCAAGCAGCCGATTACGGATTTTCTGGGTTCTCAAAGGTCGTCTCCTGATGTTCGGCGATCCCGGGAACCGGGTCGTCGCGGCCTTGAAATGGAATATTCTGGTCCCCCGCGGACAGAACGCCCCGACCGCAGTTGCCATACGTTATGCGCGCTGAACGCTGCTTCGCCACCGAAATTACACCGTTGTAACGCTGTCGAAGCAGGACTGTCGTATTTAGGCCACGTTGCGGTCACCTTCCCGGCGCGGACGCTGTGGTTGACCGGAAGGCCCTCCTGCCCGACTGATAAAGGGCCGGGCGACGGCGGATTTGCGAGGATTATGTCCATGTCTGTGATCTCGGGACTCGCGGCGGCGGCGACGTTGGCGGTCGTGCTTTCAGGCCAGGCCGCGCCGGTCCAGGAGCGGTCCGGCACGCTGGCGCGACTGATGGACTGCCGCGCGGTCGCTGACAGCGCCGCCCGCCTCGCCTGCTACGACGCCGCCGCCGGAGCGCTTGATTCGGCCGAGCGACAGGGCGAGGTCGTGGTCATGGATCGCGCCGCGATCGCCGAGACCCGGCGCGAGATGTTCGGCTTCAATGTCCCGTCCCTGCCCCGGCTGTTCGGCCCGTCCGGCGAGAGCGACGACATCAGCGCCATCGAAACCACGCTGCAGTCGGCGACCCGGGGCTCTGACGACCGCTGGGTGTTCCGACTGGAGGACGGCGGGGTATGGCGCCAGGTCGACACCGCCAATGTCCACATCTCGAATCGGGCGGGCCGGCCCGTCCGGGTGCGCCGCGCCGCCCTGGGCACCTTCTTCCTCAGCGTCGGCGACAGCCCGGCGGTGCGGGTCAGGCGGCAATAGGGATGGCGCCCCGGCCCCTTTCGGCTGCCGTCTGGGCCTCGCCCCAGCTGTCTCCCGACGCCCTGCCCGCCCTCGCGGAGGCGGGGATCCGGCGGCTGGTCAGCAATCGTCCCGACGGCGAGGACCCCGGCCAGCCCGCGGCGGCGGACATGGAGGCCGCGGCCCGGGCCGCCGGCATGGACTTCGTCTGGATCCCCGTATCCGGCCTGCCGGACGCCGCCCAGGCCGGGGCCGTCGCCGACCTGCTGGCGGATGGAGCGCCCACCGTGATGTTCTGCCGCTCCGGCATGCGCTCGGCGGCCCTCTGGGCGATGGCGGAACGGTCGCGCGGCGCGGACGCCGACGCCCTGCGCGCCGCGGCGGCGGGAGCGGGCTACGATCTCTCCCGCGTGCCGCTCTAAGGATCTAGCGCAGGATCGCGACCCGGGCGGCGTAGGGCGCCGGTTCGGGCGTGCACGAGGCCACGGCGAGTTGCATCGCCATGAGACACAGGAGGGCCGCGGCCATGGGCTGGAGCCGATTTGACACAGCCAGGGCGATGGAAACGGCCATTTCGGGGGCTCCGCGGAAGGTTACCGAAGTCCTGAGGCAAGGCCCGGGCCGCAACCGATGATCCCCTTCGTCCCCGCCCCGACCTTCGACTACGGGCGCGTCGACGCCGTCTCGCCCCTGATCCGGCGCGTGATCGCCGCCAACCCGGGGCCCTTCACCTTCACCGGAACCGGCACCTATATCGTCGGCCGCGCCGTCGCCGGAGCCGGGGTGGCGGTGATCGACCCCGGCCCGCTGGACGAGGCCCATCTGGCGGCCCTGCTGGCGGCGGTCGAGGGCCAGACCGTCAGCCATGTGCTGGTCACCCACACCCACCGCGACCACGCCCCCCTCGCCCGCCCCTTCGCCGGGCGGGTCGGCGCGCCGGTCCTGGCCGCGGCCCCGCCGGCGCGGACGGTCCACGCCTCTGCGCCGCTGGACGAGGACGACGACGCCGATTTCGCCCCGGACGTCGTCCTGACGGGCGGCGAGCGGATCGAGGGGGACGGCTGGACGCTGGAGGCCCTGGCGACGCCGGGCCACGCCTCCAATCATCTGGGCTTCGCCCTGGCCGAGGAGAACGCCCTGTTCAGCGGCGACCACGTCATGGGCTGGTCGACCACGGTGGTGGCCCCGCCCGACGGCGACATGACGGCCTATATGGCCAGCCTCGACGCCGTGATCGCGCGCGGCTTCTCGACGCTATGGCCCACGCACGGCGGCCCGATCATCGAGCCCGGGCCCTTTCTGGAGGCCTACCGGGCGCACCGGCTGGGCCGGGAGGCGCAGATTCTGGCGCGCCTGGCGGCCGGGGACCGCCGCATCGCGGACATGGTCCCCGCGCTCTACGCCGCCGTCGATGCGCGGCTGTGGCCGGCGGCCAGCCTGTCAGTCTGGGCCCATCTGATCGCGCTGGAGCGGGCCGGACGGGTCACGGCCGCCCCGGCGCCGGCGATGGACGCCGACTGGACGCTGGACTGAACCTCAGCCGGCGGAGCGCAGGGTCTCGCTGATCGCGGTCGCCAGGCGGCAGGCCTCGCCGCCGTGCGGCCGGTGATCGCGGGCGGCCACGCGGATGTCCGTGCGGCCGGGGCGGATGCGGATGACGGCGTCATGGTCGACGCCGAACCAGAAGCCCTCGCGGCTGCCGTCGGCCCGGCCCACGCCCGCGCCCCTGAGGGTGAAGCCGGCCTCTTCCAGCGCATAGATGGCCGCCGTCGGCGCGATCTGCCGCATCACCGGCCGGGCGCCGGGACAGGCCTCGGCGCCGACCGCCGGACCGGGCCCCCGGCCGACCCGCTGCTCGCCCAGCCGACCGAACCCCGGAACCTCGGCCAGATCGGTGCTGACGTTCTCGACCGGTCCGGCCGCCAGCCGGGTCTTCTGCCAGATGAAGGCCCCGAGCGTCGCGCCGGCGATCAGGACGGCCACGACGGCCATCGGGCCCAGCTTGCGGAACTGCGGCAGGGCCAGCATCAACGCGCCCAAGGCTGTAACCGCGCCGAAGAAGGCGAGGAACCAGCCGACCTGCATGGTCAGCAAATCATAACCGATCTCGACCGGCCATAATCCGACCCGCGTGCCCAGCGCCGCGACCACCACCAGCACCGGGGCGGCGACGGACAGCAACGCCAGCGTCTGGACCCGACCCTCGCCCGGCGTGCGGCGGGCCATGGCCTCAGCCCCCCGCCGTGGGCAGGCGGTAGTCCTTCAGCCGTTCACGGACCAGCTTCTTGTCGATCTTGCCGGTCGCGCCCAGCGGGATGTCGTCGACGAAGACCACATCGTCCGGCATCCACCATTTGGCGATCTTGCCGACCAGGAAGTCGAGATGCTCCTGCTTGTTCTCGGTCTCGCCCGGCTTGAGCTTCAGGACCAGCACGGGCCGCTCGTCCCATTTCGGATGGGCGGCGCCGATGACGGCGGCCAGTTCGACCTTTGGATGGCCGACGGCGATGTTCTCTATCTCGATCGAGCTGATCCATTCCCCGCCCGACTTGATCACGTCCTTGGCCCGGTCCGTGATCTGCATGAAGCCGTGCTCGTCCACGGTCGAGACGTCGCCGGTGTCGAAGAACCCCTCGTGGTCGAGGATGTCGCCGCCCTCGCCCTTGAAATAGGCGCCCGCGATGGTCGGCCCCTTGATCATCAGCCGGCCGTAGGTGTGCCCGTCGTGCGGGATCTCCTGGCCGGCGTAGTTCTTGAGCTTCAGCTCGACGCCCAGCGGCGGCACGCCCTGTTTGACCCGCCACTTCATCTGCTCGTCATACGGCAGGGCCAGCAGTTCGGGCGGCAGGTTGGACAGGGTGCCGATCGGCGAGGTCTCGGTCATGCCCCAGCCCTGCAGCACCTCGATGCCGAACTCTTCGTGGAAGGCGCGGATCAGGCTTTCCGGCACGGCCGAGCCGCCGATCAGCACCTTCCTGACCGTCGGAATCTTGAGGTTGTTCTCGCGCAGATGGGTCAGCAGACCCTGCCAGACGGTCGGCACGGCGGCCGAGAACGTCACGCCCTCGCTCTCGATCAGTTCATAGATGGCGGCGCCGTCCATGCGGGCGCCCGGCATGACCAGCTTGGCCCCCGAGGCCGGGCCGGCGAAGGCGATGCCCCAGGCGTTGGCGTGGAACATCGGCACCACCGGCAGGATCACCTCCTTCGGCGACGGCCCCAGCACCGTGGCCTGCATGCCCAGCAGCGTGTGGATGAAGTTGGACCGGTGCGAATACAGCACCCCCTTGGGATTGCCGGTCGTGCCCGAGGTGTAGCAGAGGCCGCAGGCCGTCTGTTCGTCGAAGCCGCCCCAGACCACGTCTTCATCCGCCTGGCCCAGCAGGGCTTCGTAGCATTCCGCGCCCGGCAGCTTCGTCGCCGGCATGGTCAGCTCGTCGGTCATCACCACCACCCGCTTGACCGACGGGCAGTGCGGCAGGATGGCCTCCAGCAGCGGGATGAAGGTCAGGTCGACGAAGATGACCTGATCCTCGGCGTGGTTGATGATGTAGATCAGCTGTTCGGGGAACAGGCGCGGGTTCAGGGTGTGGCAGATCGCGCCGATGCCCATGATGCCGTACCAGGCTTCCATGTGCCGGCTGGTGTTCCAGGCCAGGGTGGCGATGCGGTCGCCGACCTTGACGTCCCAGGCCTTCAACACCCCGGACACGCGTTTGGCGCGGGCGTGGATCTCGGCATAGGTGGCGCGGACGATCGGTCCCTCGACCGACCGGGTCACCACTTCGCGGTGGCCGTGCCAGTTCTTGGCGTGGTCGAGGATCTTGTCGACCGTCAGCGGCCAATCCTGCATCAATCCGAGCATCACTATCCCTCAAGGCTGCGCCTGCTTGTCACGGCGCTTGAAAGCCACGCTATCGGCGTGATCAGCGATAAGCAACGTGACGCGAGGTCACCGGCCGCCTCTCCCGGCTTGGCCAAAGGCGCTTCAGGGCCCTAGAACCCGTGCATGCCCATTCTCATCGCCATCACCGGCGGCTCCGGCTCCGGCAAGAGCACCCTCGCGGAGGCTCTGGTCTCCGCCCTGCCCGAGGGCGCGGCCGTCCTGCTGCGCGAGGACGCCTACTATCGCGACGCCGCCAGCCTGCCCGACTTCGATCCCGCCGCCTTCGACTTCGATGATGTGACGGCGCGCGATCATGATCTGATGATCGGCGACCTCACCGCGCTGAAGGCCGGACGAGACATCGTCGCCCCGCTCTATTCCTTCATCCATCATGGCCGCGAGCCGGGCGGAGAAGCCGTGCGGGCGGCCGAGGTGGTCATTGTTGAGGGCACCCACGTCCTTTGCACCCCGGGGCTGGTCGACCTGTTCGACATCCGGGTCTTCGTCGACACCCCCGCCGACATCCGCTTCATCCGCCGCCTGCTGCGGGACCAGACCGAACGCGGCCGGACAGCCGATTCGGTGATCGCCCAGTATCTGGCCACGGTGCGGCCGGGGCATGAACGCCTGACCGAACCCTCGCGGCTGAACGCCGACTTCATCATCGCCGACGCCACCGCCGCCGTGCGGCTGGACGATCCCCAGGCCGTTGTGCGCCTGGCCGCGCCGGTCCTGGCGCATCCGCTGCTATCGGCCCTGACGGGCGAACGAATCTAACATCGTTCACCGGCCTCTTGACCTGCACCGCACGCAAGCGTCACCTTGGCCGTTACAGCGAGCGATCATCCATGCACGGCCCCGGCGTCGGACCTTCCCAAATTCGCGACCCCAAACGGCAGGCGATCCTCAAGCACGCGCGCAGAGCCTTCGTCAGCGAAGGCTACGCCGCCACCAAGATCGAGCCGATCGCGCGCGACGCAGGCGTCTCGACCGCGACCCTCTATGCCCTGTTCGACGGCAAGGCTCACCTGTTCTCCGCCGTCATCGACGACGCAGCCGAGGATTTCGCCCTCCGCATCGCCGCCTGCCGCACGCCCGACGGCGACGCGCGCCAGCAGTTGACCGGCTTCGCCCATGCCTATGCCGACTTCATGCGTGATCCCTTCGTCCGGTCGGTCTTCCGCCTGGTGATGGCCGAGCGGCCCCGTTTCCAGGCCGTAGCCCTGCGCTTCTTCGAAAAGGGCCGCGCATCCTTCGGGGCCTCCTTGATCGGCCTCCTGACCGGCCTGTCGGCCGCGGGCGCCCTGCGGCCGATCGAGCGCCCGTCCTGGGCGGCCGGCCATCTGATGGGCATGGTCGAACACCCCGCCTTCTTCGTGCCCCTGGTCACGGGCGACGAGATCACGGTCGCCCGTTCCAGCGCCGTCATCGCCGAAGACGCGGTCGAGACCTTCCTGGCCCGCTACGGCGCCTGAAGCCTCAGGGCCAGAGCCGCGTCCGCGTCCAGCTGTCGCCATTGCGGTCGAACCGCATCCGGTCATGCAGGCGGAAGGGCCGATCACGCCAGAACTCGACCGAATCCGGGATCAAACGCCAGCCGCTCCAGCGCTCCGGCCGGGGCACTTCCGCGCCCTCGAACCGCGCCGTCTCGCGCGCCACGGCGGCCTCCAGGGTGGCCCGGTCCGCCAGCGGCCGCGACTGGTGCGAGGCCCAGGCCCCGACGCGGCTCTCGCGGGCCCGGCTGGCGAAATAGGCGTCGGCCTCGGCCGTCGTCACCGGCTCGACCACGCCGCGCACCCGCACCTGCCGGCGCAGCGATTTCCAGTGAAACAGCAGGGCCGCGAGCGGCGCGCCGGCCAGTTGCCCGCCCTTGGCGCTTTCGCGGTTCGAATAGAAGGTGAAGCCGCGGCCGTCGACGTCCTTCAGCAACACCATCCGGCTGTCCGGCGCGCCGTCGGCGTCGACCGTCGACAGGGCCATGGCGTTGGCGTCGTTCGGCTCGCTCGCCCGCGCGTCCCCCAGCCAGTCGACGAACAGGCCGATCGGCTCCTCGCGCTCGAAGATCGATTCGTCGCCATTGGCGGCCAGGGCGGCGGCGTAATGCTCCGCATACTCTTCGCGGGACGGGCTGGGCGGGATCACGGGGGCGGTCATAGCCAGCAGATAGACCCTCGCGGGCCGCCTGGGGAGAGCCGTCACGGTTAAGCCGGTCTTCACCACGTTGATGGCTTGGTGGGCGCATGCGCGCCCGCCCCTCCTCCGAGGTCTCCTCGCTCGCCGAAGCCCGGGCCCTGCTGGGCTTGACCGGTCCCGCGGATGGCGCGGCGCTGACCGCGGCCTTCCGCACGGCCGTCAAGGCGGCGCGGCCCGAGGTTCCGGGCGGCAGCGAGGCCCTGTTCCGGCAGACGATCGCGGCATGGCGGCTGATCCAGAACCAGTCGCCGTCGCCGTCCCTGGCCCTGGCGGCCCCCGCCGCCCCGCCCCCAGGCGCGCCCATCGCCCCGCCCGTCGTGCGGATCAGTCCGCTCGAGGCCCTGCGCGGCGGCGTGGCGCAGGTTCGCATCGGCCCCCGCCGCCTGCGGGTCCGCTTCCCCGCCGGCCTTCGTACAGGCGACCATCTGCGGCTCAGGGGGGCGGCCGCGGACGGCAGCGACCTGCATCTGCCGGTGCTGGTGCGCGGCGCGGATGGGCTCAGCGCCGTCGGCGACGACCTGTACATGACCTGTCCCGTCTCCCTCCGCCTGCTCGAGGACGGCGGCCGGCTGGAGATCGGGACCCACGCCGGGCCGCGCTCCGCCTGGCTGGTCGCGGGCCATCAACCGCTGCGGCTCAGGCTCAAGGGTCTGGGGCTGCCCGCCCGCGGCTCCCGCCCGCAGGGCCATCTGTTCGTCACGCTCCAGCCGTCCGAGGACGCGCCCTCGGCGGCGGAAGACCTGCTGGTCCGCTTCACCCGCGTCTGGACGCCGGACCGTCTGGCGGCTTAGGTCGTGTGATGTCCCACAACACCTTCGGCCATCTGTTCCGCGTGACCACCTGGGGCGAGAGCCACGGGCCGGCGATCGGCTGCGTGGTCGACGGCTGTCCGCCGCGGATTCCCCTGACCGAGGCCGATCTCCAGCCGTGGCTGGACCGCCGAAAACCGGGCGGCAGCCGCTTCGTCACCCAGCGGCAGGAGAGCGACACGGCCCGCATCCTGTCCGGCGTGTTCGACGACGGGGACGGCCCTGTGACCACCGGCGCCTCCATCGGCATCCAGATCGAAAACGAGGACGCCCGGTCAAAGGACTATGGCGAGATCGCCCGCGCCTTCCGGCCCGGCCACGCTGACTTCACCTATCAGGCCAAATACGGCGTGCGCGACCACCGCGGCGGCGGCCGGTCGTCGGCGCGCGAGACGGCGATGCGGGTCGCGGCGGGGGCGGTGGCGCGCAAGGTGCTGGGCGACGGCATACGCATCCGCGCGGGGGTGGTGCAGCTGGGTCCGCACCGGATCGCGCCCGAAGCGGTGGATTTCGGCGCGGTCTATGGCAACGCCCTGTTCGCGGCCTCGCGCGACGTCGTCGCGGAGTGGGAGGCCTACCTCGACGGCGTGCGCAAGGCCGGGTCCTCGATCGGCGCCGTCGTGGCCCTGGAGGTCACGGGTCTGCCGGCCGGCTGGGGCGCCCCCCTCTACGGCAAGCTGGACGCCGAGCTGGCGGCGGCGATGATGTCGATCAATGCGGTCAAGGGCGTCGAGATCGGGGCCGGCTTCGGCTCGGCCGAACTGACCGGAGAAGAGAACGCCGACGCCATGCGGCTCGGCGAGGACGGGACGCCGGTGTTCCTGTCCAACCATGCGGGCGGCGTTCTGGGCGGCATATCGACGGGCCAGCCCCTGACCGCCCGCGTGGCTTTCAAGCCGACCTCCTCGATCCTGACCCCGGGCCAGACCATCACCCGCGACGGGGCGGAGACCGAGGTCCGGACCAGGGGCCGCCACGACCCCTGCGTCGCCCTTCGCGGCGTGCCGGTGGTCGAGGCCATGGCCGCCTGCGTCCTGGCCGACGCCATGCTCAGGCACCGGGCGCAGATGGGGTGATCGCCCAAGGGCCGGCCGGCCAGAGACGGAAAAACGGGTGCGGCACGGACGATTGACCGCCCGGCGCTGATCTGTTCGATTGTTCCGGCGTCGGATCATCGGCGACGGCACGCACAAACCCATGACCCTGAATTACGGCCTCGATCGTCGCTGGCTCGTGGCGGCGGGCGCCACCCTCGCCCTGGTCACGGCCTTGACCTTCGCCGCTGTCGCCACGCCGCACATGGCCACGCTGATGCTGACCGAGAAGGGACCGATCGAGACGCTCAGCGCCCTGCTCCATTTCGGCGCCATGGCCCTGGCCCTGGTCTGGCGCCGCCGCGCGCCCGGCCTGCTGGGGCTGCTGGCCATCTGCGCCTTCCTCATGGGCGGACGAGAGCTGGACTGGCACAAGGCCTTCACCACCCACGGCGTTTTCAGCACCAAACTGTATTTCTACGACACTGTGCCCCTGGCGGAGAAGGTGATCGCGGGGGCCTTCGTGGTGGTGTTGCTGACCCTGCTGGTGATGATGCTGGTGCGCAGTCGGCACGACATCAGGCGTCTCGTCGCCGAGCGCTCGCCGGCGATCTGGGGTCTGGCGACCCTGGTCGCGATCCTGCCCGTCATCAAACTGATCGACGGCCTGCCGCGGATGGTCAGGGAGGCCGGCGGCGCCCTCGACGCCGGCGTCGTCAAGGCCTTGCTGGCGGTTGAGGAGATCGGCGAAATGGCCCTGCCCCTGCTGATGATGCTGCTGATCCTGCAGATCGCACGGCGGGACACCCAGCCCCTTCCGTAACCGCAACTGTTGCCTATATAGCGGCGATCACATCCAGGGAGACCCCTCAATGATCGACGTCAGACCCTTCAACAGCCTTGGCGGAGCCGACCACGGCTGGCTGAACGCCAAACACCATTTCTCCTTCGCCAACTACTACGACCCGGCCCGCATGGGCTGGGGCCGGCTGCGCGTCTGGAACGACGACGAGATCGCCGCCAGATCGGGCTTTCCGCCCCACCCCCACGCCGACATGGAGATCATCACCTATGTCCGCACGGGGGCCATCACCCATGAGGATTCGCTCGGCAACAAGGGCCGCACCGGCGCCGGCGACGTCCAGGTGATGAGCGCCGGCACGGGCGTCCGCCACTCCGAGTTCAATCTGGAAGACGAACTGACCACCATCTTCCAGATCTGGATCGAGGCCGATGTCCGCGGGGCCAAACCGGCCTGGGGCGCCAAGGCCTTTCCGCAGAGCGACCGGACCGGCGCCTTCTCGGTCCTGGCCTCGGGCGATCCGACCGACGACGCCCTGACCATCAACGCCGACGCCCGCGTGCTGGGCGCGACGCTGAAGGCCGGCGAGAGCCTGACCTACAGCCTCGCCGAGGGCCGCCGCGCCTATCTGGTCCCCGCCGTCGGCGCGGTTCAGGTCAATGGCGTGCTCCTGAACGCCCGCGACGGGGCGGCCATCAAGGACGAGGCCGGGATCACCATTACGGCCTCGGCGGACGCCGAACTGGTGATGGTCGACAGCCTGTAGCGTCCCTTCTCCCCTCCGGGGGAGAAGGTGGGCCGCGGAGCGGCTCGGATGAGGGGGATGCTCGCCGCATCTCCCTCATCAGCCGGATTCAAGCGCCCAGCCCCCTCATCCGTCAGGCTTCGCCTGACACCTTCTCCCCCGAGGGGAGAAGGGCAAGGAAAACGCCGCCCCGGTTGTCCGGGGCGGCGTCTTTTTGTTTAGCAATCAGACCGTCAGTGCGTGGCGACGACCGTGCCCGGGTCCTGAACCGGCGGCGGGGCCGGAAGCGGATCGGTCGCCTCGTCCCACTCCACCGGCGTCAGTGTGCCCGTCAGGGCCCATTTCAGGGCCTCGTCGGCGGTCTTGATCGGGATGATCTCCAGCGCGCCCTTCACATTGTCGGGCACGTCGGCGAGGTCCTTCTCGTTCTCTTCCGGGATCAGCACCGTCTTGATGCCCGAGCGGAGCGCCGCGAGCAGCTTCTCCTTCAGGCCGCCGATGGCGGTGACCCGGCCGCGCAGGGTGATCTCGCCGGTCATGGCGATGTCCTTGCGGATCGGGATGCCGGTCAGGACCGAGACCATGGCGACCGTCATGGCCACCCCGGCCGAGGGACCGTCCTTGGGCGTCGCGCCGTCCGGCACGTGCACGTGGATGTCGGTCTTCTCGAACGCCGGCGGCTTGACGCCGATGCTCAGCGACCGGGCCCGGACATAGGAGGCGGCGGCGGAGATCGACTCCTTCATCACCTCCTTCAGATTGCCGGTCACGGTCATGCGGCCGCGGCCCGGCATCTTGATCGCCTCGATGGTCAGGATCTCGCCGCCGAACTCGGTCCAGGCCAGGCCTGTGACGATGCCGACCTGATCCTCCTCGTCCGTCTCGCCGAAGCGGAACTTACGAACCCCGGCGAACTCGGCCAGTTTGGCGTCGTCGATGGTGATCGACAGGGCCTTGGTCCGGGCCATCTCGCGCACCGACTTGCGGGCCAGACCGCCCAGGGCCCGCTCCAGCGACCGCACCCCGGCTTCCCGGGTGTAGTAACGGATCAGGTCGCGGATCTGCTCGTCGGGGACGATGAACTCGGCCGGCTTGAGGCCGTTCTCGGTCGTCACCTTGGGCAGGACGTGGCGTTTGGCGATCTCGACCTTCTCGTCCTCGGTGTAGCCGCTGACCCGGATGATCTCCATCCGGTCCATCAGGGGCTGGGGCATGTTCAGGCTGTTGGCCGTGGTCACGAACATGACGTTGGACAGGTCGTAGTCGACTTCAAGGTAGTGGTCGCCGAACGCATTGTTCTGCGCCGGATCCAGCACCTCCAGCAGGGCCGAGGACGGATCCCCGCGCCAGTCGGCGCCCAGTTTGTCTATCTCGTCCAGCAGGATGAAGGCGTTGGTGGTCTTCACCTTCTTCATAGACTGGATGATCTTGCCCGGCATGGAGCCGATGTAGGTCCGGCGGTGGCCGCGGATCTCGGCCTCGTCGCGCACGCCGCCCAGCGACATACGGATGTATTCCCGCCCGGTCGCCTTGGCGATCGACTTGGCCAGCGAGGTCTTGCCGACGCCCGGAGGCCCGACGAGGCACAGGATCGGGCCCTTCAGGCTGTTGGTGCGCGACTGCACCGCCAGATATTCGATGATCCGTTCCTTGACCTTCTCGAGGCCGTAGTGGTCCTCCTCGAGAATGGCCTCGGCCTTGTCCAGGTCGATGGGCTTGCCCTTGGTCTTCCCCCAGGGGATCGACAGCAGCCAGTCGAGGTAGTTGCGCACCACCGTCGATTCCGCCGACATCGGGCTCATGTTGCGCAGCTTCTTGACCTCGGCCTCGGCCTTGGTCCGGGCTTCCTTGGACAGGCGCGTCTTCCGGATGCGCTTCTCCAGCTCCATGATCTCGTCGCGGGCGTCGTCGGTCTCGCCCAGCTCGCGCTGGATCGCCTTCATCTGCTCGTTCAGATAGTATTCGCGCTGGGTCTTCTCCATCTGGCGCTTCACGCGCGAGCGGATCTTTTTCTCGACCTGCAGGACGCTGATCTCGCCTTCCATCAGGCCGTAGACCTTCTCCAGCCGCGACGGCACGGCGATGGTCTCCAGCAGCCCCTGTTTGTCGGCGATCTTGACCGACAGATGGGCGGCGACCGAGTCCGCCAGCTTGGACGGATCGGTGATCTGGGGGATGGAGCTGAGGGCCTCGGGCGGCACCTTCTTGTTCAGCTTCACATAGTTTTCGAACTGCTCGATCACGGCGCGCAGCAGGGCCTCGGCCTGCGCCGGCTCGCCCGGCTCGTCAACGATCTCGACGGCCTCGGCCTCGAAATAGTCAGTGCGGTCGGTGAACCGGGTCAGCCGCGCGCGGCTCTTGCCCTCGACCAGCACCTTGACGGTGCCGTCGGGCAATTTGAGCAACTGCAGCACGGTGGCCAGCACGCCGATCGGATAGATGGCGTCGGCCGAGGGATCATCATCGACGCTGTTCTTCTGGGTCGCCAGCAGGATCTGCTTCTCGCCCTTCATGATCTCGTCGAGCGCCTTGACGGACTTCTCGCGCCCCACGAACAGCGGCACGACCATGTGCGGAAAGACGACGATGTCCCTCAGCGGCAGGACGGGCAGGGTTTTGGTCTCGGACATGGATGCGTACTTTCTACGAGGTCCTCGTTGATCTCGGACCCGCCGCGCCGGCGTGGGGAGCGCCTGTGCTCCACCGTTTCGACTCGGCCCGCCATTCGGCGGCCTTCGGATGAGTATGTGGTTCTGCCGACGCGCGGTTCAAGCGGCGCCGCTCACAGCAGGCTGTTTCCGTCCACAAGCCCCTTCCCGCATGTCGCGACCGCAACACCGGCGGTTTCGGCAAGACCGGTGCGCCGGGTTCGAGCGTCGGCGAAAAGCGCGCCGCGGCGCGTTGTGGCGCGAAGGCATCAGGCCGGCCACAGAAAAGGGCGGGACCGTCGCCGGACCCGCCCTTCCCTGCCTCCGTGGTGATCAGGCGGCGCTGTCGGGCGCGGCCTTCTTGGACTTGGTCTCGGAATAGATCAGCAGCGGCTGGGCCTTGCCCTCGATCACCTCGGCGTTGACCACGACCTCCTCGACGCCCTCGAAGGTGGGCAGTTCGAACATGGTTTCCAGCAGTATGCCTTCCAGGATGGAACGCAGCCCGCGGGCGCCGGTCTTCCGGGTGATGGCCTTCTTGGCCACCGCGATCAGGGCGTCGTCGGTGAACGTCAGGTCGACGTTCTCCATCTCGAACAGGCGCTTGTACTGTTTGACCAGGGCGTTCTTGGGCTCGGTCAGGATGGTGACCAGGGCCGTCTCGTCCAGGTCCTCCAGCGTCGCCAGAACCGGCAGACGGCCGATGAACTCGGGGATCAGGCCGAAACGCATCAGATCGTCCGGCTCGACGCCCTTCAGGATGTCGCCCGTGCGGCGCTCGTCGATCTCCTTGACCTTGGCCCCGAAGCCGATCGAGGCCCCGTCGCCGCGCGCCGCGATCACCTTCTCAAGGCCGGCGAAGGCGCCGCCGACGATGAACAGGATGTTGGCGGTGTCGACCTGCAGGAACTCCTGCTGCGGATGCTTGCGGCCGCCCTGAGGGGGCACGGAGGCGACGGTGCCTTCCATGATCTTCAGCAGGGCCTGCTGCACGCCCTCGCCCGAGACGTCGCGGGTGATCGAGGGATTGTCCGACTTGCGGGAAATCTTGTCGATTTCGTCGATGTAGACGATGCCGCGCTGGGCCCGTTCGACGTTGTAGTCGGACGACTGCAGCAGCTTCAGGATGATGTTCTCGACGTCCTCGCCCACATAACCGGCTTCGGTCAGGGTGGTGGCGTCGGCCATGGTGAAGGGCACGTCGATGATGCGCGCCAGCGTCTGGGCCAGCAGCGTCTTGCCCGAGCCGGTCGGCCCGATCAGCATGATGTTGGACTTGGCCAGTTCGACGTCGTTGTTCTTCGTCGCGTGGTTCAGCCGCTTGTAGTGGTTGTGGACGGCGACGCTCAGCACCTTCTTGGCGTGGCTCTGGCCGATCACATAGTCGTCAAGAACCTCCCGGATCTCCTTCGGCGACGGCACGCCGTCCTTGGCCTTGGAGAACGAGATTTTGTGTTCTTCACGGATGATATCCATGCACAGTTCGACGCATTCATCGCAGATGAACACGGTCGGCCCGGCGATGAGCTTGCGCACCTCATGCTGGCTCTTCCCGCAGAACGAGCAGTAGAGGGTGCTTTTGGCGTCTGTGCCGGCGGCTTTGGTCATCGAGCCTTCTCACTCCCGCGGTTCGCCCCGATATGAGGCTAACGCGCATCCTTCGCGTTGATTCCCTGAACGTGGGCGCAAAGGTCTTCAAAAATTGACAATCACCCATCCAGACGCCCGCCACAACCCCGGCCAAGCGTGGCCGGAGTGCGAAACGGACGGTTCAGTGTTGAGGGAGATCGCGGCGAATGTCTGACATGGGAAGTCCGAGCCCGATTCACCAGCCGCCTGCGCCGGGTCAGGCCATCGTCGCCTTCGATTTCGACGGCACCCTGACGGTCAGCGACAGTTTCACGCGATTCCTGCGCTGGCGGGCCGGGTCCGGCGGCTGGTTTCAGGGCTTGGCGCGGATGGCGCCCGACCTGCTGGCCTATGCCGGCCATCGTGACCGGGGCCGGCTGAAGGCCGCCTCGGTGCGCGAATTCCTGCGGGGCGTCCCCAGGGCGCAGCTGGAGGCCGACGCCGAGGCCTTCGCCGGCCAGGTCTGGCCCGGCTTCCTGCGTTATGACGCCCTTGCCTGCTGGAAGGACTGGGGCGCGCGCGGCGCCTATCGCGTGATCGTGACCGCCAGCCCCGAGACCACTGTCGCGCCGTTCGCCCGCCGGCTGGGGGCCGAGGCCCTGCTGGGCACGCCCCTGCTGTTCGACGCCGACGACCGGGTCAGCGGCGCCTTCGCCGGCCCCAACTGCCGCGGAGAGGAAAAGGTGCGCCGGCTGCGGGCGGCGTTTGGCCCGGACATGGCCCTGGCCGCCGCCTATGGCGACACCACCGGCGATACGGAAATGCTGGCCATGGCCGACGAGGCCGGCTTCCGGCGCTTCAAGGGCTGATCAGCGCCCTTCGGCGTCCACATCGAAGACCATCGCCTTGCCGCGCGAGGTCGGGTTCCAGCCGGCTTCCATCACCGACGTCACGGCGTTGCGGATGTGCTCGGGGTCGACGAACTGTTTCTCGGTGTCGGGCCGCCCGTTCGGCCGCAGCGGCGGCGGGAACTGGACGATGGCCTCCCGCTTGAAGTCGGCCAGCCGCAGGGTCACGGCCACGCCCTCCCACTTCCCGCCGCTCAGCGGCCGGGGCTGTCGCCGCAGGTCCCAGTGATAGGTGTCGCCGTCGACCTCGACGGTCCCGCTGTTGTCTCGCGTCTGCATGGCGTCCTGATAGCACAACGAAAAAAGGGCGCACCGTCTCCGGCGCGCCCTTTCGTCGTCAAAGCGGTCCCGGAGGGCCTCAGACGGTCTTGACGCCGTCGCCCTCGGCCTGTTCGCGGCGGTCGTAGACGTGGTCGACCACGCCCCAGGCCTTGGCTTCCTCGGCGCTCATGAAGTGGTCGCGGTCGAGGGTCTTCTCGACCTCCTCATAGGTCCGGCCGGTGTGGTGGACGTAGATCTCGTTCAGGCGGCGCTTGGTGTAGCGGATATCGGCGGCGTGCAGCTCGATATCCGAGGCCTGGCCGCGGAAGCCGCCCGAGGGCTGGTGCACCATGATGCGGGCGTTCGGCAGGGCGACGCGCTGGCCCTCGGCCCCGGCGGCGAGGATCAGCGAACCGGCCGAGGCGGCCATGCCCATGCACACCGTCGAGACCGGCGAGCGGATGTATTGCATGGTGTCGTAGATCGCCAGCGCCGAGGAGACCTGTCCGCCGGGGCTGTTGATGTACATGCTGATTTCCTTCTTCGGGTTCTCCGATTCCAGGAACAGCAGCTGGGCGCAGATCAGCGAGGCCATGCCGTCCTCGAAGGGGCCGGTCAGGAAGATGATCCGCTCGCGCAGCAGGCGCGAGAAGATGTCGAAGGCCCGTTCGCCCCGGCTGGACTGCTCCACCACCATGGGGACCAGGTTCATGTTCATCAGTTCGATCGGATCGCGCATGGGGTCTTTCTCGGAATGCCTCTGGGCGCGACTCACCGGCCGCACGCCTGTTGGACAGGATATCGCGTTGCCGAACCGTTGACGCAAGGCGCGGACCGCCGGACCGCCCGCCGGAATCGTCGCACGCGGCGGGAATCAGTCTTCTTCGGTCCGCGCCGTGTCCGTCAGCCGCCTGGCCACCTCGCGGGCCTGGGCCGTGGTGCTGGCCGCGTCGAGGTCGGACTCATAGAGTGCGTGCAGATAGCCGAGGTCCCATTCGGTCAGCTCCGTCGGCGCGGCGGGGTCGGCGAACAGGTTCAGCACGCTCGAATGGCCGCCCATGTCCGCCCCCGCGTCGATCTGCGCCAGGGCGACCATGGCGACGTAATCGGACAAGGGCTGCAGCGAGACGCCCTCCGCCCGACCGACGTCGATGATGATGATCACATATTTCAGCTCGTTGATGATCCGGGTCCGCAGGCGCGACATGTCGGTGCGGATCACGGGCGTACCCTCGCCCGGCAGGGTGACGGCCGCCTCCCCCAGCTCCGTCATCGGCAGGCTGACATGCCACCAGCGCACCGGCGCGTCCGACGTCTGGAACCGCTGCAGCGCGGACCAGCCCAGATCCATGCCGCTGCCGCCCACCCGGAAGGTGCGCGGGCGCCCCTCCACGAGCGCGCGGGCCAGTTCGGGGCCGTCGCTGGCGCCGAAGATCAGCACCTCGGCGCGGCAGCCCGGCAGACCCGGCTCCAGCCCGACCTCCTGCGCCACCGCCGAGACCCGGTCGATCACATAACGCGCGACCTCCGGCTGAAGATTGACGGTCCCCACGCACAGGCGGCGATTCCACCGCGCCGGGCCCTGGCCATGCGGCGTGATCAGAATTTCATCGACATAGCCCCGGGCCCGGTCCCGCGGGGCGACCCCGTCGACGACCACATCGCCCAGGGTGACCGGCGCCTCCTGCGGCGCGGGCGGCGCCTGCAGGGGCGGCGCCTGGCCCGCCAGCGTCAAGACCGCGGAGAAAAGGAGAAGAGGGTTCATCCGGGTCGATCCTGCCAGGCGGCCACCCTACCCCCTCGCGTTCCGGCTGCAAACCGCTCGCGGAACGCGAAAGGGGCCGCCGCTGTCTCCAGCGACGGCCCCTTCAAAGGCGTTCGACTCCGACCGCTTGGTCTCAGAGGTCGTCGTCGTCCTTCAGCAGGTCTTCCTTGCTGATCGGGGTGTCGGTCACCGTGGCGGTGTCGAAGATCAGGTCGCAGACCTTCTCCTCATAGATCGGGGCGCGCATCTGGGCCGCGGCGTTGGGGTTCTGGCGATAGAAGTCCAGCACCTGACGCTCCTGGCCCGGATAGTTGCGGGCCTCGTTCATGATGGCGTTGTTCAGTTCCTGGTCGGTGATCTGGACATTGTTGGCGCGGCCGATCTCAGCCAGCACCAGACCCAGACGCACACGGCGCTCGGCGATCTTCTGATACTCTTCCTTGAGCGCCTCTTCGGACTTGGCGGCGTCCTCTTCCGGCAGGCGGCCGGCCTCCTTGTCGGACTGGACCTGCTGCCAGATGCCTTCGAACTCGGCCTCGACCATCTTCGGCGGCAGGGGGAAGTCGTGGGCCTTGTCGAGGGCGTCCAGCAGGGCGCGCTTCAGCTTGAAGCGGGCGGCGCCCGTGTACTGCTGGTTCAGGTTGGTGCGCAGCAGTTCCTTCAGCTTGTCCAGCGACTCGATGCCGATGCGCTGGGCGAAGGCTTCGTCGATGACCGCCGGAGCCTCGGCCTTGATGGCCTTGACGGTGACGTCGAAGGTCACGGCCTTACCGGCCAGGTGCGCGACGTTGTAGTCCTCGGGGAAGGTCACGTTCAGGACCTTCTCCTCGCCGACCTTGGCGCCCTTCAGCTGCTCTTCGAAGCCGGGGATGAAACGGTTGGAGCCGATCACCAGCTGCGCGTCCTCGGCGGCGCCGCCCTCGAAGGGCTCGCCGTCCAGCTTGCCCAGGAAGTCGATGGTCAGCTGGTCGCCCTCGGCGGCCTTGACCGTCTTGCCGGTCTTGTCCTCGTACGACTTGGCCTGGCCGGCCAGTTCGGTCAGGGCCTCGTCCAGATCGGCGTCGGTCGCCTCATAGGTCGGGCGGTCCAGCTTCAGGGCCTTGATGTCGGTCGGGGTGAAGTCGGGCATGACCTCAAGCGCCATCTCATAGGCCAGGTCTTCCTCGCCGAGGATGACCTTGTCCATGTCCGAGGTCAGCTTCATCTCGGCCGGGGCGGCGGGACGCAGCTTGGCGTCGTCGAGGGCCTTCTGGCTCGAGCTGTTCAGGGCGTCATTGACGATCTCACCCATCAGGTCGCGGCCGAAGGTCTTCTTGACGTGCGACACCGGCACCTTGCCGGGGCGGAAGCCCTTCAGCTTCACCTGCGGCGCCACTTCCTTCAGCTTGGCGGCCAGCTTCTCGTTCAGCTCGGCGGCCGGAATGGTCACCGCGATCACGCGGCTCAGGCCTTCATTGGACTTTTCGACGACTTGCATGGTCGGGCTTCTGACGCTCTGGGGCGGCGCCCATGGGGCAGGCGCTGCGCTGTGTGGGTAAAGCAACAAGGGCCGCCCTTGGGAGGCGGCGCCTTTGAAGCCCGCCCTTATGTCGATGACCGTCCCAAAGGTCAACGTGAGAGGCTGACGTCGCCGGTTTCGGCGACGGGCCGGGACGGCTATCTAGGGCGGATGACCTCCTCCCCTCCCCCCATCGGCGTCGCCGTCTTCCCCGTCACCCCCCTGCAACAGAACTGCACCCTCGTCTGGTGCCGCCAGACGATGAAGGCCGCGATCATCGATCCGGGCGCCTCGGTCGACGCCCTGCTGGCCGCGGTGGCCAAACAGGGCCTGACCCTTGACGCCATCTGGATCACCCACGGCCACCTCGACCACGCCGGCGGCGCGGCCGAGATGCAGGAGAAGACCGGGCTCGACATCATCGGCCCGCATCCGGACGACCAGTTCTGGATCGACGGCATACCGGACCAGGGCCGGCTGTACGGCCTGCCCGAGGCGCGCAGCTTCACGCCGACGCGATGGCTGGCCGACGGCGACGTGCTGACGCTGGGCCAGACGACCTGGGAGGTCTACCACTGCCCCGGCCACACCCCCGGCCATGTGATCTTCTTCAACCGCCAGGCCCGGTTCGCCCAGGTCGGGGACGTGCTTTTCCAGGGCTCGGTCGGGCGCACCGACTTCCCACGCGGCGATCACGCCGCCCTTCTCAACTCGGTTGTGACCCGTCTGTGGCCCCTCGGCGACGACGTCGCCTTCGTACCCGGCCACGGGCCCAGTTCGACCTTCGGCGCCGAGCGGCGCAGCAACCCGTTCGTGTCCGATGCGGCGCTGGGCCGGACCCCGATCGCCCGGCCGGCCTCGGGGCCGGCCTGAGCGACGGGAGCCCGCGGCGGCCGCCTAGCGTCCGATCAGCAGGCCGATGACCACGCCCAGGCCGAGGGCGTAGAGCGTCGCCTTCATCGGCTCGGTCTCCACCGCACCGCGCAGGCGCGAGGCCCGTTCACGGCCCCAGTCGCGGGCCATGGCGGCGTCTTCGCGCACGGCCTGCCGCAGCGGACGGGGCTCGGACGCGCCGGCATCGGCGTCCGCCAGGATGGCGTCGGCCTCACGGTCCAGGCGGGCCGTGACCGAGTCGGCGTCGTCTTCGATGACTTCGGGTCCGGTCGGGGCGGCGTAGGGATCGGTCATGACGTAAGGCTCCGGGGGTGCGGGTGGATCAGGCCCCTGAAACCCCGCCTCCCCGGCCCGGTTCCGGCGAAATCGTGCGGACGCCCAATCGTGATTGAACAGGGTCGACCGGAGCCGCGTTTCACCCGGGTACAGGAGAACGCCATGACCTACATTGAACCCGACAGCCCCGGCGGCGAGCCCGAGATCATGCCGCCCGAAACCCCCGGCCCCGACATCGACCCCGCGGGCGCCCCGGACGAAGTGCCGCAGCAGGACCCCGGCGGCGGCGGCGAGGGCGATTCCCGGCCGTACGACTGAACGGCCGCCGCTCCCCGCAAGTCCCTGTGATTCGTTCGCAATTGTGTGACCGGCAGGCCGGAACCGGACGATGAGCAGAGGGTTCAGTCTGCAACCGCCACCGTCGCCACGAAAGGACCCCCAGATGGCTCAAGGCCAGCCTACCCGAGCCTCCGGCGTCTCCAAACGGGGCTTCGCCTCGATGGACCCGGAACGTCAACGCGAGATCGCCCGCAAGGGCGGCGCCAGCGTGCCGAGCGAAAAGCGCAGCTTTTCCCAGGACCGCGGCCTGGCCGCCCAGGCCGGCCGCAAGGGCGGCGAGGCCTCCCACGGCACGCGCGCCCGTCCGGCCGACGAGACCCCGCCGGTCGCCGAATAGCGCGACGGCGACGTTAGATAGAGGGGCGGCTCCCGGTCCCGGTCGCCGCCCTTCCTTTGCCTAGGCCTCCAGTAGCGCCAGGGCCACCGAGGGCGCCGCGCTTATCTCGAAGCCGGTCATCGTCCAACCCGAGGCGTTCGCCAGTTCCCGCACCGAGGCCTCGCTGTATTTACGCGAGCTCTCCGTATGGATGGTTTCGCCCTGGGCGAAGGCGATCGACCGCCCGCCGATCTCTACGGTCATCGCGCGCCGCGCCTCCAGATGCATCTCGACCCGCGAGGCCTCGGCGTTCCAGACCGCCCGGTGGGCGAAGGCGTCGACGTCGAAGCCCGCGTCCAGCTCGCGATTAGCGCGCACCAGCAGATTGCGGTTGAAGGCGGCCGTGACACCGGCGGCGTCGTCATAGGCCGCGGTCAGGGTCTCGGGATCCTTGGCCAGATCGACGCCCAGGATGAACAGCGCATCCTCCCCCAGCAGGCCGCGCGCCGCCTTCAGGAAAGCTATCGCCTCGTCCCGCTCCAGATTGCCGATGGTCGAGCCGGGGAAGAAGCCGATCCGTCGGCCGGATCCGATCCCCGCCGGCAGGGCGCCCAGATGCAGGAAATCCCCCACCAGCGGCGCGATCTTCAGCGCCGGATAGGCGTCGGCGATGCGCCGGGCGGCTTGGTCGAGGGCGTCCGCGCTGATGTCGATCGGCACATAGGCGCCCAGGTCCGGGGCCGCGTCCAGCACGATCCGGGTCTTTTCGCTGGCCCCCGAACCGAACTCGACCAGCACCGCCTCGGCGCCGAACCGGGCCGCCCAGCGCGGGGCGACCTCGCGCAGCAGGGCCGCCTCCTGCCGCGTCGGATAGTATTCCGGCAGCCGGGTGATGTCCTCGAACAGGCGCGACCCCTCGGCGTCATAGAACCACTTCGGCGAGGCGACCTTGGGCGAGCGCGACAGCCCCGCCAGCAGGTCCCGACGGAATCGCGTCGTTTCGCCGCCGTCGGCGGCGCGGCTCGGCGGCGCGGGGGCGTCCTCGGCCAGTCTCAGTCCCATGAAGGCCCACCTTTGCTGCGGATAGAAGAAATTGCGGTAGCTGACGCGCGCGTGGCCCTCGGGCGTGGCGAAGCTCGCCCCCCGCAGCACCATCTGGTTGGCCATGAACTTGCCGTTGTACTCGGAGGCCGTCCCCTCGGTTGGACGGAAGCCCGGATAGGGGGCGTAGCCGCTGGCGGTCCACTGCCAGACCTCGCCGAAGGCGTTCGAAAAGACCTCCGGGCGACTGCGGATCGCATGTTCCCACTCCGCCTCGGTCGGCAGGCGCCTGCCCGCCCAGCGGGCATAAGCCTCGGCCTCATAGAAGCTCACGTGGCGCACCGGCGCATCGGCGTCGACCGGTTGGCGTCCGGTCAGTCCCATCGTGGTCCAGCCCGCTTCGTCCTGTCGCCAGTACAGAGGCGCGGTCCAGCCCTCGGCCTTCACCGTCGCCCAGCCGTCGGCCAGCCACAGATCGGGCCGGTCGTAGCCGCCGTCCTCGATAAAGCCGATCCAGTCCCGGTTGGTCACCAGATCGCGCTCCAGGGCGAAGGGCTCCAGCCAGACCCGATGCGCCGGCCCCTCATTGTCGAAGGCGAAGCCGCCGCCGGCGTGGCCGATGGTCGCCAGTCCGCCCTCGAACCGTTCGGCCCCGCCCCGCGCGCCCTCCGCCGGGCGCGCCCGGGGCTCGACAGCATAGGCGGCCGGATCCAGCGGCGATCGCGACATCAGGTTCAGCAGGTCCATCAGGAACAACTCCTGATGCTGCTGGTCATGGTGCAGGCCGAGGGTGAACAGATAGCGCTGACGGGGATCCATCGGCCCCTGGCCCAGCCATGCCGTCATCCGCCGGTCGATCTCGGCGCGATAGGCCATGACCTCGTCCAGCGAGGGCCGCGTCATCAGGCCGCGCTCGCCGCGCTCCACGCGCCGGCCCAGGGCCTCGTAATAGCTGTTGAACAGCGTCTGCAGGCGCGGGTCGACCGGCTCATATCCAGGCCCGGCGGCCAGGATCATGGCCTCGAAAAACCAGCTGGAATGCGCCAGATGCCATTTGCCGGGGCTGCAGTCGGGCATCGACTGGGCCGCCAGGTCCTCGGCGCTCAAACCCTGCGCCAGTCGCGGCATGGCGGCGCGGACGGCCTCGAAGGCTTCCAGGTCCGGGTGGCTCCGGTCAGCCGTCTGGGACAAGGTCTTCATGCGGGCCCCTCCGAACCTCGACCCCTCGCCGGAGGGCGAGAATGGTCACGCTTTGTTCTATTTAGGGCGAGCATGTCGCCCGTTCAATGAACGGGAGGCTCAAAGCGTTGCGATGACCTGCAAAACTTCGTCGACCGCGGCCTCGGTCGTGGCCCAGGAGCAGACGAACCGCACCGAGCCGTCGTCGAACCGGTAGCACGCCCAGCCCGCGGCGTTCAGCCGCGCGTGCGCCTCGGCCGGCATGCGCACGAACACCGCATTGGCCTCCACCGGATGGGCCAGGACGAAGGCTGAGCGCGTGGCGATCCCCGCCGCCAGTCGCTGCGCCATCAGATTGGCGTGGGCCGCCCCCGCCTCCCAGTCGCCGCTCTCCAACAGGCCCAGCATCGGCGCCGACAGGAACCGCGTCTTCGACGCCGTCTGCCCCGCCTGTTTCAGCCGGTTGTCGACCCGCCGCGCCAGCGACTTGTCGAACATGACGATCGCCTCGGCGCAATTGGCCCCGGCCTTGGCCCCGCCGAACACCAGCACGTCCACGCCCAGTCGGGCGATCTGCGTCAGGTCGAAGCCCGCCGCCGCCGCATTGGCCAGCCGCGCCCCGTCCATATGCACGCCATAGCCCTTCAGCTTCACTGGCTCGATCAGATGGCGCAGCTCCTCCTCGGTATAGACCGTGCCGTATTCCGTGGACTGGGTCAGGCTCAGGGCCGCTGGCGGCTGGCGATGCCCGACCTCGGGCTCTTCGAGCAACGCGTGCAGCGCCAGAGGCTCGATCTTGCCCGACAGGCCCGGCAGGCCCAGCAAACCCACGCCCGAGCCGAAGAATCCGGGCGCGCCCGTCTCGTCGGTGCAGACGTGGGCCGCGTGATGGGCCAGCACCGCCTCGTGCGGCCAGGCGAGCATCGACAGGGCGATGGCGTTGGCGGCCGTGCCCGAGAAGACGAACCGCACCTCGGCGTCGGCGTCCAGCCTCTGGCGGATCAGGTCGGCGGCGCGGGCGGTGACGTCATCGGCGCCATAGGCCCGGGCGTATCCGCTGTTGGCGGCGATCAGGGCCTCAAGCGCGGTCGGGGCCATGCCGGCGGTGTTGTCGGATCCGAAGTCGTAGCGCATGGCTCAGCCCTCCCCGTCGTCTGACGCCGCGGCCGCGTCGTTGCGGGCCGCCTTCTGCTCCACCGTGCGGACGGTGACCACCGGCATCACATCCTCGTCGCCATAGGGGACGGCGACCTGGTGGGGGAAGGGAATCTCGATGCCGGCGGCGTCGATCGCCTCCTTGCCGCCCTGCATCAGGTCGGCCTGGGTCTGCCACCAGTCCCCTGAGTTCACCCAGGCGTGCAGGGTGATCTGCACCGCGCTGTCCAGCAGGCCCGTCACCCCGGTCCACGGCGCCGGATCGGCCAGGACCTTTTCATGTCCCTCGGCCACCCCGGCCAGCACGGCCCGCGCCGCGTTCAGGTCCTCGCCATAGCCGACGGTGAAATTGATCTCGACCCGCCGCGTCTTCTGGCCCGACAGGTTCAGGATGACGTCGCCCAGCACCTTGGAATTGGGCACCACGATCTTGTGATTGTTGGCGTTCGACATCTGGGTGGTGAACAGGTCCAGCCGCTGCACCGAGCCGGCCACCCCGCCGATGTCGATCACATCCCCGACCTTGTAGGGCCGAAGCACCAGCAGCAGCACCCCCGCCGCCACGTTCGACAGCGTCCCCTGCATGGCCAGGCCGACCGCCAGCGAGGCCGCGCCCAGCACGGCGATGATCGAGGTGGTCTGCACCCCCAGCCGCTGCAGAACGGCGATCAGGCCGACGATATAGACGACCACCCGCACCACCTGGACGGCGAAGCTCAGCACCGTCGGGTCGTGGCGGAAGCCGCGCACCCGCGACAACGTCCGGCGCGTCGCCCCCGAGACCCAGCGCGCCGCGAACACCGTGGCGACCAGGATCAGGATGGCGATGGTCAGATTGATCGCGAAGTCGCCGGCCATGTCGGTCAGCTTGGCGATCATGACCGTATCGACGGTCGCGGCCTTCTCGCCGGCGGCGATGACCTGGCTCAGGGGAGAGAGGGGGGACGACATGGGCCGGGTCTAACGTCTCCGTCCCGATTTGGAACCCGCCTCCCGGCAAAAAAGACGGCTCGACCACGACAATATCCGGCGTACGGTCGCGGCGAAGGCGCACCCATGAAAACATCGTCATTGAAGGTCGGGGTCGATGTGCCCTGGGTCACCTGCTGGACCGGGGAGCCGACGCTCGGCGTGCGGCCCTGCCCTTCCGTCGGCGGCGCCCTGGCGATCGTCCAGACCGAGGCCGCCGGGCTCGGCAAGCCGATCTATTCCCGCAATCATGCGGTCCGCCAGCGACTCTCCGTCCGCGACATGCTGTGCCCCATGTGCGGCCTGCCGACCCAGGCGGAGGATCGCTGGACCCAGGTGGCCCGGACGGTGACGGCCGGGGGCCTGCGCGCGAGCGGCCGGGGCGACCGCCTCCCGGCCGGGCTGGCGGACGACGCCGAACTGGTCGACGCGGGCGCGATCGCCCCGCTGCACCGGGCCTGCGCCGACCGCTCGCGGCTCTACTGCCCGCATCTGAAGGCGGATCCCCACGTCGACATCCGGCGCTTCCCGGACCGTTGGTTCGTCCTGCCCCTGATGGCGCCGGCCCGGGCCCCGATGCAGCTGTTCCTGGCCCGCCCCGCGCCCGGTCGGACCTTTGCGGTGGTCGGATTCCTGCAACTGTGCGGCCTTGCGGACGCGGTGAGCCGTTGACCTGACGCGAAAACGCCCCGGAGGTTTCCCTCCGGGGCGCGGTTCGCGAAGCCCGTGTCGGCCTAGTTGAACAGGCCGGCGATGACGGCGGTGATCAGGCCGCCGGCGACGGCGGCGAGGACCACGTCATTGCCGCTGCGGACATAGTGGTATCCGCGGGGCGGGGCGCGCAGGCCGTAGTGGCCGTAGTTGCTGACCACATACTGGTTCGAGCGGTAGTAGGACGGCATCCGTTGGCCATAGGCCCACTGGCGGGTCTGGTAGCCGCGGGGCGGCTGATACCGGCCCGCGCTGTAGCGGCGCTGCGACTGCTGCCAGCGACCGTAGGCGCGTTGGTCCTGACGGTACTCGCGACGATCCTCGCGGGCGTCCTGACGCCATTCGCGGCGGTCGTTTCGATCATCACGGCGGTCGTCGCGGCGATCGTCGCGACGGTCATCGGCGCGCGGACCACGACGGTCGTCGTTGCGCTCCTGGCGCTGGTCATAGCCGCCGCGCGACTGGGCTTCGGCGGCGGAGGCCACGCCCAGCGAGCCCATGGCGAGAGTCGCGGCGATGGCGGCGGTGAGCATCTTCTTCATAAGAGGTCTCCTGGTGCGCCGAAGGATTTCGACTTGCACACACCATGGGACCCGGCGGTTGAGCCGCGTCTGAACGGCCCTGGTCACCTGCCGTTCATCGCCGGCGACCGCATCAGCCGATCAGGCGGCGGCCTTTTCTCCGACCTCGACCAGCGCCCGTATGGCCGGACGACCGCCCCCGACCCGATTCATCACCCGCGCCAGGGCGGCGAAGTCGATCGGCTTGTTCAGATAGGCGTCGGCCCCCGCGTCCAGACCGGCCGCGTGATCCTCGCTGCGGGCCGAGGCCGACAGCACGACGATCGGCGTGTCGTGGTTGGGGCCCTGACCGGCGCGGATCGCCCGGGTTGCGGTCAGCCCGTCCATCACGGGCATGTTCACATCCATGATGATCAGGTCGAACCGCTGGCCGTCGGCGGCCTCGATGGCGATCTCGCCATTCTCGGCCGTGGCCGAGGCATGGCCGGCCGAGGCCATCCAGGCCTCAAGGATCATGCGGTTGACCGGATGGTCCTCGACCACGAGCACGCTCAGGGCCTGGCCGTCCTTGACCTCGGCGTGGATCGGCTCGGCCGCTTCCTGCCGCGCCCATTCCACCACATCGGCCTCGACCGAGAAGGTGAAGGTCGAGCCCTCGCCCAGGGTCGATTCCACGCTGATGTCGCCGTTCATGATGTTGGCCATGCGCCGCGAAATGGTCAGGCCCAGGCCGGTGCCGCCGAACCGCCGCGTCGACGAGGCGTCGACCTGGGTGAAGGGCTGGAACAGCCGCGCCAGGTCGTCCGGCGCGATCCCGGCCCCGGAATCGGTCACGGCGAAGTCGAACCGCACCCGGCCGTCCTCCTGCCGCTCGCCGCGCACGACATAGGCCACCTCGCCCTTGTCGGTGAATTTGACGGCGTTCGAGAGCAGATTGTGGATCACCTGGCAGACGCGCAGCGGATCGCCGCGCACCACGGCCGGGATGTCGCCCTCGAACCGTGCCGAGAAGGTCAGGCCCTTGGCCTCGGCCTGGGCCTGGAACGGTCCGACCACCCGCTTGTGCAGATCGTCCAGCGACACATCGACGACCTCGAAGGTCATCTTGCCCGCCTCGATCTTGGTCATGTCGAGGATGTCGTTGAGCAGGCTCAGCAGATTGTCGCCCGAGTTGCGGATGATCGACAGATAGTCCCGCTGCGTCGGCTCCAGCCGCGTCGCGGCCAGCAGTTGGGCGGCGCCCAGCACCCCGTTCATCGGCGTGCGCAGTTCGTGCGAGATGACGCCCAGGAAGTTGGACTTGGCGTCGCTGGCGGCGTTGGCCTTGTCGCGCGCCGCCTCCAGCTCCTCGATCAGATGGGCCTGATGCTCCTGGAAGGCGCGGATCCGCTCCTCCCGCAGCATGGTCATCATCACCAGCACCACGAGGCCCGAAGCGGCCAGAGGGATGATCGCCAGGAAGGGCCAGAACAGCGGCCCGCCCCACATGCCGGCCAGGATGATGGCGGCCGCGACGCCGTACGGCGACGAGATCACCAGCGCCTGACGCGGCGAGGCGCGCAGCTGCGAGAACACCAGCACATAGCCGCAGACCAGCAGGGTGGCCGCCAGGGCCGGGCCGAAGGGATGGCCGGAATACCAGGCGATCAGGGGGGCGGTGGCCCAGGCGGCGGTCGTCGCCGTGGCCACGGCCGGGAACACCAGTCCCCAGCCCGAGCCGACACGCTCGCTGATTCGCTTCTCGACCGCGCCGCGCAGGGCGCCGGCGGCGACCGTACCGATGAACCACGCCGTCGCACTGGTGAAGCCGACCGTGGCCAGCAGCCCCAGCGCCCAGGTGCCGATGATCATATAGCGAAGATACTGGGTCTGCAGGATGGCGCGCAGCGCCTGGGCGGCCTCGCCGGCTCCGGGCTCGCCAGTGGTCGATTTGACGATGCCGTCGGATTCAACCATTGCGCCCAGCCCTCGATTATCCCCGACCGGGACGCTAGGGCGAACCTTCTAAGACGAGGTGAACATGACAGCCACGTCACACACGGCGTTCGCAGAACCTCAGGTGGCGAGCCCATCGGCTTCCGCCGGGGTCAGGGCGCGGATCGACAGGGCGTGGACCGGCCCGGCCAGTTCGTCCCGCAGCAGGGCGTTGACCGCGCGCTGACGTTGCACCCGCCCCTGCCCCTCGAACGCCGCCGCCACCACCGTGACGTTGAAATGGCTCTCGCCGCCGGGGCGGCCGTCCATGCCGCCTTCATGATGGTGTCCGGCGTGTCGGGCGCTGTCGTCCTCGATCTCCAGCCGGTCCGGCGACAGGCCTGACGTCAGTTTTTCCCGGATAATCGTCGCGATCGGGCCTTCCGGCATGGGTGTGTCCTTGTTGGTGACCAATTCGACCCTACACTTGCACCGATGTCATCCGAGTTTGAATACAAGCCCCGCTTCAAGGATATGCGGATCAAGCCGCCGCGCCCCGAGGAGGAGGCCGCGGAGGCCGACGTCCTGCATCTGAAGCCCGGCGAGAAACGCTGCCAGTGGCCCGACTGCAGCAAGCCGGCCACGGCCCGCGCGCCCAAGTCGCGCGAGCGGCTGAACGACTTCTACGATTTCTGCCAGGCCCATGCGGGCGAGTACAACAAGGGCTGGAATTTCTACGCCGGCATGAGCGACGGCGAGGTCCGCGCGGCCAAGGAGAACGAGGCCATGACCGGCGGCCGCCCGACCTGGGAGATGAAGGCCGGCAAGAATTCGCGCGAGGCCGCCGCCTTCGCCGCCAAGATGGGCACGGCCAACACCAAGGGCGCGGGCAGCTGGCAGGACAGTTTCGGCCTGTTCGGCCGCCGCACCCGGGAACAGGCCAGCCCCGACGGCGAGGACGGCCTGCGGCTCGGCAAGCTGGAACGGGCGGCTCTCGCCGACCTCGACCTGAACGCCCGCACCAGCAAGGCCGACATCAAGGCGCGCTATCACGAGATGCTGAAACGCTTCCACCCCGACCTGAACAAGGGAGACCGGGGCGCCGAGGCCAAGTTGCAGAACGTCATCAAGGCCTACAAGACGCTGAAGAAGGCCGGCCTGGCCTAGCGTTGCGGCGCGGAACGCCTAGCTAATGGGCTCCCCAAACGCAGGAGCCCCTCCATGGAAGTCCTCTACAAGGCCCACGCCACCGCCTCGGGCGGCGGCCGCGACGAAGGCCGTTCCGCCACCGACGACGGCAAGATCGACGTGCGCCTGTCCGTCCCGACCGAGATGGGCGGCAAGGGCGGCGACGGGACCAATCCCGAACAGCTGTTCGCCGCCGGCTACGCCGCCTGCTACCTCGGCGCCCTCCGGCTGGTCAGCGGCAAGGCCGGAACGCCGGTCGGACCGGACACCCGCGTCCATGCCACGGTCGGCTTCGGCAAGAACACGCGCGGCGAGGGCTTCAACCTCGACATCGGCCTGAAGGTCACGGACCACGGACTGGAGCAGGCCGTCATCGACGACCTCATCCAGCAGGCCCACCAGGTCTGCCCCTATTCAAACGCCACCCGCGGCAATGTGGATGTGGCCCTGAGCGCGGAATAGACGAGGTTAAATATTCTGTCGAACCTGAGAAATATTCACCTCGCAACATAAGTATCATGTGGCGAGTGCAACCAATGTTCTGCGAACGATTTTCAGTTGTTCGCAGCGCTTGGAGGCGCTCTCCGCAATGTTCGGCAAGTTTAAACGGCACAATGACCGCAAGGGCCGGGCTTCCCGCTGGTTCGAGATCGAGCGGGCCGGCGATATGCAGACCTTCGACCTGCAGAGCCTCGCCGGGGCCCTCGGCGCCTATTTCCACGCCGTGATGCGCGATCGCGCCCAGCGGCGTGCGACCCGCGTCGCCGCCCGGACCGCGGTCCGGACTCGCCTGAGTTCGGGCTCCTAGTCGAGGGTCGTCCGGTAGCGCAGCATCGCAAGGGCGCCGACGACCGCGACGAAAAGCGCGAGGGCCAACAGGCTGGGGCCCGCGTTCTCCAGCCCCGCCCCCTTCAGCAGCGAGCCCCGCACCACCCGCAGAAAGTGGGTGACCGGAATGGCCGTGCCGACGGCCTGGGCCCAGTCCGGCATTCCCCGGAACGGAAACATGAAGCCCGAGAGCAGGATCGACGGCAGCATGTAGAAGACGCTCATCTGCATCGCCTGCAGCTGGGTCCTGGCGACGGTCGAGATCAGAAAGCCCAGCGACAGCGAGCCGATGATGAACAGCATCAGCCCGGCCCCCAACGCGACGCAGCCGCCGCTCATCGGCACGTCAAACAGGAGCCGCGCCATCACCAGGATCACCCCCGCCTGCACCAGGCCGACGAGCACATAGGGCGTCAGCTTGCCCACCATGACCTCCAGCGGCCGCACCGGCGTCGCCAGCAGGCTCTCCATCGTGCCGCGCTCGCGCTCGCGCGCCATGCCCAGCGAGGTCATCATCACCAGGGTCATCGACAGGATCACCCCCAGCAGGCCGGGCACGATATTGTAGGCGGTGACCGCCTCGGGATTGTACCGCCGGTGCACCACCACCTCGAACGGCGCAGCCCCGGGCGCACGCGCCGCCAGCGGCCCGGTCAGCTCCCTGTTCAGCGCCTGGGCGGGTAGATCGGCCAGGGCGGCCACCGCGCCCGAGGTCGCCGACGGATCGGTGGCGTCGGCCTCGACGAGGATCTGCGCCGCGTCGCCGCGCACCACCCGCCGGGTGAAGTCGGCCGGGATGATCAGCGCGAACTGCACCTCGCCCCGCTCCAGCGCCCGGTCCAGCTCGCCCTGGCTGCGCGCCTGCAGGGTGATGTCGAAATAGCCGCTGTTGTTCATCGCCGTCAGGATCGAGCGCGAAAAGGCTCCGTTGTCCTGCACCAGCACCGCCGTCGGCAGATGCCGCGGATCGTCGTTGATCGCATAGCCGAACAGCAGCAGCTGGACGATCGGCAGCAGCAGGATCATCGCATAGGTCAGCCGGTCGCGCGTCAGCTGGATGAACTCCTTGGCCATCACGGCCCAGGTGCGGGTCAGCGACAGCACCTCAGGCCGCCTTGTCCCGGCCGGCCTCGAGATCGTGGATCAGCTGGATGAACACATCCTCCAGCGTCGGCCGCGTCTCGGACCAGACCAGCGGCGGCGTCCGGTAGGGCCCGATCGCCGCCTCCAGCGCCGCGCGGTCGCGACCGGAGACATGCAGGCTGGTCCCGAACGGCGCCGCCATCTCGACTCCCGACTTGGCGCGCAGCTCGGCCCCCAGCCGGTCCGCCCCCGCCCCCTCGGCATGGAAGGTGATCAGCCCTGAGGCCTCGATCACCTCGTCGGCCGTGCCCCGCGCCAGGATCCGGCCGCCGGCGATATAGGCGATCTCGTGACAGCGCTCGGCCTCGTCCATGTAGTGGGTCGAGACCAGAACGGTCATCCCGTCGGCGGCCAGCGCATGGATTTCGTCCCAGAAGGTCCGCCGCGCCTCGGGATCGACCCCCGCCGTCGGCTCGTCCAGCAGCAGCAGGTCGGGCCCGTGCAGGGTCGCCGCCGCCAGGGCCAGCCGCTGTTTCCAGCCGCCCGACAGGTTGCCCGCCAGTTGCGCCCGCCGCGCCGTCAGCCCCAGCCCGTCCAGCGCCGCCTGCACCCGCTCCCGTCGCCGGTCCAGCGCATGCACCCGCGCCATGAAGGTCAGGTTCTGCTCGATCGACAGGTCTTCATAGAGCGAGAATTTCTGCGTCATGTATCCGACGCGGCGCTTGATCGCCTGCGACTGGGTCATGACGTCATGCCCCAGCACCGTCCCCTGCCCGCTGTCCGGCGTCAGCAGGCCGCACAGCATCCGCAGCGTCGTCGTCTTGCCGGCCCCGTTCGGCCCGAGGAAGCCGCAGATGCGCCCCCGCTCGACCGTGATGCCGAAATCCTTCACCGCATGCAGGGCCCCGAACGACTTGTTCAGCCCGCGCACGTCGATGGCCGGCCCCGTCATCGCGCGGCCCCAAGCGGCGTCACATCCACCGGCAGTCCGGGGTTCAGCGTCGCCGCCCCCTCCGGCCGCGCCTCGATCCGGTAGACCAGCCGGTCGCGGCTGCCCTTGCTGTACAGGACCGGCGGGGTGAACTCCGGCCGCGGGCTGACCCAGCTGATCCGGGCGGTCCCGGGCCCCGCGCAGCCGTCGCAGCGGAACCGCACCGTCCCGCCCGGCCGATAGCGCGCCATCTCCGCCTCGGGCGCGAAGAACACCAGCTTGACCTCGCTGTCCGGCACCAGGGCCAGAACCGGCGTATTGGCCGCCGCCCATTCGCCGGGCCGGTAGAATATCTCCTCGACCCGCGCCGCCGCCGGAGCCGTCGGCGACAGCTGGCCCAGCCGCGTCTCGGCCTCGCTCAGTCCGCCGCCGGCCTGCAGGGCCTGCTGCTCCGCCTGGGCGATCGCATCCTGCCGCGCGCCCAGCGCCGCCACCTCCCGCCGCCGCCGCACCGCCGCCGTCTGCGCCCGCGCCGCATCGCGCGCCGCCCGCACCTGGTCCAGCCGCGCCGGCGCATAGATGCCCTGCCGCACCAGAGGCTCGATCCGCCCATAGTCGGCCTCCGCCGCCCGCTCGCTGGCCTGGGCCGCCGCCAGTTCGGCGTCGAACACCGACAGCTCCTCGGCCCTCTGCCCCTTGCGCAGGTCGTCGGCCCGGGCCTCGGCCGCCCCGACCGCCGCCGCCGCGCTCTCGGCCTGGGCCCGCTGCACCCGGGGATCGATCAGGAAGGTCCGCCCGCCCGCCGCCACCCGCTCGCCCTCGCGCACATACAGGGCCGCGACCGCGCCCGAGACCGGGGCCGCCAGATAGACCCGCTCGCCCTCGATATAGCCGGTCAGGGTCCGCGCCTCGCCGCCGCGCAGGAACAACAGCCAGACCAGCAGGCCCGCAAGGGCGATCGCCGCGATGATCAGCACGGGCCGCAGACGCGTCATGGCCTCATCCCCTTCAGGACCGTATCCAGATGCTGGTCGGCCAGCGCCGCCACATCGACCGGGTCCGCCCCGATCGGTTCGAAGGTCTCGCGCCAGATCGCCGACAGCAGCATCGGCCCCATGATCCCGAAGGCGAACAGGCGCGGATCGCCCGCCCGCACCTCGCCGCGCGCCTGGGCCGCCGCGATCAGGCCGCCGATCAGTTCCAGGCCCGGCTGGATCACGGTCTCGTGCCAGATGGCGGCCAGTTCGGGATGGTTGCGGCTCTCCGCGATGACCAGCTTGACCACGCCCGAGATGCGCCGGTCGGTGACCACCGTGCGCGCCAGCAGGCCGATCCCCAGCCGCGCCGCCGCCTCGAACGGGACCTCGGCCGAGGCCATCGCCTTGACCCGCTCGATATTGGGCGAGATGGCGTCGGTCACCACCGCCCGGAACAGGTCGGCCTTGGTCTCGAAATACAGGTACAGGGCGCCCTTCGACACCCCGGCCCGCCGCGCCACCTCCTCCAGCCGCGCCGCCTGGAAGCCGCGCTCGGCGAAGACCTCCAGGGCGGCGGCCAGGATCTCGGCCGGCCGCGCCCCGGGACGTCGACGGAATTTGGGTTCGCCCGCGGGCAACATCACGCCTCGCAAATAACTGACCGGTCAGTTATTACTGCTGGCAAGCGCGGCTGTAAAGGGTCGTTCTTTCACCGTTGCGGCCGCCGTTCGCTGGACCCCGCCCCGCGGGGATTCTAAGGGATGCGGATGACCTCCCCGCTCGACGCCTCCCCCGATCCCCTCCTGACGCTCGAACCGCACCGCAAGGCGACGGTGCGCGAGGTCTTCGGCGTCGACTCCGACATGGTCGTGCCGGTCTTCACCGAGCGCGACAGCCATGTGCCCGAGATCGACGAGGCCTATCGCTTCGATCCGCAGACGACCCTGGCCATCTGCGCCGGCTTCGCCTTCGACCGCCGCGTCATGGTCCAGGGCTATCACGGCACCGGCAAGTCGACCCACATCGAACAGGTCGCCGCCCGGCTGAACTGGCCGACCGTGCGCGTCAACCTGGACGCCCACGTCAGCCGCATCGACCTGGTCGGCAAGGACGCCATCGTCCTCAAGGACGGCAAACAGATCACCGAATTCCGCGAGGGCATGCTGCCCTGGGCGATCCAGCGCCCGGTCGCCCTGGTGTTCGACGAATACGACGCCGGCCGCCCCGACGTCATGTTCGTGATCCAGCGCGTGCTGGAGGCCCAGGGCCGCCTGACCTTGCTGGACCAGAACCGCGTCATCCGGCCGAACCGCTGGTTCCGCCTGTTCGCCACCACCAACACCATCGGCCTGGGCGACACCTCGGGCCTGTACCACGGCACCCAGCAGATCAATCAGGGCCAGATGGACCGCTGGAGCATCGTCACCACGCTCAACTACCTCGACCACGACGTCGAGGCCGGGATCGTCGCCGCCAAGGTCCCCGAATGGTCCGACGCCGACGGCCGCCGCAAGATCGCCGCCATGGTCCGCGTCGCCGACATGACCCGCAACGCCTTCATGAACGGCGACATCTCGACGGTGATGAGCCCGCGGACGGTCATCACCTGGGCCCAGAACGCGATCATCTTCGCCGGTGACGTGGGCCTGGCGTTCCGCCTGACCTTCCTGAACAAATGCGACGAACTGGAGCGACCGACGATCGCGGAGTTCTACCAGCGGGCGTTCGGGGAGGATCTGCCGGAGGCGGCGACAAGGGTGAAGGTGGGATAGCTTGGTGGCAGTCATCGCCCTCGGTCTCAGCCTGGTAAGTCAGGAGGCCGCAGCCTTTCCGACCCGGCCGACCGACGAGCAGTTGATTGCGGCGCTTCGGGAACAACGACCCGAGGCGCAAATCCTGTATCACGCCTTCGAAGAAACGTCCCAAGGCGGCGGCCGGGTCGGCTGCGGCATGATCGAGATCGGCGGTACGGTCGAACCCTTCGCCGTCTTCACAGCCTGGGATTTCGGGTCACAGTCCGTCGTTCGCATGGATGGCGCACCGCCTCCGCCGCCGGAAGAGGCTCAGTGGCGGATCTTCGTGACCGCGCCGACGCAGGCGGATCGCGATGGCGATGGAGCCGTGGACCGCAGCGACAGGAATGGAAACGTCCTGGATCGCAAACTCGCGCTGGCGGTGTGCGACGACCTTCAGCCGCCCTCAGGGGTGACATGGGCGGTGGAACTTGAGCGGGACCCCGACTAGACGCCCTTTGTCAGGGAAAATCCTCATTTGTCGGCCTTCGGCCGCCGCCTTCTCCGCAAAGGGAGAAGGAACGCTCATCCCGCCCCCTACCCCCACGCCCCCTTGGCCATCCCCCGCGCCACATCCCGCACCCCCTCCGGCCACCCCTCCACCGCCGCTTCAAACCCCGCCTCGTCCCCGGCGAACAGCTTCCGCGTGGCCTCCTCATACCCCGGCAAATCCCCCGCCACCGCCGTCATGAACCGGTAGGCCGCCTCCTTCGCCCGCCGCGCCCGGTCCGGCCCCCCGGCGTCGCGCAACGCCCCTTCGACCAGCTTGCGCAAAGCCGTCGACGCCCCGCCCGGCTGGCCCGCCAGCCACTCCCAATGCCGCGGCAGCAGGGTCACCTCGCGCGGCACCACGCCCAGTTTCGGTCGCCCCGGCCCGCGCTTCTCCGCCGTCTCCGACCCTGCCGCCGGCGCCAGCCGCGCCTGCGCCTCCGCCAGATCGCCGCGCAGGTCCATGTCCACCACCCGACCGTCCGACAGGTCGAACACCAGCGCACCCTCGCCCGCCGCGGCATGGATGGCCGGCAGCGCCTCCGCCAGCGATCCCCGGGCGATCAAACGGGGGCCCACGAAGGCGGCAACGGTCAGATCGGATGCAACAGACATGGAGGGGCCCTTCCCGCGGCATACGACCGCTTTTGACGCAGGCAGCCCCTATCCTTCGCCCCGCAGGACTGCGGCGGCGGAAAACAGGAGGCGCCCATTAGACTCTTTGTACGCTTTGGACGGTGTTTTTTCGCATCGTCCGGCGACGTCGCAGGGATTTACCCGGACAGAATTGGTCCGTCAATATCGCCCGGGTATAATTCCCCTGAAAAAGAAGCGTGGCCGGACCTCTTGCCGCAGGAACAACCGGCTCCGACATGCGCTTCCGCAGCAGGCCTCCCCGCCCTCCCCCACCAAAGGAATTCCCATGACCGACCAACGCATCGAAGGCGCCGCCGCCGAACTTGAGGGCAATGCCCAGAACGGCCTCGGCCGCCTGACCGGCGACAGCAAGCTGCAGCTCGACGGCAAGATCAACGAATACAAGGGCAAGGCGCTGGACGCCTATGGCCGCGTCATCGACGGCCTCGACGGCCTCGTCGAAAAGGCTCCGGCCCAGTACCAGGACAAGGCCCGCCAGGGCCTCGACTTCGCCCGCCGCAAGCCGCTGCTGACCACCGGCATCGTCGCCGGCCTGGCCGTTCTCCTCAGCGGCCTCGGCCGCCGCCGCTAGACCCCGTTGTCGGCCGCCTGTGCGAACAGGCGGCCGATCTCCGCATCGACCGCCCCCGGCCCGTCCAGCTCGACCACCGCTGTCAGCCGCTCAGACCAGCTCTCCCGCCGGACCGCAGCCAACAGCCGCGGCGAGACCGCGGTCTCCAGCTTCAGCCCCAGCAAGGCCCGTCCGCCCTTCAGCGGACGCATCGCCGCGAACTGCACCGCCCGCGAAAAGGCCGTGTAGCCCTTGCGCTGACCGACGATCACCCCCTCGACCTCAGCGGCCCGACGCTCCATCGCCTCCAGGACCGCCAGCGACCGCGGCTCGGCCCACAGGGCGGCGCGCAAGGCCTCGGCGTCGTCCCAGCCGATCGCTTGATCGGGACGCGCGGCGTCCAGGATGTGCGCCGCGTGATTGGCCCCGAGGCCGTGGGTCGCCTTCAGCCAGGCCGCCTGCGCCTTCGGCCGCGTCTCGGGACAGCCCTTCAGGATGTCGACCCAGACCGCCACCGGCCGCCCCGTGGCCTGTTCGAAATTGGCCTCGACCGTGGCGAACCATTTCTGCTGCCGCTCGGTCAGCCCCGCGCCCTGCTTCATGGTCACCCTCCGCCGTTCGCGGGGACCTTGCCCCTGCCCGCGCCAAAGAAAAAGGCCCCGGCGTCTCCGCCGGGGCCTGCTTCGTTCGTGCGACGGCGACCGTCAGTCGGCCGCCTGGGCCTCGACCGCCTTCACCTGGGCCGCGTTCGGCCCCGTGACGTCGAAGGCGATCTTGCCGTCCTTCAGCGTCACCTTCACATGACCGCCGCGCGTCAGACGTCCGAACAGAATGTCGTCGGCTAGCGGCTTCTTGATATGCTCCTGGATGGTCCGGGCCAGGGGGCGCGCGCCATACAGTTCGTCGAAGCCGTTCTTGGCCAGCCAGTCGGCCGCCTCGTCGGTCAGCTCGATGGTGATGTTCCGATCGGCCAGCTGGGCTTCCAGTTGCAGGACGAACTTGCTCACCACCGACTTGATCGTCTCCGAGTCCAGCGCCTTGAAGGCCACGATGGCGTCCAGACGGTTGCGGAACTCCGGCGCGAACAGGCGCTGGATGGCCTTTTCGTCCTCGCCCTCGACCTTGCCCCGGCCGAAGCCGATCGAGGCGCGGGCGTTGTCGGCGGCCCCGGCGTTGGTGGTCATGATCAGGATGGTGTTCCTGAAATCGACCTTCTTGCCGACCGCGTCGGTCAGCATGCCGTTGTCCATCACCTGCAGCAGGATGTTGTAGACGTCGGGGTGGGCCTTCTCGATCTCGTCCAGCAGGACCACGGCGTGCGGATGCTGGTCGACGGCGTCGGTCAGCAGCCCGCCCTGGTCATGGCCGACGTAGCCCGGAGGCGCGCCGATCAGACGGCTGACCGTGTGCCGCTCCATATATTCCGACATGTCGAAGCGCAGCATCTCGATGCCCAGGGTCGAGGCCAGCTGTTTGGCCACCTCGGTCTTGCCCACGCCCGTCGGGCCGCTGAACAGGAACGCGCCGATCGGCTTGGACGGATCGCGCAGGCCGGCGCGGGCCAACTTCATGGCCGCGGAAACCTGTTCGATCGCCGCAGACTGGCCGAAGACGACGCGGTTCAGGTCCGTGTCGAGCTGACGCAGGCCCTCGGTGTCGGACTTGCTGACCGACTTGGCAGGGATCCGGGCCATGCGGGCGATGACGACCTCGACCTCCTTCTGGCCGATGACCTTCTTCCGCTTCGATTCGGGCAGCAGCATCTGGCTGGCGCCCGCCTCGTCGATGACGTCGATCGCCTTGTCCGGCAGTTTGCGGTCAGTCATGTAGCGGGCCGACAGCTCGACCGCCGTCCGCAGGGCCGCATCGGTGTAGCGCAGCTTGTGGTGGCTCTCGTACGAGGTCTTCAGCCCCTTCAAAATCTTCACCGTATCCTCGACCGTCGGCTCATTGACGTCGATCTTCTGGAAGCGGCGGGCCAGGGCCCGGTCCTTCTCGAAATGCTGGCGGTATTCCTTGTAGGTGGTCGAGCCCATGCAGCGCAGGCTGCCCGAAGCCAGGGCCGGCTTCAGCAGGTTCGAGGCGTCCATGGCCCCGCCCGAGGTCGCGCCGGCGCCGATCACCGTGTGGATCTCGTCGATGAACAGGATGGCGTTGTCATGCGTCTCCAGCTCCTTGACGACCTGCTTCAGCCGCTCCTCGAAGTCGCCGCGATAGCGGGTGCCGGCCAGCAGCGCTCCCATGTCGAGACTGTAGATGGTGGCGCCTTCCAGCACCTCCGGGACCTCGTGGTTGACGATCTTGCGGGCCAGGCCTTCGGCGATGGCGGTCTTGCCGACACCCGGGTCGCCGACCAGCAGCGGATTGTTCTTCGTCCGCCGGCACAGGATCTGGATGGCCCGCTCGACCTCGGCGTGACGGCCGATCAGGGGATCGATCTTGCCGCTGCGCGACTTCTGGTTCAGGTCGACGCAATAGGCCTCCAGCGCCTCTCCGCCGGTCTTGGCGGCGGCGGCGTCCTCGGCGTCTTCCGGCGACCCGCCGGCCTTGGCCGGGCGCGTCTCGCCCGAGCCGCCCGCCTTCTTGGCGATGCCGTGGGCGATGTAGTTGACCGCGTCATACCGCGTCATGTCCTGCTCCTGCAGGAAATAGGCGGCGTGGCTCTCGCGCTCGCTGAAGATGGCGACGAGCACGTTCGCGCCCGAGACCTCTTCCCGGCCCGAGCTCTGGACGTGGATCACCGCGCGCTGGATCACGCGCTGGAAGCCGGCCGTGGGCTTGGCGTCCTCGCCGTCGCTGGTGGCCAGGGCCGCCAGGTCGGTGTCGACATACAGGGTCAGGGCCGTCTTCAGGCTGGCCAGGTCGACGTTGCAGGCCGTCATCACCGCCGCGGCGTCCGGGTCGTCGACCAGGGCCAGCAACAGGTGTTCGAGGGTCGCATACTCATGCCGGCGCTCGTTCGCATAGTGGACGGCGCGGTGCAGGGTCTCTTCGAGAGGACGGGAAAATGAAGGCATGGAGGTTCCTCTCAATCCTTTTCCATCGTGCATTGCAGAGGGTGCTGATGGCGCCGCGCCGTCTCGATCACCTGGGCGACCTTGGTCTCGGCCACCTCATAGGTGAAGATGCCGCACACCCCGACGCCATGCTGATGCACATGCAGCATGATCCGGGTGGCCGCCTCGCGGTCCTTCTGGAAGAACCGCTCCAGCACATAGATGACGAACTCCATCGGCGTGTAGTCGTCGTTCAGGATCAGCACCCGGTACAGCGAGGGCTTCTGAAGCTTCGGCTTGGTCTCGGTGACCGTGTCGGCCCCGAGGCCTCCACCTTGCTGTTCACCTGGCCTGCGTGACGGCGGCATTCGTAATCCGTGTGGGGAAGTGTCGAGAGCTCAGATAGGGAATGATGGCCTGAATTGAAGCGGCGGCAAGTCACAGCTTTGAGGGATAATCGCTTCCTTCCTCCATTTCGGGGGCCGGGAATCGAAAAGGCCCTCCGGATTGCTCCGGAGGGCCTCGTCGATACGCTTGTTGAAGCGTGGGTCGCCTTAGCGGGCGGCCTGGAACTTTTCGACCGAGGCGGTGACGCGCTCGTTGATCGGCTGGAAGCTGTTCTTGACCGAGGCGGTCAGGATGTCCGTCGCCTTGGTGACTTCAGCCAGATAGGCTTCGGTGGCCGACTTGGCCCAGGTCGTCTGCAGCTCGAGCAGTTCCTGGATCGAACGGGCCTGCGACATCGACTGGGCGGCGGCGACGCCGTCTTCCCACGACTTCTTGGTGAAGGCGACCGATTGGGCCGACAGGGTTTCGACGCCCTTCTGCGCGGCGGCCGCCGAGGCGACCATGGCTTCCAGGTTCTGCTTCGACTGGGCGCTCAGTTCGCTCAGGCCGGCGGCCGATTTGTCGGCCACTTCCCGGAACGCCTTGGCGCCGGCCGCCTGGGCGGTTTCAGCATTGGCCTGGAAATTGGCCTGGGCCTTTTCGCTGTTCGCCTTGACGGCGTTGGCGTTCATTTCGACGGTCTTCTTGACGGTCTCGGCGGTGGTGTCAGCCATGGTGGTCTCCAATGTCGTATGCGCGGCGGGGGGGCCGCCTGATGTGTTCCGCGACGAGTCAGGCCATCGCGACAGGGGCTCATATGGTGCAAGTGCGAAGGCGCGTCAAGCCTGAATGGTGCAGTGCACAAAAGTTCACAAAATCGTTGACAGGTTGTTTACCCTCACGAAACCGGATTGCCCCATGTTAGCTTTTCCAGAGCGTCGCGTGGTGGGGCCGCCGTCGCGTTCATGTCTTGTGAGGCCTGATCCTTGTCGTTTTCCGCCCTGATCCGTCGCGGACTTCTGTCGCTGCTGCTGGCCTTCGCCGTGGTCATGACCCCGACCACTACGCCTATGGCCCAGTCGCAAGACAACGCCCGTTACGCCGCCATCGTCATCGACGCCGAGTCGGGCGAGGTGCTGTTCGCGCGCCACGCCGACAGCCGCCGCTATCCGGCCTCGATCACCAAGGTCATGACCCTGTACCTGGCCTTCGAGGCCCTGACCGAGGGCCGGATCAAGCTGGACGACGTCATCACCGTCTCGTCCCGCGCCGCCAGCCAGCCGCCGTCCAAACTGGGCCTCGCCGCCGGCCAAACCATCACCGTCGACGACGCCATGCGCGCCACCGCCGTGCGCAGCGCCAACGACATGGCCATGGCCCTGGCCGAACACATCGGCGGCTCCCAGGACCGGTTCGCCGCCCAGATGACGCTCAAGGCCCGCGAACTGGGCATGACCCAGACCCGCTACGTCAATCCGAACGGCCTGCCCGACGCGCGCCAGCTGACCTCGGCCCGCGACCTGGCCATCCTCGCCCGGGCGGTGATGCGCGACTATCCGCAGTACTACCGCTATTTCGGCCTGCACGACTGGGCCTACAACGGGCGCGACTATCGCAACACCAACGGCCTGCTGCGCAATGGCGGCGGCTATGACGGCATGAAGACCGGCTACACCAACGCCTCGGGCTACAACCTGGCCGCCTCGGCGGTGCGCGACGGCCGACGCCTGATCACCATCGTGCTCGGCGGCCGCACCACGGCCAGCCGCAACGCCCACGTCGCCGCCCTGATGGACACCGGCTTCGAGGTCGAGCGCGCCCGCGCCCGCGGCGAGGTCATCCAGGTGGCCCAGACCTATTTCGAGGCCCGCGGCTTCGGCCTCGGCGCCGACAACACCGGCCCGATCGAATACGCCTCGGTCGCCGACGAGGACGCCGCCGAGACCGGCTTCGGCTCCAGCGCTCCGCCCTCGACCGGGATCGCCTACGCCTCCCTCCCCGCCCAGCCTCCCGCCCCGACGCGGGTCACGCCGGCCCCGTCCGAGCGGGCCGCCCTGGTCGATCGCCCGGCCGACGTCACCGCCATTCTGAACGGCGGCGCTCCCGCCGCGGCCCCGGCCCGCCCCCGGCCCCCCGCGGCCCGTCCGCCCGCATCGCGCGAACCCGCCCGCGCTCCCGCCGGCCGCTGGTCCGTCCAGGTCGGCGCCTTCCGCGACGAGACCGTGGCCCGCGACTGGCTGACCGAGGTCCACCGCCGTTTCCGCGCCCAGTTCACGGCGGCCGAACGCAACGTCCAGAACGCCGGCGGCTGGTACCGCTCGCGCTTCACCGGCCTGACCGAACAGGGCGCCCAGTCGGCCTGCGCCGCCCTGGCCGAGCGCCGGGTCACCTGTATGGTGGTGCGGCCGGAATAGCCGATCGCCCGCCCCGTCCGGGCGGGCTGGACCCGCGCATCCTTTTCCCCTATACGCCCCGCCTTTCCAGGACTTCGGTCCCGGTCGCGGAACTCCAAAGGGTTCGGGAAGTCATCCCGGCCGCCGCCCCGGGATCCATCGTGGGAGAGGACTTACCCGGTCCCCTCGCGCCGAAGCCCTACAAGGGAGTTACCGCATGGCTCTTTACGAGCACACGGTCATGTCGCGCCAGGACATCAGCGCGCAACAGGCCGAAGCGCTGAACGACACCATCAAGGACCTGATCACCCAAGGCGGCGGCACCGTCGCCAAGATCGAGTACTGGGGTCTGCGCAACCTGACCTATCGGGTCAAGAAGAACCGCAAGGCGCACTATTCGCTGCTCGCCGTCGACTGCCCGCCCGCCGCCATGGCCGAAGTGGAACGTCAGCTGTCGATCAACGAGGACGTGCTTCGCTGGCTGACCGTCCGCGTCGAGGAACTCGACCTGGAGCTGTCGCCCCTGCTGGCCCGCCGCGAACGCGAGCGCGAACGTGAGCGTGAGCGCACGCCCCGCGACGACGCCGCCGAAGCCACCGTTTAAGGAAACCGGAACATGACCGACACCACCGCTCCGTCGCCGGGCGCGCCGGCCGGCTCCGGCGCCGCCGGACGCCGTCCCTTCTATCGTCGCCGCAAGGTTTGCCCGTTCACGGGTGAAGGCGCGCCGAAGATCGACTACAAGGACGTCAAACTGCTGCAACGCTACATCAGCGAGCGCGGCAAGATCGTCCCCTCGCGCATCACCGCCGTTTCCCAGATCAAGCAACGCGAACTGGCCAAGGCCATCAAGCGCGCCCGTTATCTGGCCCTCCTGCCTTACGTGGTGAAATAAGATGAAGGTCGTTCTGCTTGAGCGCGTCGATAATCTCGGCGCCATCGGCGACGTCGTGTCCGTCAAGGACGGCTTCGCCCGTAACTTCCTTCTGCCGCGCGACAAGGCCCGTCGGGCCACGTCGGCGAACCTGAAGGCCTTCGAACTCGACCGCGCCGCCATCGAGGCCCGCAACGAGAAGAACAAGGCCGACGCCGGCACGATCGGCTCCAAGATCGACGGCCAGACCTATGTCATGATCCGGCAAGCCGGTGAGACGGGTCAGCTGTACGGTTCGGTCGCCGCGCGCGACATCGTCGAGGCCGTTGTGGCCGAAGGCGGCAAGGTCGAGCGCAGCCAGATCGTGCTCAACACCCCGATCAAGACCCTGGGCGTCCACGAAGTGCTGGTTCGCCTGCACGCCGAGGTCTCGGCCACCGTCAAGATCAACATCGCCCGTTCGGCCGACGAAGCCGAGCGCCAGGCCAAGGGCGAGGACGTGATCAAGGCCGCCTATGACGAGGACCGTGAAGCGGCCCTCGAACAGTCCCGGGACATGGTCGCCGGCGGCGCCGGCCAGCAGGACGGTCTCGGTTCGGAAGCCTGAACCCGATCTTCGGCTGAATAAAGCGGGCGGCGCCGGAGCGATCCGGCGCCGCCCTTTTTTTGCCCGCAAAGCTTGTGCCTTATCTGCGCCGACGCCGTGCGGGAACGGTCGGGGAGAGAGCGATGAAACATTTGGCATCCGTGCTGTTTGCGCTGGCCGTCCTGCTCGCGCCGGGCGTCGTGGACGCACAGGCGTCCCGGACCCTTGATGCCTTCGTCTCGGACGCCAACCGGTTGCCGATGAACGCGACCTCGGCCCTGCGGCCCAGCGCCCATCGGCTCAAGGGCGAGGCCGAAGGGGCCTTCCGCACCATCCGCGGCGAGATCCGGTCCGCTCGCGCCGCGGGCCGTACGCCCCCCGCCTGCCCGCCCGAACGCATAAGCCTGAATCCGCAGCAGCTGTTGGCCTTCCTCAACGGCATTCCGCAGGCGCGCCGGCAGCGGATGTCGGTCACCGACGGCATCCGCGCCTGGATGGCCAGCCGCTATCCCTGCCCCGCCTGACGGCCGCCGTCCCCGGGCTTAACTGTTCCGGCTACGGAATTCCCCGTCGTCCACAGCGGGCCCAATCTGTCCCCGACGAAGGCTACGTCCAAACCTGTCGCACCCCGCAGGCATGGGTATGACATGCCTGCCATGAACGCCTTCGCACCGCTCGCCTTCCCCGGCGCCTCCGACACCGGCCCGATCTCCTCGATGCCGCACAATCTGGAGGCCGAACAGGCCCTCCTCGGGTCGCTGATGTTCGACAACGCCGTGTTCGAGCGGCTCAGCGACCGGCTGCGCGGCGCGCATTTCCACGAGCCCTTCCACCAGCGCCTCTATGACGCGATCGAGGATCACATCCGCCAGGGCATGCTGGCCGAGCCGACCATTCTGATGGAGCGGTTCAAGCTGGACCCCGCCTTCCAGGAGTTCGGCGGCCTGCGCTACCTCGCCGATCTCGTCGACCGGGCCCCGCCCGCCGCCAACGCCCCCGACTACGCCCGCGTGGTCTACGACCTGGCCCTGCGGCGCGACCTGATCCGCATCGGCGGCGAGATCGTGCGCGAGGCGCCCCAGCCCGAAACCGCCGCCATCGACCAGATCGAACAGGCGGAACAGCAGCTCTACACCCTCGCCGAGACGGGCAAGCCCTCATCCGGTTTCGTCAGCTTCTCCAGCGCCTTGTCCGGCGCGGTTCAGATGGCGGCCGAGGCCTACCAACGCGACGGAAAGCTGGCCGGTCTGGCGACTCACCTCGATGACCTCGACGCCAAGCTGGGCGGCCTGCACCCGTCCGACCTGCTGATCCTCGCCGGCCGCCCGTCGATGGGCAAGACGGCCCTGGCCACCAACATCGCCTTCAATGTCGCCCGCAACTACCGCTGGGAGCCGACGCCCGAGGGCCGCAAGACCGTCAACGGCGGCGTGGTCGCCTTCTATTCGCTTGAAATGAGCGCCGAACAGCTCGCCATGCGGATCCTGGCCGACGCCTCGGGCGTGTCCTCGGACAAGCTGCGCAAGGGCGAGATCGACGCCGCCGATTTCGGCAAGATCCGCGAGGCCGCGGTCGAGATCGGCGAAAGCCCCCTCTACATCGACGCCACCGGCGGCCTTTCGATCTCCAAGCTGGCCGCCCGCGCCCGCCGTCTGAAGCGCCAGGAGCACGGCCTCGACCTGATTATCGTCGACTATCTGCAGCTGATCACCACCGGCGAGAACAGCCAGAAGAACCGGGTGCAGGAGGTGTCCGAGATCACCGGCGCCCTCAAGGCCCTGGCCAAGGAGCTCAGCGTTCCCATCATCGCCCTGTCGCAGCTGTCGCGTCAGGTCGAGCAGCGCGAGGACAAGCGGCCGCAACTGTCCGACCTGCGCGAATCCGGCTCGATCGAGCAGGACGCCGACTGCGTCATGTTCGTCTATCGCGAAAGCTACTACCTCGGCCGCGCCGAGCCGCGCGAGGGCTCGCCCGAACACCTGCAGTGGCAGGAGGACATGGACCGGCTGGAGCACCAGGCCGAGGTCGTCATCGGCAAACAGCGCCACGGTCCGATCGGCATCATCAAGCTCAGCTTCGACGCCAATACGACCAAATTCGGCAACTTGGCGCACGACGGCAGGTATCAACAGTCCTACGACTAAAGGGTGAATCCAGCCGTTGACACCCGCCGGGGTCCCGCGATTAAGCTGGGCCATGGCCTGTCCATCCGGACAGGGGTTGGGGGACTACCTATGCGTATCATATTCTGCGCGCTTGCCGCGCTGTCTCTGGCTGCCTGCGCCACGGCGCCGCTGGTCCCCAACGCCCGGCCGCTGAACGCGACCCATATCGAGACCCTCGGGCCGACCCCGGTCACCGTGTTCGAGAACAACCACGGCGTGACCAAGGCCTGGCTGGCCCAGGACAGTTCCGCGGCCGGCGCCTCCCAGGGATTGCTGGGCGTACTGGTCTCCGCGGCCTTCGACGCCATGATGAACGCCGGTCCGTCGCGCCGCGCGGTCGCGGCCGCCGACGCGGTCGCCGAGGTGATGCCGGTCGACGCGCTCAACGCCTCGCTGGTCGAACATTTCCGTCGCCAGGCCGCCTCGGCGGCGGAGGGCGGCGTGGCGGTGTCCGAGGTCAAGCTGACGCAGCGCCGGACCGCCCCGCTCATCGTGAACGACAATGTCGAGATCACGAGCACCTATCTGCTTTCCGAAGACGCCACGACCCTGCAGGTCGTCTTCAACCTGAGCTACACCAACCCCGCCGTGCCCTATGTCACGCCCTACACTTTCGAAAGCGCGCCGCCCAAGAGCGAGCTGAGCGGACCGCTGTACCGCAACACCTTCACTTACTACTCGCGTCAGTTGCCGGTGCCGGTCCTCACCCCGGAACTGCAGCAACGCCTGATCGCCTCGATCGAGGACAGCGCCCGCGACGAGGCCGGCGCCCTGCCGGCCGAGGGCACGGACGCCTTCAAGGCCATGACCCGCGAACTGGACGAGGCCCGGGATGACCGGCTGACCAAGGCCGAGATCTCGATCTTCCTGACCCGCGAGTGGAGCCGCGACAACGGCGCCCTGCTGCGGGCCGAACTGGAGGCCGCGCACGCCTTCATCGCCCGCTACACCGTCCTCGACATGAACCGGACGGCGGTGCCCAGCCTGGTCGGCCAGGACGAAATCGTCGAGACCCTGGCCGACGGCCGCACCGTGCGGCGGCTCGGCTCGGGCGTCGTGGCCGGCTCCTACGTCTCGTCGCCGTCGGACGTCATGAGTTTCGCCACCTTCGGCAATGCGGTGGCGGTGGCCCAGGCCCACCAGGCGCGCGCCCAGGCCCAGGGCGGCGGGCAGTGAACCTTCGCGGCAGGGTCGCCGCCGTCGCGGTCCTCGGGCTGGCGGGTCTGTCGGTGGGCGGCTGCTTCGGCACGCCCGCCTACGGGCCGGTCGGCCCTGGTAGCCTGTACGGCTACACGGACACAGCGATCGAGGGGGGCCGCTCGATCCGGGTGACCCTGCCGTCCTACACAGACGACCCGCAGATCGCCTACGTCTACTGGAACCGGCGCGCCGAAGAGGTCTGCAACGGCGCCATTCTTCGGAAGCAGATCCACACCGCGCGACAGCACGTGGGGACGGACTACAGCCGCATGAACGGCATCATCGGCGATTATGTGCTCGAGGGCTATGTCTGGTGCGATCCGTCGGCGTCAGGCGCGGCGGAGCCCGCCGTTCCCGTGACCGGCGCCGCCCCCCCTGAGACCCGCCAGGACCATGACGCTGTGCTGGCTTTTGGCGAATCTATAGTCGGGTTGGCGGAAAATTCCCGTTCCTGATCAACGACCTGACGATTTAACAAACTATATTCATAGTCGCCTTGGGAACGGCCCCATAATTCCCCCATCCCGTCGGTGGGGAGGGCGTCGGATCCAGCGCCCCGATGTCGGCGGGCTGTGGTCGAGCGAAGAAGCCCGGGCGAAGGGTAGTCCGGGGGTCCTTGCGAAGGTCGATGGATGGCCCTCGCCTGCTCGCCGCGCGCTTCCCGAGCGGACCGCCGGCGCCAGACGCCATGTCCGCCGCGCGTCGTCGTCCGCAAGGGCGAGGGCGGTGATCCGGCAAGGCCCGAAGCAAGGGCCGCCAGCCGGAGGGCGCGTGGAAAACGATCGCGCGGAGCGGCCTGCTTCGTCGAAACGGTAAAACATTCAAGCACCGGGCGAGGCCCCGGCCGCTCCGCCCCCTCCCCGACCGCTTCAGCCGAAGCGGCGATGAGTCATGCGCCAAAGCCTTCTCCCTCCCCCTCCGGGGGAGGGTGGTCGCGAAGCGACCGGGCGGGGGCGGTTCAGCGCCCCATCCACCGGCGCTCCCCGCGCCGAGCCCTCCCCACCCGGCTTCGCCTTCGGCTCAACCACCCTCCCCCGTCGGGGGAGGGAGAGCCGACCCTGCATCACATGATCGTTGTTAACCCGCCTCACCTTCGCTAACCCGAACCCGACCCCAATCCGGAACCGCCATGTCCCGCACGACCGACCGCTTCGAAGGCACCGCCGACTATATCGCCACCGACGACCTCAGGATCGCGGTCAATGCGGCGGTCGCGCTGGAACGGCCCCTGCTGATCAAGGGCGAGCCCGGCACCGGCAAGACCGTCCTCGCCTGGGAGGTCGCCAAGGCGATGAAGGCGCCGCTGATCACCTGGCACGTCAAATCGACCACCAAGGCGCACAACGGCCTATATGAATACGACGCCGTCTCGCGCCTGCGCGACAGCCAGCTGGGCGAGGCCCGCGTGCACGACGTGCGCAACTATCTGCGGCCCGGCAAGCTGTGGGAGGCCTTCACGGCCCCCAACCGCCCCGTCCTGCTGATCGACGAGATCGACAAGGCCGACATCGAATTCCCCAACGACCTGCTGCAGGAACTCGACCGCATGGAGTTCTATGTCCAGGAGACGGACGAGACCATCCGCGCCGAGGTCCGGCCGATCGTCATCATCACCTCCAACAACGAGAAGGAGCTGCCCGACGCCTTCCTGCGCCGCTGCTTCTTCCACTACATCCGCTTCCCCGACGACCAGACCATGAAGGCGATCGTCGATGTCCACTTCCCCGGCATCAAGCCGCGACTGGTCTCCGAGGCGCTCAAGACCTTCTACGAGATCCGCGAGACGCCGGGCCTGAAGAAGAAGCCCTCGACCTCCGAACTGCTGGACTGGCTCAAACTGCTGCTGGTCGACGACGTCGATCCCGAGACCCTGCGCGAAAAGTCGCCCAACCGGCTCATTCCCCCGCTGCACGGGGCCCTGCTGAAGAACGAGCAGGACGTCCATCTGTTCGAACGCCTCGCCTTCCTCGGCCGGCGCGAGGGCGGGCGGCCGGGCGGTTGAACACACGAACGATCAGGTTTGGACACCCGCCTTACGGCGATTTCACTGGCAAATGAATCGCGTGCGCGCAGGATACGCCCGTACCAGGACCCTTTCGTCGATGACCTTCCGCCCCTTCCTGCTCCCCGCCCTCTGCGCCGCCGCGGCGCTCGCGGCCTGCGGCGAGGGCGTGCGGATCTCTTCCAGCAGTACGGGGGACGCTGACGCCAAGGGCGTGCTCAAGGTGGTCGAGACGTTGCAGTGCCCCCAAACCATGGGCTCCCTGACCCGCAAGGGCTCGGCCTCGGCCGGCGGCACCATCTGCACCTATGTCGGTCCGCGCGGCGCCGAGGTCAGCCTGCATCTCGTCCCTCTTGACGGCGAGACCCCGGCCGAGGTGCTTCTGGCCTTTGAACGCCGCCTGTCAGGCGGCCTGCCCCGGGCCGTCGCGGCCCTCGCCGCCGGCGACGTCCCCGAAGCCGACGCCGCCCCGGCCCCCGACGCCGGCCCGGCGGCGACGGGCGATCGCGCCTCGGTCCGCGCGCCGGGCGTGGCCATCGACGCCGAGGGCGAAGACGCCACCGTGCGCCTGCCGGGCATCAATATCGAGACGCGCGGCGACAAGGCCAGCGTCCGCATCGGCGGTTTCCACATCGACGCCGACGACAGCGAAGGCTCCGCCCAGGTCTCCGGATCAGGCGAGGGCGGCGACGACGTCAGCATCAACGCCCGCGACGACGCCGCCGAAATCCGCGCCCGCGCCGCCGGCGAGGCCACCCGCGCCAGCTGGATCCTGACCGACAACCGGCCCTCTGACGCCGGCTGGAGACTGGTCGGCTACGAGGCCCGCGGCCCGGTCGGCGGGCCCCTGGTCATCGCCACGGTGCGCTCCCGCGACCGCAACCGCGAGCGCGCGCTGGAGGACGCCAAGGACCTCGTCGCCCTCAACGCCGGGGATTAACCGCGCGGCCGGGCCTTGATCGCGGCGTCCCGATGCGTCACCAACCCTGCCCACAAGCAGGAAACCGCCTTGGCCGCCACGCCCCGATCCTCCGCGAAACAGCCCCGCGCCTGGCAGCGCATGCTGTCCGGCCGCCGCCTCGACCTGCTCGACCCTTCGCCCTTCGACATCGAGATCGAGGACATCGCCCACGGCCTCGCCCGCGTCGCCCGCTGGAACGGTCAGACCGTCGGCGAACACGCCTTCTCGGTCGCCCAGCACTCCTGCGTCGTCGAGGAGATCGCCGCCCACATCCAGCCGGGCCTCGAGCCGAAATGGCGTCTCGCCGCCCTGCTGCACGACGCCTCCGAATACGTCATCGGCGACATGATCTCGCCCTTCAAGGCCGCGCTCGGCGTCAACTACAAGGCCTTCGAGGCCCGGCTGGAAGGCGCCATCCACCTGCGCTTCGGCCTGCCGCCGAAGAACCCGGGCGAGATCAAGACCCTGATCAAGAAGGCCGACGTCGCCTGCGCCTTCTTCGAAGCCACCCAGTTGGCCGGCTTCAGCAAGAAGGAAGGCCTGGCCCTCTTCGGCCGCCCGCCCGCGGGCTACGACCTCGTCATCGACCCCCTGCCCGCCCCCGTGGCCCAGCAGCGTTACCTCGAACGCTACCGGGTCCTGGCCGAAGCCGTCGGCCTGACGCCCGCCGCCGACGCCTGGCACACGGAGTAGGCGATGGCGCCTGCGGCTGAACAGGGCGTCCGGATCGGCCTTTCAGCGGTGGTCATCGCCCTGCGCGACCGCAAGGCCTGCGTCCTGACCACCACCGGCGAGGACGGCGAGGCCGCCCTGCCCTTCGGCCCCTTCGACCCGGCCCGCGACCGCACCTTCGAGCGCGCCCTGCGCGACTTCGTCACCGCCCAGACCGGCTTCCGCCTCGGTTTCGTCGAACAGCTCTACACCTTCGGCGACCTGGGCCGGGCCAGTCCCCGCGCCACCCCCGGCCCGGAACGTCAGCGCGAGGTCTCGGTCGGCTACCTGGCCCTGACCGCCGACGCCGCCGAGGCGCCCCAGGCCGAGGCCCGCTGGACGCCGGTGCTCGAAATCTTCCCGTGGGAGGACCGCCGCGAGGGCGCCCCCGCCTGCCTCGCCCCCCTCGTCGACGGGCTGAACGCCTGGGCCGCCGGCGACCCCCGTCGTCTCGCCCGCGTCGAGACCCTGTTCGCCGCCGCCCCCGCCCAGCGCTGGAACGAGGGCCAGGTCCTCGACCGCTACGAACTCCTCTACGAGGCCGGCCTGGTCGCCGAGGCCGCCCGCGACCAGGAGCGCCCGGTCCCCGCCGACGCCCCGGGCCGTCCCATGGCCTCCGACCACCGCCGCATCCTCGCCACCGGCCTCGGCCGGCTGCGCAGCAAGCTCAAATACCGCCCCGTGCTCTTCGACCTGATGCCGCCGACCTTCACCCTGTCCGAACTCCAGACCGCCGCCGAGGCCGTTGCGGGCCTGTCCCTGCACAAGCAGAATTTCCGCCGCGGCGTCGAGCGCACCGGCCTGGTCCAGCCCACCGGCCGCCTGTCCGCGGCCACCGGCGGCCGGCCGGCCGAGCTGTTCCGCGTCATCGGCGGCGATCTCTCCACCGGCGAGGCCCTTGGCCTGCCCCTGCCCGCGCAGCGCTGACGTGAATTCTCCCATCCTCCGCTTGCGGCGCGGGCCGTCCCCCATTAGAGAGGCCGCTCGCTCGACCAAGCGTCTATCGGCCCCGCGGAGAGGTGGCAGAGTGGTCGAATGTACCGCACTCGAAATGCGGCGTGCCTTTGCGGGCACCGTGGGTTCGAATCCCACCCTCTCCGCCACCGGCCAAACATCTGAACTTTGCACACTCCCCGCCGGGGGCCGTCCCGCCGGAGCGACGCCATGACCCGGCCCGCGACCGACGGCTGGCGGTTCTGGATCGACCGGGGCGGCACCTTCACCGACATCGTCGCCCGCGCGCCGGACGGCCGGCTGGAGACCCGCAAACTGCTGTCCGACAATCCGGACCAGTACGCCGACGCCGCCGTCGAGGGGGTGCGTCGGATCCTCGGCGCCGACCCCGGGCCTCTGCCCGAGGGCCGCGTGGCCGCCATCCGCATGGGCACCACCGTGGCCACCAACGCCCTGCTGGAGCGCAAGGGCGAGCCGGTGGTCCTGGCCATCACCCGCGGCTTCGGCGACGCCCTCAGGATCGGCTGGCAGAGCCGGCCCGAGCTGTTCGCCCGCCACATCGTCCTGAACGACCAGCTCTACGACCGGGTGATCGAGATCGACGAGCGTGTCCGCGCCGACGGCGGGATGGATCGACCGCTCGACGAAGCCCGGGCCCGGGCCGATCTGGGCGCCGCGCGGGCGGCGGGCTTCCGCGCCGTGGCGATCGTGCTGGTCCACGGCTGGCGCTTCACCGACCACGAACGCCGTCTGTCCGACATCGCCCGCGAGATCGGCCTCGAGCAGATTTCTGTCAGCCACGAGGTCGGCGCCCTGATCCGGATCATCGGGCGCGGCGACACCACGGTGGCGGACGCTTATCTGTCGCCGATCCTGCGCGCCTATGTCGACCGGGTCGGCGCCGACCTGGGCCCGGGGACGCCCCTGCTGTTCATGCAGTCCAGCGGCGGACTGACATCGGCCGGCGCCTTCCGCGGCAAGGACGCCATCCTGTCCGGGCCGGCGGGCGGGGTCGTCGGCATGGCCGAGACCGCCCGGGCCGCCGGCTTCGACCGGGTCATTGGTTTCGACATGGGCGGGACCTCGACCGACGTCTCCCATTTCGCCGGCGACTATGAGCGGACGTCCGACGCCGTTGTCGCCGGGGTGCGGCTGCGGGCCCCGATGCTGGCCATCCACACCGTGGCGGCGGGCGGCGGCTCGATCTGCCGGTTCGACGGGGCCCGGCTGAGGGTCGGGCCGGAGTCGGCGGGGGCCGTGCCGGGCCCCGCGGCCTACCGCCGTGGCGGCCCGCTCACGGTCACCGACTGCAACGTCCTGCTGGGCAAGCTGCGCCCCGACGACTTCCCCGCCGTCTTCGGGCGGCGCGGCGACCAGCCGCTGGACGCCGACGCCGTGCGACAGGGCTTCGAGGCCCTGGCCGCCGAGGTGACCCGCGCGACCGGCCGGACCGCGACGCCGGAGGACCTGGCCGAGGGCTTCGTCACCATCGCGGTGCAGAACATGGCCGAGGCGATCAAAGCGGTCTCGATCCAGCGTGGCTATGACGTCACCCGCTATGTGCTGAACTGTTTCGGCGGCGCCGGCGGCCAGCACGCCTGCCTGGTGGCGGACGCCCTCGGGATGACGCGGGTCATGCTTCACCCGTTCGCGGGCGTCCTCTCGGCCTGGGGCATGGGCCTGGCCGAGGTGCGGGCCATCCGTCAGGCGACGACGGCGGCCTCGCTCGAAGCCGGCGCCGATCCGGCCCTGGCGGTCCGCATCGCGGCGCTCGAGCGACAGGCGCGCGAGGACCTGACCGCCCAGGGCTTCGCCGACGAAGGCCTCGCGACCCTGCGCCGGGCCGAGATCAAATTCGCGGGCTCGGACACCCCGCTGGTCGTCCCCTTCGGACCGATCGCCGACATGCGCGCCGCTTTCGAAACGCTCCACCGTCAGCGCTTCGGCTTCTTCGCCTCGGACAAGCCGCTGATCGTCGAGACGCTGGAGGTCGAGGCCGTCGCCCCCTCGGGCCAGGCCCCTTCGACCCCGTCCGGCGGCGGCGCCGACGCAGCGCCCGCCATCCTCGTCCGGGCGCCCGTGCGGATGGCCGGCGAGGATCACGATGCGCCCGTCTATCGCCGCGCCGACTTCGGGCCCGACGCCGCGGTGGAGGGGCCGGCGATCATCCTTGAGGACACCGGCACCACCGTCGTCGAGCCGGGCTGGCGCGCGACGGCGGACGCCGCCCTGAACCTGATCCTGGAGCGCACCCGCCCCCTGCCCCCGCGCCGCGCCGTCGGCACGGACGCCGACCCGATCCTGCTCGAGGTCTTCAACAGCCGCTTCATGGCCTGCGCCGTGCAGATGGGCGAGGCCCTTCGCGCCACGGCCTGGTCGGTCAACATCAAGGAGCGGCTGGACTTCTCCTGCGCCGTCTTTGACCCGGCGGGCGCCCTGATCGCCAATGCACCGCACATTCCGGTCCACCTCGGTTCGATGGGCGAGAGCATCCGCACCGTCATCCGCTCCCGCGGCGACGGCGCCGACGGACGGGGGATGCAGCGGGGCGACGTCTATATGCTGAACGCCCCCTACAACGGCGGCACCCACCTGCCCGACATCACCGTCATCATGCCGGTCTTCCTCGACGAGGACCCGGCCCCCGCCTTCTTCGTCGCCGCGCGCGGCCACCACGCCGATGTCGGCGGCGTCACCCCGGGGTCCATGCCCCCGTCCTCGACGACGGTCGAACAGGAGGGGGTGCTGATCGACGACTTCCTGCTGATCGACGCGGGGCGACTGCGCGAGGATGAGACCCGCGACCTGTTCGCCTCCGGCCCGTATCCGTCCCGCAACATCGACCAGAACCTCGCCGACCTGAAGGCCCAGATCGCCTCCTGCGCACGCGGCGGCGACGAACTGGTCCGCATGATCGCCGAGTTCGGCCGCCCGGTGGTGGCGGCCTATATGGCCCACATCCAGGACAATGCCGAAGAGGCCGTCCGGCGCGCCATCGCGGCGCTGAAGCCCGGCGTCTTCGCCCTGGAGATGGACGACGGCGCCGTGATCCGAGTCCGCATCGACGTCGACCCCGACGCCCGCAGCGCCGTCGTCGACTTCACCGGGACCAGCGATCAGCGGCCGAACAATTTCAACGCGCCCCTTGCGATCACGCGCGCGGCGACCCTCTACGTCTTCCGCACCCTGGTCGACGACGCCATCCCGCTGAACGAGGGCTGTCTTAAGCCGATCAAGCTGATCGTGCCCGAGGGCTCGATGCTGAACCCGCGCTACCCCGCGGCGGTGGTCGCCGGCAATGTCGAGACCAGCCAGGCCGTGGTCGACTGCCTTTACGGCGCCCTGGGCGTGCTGGCGGCCAGCCAGGGCACGATGAACAACTTCACCTTCGGCGACGACGCGCGCCAGTATTACGAGACCATCGCCGGCGGCTCCGGCGCGGGCCCCGGCTTCGACGGCGCCTCAGCGGTCCAGACGCATATGACCAACAGCCGGCTGACCGATCCGGAAGTGCTGGAGACGCGGTTCCCGGTGCTGCTGGAGGAGTTCTCGATCCGACGCGGCTCGGGCGGCGCCGGCGCGAACCGGGGCGGCGGCGGCGCGGTGCGGCGTGTCCGCTTCCTCGAGCCCCTGACCGCCGCCATCCTGTCCAACCACCGCCGCACACCGCCCTTCGGCGCGGCGGGCGGCGCGGACGGGGCGGTCGGGATCAACCGCGTCGAACGCGCAGACGGGGCCGTCGAGATCCTCGGCTCCACGGCCGAGGTCGCCATGGCGCCGGGCGACGTCTTCGTCATCGAGACGCCGGGCGGCGGCGGCTATGGCCTGGCCGCCAGCGGCGACTTCCCACCGCCCCCCGGAACGGACTAGCCTCGCACACCAAAGGGACGGGGGATGGGCGTATGTGGGTTCTACTGGGCATAGCGGTGCTGGTCGCCGGCTTCGTGGCGCGGCTGAACCCGCTGGCCGTGATCCTGGTCGCCGCGATCGTCACCGGCGTCGCCGCCGTCATCGCCCCGGGCGTCGGGGTCGCCGACCTCGGCCGGGCGGCGCTGGACACGATCGCGGCCTTCGGCAAGGCCTTCAACGACTACCGCTACATCAGCGTGATCTGGCTGGTGCTGCCGCTCATCGGCCTGCTGGAACGGTACGGCCTGCAGGAGCGGGCGCGAATCCTGATCTCCAAGGCGCGCGGGGCCACGACCGGCCGGATCCTGCTGGCCTATTTCGTCCTGCGCCAGATCAGCGCCGCCCTCGGCCAGACCAAGCTGGGCGGCCATCCGCAGATGGTCCGGCCGCTGGTCGCGCCCATGGCCGAGGCCGCGGCCGAGACCCGCTTCGGCCCCCTGCCCGACGCCGTCCGCTACCGCATCCGCGCCCACGCCGCCGCCGTCGACAATATCGCCCTCTTCTTCGGCGAGGACATCTTCATCGCCATCGCCTCCATCCTGCTGATCAAGGGCTTCCTCGAGGCCAACGGCATCATGGTCGAGCCTCTGCAGCTGTCGGTCTGGGCCATCCCCACCGCCATCGCCGCCCTGCTGGTCCACGGAACGCGGCTGGTCATGCTGGACCGGTCCATCGCCCGCCAGACCGCCGCGGCGGAGGCCGGCTGATGATCACCCTGCAGTGGCTCTACATCTTCGCCGGGCTGACCTTCGCCGCCTTCTCGGCGCTCAGCCTGACCGATCCCGCCAATCCGAAGCGGCTCGGCAACACGGTCTTCTGGGGCCTGCTGGCGGTCAGCTTCCTGTTCGGCTCATATCTGTCGGACCTCGCCAACGGCTTCCTGGTCGTGGCGCTGGCGATCATCGCCGGGTTCAAATTCCTGGGACAGGGCAAACCCGTCACCACCGGACCCGAAGAGCGGCAGGCCAGCGCCGAGCGGCGCGGCGACTGGCTGTTCGTTCCGGCACTGCTGATCCCCATCGTCGCCCTGCTCGGCGCCCTGGTGCTGGACAAGACGGTGATCTTCGGCGTCCCCCTGTTCGGGCCCGAACAGCCGACCCTGATCGCGCTCGGTCTCGGGGTGGCCGCCGGCCTGACCCTGGCCATGGTCTGGCTCAGGCCGCCCCTGCTGGCCCCGCTGCAGGAGGGCCGACGGCTGATGGACGCCGTCGGCTGGGCCGGGGTCCTGCCCCAGATGCTGGCTTCGCTGGGCGCGGTCTTCGTCATCACCGGCGTCGGCGACCGCATCGGCGAGCTGTTCACCGCCTATCTGCCGCTGGACCACCGGCTGCTGGCGGTCATCGCCTATTGCGGCGGCATGGCGGTGTTCACCTTCATCATGGGCAACGCCTTCGCCGCCTTCCCGGTCATGACCGCGGCCGTCGGCCTGCCGATCGTCGTGGTGCAGTTCGGCGGCAATCCGGCCATCGTCTGCGCCATCGGCATGCTGGCCGGCTTCTGCGGCACCTTGACAACGCCCATGGCGGCCAATTTCAACGTCGTGCCGGCGGCCCTGCTGGACCTGCCCGACCGCGAGGCGCCGTTCAACGGCGTCATCCGGGTGCAGATACCGACCGCGATGGCGATCCTGATCATCAACATCGCCCTGATGTATTTCCTGGCCTTCCGGTTCTGACATGACCCTCGACGCCGCCACGGCCTCCCGCTTCGCCGCCGCCGCCCTCGGCCATGTGACGCGCGAATATCCGAACAAGATGGACCACGTCCTCGCCGGGCCCGACGACGTGCAGGGCCCGCGCGCCCTCCACCCGATCTTCTTCGGCAGTTTCGACTGGCACTCTTGCGTGCACGGCTGGTGGACCCTCTTCACCCTGCTGCGGCTGCACCCCGACATGGCCGAGGCGGCCGCGATCCGGACGCTGGCGGACCAGCTGTTCACGGCGGAGAACGTGGCCGCCGAAACCGCCTATCTGGCCCGGCCCGGCAGCCGGGGCTTCGAACGCCCCTACGGATGGGCCTGGCTGCTGATGCTGGCCGCCGAGCTGGACCGGCACGATGACGGGCGCGGCGAGACCCTGCGGCCGCTGGCCCGGGCCTTCGCCCGCCGCTTCACCGACTTCCTGCCGCTGGCCGACTATCCGGTCCGGGTCGGGACCCATTACAACACCGCCTTCGCCCTGCGCCTGACCCTCGACTATGCCGATGCCGCCGGCGACGCCGCCCTGGCCGCCCTCTGCCGGGCGCGCGCCGTCCGCTGGCATTCGGGCGATCGCCACTGTCAGGCGTGGGAGCCGTCGCAGGACGAATTCCTGTCGCCAGCCTTGATGGAGGCGGGCCTGATGCGTCGGGTGCTGGCTCCGGACGCCTTCGCCGACTGGTTCACAGCCTTCCTGCCTCGGCTCGAGCAGAGAGAGCCCGCCGCCCTGTTCCAGCCCCCCCGCGTCAGCGACCGGTCCGACGGCAAGATCGCCCACCTCGACGGCCTGAATCTCAGCCGGGCCTGGTGTTGGCGCGAGATCGCCTCCGGCCTACCGCATGCCGACCCGCGTCGCGCAATCGCGCTGGGAACCGCGACGGATCACCTCGACGCCGCCCTGCCCCACGTCACCGGCGACTATATGGGCGAGCACTGGCTGGCCAGTTTCGCCCTTCTGGCCCTGCTGGCCGACGCCTAGAGCGGCCCGCGAAACACCAACCAGGCCCCCGCCACGATCAGGGCGAAGCCGACCGCATGGTTCATCGTCAGCTTCTCGCCGAGGAAGGTGACCGAGAAGATGGCGAAGACGATCAGGGTGATCACCTCCTGCATCGTCTTCAGCTCGGCCGCCGAATAGACCTGGTGGCCGATCCGGTTGGCCGGCACCGCCAGGCAGTATTCGAAGAAGGCGATGCCCCAGCTGACGATGACCACAAGCAGCAGCGGCTTGCTGCCGAATTTCAGATGGCCATACCAGGCCACGGTCATGAAGACGTTCGAGGCAACCAGCAGCAGCACCGGCGCGAGATGGGCGAATGAGATCGGCATGGTGCCCCCGGCTCGACGTCCCTGTCTTGACGTCCTCCGCCATGCGCCAGCATAAGGGCCGCCCGTCAAGGCGGCGGCCGGCTTAGCTCAGTTGGTAGAGCGCCAGTTTTGTAAACTGGATGTCGCGGGTTCGATTCCTGCAGCCGGCACCATCACCTGCGTTCAGACGTCGAGACCGCCGCGCGCCTCGCGAAGCCGGGCGAAATGATCAGCCGCCGACGGTCCGAACAGGACGGGATCCGTGGCGTGGGCGTCCTCGATCAGAGCCATGACCAGATCCAGGGAATCCCGTCGGCTGGGCCGCCCGCCCTCGGCCAGCCGGTCAACCAGGGTCAGCAGATTGTCCCGACGCTGCTGCGCCTGGGCCTTCAGGGCCTTGATGCGCGGCCGATACGGCGCGGCGGGCTCGGCGGCCGCGCGGCGGATCGGGGATCGGGGACTGTCGAAGAAGGAGTCGTCCAGCGCGCCGGCCGTGCTCCCGGCCGGGCGGGCCGCACTGTCCGGCTGGCGCAGGGACGCCCCGGCGGGGGTGGGACCACGGTCGGATACGACGGAGTTCGGCGACGACGCCATTCCATTTCCCCAGAGAACGGCGGAATTCGACGCAAAGTCCGACCCTTGTCAATCGCCGTCGCGCGTGGGGCGAGGCCCGCTCAGCCGCCGCCGAGGGCCACCGTCACGCGATAGACGATGAAGGCCGCCAGATAGGCCAGGGCGAACATATAGACGACCATCACCCACATCCATTTCCACGAGTTCAGCTCGCGCTTGACCACGCCCAGTGTGGCCACGCACTGAGGCGCGAAGACGTACCAGGCGAGGAAGGCCAGACCGGTGGCCAGCGACCACTGGGCCGCCAGGGTCGCGCCCAGCAGACTGCCGGCGCTCTCGGCGTCGGCGACCGCATAGACCGTGCCCAGGGCGGCCACCGCCACCTCGCGCGCCGCCATGCCGGGCACCAGGGCGATGACCATCTGCCAGTTGAAGCCGATGGGTGCGAACAGCGGCTCCAGGCCGTGGCCGATCATGCCGGCGAAGCTGTAGTCGATCGCCGGCTCGGTCGCGCCCTCGGGCGGATAGGGGAAGGTCGACAGGGCCCAGACGATGATCATCAGCGGCAGGATGATGCGCCCCGCCCGCTCCAGGAAGATGCGCGCGCGGAGCCACAGGTTCAGCAGCACGCTCTTGAAGTCGGGGGTCTTGTAGGCCGGCAGCTCCATCATGAAGGGCTCGACGGCGCCGCGCCAGAACACCTTCCGGATGACGAAGGACACGACCAGGGCGCTGATGATTCCCGCGGCGTAGAGCCCGAACATCACCAGACCCTGCAGCCCGACGAAGCCCCAGACCGTCTGGTCCGGAATAAAGGCGGCGATGATCAGCGTATAGACCGGAATCCGCGCCGAACAGGTCATCAGGGGCGCGACCATGATGGTCGTCAGTCGATCGCGCTTGCTGTCGATCACCCGCGCCGCCATCACGCCCGGGATGGCGCAGGCCACGCTGGACAGCAGGGGCACGAAGGCCCGGCCGTGCAGGCCCGAGACGCCCATGATCCGGTCCAGCAGGAAGGCGGCCCGGGCCATGTAGCCGAAATCCTCCAGCAGGATGATGAACAGGAACAGGATCAGGATCTGCGGCAGGAAGACCAGCACGCTGCCGACCCCCGAGATCAGGCCGTCAACGATCAGGCTCTGCCAGATGCCGTCCGGCATCACGCCGGCCACCAGGGCGCCGACCCCGGCCAGGGCGGCCTCGATACCGTCCGCGAACGGACCGGCCCAGCTGAACACCGCCTGGAACATGACGAACATGATCGCCGTCAGGATCAGCAGGCCCCCGACCGGATGCAGCAGCACGCCGTCGATCTTGCCGGTCAGGGTGTCGGGCCGTTCCGGCGGCTGGACGCAGGCCTTCATGATCCGTTCGGCCTCGCGCGCCGCAGCGCGAAGGGCGGCGGCGTCCGGCGCAGTCCAGTCGCTCTGCGGCGCTGCCGGGGCGGCGTCGGCGGCGGCGCGAACGGCGGCGACCAGATCCTCGATCCCGCGCCTGCGCGTCGCCGTCGTGGGAACGATCGTCAGCCCCGTCTCCGCCGCCAGCCGTTCCAGGTCGATCCGAAGACCCTGGCGCTGGGCGATGTCATACATGTTCAGCGCCAGCACCATCGGCCGGCCGACGGCCTTCAGCTCCAGCACCAGCCGCAGCACCAGTCGCAGATTGGTGGCGTCGGCCACGGCCACGATCACATCCGGCGGCGTCTCGCCGGCCAGACGGCCCAGCACCGCGTCCCGCGTGACCTCCTCGTCGGGGCTGCGGGCCCGCAGGGAATAGGTGCCCGGCAGGTCCAGCACGAACATCGCACGCCCGTCCGGCGCGCGGACCAGGCCCTCCTTCCGCTCCACCGTGACGCCCGCGTAGTTGGCGACCTTCTGGTGGGCGCCGGTCAGGGCGTTGAACAGGGCCGTCTTGCCGCTGTTGGGATTGCCCACGAGCGCGACCCGCGCGCTCCGCACCGCCATGTCCATCAGGCGGCCCGGCCGCTTTCGAACCGCACCGTCAAACTCGCGGCCTCGTGTCGGCGCAGCGCGACCCGGGCGTCGTCCACCCGCATGGCGATGGGATCACGACCGAAGAGTCCTTCATGCAGCAGCTCGATGCGGGCGCCCTCGACGAAGCCCAGTTCCAGCAGCCGACGCTCCAACTCCCGCGCATGCTCGTCTTGCCGAAGCGCGTCGCCAACCTGGACGATGACGCCATGATCGCCCTTGCGGGCCTGGCTCAGTTTGCGGGTGTCGGTCATGAGTCTCGCGGACGGTCAGGGCGCGCCGGCGCCCTCTATTGACACTCATTATCAGCGGTCACCGCCCGCCGTCCAGCCTAACATGACGCCGCACCCCGTTGCCGCCGGCCACGGTTGGAGTATCACCGGACTATACCCCGGAGATCCTCATGACACGCCCGCTGCTCGCCGCCCTGGTTCTGTGCGCCCTGACCGGCTGCGGCCCTGGTTCGAACGAATCCGAGACGCCTCAGTCCGCCGCTCCCGGCGCCTCTGCGCCCGCGCCCTCCCCGACCGTGGCGACCGCGGACAAGGCGGCCCTGGTCGCGGCCCTGCCCGCACCCTGGAACGAGGCCGACCTCGACAACGGGCGGCGCGTCTTCGCCCGCTGCCGGTCCTGTCACACCATCACCGAGGGCGGCCCGGGCATGACAGGCCCGAATCTGTACGGCGTGTTCGGCCGGACCGCCGGCGCCCAGCCGGGATACAACTACTCCGCGGCGCTGAAGTCCGCGGGCTTCGTCTGGGACGGCGAGAAGCTGGACCAATGGCTCGAGAACCCCCGAACCTTCCTGCGCGGCACCAAGATGAGCTTCGCCGGAATTCCTGATCCGACGGACCGCCGCGACGTGATCGCCTGGCTCAAGGTCGAGACAGGCTACACGCCGCCGGCCTGAGCCTATTCCGCCGCCGCCGGCAGGGGGTCGTTGGCGGCGCCCTCCCGGGCCTCCCATTCCTCGATCTTGCGCGCCGTATATTCGGGCGACTTGGTGAAGCGCGCCAGCACGCCATAGATCACCGGCACCACGAACAGGGTCAGCACGGTCGCGAACATGGCGCCCGAGAAGATCACCACGCCGATGGTCTGACGGCTGCCCGCGCCCGCGCCCTGCCACAACACCAGCGGCAGGGCCCCGAAGGCGGTGGCGATCGAGGTCATGATGATCGGCCGCAAACGCAGGGTCGAGGCCTCGATGATGGCCTCCTGGATCGACCGGCCCTGGTCGCGAAGCTGGTTGGCGAACTCCACGATCAGAATGCCGTTCTTGGCCGCCACCCCGATCAGGATGATCAGCCCGATCTGGCTGTAGATGTTGAGGCTGGACCCCGCCATGACAAGGCCGAACAGACCGCCCGCCGCGGCCAGGGGCACGGTCAGCATGATGACCGCCGGGGTGATCCAGCTCTCGAACTGGGCCGCCAGCACCAGGAAGACCAGCAACAACGCCAGGCCGAAGGCCGCCGCGACGGCCCCGCCCGCTTCCTGTTGGTCACGCGCCGCGCCGCCCCACTGGGTGTTGACCACGCCCTGCGGCTGTTCCCGCGACACGCGGGTCATGAACTCCGTGGCGTCGACCAGGGTCGTGCCCGGGTTGAGGTCGGCGGAGATCGAGATGGCGCGCTGACGATCGAGACGGCGGCGGTCCGGCGTGTCGCCCGAGGTCTCGGTGGTGACCACGGCGGACAGCGGAACGAGTTGTCCGGACCCGGTCGTGACGTACAGGGCTTCGAGATCGGCCACATTGCGACGATCGGCCCGCTCGGTCTGCAGGATGACGTCATATTCCTGGCCGCCGCGCAGATAGGTGGTGGCGCGGCGGGACCCGAACATCGTCTCCAGCGTCCGGCCGATCGCCTGGGCCGAAACCCCCAGGGCCGCGGCCTTTTCGGGATCGACGTCGACCAGCAGGCGCGGCGCATTCGGCTCGTAATTCAGCCGCGGGCGGGAGAAGCCGGGGTTCTCGAGCGACGCGGCCAGCACAGGCTGCAGCCAGTTGTAGATGTCCTCATACTCCGCCCCCGTGACGACCATCTCGATCGAGTTCGAGTTGCTGCCGCCGCGCTGGAAGGCGCCGGGCACCGAGGCGTTGACCTGGGCGTTGGTCTGGCCACGCAACTTGCCATTCAGTTCCTGGGCGATCTCGTCCGCGGACCGGTCGCGCTCGGACCAGTCGCTGAGGATGAGACTGCCGTTGCCGGAATTATAGCTTCCGCCGCCAAAGCCGGGCGCAGAGATCAGATAGCTGCTGGCCTCGCCGTTGGCCTTGTACTCAGCCAGGATCGGCTCGATCCCCATCATGATGTCGCGGGTATAGTCGAAGCCGGCGCCCTCGGGCCCCTGGACCCGAATCCCGACCCGACCGCGGTCCTCGGCGGGGACGAGCTCGTTCGGCAGGGTGAAGAACATGAAGGCCGCGCCGCCGGCGACGGCCAGGATCAGCCCCGCCACCCCGACAACCGCGATCCGCCTGCCGAGCAGGGCCTGCAGCGAGTTCTGGTAGGAGTTGCGCAGGGCGTCCATGCCCCGGTCCACCTTGCGGGCGACCCAGCCGCCGGTTGTGGCCGGACGCAGGATACGCGAGGCCAGCATGGGCGAGAGGGTCAGGGCCAGGAAGGCCGAGAAGGCCACGGCCGCCGCGATCGCCGCCGCCAGCTCCACGAACAGCCGGCCGACATAGCCGGGCAGGAACAGCAGGGGCGCGAATACCGCCAGCAGGACCACGGTGGTCGCCACGACGGCGAAGAAGACCTGGCGCGCCCCGCGCTCGGCCGCCACCAGCGGCGGCTCGCCGTGATCGAGACGACGCTGGATGTTCTCGGTCACGACGATCGCGTCATCGACCACCAGGCCGATGGCCAGCACGAGGGCCAGCAGGGTCAGCAGGTTCAGCGAGAAGCCCAGCGGCGCCAGGATGATGAAGGTGGACAGCAGGCAGATCGGGGCCACAATCGACGGGATAAAGGCCGCCCGCAGACTGCCCAGGAAGATGAAATTCACCAGCGCCACGAGGGCCAGAGAGATGCCGATGGTGATCCAGACCTCGTCGATGGCGTGCGAGGTGAACACGGAGTTGTCCGAGCCGATGACGAGCTCCGCGCCCTCGGGGAGGCTGGGCCGCACCTCTTCCAGCATCGCCTCGACGCCCTCCGAGATGGCCAGGTCGTTGGACTGGGCCTGACGGGTCACGGCCAGGCCGATCTGATCAAGGCCGTTGCCGCGGAACAGGCGGCGGTCCTCGGCCGGCGCTTCAACCACCCTTGCGATGTCGCCCAGGCGGGTGACGTAGGCGGTGGAGCCCTGAATGGCCCCCGCCGCGCCGCTGGGAAGCGCCGTGGCCCCACCCGTCTGGGTCACGGCGGCGGTTCCCGAGCCGCGCGTGCCGATGGGCAGTTGGCGGAAGTCTTCGGCGCGGGCGTAGGTCCGGGCGACCCGGACGGTATAGTCCTTCTGCCCCGACTCCAGCTGGCCGGCCGGAAGCTCGACGTTCTGCGCCGTCAGGGCGGTTTCGACGTCGTTGACGGTGAGACCTCGCGCGGCCAGAGCCGCTGCGTCCAGCCAGATACGCATGGCGTAGCGCTGCTCGCCGTAGATCTGCACCTGGGCCACGCCCGGCACCGTCGCCAGGGTGTCGATCAGATAGCGGTCCGCGTAGTCGGTCAGTTCCAGCCGGTTCATGGTCGTCGACCGGAGGAAAAGGATCATGATCGGCTGGCTGTCGGAGTCCGCCTTGGACACCTCCGGCGGCTGGGCCTGGTCGGGCAGGCGGCCGACGACGCGCGACACGCGATCGCGGACGTCATTGGCGGCGTCGTCGATGTCGCGGTCCAGCGAGAATTCGATCGAGACGTTCGAACGGCCGTCGCGGCTCGAGGAGTTGATCCGCTCGACGCCCTGGATGCCGGCGATCTGCTGTTCGATCGGCTCGGTGATCCGGCTTTCGATGACCTCGGCCGAGGCCCCGGCGTAGCTGGTGCTGACCGAGACGATCGGCGGATCGACGTCGGGGAGTTCGCGCACGGGCAGGAAGAAGAAGGCGGCCGCCCCGATCACGCACAGGACAATGGCCGCGACCGCCGCGAAGACCGGGCGGCGGACGGCGAGATCGGACAGCATCATTGGGCGGCGCCCCGGGCGGCGGCGCCGGCCGGGCGCGCGGCGCCTGTCCCGCCCCCGGAGCCGGCCACGCGGACCGGCGCGCCGGGCTGGATCCGGTTCAGACCCGACCCGACCACCCGGTCGCCGACGTTCAGGCCCGAAAGGATTTCCACGAATCCGCCCTCGACGGAGCCCGTCTCGACTTCGACCCGCTGGGCGGTTGAGCCGCCGCCCTCCCCACGCGCAATCCGATAGACGAAGGCGCCGTCGCCTTCATACTGGACCGCGGCCTCCGGCACAGCCGGAGCGGTTCTCTGGCCCTGCTGGACGGCGACGCGAACGGCCATCCCCGGCCGGATGCGGGCGCCGGGATTCGGGATTTCGGCACGGGCGGTCACCGCCCGGGTCTGTTCGTTGACGCGGGTGTCGACCAGGGCGATGCGCCCGTTGAAGGTCTCGTCGCCATAGGCGTCGATCTTGGCCGTGATCGGCGTCCCGGCGCGCAGCACGCCCAGGTAGCGTTCCGGCACCGGGAAATCGACCCGCACCACATCGATGTCATCCAGGGTGGTGATGATGCCGCCGGGATTGACCAGCGTCCCGACAGTGACCGAACTGAGTCCCAGAACCCCGGCGAACGGGGCGCGGATCAGACGATCGCCGCGGCGGGCCTGGGCGGCTGTAAGCGCCGCCCGCGCCGTCGCCAGCGAGGTTTCCGCGTCCTCGGCGCTGACGCGCGGCGCAATGCCGCGGTCGGCCAGGGTCTTGAAGCGGTCGTACTGGCGCTGCGCCTGGGCGACCTGGGCCCGGGCCTCAATGACGCCGGCGTCCTCTTCCCGCGCCTGAAGCTCAACCAGGGGGGTGCCCGCCGCGACCCGCTGGCCGTCGGTGAAGAACACGCGGGTGATGAGCTGGCTGGTGGACGAGGTGATATTGACCGAGCGCCGGCCGCGCGCGACGCCCAGGACCCGGATCTCGTCGGTGAAGGACCGGGAAGAGGCGACCGCTTCCGAAACCGCCTGACCACGCCCGCCGCCGGGCCCGCCGGGTCCGCCCGGCCCACCGCCCTTTTCGTCTCCGGCGAAGGCCATCCTCAGGACAACGGCCAGGATCATAAGGCCAAACACGACAGCGGCGGCGACGAGGAAGAAGTGGCGTTTGATCACGCTTGAGACTCTTTTTGGTCAGTGAGGAGCGGACGAGCCGCCTGCCCGTCGTTGCAGCTAATTGCCTTGTAACGGAAACTGTTTCCCTTTCCGTCGCGAAAATCGTGCTTTGATTTCGCGGTCAGAAACGACGCCAGAGAGCGACAACGGGGCCGCCGCTTTCCGGCGTTTCGCGGCCCGAAACAGTCTGCCGCCAGCCCGCCTGCAGGCTCCAGTCGCCGAACCTTCGCACCACGGACGCCTCGACGGATAACCACCGCGGCCCGTCGTCGTCCGCCTGGCCGCCATAGGCCTGGGCCAGAGCCATCCAGTCATCGCCCAGGTGAAGTCCTGCCGTGGCGTCGACGCGCGTCTCGTCCGGCAGGCCGCTACGCATCCGCCGCGCCGCCTGAAGATCGACAAACGAGCCGCTCGAACCCCATCGACCAAAGCCGCCGAACGCCCGGCCGAGGGCGGCCCGCACCTCCCAGTCGCTGTCGCCCTGGCCGGGCGCGGCATAGCCCGCATTGCGGCCCTCGCCACCATCGGCATAGCCGGCGTAAAGGCTGAAGGCCGTCCGGTCGTCGCGCCAGGCCTGCCAGGTGACGCCGATCTCGGCGGGCCCCCGGCCCTCATAGTCGACGAAGGCGTCCTCGCCCGACTGCCAGTCCCCCTTGAACTGCAGGGTCAGTCGGTCGGTCAGGCCGTATTCGACGAACACCCCCAGCGTGCGGTCGAGCCGCTCGGCTGGAAGGTCGGCCAACGCGCCGTCCGGATCGAATCCGCGCACCGCCCGCATGTCCTCGTATTTGAGGATAACCTGGCCCTCCCCCGCCCGCTGGGTCCAGGGACCGGCGTCCGCGGCCGAGGCCGTTGCCAGCAGGGCCGTGGCGGCCAGAAGCCCGGCCGCGGGTTTCACACGTCGTAGCCGGGCGATTTGCGATCGAGCATGCGCAATGCCCCGGGCCAGGCGAGGGCGGAGATGAAGCCGATCCCGCGCCCCTGCTCCCGGGTTTCGGCCTGGGCTGCGTCGGGGGCGATGAGGACATGATCGCGTCCGACCGACAGCGCCGCGACCTGCTGGGCGCAGGCCCGCTCGAGGAAGAACATCCCGACCCAGGCCGCCGCGGGGGGGGGGGCGGCCGCCCCGACCGCCAGTGTGCCGTGATTGCGGAGCAGCATCAGGGGCTTGTCGCCGAGGTCCGCGACCAGGCGGGCGCGCTCGTCATGGTTGAGCGCCAGCCCTTCATAGCCATGGTACGCAACCTGGTGCTGCAGCAGGCAGGCGTTCTGGCCGATCGGCAGCAATCCATCCTGTTGCGCCGCCACGCCGACGCCGGCGACCGTATGCAGATGAATGACGAAATGCGCGTCTTCCCGCGCGCCGTGGATGGCCGAATGGATAGTGAAGCCGGCCGGATTGATGAAGCTGGTCGTCTCCTGCACGACGTTGCCGTCCAGATCGACCTTGACCAGGCAGGAGGCGGTCATCTCCTCGAAATACCAGCCGTACGGATTGATCAGAAAATGGTGCTCCGGCCCGGGCACGCGGGCCGAGATATGGGTGAAGATCATGTCGTCCCACCCGTGCAGCGCCACCAGCCGGTACAGGGCCGCCAGTTCGACGCGCGCCGCCCACTCCGCCTCGGACACCCGTGATTTCAGGGACACTGCCGCGCCGTCAGCCATGATCGCGATCCTCGTTCTACCTTTCCGCGCACGGTCGCGCCGCGAAAGCGTCACGTCAAGATTCAGCTTCCGTTAACCGCGTCTTAGTGCGCCTTGGCGTAGCCTTCCAGCACTGACCCATCGTCGGCGCTCCGGAGACGCCTGTGGATCTCGTCCAGCTCGTGCCCGCCAGCCGCCCGGCCCCGCCGCGTCCGAGTGATCTGCTGGCGTTGGCCCGCGATCCGGGCGTCGACGCCCGTCAACGCCTGCTGCTCGGCGTGATGGCCCTGTGCGACGCCTGTCCGCCGAGTGGAGCGGTTTCGCCGGTTCTGGCCGATATCTTCCTGACCCTGGCGCGTCAGGCCGAGCGCGATATCCGCAAGGTGTTGTCGCAAAAACTGGCCCACGCCGAATGGGCGCCCGCCGCCCTGGTCAACGTCCTGGCGCTGGATGAAATCGAAATCGCGCGGCCGCTGCTGGAGTCCAGCCCCATCCTCCAGGATGACGACCTGCTGAGGGTTCTGGTCGAGGCCTCGCTGGAACACCAGATCGCCGTCGCCCGTCGTCCCGGAATCAGCGGCCGCGTCGCCGACGCCGTCATCGATCGCGGCGAACCTGCGGTGCTGATGGCCCTGACCACAAACCGCACCGCCGAAATCAGCGTCGAAGGCGTCCGTCGGCTGGTCGAGCATTCGCGCCGCATCGCCGCGCTCCGCGGGCCCCTCACCCGGCATCCCCTGCTGACGGAAGCCCTGGCCGAACAGCTGTACCAGTGGGTCGGAACCGCCCTGCGTCAGGCGCTGGCCGCCCGGTTCACGGTCGACGAAACGGCGCTGGCGAGTTCGATCCAGGACTCCGTCGCCGGAGCCTTCAGCCGCGTGGAGGAACCGCCGGCGGCTGAAGACCCGGCGGAACGCGACGAACGGGAACGCCGTCTGGTCGACAAGCTTCAGTCCGCCGGCCAGTTGCGCGCCGGCCTGCTGATCCGCGCGGCCCGTGAACGACGTCTCGCCCTGTTCGCCCACGGCCTTGCGGCGCTCGGCGGCTTCGGCATCGGCCAGGTCCGGGCGGCCCTCTCGTCTCCGGCGCCCGAGGCGCTTTACTATGCCTGCGCCGCCGTCGGCATCGATCGGGCGGTGTTCCCGACCCTGCTCGTCGAAATCCGCAAGCTCAACAACTCGCTGCCGGGCGACCGCGGCGAGTCCGTATGGCTGCGAGGCGCGCTTTCCCAGGGCTCGGCGGCCCGGGCGTTCAAGGCCCTGACGGGCGGCGATCACGGCGAACTGAAAGCCGCCGTTTGACTCCGTCATCCGGCTCGGCTTGCGTACAGCCGTGACCGAGCCCGCGCCGCCCCCCCTCCGCATCGCCTTCGCCGCCTCTGACCGCCCCGAGGCGCAGGCGGCGCGCGAGCGGCTGATCGCTCGCTATGGCGCGACCGACGCCGACGACGCCCAGGTGATCGTGGCGCTCGGGGGCGACGGCTTCATGCTGGAGACCCTGCACACCGTCATGACCCGCGGCACGCCCGTCTTCGGCATGAACCGGGGCTCGGTGGGGTTCCTGATGAACGACTTCGAGGAAGAGGGCCTGCTTGAGCGGTTGGCCCACGCCGGACGCGCCGTCATTCATCCGCTGCAGATGGACGCCTGGACCGAGGCCGGACAGGCGCACAGCGGCCTGGCCATCAATGAGGTGTCCCTGCTGCGCCAGACCCGCCAGAGCGCCAAGCTCCGCATCATCGTCGACGGCCGCGTCCGACTCGAGGAACTGGCCTGCGACGGCTGTATGCTGGCCACGGCCGCGGGTTCGACCGCCTATAATCTATCGGCGCACGGCCCGATCATTCCGCTCAACTCGCGGGTTCTCGCACTGACGCCGATCAGCGCCTTCCGTCCACGCCGCTGGCGCGGCGCCCTGCTGCCGCACCAGTCCAGGGTCTGTTTCGAGGTGCTGGAGCCCGACAAGCGGCCCGTCAGCGCCACCGCCGACAGCCTCGAGATCCGGCGGGTCGTTAAGGTCGATGTCCGCGAGCGTCGCGATATCGCCCTGACCATGCTGTTCGACGCGGGCCGCTCGTTCGAGGAACGGGTTCTGGCGGAGCAATTCGCCTCGTGACGACCATGCACCGCTTTTTAAGGACGTAGTGGCAAGCTCCCTTCCTCGATCCCAGGGAGACAATCGTGAGCAACCCGGCCCAGGTCATCCGTCCGCCCAATACCCTTCGCCTGAAGGTGGGAGGCGGGTTCGGCGGTATCGATGCGGGAGCCATCGCCAAGGCCGAACAGGCCCTGCAGGCAATGTCGTCCCAGTTCGGCCAGTGGCTTCAGGACGAGATCGTCAAGCTCGACCATGCCCAGGCGGAGATTCGCGCCCTCGGCTATAACGCTGTGACGGCCGAGGCCCTCTATTTCCGCGCCCATGACCTGAAGGGTCTGGGTTCGACCTACCAATATCCGCTGGTGACGCGTCTGGCCGGTTCGCTGTGCAAGATGATGGACGATCCCGCCAAGCGGATGGCCGCCCCGATGGTCCTGCTTGACGCCCACATCGACGCCATCCGGGCCGTGGTGCGCGACGAGATCAAGACGGACGACCATCCCGTCGGCAAGATCCTCGCCGAGACCCTCGAAGCCCGGGTCGCCGACCACCTCAGCTGACGGACCGGCCGCGGCCGAAGGGTTCAGCCGCCTTCCGTCAGGCGGCGACGCTGGCCGAGGCCCGGACCGGCGACGGCGCCTGGTCCAGCCGCTCCATCAGGTAGGCCAGATCCTCGCGCGGCGCGTTCGGGCGTTGCGTCAGGAACCGCTCCAGCATCTGATGACGGAAGTCGTCGCCCGAGGTGTCGGCGCCCTCCGCCTGCAGCGTGCGCCAGGTGTCGACCCCGGCGCGGTAGGCGTGAAACAGGCGCGGCGGCAGGCCGGCGCGGTCGTAGATGGCCTTCAGCCCCAGTTGTCCGGCGTCGTGGATCATCAGCCAGGCGCGCGCGTGCGGCGTGCCCGCCAGCTCCGCGATCCCGTGCTCGAACAGCGCCATCTGCCCGCGGGCCAGCGCCCGCAGCAGCAGCGAGGCCGTCAGCACGCGCCGCGCATTCAGCTTGGCCACGAACTGCGCCAGGTCGGACTGGTTCGAGGCTTGGTCGACCAGATCCACCGTGGCTCGCTCGCGGGCGAAGGCGGCCAGGCGGATGGCCGTCTCGGGCGCCACGGCATGGCGGGTCACCAGATGCTCGCGCACCGCGTCCGACGCCAGTTCGACCAGTCGCTCGGTCACCGACAGGGGCAGGACCTGACGATAGGCCAGGGCGGCGATGATCTCGGGCGAGGTCCCGAAGCGGTCGATGCAGCGCCCCAGCGCGGCTTCGGCGATGTCGGCGTTGTCGTTGGCGGCGAGGGTCCGCACGGCCTGCTCGCAGCCGACCTCGGCCAGGGCCGTCGTCACGTCGCGACCCACCCCCGGCCGCCCGGCCACGGCGACCTGCCGCAGGGGCGAGCCCGACATGACGATCTCGATCAGATCCTCGTCCGAAAAGGCCGGCGAGAAATTGATCATCGGCAGGGCCACGCTGTCGACATCGGCGGCCAGCTTGCGGGCCACGTCGCGCGGGATCAGGTCCGAAGACTTGAGCGTCACGGCCATGGCCCGGCGCACCAGTTCGGCGGCGTCCTGGGCCAGCATCCTCAGAATTTTCTGCGCCGCCTCGCGGTCCTCGTCGCCAAGCTCGGCCTTTTCCATGCTGCGGCACAGCTTGTGCGCCGCCGCGGCGCGGTCGTCCGCATCCGTCGCCTTGATCAGGCGGCGAATGTCGATCTCTGTCAGGCGGGCGCGGTAGGCGGTCATGTGCGGGTCCAGGCTTTGCCGGTCAGCATCGACCCGTCATCCTTAACGGGCGGTTCACCATGGCCGGATTCGGCGTCACACACCCTTGCCCGGCTCGGGTCCGAAGGCGCCGGCGAACCCGCTCTTGCTCTCGCCGTCCTGACCCATCAGCAGCGCCAGCAGGCTCTGGTCCTGCTTCAACCGGTCGAGGCGCGCCGCCAGCATCCGGTCGCGCGCATCCAGGTCCGGCGGGGCCGAGGGTTGACCGGCGCCGGAGGCGGGCGCGCCGTCGCCCGCGCTGCGCTGCAGATTGGCGTGAAGCTCGGCCACCGTCGCCGGCCGGCCGTCGCGATAGAAGATCGACCGGTTCGCCGCCGCCGCCTGAGGAAACAGGGCCGCGGCGCTGGAGCCGGGACGCCGGTCCATGGCGTCCATCAACTGCGCCGCGCCCGCCGGCCCCAGGAAATGCGCCGCATAAAGATCGCCGGCGCCCGGCTCCCGTCCCGAGCGTCCGCGAAGATAGGCCGCGTTCGAGGCCGTCAGCTCGGCCGCCATGGTCGAGGCGGCCTGCGGATCGAACCGCAGGTCCAGCACGATGTTGCGCGCCGAGCCCTCGACCCGCCAGCGCCCGTCGCCGCCCCGATAGATCAGATCGGCGTACTGGCCGTACCCATGCTTGGCGCCGTGCGCCTTCACCGTGCCCAGCCAGGTCTGTTCGATGAACTGGAACAGGCCGGCCGCCGAGGAGGTCGGGGCCCGGGCGGAGGGGTTCATCGCGCTCTCGCGGCGCGCCGTGCGCACCAGGAAATCGGCATCCACGCCCGTCGCGTGCGAGGCGCGTCGGATCGCCGCCTCCACGCCGCCCGCCGATGGAATCGCTCCGATGCTCATGAGTCACGAGGCTGGCGGGTCGTGGTTAATCAAACCCTAACGCCGCACGCCGCGTCCACAGACTCTTAACGTCCGGCGCGCCGCACAGTGGCTCTTTCAAGGCGAAACTCGCCCCAAAGTTGCCGTGACGGCAGCGCTCACTCGTCTTCGGGAGACGCTGTGGGGACGGCGATAGACAGGGATGAGACGGCCATGATGATCAAGACAGCGGGCGGCCCCGGACTGGTGAGCCCGATCGACTACAATGAACGCAGATCGCCTCCGTGGTCCCGGACGACCTGGGTGGCCATCGGCATCGTCGTCGCGGGCCACGTCGGCCTGGGCGCGGCCATGTACTACCAGCGGTTCGAAATGCCGGTCGCGGCGGTCGAGCCGGACGGGCCGATCATCGAAGTCTTCACCTACCGGCCCAAGCCGCCGGAGCCGGTCATTCCCTCGGAAACGCCGCCGGCGCCCAATCCGCCGCTGAACGACACGCCGCTCCCCCGCACGCCGACGGACACGATCGCGGCCGTGCCCACGGACGCCGCGCCGACGAACAGCACGATCCTGACGTTCGACACCGAGGTCCCGACCCCGGCGCCGGACAGACCGGTGACGCCGACCCCGGCGGCGACCCCCGCACCGCCGGTGATCGGCAATCCCAGCTGGTCGCGGCAGCCCTCGGCCGAACAGATGACCCGGGCCTATCCGGCGCGGGCGATCAGCGGCGGCGTCGCAGGATCGGCCTCGCTGAACTGCCTGGTGCTGCCCAATGGCGCCGTGACCGATTGCAATGTCACGCGCGAGACCCCCGGGGGCTATGGTTTCGGACGGGCGGCCGAGGGTCTGTCACGACATTTCCGCGTCAATCCGCGAACCGTCAACGGCGCGCCGGAGGGCTCGCGGGTGAACATCAACCTGCGCTTCAATCCGCCGGCCGATTGATCAGGCGAACCTGAGCGGGGCGAGCGCCGCGGCGTCCTCCACGGGCCCGCGGCCCTCGACCCCGTCGGCCACCACGGCGGCCACCAGCGGCCCGAGCAGCCAGCCGTTGCGGCGGGGCGCGAGCGCCAGATGCAGTCCGGGCTCGCCTGCGGCGCCGGCCAAGGGCAGGCCGTCGCCGGTGGCTCCGCGGATGCCGACGCGCGTCTGGCCCGCCTCGGCCTTGACGCCCAGCAGGGCCAGACCGGCCGCGACCTGACGTTCAGCCTCGACCGGGTCGGGCGTCAGGTCCCGCCGCCCCGGCTCCATGGTCGCGCCGATGACGACGCCGCCCTCGCACGGCGCTGCATAGACCCCGTCCCCCCGGACCACGCGCGACGGCGGCGGCGTGGCGACGAAGGTCAGCTGGCCCCGGATCGGGATGATCGCGGCCACGGCGTCCACGACCGGCTGCGGCAAACCTTCGATGGGCCGATCGGCGCCCGTGGCCAGAACGACCGTCGGGCTGAACCAGACGCGGCCGTCCCCGGCTTCGACCCGCCAGCGGCGGGCGTCGCCGGACAGACGGGCCACCTGTCCGCGGACCAGGGTCAGGCCGGGCGTTCGCGCCAGCGCCTTCAGGGCCGGCGCGACCTCGATCCGCCAGTCGTCCGCGGTCGTCAGCCCGCCCTTGCCCGCGCGGCCGTCGAAGGCCAGGGCGCGCAGCCGCTCCAGCGCCTCGCCCGCCCCGGCGCCGCGCCAGTCGGCGCCTTCGCGCAGCAGACGCAGCCCATGCGCCTCCGCGAAGTCCGGCCACCGGTCGCGGGCCCGCTTCAGCAGGGCCGCCCGGTCAGGCGACACGTCCTCAAGAAGGGATTCCAGCGCCGGGGCGATCATGCCCGCGGCGATGGCGGAGGCGTTCGGAACGCCCGGATCGATCACGGTCACGGCGTGGCCGCGCCCGGCCAGTTCGGCCGCCGTGCAGAGGCCGAGAACGCCGGCGCCGATGACGATCACATCAGGGGAAGAAGCCACGGGCGATCAGATCGACCGCCCGGGCCCGGAATGCAAGGCGCGATCGCTACTCGGCGGCGATGGCCGCCGACCGGGTCGCCCCGATCCGGGCGGTCAGGGCGGCGTGCTGATCCCACAGAGCCCGCGGCAGGCGGTCGCCGAACTGTCCGTAGAACTCCGGAATCAGCGACGCCTCCTCGGCCCAGACCCCGGCGTCGACATCCAGCAGGGTCGACAGGTCCGCGTCCGACAGGCTCAGGCCGGACAGGTCGAGGGCGTCGCGCGTCGGAACGCGGCCGACCGGCGTGTCGACCGCCGCCGCCTCGCCGTCGAGGCGTTCAGCGATCCATTTGAGCACGCGGGCGTTGTCGCCGAAGCCCGGCCAGACGAACCGGCCGTCCTCGTCCTTGCGGAACCAGTTGACGAAGTACAGGCGCGGCAGTTTCGCCGCCTCGGTCTTGCCCGCCATCGACAGCCAGTGGGCGAAATAGTCGCCCATATTGTAGCCGCAGAACGGCAGCATGGCGAAGGGATCGCGGCGCAGGGTCCCGATGGCGTTCTCGGCGGCGGCGGTGCCTTCCGAGGCGACCGTGGAGCCCATGAACACACCGTGCTCCCAGTCGAAGGCCTCGGTCACCAGCGGCACGGCCGAGGCGCGGCGGCCGCCGAACAGGATGGCGTCGATGGGCACGCCCTTCGGGTCCTCCCATTCCGGGGCGATGGTCGGGCATTGCGAGGCCGGCGAGGCGAAGCGGGCGTTGGGATGGGCGGCCGGCTCGCCCGAGGTCGGGTCGTGCGGCTGACCCTTCCAGTTGGTCAGGCCCTCCGGCGGCGTCTTCGTCAGGCCTTCCCACCAGACGTCGCCGTCGGCGGTCAGGGCGGTGTTGGTGAAGACGGTGTTGGTGGCCATGGTGGCCAGGGCGTTGCCGTTGGTGTTGCGGCTGGTGCCCGGAGCGACGCCGAAGAAGCCGGCTTCCGGGTTCACGGCGTAGAGGCGGCCGTCATCGCCGAAGCGCATCCAGGCGATGTCGTCGCCGATGGTCTCGGCGGTCCAGCCGGGGATGGTCGGCTGAAGCATGGCCAGGTTGGTCTTGCCGCAGGCCGAGGGGAAGGCGGCGGCGACGTATTTGGCGCGGCCCTTGGGATCGGTCAGCTTCAGGATCAGCATATGCTCGGCCAGCCAGCCCTCGTCGCGGGCCATGATCGAGGCGATGCGCAGGGCGTAGCATTTCTTGCCCAGCAGGGCGTTGCCGCCATAGCCAGAGCCGTAGGACCAGATCTCGCGGGTCTCGGGATAGTGGACGATCCATTTGTCGTCGTTGCAGGGCCAGGCCACATCGGCCTCGCCCTCCGCCAGCGGCGCGCCCAGGGTGTGGACCGCCGGGACGAAGAAGCCGTCCTCGCCCATCAGGTCCAGCACCGGCTGGCCCATGCGGGTCATGATGCCCATCGAGACGGCGACATAGCCGCTGTCGGTGATCTCGACGCCGAGGGCGCTGATCTTTGAGCCCAGCGGGCCCATGGAGAAGGGCACGACATACATCGTCCGGCCCGCCATGCAGCCGTCGAACAGGCCATCCAGGCGCTCGCGCATCTCGACCGGATCGGCCCAGTTGTTGGTCGGGCCGGCGTCGGCCTTGTCGCTTGGGCAGATGAAGGTGCGGCTCTCGACGCGGGCGACGTCCCGGGGATCCGAGGCGGCGTAGTAGCAGCCCGGGCGTTTCGTCTGGTCCAGCGCCCGCAGCGTCCCCTTGTCGATCAGGTCGCCGATGATGGCCTGCTTCTCGACCTCCGAGCCGTCGCACCAGTGGACCCGCGCGGGCTGCGTCAGGGCGGCGATCTGCTCGACCCAGGCGACAAGCTTGCTGTGCGTGGTCGGTGCCGGGTGCAGACCCGGGATGGCGGATGCGGTCACACGAACTCTCCTGAACGTCTGCCCGGCGATCTGACGCCGCCGTGGCGCTCCCATGCGCGGCTTATCACGCATTGTTTCAACCGGAATGGCATCGATGCGGAGGGCCCGTCAACCGACGCACGTTTCAACCTCTCGCGAGCGGGACGCGCGGCCGAACCTGCATAATTCCGGTCGCGGCGCGGGCCGGGGCGGGGTATCCGGGCGCTCATGCAGACGATGGATCCGATCGCCGCGACTCCCGAGGGCGCCCTCGCCTCTCCCGCCGTGGCGCGGAACACGGGGGCGATCCTCGAGGTTCTGACGGCGCATCTGCCGGCCCGGGGTCGGGTGCTGGAGATCGCGGCCGGGACGGGGCAGCACGCCGCGGCCTTCGCCGCCGCCCTGCCCGGCCTCGACTGGACGCCCAGCGACCCGAGCGCCGAGGCGCGGGCCAGCATCGCGGCCTGGGCGACGGCGGCCGGTCTGCCCAATCTTCGCCCGCCGCTGGCGCTGGACGTGCTGGACCAGGCCTCCTGGCCCGAAGGCCCGCTGCAGGCCGTGGTCTGCATCAACATGATCCACATCTGCCCCTGGGCGGCGACCGAAGGCCTGATGGCCCTGGCCGGTAGCCGGCTGGCGGTCGGAGGCCTGCTGGTCCTGTACGGCCCCTATCTGGAGGCGGAGGTCCCGCTGGCGCCGTCAAACGCGGCCTTTGATGAGAGCCTGAAGGCCCGGGACCCGGCCTGGGGCCTGCGCGACCGCGACGTGGTGACGGCGACGGCGAAGGCTGAAGGCCTGGCGCTGACCCGGCGGATCGGGATGCCGGCCAACAATCTGATGCTGCTGTTCCGCCGGACCCGCGGCTAGCCGATCCGGCCGGTGGCGCTGACCAGCTGGGCCATGTCGGCCAGAGGGGTGATGGCGTCGCCCTCCACCACGATGGCCGGGGCGTCGACATAGTCGGCGGGATCCGCGCCCACCGCCCGCGCGGTCTGGACCACGCCCTCACCGAAGGCGATGATCGGCACGCCGTTGGCCTGGGCGGCGTCGATCAGGACCTTGAGAGCCGCGACCCCCTCCTCGTCGGTCGAACCGCTCGGCACCACCAGCCCCTTCAGCGCCCCGTTCTCGATGTCGCCGGGCTGGGCCGTGGCCAGCACGGTGACGCCGCTGACCGTCAGGCTGGAGTCGCCGGTGGACATGGGGGCGAGCGACAGGCCGCGCGCCTGGATGGCGGGCTCGATGTCGCCGAAGGCGCCGAAATTCATCGAGCGGCGCATGGCCAGGCCGACGCGGGCGCGAAGCGGCGCGCGCTGGTATGAGTGGCGAGAGCGAGTGTTGTTTTGAGGGGTTCTGAGAGGATTCAATGTATAACCTTTTGCTGTTTCAACAACTTTGGCTCGACAAGCCATTACGTCGGGCCTGAACACGAGCCGATACAGATTCAACGCTCGCACGCGCTTGGATGCGTGCTGCGATTGGCTGCGGATCGATTGTGGAAGAGCCCGAACCTATATTCACCGGCCGGTCAGGTCAACAGCTGGAGGCGTCCAGGGCACTTCCCGATATTCAATGTCATCTCGATCCGCTTTGTGATGACGGCCCCGGCCCGGCGCTTGCGCCCGCGTCGCCGCGGCCCCAGAGAGCGGGTTTGACACCGGACGGACCCATGGCCTGGACGCAGACCTATGCGGGCGACGAGCCCGTTCGCATCAACAAATGGCTTGGCCAGAGCGGCGTCTGTTCGCGGCGCGAGGCGGACGCCCTGATCGCCGACGGCCTAGTCTCGGTGGACGGTGCGGTCGTGACCGACGCGGGCCGCAAGCTGGAGCCGGGCCAGACCCTGACCCTGAGCGACCGGGCCACCGCCCAGCTGGCCGAAGGGGTGACCATCGTGATGCACAAGCCGCTGGGCTATGTGTCGGGCCAGCCCGAGCCCGACAAACTGCCCGCGGTCCGGCTGGTCACCGACAACAACCGCATCGGCGAGGGCGTGACGCCCGCGGACGAGGTCTCCCTGCCCCCGATCGGCCGGCTGGACGAGGATTCCCGCGGCCTGCTGCTGCTGTCGTCGGACGGGGTGGTGGCCAAGGCGGTGATCGGGCCCCAGTCCGATCTGGACAAGGAATACCTCGTCCGGGTGGCGGGCGACGTCACCGAGAAGAAGCTGAAGATCCTGCGCCACGGCCTGATGCTGGACGGCCGCCAGCTGAAGCCGGCCTATGTCAGCCGGATGGAGTCCTTCCGCCTGAAATTCATCCTGCGCGAAGGCCGCAACCGGCAGATCCGGCGGATGTGCGAAATGGTCGACCTCGAGGTCGTGGACCTGATCCGCGTGCGCATCGGCCCGCTGAAGCTGGACAATCTGCCGGAAGGCAAATGGCGGATGCTGACGGCCGAAGAGCGGGATGCGTTGGTCAGTGGCGCCCGTTCAGCCGGGTGAAACGGCGCAAAAAACACAGTCCAATGCGTCCAATGAGTCCAATGAGTCTACATGGGGGGCTCGCCAGCCTCTCCGTTCGGCAGGACGGCTGATTCAGTTTTCAAAGACCCGGGCTCTCATCGTAGCTACCCGGGACGTCAGATTTGGACGCATAGGCGCAGGCGGCCCAAGCGGGCGGATCAGGCGGGCACGCAGGTCAGCCGGATCACCTCGGCCCCGACCCGCTCATGGGCCGTGACGCGCAGCGGCGGGCGAGCCCCGGCGAAAAAGGGCGCGCCCCCGCCCAGAACGACGGGATGGATGTAAAGCCGGTATTCGTCGATCAGGCCCAGCGCGGTCAGGCTGTGCGCGAGCGCCGGCCCGCCGACGTGGATTTCGCCGTCGTGCTCGTTCTTCAACCGGCGGACCGCCCCTTCCAGATCGTTGGCGATCAGGGTCGCGTGGGGGCCGACCGAGGTCAGGGTGCGCGAGACGACCCATTTGCGCTCGTTGCGCCAGGCGTCCGCAAACTCACGATCATCGTCGGTCCAGTCGGGATCGTCCGTCTCCCAGTAGCGCATGATCTCGTACAGCTTACGGCCGTAGATGTGGCCGGTTCCGGCGCGCACCACATCGATCCAGTGCCGGAACAGGGCCGGGTCGGGCGCGAACCTGTCGTGGTCGACATAGCCGTCCAGCGAGACGTTCATGTCGAAGACCAGACGGGCCATGTCAGGCCGCCCCGCCGACCAGCTCCGGGTTTTTCGCCTCCGCCGCCCGGAACGGCTTCAACTGATCCGCCAGCGCCCGCTTGAACGCCGGCCGGGCCTCGGCGCGGGCGACATAGGCGGCCAGGGCCGGATAGTCGCCCAGGATATCGGTGTGGCCGAGGCTGCGCAGCACATGGGTCATCAGGATGTCGGCGGCGCTGAACCGGTCGTTGGCGAACCACCGGCGGTCGCCCAGCGCGGTCTGCAGTTCCCCCAGCCGTTTGCGCAGCTGCGTTTCGACCTGGGGGCGGCGCTCGACGGTCCAGGCCTCGCCCCCGTGGAAGATGTCGATATCCGCCAGTTCGGAGACACAGGGTTCGATGCTGTTCATGGCGGCGAACAGCCAGGTCATGACCATGGCCCGACCGGCGGGATCGGCGGGCGCCAGCTGATCGGACGCCTGGGCGATCCACAGGACGATGGCCCCGCTCTCGAACATCTCGACCGTGTCATCGCGATAGGCCGGCACCTGGCCGAACGGCTGCAGGGCGCGATACTCGGGCGTCGCCGTGTCCTCGAACCCCAGCAGACGGTCGTCATAGCCCAGACCCGCCTCCTCCAGCGCCCAGCGCACCCGGATGTCGCGGACCTGGCCTTGGGCGAAGGGCGGCACCCACTGGAAGGCGGTGACCTGGATCATGGCGGGCTCCATCCGATGCGGCTTCATTGACAATTAAGTTGATATCAACGTAAATACCGACATGTCAACCGCCGCGCCCTATGCGACCACCCTGCACATCAAGGACCACTGCCTGTGCCTGCACGCCCAGCGGGCCGCGCGGACCCTCTCGCGCCGGTTCGACGAGGCCTTCCGGCCCCTCGGCATAACCAGCGGCCAGTTCTCGCTGCTGAACGGCCTGAACCGGCCCGAGCCCCCGACCATCGGCGCGGTCGCGTCCCTGCTGGCCATGGATCGCTCAACGGTGACGGCCAACCTCAAGCCGCTGGAGCGGATGGGGGCGGTGACGGTGTCGATCGACGCCGCGGACCGCCGCGGCCGCCGCGCCGCCCTCACCGACGCCGGCCGCGCCCTTCTGGCGGCCGCGACGCCGATCTGGGTGCGGGAACACGCGGCGGTGGAGGCCGGCCTGGCCGCCGGGGGCGCGTCCGTTCTGAGGGCCGGGCTGGGCGTTGTGGCCAAGATCCCGCCGGTCAGGGTCGCCCCCCCTGCTCCGCCCCCCGGCGCGGCGTGAAATCGAGGCGCCGCGTTTCGCGAATGGCATCCCCATGCCGGTCGCCCTCGACGAGCTCATAGCCCAGCAAGGCGAAGACCCGTTCACCCAGGAAGATGGGTCGAGCGTTGCCGTACCAATCGACGCACGAGGCGACGCAGCCATCGTCCTCACCGGTCGGAGCCCGGGCGGCAAGACGGCCGAAATCCGACAGCCGACGGTCGGCGCGCCGGAGAAACAGCATGTCCGCCGTCGCGCCCCTGATGGCGACGTCATTGCCATGAGACAGGGCGCCAAGGGTCACGGGAAGGCCGAGCAGACCGCGGCTTCCGTCGCTGCCCGGGTCAGGCCGATAAAAGAAGGCGTGGCTTCGGCTCTCGGCCTCAGAGGTGTTCGTGTGCACGTAGCGATCAGCGAAGGCCGGCGTCGCCCGGGACGTCAGGTCGACGGTGACGAAGGCCGCGTCTCCGTCGCCGCCGATCACAAGGGCGTCTCGTCCGAGCGACTCGATGCGGTCCACGCCCTCGGGAAAATCGAGCATGGTCGGGGCTTCGGCGCCGGTCAGAGGGACGACGACCAGTTTGTTGGTCTCCTCGCCGAACTCCCAGCGGCTCAGGCCGAAGAGTAGATGGTCACCCACATAGCGGTTGCGCCCAACGGATGCGTCCGGGCCCAATGAAGGCAATGGCGTATAGTCGTCGCGAGCGGCGGGGCGTGACCCATCGCCGAAGCGACGCATCGGCAGCCGCAGCAGCAGCGGTTCGCCGCGCGCGAACTCCGCGTCCCACATCCCGCTGCCACGGCCGTCGGAGGTGACGAGCACATCCAGCCGCCCGCCAGTCTCGTCGGCCCGGAAAGAGAACTGGTCGACCGGCGCGCCTTCGACCAGAACCGCCGAAGGCCGTCCGCCTTCGAGTGGAATGCGGAACAGCCAGCCGGGGGTCTCGTCATCCTGGCCCCAGCGAAAATTCGTCCACACATAGACGGCGTTGGACGAAACAAAAAAGGTCCGCCCCTCGGGGCCGAGGACGACGGTTGCGGTACATCTCAGATCATCCGCGGACAGGTCGCAGTTCTGGACCGTGTGCATCATCTCAACGTCGGCTTCAGGATGGCTGCGCAGCGGTCCCGGGACATAGACGTCGCGGCTGGTGACGAAACGGCGAAAATGCGGCTCGGCCTTCCCGGGAGCCCAGCGGTCAAGACCCGGCAGGGCGTCCAGCAGGGAAGCGTTCGAGGCGTCGGCGAAAACGTCGAGATACAGCGGCGAATAGACGATCAGGCGGTTCCCGACCACGCGCGAAGCGTAGTTGCGCGACGAGTAATAGTCGTCCGAACGCAAATGCCATGAATCGCGGAAGCTCAAACGACCGTCGGGCGATAGCCGGAAGCGGTTGATCTCGGTCCCGCCGCGTTCGTAGCTGTAGCCGATGACGGCCACCGTGTCGGCGGTGACGACCATCTCATCATACCAGTCGCCATCGGCATCCACGCCCGGCGGGTAGGCATCGACCGCGTCGATGGCGGTCAGGCCGCCGCCGGCTGTCGAGACGGTGAACAGTCGGCCGCGGCGCAGGATGATGAGAACATCGCCGCTCACCTTGACGATGCCACCCTCATCGACCCCCACGACCTGGGTATTGGTGATGGAGTCGATCCGCGAGCCGGTGACGACGACAGAGTCCACATCGGCGGAGGCCGCGGTCGGCGACGGACCCGCCGATGGCGCGATCAAGGGAGCGGTGACCGCAGGCGGCGGCGGGGGCGGGGCGAACGCCGGTTCGTAGGTTCGCGCGGCGCGGCGCAAGAACCGGATCAGGTCACCGTCCGAACGGAAGCTGGTCATGCCCGGCCCGTCGCCAGTCCGGTCACGTTCCTGGGCCTGCGCAGAGGACGTCGTGGCAAGGGCAAGGACCGCAAGGGCCGCCACAAGGATTCGCGTCATCCGCCGCCCGGCCATCGGTCCCGCTCCGGTTGTTTCGGCCACTATGGGACTCGCCCCCGAAGCCTGACAAGCGGAAGAGGATGGTCCCGGAAGGGCGTTCGACCGGCCGTCCCTACCCTTTGACGCGCCAGGTCGCGCCCTGCGGCCCGTCCATGACGACCACGTTCAGGGCGTTGAGCCGGTCGCGGATGCGGTCGGCTTCCGGCCAGTCCTTGGCCGCGCGGGCGGCGGCGCGCTGCTCCAGCAGGGCTTCGACCTCGAGCCGCAGGGCGTCGGAGACCTCGCCCTCCAGCCATTCGGCCGGATCGGCCTGAAGCACGCCGAGGATGGCCCCGGCCGCGACCAGTTCGCCCTTGGCCCGGGCGACGACGCCGTGATCGCCGGACGTCATGGCGCGCTCGATCTCGCTGGACAGGGCGAACAGGGTGGCCATGGCCCCCGGGGTGTTGATGTCGTCCTCGATCGCCTTGAGGAAGTCCTCCGGCGGCTCGCCGCCATTGGCCTCGACCCCGGCGGCGCGGTGCAGGGCGCCGTACAGCCGGTCCAGCGCCTTGCGGCTCTGGTCCAGCAGCGACTGGTTCCAGTCCAGCGGCTGACGATAATGGGCGCTCAGCAGGGCCCAGCGCACCACCTCGCCCGGCATGGCCTGCACCAGGTCGTGCAGCAGCAGGACATTGCCGATCGACTTGGACATCTTCTCCGCATCGACGGTCAGGAAGCCGTTGTGCATCCAGTAGCGGCTGTATTCGGCATGGGCCTCCGGAGAATGGGCGTGGCCGTGGGCGCAGACGCCCTGGGCGATCTCGTTCTCATGGTGCGGAAACACCAGGTCGATGCCGCCGCCGTGGATGTCGATCGGCAGGCCCAGGGTCTGCTCGATCATGGCCGAGCATTCGATATGCCAGCCCGGCCGCCCCGCGCCCCACGGCGACGGCCACGACGGCTCGCCCTCCTTGGACGGCTTCCACAGCACGAAGTCGTGCGGGTTCTTCTTGTACGGCGCGACCTCGACCCGGGCCCCGGCGATCATGTCGTCGAGGTTGCGCCCCGACAGCCGGCCGTAGGTCGCATAGGACGAGACATCGAACAGCACATGGCCTTCCGCCGCATAGGCGCAGCCCTGGTCCATGATGGCGCCGATCTGGGCGACGATGGCTTCCATATGGTCGGTCACATGGGGCGCGATGTCGGGCGGCGAGACGTTCAGCCGCCTCATGTCGTCCAGATAGGCCGCTTCGTAGCGGGCGGTGACCTCGCCGATCAGAGTCCCCTCGCGGGCGGCCTTCTGGTTGATCTTGTCGTCCACGTCCGTGACGTTGCGGGCGTAGATCACCCTGTCCGCCCCATAGGTCCGGCGCAGCAGCCGCACCAGCACGTCGAACACCACTGGCGGCCGCGCATTGCCGATATGGGCGTAGTCATAGACCGTCGGCCCGCAGACATAGAGGGTCACCCGCTGGGGATCGCGGGGCGTGAACACGCGCTTTTCGCGGTGCAGGGTGTCGTGGAGCGTCAGGGGCATGGGGAATCTTTGCGGGAGAGTTTTCTTGCGGGACGGACAGGCGGTCCCATATACGCCGCCAAGCTGATAAACAGTCCCCCGCGACTTACAAAGCCGCGCGTTCGAGAACCGTCCCATGAGCCTTGTCCCCGCCAAGCCCGTCCTGGTCGGCGAAAACGATCTGGCCACGCGCCGCCCGTCGCGGGAGGAGGCCCTGAAGGCCGTCCGCACCCTGCTGGCCTGGGCCGGCGACAATCCGGACCGGCCCGGCCTGATCGACACGCCGAAACGGGTGGTCGACGCCTATGGCGAATGGTTCGACGGCTATGACGCCGACGTCGAGAAGGAGCTGAGCCGCACCTTCGAGGACGTCCAGGGCTATGACGACATGGTCCTGCTGCGCGACATCGAGGTGGAGAGCCACTGCGAGCACCACATGGCGCCCTTCCTGGGCAAGGCCTATGTCGCCTACATCCCGAACGAGAAGGTCGTGGGCATCTCCAAGCTGGCCCGGGTGGTCGAGATCTTCTCGCGCCGGCTCCAGACCCAGGAGACCCTGACCCAGCTGATCGCTGAGGCCATCGAATCACACCTGCAGCCGGCCGGCGTCGCCATCATGATCGACGCCGAACATCAGTGCATGACGACCCGGGGCGTCCACCACCGCCACGTTTCGACCATCACCACCCGGTTCACGGGCGCCTTCAAGACGGATCCGGCGCTGAAGGACCGTTTTCTGAAGCTGGCCCAGGGGCGCTGAGCCTTCGGGCCGGATCGCCCGGCAGGCGTATTTTCGACTTTCCCGGGGTTATGGAACCCCAACCGGCCTGAACCCGCTTTACAAGGCGGCGGCGGGACGCCAAGAGACGAACCGAACGTCATAGCTTGCGCTCGCCGCCGTTGCGCCGGGCCGATGGAGAGACTGAAGCACATGGGCTCCAAACTTTCAGGTCCTGGCGGCCAGGGCGGCAAGACCATCGAGCAGAACGCGGACATCAACGTCACGCCGTTCGTCGACATCATGCTGGTTCTGCTGATCATCTTCATGGTCGCGGCGCCGATGGCCACGGTGTCGATCCGCCTCGACCTGCCGCCGGCGACGCCGCCCCCTCCCGGCGAAGAGCCGAAGGAACCGGTCTACATCACGATCCAGGACACCGGCTCGATCTTCCTGGCGGACGTCCAGACCACGCTGGAAACCCTGCCGGTCGACGTCTGCACGGCCCTGGCCGTCGCCACCGACTGCCGCGAGGAGCGCGTCTTCGTTCGCGCCCAGCCGGACGTGACCTACGACCAGTTCATGGCCGTGATGAACACCCTCCAGGAGAGTGGCTACTTCAAGGTCGGCCTTCTGAACGAAGACATCGAATAGGCTTTACGCCCGTCCGAACGACAAAGGCCGCGTCCCTCGAGGGACGCGGCCTTTTTCTTTGTCCGCTGCGGCGGGTGGCGGGGGTCGGCGCCTACTGAACCGACTGGCGGGGCGGGGCCGGTTCGGCGGCGGCGGGGGGCGTGTAGGGCCGCTCGCCGGCAGGCTCGGGCGTTGGCGCGGCTGCGGCGGGCGCAGGTGGGCGCGCGGCGGGCCGAGCGGACGA
>JBKBQO010000010.1:0-85842 GCA_046292645.1 Brevundimonas sp.
TCGCCGCGGGCTTCGCGGCGGCGGGCTTGGGCGCGGCGGCCGGCTTGGCGGCGGCCCTCGGGGCAGCCTTCACGGCCGGCTTGGCCGCGGGCTTGGCGGCGGCCTTCGGCGCAGCCTTCACGGCTGGTTTGGCGGCGGGCTTGGGCGCTTCGGCCTTGGCCGGAGCCGCCGCCGTCGTCGCGGGTTTGGCGGCGGGTTTCGGCGCGACCTTCACGGCCGGCGTGGCGGCGGCCTTGGGCGCAACCGGCTTGGCGGCGGATTTCACGGCCGCTTTCGGAGCGGGTTTCGGCGCAGCGCTCGACTTTACCGCCGGTTTCGGCTTGGAAGCGGCGATGGTCGGTTTCGGTTTGGCGGCCGCCTTAGGCTTGGATGGTGCTTTAGCCATGAATTCCCCGACCCCTCGGTTAAGTTGGTTGATGCTGGCGCAGGAGAGCACGCCCGCGCGTGTCTCGATTCGCAATAGTAGCGGTGTTTGAGAAATGTCCGAGTCCGCAGTTCAAATAATCGCGAGGGGCCCGCGCGGCGTCGCCGAGGCCGCCGCCGCAGCGCTGGACTCCGATCCGTTGCTGGAAGGCGCCACCTATTCGATCCTCGAGGAAGACGAGGACAGGGGCATCTGGCGCATCGACGCCTTTCCCAATGACGCCGACGACGCGCGCGGCATCGAGGCGCGGCTGAAGGCGCATGACGGCCTGAGCGTGAAGGTCGAGAAACTGGCCGACGCCGACTGGCTGGCCATGTCGCTGTCGGGATTGCCGCCGGTGCGGGCCGGGCGGTTCTTCGTCTACGGCGCCCATGACGAGGGCGTCGTGCCGCGCAACACCGTCAATCTGAAGATCGACGCCGGCGCCGCCTTCGGCACCGGCCATCACGGCACCACGGTCGGCTGCCTGGTCGCCTTCGACGAGTTGTTGAAGAAGGAGCGGTTCGAGCGGGTGCTGGACGTCGGTTGCGGAACGGGGGTGCTGGCCATCGCGGCGGCGAAGACCGGATCGAAGGTCGCCGTCGGGACAGATATCGACCAGCCGTCGGTGCGGATCGCCAACGAGAACGCCAAACTCAACATGGCCGACGCCCGCTTCGTCCACGCCTTCGGCCTGAACGATCGCAAGGTGCGCCAGCACGGCCCCTATGATCTGGTCTTCGCCAACATCCTGGCCCCGCCGCTGGTTTCGCTGTCGCAGGACATCAAGAATGCGCTGAGCCTGGGCGGCGTGGCCATCCTGTCGGGCCTGTTGCGGACCCAGGAGAGACGGGTGTCCGCGGCCTATCTGTCGCGGGGGTTCGTGCTCGAGCGCCGCATCCATCGCGACGCCTGGAGCGCCCTGGTTTTGAGGCGGGTAGGTTAACGGCGGAACAGGGGTCCTGCGCAACCGTTGCGGTAGTCCAATGGAGGACTGCCCGTGACCCACTATGATCCGAACCACGATCCCGAGCGACGCGAGACGATCATCACGGAGACCGTCGTGTCGCCGGCCCATGTGACCGAGACGATGGAAACCGTGGTCGTGCGCGAGTCCAACACCGGCTGGTGGATCGCCGGCATTCTCGGCGGCGTCGTTTTGATCGCGGTGCTCTGGATCCTGTTCGCGCGCGGCGCCGAGCCCCAGACCGACGCGGCGCTGCTGGAGGCGCAACTGGATGCGGCCGAGGCCCAGGCCCAGGCCGACAACGCCCTGATCCAGGGTCAGGTCGCCGGGGCCCAGGCCAGCGTCGACATCGCTCGCGCCGACGCCGCCCGCTCGCAGGCCGAGGCGATCCGCGCCGCCAGCGAGGCGCGCGCCGCCGAAGCCCGCGCCTCCAGTCCGGTGGTGATCGAGCGCGAGGTTCAGGTTCCGGCGCCGGCCCCTTCGACCGGCGGCGTCGCCGTGGTCACGCCCACGGCGCCGCAGGGGTAGGACGGACTGCCTCTCCCTCCCCCTGCGGGGGAGGGATGTCGGCGCGAAGCGACGACAGGGTGGAAGGGGCTCGGCGATGCAAGCACCGGCGCTTGCCGCGCCGAACCGCCCCCACCCGGTCGCGGCGCGACCACCCTCCCCGGAGGGGGAGGGAGAACGTCTCCTCTCCCCCCGCCGTTCGATCTGGTGCTATGTCCCCGGCATGCGCCAGTCCTTCGATGAAACCACCGACCCGTCCTTCGGGGCCAGACACCTGCCGCGCGTCCGCGCGAAGATGGCCGAGCAGGGGCTCGACGGCCTGCTGGTCCCGCACGAGGACGAGCACCAGAACGAATATCTGCCCGCCGCCAACGACCGGCTGGCCTGGCTGACCGGCTTCACCGGCTCGGCCGGGGCGGGGGTCGTTTTGAAGGATCGCGCGGCGGTCTTCGCCGACGGCCGCTATACGGTTCAGGTCCGGGCCCAGGTCGACGCCGGCCAGTTCGAGATCCTCGACCTCGAAGGCGACGGTGTGGCCGCCTGGCTGGAGGGCGCGCCGAAGGGCGCGGTGATCGGCTACGACCCGCGCCTGCACAGCCCCGACGCCCTGGCGCGGCTGAAACGGGCCGCGGCGAAAGCCGGAGCCGAGCTGAAGCCGGTCGAACCCAATCCGCTGGACCTGGCCTGGGGCGACGAGCGGCCGGACCAGCCGACTGCGCCTGTCGTGCCCCACGAGGACCGCTACGCCGGAGAGAGCAGCGCATCCAAACGCGCCCGCATCGGCGAGGCGGTGGCCATGGCCGGAGCCGACGCGGCGGTGCTGACGGCGCCGGCGTCCCTGGCCTGGCTGTTCAACATTCGCGGCGGCGACGTGATCCGCACCCCCCTGCCGCTGGGCCAGGCCGTGGTGCGGGCTGATGGGACGGCGAAGCTGTTCCTCGATCCGCGCAAGGTCACCAATGAACTGCCCGGCTGGCTGGGCGACACGGTGACGGTCGAGGCGCCCGAGGCGCTGGAGGGCGCGCTGGACGCCCTGTCGGGCCAGAAGGTGCTGGTGGATCCGGGCCAGTCCTCGTCCTGGTATTTCGACCGGCTGGAGGCGGCGGGCGCGACCGTGGTGCGGGGCATGGATCCCTGCGCCCTGCCTCGAGCCTGCAAGAATCCGGTCGAGATCGAGGGCAGCCGCCAGGCCCATATCCGCGACGGCGCGGCCCTGACCCGCTTCCTGCACTGGATCGACACCGTGGGGCAGGAAACCCTGCCGGACGAGCGTCAGGTGGCTGAGGCGCTGGAGGGCTTCCGCGAGGCGACCGGGGCGCTGAAGGACCTGTCGTTCGACACCATCGCGGGCGCTGGCCCGAACGGCGCCCTGCCGCACTACAAGCCGGTGACTCGCACCCTGCGACGGATGGAGAAGGGCAGTCTGCTGCTGGTCGACGGCGGCGGCCAGTATCTGGATGGCACCACCGATGTGACGCGCACGGTGGCGGTGGGCGAACCGTCGGCGGACCAGCGGCGCATGTTCACCCTTGTGCTGAAGGGCCATATCGCCATGGCCGTGGTCCGCTTCCCCGTCGGGACGACGGGCCATCAGCTGGACGCTCTGGCGCGGCTGCCGATGTGGATGCAGGGCTTCGACTATGACCATGGCACCGGCCACGGCGTCGGCTCCTATCTGGGCGTGCACGAAGGGCCGCAGCGGATCGCCAAACTGGTCAACACCCAGCCGCTGCTGACCGGCATGATCCTTTCCAACGAGCCCGGCTATTATCGCGAGGGCCACTGGGGCATCCGCATCGAGACCCTGCAGGTGGTCACCGAGCCAAGGCCGGTCTTGGGCGGCGAACGGCCGATGCATGGGTTCGAGCAGCTGACCCTGGCGCCGCTGGACCGGAAACTGATCGACGTAGACCTGCTGACGCCGGACGAGCGGGACTATGTCGACGCCTATCACGCCGAGGTTCTGGCCAAGGTCGGGCCGTTGCTGGACGGCGAGGTGCGGGACTGGCTCGGGGCGCAGTGCGCGCCGCTGTAGGCCTTGCCCTGGCGTTGACGCTGGCGACGCCGGCGCAGGCGCAGCAGTCGCGGCTGCCGCGCGCGGTGTTCGACGTCATCCCGCCCGGCGAACGGGTCGCGGGCGAGCGGGGCCGAATGCGGGTGGCGCAATCGGCCTGTCGCATCGGCCCGACCCACTGGGCGCGGCGACGGATCGTCGACATCGCGGTGCAGGAATGGGCTGTTTTCGGCTTCCAGACCATCGACGCCCGCGCCGTGGAGACCCGTCTGCTGCCCGACGGCGTGGTCGGGGATGGGGCCAATCCGCCGCGGCCCGAGCCGCGCAATGTGCGACGCATGCTGCGGCTGGGGACCTGGGAGACGGCCCGGTCGGTCGATGCGACCATCGCCGGCTACTGGAGCGCCACGCCCGACGGCGCGCGGGTGCTGGCGCGACAGAACCGGCAGTGGCGCGGCGGCGATGACGGACCGGTCGACTGGGTCCAGCCGTGGTCGGCGGCCTTTATAAGCTGGGTGATGTGCGAGGCGGGGCTGGGCGAACCGGCGCAGTTCCGGCGCGACGTCTCGCACCGCGTCTATATCGACCAGGCCATCCGCGCCCGCGATGGCCAGGCCCCCGGGGCGGCCTTCGTCGCCCATGACGTCGGCGAGCAGGCGATCGAGCCGGGCGACCTGCTGTGCAACAGCCGGGGCGGCGTCGATTACCGCACCATAGACGACCGCCGCGCCGACCTGGGCGAATACGCCCCGGCCCATTGCGACGTGGTGGTGCGGGTGGACGCCGACCGGATCAATGTCATCGGCGGCAATGTGGTGCAGGGGGTCAGCCTGACCATCCTGCCGCTGGTCCGCGACTGGGAGGGCCGTCCAAGGCCGGCGGCCGGGGCGGATGTCGCCGGGGCGCGGACGCTGTTCGCCCATCTGAAGCTGCGCGCCGATCCGGTCGAGCCGGACGCCATGGATCGCTCGCCGACGATCCGGGCGCTGGGCGGGCCTTGATGCCGGGCCGGGCGACCCCCAGCTAAGCCCGCCGGCGGCGTCCGTCGGCGACACATCAGGAGAGCGGTCATGAAAATGCGCAAGCTGGGCCGTTCGGGTCCCGAGGTTTCGGCCATCGGCCTGGGCTGTATGGGCATGGCGGCCTTCTATGGTCAGGCGTCGGACGAGGGGCAGGCGACGGCGGTGATCCACCGCGCGCTCGACCTGGGCGTCACCTTCCTCGACACGGCCGAGATGTACGGGCCCCACACCAATGAGATCCAGGTCGGCAAGGCGCTGGCCGACCGGCGCGACAGGGCCTTCGTGGCGACCAAATTCGGCATCGGCTACAACGCCGACCGCACGGCCCTGGCGGTCGACGGTTCGCCGGCCAATGTGCGTCGCGCCATCGAGGGCAGTCTGCAGCGGCTGGGGATGGACCACGTCGATCTCTACTACCTGCACCGCGTCGACCCGGACACGCCGATCGAGGAGACGGTGGGGGCGATGGGTCAACTGGTGACCGAGGGCAAGGTCCGCTTCCTCGGCCTGTCGGAGGCGGCGCCCGAGACCCTGCGCCGCGGTCATGCCGAGCATCCGATCACGGCCCTGCAAACTGAATATTCGTTGTGGAGCCGCGAGCCCGAGGACGAACTGCTGGCGACCTGCGAGGAACTGGGCATCGGCTTCGTGCCCTACAGCCCGCTGGGGCGCGGCTTCCTGTCGGGCGAGATCAAGTCGGTCGAGGACCTGGCCCCGGACGACTTCCGCCGCTCCAACCCCCGCTTCATGGGCGAGAATTTCCAGAAGAACATCGACCTCGTCCAGGCCGTGGCGGCGATCGCGGCCGACAAGGGCGTGACGGCGGCGCAGCTGGCCCTGGCCTGGGTGCTGGCCCGTGGCGAGCATCTGGTTCCGATCCCGGGCACCCGGCGCATCCGCACGCTGGAAGAGAATGCGGCGGCGGTCGATATCGAACTGACGGCCGACGATCTGGCCCGGATCGAGGCGGTGTTTCCCAAGGGCGCGGCCTCGGGCCACCGCTATGCCGAGGCGGCCCGGGCGGCGCTGAACCGTTAGGCCTTACGGCGAATTAACTGGCGGCGTCCGTGCGGCGCGTTAGTGTTTGCATATGCAAATACTATCCGGACTGGCGATCGCGGAACAGGCCCTGACCGGGCTCGGCTTCACCGAGCTGGAGGGCCGGCTGTACTGCGCCCTGCTGGAGGGCGGGCCGGCGACCGGCTACCGGATCGCGAAACGCATCGGCAAGGCCCCGCCCAATGTGTATCAGGGGCTGGCCAGCCTGACGCAGAAGGGCGCGGTGCTGTTCGATGACGCCGAGCCGCGCACCTGGCGGGCCGTCCGGCCCCCCGAACTGCTGGCCGCCGTCGGCGGGGCCTTCGAGTCCCGCCGGGCCGAGGCCAAGGCGGCCCTGGGCGGTCTGCTTCAGCCCGTCGCCGACGATCGGGTCTATCAGATCAGCCAGCCCGACCAGGTCATCGAGCGCGCCCGCGCCATGCTGGAGGCCGCCCGGGAGATCGTGCTGTTCGACCTGTTCGACGCGCCCCTGGCGGCCTTGCGGCCGGCGCTGGAGGCCGCCGTGGCGCGCGGCGCGCGGGTCGCCGGCCTGGCCTATGGCGAAGCCGCGGCGCCGGCGGGCGTGCGGCTGTGCCGGGCCTCCGGCGCCCGGGCCGCCCGGGCGCGCTGGCCGGGCGCGCAGCTGTCTCTGGTGGTCGATGCGGCCGAGCATCTGGTGGCGCTGATGGCGCACGACCTGTCCGCCGTGCGCCATGCCGTCTGGAGCGACAGCGCCTATCTCAGCTGCCTGCAGCACAGCGGCCTGTCGGCGGAAATCCGCCTGACGGAGATGGCGGCCGACGCCCTGGCTCCCACCGCCGACCTGTCCCTGCTGGGCGCCGCGCCGCGCGGGCTGCGGGCCCTGATCGGGCCCGAACCCCTGTCTGAAACCGAAACCGAGGACGTCACATGAACCGCCGTTCCCTTCTGCTTGCGGCTGCAACCTCCGCCCTGGGCGTCCTGTGGTCCGGCGCCGCCCTCGCCGACGACCCGACCGCCCTGCTGGACCGGTACCGCCAGTGGCGGGGCGGCGCGGCCTTCGAACAGCTGACCGCCGTCCACGCCCGCGGGACCCTCGCGGGATCCGGGCTCGAGGGGACGATCGATCAACTCGCCACCCGGGCGGGCGATCTGCGTCGTGAGATGGACCTCGGGGTCGTGCGCAACGCCAGCGCACGACAGGGCCCCACGGGTTGGACCCTGACGCCCTCGGGCCAGGTGGAGGATCTGGCGCCCCAGGCGGCCGAGGACCTGCGCCGCGACGCCCTGCTGATGTTCGAGGCGGTGCTGGACGATGCGGCCCGGCTGGACCGTAAGCCGGATGTCGAGCGCGACGGCCGCACCCTGGCCGTGGTGGCCGTCGATTTCGGCGACGCCGATGTGCACGAACTGTATCTGGATCCCGACACCGGCGCCCTGTACGGGCTGCGCCGCGTGCGGGACCGGCGCGAGGGCTTCGTCCGCTTCGACGACTGGCGGATGGTGGAGGGCGTGCGCATGGCGTTTCTCGAATCCTCGGCGGAGGCCGGCGGCGCGGGCGCCGACGTGCGCTGGACCGAAATGGACGCCAACCCGGAGATCGCGCCGCACGCCTTTGCCCGACCGACGCCGCCGGCCGCCCACGCCATCGCCGGAGGGGCCGCCTCGACCGGCTTCATGCCGTTCGATCTGTTCGCCGGCTCGCGCATCTACATCCCGGCCACGGTCAACGGGGTCGCGACCGAGGTGCTGCTGGACAGCGGGGCGGAGATGACGGTTCTGGACAAGTCCTTTGCCGAACGCCTCGGCCTGGCGCCGACCGGCGAGGTCGCCGCGGTCGGCACCGGCGGCGTCGGCTCGGCCCAGTTCGTCGGCGGGGTGACCCTGGAGCTGGACGGGATCGTCTTCGCCGACCGGACCGTGGCGGTGATCGATCTCGCCGCCATCGGCCAGGCGATCGGCCGACCCTTGCCGGTCATTCTGGGCAAGGACGCCTTCAACGGCCTGATCGTCGACGTCGATTTCCCCGCCCGCGCCCTCGCCTTCCACGAGGCGGCGGGGTTCGCGCCCCCGGCGGGCGTCGTCGAGGTCCCGCTGACCTCGACCGGATCGATCCGGGCCATTCCGCTGTCGATCGAGGGACGCGCGCCGGCGCTGTTCGATTTCGACACCGGCAACGGCGGGGCGCTGATCGTCTATCCGGCCTATGCGGAGGCTGCGGGGCTGATCGACGGGCGCCCCCGTTCGACGGTGATGTCGGGCGCCGTCGGCGGGATGCGTGAAACCGGGATCGCCACCCTCCGTTCGCTCGATCTCGCCGGGTTCGAGATTCGCGACGTGCCGGCGACCTTCCCCCCGGCCGGCCCCTCGGCGGTGGACAGCGACCGTGTCGCCGGCAATGTCGGGCTCGGCGTCCTGGGCCGGTTTCGCCTGATCACGGACTTCGGCGGCGGTCGGCTGTGGCTGGGGGCCGCGCCGGACAGCCTCGGCCAGCCGTTCGCTCGCGACCGGCTGGGGCTGAGCCTGCGCAAGGAGGCGGCCGCGATCGTGGTGCAGCGGGTGTCGCCGAACTCACCGGCCGCCGAAGCCGGTTGGGCCGCCGGTGAGCGGATTACGGCGATCGACGGCGTGCCCGCCTCCGATCTGGATCCGGGGGCCCTGCGGACCGTGATCACCGGGGGCGCCGGCCGCACGGTATCGTTGACGCTGGAAGGCGGCGAGACCCGCGTGCTGACAGCCCGGGACTTCTATTGATCCGTCCGGGGCGGGCGGCGCGCGGCGAGGCTGGCGTGGCTGGCGCCGGCGAGCCCGGCGAGGCCCAGATATTCCGGGCCGGACAGGCCGTGGATGATCACCGAGCGGGTGACGCGCCGGGCGTGGGCGACGGCCTTCTCGGCCCAGTTTGAAAAATCCGCCGGCTCAAGCGGGTGTATTCCGGACTCGAACGCCACGCCCTGGAGGCGGACCCCGCGCAGGTCCTCCGGCGCGCGGCTGGGGGCCTCCCGCAGCTTGCCGACCACGATGACGCAGAAGGGCTTGATCAGCACGGTGACGGCGGCCAGCGCGCTGCCGGGCACGCCTTCGATGTCGTTGATCTCGCAGATCAGGCCGCGTTCGACGCCGCTCGTCGCCTCCTTGAAGCGGGCGATCAGCGGCCCCCGGCCGCGCTGGCTGGCCAGGGTGGTGTAGGAGACCGGCAGAAACAGCGTCGGCTGTTTGGCGTTGCCCTGTTCGGCCCGAAGCCGGCTGACGCCCCGGGCGATGGTGGCGAGATCGACCTTCTCGATATCGGCGGTGGTGAGGTTCCGCAGTTCCAGCGGGCTGAGCTCGATCTCGCCGGGCATGGACAGGACCCGCCGGACGATCCTGAAGCCGATCTGGGCGAAGGTCTTGAGCTCGAACACCGGCTCCAGGTGGCAGGACACCCTCAGCGTCCGGCCGTCCGCCGAGACGAAGGGATTCCACGCCGTGGGCAGTTCGTCCTCGTCGGCCGCCAGCGGAGGCGGCTCGGTCCGGGCGGCGGTGAAGGCGTAGGCCCGGTCGATTTCGGCGGCGAAGATGCGCCCGCCGCTCAGGCTGGTGACCTCCATCACATCGATCGGCTCGGGCGCGGCGCCGCCGAGGAAATGGTTCAGCAAATCGCGCAGATAGGCCAGGCACGAGACCTGGCCGCTGAACTTGCCCAGGGTCGGTTGGACGACGAGGTAGTCGGTGGCCGAGACGCGCTGGAAGAAGCCGCCGCTTTCGATGTGCCGGCCGAGGCTGCGTTCGACGTGATCATAGATCTGTTCGCGGCGTCCCTCCCAGCGGTCGCCGAGCCGCCGGGCGATGGCGTCCAGACCGATCAGATTGATCCGGCCTTCCTCCAGCATGCCGGACGCCTGGAACCGCTCGAGGGTCGGCGCAAGCTCATGGGTGGAGAAGCGCTCGACGCTCGCGCGGGTCTCCAGCCCGTTGGCGAGTAGGGTGCTGGCCATGAGATCAAAGGCGCGGATTTCAGTGTTTTATTGATTAAAACCGATGTTCGACGGGATCAAATCATTCGCCTATCGGGGAAACAGGGTGAAAAAACCGGGTTAACCTTGGCCATACTTGGGCTCAGCTTGTGTGAGGCCTGACTGACGCTATCCGGCGCGCGGGCGCGCCGTGTCCGCTCCCTCAGCCGATCAACGCCAGCCATTCGTCCTCGGTCAGGACGGTCACCCCGTGTTTCAGCGCGTCGGCCATCTTGGACCCGGCGCCGGGGCCGGCAACCAGATAGTCGGTTTTCTTCGACACCGAGCCGGAGACCTTGGCGCCGAGGGACTCAGCGCGGGCCTTGGCCTCGTCCCGGGTGAAGCGTTCGAGGGCGCCCGTGAAGACCACGGTCTTGCCGGCGACGGGGGTGTCGGACTTCGGCTTCTCCGCATCCTCGATCCGCTCCATCTCGGCGACGAGGGCGTCGACCATGGCGCGGTTGTGGGTCTCGCGGAAGAACAGGGCCAGGGCCCGGGCGGCGACAGGGCCGACGCCGGAGACGCCCGCGATCTGGCCCAGACCCTCCGACGGACCTTCCTCGCGCGCGACCCTCGCCAGCTCGACCAGCCCGGCCCAGTCATCGGCGAGCGTCGCCAGGCCGCGGCGGGCGGGGGCGGCGAGGCCGGGGAAGGCGAGGGCGATCTTCTGGTCGATCGGCGCCTCGGGCCAGGGATCGGCGGCCGGCGGCGTCGCCTCGGCCAGGGTCGCCACCACGCGCGTTGAGACAGCGTGGGTCTCGTTCAGCCGGACCCAGGCGTCGCTCGGTATGCCGTCGGCGGCGGCGATGCAGGCGGCTTCGAAGGCGGGCCAGGTCTCGAAGGCGCGGGCCAGGACGATGGAGGTCTGTTCGCCGATGTCGCGGACGCCGAGGCCGTAGATGAAGCGGTCCAGGGCGATGGTGCGCCGGGCGTCGATGCCCGCCACCAGATTGCGCACGCTGGTCTCGCCATAGCCGTCCTCGGCGCGCAGGGCGTCCAGCTTCTCCGCGTCGCGGGCGAGGCGGAAGATGTCGGCGGGCTGGTTGATCCAGCCGCGCTCATGGAAGGCGATCAGCTGTTTCTCGCCCAGGCCCTCTATGTCGAAGGCGCGGCGGCCGCAGAAATGCTTCAGGTGTTCGATGCGCTGGAACGGGCAGGCCAGTTCGCCGGTGCAGCGGCGCACCACGCTCTCGACGCCCGAGGCGTTGGTCTCCTTCACCAGCGGGGTCTTCAGCGGGCAGATGCAGAGATGGGGAAAGTCCCACGGCGCGCCGCGATCCGGGCGGTCAGGATCGACCACGCCGAGGATCTGGGGGATGACGTCGCCGGCGCGCTGCAGGGTGACCGTGTCGCCCAGGCGGACGTCCAGCCGGGCGATCTCGTCGGCGTTATGCAGGGTCGCATTGCGGACGACGACGCCGCCGACGGTCACCGGGTGGAGGCGGGCGACCGGTGTGTGGGAGCCGGTGCGGCCGACCTGGATGTCGATCCCTTCCAGCACCGTCGTCGCCTGCTGCGCCGGGAATTTGTGGGCGATGGCCCAGCGGGGGGTGCGGGCGACGAAGCCGAGCCGCGCCTGCCAGTCCAGCCGGTCAACCTTGTAAACCACGCCGTCGATGTCGTAGCCGAGACCCGCGCGGTCGCGCTGCAGGCCGTCGTAGAGGCTCAGCAGACGGGTCTCGTCCTCGACGCGGACCGAGCGGTCATTGACCGGGAAACCCCAGGCTTCCAGCGCCTCCAGCGCGCCCGCCTGGGTCTCGGCGAACGGCGCCGACACTTCCCCCCAGGCGTAGGCGAAGAACCGCAAGGGCCGCGCGGCGGTGATCGCCGGATCCTTCTGCCGCAGCGAGCCGGCGGCGAAATTGCGCGGATTGGCGTAGGTGCGGGTCCCGGCCGCCTCGGCCGCCGCGTTGAAGGCGTCGAAAGCCTCGTTCGGGGCGTAGACCTCGCCCCGCACCTCCACCACGGCGGGCCAGCCGGCCCCCTTCAGACGCTCGGGGATGTCCTTCAGGGTGCGCAGATTGGCGGTGACGTCCTCGCCCGTGCGGCCGTCGCCGCGCGTCGCGCCGGTGATCAGGACGCCGTCCTCATAGCGGAGGTTGGCCGACAGGCCGTCGATCTTGGGCTCGGCCACGAAGGCCACCGCCTCATCGGCCGGCAGTTTCAGGAAGCGGCGAATCCGGGCGACGAAATCCGTGACCTCGGCGGGCGCGAAGGCGTTGTCCAGCGACAGCATCGGCACGCCATGACGCACCGGGGCGAACTGGCTGGAGGCCTCCGCCCCCACCACCTGCGACGGCGAGGCGGGACCCGTCAGCTCCGGGAACCGCTCCTCGATCTCCAGCGCGCGGCGCTTGAGCGCGTCATAGTCGGCGTCCGAGATCTCGGGCGCGTCCTGGCGGTGGTAGAGGGCGTCGTGCCGCGCCAGTTCGGCGGATAGACGCGCCAGTTCCGCTTCGGCCTCGGCCGCGCTCAGGTCCGGGATCGGGGTGTCGGTCATCAGGAATCGGGCGGTTGGCGAGCCGTCATCTCTAACACCGGCGCCCCGGTCCGGGCCACGCGGAAACCGCCTCTAGTTGGTCGGCAAGGTCGTGCGGTCGTAGTCGGGACCGAAGTCGAGGATGAAGACGGGGCCCAGATCGATCGCCTGGCTGGCCGAGGCCAGCTGGATGGTTGCGCCGGCGGCGCCGGGGGCATAGTCGCGCGTGGCCACCCCCTGGGCGAAATACATCTTCCACTCGGGTCCGACCCGGACGTCGGCGCTGCCGATCTCGGCATAGGGGGCGGCGGCCTCCTGAAGGCGGACGTTGACGCGCGCCGTCTCCGCGCCCGCGGGCAGCCGCTCCGCCCGCAGCCAGACGGCCAGCAGCAGGACGTCGCCGTTGCGGACGGGCTTGGTGGTCACCGATCCCGCGCCGACATCCCAGGGATTGGCGCCGGCGGTGGCGACATCGACCCGCAGGGCGCGGCCGCCCTGGACGCTGGATTCGACGATGGCGTGGGTCTGGCCGGGGCCATAGACGTTGTAGCTGCTGACGTGGATGCCGTTGACCGCCTGGTCGAGCACCGAGGGGCGGGCGGGCGCGGCCGGCGCCTCCTGGGCCGTCGACGGCGCCGCGGCGCCGGCCAGCAATGCGACAGCGGCGGCGATCAGCAGTCGTTTCATCAGAACCCTCCCGTTGTTTTCCTCAGTATTCCCGCCTGCCACGGCCCCGGCAACGGGCGGTCCGCACACCTTTTGTTTCGCCATGACAGGACGTTAATCTGACGAGGCGGGATCGGCCTGCTAGCCTGCGCCCGACCGCCAAGGAGCCTCCATGACGCACGCCCGCCTGCTCGCCCTGTCCACCGCCCTCGGCGGCGCCCTGCTGCTGTCCGCCTGCGGCGGCCTGTTCAGCGAGGCCGCGCCGCCGGCGGCCGTGGCGCCCGCGCCGTCGGCGATGCACGCCCAGTTGCTGGAGGATGTGCGCATCCTGGCCGCCGACGATATGCAGGGCCGGGACACCGGCGCGCCGGGCGGCGAGCGGGCGCGCGCCTATGTCGTCGGCCGGCTCGAGGCCCTGGGCGTGGTCGCCCCGCCGATGGGGCGGCTGCAGCCCTGGGAGATGCAGGGCCGCGCCGGCGCCGGCACGCGAGCCTTCAACGGCGTCAACGTTCTCGGCGTGATCCCAGGCACGCGCCGCACCGACCGCTATATCGTGGTCACCGCCCATTACGACCACGTCGGCGTCAACGCCGAGGGTCAGGTGTTCAACGGGGCGGACGACAACGCCTCGGGCGTGGCCACCATGCTGGCCCTGGCCGCGGACCTGAAGCGGCAGGCCCCCGAACACAGCGTCCTGATCGTGGCCCTGGACGGCGAGGAGCACGGCCTGCTAGGGGCCCGGCATTTCGTCGAGGCTCCGCCCGTGCCGCTGGAGTCCATCGCCATGAACCTGAATTTCGACATGACGGCGCGGGCCGAGACCGACGGCAAGCTGTGGGTCACCGGGACCTATCAGAACCCCACCTTGCGTCCCCTGCTGGAGCCGATCCCGGCCAACGGAGCGGTGGCCCTGGCCTTCGGCAAGGACACGCCGCAGGACACTGGCAATGACAACTGGGTCGAGGCCTCCGACCACGCCGCCTTCCATCGCGCCCAGGTGCCGTTCCTGTATCTGGGGGTGGATTTCCACCCCGACTACCACCGCCCGTCGGACGATTTCGAGCGGATCACGCCCTCGGTCTTCATCAGCGCCACCGAGCTTTCGATCGCGGCCTTCCGGGCCCTGGACCGCGGCCTGGGCCGTCAGGGCGGTGCAACAGGCCCGTAAAGATACGGGCTTGAAATGGTCACGCTTGGGTCGTCTGATCCGCCGATCGGAGGCGATATCATGACGGCGCTGCAACGGTCGGCCCTGGACCTGTCCACGGTTCAGAGGATTCGGAAGATCGCGGTCCTTGCGGCGCTTGTGGCGCTGGTGACGCTCGCTGTGGTGACCCAGTCGATCGGTGGGGTTGACGGCGAATGGCATGAAAGGGTCGAGGCGGTCGGCCTGGGCGCCATGATCCTGTCGATCGTCGGGCGCGCCTGGTGTTCGCTCTACATCGGCGGCCGCAAGAAGGCCGAGATCGTCGATCGGGGCCCGTATTCGATCACCCGCAATCCGCTGTACGTCTTCAGCTACATCGGCGCCTTCGGCATCGGCGCCCAGAGCGGCAGCGTGACGATCGCCCTTGGATTCGTGCTGGCCGCCATGGCCGTCTTCTATCTGACGGTGCGACGCGAAGAGGCCTTTCTGGAGCGGGAGTTCGGGGCGGTCTATGCGGCCTACAAGGCCCGCACGCCCCGCTTCTGGCCCCGCTTTTCCCTGTGGCGGGACGAGGAGCAGTTGACCATTCGGCCCGCTCTGTTCGTCACCACGATCCGCGATGGCCTGGTCTTCCTGCTGGCCATCCCGGTGTTCGAGCTGATCGACGCAGGGCAGGCGGCGGGCTGGTTGCGGATCATCGCCCACCTGCCCTGACAGTGGACAGGCGGCGTGGGGCGTGGTCCGGTCGGGGACGCTCGACCCGGGAGTCTTCATCATGCGAAACCTGATCGGACTGGCCGCCGGCCTCCTGATTCTGACAGCCTGCGACCGGCCAGAGACCCCGGCCGGGCCGCCGCCCGTCGCGGCGCCCGCGCCGGCCACGACCTTCAGCCACGCCCTGACCTCGGACCTGTCCGGCTACTATATGCCCGCGACCGACATCCGGTTCGGCAACTGGTCGTTCGACCACATGTTCGTCGGCCAGGCGTTTGAGTTCGAGGCCTGGGAGGGCGGGACCCGCAGCGGGACTTTCGGCCCGGTGATGCTGCAGTTCGACGACGTCACCAGCCCCATGGTCGCGACCGAGATCGGCGAGGCGCGCAGCGTCACCGCCCGGGTCCTGCCGAGCCGCTATGAGGTCACCGACACCGTCATCCGGTTCGAGGGCCGCTCGGCCGAACTGGGCGAGGTTCGCTTCGAGGGCGTGCTGGACCCGGGCGCCCTGGCCACCGCGCGGCGCAATCTCGGCGACGAGGGGGTGGTGGTCGCGGGCCGGCTGACGGTCGGCGACACCCCGGCGCGGACGGTGCAGCTGCGGTGGTGGGGCGGCGACTGACCTTCGTCAGTCGGTCGCGCGGATATCCAGCTTCAGCCCCATGGCCTCGGCCAGGGCCTTGCCGCGACGCCGGGTCTGTTCGCCCAGCAGGACGTCGGCGTAGCCGTCGCTGGCCGTCAGCACGAGGGCGCCGTCCTTGACCCCGGCGCGGGCGTTGACCAGCAACTGGGGCGCCCGCCCCGACAGGTCGCAGGCCAGGCGGATGGCCAGGCCGAGGGCGCGGGCGCCCTGTTGCTGCTCCTCGGTCAGCAGTCGCGCCACGGTCTTGGGCTCGGGCGTCGTCGCGCCGCCGCCGTAGCGGGCGTTCACGGCCACGGCCAGATAGGCCCGTTCGGCATGGGTCTGACCCGGAACGGGAGCCCTCAGCACCTGGTCGAACGACAACTCAACCCGATGGTCCGGGTGCAGGCGGGCCCCGAGATCTCCCAGACGACAGGCGGCGTCGGCGAGAACGGCGTCCCGGTCGCGGTTGAAGACCACTGGCATGGCGGCGATCAGCGGCGCGATCCAGCCATTGAGCGCCCCGGGCAGGGTCGGGGAAATGCCCTGGCGGGCCCCGAGCGCCGAACAGCCGGCCAGTAGGGGATCGGCCGCGGCGACCTCCGGCTCCAGCGCTTCGTACAGCAGGCCCTCGCGCACCCCCCAGGCCGACAGCACGATCTGCTTCAGGCCCAGGCGCTCGATGAGGCCTTCCAGAACCAGCGCCGCATAGGGGAGGGTCTCGGCCCGCTTCCTGGACAGGCCGGGCCATTTGTCGAGCGAGGCCCGGGACGACCGCGCCACCATCTGCGCCGTCGCCAGCAGGTCCGCCGCGCTGACCTGGTACTGGTGAACGATGCGCAGCGGGTAGTCGCTGACCGCCATATGCGCCTGCGCCAGCGTGCGCCAGGCCCCGCCGACGGCGTAGAGGGTGTCGGCCGAGAAATCCCCGACGGCTTCCAGGCGTTTGGCGATCACGCCGCGCAACCGGTCGGCGTTGAAGCCCTTGTCGTCGGCGAGCGCGAACGGTCCCAGGGGCAGGGTGACGCCGCGCTCGACCTGGCCCTTCGCCAGCCGCACGAGTTCGAGGCTGGAGCCGCCGAGGTCGCCGGCGACGCCGTCGGCGTGTGGAATGCCGGCGAGAATCCCGAGCCCCGCGTAGCGGGCCTCCTCCTCGCCGGACAGGACCCGGATGCGCAGACCGGTCTCGGCGGCCACCTTGTCGCAGAAGTCGGGCCCGTCCTCGGCCTCGCGCACGGCGGCCGTGGCGGCGATGAAGACCAGGGCGGGACGAACGCCCTCGATCACCGCCGCGAACCGCTTCAGCGCGGTGACCGCCTGGGCGGCGCCCTCGACGGACAGGCGTCCCGTGACCGGCATGTCGCGGCCGAGGCCGGCCAGCACCTTCTCGTTGAACACCGTCCAGATCGCGCGGCCTTCCAGCCGGTACAGCACCAGGCGGACCGAGTTGGAGCCGATGTCGATGGCGGCCACGTCGCGCGGCGCGCCGAGGGCCGAAAGCAGGGCTTCGGGCATCAGCGTTTTTTCCGCGAGGGCTCGTAGCTGAGATGACCGGGCAGGGTCTTCACCTTGCGGCCGCGGCCCGACAGGCTGGGGTTGGTCATGAAATATTTGTGGGCCGAGAAGGGCCGCTCCGGATCGGCGGGGGCCACCCGGTGATAGGCGCCGTCGGACGCCAGCACCCAGCTCTGGGCGTCGTCCTTGAGGTTGGCGACCATGATCTGGTCCAGCACCTGGTCATGGACGGTGGCGTTCAGCACCGGGGTCATCAGCTCGACCCGCCGATCCAGATTGCGCGACATCCAGTCGGCCGAGGAGATGAAGAGCTTCGCCTTGTCGTGCGGCAGGTCGCGGCCGTTGGCGAAGGCGACGATGCGGCTGTGCTCGAGGAAACGGCCGACGATGGACTTGACCCGGATGTTCTCCGACAGGCCCTCGACCCCGGGGCGCAGGCAGCAGATGCCGCGGATCACCAGTTCGATGCGCACGCCCCACTGGCTGGCGCGGTACAGGGCGTCGATCACGGCCGGGTCGACGAGGGAGTTCATCTTGGCCCAGATCGCCGCCGGCTTGCCCTGGGCGGCGGCCGCCATCTCCTTGCCGATCAGGTCGATCAGGGTGGTCTTCATGTTCAGCGGCGAGACCACCAGGGCCTCCAGCTCGTCGGGCTGGGCGTAGCCCGTGATGTAGTTGAACACCCGCGAGGCGTCGCGGGCCAGAACCGGGTCGCAGCTGAACAGGCTGAGGTCGGTGTAAACACGCGCCGTGACCGGGTGATAGTTGCCGGTGCCGAAATGGCAGTAGGTCTTCAGTCCCTCGCTCTCGCGACGGACGACGACGCTGAGCTTGGCGTGGGTCTTGTACTCGACGAAGCCGAAGACGACGTGGACCCCGGCCCGCTCCATCGCCCGGGCCCAGCGCAGGTTGGCCTCCTCGTCGAACCGCGCCTTGATCTCCACCAGGGCGGTGACGTTCTTGCCGTTCTCGGCCGCCTCGATCAGGGCGGCGACGATGGGGCTGTCCTTCGAGGTCCGGTACAGCGTCTGTTTGATGGCGATGACGTTGGGGTCGCGGGCGGCCTGGCGCAGGAACTGCACCACCACGTCGAAGCTCTCGAACGGGTGGTGGATCAGCATGTCCTTTTCGCGCACGGCCGCGAAGATGTCGCCGCCGTTGTCCTTGACGCGCTCGGGATAGCGGGGCTCGTAGCCCTTGAACTTCAGGTCCGGATGACCCGCCTGGATCAGGTCGGACAGCTGGGCCAGCCCCAGCATGCCCGGCACCATGACGACGTCCTGGGGCGCGGCGTCCAGCTGGTCGATGATGAAATTGCGCAGGTCGTCCGGCATGGACGCCTCGATCTTGATGCGCACCACCGAGCCCATGCGGCGCTGCTTCAGCGCCTCCTCGAACTCCATGACCAGGTCTTCGGCCTCTTCCTCGATCTCGATGTCGGAATCGCGGATCAGGCGGAAGACGCCGCGCTCCAGCACGTCGCAGCCGGGGAACAGATGGTCGATGAACAGCGTCAGCAGGCTTTCCAGCGTCAGGAACCGCTTGCGGCCCGGCGTGGAGCGGCCGTCGGTCGCCAGCGGCCAGAACCGCTTCACCTGGGTCGGCACGGGCACCAGGGCGTAGAGGGTGCGGTTGTCCGACCGCCGCTTCAGCTTCAGCGCCAGCGAGAAGCCGAGGTTGGGCAGGAAGGGGAAGGGGTGGGCCGGGTCGATCGCCATCGGCGTCAGCACGGCGAACAGCTGGTTCAGGAATTCCGGCTCCAGCCGCTCGCGCTCGGTCTTGGTGATGCGATTGGCGTCGACCACCTCGATGCCGACGGCGGTCAGCTCCTTGCGCAGCTTGCGCCAGCGCCGCTGCTGCTCGGCCATCAGGGCCCCGGCGGCGACATTGACCTTGTCCAGCTGCTCGGCCGGCGTCAGGCCGTCCGCGGACAGCACCCGCACCCGCTCGCGCACCTGGCCCTTCAGCCCGGCCACCCGGGTCATGAAGAACTCATCCAGGTTGTTGGCCGAGATCGACAGGAAGCGCAGCCGCTCCAGCAGCGGATGGGCCGGATTGGCGGCCTCTTCCAGCACCCGGCCGTTGAAGGCCAGCCAGGAGATCTCTCGGTTGAAGAAGCGCGTGGGCGAGGCCATCAGCGCTTCGGACAGGTGCAGCTGCGGCGCGCGGGAGGAGGGCACCTCCTCGCCGGTGGTCGAGTCGCTGATCGCCGCGTCGGTCATGCGCCGGTTCTGGCCCGGCGCGGCGATGGCCGCAACCTTGCTGACAATGGAAAACGCCGCCCGATCCTGCGATCGGGCGGCGCCTGTTCCGGGAACGGACGGTCTACCAGCGCCAGGCGTCGAAGATGACGTCGATGATGTAGCCGTCGTACTCGTCGATCAGATAGATGTGGTTGTCGACCAGCACCCAGCGGGTGCCCGCCGGCGGATAGCCGAGGCCGTAGGTGCGCCAGTCGTCCAGCTGATAGCGCCAGAAGATCGACGGCAGATACTGGCCCTCATAATAGCGCTGGCCCCAATAGTTGCGCGGCACCTGGTAGTAGCCGTGGCCCGGCGCGAAATAGAAGCCGATGCGCAGGCCGTTGTAGCCGCGGAACCGCCGGTCGCTGCGCCACCAGTCGCCCCGGTGGCTGCGGTTGAAGTTGCGGCGCCATTGGTCCCTGTTGAAGCGTTGACGGAACTCCCGGTAGTCCTGCCGGTCGCGACGCGCTTCGCGGCGATCGTCGCGGCGATCGTCCCGCCGGTCGCGACGGTCGTCACGGCGGTCGTCGCGGCGCTCGTCCCGACGATCATCGCGGCCGTTCCAGCCGTCCGGCCGGCCGGGCTGGCCGGGCTGGCCAGGTCGGTCCGGGCGGTCCGGACGATCGGGGCGATTGGGACGGTCGGGACGCTGGCCGCCGCCGTTGCCTTCCGGTCGGTTCGGCCGATCGGGACGCTGGCCGCCACCGTCGCCTTCCGGACGGTTGGGACGATCCGGGCGGTTGGGACGATCAGGACGGTCCGGACGGTCCGGACGCTCGGCGCCGCCATTGGCGTCAGGCCGGTTCGGCCGGTTCGGCCGCTCGGGGCGGTCGGGCCGGTTCTGCCGTCTTTCCACATTGCCGCCGTCGCCGCTGTAGGCCTCCGAGCGATCGGGCTGGCTCGGCCGTTCCGGCCGCGCCTGGCCGCCGCCGGAGCGGCCGCCCTCGGGCCGGTTCGGGCGCGCCGGCCGGGCCTGGCGCGGTCGTTCCTCGTTCTGGGACGCGCCGCCGCCCCGGCGGCTCCGTTCCCCGTCCTGGGCCAGGACGGTCAAGGGCGCCATGGCGGGCACGGCGAAGGCCGCGACCGCGGCGGCGACCATCAGTGAGCGTTTCATTCTCGTTTCTTCCCCGCACGCCCCTGTCAGACGGCTTGTTCCCAAGGTCGCGCTTTCATCATGAACCGTGGCTGAACGTTTCCGCACGGCGATCCTGAAACAGAAAACCCCGCGAGCGGCGCTCGCGGGGTTCCCGGTCTCATTGGGTCGGCAGCCGGTCCTAGTAGACGCCCGACAGCACGCTGGCGATCAGGCCGCTGGCGATGGCGATCAGGACGATGTCATTGCCGGCGTGGACGTAGCGATAGCCGCGCGGGGCCGGGCGCAGGCCGTACACATACGGGTCGCGGACATAGTAGCCGCGGTAGCTGGACGGCAGATAGTGGCCGCGCTGCCAGCGCTGGCCGTAATAGCGCGGCTCGACGCGGTAATAGCCGTAGCTGGGGGCGTACCAGTAGCCGTTGCGGGCCCCGCGATAGTCGCGGAAGTCGTTGCGGCCGCGCCACCAGTTGTTGTTGTGGCGGTCCCAGCGCTGGTCGCGGCGGAAGTCCTGCCGGTCGTCGCGCCGTTCCGCGCGATAGTCCCGGCGATCGTCGCGACGGTCCTCGCGGTAGTCACGACGGTTGTCGTAGTCGCCCTGGCGCCAGTCGCGACGGTCGCTGCGGCGTTCCTGGCGGTAGTCGCGCCGATCGTCGCGGCGGTCTTCGCGATAGTCCTGGCGGTTTTCGCGGCGGTCGTGGCGGCTCTGGGCTTCCGCGGCCATGGGGGCGGCGGTGGCCAGGACCAGCCCCAGCGCCGCGGCCTTCATCAGATGGTTCATGATCACTCTCCAACTGGGGGTCGGCGACGGCATCCCGGGTCCGGCCCGTTAATCATGGGGGCAAACTCTCCCGGGGCGGATGAACTCGGGCTGAACGGGGGTGTCAGGTTTGGGGGGCGAGGGGCGAGGGGCGAGGGGCGAGGGGCGAGGGGCGAGGGGCGAGGGGCGAGGGATGAGGGATGAGGGATGAGGGATGAGGTGTGCCCGGGGCAGCCTTCCGTTGCGACCTGACCACCAAGAGCGTTTCTTCTTCGGCCTCGCCCCTCGCCCCTCGCCCCTCATCCCTCATCCCTCATCCCTCATCCCTCATCCCTCCCACGCCATTGACCTCCCCCTCCACCCCGCCCACCTGTGAACCCGCTGCACAGGACCCCGCCCATGACCGCCCCGATCGAACTCTGGTACTGGCCCACGCCGAACGGCTGGAAGGTCTCCATCGCCCTCGAGGAGATGGGGCTGCCGTATGAGATGAAGCCGGTGAACATCGGCGCCGGCGAACAGTTCGAACCGACCTTCCAGGCCATCAGCCCCAACGGCCGGATGCCGGCCATCGTCGATCCGGACGGGCCGGATGGCCGACCGCTGTCGATCTTCGAGTCCGGGGCCATCCTGCAATATCTGGGCGCCAAGTCAGGTCGTTTCTATCCGCAGGACCCGCGCGGCAAGGCCGAGGTCGACCAGTGGCTGTTCTGGCAGGTCGGGGGCCTGGGCCCGATGGCGGGCCAGACCCACCATTTCCGCCAGTACGCCCCGGCCATCATCAAGGATCAGCGCCAGATCGCCTATGGCGTCCGCCGCTACACCGACGAGACCCACCGCCTGTACGGCGTCATGGACCGGCGGCTGGCCGACCGCGACTACCTGGCCGGCGACTATTCGATCGCCGACATGGCGGCCTGGCCGTGGGTGCTTCCCGAACATCAGGGGCAGGACCTGGCCCACGTCCCCCGCCTCAGGGCCTGGATGGAGCGGGTGGGCGCGCGCCCGGCGGTGATCGCGGGCCGGGCCCTCGGCGACGAGATGCGCCGGAACCTCGCCGCCTCGGGGAAGGCGGCCGAGGCGGCGCGCAAGGTGCTGTTCGGCCAGCGGGCGCGGTAACGGTTCGTAAGCCTTCCGGTCATGTCCCGTTAGCAGGTGTGACTCAGGGATTTCCGAACTATTTCAGAGGTCTGAATGGGGACGCAGTATTCGGCGCCGAAGTACTGAAAAGGCCTCCGGCGGCCCGTCCTGTTAACTTTACCTTCAAACCGCGGGTATTTCATCGCCTCTCAGAGGACGGGGCCAGAACGGCGCCGGTTCGGGAGATACGGTGATGAACGCGCAAGAAACCGCGCCCACGGCCCACGAAGACGCGGGCCTGCCCCTGCCCACCGCCGATATGAGCGGCGATGATCTGTTCCGGCTGGGCATGATGTATTCCAGCGGCCAGGGCGGCTGTCCCATGGACCGCGTCTCGGCCCATATGATCTTCAACCTGGCCGCCATGAAGGGCTCCATCGAGGCGCGCATCTACCGCCGCGAGATGAGCCAGGAAATGGAGCAGGACGAAATCGCCGAGGCCCAGAAGGCGGCGCGGCGCTGGATCGACGCGGGCGTGGTGTCGCTGGCGGCGTAAGGCGAGGGAGACCGGCCGGCGGCCAGTGGCTCTCCCCGGTCCGTCACGTTTCCCCCAGCCCCGCCAGCCCCGCCAGCGGCGCGAAGGCCGCCTCTTCCCGCGCCGCCCGCGCCTGGATCGCGGCCAGCACGTCAGCCGTGTTCCAGATCGAGCCCTGCATCACCGCCGCCCACTCCAGCCCCTCGGCGACCGAATGGTCGCGGGCGTATGTGACGGCGGCCTTCGACCCCGAAATCGCCAGCGGCGCCTTGGCCGCGATGGCCCGCGCCATCGCCAGCGCCGCCGCCAGCACCGCCTCGGGATCGGCATGGACCGAGGCGACGAAGCCCAGCCGCTCGGCCCGCTCGGCCGTCAGCGACGTCCCCAGATAGGCCAGTTCGCGCACCACCCCCTCGGGCAGCAGGCGCGGCAGCCGCTGCAGGCTGCCGACGTCGGCCATCATGCCGATATTGATCTCCTCGATGCGGAAATACGTCCCAGCCGTCGCCAGCCTAAGGTCGCAGGCGGCGACCATGTCCAGCCCGGCCCCGACGCACGCCCCCTGGATCGCCGCGATGACCGGGAACCGCACCTTTTCGAGCGTGGTCAGCGTCTCCTGCAGGTCGCGCGCGGCCTGGTGGAAGGCCTGACGTTGGGCGGGCGTGTCGGTGTTCAGGATAGCCCCGCCGGCGAAGACCGAAATGTCCATCCCGGCGCAGAAATTCCGCCCCTCGCCGGACAGGACCAGGGCCCGGACCTCGCCCGTCGCGTCCAGCGCCTTCAACGCCGGACCGAAGTCGCGCCAGAAGGTCAGGTCCAGCGCATTGGACGCCTCGGGCCGGGTCAGGCGCAGATGGGCGACGGGGCCGTCGCGGGTGATGTCGAAGGCCGCCATTGGGTGTGCTCCAGACCGGACCCGCGGTCCGCCAACCGGTGTCTTCTCCGGCGAAACGGCGCGGGCGCCAAGTCCGATCACGCGGCCGCTGGACGAGGCCATCTGCAGCTCCGCCCGTCCCCTATGTCGCGCGGGCGAACCATTGTATGCCTTCCGGTTGCAGGATCCGGACTTCGGGAGGAGGGTCGGACGGCGCGGAGGGCCTGCATGACTCCTCGACAGACCTATCCGATCGACGGCCTGACGGCCCTCGGCGACGGCATCTCCAATCCGTACGCCGGCTGGACCAGCGGGCGGTCGCCGCGGGATCCCGCCGCCGCGCCGACAGACGCCGCGGCGCGGGTCTTCGACAGCTATTCGGACATCCAGGCGACCTGTGACGGGCCCCGGTTGCGGCGCGAGGACGGAATCTACGCCATCGGCTCCTGCTTCGCCCGCGAGGTCGAGCATCATCTCGACGCAGAGGGGGCGAACGTCCTGAGCCTGGCCCGCGAGACGGTCGAGGACGCGCCCTTCAGGGACGAGGCCGGCCGCACCGTCCTCGGCTATTTCCACCGCTACACGCCCCAGTCGATGGCCCAGGACATCGCCCGGGGCTTTGGCGCCCTCGACGGCTGGGACGACGAGGAGACGCTGATCTTCCGCTCGGGCGACAAGGTGCTGGACTTCGACCTCGGCTGGATCGGCAAGGGCGACACCGACATCGCCATGGTCCGCAGCCGCCGCGCCGCCATGCGCCGGCTGTCGCAAGGGCTGCGCACCGCCCGCTGCGTCATCGTCACCCTGGGCCTGACCGAGACCTGGCGGCACCGTTCCGACCGGCTTCTGGTGCAACAAGGTCTCGCCCGGGGTCCTGCGCCGCAACGGCGACGCCTTCGAATTCACCGTCACCCCCTATGAGACGGTGCTGCAGTCGCTGGAGGACATCCGCCGCGTCCTGCGGGGGCACGGCCTTCCGGGCGCGCGGATGGTGGTGACGGTTTCACCCGTGCCGCTGCAGAGCACCTTCACCACCCGCGACATCGTTATCGCCAACGCCGAGTCCAAGGCCACGCTGCTGGCCGCCGCCCAGACCTTCGTCCGCCGCCACGACGAGGTCGACTATTTTCGCAGCTACGAAATGGTCACCTTCAGCAACCCGAAATACGCCCGGATGCCCGACCGCGCCCACGTCCGTCCCGAGATGGTGCAGCGGATCGTGATCCGGTTCATGGGGCTGTATTATGACGGGGTGATTGGCGCTGAGTGAGTAGTGAGTAGTGAGTAGTGAGTGCAGGATGCATCCGTTGTGGCCTCAGCGCGTCGACACCGCCGTGTGCTTACCGCTCCCTACTCACTAATCACTACTCACTAACCACCCCTAGAACTGCTGATACTGCCCGCCCAGCGCATAGGTGAAGCCCACCGGAAGCGCATTCCGGAACTGGGTCACGAAATTCGCCACCTCGCCCAGGGTCGAGCGCGGGACGAACAGGATGTCGCCGCGCCGCAGGGCGATGACCTCGCCGCGGCGGGGGCGCAGGTCGGCGGCGCGCAGCATCCGCACCCCGCCCGGGCCGCGCCGGATCAAAGCCACCTCGTTCTGGCGCGCGGTCGGCAGGAAGTCGCCGGCCTGGATGATGGCCTGGTAGGCGTCCAGGTCGCCGTTCATCTCGATCATGCCCGGCGCGCGCACCTCGCCGCCGACCCAGACGCGGATCGGACCGGCTGTCTTCAGCGTCACCTCGACCACCGGGCGGCGCAGCTGGCTGGCGTAGGCCTCCGAGGCGTCGCGCTCCAGCTCGGCGATGGTGCGGTCGGCGGCCATCAGCTGGCCCACCAGGGGCAGGGAGACGCGGCCATCGGGGCCGATCCTCTGGGTGCGGGTCAGTTCGGTGGCGGTGGGGGTGGCGATCTCGATCTCGTCGCCCGGATAGAGGACGTATTCCGGCTCGGTCTCGGTCCAGTCGGCGAAACCGATCTCGGGGAAGGAGGTGCGGCCGACGGCCTGGACCCGTCCGGCCTGGGGCAGGGGCATGCGCGCGCCCTGGTCGTCCCCGAGGCCGAGGCCCACGCCGCCGCCGCAGCCGCCGACCATCGCCCCGCCCGCGACGAGGCCAAGCAGCACCAGGCGGCGGTCGATGGACATGGGGACTCACTCCGGGGAAAAAACGGCGTCGGGGGCAGGGTCGGCGCTTATGGGTAACCAGTGGTTAACGCCGGTGGCCCAAGGCTGAACCTCGTCAGTTCAGTACGATGGAATCAGTCCGCCCCCATGCGCACGACGGCCTATACGACAGTCCGGCCGCGCTACGGCGTCTTCGACGTGATCGGCCTGCTGTTCCGCGAGCTGATCCTGATGATCGTCGTCTTCCTGCTGGTATTCGCCATCGGCGCGGCGGCCGTGCTGATGCTCAAGAAATCCTATACCGCCACAGCCAGCGTCTATGCCGGGGCCGGGTCGGAATATGTCTATCAGCCGCGCATCGGCCCGATCGAGCGCAGCCAGCCGCTGGAGGCCGACGCCGTGGCCCAGGCCGAGGCGGCCATCCTCGGCAGTCTCGAGGTCAAGCGCCGCGCCGTCCGCGCCGTCGGGCCGGAGGTCATTCTCGGACCGCGCGCCCGCGGCACGCCGGCGGCGCAGGAGACCGCGGCGCTCAAGGTGCTGGACGCCGGTCTCGGGGTTGGGGTCACCCCCGGCAGCGCCATCATCTCGGCCTCCTATGAGTCCGACGACCCGATCCGCGCCGCCCAGGTGCTGAACGCCGTGGTCGACCAGTATCTGGTGCAGCGGCGGCAGGTTTTCGCCGGCGGCTCCACCCCGGCCTATGCCCAGCAGCGGGCGGCCTTCGAGGAAGACCTGACCACCGCCGACGAGGCCTATAACGCCTTCCTCGCCTCCAACGACCTGGGCGATTTCGCCACCGCCAAGGCGACCCTGGCCGCCACCTACCAGACCACCTATGCCGAGGCCCTGTCGCTGCGGGCCCAGCTGAACCAGGCCAGCCGCCGCCTGTCGACCCTGGAGGCCCAGCTGGCGCAACAGCCGGCCGAGGTGGTGCTGCAGCAGGATCTGAACGTCTCGGCCCAGGACCAGATCCTGCAGCTGCGCACCCAGCGCGAGGCCCTGCTGTCGCGCTATACCCCCGACGCCCAGCCGGTGCGGGACATCGAGCAGCAGATCGCGGACCTCCAGGCCTATGTGGCCACCGGCACCACAGTCGGGGCGCGCGAGGTCCGCACCGGGCCCAGCACCATCTTCACCGAGATCGAGACCGCCCGGATCAACGCCGCCGCCGACCGCGACGGCCTGGCCGCCCGCTTGGCCGTGGCCGAGGGCCAGCTGACCCAGCTGCGCGCCCGCCAGGCCGAACTGACCCGGCTGGAGTCGGTCAACGCCAACCTGTCCGGCAACCGCGAGGTCCTGACCACCTTGGTGCGCGACTTCCAGCAGCGCGAGAGCGCCGCCCGCGCCGACAGCGCCCTGGTCGCCGCCGGGGCCGACAACGTCAATGTCATCGAACGCGCCGAGGCCCCGACACGCGGCTCCAGCCTCAAGGTCCCGCTGCTGGCCGCGGTCTTCCTGTTCGCCGGTTTCACCGCCCTGTGCGTGGGTCTGCTGCGGGTCTTCACCCGGCGCGGCTACGTCACCCCGGCCTCGACCGGGCGGACCCTGGACATGCCCGTGCTGGCCGTCGCCCCGATGAAGGCCCGATGACCGCGCCCGTGTTAGCGTAGGGGCCTGTAACCGGGCGCGTAGCGATTCGATGGTTGATCTCACTTCCGAAATGGCGGCCCTCTGGGCGGCGCTGGGTCCGGCGCCGGGCCATCGCGGGCGCGTGATCCAGATCGCCGGCGCCGGCACCGGCGAGGGCGTCTCGACCGTGGCTCGCGAATACGCCCGACTGGCCGCCGTGCGCGCGCGCCGTCCGGTCTGGCTGATCGACGCCGACCTGGCGCAGCAGGGCCAGATGGAGGCCGTCGAGGCCCAGCCCGACCGCTTCGGCGCCCTCGGCAAGGCCGCCGTGGCCTCGCCGGACGGCTCGGTCTTCTTCGCCATCACGCCGCGCATCATGGACCGCGAGGGCAAGCCCGTGCATCCGGCGCGCCTGTTGACGGCGCGCCCCTGCCTGGGCGGCCGGCTGTGGGTCACCCGGTTCGCGGCCGAACACCTGCGCTCGGGCCAGCGGGCCGAGGCGATCAACGACGCCCGCTACTGGGACGCCCTTCGCCAGCACGCCGACACGGTGGTGATCGACGCCCCCGCCGCCGACCGCAACGACATGGCCATCACCCTGGCCCCCTATGTGGACGCCACCGTCCTGGTGGTCGCCGCCGAAAGCGGACCGGCCAACGAACCCCTGATGCTGCGCGACGAGATCGAGGCGGTGGGCGGCAAGATCGCGGGCGTCGTGGTCAACCGCTCGACCTACAACCCGCCGGCGTTCCTGAAGCGGCTGACGGGCTGAGATCGTCTCTGCGTTTCGGCTCTCTGAGTACGGGGCCTGAGCCGGTTCATCACAACGGACACAACGGACGTCACAACGAACACGACGGGGCCTGAGCTTGGCCCCGGAGACCTCTTGTCCGTTGCCCGCGAGGTCCCACCGGACTCACTCGAATGCGGCGTACGCCGCGATATCAAATATCCGGATGAGGCGCCGACACGACCGCGCCGCGGCCCCTTGTGTCCGTCGTGGTCCCGTTGTGTTCGTTGTGATGAACCTACTTCGGGACCACCGCCTCCAGCCGCGCCAGTTCGCGCGCGCCGTAGAAATGCGGCTCGAAGCCCTTCATCCACAACAGCTTGCCCACACCGCGTGCGGTGCGGTCGTACATGTCGGCCCGCTTCGGGCTGCGGATCAGCGTCAGGGCCGCCGAGGCCGCGCCCCAGACGACGGCCTGCGCGGCGCCGATGGCCATCCAGCGCGCCACGCCCGGCCAGTTTCGCGCCGCCGCCGCCGTCTGGCTGGGCCCCTGGCCATAGGCGAAGGCGCGGGCGAGGGCGTATCTCAGGGTGGCGCGGTGGGCGGGGGCGAACTCCTCGACCCAGGCGTCCGCGGCCCAGCCGAACCGGCCGCCGCGCGCCGCCAGGGCCGCGAACAGGGCGTCGTCCTCGCCGCCGGCGTGGTCGGCGCCCACGTCGAACGGCGCCGCGCCGGGCAGGGCGGCGCCCCGCGTCAACAGGGAGTTGCCGCAGCCGTAGGGGTGGTCGATCACCTGCGTCCGCGGCGGGCCCTCGCGGCCGAAGAACCGCTCCAGATACGGCTTCAGCCAGGCCTGGGCCTCGGGCGCCCGGCCGGTGATCGGGCCGAAGACGGCGTCTGCCCCGGTCTCGTCCCGCGCCTTGAGCAGGGCCGCCAGCCAGTCCGGCGCGGCGGCCTCATCGTCGTCGAGGAAGGCGATCAACGGGGCGTCGGTCTCGGCCAGTCCGGCGTTGCGCGCCGTCGCCACGCCGGGCTTCGGGGCGTGGACATAGGTCAGGGTCCAGGGCGACCCGGCCCGCAGCCCCTCGACCGTCGCCGCGGCCGAACCGCCGGGGTCGTTGTCGACCACCACGATCGCCGACACCCGTGCGTCGACGCCGGTCTGGGCGAACAGCGAGCGCAGGGCCCGCTCCAGGCTCTCAGGCCGCCTCAGGGTCGGGACGATGACGGCGACGTCGGCCATCACACGGCGTCCGCATAGAGGGCGGCCCGGTACAGCCGCAGCGAAAAGGCCCGCGCCCCGACCGGCAGCCAGCCGGCCTCGGCCCCGCGGCGCATCATGCGGCGCAGGGCGGGCAGGGCCGGCAGCCGCTTCAGCAGCTTCGCCGCCTTGTAGCTGGGATAGGCGGCGACGATGGCTGGATGGCGCTCGGCCATGCGGGCGAAATTCGGCGCCGACTGCTCATATTTGCCGGCCAGGGCCGCGACGGTGTCGAGGCCCATATGGGTGGCGGGATTGTCGAGGTGCACGACCCGGAAGCGCCGCGAGACACGCATCGCCCATTCCACATCCTCCCAGCCCCAGCCGGTGAAGCCGGGGTCGAAGGCCTCGGCCTCGAACACGTCGCGGCGGACCAGCAGGTTGGAGGTGTAGACGTATTTCTCGGGCTGTTTGGCCCGCTCGGTCCAAGGCACGCACTCCGATTTCGCGGCCATGGCGCGGTGGACGGCGAAGCGGGCGTCGGTGGGCGCCTGCAGCAGGGAGAAGCCGCCGAAGGCCACGGCCGGATCCTCGCGGGCGGCCAGATCGGCCCAGTCGCGCAGGAAGCGGCGGTGGTCGGGCCGCATGTCGCTGTCGAGGAACAGCAGACTGCCGCCTCGGGCGGCGGAGGCCAGGCGGTTGCGGCCGATCGATCGGCCCTCGTTGGCGGGCAGGGTGATCAGCCGGACCGGCAGGGCCATGGCCTTGACCTGGCGGTCGAGGTGCGCGGTCAGGTCCGTATCGCGGGTGCCGTCGTCCAGCACCACGATCTCGACCGCGCCGTCGACCGAGGCCGCCTCCTCGTCGAGCAGGCCCAGCAGTTCGGAGGGGTCGTCGCGCAGGAAGGGGATCAGCACCGAGACGGCGGGCCGCGCGGCCTTCCAGGCGGGACTGTCGGTCATCTTCGCCCGCGCGCTCATGCCGTCGCCCTCCGCGCGCCGCGCCGCGCCGCCAGCCGCACGACCACGTCGCGCACCCCGGCCGCGTTCAGCGTCAGGGCCGCCGCCGCATAGACGATCCCGCCCACGCCGGCGTCGAGGATCAGCTCGCCGATCCCGCCGATGGACGGCAGACGGGACACGACCAGCGCCATGATCCCCGTGGCCACGCCGCAGCGCGCCAGCGCCTCCCATGGGATCGGCAGGGCCACGACGCGGCGGCCGATCAGCATCGTCGCCACCATGCCGACGGCGAAACTGGCGGCCGTCGCCCAGGCGGCCCCGATCAGGCCGAAGCGGGGCACGAGGATGACGTTCAGCACCACGTTCAGCGCCGCCGGAATGGCCATGGCGACCAGCAGCCTCTTGGTCTTCTTGCCGAGGGTGAAGGCCTGGCCGAAATAATAGGCGGTGAGACCGAACAGCAGGGCCGACAGGGCGATCCAGGGCGTCACGCTGGCCGCCGCCGTGCGCAGCGCCTCGCCGATCAGCACCTCGGACAGGGGCCGCGCCACCAGGGCCACGCCCGCCGCCGCCGGCAGGCCGATCAGCAGGAAGGTCGACAGCTGCTCGCGCGCCGCGACCTTGAGCCGGTCCAGCCCGCCGCGCTCAAGGGCCATGACCAGGGCCGGCTGCCCCGCCGCGCCCAGCCACAGGAACAGGACGTCCAGGGTGCGGTTGGCGATGGAATAGCTGGCGTGATAGGCGCCCACCGCCGCCTCGTCGAGATAGACGGCCAGCAGGAACCGGTCGGTCGAGGCCAGCACCACCGTCAGGGCCAGGGAGGCCGCGATCGGATAGCCGTAGCGGGCGTAGTCCCGCACGCGCGCCGGCTCGAACGCCCCGCCGCGCGCCTGGCGCAGTTCGCCGGGCAGGATGAAGGGCAGGGCGGCCAGCGGGGCGAGCCCGAGGCCCAGCAGGGGCGCCGCTCCGCCGGCTCCGGCCAGGGCGAAGCCGACGCCGATGGCCAGGCCGCCGAGGGTGACCGCGATATCCAGGCGGGCGGATTTCGCCACCTCGCCCGAGGCGCGGAACCGTTCCTGGGCCAGTTTAAGCAGGCAGCGCGCCGGGGCCCCGGCCAGTCCGACCGCAACGGCGACCTTCAGCAACGGATCGGCCGGCCAAAGCCACACGCCCAGGGCGGCGACGACAAGGAAGGCCGCGCCGAGCACGAAGGCGGTGCGGTACAGGCTGGCGAAATGGCCGTGCGCCTCGCCGGGCTTCTGCGCCGCCCAGAACCGCGCCATCGACGCCTCCAGCCAGCTGAACATCGCCACATGAGCCAGCGTCAGCACCGAAAAGGCCAGGGCGTAGCGCCCGAAGTCCTCGGGGCTGAGCAGGCGGGTGAACAGGATGATGGCCGCGAATCCGACCACGCCCTGGACGATATTGGCGGGCAGATAGCCCCAGACGCCGCGCCAGAACATCAGCGCACCGCCGCCCGGTCGCCCAGCAGCACCGGCACGGTCACGGCCATGATCCACAGATCCATCCACAGGGACTGGCGCTCGACATAGTCGATGTCCAGCTGCACCCGGCGGCGCACGTCCTGGGCGGTGTGCAGCGGCCCGCGCGAACCGTTGACGGCGGCCCAGCCCGTCATCCCTGGCTTGATGCGGTGGCGGTGGGCGTAGTCGGCGACCAGTCGGGCGCTTTCGACGTGACCCGTCTTCATGCCGATGGCGTGCGGCCGCGGCCCGACCAGCGACATCTCGCCGGCGATCACGTTCAGCAGTTGCGGCAGTTCGTCGAGGCTGGTCTTGCGGATGAAGCGGCCGATGCGGGTGACGCGGTCGTCGTCATGGGTGACCTGGCGGCTGGCCGTGGCGTCGGCGGACTCCTGCTTCATCGAGCGGAATTTCCACACCACGATCTCCTCGTGGTTGAAGCCGTGGCGGCGCTGGCGGAAGAAGATCGGGCCGGGGCTGTCCAGCCGGATGGCCACGGCGATCACGGCCATGACGGGGCTGAGCAGGAGCAGGGCGATCAGGCCCAGGATCATGTCCTGCAGCCGCTTGTTGAAGGCCCGACGGTCGTCATCGACCGGACCCTGCACATCAGCGAGCGGCGCCGCCGCCAGCCGGTCCAGCGCCGACCGGGTCTCGGCCGCGTCGCGGGGCTCGACCAGCAGGGTCACCTCATGCGGCAGGGCGCCCAGGCTGGCGTTCAGCTCGCGCACCCGCGCCTCGGCCCGCGGATCGATGGCCAGCACGATGCGGTCGACATAGGGGGTCATCTTGTGGGTCAGCAGATCGGCCGCCGTGCCCAGCACCGGCACCCCCTCTATGGCCCGGGGACTGCGCGCCATCCGGTCGTCGAAGATGCCCAGCACATTGAGATCGCGCCGCTTCAGCGCCTCGCGGATCAGGGTCTCGGCGTGCCGCGTCGCCCCCACCAGCACGATATTGGGCGTCAGGGCGCCCGAGGCGCGCCACCGGGCGACCAGATCGCTCCAGCCGATGTGCAGGGCGTTGAGGGTGATCAGCACCAGCCCGGCCCAGACCAGACAGGCCGTCACCTGGGCCTCGTCGCCGCTCAGACCCCAGCCGACGGCCAGGGCGACGACCGCGCCCGCCAGCACCGCCGCCGCGACCCAGGCCAGGTGCCGCGCCGCCTTCTGCCCGCGCGCGAAGCGATAGCGCCCGAGCGACCGCATCAGACCCAGCACGGTGGCCGCACCGAGGACGAAGGGCAGGACCCGCGACACCTCCGTATCGACCAGGGCGCCCGGCGCCGCGGCCCAGGCGCACAACAGGCTGATGGCGATGACCGCCAGGGTGTCGAAGGCGCGGAAATAGTGCGCCGCCAGTCGCGAGGCGTGTCGCTGGCGCGCGTTCAGCCAGACCTCGGGACGGAAGGGGCCTCGCCGTGCCCCGCCTTCGCCGTTCGCGGGCGCGTTCACGGCCGCGGCGGCCAGCGCCTGCAGCCCCGGGGCGTCCAGGGCGGCGGCCGCGCGCGGGTCGACGTCGAACGAGTGGCGGCGGACGGCTTCGGTCATGGGGCTCGCGGCGGGGATTTGCCGTCAACTTGCACATCCGCCCTGACCGTCCCGTTAACGCGGCGACCATTCCGGGCCCCGACGCGCGTGTTCACCGTTGCGCCCGCCCGAATGCTCGGCTAATCACGCCGCCTGCCGGAGACGTGGCCGAGTGGCTGAAGGCAACGGTTTGCTAAATCGTCGTACCCTGTAAGGGGTACCCAGGGTTCGAATCCCTGCGTCTCCGCCAGAACCCCCTCCGTAGATGTTCGCCGAAGTTCGCCAACGTCCGGAAATCCAGTAAAATCAACACTTCGAGAGGTTCTGTCGTTCGGGATTGACCGGCCGCGTTCGCCCTGATCAACTGCGACAACAGGGGTAGAAACAGGGGTAGAAATGCGCGCCCTGCATCGGCTCAGCGCCTTGAGAGTCCGCCAGATCGACGCGCCCGGGCGCTATCCGGACGGGGGTGGATTGTACCTCCAGATCGGCAAGGGCGGGGCGCGGTCGTGGATCTTCCGCTACTCATTTAATGGCCGCGAGCGCGACATGGGGCTCGGCTCCGCCGCCCTGGTCACCTTGGCCGAGGCCCGCGAGGCGGCCTTCGAGCTGCGCCGCCAGCGCCAGAAGGGGATCGATCCGCTCGAGGCGCGCAAGGCGGCCGAGGTCGAGGCGCGCCGCCGCCGGGCCGAGGCGGTCACCTTCGCCCAGGCGGTGAAGGACTATCTGAAGCTCAACCGCGCCGGCTGGCGCAACGACAAGCACGCGGCCCAGTGGGCGGCGACCCTGCGCACCTACGCCGAGCCCCACGTCGGCGAGCGCCCCGTCGCCTCCATCGACGTCAACGACGTGCTGACCATCCTGGAGCCGATCTGGGTCGAGAAGCCGGAGACCGCCAGCCGTTTGCGCGGCCGGATCGAGGCCGTGCTGGACTGGTCGGCCGTGCGGGGCCAGCGCACGGGGGCCAATCCCGCCCGCTGGCGCGGCAATCTGGAGAAGCTGCTGCCGGCCAAGAGCAAGGTGCAGAAGATCGCGCACCACGCCGCGCTGCCGCACAAGGAGTTGCCGAAATTTATGGCGAGGCTGCGCGGCCAGGGCGGGACCGCCGCGCGGGCGCTGGAGTTCACCATCCTGACGGCGGCGCGGACGGGCGAGACCATCGGCGCTTCGCCCGCGGAGATCGACTTCGACGACAGGCTGTGGACCGTGCCCCCGGAACGGATGAAGGCGGGCCGCGAGCACCGCGCCCCCCTGTCGGCGGCCGCCCTCGCCCTCGTCGAGTCGCGCCGCGAGTCCGATCAGCCCTGGCTGTTTGCGGGGATGAAGGCGGGGTCGCCGCTCAGCAACATGTCCATGCTGGCGGTTCTCAAGCGGATGGGGCGGGCGGACCTCACCACGCACGGCTTTCGCAGCACCTTCCGCGACTGGGCGGCGGAGACGACCGACTATCCGGCCGAGGTGGTCGAGATGGCGCTCGCCCACACGATCGTCAGCAAGGTCGAGGCCGCCTACCGGCGCGGCGACCTGCTGGCCAAGCGGCGCCAGCTGATGGAGGACTGGGCGGGCTTCTGCGGCTCGGCGCCGACCTCGGCGCCAGCCGCCTGATCGGACGCTGACGAGACCGTCGTCGCACCGGGCGTTTACGGGATGCGCCGCCATGGATCGGCTGCTTGGCTGGCGGCTCCAGGAGTCTGAGCGCCAGCCATGCAACCGGATGAACCCCACGCCCTGTCCGTCAGGCGGTTCTGCGAACTTCACGCGATCGGCCGAACCACCTTCTATGAAGAGGTCAAGGCCGGCCGGCTCAAGACCCGCAAGGTGCGCAACAGGACCCTGGTTCTGCGCGAAGACGCCGACCGCTGGCGGTCCGCCTTGCCGACAGCCGGCGTCGATGGCGTGCGGGACTGATCGGGACGGGGAGGCGCACCCCAAGCTCTTGCTCGCCGCGACAGTTCGAGTATAGTGGAAATATGGAAACAGAACCCGCGCTTCTGGCCCTCGCCGCCCTGTCCCAAGGGACGCGGCTTGAAACCTTTCGCCTGCTGGTCCGCCACGAGCCGGCGGGCTTGCCCGCCGGCGAGATCGCCCAGGCTCTGGCCGTTCCGGCCAACACCCTCTCATCCCACCTGGGCGTGCTGTCGCGGGCCGGGCTCGTGACCGCCGAACGGCGCAGCCGCTCAATCGTCTATCGCGCCGACCTCGGCCAGCTGCGCGGCCTGGTCCTGTACCTGCTCAAGGATTGCTGCGGCGGCCGGGCGGACCTGTGCGAGCCCTTGCTCGCCGAACTGGCGCCGTGCCGCGCCTGAGGACATCCATGGACATCATCATCTATCACAACCCGGGCTGCGGGACGTCCCGGAACGCGCTGGAGCTGATCCGCCACGTCGGCATCGAGCCGCATGTCATCGAATATCTTAAGACGCCGCCGTCGCGGGCCATGGTGGCCGGACTGGCCGCGCGCACCGGTCAGCCGCTGCGGGCCCTGCTGCGCGAGAAGGGCACGCCCTACGCCGAACTCGGCCTGGGGGATCCGGGCCTGACCGACGACCAGCTGCTGGATGTGATCGAGGCTCATCCGATCCTGCTCAACCGGCCCCTGGTGGTGTCGCCGCGCGGCGTGCGGCTGTGCCGCCCCTCCGAGGCGGTGCTCGACCTGCTGCCGGGCGAAGGCCTGAAGCCCTTCGTCAAGGAGGACGGCGAGGTCGTCATCGACGCGTCCGGCCGGAGGGTCCGCTGATGGTCGATACCCCTGTCGCCTATGACGCCGCGCCGCGCCGGCTTTCGTTCCTCGACCGTTGGCTGACGCTGTGGATCTTCGCGGCCATGGCGGTCGGCGTGCTGCTCGGGACGGTGGTTCCCGGCCTTCCGGCCTGGCTCGACAGCCTGTCGGTCGGCTCGACCAACATTCCCATCGCCATCGGTCTGATCCTGATGATGTACCCGCCGCTGGCGAAGGTGAAATACGAGGAGCTGCCGCGCGTCTTCGCCGACAAGCGGGTGCTGGCCTTGTCCCTTTTCCAGAACTGGGTGCTGGGTCCGGTGCTGATGTTCGCCTTGGCGGTGATCTTCCTGCGCGACTACCCGGAATACATGACCGGGGTGATCCTGATCGGCCTGGCCCGCTGCATCGCCATGGTGCTGGTCTGGAACCAGCTGGCGCGCGGCGACAACCAGTACGTCGCCGGCCTCGTGGCCTTCAACTCCGTCTTTCAGATCGTCTTCTTCAGCGCCTATGCGTGGTTCTTCCTCTCCTTCCTGCCGCCGTTGCTGGGACTGGAGGGCAGCGTCGTCGAGGTAAGCGTCTGGACCATCGCCGGGGCGGTCCTGATCTACCTCGGCCTGCCTTTCCTCGGCGGCTTCCTGACCCGCCGGACGCTGATCGCGCGCAAGGGGGCCGACTGGTACGAGCGCCGCTTCCTGCCGCGCATCGGGCCGATCACCCTGATCGCCCTGCTGTTCACCATCGTGGCCATGTTCAGCCTCAAGGGCGGCGAGGTCGTCGCGTTGCCGCTGGACGCGCTGCGCATCGCCGTTCCGCTGACGATCTACTTCCTGGTCATGTTCGTGATCAGCTTCCTGATGGGGCGGCTGATCGAGGCCGACTATCCGCGCACCACGGCGCTGGCCTTCACCGCGGCGTCGAATAACTTCGAACTCGCCATCGCGGTGGCCATCGCCGCCTTCGGCCTGGCCTCTCCGGTCGCATTCGCGGCCGTCATCGGTCCGCTGGTCGAGGTGCCGGTGCTGATCCTGCTGGTCTCGGTGGCTCTGTGGCTGGGGCGGCGGTTCTTTCCCGCGACGGCGCCGGCGAAGGACGCCTGCTGATGGACCGCCTGCGTGACCTGCCGGACCCGGACCACCTGCCCGCTCTGGACCCGGCCTACCTCTCCCCCGCGCCGGCGCCGGGCCTTGGCCCGAACGACCATCCGCCGCGCATCCTGCTGCTCTACGGCTCGCTGCGTCAGCGGTCCTATTCGCGCCTCTGCGTGGAGGAAGCCGCCCGCCTTCTCCGGTTCATGGGCTGCGAGACCCGCATCTTCGACCCGTCGGACCTGCCGCTCCCGGGTTCGCCGGGGGATGATGAGCATCCAGCGGTTCGCGAACTTCGCGAGCACGCCCTGTGGTCGGAAGGCATGGTCTGGTGCAGTCCCGAACGGCACGGCACGGTCTCCGGCCTGCTGAAACTGCAGATCGACCACCTGCCGCTCAGCATGGGCGGCGTTCGCCCAACCCAGGGCCGGACCCTGGCTGTGATGCAGGTCTCCGGTGGGTCGCAGAGTTTCAACGCCGTCAACGCCCTGCGCCTTCTCGGTCGCTGGATGAGGATGATCACCATCCCCAACCAGTCCAGCGTCGCCAAGGCCTTCCAGGAGTTCGACGACGCCGGCCGGATGAAGCCGTCCAGCTATTACGACCGCATCGTCGACGTGATGGAGGAACTGGTGCGCTTCACCGTCCTGACGCGTCCGCATGCGGGCCGGCTCGTCGACCGCTACTCGGAGCGCAAGGCGGCCGGGGTGCCGATCGACGCCGCCAACGACCTCTCCGCCATCGCCATCGCCGCGCAATAAACCCGGAGCCCTCCATGCCCGTCCCTGGCCGCCGCTTCTCGGTCCTCTTCCTGTGCACCGGCAACTCCGCCCGCTCCATCATCGCCGAATCCGTCCTGCGCAAGATCGGCGGGGACCGCTTCATCGCGCATTCGGCGGGGTCCTTTCCCAAGGGCCAGGTTCACCCCATCGCCCTTCGCGTGCTTGAGAGCCACGGCTACCCGACCGACGGCCTGCGTTCCAAGAGCTGGGACGAGTTCGCCGCGCCGGGCGCCGATCCGATCGATATCGTCATCACCGTCTGCGACAACGCGGCGGGCGAAGTCTGTCCGGTCTGGCCGGGTCATCCGGTGTCCGCCCACTACGGCTTGCCGGACCCGGCGGAGGCCAGAGGGACCGACGAAGAGGTCGAACGGGCCTTCAACCAGACCTTCAAGGACCTGCTGGCGCGGCTGGCGCTGCTCGCTCAGCTGCACATCAACAGTCTGGACCGGCTCGCGCTCAGGGCGCGCGTGCAGGCGATCCACGACGACGCGGCCGCGACTCCGGCGCCATAGGGTCCAGTCGTATCGAACGGCGGGTTCATGAAGCGCGCCGCGCGCCCGGCCATGTGCGCCAAAGGCCGATGGCGATCCGGAGCTGACGCCCGCCCGGGAACGGACGCCCGCGCTGCGGGGGATCAGAGCGTCAGGGCGCGGGTGAGGTCCTCGTGTTCGAAAGCGCTTTGCATGCGCCGGACCTCTCCGGGCCGCGCGCCCCGGGCGGCGGCGGCGTCGCGCCAGGTCGCCGTGACCTCGGCCACGGATTTGACGATGTCGCGCGCTTGCGGGGCGGACAGGTTGAAATAGCCGGCGACCTCGAGGACCAGGCCCAGATCGCAGTCGAAGGCGTCGGGGCCGATGCCGGTGGCCAGGATGCGCTGGCGCACGTCGGTCGGGGTGGGATTGACGTCATAGACGGGTGACAGGCGCCAGCCGGCCTTGCCGGCCCACAGGAAGCCGTGGTTGCGCAGGTGGTCGTCGACGTTGGAGACCAGCACGTTGAACACCATGCGCCGGTAGAGTTCGGCGGCGTCGGCGTCGACGTCGGCGCCGACGCGGGCCAGTTCGTCCATCAGCTCCGGATAGCTGGCCTGCTGTCCGTCGCGCAGGCCCATCAGCGACAGGGCCGAAAGGAAGGGAATGCGCCGCCCCTCCTCGCGGTCGAAGCGGTGCGACAGCAGCACCGGCTTGCCGCCGGCGACGACCAGGTCGTGGGCGGCGCTGCGGATGCCGGCCCGGGCCGCCAGGTCGAGCGCCACCGCCTCCCAGGTCTCGAGGCTGTAGTCGTCCGTCTCCTTGGGGAATTTGGCGATCGACAGGCGGCCGTGCTGGTCGACCACCGAGGCCTTGGGCCGGGCGCCGCCGAGCGACGAGCCCGGGGCGAAGATCATCTGCAGATCCTCCTCGCTCTCCTCGTCGCGGCCGATCCGCTCGGTGATCTGCAGCAGCCGGCCGAGCTCCAGCGCGCCGGGCACGCCCTGGCCGCGTTCGCTGAGATAGGCCTCGCCGCCGTCGAGGCGGAAGCGCAGGGCCCCCAGCCGCGAGACGTCGGAGACGCCGAGCAGATAGTCGACGTCCTGCAGGGTGCGCACCGGCCGTTTCTCGCGCTCGGCCGCCTTGCGTTCGGCGCGCTGCATCAGCCGCTTGCCCCAGGTGTCGGGGGCCGAGTCGCCGATCGAGCCGAACAGGGGGGCGCCGTTGGCCGGGGCGAAGGCGCCGCGGGTCAGCTGCAGCGCCGGCTCCAGCGAGAAGCGGCCCTCGTTGGCCAGCCAGTCGGCATGGTATTCGAAGGTGACCGTCTCCTGACCGCGGCCGGGCCGCCGCCGCAGGGCGCCGACGCGGAGCGTCCGGCCCTCCAGATCGATGTGGACCTCGACGTCGCTCATCACGCGGCGCCGGTCGCGCGCGGCAGCCGGGCGCGCCGGGGCAGGGCGCCGGCGGCGAGATCGAGGCCGGTCTCGTCGCGGCTGGGATCGGCCAGGTCGGCCAGCCCGTCCAGCAGACCGAGCGCCTGCAGGACGGCGGCGTAGATGCCGACGCCGACGCCGGGATCGCCGGCCTCGATGCGCTGCAGGGTCGGCCGGCTGGTGAAGGCGCGGGCGGCCACCACGCTGGCGGGCAGGGCGCGGCGCAGCCGCGCCGCCTTGATGTCGGCGCCGAGCTTCTTCAGGCTGCGGCGGACCGCATGGGAGACGTTGTGGGGCGTCGGCATGTAACCATCCCTTTGCGGTAAGCCCGGTTTATGTAACACGAAGTTGACATCCTGTCAGCCCGTTCCTGAAAACCGTCAACCGTTCGGGCCGTCGTCGACGACCGCCCGGAAGCGACCGCGGCCTCGCCGGACTTGCCTCCGCCCCGTCTTGGGTTACCACCGCCCCCATGACCCGTCACGCCGCCGCCCTCGCCGCCGCCTTCCTCCTGTCCAGCTGCGTGGGCGCCAGCACCCCGCCGCCGGCGGGGGCGCCGCTCAAGATCGCGTCCTGGAACCTCGAGCATCTGGCGCAGCGCGACGGGGAGGGCTGCCGCCCGCGCACTGAGTCCGACTACGCGCTTCTGCGCCGGCACGCCGAGGCCCTGGACGCCGACGTCGTCGCCCTGCAGGAGGTCGAGAACCGCGCCGCGGCCGAGCGGGTGTTCGATCCCGCCCGCTACGACATCGTCATGTCCTCCCGGCCCGTCAGCGGGCGCGGCGGCGAATGCCGCGGCCTTCCCGGCCAGCAGATCCGCAACCAGGCGGTGGGCTTCGCCATCCGCAAGGGGGTGCGCTGGCATCGCCATTCGGACCTGTCCGGCCTCGGTCTGGGCAATCCGGACCTGCGCTGGGGCGTCGACGTCACCGTCGATCACGGTCGGCCCTTGCGGCTGCTCGCGGTGCATTTGAAGTCCGGTTGCAACTCCGGCCGCACGCCGACCGACGCGGATTGTCCGGTGCTGTTCGACCAGCTGCCGAGGCTGGAGACCTGGGCCGAGGACCGGGCCCGGGACGACGAGGCCTTCGTCATCCTCGGCGACTGGAACCGCCGCCTGTCCAGCCGGCGCGACGCCTTCCTCGCTGATCTCAACGACGGCGACCCGCCCGCCTCGATCCTCACCCTGGCCGCGGGAGACCGGCCGGCCGGGTGCAAGGCGCGCTATCGCGAATTCATCGACCATATCGCCACCGGCGCGGCGGCGACGGCGCGGGTCGTGCCGGGTTCGTTCGAGGAATACCGCTACGGCGGCGCGCCCGAGGCGGCGCATCCGTCGGACCACTGCCCCGTGGCCGTGCGCATCGCCGGCTGAGGCTTTTGCGGTCAGTCCTCGCCAGGCTGGGCTCGTTTTACAGAGCCGCCGCTTGAGCACTGTGAGTGATCAAAATGACGTACTGTCAAACCAACCTGCACAGGCCAGGGCCGATCCTTTAGACAAGGAAGCGCTAAGGGCTCCGCCCTCGCGCGGGCCAGGGTGAAGCGCCTGCGGCGCCGGACCGGCCGGTCTCCCCGACCTTCCGCGCCGGTCATGATCCTCATCGACATCATCGACGACAGGCTTGTGCAGGCCGGGCGATCCCCCTCCGGCCGGTCCGCCCTGGCCCTTGCTACCCCGGTCTCGCCGACGGGCAGGGTTTCAGGCGCGCAGTTCGCGTGCCTGCAACCCATGCCCAAAGGAGGCAGACATGACTGCTCAATCCACCCAAACCCTCGAACCGGCGGCGGCTGACGCCGCCGCCGCCGTCGCCGCTGCGGAGCCCGCGCACGGCGCGGAGGTCGTGGTCCCGCTGAACCGGTTGAAGGCGTCGCCGAGGAATGCCCGCAAGGTGAAGCACAGCGAGGCGGGGATCGAGGCGCTCGCGGCCTCGATCAAGGCCAAGGGGGTGTTGCAGCCGCCCGTGGTCGAGATCGAGCGGGACGGGGCGGGCGTCCCGACCGGGAACTACCTCGTCACCATCGGCGAGGGGCGGCGGCAGGCGCTGCGGCTGCTGGCCAAGAGGAAGGCGATCAAGCGCACCCATCCGGTGCGGGTGATCGTGGACGCCGACAACGACGCCCATGAGATCAGCCTCGACGAGAACGTCACCCGCGAGGCCATGCATCCCGCCGACCAGTTCGAAGCTTTCCGGCGGCTGGCCGAGGAAAGGGGTTACGGCCCCGAGGAGATCGGAGCCCGGTTCGGGGTGTCGGCCCATGTCGTGCGCCAGCGGCTGCGGCTGGCCTCGGTGGCGCCCGAACTGGTCGAGGCCTATCGCGCGGAGCGGCTGACCCTGGACCAGCTGATGGCCTTCGCCGTCAGCGAGGACCACGCGCGCCAGCGGCAGGTGTTCGACCAGATCGGCGACTGGACGCCCGCCCACGCCATCCGCCGCGCCATGACCGAGGCCAAGGCGCGGGCGGACGACCGGCGGGCCCGGTTCGTCGGGGTCGAGGCCTATGAGGCGGTCGGAGGTCCGGTGCTGCGGGACCTGTTCACCGAGGACGGCGGCGGCTGGCTGGAGGACGTCGCCCTGCTCGACCGGCTGGTCGCCGACAAGCTGGCCGGGCTGGCCGAAGAGGCGCGCCAGCGCGAAGGCTGGAAATGGGCCGGGGCGGGGAGCGACTACGCCGAGGCCGCCGCCATGGGGCGCGTCTATCCCGTCGCGGTGGCGCGCAGCGAGGCCGAGGCCGCCGAGATCGCGGCCCTGTCGGAGGAATACGACCGGCTGATTTCGGAGAACGACGCGGCGGAGATGCTGCCGCCCGAGGTCGACGCCCGGCTGGAGGTGATCGACAGGGCCTTGCAGGCCTTCGGCCCCGAGTTCGACTATGCGCCGGAGGCCAAGGCGCGGGCCGGGGTGCTGGTCCTGCTCGGCCAAGACGGTCTGGCCCGTTTCGAGCGCGGACTGGTCCGGGCGGAGGACGCGGCGCCGCCCGCCGCGCCGGACGACGAGGCCGGGGAGGACGCGGGCCGGGCCGACGGAGCCGCCGGGGCCGGGAACCCCGGCGCCGGGGCGGCGGAGGCGGACGAGGGCCTCGCGCCGCTGTCCGACCGGCTGGTGATCGACCTGACGGCGCACCGGACCATGGGGCTGCGCGACGCGGTGCAGGCGAACGCGGCCACCGCGCTGGCGGTCGTCGTCCACGCCATGGCCCTGCAGGTCTTCTACCCCGGCGCCGGGGCGGGAACGCCGCTGCAGTTGCGGCTGTCCACGACCGAACTGGAGCGGCTGGCGCCGGGGGTCGGGGACGGCCCCGCCGGGCGGCGGGTCCGCGACCGCTGCGAAGGCTGGGGCGCGCGTCTGCCCGAGCGCGCGGCGGACCTGTGGGCGGTGCTGACGGACCTTCGCCGCCCCGAACTGCTGGACCTGCTGGCCTGCTGCGCCGGGGTCGGCCTCTACGCCGTGCGCGACCCGCACGACCGGCGCCCCGGCGCGTGGGCGCAGGCCGAGGCGCTGGCCACCGCGACGGGGCTGGACATGGCCGCGACGTGGTCGGCGACCGCCGACAGCTATTTCCGGCGCGTCCCCAAGGCGCGGGTTCTGGAGGCGGTGACCGAAGCGGTCGGCGCCGAGGCGGCGGAGCGTATCGCCGGAATGAAGAAGGGCGAGATGGCGGAAGCCGCCGAGGCGCTGGTCGAGGGCCGGGGCTGGCTGCCGCCGTTGCTGCGCACCGAACCGGCCCCCGACGCCGGGACGGAAGCGCCCGACGCCGAAGGGGGCGAGGCTCAATCGCCGCCCGACGGGGACGCCTGGGTGTTCGCGGCGGAATAGCCGCCGCGCGGGATGACGGAACCTCGCCGCGCGCCCTTTGGGGCGCGCGGCCTTTTTTCGTCTGGCCGGGTCCGGCCGGGCGCCCACCCGGGCGGGCCGTCCGGTCCGCTGCGTCGGCGTTCGCGGCATTTATGTCGCCTGCCGGACAAAAGACGGCAAGGCGGCGGAACGGCGGCCGCCACGGTCTGTTCGCTGGGGGCGGCCCTGCGGGCCGGAGACGGGGAGAGAGTCGTATGAACGAGCCGAACCGGCGGCCGAGGGTGCTCTATGTCGAGGACGAGCGGCTGCTGCATCCGGTCCTCGAACTGGGGCTCGAGGAGGAGGGATTCGAGGTCCTGCTCGCCGCCTCGGGCGAGGAGGGGATCGCGGTTCTGGAAGAACGACTCGCCGAGGTGGTCGGCCTCGTCACGGACATCAACCTCGGTCAGGGCTGCGACGGCTGTGAGGTCGCCCGCCAGGCCCGCGCGCGCAACCCGGCGCTGCCGGTGATCTACGTCAGCGGCCGCGACGGCCACGAATGGATCGTCCGGGGCGTGCCCCGAAGCGTGCTGATCGCCAAGCCTTTCGCGGTCGCGCAGATCGCCACGGCCCTCGCCGATCTCCTCGATCCGGGCGCCGCGACCGGAACCTGAGCCCGCGGCGAACCGCCACGACGGTGCGGCGCTTGCCGCGCGGCCCGGCTTCGGCGAGACTCCGCCGATGAAGCGAAGTCTCGATCATCTGCCGCCGCGCAAGCAGGCGGAACTGGGCCGGGCGGTCGAGATCCTGCGCGAGTCGTTCGAGGCCGCCGTGGCCACGCGCCGCGCCGAGCGGCTGAAGAACGGGCGTATCCTCAAGATCATCCTCTACGGCTCCTACGCCCGGGGCGACTGGGTCCACGATCCCGTCGGGCGCTATTTCTCGGACTTCGACCTGCTGGTCGTGGTCGATCATCCCGATCTGACGGACGGCGAATTCTGGCACGACGCCGAGAACCGGCTCATGCCTCTCGGCCCCGACATCCAGACGCCGGTCAGCCTGATCGTCCACAGCCTCGACGATGTGAACGAGCAACTCGATCGCGGCCGCTACTTCTTCGCCGACATCCTGCGCGAGGGCGTCCTTCTGCACGACACCCCGGGCGCGAAGCTGCACAAGCCGGCGGACATCAAGGCGAAGGCAGCTTTGGGCGAGGCCGAGGGCTTCTTTCGAGAATGGACGAAGAGCTCAGCAAGCTTCTCGCGGGGAGCCAAGTTCTACTTGGGAGAGGGCGACGACCCCAAGCTTGCCGCCTTCAGCCTGCACCAGGCGACAGAACACCTGTACCACTGCGTTCTGCTGGTGGTGACGCTGTACAGCGGCAAGGCCCACAATCTCGCCTTCCTGCGCAAGAAGTGCGAGGCCATCGATCCGCGCCTGTCGGAAGCGTGGCCCCGGGAGACCAAGTTCGAGCGGCGCTGCTTCGAACTGCTGCGCGAAGCCTATGTGAAGGCCCGTTACTCCCGGCACTACAAGATCACCGCCGAGGAGCTCGCCTGGCTGACCGAACGGGTGGAGGTCCTGCGCACGCTCGCGACCACGGTGTGCGAGGAACGGCTGGCGCAGCTGCGGGACGCGGCGGCCGAAGAGGCCTGAGCGCAGGGCGGCGCGACGTCCCGACCGGCGGCGCCACACTGGCCGGAATGGGCGGCCCGGAGCTCTCCCGTCCTCTTTCAGGGCTGTGCCGGGCCGTCGTGACGGAGTCGGCGTCTGCGGGGCTCTCCGCTGACTTCGTTTGCCGGTCGGGGCTCAGGCGGCGTCGCGTCTTCCGCTGAACGGCCACGCCGCGCGGCCTCTCGAAGGGCTTGATCTGACCGGAACCCGGGCGTCTTCCGCAACCGGGCGGGGCGAGTTTCTTCCCCGGCCTGACGGCCTCCTCGCGCAAGCCAAGAAACACGCCTCGCCCGGTCCTCCGCTGACGCTTCGGGGTCTCTCGCGCCTGCGGCGCTGCGACCTGCGGGCCGCCTGTCTCCGGTCCGCCGATCGCCATCGAGGCCGCGGCAGGCGTGGCCCGAGATCAGCAAGGAGAGACGACCATGGCCACCATCGGCACCTTCACCCGGCAAGCGGACGGCAGCTACAGCGGTTCGATCAAGACCCTGACCCTCAACGTCAAGGCGGCCCAGCTCCGGGCCAATGAGAAGACCGACGAAAAGGCTCCGGACTATCGCATCTTCTCCGGCCAGACCGAGTTCGGCGCCGCCTGGAAGAAGACGTCCCGCGAGAACCGCGAATACCTCTCGGTCAAGCTCGACGATCCCAGCTTCCCGGCCCCGATCTACGCCTCCCTGGTCGAGGTCGACGGCGGGCTCAGCCTGATCTGGTCCCGCTGACCGGGCCGCGGCGGCGCCGACGACGGCGCCGCCGCTCCTGTCCTTCACACATCATCCTCTGGAGGCCGCCATGTCGCGCCCCTACGACCCCGCACGTCCCGATCTCTACACCCGCATCACCGACAGGATCGTCGCCCAGCTGGAATCCGGCGTTCGCCCCTGGACCCGGCCATGGACCGCCTCGACCAGCGTCAGCCGCCCGCTCCGCCACGACGGCACGCCCTACAGCGGCGTCAACGTCCTGCTGCTGTGGGCGGAGGCCGCCGAGCGCGGATACAGCCGCTCGACCTGGATGACCTTCCGCCAGGCCCTGGCGCTCGGCGCCCACGTCCGCAAGGGCGAGCGCGGCGCGACCGTGGTCTACGCCAATCAACTGGTCCGCTCCGAGCCGGACGAGACGGGCGAGGCCGTCGAGCGACGCATTCCGTTCCTGAAGGCCTACACCGTCTTCAACGTCGAGCAGATCGAGGGCCTGCCCGCCGGCTTCGCACCGGCCCCGACGCCGGCGGTCAATCCCGACCGGCGCATCGCTCACGCGGAGGCCTTCTTCCGCGGGTGCGGCGTCGAGGTGCGCCATGGCGGCGGCTGCGCCTTCTATGCGCCCGGCCCCGACTACGTGCAGATGCCGCCGTTCGAGAGCTTCCGCGGCGCCGACGACTACTACGCCACGCTCGGTCACGAGGCGACTCACTGGACCCGCCACCCCTCGCGGCTGGACCGCGACTTCGGCCGTCGGCGTCATGGCGACGAAGGCTACGCCCGCGAGGAACTGGTCGCCGAGATCGGCGCCGCCTTCCTGTGCGCCGACCTTGGGCTGGCGCTGGAGCCGCGTGAGGATCATGCCGCCTATATCGCTTCATGGCTCGAGGTTCTGCGCGGCGATCGCCGGTTCATCTTCACCGCCGCCGCCCATGCCCAGCGCGCCGTCGACTACCTGAAATCCCTCCAGCCCGAGGACGATGGCTAGCGGCCGGATCGCGCCTGTCGTGACACGACCGAAGCTCCCGCCGACCGCCCCTCTTTCGCGCTCTTCGGTCCCTTCACGCTCGACGTCTCGTCACAGACAGACGACGCGACGCACGCCGCCCCGGTTCAGGAACGGAACGAAGCTCATGGCGAGTGTGGCGGGCTGACCGGCACCCGTCCGCTGGACGCTACGACGCCATGAACCTGGTGCTCGAGCCGGTGCTGCCCCTCGGTTTTCGGAGGGGCAGGTGAGGACGGTGCGGCGACTCACCGGGGTCTTGCTGCGGTCATCGCGTCGCCGAGGCGCGGGTTCGGCCAGGCAATTGTGCCGGTCCGCGGAGGGATGACCCGCCCGGCTGGGGCGCCCGTTTGGGGCGGCGGGCGAGCGGCCGTGAAGCGGACGCCGAGGGGAGGGCGGAGAGCACCGTAGGCCTGCGGGACGAAGGGGTTCGCGGTCTAGGGCAGGATAGGCCTTGCGCCGGCATTGTCTGACAGAACCACCGCCCGATGGACCGCATCACTGTTCGCCTCCCGCCCGATCTCATCCGCCGGTTCGACGCCGCTGCGGCCGGGCAGGGCGGCCGCTCCCGCCTCCTGCGTCGGCTGGTGGAGGACGCCGCCCGGGTCGGAAATCCTGTGCCCGTGGTGCCCGGTGCGGGCGGCAGGTCCGCCAAGCTGACGGTCCGATTGTCTCGCGACGACCTCGACACGCTCGAACGGGAAGCCGCCCGGGTCGGTCTGTCGCGCACCCAATGGACGGTCGCCCTGATCCGTCGTCGCCTGCACGAGCGGCCCCAGTTCGGGCCGGCGGACGCCGTGACGCTGATCGCCATCCGCCGCGAGCTGAGGCGCATAGGCGTCAACGTCAACCAGATCGCCCGCGCGCTCAACACGGCGGTGCTGGAGGGCTCCGTGCTCGACCTGGAGACGGCGCAGCTCGCCGCCTTCGCGGAGGAGATCCGGGCGCACGTCCAGGCGCTGGGAGAGGCATTCGAGGGCAATCTCGCCTACTGGTCCTCCGGCTCGTGACCGACTTCCGCCGCCCTTTCGGATTCGAGGATGCGCTGCGTCCGCCGGTGGACGTCCGCCGGGCGCGCCTGACGCCGGCGACCCTTCGCGGCGGCCGCGGCTCGTCCACCGAAGTGCGGAGCCAGCTCGCGCGCGTCGTCCGCAGGGCCCCGGAGGTGATGGTCAAGGTCACCGGGCGCACGGGCGACGGCGGCCATCTGCTCCGGCATCTCGACTACATCTCCAGGAACGGGAAGCTGCCGCTCGAAGGGCCCGACGGCGAACGGCTGGACGGACGCGCCGAGGTCAGGGCGCTGGTCGAAGACTGGATCGCCGAACTCGCGCTGGAGCCAGGGCGGCGCAAGGACTCGGCCATGTCGTTGTCGGTTGTCCTGAGCATGCCGAAGGGCGTCGAAGCCTACCGCGTTCAAGACGCCGCCCGGGCGTTCGCCTCCCACACGTTCGGTGACCGCCACCCGTACGTTTTCGCCCTGCATGACGAGGGCGCTCACCCGCACGTCCACCTGAGCATCCGGATGTTGGGAGACGATGGTTCGCGTCTCAACCCGCGCAAGGCCGACCTGCAAGCCTGGCGCGAGGCCTTCGCAAAGGAGCTGCGGGCCCGGGCCGTAGAGGCGGAAGCGACCCCCCGTCGGGCTCGGGGCGTCGTCCGCAAGGCGGAGCGAACGCCCATCCGGAAAATGCGGGAACGCTTCATGGAGCGGCGAGGCCCTCTGCCCGAGAGCCTGCAGAAAGCCCTTCGTTCCGGCCTGGAAGGAGGAGGCCGTACGGACTGGTTGAGGCCGATCGAGAACCGCCAGCGAGATATCCGCCGGGCCTATGTCGCGGAGTCGCTAAGGCTCGCGCGATCCAGCCTTGAGGACGATCGGATGCTTGGTCGGGCGCTTGAGGCCTTCGTTCGATCGATGCCGCTCCCCGAGACTCGCGCCCAGGACATCGAGCGCAGGATCGGCGGCCGCAGGGAGGCGATATTGGAAACCGGCCGGCAGGTTACGGACGGCGAGAGGCCTCGACATCGCTAGGAGCCGGCGGCTTCGCCGCCTGCGCCCACGCGCTGTGGTGGACGGCCATGCTCATCACCAGTGTCGGATTCGAATTCTGTCCCGAGACGGCCGGGTGGCTGATTGGCCCTCGGGCGCACGGTCTACGGTCCGGCGGTCTTCGGCTATATCACCGGCCAGGTTCTCGGTCGCGACGCCGAGGCCCGCGACGCGCCGGTCGCGGGCGGCGCGGACATCCAGCGACTGACGGAGGAGGTCCGCGAACTGCGTCTACGGCTGGCCTGCCCGGATCGCTGATCGCGCTGAGTGCCGGATTCAACCCGGGGCCGCGTCCGCCGCGGGCCGGCGGCCGGAAAGAAAAGGCCCCGGCGTTTCCACCGGGGCCTCGTTCATTCAGCGATGTCGCCGCTGCTAGCGGCGGCTGCGGCCGCGATCGCCGCCGCCTTCACGCTTGGGACGGCCGCCGGTGTCGTCCGACAGGGCCGGCTCGCCGCGTTCGGCGCGTTCGGCGTTGATCTTGTCGGTGATGTCCTCGCCGGTGGTCTGGTCGACGACCTTCATCGACAGCTTGGTCTTGCCGCGATCGTCCATGCCGATGAATTTGACCTTCACTTCCTGGCCTTCGGTCAGGACGTCGGCCGGGTTGTCGACGCGTTCCATAGCGATCTGGGACACGTGGACCAGGCCGTCCTTGGCCCCGAAGAAGTTCACGAAGGCGCCGAAGTCGACGACCTTCACGACCTTGCCGGTGTAGATCATGCCGGGCTCGGGCTCGGAGACCAGTGAGTTGATCCAGGCCTTGGCGGCGTCGATCTTCTCCTGGTCGGCGGCGGCGATCTTGACCGTGCCGTCGTCGTCGATGTTGATCTTGGCGCCGGTCTTTTCGACGATCTCGCGGATGATCTTGCCGCCGGTGCCGATGATGTCGCGGATCTTGTCGACCGGCACCTTGATGGCCTCGATCTTGGGCGCGTACTCGCCCAGTTCGGTGCGGGCGCCGTCGATGGCCTTGTCCATCTCGTCGAGGATGTGCAGGCGGCCGGCCGAAGCCTGGGCGATCGCCTTGCGCATGATCTCTTCGGTGATGCCCGCGACCTTGATGTCCATCTGCAGCGAGGTGATGCCTTCGCGCGTGCCGGCCACCTTGAAGTCCATGTCGCCGAGGTGGTCTTCGTCACCCAGGATGTCGGACAGGATGGCGAACTCGCCCGAGGGCTCGAGGATCAGGCCCATGGCGATGCCCGAGACCGGACGAACCAGCGGCACGCCCGCGTCCATCAGGGCCAGCGACGAACCGCAGACCGTGGCCATCGACGAGGAGCCGTTGGACTCGGTGATCTCCGACACCAGACGGATGGTGTAGGGGAAGTCCTCCGAGGTCGGCAGCATGGGACGGATCGCCCGCCAGGCCAGCTTGCCGTGACCGATTTCCCGACGGCTGGAGCCGCCCATCCGGCCGGTCTCGCCGACCGAATAGGGAGGGAAGTTGTAGTGGAGGAGGAATTTCTCCTTGTAGGTGCCGGCCAGGGCGTCGACGTATTGCTCGTCCTCGCCGGTGCCGAGGGTGGCGACCACGATGGCCTGGGTCTCGCCGCGGGTGAACAGGGCCGAGCCGTGGGTGCGCGGGAAGATGCCGACTTCCGAGACGATGTCGCGGACCTTGTCGAGGGCGCGGCCGTCGACGCGATGGCCGTTCTCGATGATGTCGCGACGCAGGACGTGAGCTTCGCATTCCTTGAAGGCGGCGGAGAATTTGGAGGCGTCGACGCCGTCCGGATTCTCGTCGGTCTTCAACAGTTTGGCGGCGGCGGCCTTCCTGGCTGCGTCAACGCCGTTGCGGCGCTCGTATTTGCCGACGTGGGTGTAGGCGGACTTGATGTCCTCGCCGACCAGCTTCTGGATGGCGGTGACGACGTCCGAGTGGTCCTCTGCCTGGAAGTCGAAGGGCTCCCTGGCGGCGTGTTCGGCCATTTCGACGATCGCCTCGATCACCGGCTGCATGCCGCGATGCGCGAACATCAGGGCGTTCAGCATGATCTCTTCCGACAGCTCTCTGGCTTCGGATTCGACCATCATCAGGGCATCCTGGGTGCCGGCGACGACGAGGTCGAGCTGGCTGTCCGGCATCTGGTCGAGGGTCGGGTTGAGCACCAGCTCGCCATCGACATAGCCGACGCGGGCGCAGCCGATCGGACCCATGAAGGGCACGCCCGAGAGGGTGAGCGCGGCCGAGGCGGCGATCATGCCCAACACGTCCGGGTCATTCTCGAGGTCATGCTGCAGCACGGTGACGACGACCTGGGTCTCGTTGCGGAACCCCTTCACGAACAGCGGGCGGATCGGACGGTCGATCAGGCGGGAGACGAGGGTCTCCTTCTCGGTCGGACGGCCTTCACGCTTGAAATAGCCGCCCGGGATCTTGCCGGCGGCGAAGGTCTTTTCCTGGTAGTTGACGGTCAGCGGGAGGAAATCCATTCCCGGCTTGGTCTGGCGGGCGAAGACCACGGTGGCCAGGACCACGGTCTCGCCATAGGTCGCCAGCACGGCGGCGTCGGCCTGACGGGCGATACGCCCGGTTTCGAGGGTCAGCGGGCGTCCGGCCCAGTCGATCGTCTTGCGTTTGATATCGAACATTTTTCTCTTTCGTGTCCCGCGGGCGAATTCCGCACGGGGTCCCATCGATGGGTGGAGCGTCGGGCGTTCAGTCCTTCGATCCATGGGCGGCCGCGCCATCGCGAACCGTCCGGCAGTGGTGAGGACCGGTATCCAGCCCTCGCGTCATGCGCCGGTGAGTCCCGCGGCGCCCGGGTGGTTCTGGATGCGGCACGAGGCGCGGACATGGTTCGCGCCTCGAAAAACTCTTCCGCTTGTCCCTTCGCCTTAGCGGCGGGAGGTTCAGCTTGCCGATCAGCGCAGTGCAGCGCTCTCGATCGACTTTCGACGATGGTCAGGAAGGGAGCAGACTGATCGGCTGTCCCTGCCGAAGTGAGAAGGCGCCTTGATGCGTCACGGCCGGCTCCGGGATGTCGTTCAGAGCGGTCGCAACGGGCAGCAAGCCTTCCGAGGCGGCGTCCTTGTGCACCAGATCGGTCAACAAATCCAGTAATGCAGCCTTTCCGTCGAGAATGGCCCGACCCGTTCGCGAAGGGTTGGCGGCCAAAATGATCGTAGGCTGGCTTCGCCCCCAGCGCCCGCCGAGCAGACGCCGTTCGGGCGGCGAAATGCCAGACGGCCCGCGCGAGCTGCGTCGCGGAACCAGCCGCTAACTCGTCTCCGCTAGGCGCAGATAGGGCAGGGGACGCGAAGCCTAGGGGCCTAAGTGCGCACCGGCAATCAGTTGGGCTGACAGAGCCAGGCTGCTCATACGGGCTGACTGACCACCTGCCACAGGATGTTCGTCGCATCAGGTCACCGTCCTCCTGTTGCGACGTCAATGAAGAGCCGAAAGGCCGCATTTGACTCATAGGAGCCCTTCAGAAGGTCCGCCTGCTGGCACCTGGGTTAGCGATCAACCGATAGCTTTGCTCCCAGGGTGGGCGTCTCATTTCACGGGACCACAGCTAGACCGTCAGCTGAACGCGCCCGCGCACACGGATGCGCTGGTTCGCGTGAACGCCGTCTCGCCCGGTTAGAACACGACCAGGTGGCTATAGGCCCAGTAGAGGGCGAGCGCTGTTCCCAGCGCCATGACGAGGACGACCAAGGGAAGACCCGATAGCGCGATCACATAGCTCCACAGACTGGAAACGCCGCGCCAGATCAGAGAGCCCATCGCCGCCGCCGTGGCGCGTTTTAGCCCATAGTAGAACGGTTGTGTCGCGGGCGGAGGGAGGGCGGCCCGCAGGAAGGCCAGATTGATGACCCAGCCGCCCAGACCCGCGGCCACTATGGTCAGGATCGGATGATAGGTCATCCAGGTCAGTATGTTAGCGAAGAGGGTGTCGGGCGGGGCATCAAGGCCTCGCACGCCGCCGACGACCATGGCCAGTGCGGCGAGGACCCTCCATTCCCGCCCTCAACCTGCAAGCGATCGGGCTTGCCATCAGGCGGAACGCCGTGCGACCAGACCGGGCGCTCTGGAGGGGGCGACCGGGGCAGTCCAGATCATGGCCAAGAAGCCGACCTTTCCCAAAGGCATGCCGCGCCGGGACAATGCCAGTTTCAAGCGCACCCTGCGCCAGCACGCTAAGCGCATGCACCTGCCTGAAGCATTGCCCCTCGTGCACACGACCACGGTCTGGGGAGCCGAGGAGATCGCCGGCGCCGGTCGCCTGACTGTCCGCCACTGCGACGTCTTCCTGCGCAATCTCGTCTTCTTCTTCGTCATGCGGCCCGCCTATCGAAGTAAATACAGCGACGAGCCGAGCCATCAGCTTAGCCGGTTTCCGGTCGCCTTCATCCTGCCGCCGCGCTACCTGCCGGCACCGTTCCATGTCTATCCGATCGATACGGGCGGCGCGGCCAAGGGCGCGTTTCATTCCCAGGCCGACCCGCAGGTGCCTCTCGAGGACTACGCGCTGGTCGAGACCCTCGAGGCCGCCTCCGGCCATATCGAGTGGGCCTTCGGCAGCCTCGACGCCTACATGCGCGGCGATATCCGCCCGGACCTGCTGGAGGGCGTCGACGCGCACGACCACGTCACCCGGGGATATGCCGACATCGCGCGCATGGGGCGCAAGGGCAGCAACGAGTTCGACCGCCGATCGTCAGCCGTCGAGGTCGCCTTCGACGCCGACATCACGCTCGATACGCGAGAGGGGCTGGTGATCCTCCCGCGCCAGATGCTCGACAACGCCGCGCTGATTGACCGGCTGAAGGGATTTGGGTTCGAGATCGAAGCCTATGACTGGCGGCCCAGCACACTGCCGGACGAGTACGAGGACGACATCGCCGAGGCGGCGACGGCCTGGTACCGCGCCAAGGGGTGGCTGACGTGAGCGACGAACCTCTGTTGCTCGCCGGCTATCAGCCGGTGATGGGGCGCGGCTTCGCCCTGCCGTGTTACGGGACCGCTCCTGTCCCCAACCGATGGAGCGTGGCGCTTGCCGAGGTCGAAGGCGACCACCAGACGACTATCGCCGGCTTCACCCCCTTCGAGTCGGATCACATCGTTCTCATCACAGGAAGCGATCTTCTACTCGTCGCCACCGGTGACACCTGGCGGGACGTCTTCTTGCACGAGGGCGAGGTGTTCATCGGGACGCCGGGAGAGATCCTGGCGCAGCTAGGGAAAGACCGGCTCGAGGCGCTGCGCATCTACTACCCCTTCGAGGCGCTCGATCTGGCCCTCGCCGCTGGCCAGACCAACGCCGCAGAGCTCGTCCGGACCGCTAAGGCGTCCGTCGCCCAACTCCACGGCGACGCCCGCGCGGAAAGCTGGCTGGGGGGACTGATCGTCCGACCCCAAGCCCGGATGGAGATCCGGCGCCAGCTGGTGAGAGCCGGGCTGGGGGACCGTCAACGGGAGGCGCGCGCGATCACGGTGCAGGCCCGGGGAGACGGCTGGAGAGTGTCGGGGCCGCCGGGGCTGACCAAGGTCCTTGAGCGCGCCGGCGCGTCCGACGCTCTCGGCGACGCCGCAGCTCGCGTCGGCGACGCCCTCGCCCTCAAGGTCACCGCGCCTTGGTCCGAACGCCACGGCGTCGTGCGGACCATCGGGGTCGCCGGCAATGTTCGAACGCCGGTCGAAGACATCCTTGCCGCGACGGGCATCGCCGTCGGCGACGCCTTGACCGACGACCTGCTGAACCGGGCCGCCGACCGCGTCACCGGCATGGGCGCCTTCGACAGCGTGATCGTCACCCATGACGAGGGACACGTGATCCTCGAGCTCAGCGAACGGCCCATCGTGGACAACATCCTGCTGGGCGGCGTGGGCCGGCTGTCGCGTGACCACGTTCGCGCCCATGCCGCCCTCGAGACCGGAGGGCTCTACCACCCGGATCTGCTGGAGCAGTGGTCGGAACGCATTCACGCCGTCTATGAGGCCGTCGACATCGAGGTCGAGGTGAATTTCGAAGTCCGGACGCTGTCGACCCGGGACCGCGTGACGATCGACATCAACGTCTCCGAACTGCTCGACCGCCGACCCAGTGACGCCGACACCGACATCTTCGTCCTGGGCGTGGGACGCAACGCGCGATCCTTGACGAGGGGGCTGACCCAGCCGGACTGGTCGCCACGGCCGGACCGGTTCTATTCCATGCGGCCCCTGCCGCCGCCGGCCCGCCCGTCGCGTCTGGGGCCGCCCCTGAGGATCGACATCGGCCACGACGATGCGCATCCTGATCCGACGGATTATCGTGTCTTCGTGCTGCTGACAGTCGACGATCCAAGGCTGGTCCTGTCGCATCTTCGCCAGATCGAGGAGACCGTTGCGAGATCAGGGCGACGCGCCCCTGTCATTCTGATCGTCCCTGTCCCCCCGCCGCAGGGGCCGTCCCGCGTCCTGCGCATGGGCGACATCGGTTCAATAAATCTGCCGACGCTTCTCCTCGACACCACGGTGCTCCGGTCGCCCTTCTGGCGTGGCGGCAGTCCGCCCGCCGCCTTGCGCACTCTGGGCGACTACGCGCTAGGCGCCGCCATGCTGCTCGCAGGCGGCGCGGTGGACCCGAGCCCTGAACGACTGACCAAGTCCGCGCCGTTGATGGCCTATACGACCGACGCCGACGCAGGGCCGGTGCGTTTGATGTCGGAGACGGATCCAGGCCGCCAAGCGGACCCCTTCCGGACGGGCGATGAGGTCTACCGTTTCCCGCTCTATCCTCTCCAAGGCGTCCCCGTGCCTCTGGATGGGTTTGCGCATGTCTCCGACGCGTCGGCACCCTTCGCCTTTGAAGACTTCGCCGCGGCGACGCTCCAGCGCACCTTGCGCAAAAAGGCGCCGGGACGCCGACCGCAGCGTCGCCGGATGCAACCCGGTCCCTGGGCCGAACGGCTCACGGCGCCGGATCTGGCGGCGATCCTCGATAAAGACGACGGGGTCGTCGCCGCCAGCGGTCAGGCTCTGGTGATCGGCGAAGCGCCAACCCTCGACCTGATCGTGCGAGCGAATCGGCAAGGCCTGTCCGTAGCCCGCTATACGGATGCGCTCGCCCTAAGGCATATCGGCGAAGACCGCGCGACGCCGCCGCTGCCGCTCGACATCGCCCTACCGGACCTGCGCGTTGAGGCCGGCGCCGTCGGCTGGCCGGCCCGGGGCGCGGAGGTCGGACGCACCATCCGTCGGCTCTCCCGGGACACGGTCTCAGCGCTTGCCGAGAGAGGGCCGTCCCCCTTGACCGACCGCCTGCGCGGCCTGCGGGCGGCCGTCAACGATGTCTGGCCCGCCCAGGTCGCGGCCCCCCTTTGGGAGACGGTCGAGTTCGGGCGAGGCCGCAACGACCCGCTCGCCCTAGCCTTTCTTCGCGAAAGCCCCGACCAGATGCGCCGCCCGCCGTCTCATACGCTCCCGCGCGGTTGGACGGCTCCGCTTCCCGGCGCGGGGCGCTTCGTCCTGCCGACTGCAGCCGCGGGCCTGGCGGTCGCCCACCTGCCGCCGGATCAGATCGCGGGCGCGCGCCTCCTGCAGATGGACGGCGACCTTTCCGTCCCCTGGCTGTTGACGTCCCGGCTGTTCCAGATCTGGGTCCGGTCGACCTGCGCCTCGGTCAATGGCCAGTACCGGATCACCAAACGGACCCTGGAAACCTTCCCTTGGCCCGGAATTGTCCGGTTTCGACGGGACGATCCCGAGCGGCCGCCGGCGCTGGAGCTCGCTGACCGACACCTGCTCGCGGCCCTGATGGACGTCGATCGCGACCTCTGGCGAGGCCCGGTCATCGCCCCCGGGTCGGAAAGTCGGATGGGCGAGGCGGTGGATCTCGAGTCCCCACTCTTCGACGCGTTCGGACTGCGGCCCTTCGCGAGCGACATTGACATCCTCGACCGGCTCGTGGCGATGAATCTCGGCTCACCTCCGAGGGCGAATTAGCCGCGCGCCCCCCATCTCCGAGTGGAGCCCACTGGGTTACCGTCCAGTCGAACCGAGGCGGTGCAACCGTCATCGACGCACTTGATTCTGAACGCCCAGAAGCAGAACGGCGATCATGGCCCTCGGCGTTTGACTGAAAGCAGGTCGTTCGGCCGCGACTTCGCGGCCGAAGCTGCAGGTCGCCACAAACCTCGTGCCGACATGAACATCTCCGCGCGTTCCTGTGGCGGGCATGAAGGTCCGCTCAACGGAGCGGCATGTCAGTCTAATGTCGAGTTAGGGCACGCCGGAAATGTCCGCTCCTGGCGCTGAGCTGACATGGAGGGCCTGGTGCATCCGGGGGGGGCGAGGCAGGTCGACTTGAGTCCTGTCTGCCGCAGGGCCGGGCCTGTGATCTTTGACACCCCGTCGATTTGGACTTCTAGCTGCGGTGCGTCTCTGGGGAGGGATCAATGGCGGGCAAGGGGGCCGCAGGCTGCGGCGGCTGGATCGTCGCCCCGCTGCTGTTGGTGGCGCTGGTGAGCCAGTGCGGCAAGGAGCCGACCGGCGGCGTCGACGGCGATTCGTCCACCTTCGCTTCGACGGGCCGCAAGGCGTGGATGTACATCCAGCCGGCCTCGGCGAATTGCCGCTCCGGGCCGTCGACGAACGAGAGCGCGCTGGCTCGTCTCGAGTAGAACCGGTTCGTCGGCGTGACAGACCAGCGGAACGGGTGGTCGCTGATCGACCTGCCGACCGACTGCTGGGTCCGATCCGACCTGCTCGGCGACTCGCCAGCGGCGGAGCCCACGCCTGTGCGGCGGCTGTCGGGGGGAGGCGGTAGCGCTGCGGCGGCCGGCTCCGGCCGAACACGCCGGAGCTCTGGCTCCACATATTTCCGCAACTGTTCCGCCGCGCGCGCCGCGGGCGCCGATCCCGTCTATGCCGGCGAGCCAGGATATGGCCGGCATCTCGACCGGGACGGAGATGGCGTGGGATGCGAATGAACCGGGGGGCGACCGTCACGCTCTTCGGCCTGCTGCCGGGCGGCGGCTCTGACCAGGAGGCCAGGGATCAGGCATCCGCTGCCGGGGCGCGCGCCGATGGCGCCCTTGCCGTGGCGAAGGAAGCCGACCAGCGCGTGGACGTTCCTGGAGGCCCGCATCGACACGCTCGAGGCCAACGCCGCGTACTGACGAAAGGAAGGCTCGGTTGTCGCGGCGATCGCGGACCCCTGCAGGTTTCGTAAAAGGGGCGGGCCGCGTCAGCGGCATCGTGCGGCGTCGCGGACGTTGGACCGGGGGACGCCGGGGCCGATGTTCAGGAGCGTCGGGCCGTCATGGCGATGGTCGTGTGGGCGCCGGGCGGATCGATGTAGAAGGTCACCCGCCCGGGGCATCCCACGCGCCGGCAGCGCGGCTTGGCGCCCCACAGGCTGAACCGGGGTCCGGCGACCTGGGCCATGCGTTTGAGATCGGCCCGGAGCCGCAGGTCGCAGAGATCGCAATCGGCGTAGACCGGCCAGCCGTTGCTCAGGATCTGGCGCAGGCTGGCGCTGGCCGCGCGCCAGTCGGCGTCGCTGTAGGCGCTGTGGTTCTTGCGCCCCACCTCAGTACCACAGGGCGAGGGACGCGCGATCGATCGGGCCTTCGCGCCAGCCGGTGCGGAACGAATAGGACAGGGCCGCCTGACGGCCGCCGCAGGCGCAGCGGAAGCGATCGGACAGGCCCGCCGCCGGCCAGTGGCGACGGCTTCCGAAGAGCCGCCGGGGATCGAACAGGGCGGCCCGGGCGCAGCCGGGGAGGCGGCAGCGGACGATGAGCGCCGGTCCGCCGCCCTCGACGGGAAGATCCTCGCGCGCGATTCGCGCCTCGACATACGCACTCACGGTTCAGCTCCTCTTCGCTCAACCGACCCACCGCCGCTCTAGGGCGCGGGCGGTCGGCGGCGCAAGCGTGAATGTTCCTGAAATGTTCCACCTCTGTGGACGGGCCGTGGGGGGCGGCTCTGGCCGGGACGGGTCGGGGATGGCAGAAGGCGGCCATGTCCAAATATGCTCCGCTCGCCCGCTATCTGTCGCGCCGCAAGGACGGCGAACTGCGGTTGAGCTTCGCCGACGTCGAGCGGCTCGTCGGGGCCCTGCTGCCGAAGGCTGCCTGGTCCGAGGCCTGGTGGCGCGCCGATGCCGCCACGCCCCAGGGGCGGGTGTTCCAGGCGGCGGGCTGCGAGGTCGAGGTCGACGTCGGCGCCGAACAGGTGAGGTTCCGGCGATGCGCCGGAGCGGGCCTCCCCACGGGATTGTGACGCCCGTCTCCGCTCCGGACGCCTAGTCTGGGCGGGCGCGGTCGGCGGAGTCGCCGCGTCCGATCGACAGTGTGAACGGGTCCTGGTCCCCTTTGGCCAGGTGAAAGGCGTCATATGACAGGCATCCTCGCCCGGTTGCGGCTGACCCCCCTGGTCCTCGCCGCGGCCCTGTCCCTTCTGATCGCGCCCGGGGGCGCGGTCCCGGCGCGGGCGCAGGCGGGCGAGCGCTATGCGGCCATCCTCGTGGACGCGAAGACCGGGGAGGTGCTGTTCGCGCACGACGCGGACGAGGTCCGGTATCCGGCCTCGCTGACCAAGGTGATGACCCTCTACCTGCTGTTCGAGGCCATGGCCGAGGGGCGGGTGCAGCCGGAGGATCGCATCCGCGTCTCGCCGCGCGCGGCGTCGCAGCCGCCCTCGAAACTCGGTCTGGCGGCCGGCCAGACCCTCAGCGTCGACGAGGCCATCCGGGCCCTGACGGTGCGTTCGTGCAACGACATCGCCGTCGCCGTGGCCGAGCATCTGTCCGGTTCGGTGGAGGCCTTCGCGAAGCGCTCGACGGCCCGGGCCGCGGCCCTCGGGCTGACGCAGACCCGCTTCGTCAATCCGCACGGCCTGCCGGACCCCGAACACGTCTCCTCGGCGCGCGACCTGCTGCGTCTCTCCCGGGCGGTGATGCGGGATTTCCCGCAATACTATGACTATTTCGGGCTGAGGGAGTGGGCGCATGAGGGCCGGGTGCTGCGCAACACCAACGGCCTGCTCCACGCCTATGCCGACTACGACGGCCTCAAGACAGGCTTCACCCGCGCCTCCGGCTTCAATCTCGCCGCCTCCGCGACGCGGGGCGATCGCCGGCTGATCGCCGTCGTGCTGGGCGGTTCGACCACCCAGGCCCGCAACGCCCATGTGGCGGATCTGATCGCCACCGGCTTCGAGGTCGAGCGGCTGCGCGCGGAGGGGCGGCTGGGCGGATCCTCCCAGGCCGCCTTCGAGGCGCGCGGCTTCGGCGAGGAGCGGACGGCGAGCGACGGGCCGGTGCCCTACGCCCTGGCCCGCTGACCGCCTGACGTTCGCGCGAGACCGCCGCCCGCCATGAGTTTTCTGTCGCTTCTCCGGCGGGACCGCGACGTCCTGGCCTTCGGTTTCGCCTTCACCTTCGCCTCGAGCCTGGGCCAGACCTTCTTCATCTCCCTGTTCGTGCCCGGCCTGTCGAAGGCCCTCGATGTGGGCGCGCCGCTGATGGCCGGGCTCTACGGCGCCGCCACGGTGGTCAGCGCCCTGTGCCTGCCGGCGCTGGGGCGACGGCTCGACGATGTCGATCTGCTGCGCTTCGCGGCCTGGGTCCTGGCCGGTCTCGCGCTCGGCGCGCTGCTGCTGGCCACGGCCACCCATCTGGCGATGCTGGCGCTCGGCCTGCTGTGCCTTCGGCTGGCGGGGCAGGGGCTGATGTCGCATGTCGCCCTGACCGGGGCGGCGCGCTATTTCGAGGATCATCGCGGCAAGGCCCTGTCGCTGACCGGCCTGGGTCACGCGGCCGGGGAGGGGGTGCTGCCGCTGACGGTGGTGGCCCTGATCGCCTGGCTCGACTGGCGCTGGGCCATGGCCCTGTGCGGGCTCGTCCTGGCCGGGTTGGTCGGTCCCGCGGCCATGGCGCTGGTGCGCAGGAACGCCCGGTTCCGGACGCCGGCTCCGCCGGCCGCGGGCGCCGATCCCGCCGACCGCCGTTCCAGCGCCCTGCTGCGGGATCCGGAATTCTGGCGCCTGCTGCCGCTGCTGGTCGCCAGCCCGTTCACCGTCACCGCCCTGATCTTCCACCAGGGATGGCTGGCCGACTCCCTCGGTCTGTCGCTGACCGTGTTCGCCGCCGCCTTCGTCGGCTTCGCCCTCGTCCAGGCGCCGACCGGCTTCCTCGCCGGCGCCGTGGTCGACCGGATCGGTTCGCGGCGGGTGCTGCAATGGCACGTGGCCCCCTTCGTTGCCGGCCTTCTGCTGCTCGCCGCCTTCGGCGACGGCTGGGCGGTCTGGGCCTTTCTCGCCCTGGCCGGCGTCACCAACGCCGCCGGCGCCCTGCTGCGCACCTCCATGGTGGCGGAGCTGGTCTCGCTCGACCGCCTCGGGGCGGCGCGCAGCCTTGTGAGCGCCTGCATGGTGGTCTCCACGGCGGCGGGCCCGGCGGTCTACGGCCTGCTCATCGCCGCCGGTCTGACCCCGTCCGCGATCCTGACCGCGGCGGCCGTGAGTCTGGCGCTGTGCGTTCCGCCCGCCCTGCGCTGGCGCAAGCTGACGGTTGCTTAAGGGGCCTGCGGCTGGATGGACGGCATGCCCGAGACCGCCGAACGCCTCGGCGCCTCCTCCCTGGGGCGCCCGATAGAGGTGCAGCGCGAGCGTTCGCCCGAGACGACGGGCGTCCCCAATCCCGCCTGCTGCGCTTCGTCGCCCGCCTCTGGATGGGCCTTTCCGGATTCGCCGATACGGACCGGACGGTTGGCGCCGCGGGGCGTCGCCGCTACGATAGAGGGGGATCAGGCGCGGAGCCGCCGGTCCGGACCCTGATATTCAGGAGGTCATCGCGCGGACGCGAGCAGACACGCCCGAGCCTCGCGCTCGCCGAGACGGCGATGGCCCATCCACGCTTCACGCCGGACGGCGCACATGAGAACCGAAACACGATCCGCGGTCGATGAGAGGCTCCACGCCGAACAGGCCGAAGCAGAACGGCTCGAGTCCTGCCTTCACGCGATCCGGCAGACCCTGGCGGTGATCGGCGCGCGGGCGAATGACTACGCGCGCGAGATCAGGGAGACCAAGGAATATATGTGGGAGGCGCGGCGCGACCTCGACCACATCGACAAGATCGCCATGCACCAGGTGATCGAGCAGAAGAGCCGCTCTGCGGAGGTGTTGACCGACCGCCGCAAGAAGCTCGGCAAGACCCTGGCCTCGCCCTATTTCGGCCGGTTCGACTTCGCCCGGACGGCGGCCCCGGACGCGACCGAACCGATCTACGTCGGCATCCACGACTTCCGCGACGAAGAGAGCGGCGACACCTGGGTTCATGACTGGCGGGCGCCCGTCTCGTCGGTGTTTTACGACTTCGAGACCGGGCCGGCGCACTATGACGCCCCCGGCGGGGAGGTCAGGGGACGCGTCGGGCTCAAGCGCCAGTTCCGCATCAGGACCGGCCGCATGGAGCTGATGCTCGATACCGGCGTCAACATCGTCGACGACGTCCTGCAGGACGAACTGGGCCGCGCATCGACGACGGGATGAAGAACATCGTCGCCACCATCCAGCGCGACCAGAACGCCATCGTCCGCGACGCCGACGTCCATACGCTGATCATCCAGGGCGTGGCCGGGTCGGGCAAGACATCGATCGCCCTGCACCGGATCGCCTTTCTGCTCTACCGCTTCAAGGAGACGCTGGCGTCGAAGGACATCCTGATCATCTCGCCCAACCGCGTCTTCGCCGACTACATCGGCGACGTCCTGCCCGAGCTGGGCGAGGAACAGGTCCGCGAGATCGGCATGGAGGCGCTGGCCGACGACCTGCTCGAAGGCAAACATCGCTTCCAGACCTTCTTCGAACAGGCGGCGCAGATCTATGAGGGTGGAGATGAGGCGCTGAAGCAGCGGATCGCCGTCAAGGGGTCGCTGGATTTCCTGACGCGGATCGACGCCTGGGTCGAACAGCTGGAGGCCGGTTCGTTCGAAGCCGCCGACTGGCGCTCGGTAACCGTGATCGTGCCGGCCTGGCACCTCGCCGAGACCTGGCAAAAGCATCGCGGCCTGTCCACGACCCAGCGGATCGCCGAGGTCGTCAGCGCCACCGAGCACAAGGTCTATCTGCACTACCGGCGCGAGCTGCGCGCCGATGAGCGCAAGGACCTGCGCCTGGCGGTCCGGGGCATGGCCCGGCCGATCGCCCTGAAGACGGCCTACAAGGGCCTCTTCGACTGGCTCGGCCAGCCAGAGCTCTACCGGCCGAAGGGCGCGGTGCTGGAGTATGCGGACGTCTTCCCCCTCATCCATCTGAAAATGCGTCTGGGCGGGGTCGACAACCCGCATCGCGAGATCAAACATCTGCTGATCGACGAGATGCAGGACTACACCCCCGTCCAGTATGCGGTGCTCGCCAGGCTCTTCCCCTGCAAGAAGACGATCCTCGGCGACGCCAGCCAGGCGTTGAACCCCTACGGGGCCTCGGCGGCCGAGGACATCCAGAAGATCCTGCGGGCCTCGGCCCCGGTGAAGCTGCAACGGAGCTACCGTTCGACGTGGGAGATCATGCAGTTCGCCCTCGGCGTCTCGCCGAATCCCGAACTCATTCCCATGAAGCGGCATGGCGAACCGCCTTCGGTCGTCGTCTGCAAGGGCGAGGCGCAGGCCGCGGAGCGGGTTCTCGAGGAGCTGAACGCTTTCGCGGCTTCCGATCACCGCAGCCTCGCGATCATCGTCAAGACGCAGAAGCAGGCCCGCAAACTGCATCAGACCCTCGCCGCCGGGGGCGCGCAGGTCCGCCTGCTGGATGTGGACAGCACCGGCTTCTCGACCGGAGCCGTGATCTGCACCGCCCACCTGGCCAAGGGCCTGGAATTCGACCGCGTGATCATTCCGGACGCCGGCGCCCGCGTCTATCACACTGACCTGGACCGGAATCTGCTGTACGTCGCCTGCACCCGGGCGATGCACCGCCTGACCGTGATCTCGGCCGGGACGCTCTCGCCGCTGCTGCCGCGTACGGCCTGCGAATCTGTTTGACCCCTCAGAGGGGCTTGGGGCCGACGACAATCGCCATGAGACTGATCAAGACGCTCGTCCACCCCGACGTCAAAGCCGTCACGGGTGCGATCCTCACCCGCCGGGCGGCGCGCGGCATCGTCGTGCGCGAAAGGTCGGTCCTGCTGTTGTTCACGGAACGTTATAACGACTTCAGCTTCCCGGGCGGCGGCGTCGCCGAGGGAGAAGATCTGATCGACGGCCTGCGCCGCGAACTCGAAGAAGAGACCGGGGCCAGCAATGTCCGCGTACAACGCGACTTTGGGTATATCGAGGAGCTGCGGCCGCATCGCCGGCTCGGGTTCGATCTGATGCACATGACGTCGCACTTCTTTGTCTGCGACATCGATCCGGAGCTGCGCGCCCCGAAAATGGAAGACTATGAAACAGCGAATGGAATGCGGCCCGTCTGGGTCGATCTCGACGAGGCCCTGGCCCACAATCGCGGCGTGATGCAGCGGCTCGAGGCGACCATGGGCCTGTCGATCCAGCGCGAAACCTTCATGTTGCAGGAATTGGCTAACGATCTGGCGAATGCCGCATAGGCCCCGCCGCTCCGACTGCGCCCGGCAGGCGCGCGGGGCGGTGAGCGGCCGGTCAGATCAGCTCTTCCTGGGGTAAGGCCGCAAGCCCAGCAATATCTCGGCTTCGTCGCTGAGCGGACGCGCCAGGCGTTCGCTGTCGGTCTGATCCACCAGTTGCGCGCGGAGCAGGGCGTAGACCGTCTCGCGATCCTGGCTGGTGTCGATCTCGACGCATTTGCCCTGACCCTTGAAGTGCTCGACGATCGGCAAGGTCTCGGCCTTGAAGGTGTCGAACCGCTGTCTCATGCTTTCGACATTGTCGTCGCTGCGGCCCGAGTATTGCGCGCGGCCGAGGATGCGGCCGGTCAGCACCTCCAGCGGGCATTCGAAATAGATCATCCGGGGCAGGTCGCCGTCGTCGCCGAAGACCGTGTGCCAGGCGTCCATATTGCCGAACGAGCGCGGGAAACCGTCGATCAGAAAGTTGAGATCGCCGGTGCGGCGGATCGTCCGCTCGATGGCGTCCTTCAACGGCCCGACCACGATCTCGTCGGGCACAAGCGCGCCGGCGTCGACGTACTGCCGGATCAAATCGGTTGTCGGGCCGCCGGCCTTGAGTTCGGCGCGCAGCAGATCGCCGGTGGACAGGTGGGTCCAACCCAGCTGGATCTTCGCCAGTTCACACATCGTGCCCTTGCCGGCGCCGGGACCGCCTAGGACGAAGACGATGTTCGGCCGCGGGCAGGGCAGGCGCGGATCGCAATGATGCAGCGTCACCGTCGGCGCCGGCGCAACGCCCATCTTGTAGACGTTCCAGGGCCGGTCGGTGGGCGGCAGCGCGTCGTCGCCGGTGGTCTCATAGGCCAGATGACCGTCCAGCCGCGAGATGCGCCACGACTTGTAGCTGTTGGAATAGGAGATCGCGGGGCTGCGGGCGGCCTTGCCGTCGGCCCGGTCCCAGGCCGGTTTGCCGTTCCAGAAGCCCGGTCTGGACAGGGTTCCGGATTCCGATTTGGCGGGCGGCGCCGTCGACGGAACGTAGAGGCCGTCGACCTCCGGCAGGCCCGCGCCGGAGACTTCGATGAACAGGGTGTTGGATTCAACAGTGTCGATGTTCGTCATGAGACTCCTTCACGGACCAGAGCGTCCCAGTTTGGGCGGAAGGCCTGGACATGCCAACCCCGCCAGGCCCCTGGCCAGACCTCTGAAGATCGCGATCCTGCGGAACCTTCCCGTTCGGCTCCGGTTTTTCGGGCGGAGGCAGGCGTTGGCCTGTCCTGCCAGTCTACCTTTGACCCCTGCGTCCGGTCGGCCTGCGGGGAGGCTGCGCATCTCCGAACACTTTCACAGGAGAAACGCACCATGGCGAATACGAACACTGGCACGGCAGACGCGACCATCGACCCGATCAGCGTCGCCTATCATGCGCTGCAAGGCGCGGAGAACTGCGCCGAACAGGACGCGCAAGGCGACGACGCCGCGGCCTTCTTCAGGGACGCGCAGCAGAAGCAGCGGGACATCGCGGAGCGCGCCAAGAGCCTCCTGTCCCGGAAGCTGGCCTGAGCAGGGGGTGGCCGCACCCGTTCCAGCTCTACGTCTGAGTTCGAGATCCGGTCGCCTGGTCAAAGGCGTCGAGCCGCCGCCGCAGACCTGCCTCTCCTGAGTATGGAAACCGTGCGACGGCCCCCTGCGATCTGGTGCGCGCCCGGAGCCGAGCCGACGATCCGCGACGCCCGCGAGCGACTCGTCGCGCGCTACGGGCGGATCGACCCGGATCAGGCGCGTGTCGTCGTCGCCCTGGGCGGCAACTCGACGGTGCTTCGACTCCTTCACCACCTCGGAGCGGGGGACCAGGCTGTGTTCGGCATGTCGACCGGTGCGCCGGACTTTCTCACCAACGAGTACGACGAAAGCGATCTCCTCGCCCGCCTCGACGCCGCCGAAGCCGTTCGCGTGCGCCCCCTTCAGGTGGTCTGCACAGGGACGACCGGGGCGGTCCGGCGCGCGATCGCCTACAATGAGGTGGCGGTCTTCCGGGCCTCGGCCCGGATGTCCGCCCTGAGCGTCCACGTCGACGGGCGGCGACGTCTCGCTCGCCTGCTCGGCGATGGACTGCTGGTCGCCACCCCTGTCGGCAGCACCGCCTACAACCTCTCGGCCCGCGGCCCGGTATTGCCGCTGGACAGCCGCGCCCTCGTACTCACTCCGCTGTCGCCCGCCAGGCCGCACTGGCAGGGCGCCGTGGTGGCGGACGGCGCGCGAATTGCGATCGAGGTTTGCGAGGCTCCGGAACGACCCGTGGCGGTGACGACGGACTTCTCCGAGTTGACGGATGTGGTCGACATCCGCGTGCAGATGCACCCCACGGCGAGCCGAAGACTGCTTTTTGACCGCGGCGACGGCCTCCATGAGCGGCAGATTCGCGAGCAGTTTGCACACCGGCCGTGACAACGGCCGGCGGAGACCCGCCGCGCCGCCGCCTCGACCGGGCCGAACCCGACAGACGACCTGATCTCGCGCGGCGGCGCCCGTGACGGATCGGAGGGGCCGCTCCGGGCGCTGCGAGGCGTCACCAGGGCCACCGCGAGGCGGACGGGGCGGCGGGAGCCGCGAGCGAGGCCTCCCTTCCCGAGGTCCGGCCGACAAGGGCGGGACCGGGCGGCTACACATCCGGCGGGCGCGCCCCTATATGGAGGAGAGGCGAGCCGCTGGGCACCGCGGCCGCCCCCTTCAAGCGAAGCGCTTCAGGCGCTTCCGGATCAACCCGATCCCGTTCCGACCGACGCTGTGTCCCCGCGGCGGCTTGCGAACCGACGGCGATCTCCGGCCTTCGTGATCCCCGGATCAGGGCGGCTGACCTGCGACCAGAGAGGGGCCCCTTGACCGACACCCACGAACGCCAGTCCGACGTGGCCGACGAATTTCTGCGACGCCGGACGTTCGCGATCATTTCCCATCCCGACGCCGGCAAGACGACCCTGACCGAGAAGCTGCTGCTGTTCGGCGGCGCCATTCGCCTGGCCGGTCAGGTCAAGGCGCGCGGCGATCGGCGACGCGCCCATTCGGACTGGCTCAGGATCGAGCAGCAGCGCGGCATCTCGGTGACCAGCTCGGCCATGACGTTCGAATGGGAAGACTGCGTCTTCAACCTGCTCGACACGCCAGGACACGAGGATTTCAGCGAGGACACCTACCGGACCCTGACCGCGGTCGACAGCGCGATCATGGTGCTGGACGCCGCCAAGGGCATCGAGAGCCAGACGCTCAAGCTTCTCGAGGTGTGCCGCCTGAGGGACATCCCGATCCTGACCTTCATCAACAAGATTGACCGCGAGAGCCGCGATCCGCTTGCCCTCATGGATGAGGTGGCCTCGACCCTGGCCCTCGACGTCAGCCCGATGACCTGGCCGGTCGGAACCGGCGGCCTGTTCCAGGGCTGTCTGAACCTGCCGACGCTTGAGCTGCAGCTGCCCGACGCCACGGCCACCGGGGCGCTGGGCCAGACCCGCGCGATGGGCGATCTCGGCGACTGGCGCCTGAACGAAGCGCTCGGGGACGAGTCGGCCGAGCGATTGCGCGGGGACGTGGATCTTCTTTGCGCGGGCTATGCGCCGTGGTCGCCCTCCGCCTTTGCGGCGGGGACCATGACCCCGGTCTATTTCGGCAGCGCCCTGAAGAATTTCGCCGTCGAGCCCTTGCTGGCGGGCCTCAAGGCGTTCGCGCCGGCCCCGCGGCCCCAGACAGCCGACACGCGCGAGGTCAGGCCCGACGAGGCCGCGGTCACCGGCTTTGTCTTCAAGGTCCAGGCGAACATGGATCCGAACCATCGCGACCGCATGGCCTTCGTGCGGGTGTGTTCGGGCCGCTTTGTCCGCGGCATGCGTCTGGAACAGGTCCGGACCGGCCGCAGCGTCAGTGTTCACAGCCCGACCTTCTTCCTCGCCCAGGAGCGGGAGCGGGCCGAGGAAGCGTGGGCCGGCGATATTCTGGGCATTCCCAACCACGGCGTTCTGCAGGTCGGCGACACCCTGACCGAGGGTGAAAACCTTCGCTTCCGGGGTCTGCCCGCCTTCGCGCCGGAAATCCTCAGGCGGGTGCGGCTGGACGAGCCGCTCAAGATGAAGCAACTGCGCAAGGCGCTGAACGAACTGGCCGATGAAGGGGTGATGCGCCTGTTCACGACCGAAATCGGAGGTCAGGTGCTGATCGGCGTCGTCGGCCAGCTGCAGCTGGACGTCCTGACCAGCCGCATCCAGACCGAATACGGCATCCGGGCCGGCGTCGAAGCCACGCCTCAACAGGTCGCGCGATGGGTGTCGGGCCCCGCGGCCGAGCTTGATCTCTTTGTGACCCAGAACCGCGCCAATCTCGCGCGCGACCGGCAAGACGACCCGGTCTATCTCGCCCGCGGTCAGTGGGATCTCGACTACGCCGAACAGCGGTGGCCGCAGCTGACCTTCGCCCGGACGCGGGAAACCGGATAGGGCGCGGGACGCGGGCGAGCCTTGATCGGCGGATCGGGTTGCCCCGAGGGGCGCCTGCGGCCCTGCTGACGTCAGAGGGCGCCGCGGCCGGGCGCGATGCGCCTCGCCGTCGGCCCCCTCCGGACGCGCGTCTCGAAGATCTCCCGAGCGGCGTCGCCGGTCGGCTCGGCGCGGCTTGTGCGCCGTCCCGGGGCGCCGCCTCCGCCACCGGTCATCGCCGGCCGCGGTAGATGGTGCAGCGGGAAGGCTCCCCGGTCAGGGGGTTGTCGAAGGCCACTTCCGGCGCGTCCACCACGGAAAAGACGCTTCCCAGCCGCTCAAGGAAGACCGGGTCCGGCGGATCGTCGGACCACAGGGCGAAGACGCCGTCCTGCGCCAGACTGTCCCGCATGCGGCCAAGGCTGTCGACGCCATAGAAGGCCTGGTGGGCGGGCGCGAGCCACCGGCTCGGCGAGTGGTCGATGTCCAGCAGAATGACATCCCGGCGGCCTGGCGGGCCCTCGAATCCCTTGAAGAAGTCCGCATGGGTGAGGCGGCAGCGCGGGTCTTCGGCCAGGGTCCGCCCGAGCGGCGTGAGTCCCTGCCGATGCCAGTCGATCACCGCCGGCTGCACATCGACGACCTCGACCGCCGCCACGCGTGGATCGCTGAGGGCGGCCTGCGCGGTGTAGCCAAGGCCGAGCCCTCCGATCAGCACGCGCAGGGCCTTGCCGCGAGCCCATTCCAGACCGAGGACCGCCAGCTGCGTCTCGCCGACCGTGAACAGGCTCGACATCAGGTGTTCGTCGCCGAGCATGACCTCGTAGACATCGGCGTCGATCGCCGAGACCCATCGGCGGCGCAATGACAGGGGGCCCATCGCGGTCGGCCGGTAGTCAAGCTCCTCCACCAGGCGTCGCACGGGTCGGGGCGAGTCAGTCATTGGCGCAGTCGATGCAAAGGGCGAGGGTCGGGTCGAGCTGCAGCCGCCGGAAGGGGATCGGCTCTCCGCAGGCTCCGCAATAGCCGTAGTCGTCGGTGGCCATCCGGGTGATGGCCTGGGTTATCAGGCGGATGTCGTGCAGACGCCGCCCCTGGGAAGCGAAGGCCATGGCTTGTTGCTGCATGGCGTCCACACGCGACAGGCGGCCGACGCTCTGCTGGTCCAGCTCGACCGGACGCCGGCTCTCGGCGGAGAGCGCGTCGATCTGTTGCAGCTCCGCCAGGCGGACGAGGAGGATGTGACGTAGATCTTCCCGCTGCGCGTCGCTCAGGGCGTCAGTCATGTCTCACCGGCCTTCGGGCCACCATCCACATGTTGTCGCTGGTCGGCAGGCGGAAGGTCGGACCGAACTCGTGGACCTGCAAGCCGGCGTTGGTGACGAAGCGGGCCAGCGTGGGCGGGGTGAAGTAGTTCACATGGTCCGGAAACCGGAAACCGCACCAGCGCGACCCGGTCACCCGCCGGTTCAGACAGGCGTAGTTGGGGACCTTGATCACCACAACACCGCCGGGAGCGAGCGCCCGGCTGCAGGCGTCGAGGACCGGCCCCGGGTTGATGTCGTGCTCGAGAAAGGATCGCATGATGATGGCGCAGAAGATATTCGGGGTCAGACGCTGGAGACCGCTGAGGGCGTCGGCGTTGATGACGCGCCCTCCGCGGTTGGCGAGCCGTTCCTGGGCCTCGGCCGCCAGGGCTTCGGAGATCTCGATGCCGAGCGGGATGAAGTCGGCGGAAAGCTCGGCCAGTTGTTGTCCGCCGCCGCAGCCGACGTCCACCACCAGGCCGGGGGCGGCGTGCCGCTCGACCAGGGCGACGGCGTTCTTGCGCGGCATGGGCCGGAAGCCGCGCAGCGCGTCCCGGGCCCGCACCTCGGCGCGGCTGAGGCCATCGTGGCGGCGGGCGTTTTCGACTCCGAGCTGCTTTTCCCAGGCGAAGTTGACGAACAGCTCGGCGATGTCCGGGGCTCGCTCAAGATAGACCATGCCGCACCGAAGGCAGGCCTTCATCGGCCAGGCTTCCGGGCTCTCCGGCGCCCGGGGCCGCGCCCGGTTGTCGGAGCCGCACAAGGGACAGTTGCGGGTGACGGCGCGCGTCTCCAGGGGCGCAGAGGGCGGGACGGCTGCGGCTTCCACAAGCGTCATGAGAGCGCCTCCACGAAAGCGGGACGCAGCTGCACCACCGGATAGCCCGCCGTTTCCTCCAGGTCGCAGAGGGCGAAGGCGTCCAGCACGAAACGGATGTCCCGCGTCGCCGGTCTCTGCTTGGCGAGACGCAGATCCGTGAACAGCCGTCGTCCCAGTTTCCTGTAGTCGGCGAAGACCGCCGCCTTTTCCCCGCCGGTGATGCGGGCCAGATCGGCGATGGCGGCTCTGGCCCCGGGCAGCCGGGCGTGCGCTGCCAGAACCGGCAGCACCGTGTCGCGCAGATCCTCGGGCAAGGCGAACAGAACGTCGCGGTATTCTCCGACAGACGGCCAGCCGTCCGGGTCTCTTTCCGCGAGGAAGCCGGCCAGTCGGGCGTCGAGCGCGATCTCCATCGCCTGGACGGCCTCCTCGACGGTGTCGGCGTTGAGCCGATGAACGCGCGTCATGCCGGCGTAGGCGATGGCGGTGGCGACCCCGCCCTTGTCGGCGGCGACGATCCGGTAATGCCGGAAGCTCTGGTCGGCCTGTCGCGTGGGCAGGGCGCGGGCGAGGGCGGCGGTCATGCGCGCCCCCGCTGGCCGGGCGCGGCGATTGCGAGACGCCGCCGGGCCTGGGCCATGCGCTCGCTCAAATCCGCGTCGGGGATCTCGATCAGCATCGGCGCGATGCGCCGCGCCTCGTCCAAGGTGGCGGCGGGCCGGACCCGCAGCACATTGCCGATCAGGAGGGTGGCCGAAGGGCCGACGGGCTTAGCGAACGGCATCGGCGCCTCCCGTCAGCAGACGTTTGGCGTCCGCGGTGTCGAGCACCTTGACCAGGGTCTGGTCATCCATGGTGCGCGCCGCGGATCGCAGCTGTTCCGCGACCTCGTCGACCCGCCAGATCAGATCGCGCAGCGCCCGTCGCAGCGCGGGCGCGTCCTCGGTCGGGGGCGGGGTCGGCGAGGGACCGTCTTGAGGTCGGGGTTGGACAACGTCCATGAAGTCTCCTTCTCCAACGCGGCCAAGCCGCGAACGAGAGGAACCGCGAACCGCGCGAGCGCGGGTCGGACGACGCGTTCCCATCCTCGAGCAAACCTTCATCGCGATCGCGACGAGTGCGAGAAACAGCGTCGTTCGAAACAGCAGAGCCGTTCGGAGCGCGATGCTCTCAGGTTTGCATTCAGACGGGACGCCCGAATGTCGGGAATCCCGGTCCCAAGGGGACCAGACCGGTGTTCTAGCGGACTTCGCCGGTCGGGGGAAGCGCCGGCGCGCGACCCGCGGTCGCGGCGTTGACCCGCGTGTAGCGATGGGGGTCGGTCAGCGCCGCCGCCGCGAGGAACCGGAAACGATGCGGCTCCTCCAGACAGACGAGCTCGAAGGCGAGACCCTGGTGGATGATGCGCCAGCGGTGATGCGGCGCCGGGCGTTCCTGAAATACGTCGCCGACGTCGACAGCTTGGCCGTCGTCGCCGGCCATTATCGCAGGACCTCGAGGATGCGGCCGCGCTCTTCGTCGTAATGCGTCATCTCCAGCACGACGCGGTCGCCAGGCATGGGTCGAGCGGCCCGTCGGGCCCGGGTCGAGAGTTGCGCCAGAATCGGCGCGCCGAGGTCCGGATGGACGCGGAAGCGGCTCTGGGGGAGGATTTCGAATACGACGCCTTCGCGCGTGAAGGTGGCTTCCTTGGCCATGCGGTTGTCTCCAGTTCGATCGGCCCGGGGTCCCGCGCGACGGCGGGATCAGGCGGTCGATGGAGCAAGCGCGACCTGGGTAAGCGCGGCGCCCTCGAGTCGCGCTCGCACGGGCGGCGGCCCGAAACGGGCGTCCGCGGCCACTATAGGCGGTCGCGGCGATGCTGTGTAGGGGTCAGGTCCGCCACCGCAGCGTCTCGACTTCGACCGGATTTTCGAACGGCGCGCCGTCGCGCTCGGCGCGGGTGAGCGCGGCCTTGGACGCGAAATAGAAGGCGGACGGGCGGTCGGGATCGCCGACGAACACCAGCGGGAGATGGGGGCCGCGCCCGTCGAGCCGCTCCAGCACCGCCACGTCCTGGCGCAGGAAGACGCGGCCGGCCGCCGACAGGAAGGGGCGCAGGAGCCGGGCCCGCGGATCGGAACACAGGATCAGATTGCGCAGCACCACCTCGCCGTCGCGGACCGGGGTGACGGTCGTCAGATTGATCAGCTCGAAGCCGCGCGCCGTGACATGCTCGAGCCGGATCGAGGGCAGACGGAATTCGATCGTCACCTTCCGGTCTTCGCGGACGAGGTCGTAGACCGCCGTGGAGGCGAATTCGTCGGCGGCCTGGGCGGTGAATCCGAAGGGGCTGGGGCGGTAAAGCTTGGTTTTCTCGCGCCGGCGATCGGACCGCCACCACCAGGACTGGTGGATCATCGGGACGTGGGCCGGATCCACCAGACCGAGAACCGCCTGATCGTAATCGGCCCGGGCGACCACTTCGGAATAGGCGATCCGCCTCAGGGCCGCAGACGGCGGCGGCGGCAGGGACGGCAGGTCGGGATCGGTGTCGATGGGCCGCGCCCAGATCAGGCCGAAGCGTTCGGTGAGCCGCCACGCCCCGCCCGTATCTGTCCCGGACGGTCGCCCGAGGCGATCGACCTCGAATTCGATGGCCTGGCCGTGGAGTCTAGCGCTGCGCCGTCGGTCGCCGCGGCGTTGGCGGTCAATCGGAAACCAGGCCGCCCGAGGGGCGCCGAAGCGCCGGTCCCGTGCGGTTTGGGTCCCCGTCATCACGCGTCCTAGCGGAACAGCAGGACGGGAAGGTGGGCGATGCGGATCATCGCCGATGTGGTGCTGCCGATGATGAACCGGCGGATCGGCGAATGCCCGTAGGCGCCCATGACCAGCAGGTCGATGTCGTGCTCGCGGGCGTAGGCCTCGATCACCGCCTCCGGCTCGCCCGGACGCTCTTCGATGTGATGCGGTCCGCCCCACGTCGACAGCCGCTCGCGCGCCCAGGCGAGATGCGGGTCGTCGGCCCGGGGCTTGCCGGCGTGCACCAGATGGCATTCGTAGGTGGTGAAGGCCGGGTCCGAGAGCAGGAATTCGACCGCCTTGCGCGAGCTGGGCCCGCCGTCGAAGGCGATCAGCAGTTTGCGGATCGGCCGGAATTCGCGTGAGGCGACCAGCACGGGCAGATGGCTGGCGCGCACCACCTGCTCGACCGAGCCGCCGAGGTGCAGCTTGGCGAAGTCGGCGTGTTCGCCGCGCTTGCCGAGCACGACCAGGCGGGCGTCGTCCTCGAATTCATGGACGGTGTCGACCAGGCCGCCGTGGCGCAGCAGGGTGGTCACGTCCAAGACCCCCTGGTCCCGCACGCGCTTCTCGGCCTCGTCGAGGATCGCCCGTCCGCGCTCCAGACGCAGCCTGCCGCGCTCCTCATCCAGTTTGGCCAGATTGGCCAGCAGATGCTCCGAAGCGCCAAGCCCGATGCTGCCGGAACCGTCGGTCGGCACCGCGTCGGGCGCGCGATCCAGCACATGCAGCAGCTGAACGTCGGTCTTGAGCTGGGCGGCGGCCCAGACGGCGTGATCGCAGACGCTGGCGCCGTAGAGCGAGGCGTCGATGCAGGCGAGAACCTTGGTCATGAGCGTTTCCTATGGTGTCGGCGGGCGTTCTTTCGCGCCCTGGGGATGATCGTCCACCGGGCCTCAGGCGGCCAGGCTCCGGAGACCGGAGCGGGCGCGTTCCGTCTCCGTGATGTAGTCGCGCGTGAGCGGAACCGTGTCCACGCGTTTGGCCAGCTGTATCTGGAACACCATGTGGCCGTGATGCCGGAAGGACATCTCGCTGGCGGCGAGATAGAACTCCCACATCCGGCAAAAGCGTTCGTCGTAGAGCGCCGCCGCCGCGTCGCGTCGCGACTGAAAACGATCGTTCCAGTCTTTCAGCGTCTCGGCGTAGTGAAGGCGCAGGATCTCGATATCGGTGACCCACAGGCCAGCCTTTTCGATCGCCGGCAGGACTTCCGAAAGAGACGGGATATAGCCGCCGGGGAAGATGTATTTCTCTATCCACGGATTGTTGACGCTGGGACCGTCCTTGCGCCCGATCGAATGAATCAGGGCGACGCCGTCGTCGCGAAGGACGCGGGCGATGGTCGCGAAATACTCGTCGTAGCTGGTCAAGCCGACATGTTCGAACATGCCCACTGAAACGACGCGGTCGAACTGCGCCTTGACGTCGCGATAGTCTTGCAGAGCGAAATGCGTGCCGGGAAGGGCGCGTTCGCGGGCGACCGCCAGCTGCTCGGGCGACAGCGTAACGCCGGTGACCTGGACCGGCTCGGTCTCGGCGATCTGGCGAGCCATGCCGCCCCAGCCGCAACCGATGTCCAGCACCGTCTGGCCCGGTTCGAGCAGCAGTTTGGCGATGATGTGGGTCTTCTTCGCGCGTTGGGCCGCTTCAAGCGACATGCCGGGTCGCGCGTAGTAGGCGCAGCTGTATTGAAGGTCCGGGTCCAGGAACAGCTCATAGAGCTCGCGCGACAGGTCGTAGTGGTGCGCGACGTTGGTCCTGGCCGCCTTGCGGCTGTTTTTCCGGTGAAGTTTGCGAATGACCCCCAGTCCGAGAGCGCCGATGCGCTCCTGGACATAGGTCTGGGATTCCGGGTTGAGGAAGATGATCTCCAGCAGGTCGCGGACACAGCCGTCCTCGACGATCAGGGATCCGTCCATGTAGCATTCGCCGACCCCCAGCTCCGGATCGGCGGCGATGCGCCGGGCGGCCTCGGCCGTCAGGCGGATGGTTGCGGACGGGCCGCGCCCGTCGCCGAAAGCCTCGGGCGCCTCCGACCCCGAAAGGCCATGAACCTTCAGGTCTCCGCGGACGATCACCCGGCGCAGAAGCTGGCTCACCGCCCACCCTGTCGTTCCCGCCGGAGCCCCCGAAGCGACGGGGTCCGCCTCCAGCGGCAAGGCCTCGGCGCGCGAATTCGATCCTGTCATCTGAATGTCCCTCGTTTCAAATCTCGCCGGCCTGGCCGTGAAGTCAGTGTCCCATCAGACTGTCCATGGCGCCGGGCTTGTCGTGGATGGCGAACTTGTCGACCATGGTCAGGCTCGCCTCGTTGAGACCGTCGACATCGACCACAGTGCCCTCGCGGCGGAACTTCAGGATCACCTTGTCGAGCGCCGAGATGGCCGACACGTCCCAGAAATGGGCGCGGCTGACGTCGATGCGGACGTGATCGATCGCTTCCTTGAAATCGAAGGCCGCGACGAAGCTGTCAGCCGAGGCGAAGAAGATCTGACCGCGGACGTCGTAGTCGCGCGAGCGGCCATCCGGGGAGGCCGTGGAGGTGATGACGACGATGCGGGAGACCTTCTGGGCGAAGAAGATCCCGGACAGCAGCACCCCGGTGAACACCCCCTTGGCCAGGTCGTGGGTCGCCACCGTCACGACCACCGTCGCCAGCATGACGAAGCTGGAGCTCTTCGGGTGTTGCACGAGGTTCTTGATCGAGCCCCAGTTGAAGGTGCCGATGGCGACCATGAACATCACGGCGACCAGGGCCGCCATCGGGATCTGGGCGACCCAGGGGCCGAGCACCACGATCATGAACAGCAGGAAGACGCCGGCCAGGAGGGTGGACATCCGCCCGCGGCCGCCGGATTTCACGTTGATCACCGACTGCCCGATCATGGCGCAACCGGCCATGCCGCCGACGAAGCCTGAAACGATGTTGGCGATCCCCTGGCCCTTGCACTCGCGGTTCTTGTCGCTGGAGGTGTCAGTCAGGTCATCGACGATGGTGGCCGTCATCAGCGATTCCAGCAGGCCGACGATCATCAGCGTCACCGAATAGGGCAGGATGATCATCAGGGTGTCGAGGTTGAGCGGGATGTCGGGGATCAGGAACATCGGCAGCGAGGTGGGCAGCTGGCCCATGTCCCCGACGGTGCGGACGTCGATGCCGAGCGTCATGGTCAGGCCGGTGAGCACGACGATGGCGATGAGCGGCGACGGAATGGCGCGGGTCAGACGCGGCAGCAGATAGATGATGGCCAGACCGCCCGCGACGAGCGCGTAGGTGCGCCAGTCGACTCCCGTCAGCTCCGGCAGCTGCGCCAGGAAGATGAGGATGGCGAGGGCGTTGACGAAGCCGGTCACGACCGATTTGGAGACGAACCGCATCAGGGAGCCGAGCTTGATGTAGCCGGCGATGATCTGCAGAATTCCGGTCAGGACGGTCGCCGCCAGCAGATACTGAAGGCCGTGCTCGCGCACGAGCGTCACCATCAGCAGCGCCATGGCGCCGGTGGCGGCGGAGATCATGCCGGGTCGGCCGCCGGCGAAGGCGATGACCACGCAGATGGCGAAGGAGGCGTACAGGCCGACAGACGGGTCGACGCCGGCGATGATGGAGAAGGCGATCGCCTCCGGGATCAGGGCAAGGGCCACCACGATCCCGGCGAGGGAATCGCCCTTGATGTTCCCGAACCAGGTCTGGCGGACGGTGGCCAGGTTGATGGCGGGCAGGGTCATGCGGTCTGTCTCCCACGACGCCGATCGCGCCGCGTTGCCGCTTGCGCGGGGCTTCCAACGATGTGATTCGGTTTTGCGTGCAGCGGTGCGCTTGAAGCGTTTAAAACACCGCGATTAGACTCGCCCGGAAGGCCAGCAGCACACGCGCGGTCCCCATAGCCGCCGGGTCCTCCCTTCGCAAGTGCGAAGTCGCTTGCCGCGATCGCCAGAGCCGGCGGGATCGAACTGCAGACAGGACATGGAATGATCGAGGGCACAGTGAAATACATCGGCGCCGACGGCCGCTTCGGCATGATCTCGCGTGACGACAAGCAGCCCAAGGTGTTCGTCCACCTTTCCGAGGCGCGCAGGTTCGGCCTCGCCGCCCTGGAGAAGGGGCAGCGGTTCCGCTTCGAACTGCAGACAGCCGAAGACGGTCGGACCTCGGCGAGGCTGATCGAACTCATCTGAGGCTGGTTCCGGGCGCGAGCGGCGTCAGCGCCGGCCCCTCGGGCAGGGTGACCCGCCGCCAAGGGGGGCGGCCCGGGCGACGAATGACCCGAACGGCGGTGCGCAGGCCGACCGCCGTGGCCAGCGCATAGCCCACGAGCTCCAGCAACTCCTCCAGCGCCAGACCCGCCGGGTTGGCGAGGTCGAGCTTTTCCAGGCCGTCGCCGATCGCGACAAGACCGGCGGCGGCGAGAAGGGCCGGCGCCAAGGGGGCGACGGCCGCCAGATGTCGCCGCGGGCCAACCAGGGGCCGGCGCAGCGCCAGCCAGGCCGCGCCGAGCAGGCCGAGAACGGCCAGCTGGGTGCGCGGCAGGGGCGAGGCGAAATAGGCGAGGACGGCGGAGCCGGTCTCCAGATCGAACTCGCGCAGCGCGGCGACGCCCATCGTCGTGGCGCCGAGCATCAGCAGCGGCCCGCCCGGCGCGCGGGTCACGGTCGCGGAGAGGCCGAAGGCCAGAGCGCCTAGCGCGAGCGCCAGCATCTGGACGAGTTCGACGAGGCCGTTTTCGGCGAAAAGGGTAAAGGGCGTCACCGGGCGGACGTCCTGCGGGCGCGCCGATCGGCGGCGCCCGACACGGTCAGGAACATGGGAGATCAAAAGTCTGCGAACGCCGCGTGGACCGTCTCCACGCCGGGCCAGGCCCGAGGGTCGTCGCTCGAAAAATCCCAAGGGTTCGGCGCTTGGGGTAGCCACCCGCGAGGGGTCCGACGGCGAGGCGTTCATTGTCCTGATCCGGATCGGTTGGCAAGGTGGTTCGCAGCCCCCTCGACATCCAACAGCCGGCCCTCTGCCTCCCAGGCCAGGCTTGCGCCAATCAGTCGCAGGCGCGCCGCGCCTGCTCCGCCAGCAACATCGCCTGTCCCCGCGCGGTCAACACGCCGTGTGAAGTCGTCCAACCCGCCCGCCGCGCCCGCGCGGACGAGCGGGCGCTCAGGACCGGATAATAGCCCACCTCGGCCGCCGCGAGAGCGGCGAGGGTCCGAAAGGCGTGGTCGTCAAGTTTCTCTTCCAGTTTCAACTCTTCCATCTCCAGAATTCAGGCCGCGAAGGCCGCCATTTGCGTCGGGGCTCCCCAGGTCGGGTGCTCCCAGCCGATCGCCTCGAACTCGACCCGGTAGCCCGAGCGCGCCGCGACGCCCGCCGCCCAGCGCTGGAACCGCTCGCGGCCCCATTCGAAGCGGTGATCCCAGTGCCGGCGCCGCCCGGGCGGCACGCCCAGATAGTCGTTGGCGTCAGCATTGGGGGTGGTGATCAGCACCTGGGGCGGCCGCCAGGCCCGGAAGACGGCGATCTCCAGCTTCGACAGTTGCTCCGGCGGAATGTGTTCAATCACCTCGAGCAGGACCGCCGAGTCCAGGGGGCCCAGCTTCAGCCGGCCGTCCAGAAGGGAGCCCTGGACGGTCTCGACGGTGATCCGGTCGTCGGTCTCGAAGCGCGTCCGGATCGCGTCCAGCGGCGGCGCCTCCAGGTCGACCGCCACCGCCTCCCTGACCGCGGTTCGGCCCGGCAGGCGGTCGAGCAGGGCGCCGCGGCCGCAGCCGAGGTCGGCGATGCGGCGCGCGCTGCTGCGCGCGAGGCGCTCGATCACCGCCTCGAGCCGCGCCTGATGAAGCGAGGTGGGCGCCGTCGGCGACTGGGCCGGCGCCTGCGCCAGCGGGGGACGGGCAGGGCGATTCGTCGTCATGTCGGTCTCCGACACGGCGGACGCGGCCCCGCTTCAGGCGGGAGCCGGCGGCGACAACGCATCACGACCGCTCGCGGTCTTCACGCCTCGCGAGCCTGGCTCACATCCGACGTGGTGATGAATGTCGCCCCGAATTGGTGGGGAAGACGACCAAGGCCGTCCCCCGACATATAGGCCCTGCCTGCCGCGACGCCAAGGCGGCGTCAGCTGACCGACGACGGAGCAGTCCGGCCGGTGAAACGGGCGAGGTCGATCAGCTGGACGGCCGTCGCCGCCAGCGGGGCGAGAATATCCGACGGCGCGGCGCCGAGGGCGCCGCCCGGCGGTTCGAACCGCTCAATATAGATGCGCAGGGCCGCGCCCGAGGAGCCGGTCCCCGACAGCCGGTAGGTGATGCGGGCGTCCGTCTTCAGGGACACGCGCAGCCCCGCGTTGGCCAGTCGGTCACCCGAAACCGGGTCCACGTAGTCTAATACCTCGAATGTCTCGACGGCTGGGTCCACGCCCTGGAGCGTGACGGCATTGCTCGAAGCCAGTGCCGCCATCATCTCGTCTGCCGCGACGCTATCCAGCGCCTCGAAGTCGAGCCGCTGGAAATAGTCGCGCCCGTAGGTCGCCCAATGCCCGCGCAGGAGATCGTCGGCCGAGCCGCCGCGCGCGGCCAGGATGTTGAGCCAGCAGAGCACCGCCCACAGGCCGTCCTTCTCGCGCACGTGGTCGGAGCCGGTTCCGAAGCTCTCTTCGCCGCACAGCCGGATGCGCCCCGCCTCCAGCAGGGTGGAGAACCATTTCCAGCCGGTCGGGGTCTCGTACAGCGGGGCGCCCTGCGCCCGCGCCACCCGGTCGAGCGCGCGGCTGGTCGGCATGGAGCGGGCCGCTCCGATCGGGGTGCGGCCGGCGAAGGCCGGCAGGACGGGGGCGTGGGCGGCGATGACCGCGAGGCTGTCGCCCGGCGAGATCACCCCGCCGGGGGCGAGGATCAGGTTGCGGTCGCCGTCCCCGTCCGAGGCCGCGGCCAGGTCGAGCCCGGGCGCGGCCATGCGGGCGACCAGTTCGCCCAGGTGATCGAGATGCGGGTCCGGCGGCTCGCCGCCGAAGTCGGGCAGGGCGCGCGAGCGCAGCACCGCGCCGGCGGGCGCGCCGAGGCGGCGCTCGAACAGCTCGACGGCATAGGGGCCGGTGACCGCGTTCATGGCGTCGAAGGCGAAGCGGAAGCCGCCGTCGAACAGCCGCCGGATGGCGGCGAAATCGAACAGGGTCTCGAGCAGGTCGAGGTAGGGGCCCACGGGATCGACGACCTCGACCACGCCGACGCCGAGCCGGCGCTCGCCGGGGCGCGAGAGGTCGAGCGGGGGGCCTTCGATCAGCCGGTATTGACGCAGGTCGCACGCCAGGGCGTGGATGCGATCCCCCATGGCCTGGGGCGCGGGGCCGCCGCTGCGGGTGTTGTATTTGACCCCGAAGTCGCCGTCGGGCCCGCCGGCGTTGTGGCTGGCCGAGAGGATGACGCCGCCCCAGGCCCCGAGGCGGCGGATGGCGGCGGACACCGCCGGGGTGGAGAAGAGCGCGTCCTGGCCGATCACCACCCGGCCGTAGCCGCCGGCCAGGGCGATGCGGGCGGCGATTTCGGCCGCCTCCACGCTGAAGAAGCGGCCGTCCCCGCCGACCACGAGGGTCGCGCCCTCAGGCGGCGGATCGGCGAGGAAGATCGCCTGCAGGAAGCTCTCCAGATAGTGCGGCGCGCGGAACACCGCCGTGCGCTTGCGCAGGCCCGAGGTGCCGGGCTTCTGGTCGTCGAACGGGGTGATCGGGCGGATCGTGGGCGCCATCGTCGGTCCTCTCGTCGCGCGGCCCGGAAGCGTCGGGCGGGGCAGACGAGGCCGGTGCAGCAGTCGGTCACAGCAATCGCGCCCTTCTAGCACGCCGCCGGGCGGGGTGAACCGGGGTCAGCGGTCGCGGTCGCGGGGGCGCTCCGGCGTCCGCTCGGCCCGGGCCCAGGCGCGGCCGACCAGGCGCGCCCGCATCTGCGGGTCGGCGACCGCCGCCTGCAGCACCGCGGCGATCTCGGCCATACGCCGCTCCAGTGCCGCCGGGCGCCGGTCGGGCCGTTCCGGTTCGCGCTCGCCGGCGGCCTGCCGGTCGCGGGCGGTCGGTCGGTAACCCCTGACCTCCAGATCCATGGCCCGGGCCTGGACCCAGACCTCGCGGCGGAAGGCCTCGTCGCCCTGGACCTTGACCGTCGTCCAGCCGCGGTGACGGGCGATGCGCAGCATGTCGGCGACCGCGTCGGGATAGGCGGCCGGGGCCGCCAGGCTGCGGCCGTGGTCGCGGAACACGGGATCGCGGGCGCGGTGATCGCGATAGAAGCGCTCCGGCCGTCCCTGACGGTCGCGCTCGACCAGATAGCGGTCGAGCACCGCCTCGGGGACGTCGCCGCGGCGCACCGACCGCGGCCGGACTTCCTGGGTCTGGGCCGGGGCCGGGGCGAGCCGGTTCGGCTGCGGATCGGAAGGCGGCGCGGCCATCAGCGGCGCTCCGCGTCGCGGGCCGGCGCGGCGGCGCTGTCGACCATCCGGTCGATCCAGTCGCCGAAGGCGGCCTCGGGCGCGCCCGTCGGCGGCGGGGCGAGGCCCTCGGCGGCGAGCTCGCGGGCCAGGCTGTCGAAGTCGAGGTCCGCCGCCGGTTCATCGACCGCGGTCGGCGCGGGCGCGCGGGGCGCCAGGGGCACGGGCGGCGCGGGGCGCAGCCGCGCGGTGAAGACCCTGTCGCGATAGTAGACGATCTTGCGGCCGCGCACGGGCGGCGCGCCCGCCTTGAAGACGATCAGGGCGTGAGGCGGCAGCTGCATCAGCTCCTGCGGCAGCATCAGCGGCCGGCGCTGGTCAGACTCGGTCTGGCTGCGCCGGCCCGGGGCGAGGCCGCGCGGCCGGCTGCGGCTGCGGGCCCGGTAGGTGTAGGCGCCGAGCCGCTCGCTGAGCTCCTGGGCCAGTTTCAGCTCCTTGGGCGCGAACACCACCTCGACGCCGCAGTTGGTCAGGATCTCCTCCGTGACGTCCGGCCCGTAGAGCGCCCGTAGCTGCGACGGGCTCTGGATCACCGGCAGCAGGCGCAGGCCGTATCCCGCCGCCCAGGCGAAGGCGTGGGCCAGCACCGGGGCCCGGCCGAGGCGGGCGAACTCGTCGAGCAGGACCAGCACCGGCCGGTCCGCCGCGGCCGGCAGGGCGCGGCTGTTCAGATCGATCAGCTGCTGGAACAGCAGGGCGTAGAGCGGGGCGACGCGGGCGAGGTTGTCGGGCGAGGCCCCAAGATACAGGCTGGTGCGGCCGCGGCGCAGGTCCCTCAGGTCGAAGTCGCTGGCGCTGGTGGCAGCGTCGGCGAGCGGGTGCAGCCACAGGCTCATCCGGCTGGTGATCGTCTGACGCACGGAGGCGAAGGTGTTCTCGCTCGAGGCGCAAAAGTCGGTCAGGGCGGCCGCGCAGCCCGCGGAGACGGGCTCGCCCTGGCGCGCCCGCGCCTCGACCAGGCGCGGCAGCCGCCGGCGCGGATCGCCCCGGGTCAGCTGGCGGTAGATCTCGCCCAGGGTGAAGGGGGCCTGCGGGGTGGAGGCCACCAGGGCGCCGACGCCGATGAAGCCGGTGCGGGCCGCCTCCGACCAGAACGGGTCGGCGTGCTCGTGGCCGGTGAACAGCATGGCCGCCATCCGCTGCAGTTCGTCCAGCACCGCGACAGGATCGGCGCGGTCGACATGGCCCAGCGGGTTGAACCGGGCCGTGCGGCCGTCGGCGGCCAGGGGATCGAACAGGAAGACCCGCTGGCCCGCCTCGGCCCGGTAGCCGGCGGTGGCGAGGAAATTCTCGCGCTTGATGTCCAGCGCCACCACCGATCCCGGCCACGCCAGCAGGTTGGGGATCACCACGCCGACCCCCTTGCCGGTGCGCGTCGGGGCGTAGAGCATCACGTGCTCGGGGCCGCCGGCGATCAGAAAGCCGCCATCGGCCCGGCCCAGCAGGACGCCGGCCCGCGCCCGCAGCCCCGCCCGGCGCTGGTCGGCCGCGCAGGCCCATCGCGCCGCGCCATGCAGCGGCCGTCGCCGGTCCAGCGCCGCCGCCCCGGCGAGGACGAGGACGGCGAGGGATGCGCTGGCGGCGCCCACGGCGAGCCAGCGCCTCACCTCGGGATCGTGCCGATAGTACCAGAACCAGGCGGGGACCCGCCCCGGGTCGATGTCGGCGGAAAGGCGCCCGAGGCCGGCGAGGGCGACGGCCTGGGCGGCGATGACGACCAGGGCGGCGGCCGCGACGACGGCGACCCCGGCCAGGGCCGCCCTAGCGGCCGGGCCGGTGCCCATGGGGCTCATGCCAGACCTCCGTGACCCGGAAGCGCCCGCCGACCTTCTTCATCTGGACCACCACGTCGACGAGCAGACGCAGCAGGGCGCGGATGTCGTCGCGGGGCAGGTCGCGGCCGCCCTCGGATTCCCGCACCAGCAGGGTCAGCTGCTCGAAGGCCAGGGCGGCCGAGTCGGCGTGGACGGTGGTGATCGAGCCCGGGTGCCCCGAGTTGACGTTGCGCAGGTAGAAGAAGGCGGTCCCGTCGCGCAGCTCCTGCAGCAGGATGCGGTCCGGCCGCATGCGCAGGGCGCTTTCCAGCAGGGCCTTGGGGCCGACCCGCGCCAGCCCCTGGCCGTCCTTCGAATAGAGCAGGTGCACCACGTTGCGGTGCGGCACGACCAGTTCGCGGGTGTCCTCCAGGGTCAGCAGACGCTCGTCTTGCGGGATCCGTTCGATCAGGGCCTTGGCGAAGGTGGTCTTGCCCGAACCGGTCGCGCCCGAGATCAGGATGTTGCGGCGGGCCTCCACCGCCAGCTGAAAGAAAGCGGTCCAGTCGCTCCTGGCCCGCAGGCGGGTGAGCTCGGCGTCGACGGCGTCGCCCTCGTCCGCGCGCGGGGTCCGCACCGCCTCGAACAGGCCGGCGGCGCGGAAGTCCTCCAGCCCCAGCCGCCGGCGCGAGGGCTTGCGGATGGTCAGGGAGACGGCGCCGGCCGGGGTCGCCGGCGGCAGGACGATCTGACAGCGTTCGTCGCCGGGCAGGACGGTCGAGCAGATCGGCCGCTCGGCGTCGACGTCCTGGCGGGTGTAGGCCGCAGCCGCCACCGCCAGGGTGCGCAGCCAGGCCTCGGTCAGGATCGGGACCTCGTGCCAGCGCCAGCCGCCGGCCGCCTCCACCCCGACCTCGCCGGGCCGGTTGACGACCAGTTCGGTCACCGTCTCCGGCTCCAGCAGGGGCCGCAGCGGCGCCAGGTAGTGCTCCAGGACCGAGGTGTCGTCCATCAGCGGACCCGCAAGCGGTAGACCGCCGAGAAGTCGAGGTCCCGGGCGACCTGGATGCTCACCTCCGCCCCCTGCGCCTTGCGCAGGGTCGCGGGTATGGCGAGCGAACCCTGCAGGGCGACGGCCGCGGCGTCCGACGGCAGGCGGACCGCGCCGGGGGATTGGGCCCCTCCGGCGCCGGCGTGGACGCCGCCGTCGACGATCGAAAGCAGCAGGGCGCCGCCGAAGCGGTCCCAGAAATGGGTGTCGACGGCGCCGTCGAAGCCGGCGCGGCCCAGCGCGTCGGCGGCCGGGGAGGCCAGGGCGACCGCCACCCCCGTCGGGGTGACGGCCCGCGTCCACAGCACGAACAGCCGGCGCCGGCCAGGCTCAAGACCGCCGCGGTACTCGCCGAGCACGCGGGTGCCGCGCTCCAAAAGCACCACGCCGCCGCTTTCGGAATAGACGTCGCGCGCCAGGACACAGGCGACCTGGCCCGGCGTCGAACTGTCCATGGCGGTCTGCAGGACGCAAGGCAGGCTCGTCCCCGCCGTCAGCAGCAGATGCCGATCCGGCAGCCGTCCGGCCCGGGCCAGGGCGATCGGTCCGGCCTGGCGCAGGGCCTCGAGCGGGTTCGCCGGAACCGGTTCGGCGGCGGGGACGGCCGCCGGCGGCGCAGGCGGGGCCTGCCGTCCGTCGGGACGGCTGTAGGCGAGCACCGGCGCCCGCCGCGCGCTGTCGGCGAGGGCGCGGCGCTGGTCCGCGGCCGACGGGCCC
>JBKBQO010000011.1:0-81913 GCA_046292645.1 Brevundimonas sp.
GCCGACCCGGACCCGGACCCGGCCTCGGGCGCCGGCGTCCGCGCCGCCAGGACCAGCGCCGCCCCGGCCAGCAGCAGGGCCGCGGCCCCGGCGGTCAGGTGGAGCACCCCGCGCCGTCCGAAGCCGCGCTCCCCCTGCCCGACGCCGATCAGCCACGCCCCCAGCGCCAGCGCCAGTCCGGCGACGAACAGCAGACCGAGGGCGTCGGCCCCGGTCTGGCGGCTGAACACCCAGGCCAGCCACAGGGCGGTGGCGTACATGGGGAAGGCCAGCAGACCCTTGAGCCGCTCCATCCACGGCCCCGGACGCGGCAGGCGCGCCAGCAGGCGGGGGCTCAGGCTGACGATCACGAAGGGCAGGGCCAGACCCAGCCCCAGGCCGAGGAAGACCAGCAGCGCCATCGGCCAGGGCATGACCAGGGACGCGCCGAGGGCGAAGGCCATGAAGGGCGCGGTGCAGGGCGCCGCCACCACCACCGCCAGCGCCCCGGTGAAGAAGGCGCCGAGGCCGCCGGGCAGGCGCGCCAGCGGCCCCGATCCGGCCCCCTGCAGCCCGCCGCCGATCTGGAACACGCCGGACAGGTTCAGCGCCACCGCCAGCATCAGCAGGGCCAGGCCCGCCGTCACCGGCGGCGACTGCAGCTGGAAGCCCCAGCCGACCGCCTCTCCCGCCGCCCGCAGCAGCAGCAGGCCGCCCGCCAGCAGCAGGAAGGTGGTCAACACCCCGGCGAGGAAGGCCAGGCCGTCGCGCCGGGCGTGGCGCGGGTCGTGCGCCGAGGCCGCAAGGGCCGCCGCCTTCATCGCCAGTATGGGGAAGACGCAGGGCATCAGGTTCAGGATCAGTCCGCCCAGGACGGCGAACAGGACGGCTTGGGCGAAGGCCGCCAGACCGGTCGCTTCCGGGGTCGCCGCCTCCGTCCCGCCCGGCGCCGCGTCCGCCGCCGCGGCCAGTTGGCCCGACCCGCTCACGCCCGTCAGGGCCGGGCCGGCGTCGGCCGAAATCTCCCAGGCCCCGTGCGCCGTGACCAGCACCCCGCCGACCGGCCCCGTCAGGCCCGCGGCCTGGGTCTGGCCGCCCGGCTGCAGCGTCAGCGTCAGCCCCCGGGAGCCCCAGGCGCCGGTCTGGGCGGCCGGATGATCGATGATCCCGCCCTCGAAGGGGAAGAAATAGCTGGGTCCGGGATCGCGGCCCGCCAGCGGTCCGCCCGCCGCCGTCAGGGTCAGGACGCCGTCCGCCAGGCCGATCCGCGCCTCGATGCCCGCGGGCCGGGGGGCGGTCTCCAGCACGGCGGTGATGGCCGCGCCGTGCGCGGGATCCAGGGGGGCCGCGCCCTCGCGGACGGGCAGGTCCAGCGTCAGGGTCAGTTCGTCGGGCACGCACATCTCGGCGCTGCACACCAGGAACAGGGCCTTGACCGTCAGCGGCAGCACCGTTCCGGCGCGGGCCGCAGCCGGGATCTCCACCGGCACCGGCAGATAGACCTCGCCGGAATAGCCGTAGTTCATCAGCCCCGACAGCCGCTGCCGCTCGGGCAGGGGCCAGACGATATCGCCGGCCTCGACGCCGTCGGGCAGGGTCCAGCTCAGGGTCGTGGCCCCGCCGGAGTCGCCCGGATTGCGCCAGTAGGTGTGCCATTCGGGCTGGATCGCCTGACGCACGGCCACGATCGCCGTCGATCCGGGCGCGGCCCAGGCCGACATCGGGACCAGTTCGGCCTCGATCCGCTCGGTGCGCTGCGGCCCCGGCGTCTGGGCCAGGGCGACGACGGGCGTCAGCCAGGCGAGCAGCAGGATCAGCAGTCGAGCGAACGGGATCACGCAGCCTCCGGCGATGGTCGCCGCGACCTTATACGCCGCCGCCCGCCTGCGTCACCGCCCGCGTCAGCGGCGCGGCGTCGCGGGCTTCAGCGCGGCGCGGCCTCGACCAGCACCTCGGTGCGGCGGCGCATGGGCTCGCGCACGCCGGCGTCGGTCACCGCGCCCGCGTCGCCGGCGGCCTCGACCTCGAACACCGGGGCCGGCCAGCCGGCCGCCGTCAAGGCCTCGGCCACCGCCTGGGCCCGGCGCTCCGACAGGCTCAGATTGGCGCTCGCCCCGCCGCGCGCGTCCGCCAGGCCGGTCACCTGAACCTTGCGAATGTCGCAGCCCTGCAACTGGGCCGCCGTCATCCCGATCGCCTGACGCGCCGGCTCGGTCAGCCGCGCCTCGCTGTCGGCGAAATAGACCTCGAACCGTTTGGCGGTGCAGGGCGAAGGCTCGGCCACCACCGCGCTTCGGTCCATGTACCGGGTCCCGCACCCCGCCAGCGCCACCATGAACGCCAACCCCGCCACGCCCGTCAATCGCGTCATATCCAACCCCTCACCCCTTCATGAAAAGGGCGGCCCGCCTTCCGACGAGCCGCCCTGAATCCCTGGAAAACCAGCCTCGCCTAGTAGCGACGCTGACCATTCTCCCAGTAGCATTCGTCCTGACGGCCGTCGTAGCAGTAGTAGTAGCGGTTCTGGCTGTCGCGATAGCGCTGCTGGTTGGCGCGATCCTGGTTCGACCCGCGCACAGCGCCGGCCACGCCGCCGATGGCGCCGCCGATGAGAGCGCCGCGACCCGCGTTGCCGTCACCCACGTTGTTGCCGATGATGGCGCCGGCGACAGCGCCGATGCCGGCGCCGATGGCGCCCTGACGGACCGCTTCGTTCGGGCCGGTGTTGTTGCCGTACTGGTCCGTGGCGCAGGCGCTGACCAGGAGGCCGGCGCCGGCGATGGCGATGAGTGCCTTGTTCATGTGGATTTCCTTCATCCCTCGGGTTCGCCCCACGGGTGAGAACGCTGGATAAGCGTTGCGGTTCCCCTGCTATTGACTCCATCAGGCTCGTTTCGGGCCTTGCCGGCGGCGCGCGGAGGGCGCGGCGTCGGCCTGTTGGGTTGAGACGGGGGTTTCGTATGCGTTTTTCTGAACCGGTCCGCATGGCGGACGAGGGCGAGCACAGCCCGGTATGGGCCCGCACGCGGCGGCGCTCGGGCAATCCCCTGGTCGGGGTGCTGGTCACCCTGTTGGCGCTGTTCGGGGTGCTGACCGCCGTGCTCGGCGTGAAGGAGCGGTCGCTGGCCGAGGGCGGCGCCATCATGGACGGCTGGATCGCCGCTGGGGTGACGACGGTTCGGGGCGAGGCGCCCCGGGTCGCCGATGAGGCGGCGGACGCCGCCGGCGCGGCCGCGGAGAAGGCGGGCGACGCCGCCCAGGCCGGCGCGGCCGCCGCGACCGAAGAGATGAAGAAACAATAGGACCGCGCGACGCCGCCGGCCGGAACATCGTTCCGGTCGGGACGTTCGGGCCGGATGAGCGATACTGTGACGCCGGCGAGCGATCCCGAGACCGTGGCCGGAACCCCGACCGCCGACGCTCACGCGTTGACGCCGCACGTGGCGCTGGCGCACGTCATCATGCTGGTCAATCCGCTGTCGGGCGGGGTCGGTCCCAATGCGGTCGAGGAGGCCACGGCCATCCTCGCCGACTATGCCTTCGAGGCGTCGGTCGTGGCCCTCGAGGGCGGGCATTTCGACGACCAGATCCAGGCGGCGCTTGACGCGAAACCCGATGTCCTGCTGGTCCTCGCCGGCGACGGCACGGCGGGAACCATTGCTTCCCGCTCGGGTCCGGGCGGTCCTCTGGTGGCCCCCCTACCAGGAGGGACGATGAACATGCTGCCGCGGGCCCTGTACGGCACGGCGGACTGGAAGGTCGCCCTGCGTCGCGCGCTGGAGGAGGGCGCGCCGCAGCAGGTCGCCGGCGGGGAGGTCACCGACGGCCAGTTCCGCCAGGCCTTCTATTGCGCCGCGATCCTGGGCGCGCCGGCCCTGTGGGCGCCGGCCCGCGAGGCCGTGCGGGAAGGCAAGTTCGGGCTGGCCTGGGCCTATGGGCGACGGGCGCTGAAGCGGGCCTTCTCCGGTCGGCTGCGGTTCTCGCTGGACGGCAAGGCGGACCGGCGGGCGGAGGCCCTGGTCCTGATCAGCCCGATGATCTCCAAGGCCATGGACGAGCATACGGGGCTGGAGGCGGCGGCGATGAATCCGGCCGACGCGCTTGAGGTGTTTCGCCTCGCCGCCCATGCGGTGTTCAATGACTGGCGCCAGGATCCCGCCGTGACCACCAAGGCCATCCAGGGGGCGACGGTCCGCGCCCGCTCGCGGATCCCCGCCGTGATCGACGGCGAGCCCGCCCTGCTGCGCCATGAGGCGAAGGTGCGCTTCATCCGCACCGCCTTCCGCGCCTTGGCGCCCAATCCGCCGGCCGCCGAGGACGCCGTCTAGTGGCGCGCATCCTCCAGTTCTCCGACATCCATTTCGGCGTCGAGCACGCCCACGCCTGCGAGGCCGCGCTCGAATACGCCCACGCCACGGCGCACGACCTGGTCCTGATCACCGGCGACATCACCCAGCAGGGCCTGCCCGATGAGTTCGAGGCGGCCGGGCGCTGGATCGCCCGCATGCCCGATCCGCGCTTCGTCATCGTCGGCAATCACGACGTGCCCTACTGGAGCCTGTTCGCCCGCCTGCTTCACCCGTGGAAGGCGTTCGAGCGCGCCACGGGCCATCCCGCCCATGATCACCAGTTCCTCAGTCCCGAGCTGATGGTGCGGGGGGTGGTGACGGCGCGCGGCTGGCAGGCGCGGATGAACTGGTCCAAGGGCGTCATCGACCTGCAGCAGACCCGCAAGGCCGCCGAGGCCCTGCGCCAGGCGCCGGTCGGGGCCCTGCGCGTGCTGGCCTGCCACCACCCCCTGGTCGAGATGATCGGCACGCCTATGACCGGCGAGGTCAAGCGCGGGGATGCGGCGGCGCTGATCTTCGCCGAGGCCGGGGTCGACCTGATCACCACCGGCCATGTCCATGTGCCCTTCGCCCTGCCGATCAGCCTGGGCGACCACTGCTCCTACGCCGTGGGATGCGGGACGCTGTCGCACCGGGAGCGGGGATCGCCGCCCAGCTTCAACCAGATCGACTGGGACGCCCACCACATCACCGTCACCGCCATGGCCTGGAACGGGACCCGGTTCGAACCGGACCAGACATGGAAATTGCCGCGACGCCAGGACACGCGAAAGTCCGCGACGGCCCCGGATCCCAACAAGGCCGGGCAAATGGAGACGGCCGCGGTCTAGAGGTTGACGATCTCGAACCCGTCCTCGTCCGCCAGCCGCTCGGCCAGGACGGCGCGATGGCAGCCGGCGTGATCGGCCTCGAAGCACAGCAGGGCGGTGGGCCGGTCGCGGGCGATCTCGCGCAGCCGTTCGAAGGCCAGTTGCGACGGCGGCTCGGCCATATGGTCGGCGAAGATGTCGCGCATCTCCCCGATCCGGCCTTTTCGGGCGGCATCCCGGCCAGCCTTGGGCGTGCCGAGATCGCGCAGGTGGATGTATTCGATCCCGGCCTCCGCCAGGCTGGCGCCCAGAACCGTCTTGGAAAAGCCTGCCCGGCGCGACGCCGCCACAGCGCGAACGTCCGCCAGCACCGACACGCCCGCGGCCCTCAGTCGCTCGATCACGGCGGCCTGCGGCTCGCCCTCGTATCCGATGGTGAAGAGTTTCATCGGGCAAATATGGAAGTCCAATCCCGGCTGCGCCAGCAGCGTCCGGTTCTGACGCGCCCTGGCCCTGGCCGGAGCGGCGTCGTGACACTGGATCGAAACCCTCGGCCGGGCTCTATGAGCCCATGAACGCCCCCACCGACCGCCGATTCCAGGCCCGCGTCCCCGCCAGCAGCCGAGCGATCCTGGTCGCCCCCGGGCTGGAGCTGGCCTGTCTGATCGTCGACCACTCGGCCTCGGGCCTCAGGGTGAGGCTGGATCGCAACCTGGCCCTGCCCGGCCAGGTGCAGATCGTCGACCTCGGACGGGGACTGGCGCTGGAGGCCGAGGTGGTCTGGCGCAAGGGCCAGGAGGCGGGCCTGAGGCAGGGCGGCCAGGCGGTGCTGGGCGGGCTGGTGCCGTCGCGCTTCGCCGCGGCCCGCGCCGCCTTCCTGCGGGCCGGAGGGCGCTAGGTCAGGGCCCGGGCGCCGACATAGACGGCGACGATCAGGATCAGGCCTGCGAACAGGCGGCGACCCAGGACGGCGCGACGGCCCAGGCGCCGGGCGATCGGCAGGCCGGCCAGGGTGCCGGCCACGCCGCCGGCGGCCATGGCGGCGACGATCGGTCCGTCGATCAGCCCCGACAGGGCGTAGTTGGCCGCCGTGGTCGCCCCGAAGGCGGCGACGCTGACGAGGGAGGAGGCCTGGGCCAGGGCCAGGGTCATGCCGGAAGCGCCCATCAGGCCCGGCACGATCAGAAAGCCGCCGCCGATGCCGAAGAAGCCCGCCGCCGCGCCCACGCCGACGCCCGAGGCGACGATGCGCGGAACCATGGCCCGATCGAGGCGGACATCCTCGGCCCCGAGGGGCGCGCCGGGTCTCAGCATGGCGAGGGCGACGAGGCCCATGGCGAAGGCGAAGACGATCAGCAGCGCCTGGCCGTCGATCGCCTTGGCGACGGAGGAGCCGGCGAAGGCGCCGGCCGAGCCGGCGGCGGCGAAGACCAGGGCGCACGGCCAGCGCACCCGCCCCGCCCGCGCCTGGCCGGCGAGGGCCGTGAGGGCGTTCAGGGCGACGCCGGCGGCCGAGACGCCGATGGCCATGTGCGGATCGCACACTCCGACAACGTACAGCAGCAGCGGCACGGCCAGCACAGACCCGCCGCCGCCGAAGACGGTCAGCAGCAGGGCCACGATCCCGCCGCTCAGGGCGGCCAGCAGCAACTGGGCGGCGGTCGCGTCCATGGGATCAGACGGCCCGCATCGCCCGGTTCCAGGGCATGACGGCCAGCAGCCGCGCCATGCCGCAGAAGCCGGTGGCTCCGGCCACGAACAGGCCGGCGCCGACGAAGGCTGACAGCCCCCAGAAGCCGGGATGGACCAGCAGACCCAGCAGAGCGCCGACCAGGATCAGGCCGCCGGCCGTCATCTGGACCTGGCGCATCAGTTCCAGCGGGGCCCGCGCGTCGGTCAGGGTGGGCAGCCCCTGGGCCTTCCAGGCGTCGAGGCCGCCGTCCAGCACGAAGGCCTCGCCGGGAACGCGGTCGGCCAGGCGGACGCAGTTGGCGCCGGTGCGGTTGCCGGTGCGGCACATGAAGACGACGTCACGGTCGGGCCGGATCTGCAGATGAGCAGCCTCGAAGGCCGAAAGGGGGGCGGCGACGCTGCCGGCGATCCGCTCGCGCGCGACCTCGTCGGCCTCGCGAATGTCGACCAGCACGGCCTTTCCGGTCTTGATGCGGGCGGCGACCTCGGTCGGGGACAGGGGGGTGAGAGAGGACATGGGCTCAGGCTCCTTGGGGCGGGGGGCAGTAGATTTCGGCCAGGACGGCGATGACCTTCAGGGCTGCGGGGTCGGCGATGCGGTAGAGGATGGAGACGCCGTCGCGCCGGGGGGCGACCAGCCCCTCCTCGCGCAGCACGGCGAGATGCTGGGACAGGGCCGACTGGGACAGGCCGACAAGCGGCAGCAGGTCGCCGACCGCCCGCTCGCCCTCGGCCAGCTGGCACAGGATCATCAGCCGCCGCTCGTTGGAGAGGGCCTTAAGCAGACGCGCGGCCTCGCCGGCGCTGGCCTGGAATTGTTCGGGGGAGAGGGCGTGTGCGGGGTTCATGACGGTCCATATATCAGCTCTTGCTAATTTAGCAATATCTAATATGTTGGCGACCACAAGGAGCCCTCCGCATGACCCAGACCCCCACTTCCGTCCCCACCGTCGAAGGGTTTTTCGACCCTGCGACCCATACGATCACCTATCTGGTCGCCGACCCGGCGACCGGCGCCGCCCTGGTCATCGATCCGGTGCTGGATTTCGACGCCGCCAGCGGCCGGACCTCGACCGCCTCGCTGGAGGCGGTGCTGGCCCGCATCGCCGAACGCGGCCTGAGGCTGGAGCGCGTGCTCGAGACCCACGCCCACGCCGACCACCTGACCGGCGCCGACGAGATCCGCCGCCGCACCGGCGCGCCGATCGGCATCGGCAGCCGCATCACCGAGGTGCAGAAGGTTTTCGGCGTCCTGTTCGAGGCCCGGGACGTTACCGCCGACGGCGTGGTGTTCGACAGCCTGTACGCCGACCGCGAGCGTTTCGCCCTGGGCGCCCTGACGGTCGAGGTGCTGCACACGCCCGGCCATACCCCCGCCTGCGTCAGCTATGTGATCGGGGACGCGGCCTTCGTCGGCGACACCCTGTTCATGCCCGACTACGGCACGGCGCGGTGCGACTTTCCCGGCGGCGACGCCCGGACCCTGCACCGCTCGATCCGGCGTCTGCTGGCCCTGCCGCCGGAGACGCGGATCTTCGTGGGCCACGACTATCTGCCGGAGGGTCGGTCCGACTATCGCTGGGAGACCACGGTCGCCGCCCAGAAGGCGGACAATATCCATGTCGGCGGCGGGCGGTCGGAGGCGGACTTCGTAGCCGTGCGCGAGGCCCGCGACGCCACGCTGAAGGTTCCGGACCTGATCCTGCCGTCGCTGCAGATCAACATCCGCGCCGGGGCCCTGCCGCCGCCGTCGCCGTCCGGAATGCGGTTCCTGAAACTGCCGCTGAACGCGATCTGAAAACCGGCCGCGCTCAGAGAACGTCGGGCACTGTTCCCGCGGTGATGGCGATGCGGCCGATCAAGCCCTTGACGATCAGGTCGAGGGCCGAGCCCTCGCGATAGTCGGCGGCGGCGACGAAATTGACCCGATCCTCGGAGATCAGGCCGTAGATCTTCTGCTGGTCGCGGTCGGAGTTGCGCGGGTCATAGACGGCGATCGAATAGCCGCCCTTGGTGTGCATCATCTTCATGGTCGGCACGTCGGTGTCGCCGTCGCCGAGGAAGATCATCCGCTCGAACGGCACCGGCCGGTCGTCGTCGGCCATGAAGCGGTTGATCTTCTCGTGCTCCCAGTGGTTCAGCACGCCCTTGTTGATGCGGAACAGATACTGGGTCTTGGTCGTGTAGTTGACCCCGACCGCCGGCCAGATGGCCACGCCGTGTTCGTCATAGACGAATTTGGAGGCGAAGACGTGCCGGAACTCGGGACGGATGGGGCAGCCCTCGATCATCTCCTCGAGGCCGGCGGAGATGATGTAGTGCTCGATCTCGAGGCCGTATTTGGCGCCCATGGCGTTGATGCGGTCGAACCAGCCCTTTCCGGTCAGGTCCGACTTGAGGCCGTCGAACAGCTTTACGTCCTCGCCGTGCTCGGCCAGCAGCTTGCGGGTGATCGGCGCATTGTTGTCGCGCGCCTGTTTCAGCATCAGCTGCATGTACATCAGGATGTTGTCGGCGTCGGCGTCGCGGGTCAGCTGGTCCGCCGCGCCCCAGAAGTCGCCGATCCCCATGCCGATCGAGGGGATGAAGGTCACCTCCTGCATATTGCCGCGCGCCAGGGTGCCGTCGAAATCGTAGATCAGGGCGGTCTTGAGAGGCTTGGCCATGGGGAGGTTCTAGGTTCTAGGGGCTAGGGAATAGGGGCGGTCGGGGTCCCGATCCTCCCTAGCACCTAACCCCTAGAACCTAGAACCTAGCAACAGCTCTGGCGCCGCCGCCGCGCTGGTCGCTTCCAACGGCAGGTGCAGGATGAAGGCGGCGCCCTTGCCGGGCTCGCTCTCGACCTCCGCCCAGCCGCCGTGCAGCTCGACCAAGGCCTTGACCAGCGCCAGGCCGACGCCGGGTCCGCCGCGCTCGCGGCGGACGAAGCGATCGAAGACGTGGGCCTGCAGGTGGTAGGGGATGCCGCGGCCGCTGTCCTCGACGCGGATCCGCACCTCGGAGGCGTTGCAATCGGCCCTCAGGTTCACGACCCCGCCCTCGGAGATGGCGCGCACGGCGTTCTCCAGCAGATGGTCGAGGGCCTGGGTGATCCGCCGTGCGTCGCCGCGCAGGGGCGGCAGGCCGGTGGGGGCGACGGCGTTCAGCACCCCGCCCCGGGCCTCGGCGCGCGGCCGGAACCGCTCGACCGCATCGGCGAACAGGTCGCGTATATGGACGTCGCCAAGGGTCAGCTCCATCTCGCCGGCGTCGATCTGCGCCATGTCCAGAACGTCGTCGATCGAGCCGGCCAGCTGGCTGGCGGCGATGCGGATGGCCCCGGCGTGCTGACGGCTGCGTTCGGGCAGGTCAGCCTGCATCTCCAGCAGTTCGGAATAGCCGACGATGGTGGTCAGGGGGGTGCGCAGCTCATAGGAGACGCTGCCGACGAACTCGCGCTTGAGCGCCGTGGATTCCTCCAGGGCCTGGGCCTTGGCGGCCAGGGCCTGTTCGAGACCGCGGCGGGCGGTGACGTCGGAAAAGGCCACAAGGGTGGCGCCGTCGGGCAGGGGGCGGGTCAGCCAGGCGGCGATGCGGCCGTCCGTGGTCTTGCCCTCGCCGGCGATCGGCACCCGGCTTTCGGGATCGGGATCGGCGACGCGGGCCTTCAGCCCCAGCCACAGGGCCGGGTCAGGCATGGTCGACTGGCACAGGGCGGCGACGGCGTCGAAATCCCCCGCGGCGTCCAGCGCCTCGGCGGTGACGCTCCAGAAGGCGTCGAAGGCTTCGTTGTGCAGCCGCAGCCGGCCGTCCGAGCCGAACACGGCGACGGCGTCGTTGAGCTTGTCGAGGGTGGCGGTCTGGACCTGGATCTGGGCGTTGAAACGGCTGCGCAGTTTCAGCTCGTCGGTGATGTCCGAGAACAGCAGCAGCACCCCGCCCAGGGGGTGCGGCTGGCGCACCACCCGCAGGGTGCGGCCGTCGGGCAGGGACCAGCTGTCGTCCGGGGCGGCGGCGGGCGCGCCGTAGAAGTCCAGCTCCCGCGCCTTCCAGCCGGCGTAGTCGATCACCTCGGGCAGCAGCCGGCGCTGGCGCAGCCGGTCCAGCAGTTCGGCATGCGTCGGCCGCTCGTCCAGCCAGGCGGGATCGATGTTGAACAGGGTCTGGAAGGCGGTGTTGTGGAAGGCCAGCCGCTTGGACGGGCCGAAGATGGCGACGGCGTCGGCGAGGTGGTTCAGCGTCTCGTCATGCGCCTCGACGTGACGGCGCAGGGTGTCGCGCGTCTCTTCCGCCTCGGTCATGTCGAGGGCGAAGGCCAGAACCGCCCCGGCCCCGCCCTGCACCGGCTCGGCCACGATCCGCCAGGCGCGGCGACGACCGCCGCCCGTGGTCCAGCGGAAGCCGTCCTGGGGCTGATGGGTGCGGCCCGCCTCGGCGACGATGGCGTCGGCCCCGCGATCGAAGCTGAGGCCCTGTTCGCGCGCCGCTTCGACGCTTTCGGCCTTCATCTCGGTCAGCCAGGCCCTGTTGGCCCAGGCCAGCCGCCCGGCGGCGTCGGTGATCCAGGTCGGGGCCGGATACGAGTCAGCCAGCAGGCCCAGGCCGCTCTCGGTCGCCGTGCCGACCAGGCCCAGGCGCGACAGCCGCAACCAGGCCGCCCCGGCCGCCGACCGGCCCTCGACCGACCAGGCCCCGGCCGAGCCCTCCAGTACGGCGTCGAACGGCTCGCCCTGGTCGATCAGGGCGTCCAGCCGGGCGCCGGCCGCCGCGCGCACCGCGTCGAGCACCACGAGCACGGGATCGCCGGCGGCATCCTCGGCGGGCTCCCCGTGGTTGAGTTCCGAAACGAGGGCGGCCCAGGCCGGGGCCGCGCCCAGCCGGCGCGTCTGGCCGTCGGGCGTCAGGGCCAGCCGCACGTCCTCGAACGCCGCCAGGGCCCCGTCACGGTCGGCCAGATCGACCCGCGCCGCCGCCAGTTCCGCCTCGGCCGCCCGGTTGCGCGCCGCCAGCCTTCCACGCAGCCGCGCCGCCCAGGCGCTGAGCGCCAGGGCCAGCCCCGCGGCGCCCGCGGTCGCGACATAGGCGATGTCGGCCTCGGCCATGGTGTCGTGTCAGCTCCCGCGCCCTGATTCGGTAACCATACCTGAAGAGGGAACAGGGACTAGGGATTAGGGATGAGGGACTGTGAATGCAGCGCCCGACGGGGGCCATGACCCTTCCCAACCTCATCCCTCATCCCTAATCCCTAATCCCAATGACCTGGACCAACCAACCCGCCCCCTCCCTCGACGATTTCGCCCGGCTGGCGCGCGAGGCGTTCGACGCCCTGCCCGAGCCGTTCCGGTCGCTGGCGGGCGAGGTGGTGATCCGGGTCGACGACTTCGCCGACGACGAGGTGCTGGCCGGGTTCGACATGGAGGACCCGTTCGAACTGACCGGCCTGTATCACGGCGTCGACATCGGCCTGCGCGACAGCCTTGGACCCGCGGCCGAGCCGTCGCGCATCTTCCTCTACCGCCGTCCAATCCTCGACGAATGGTGCGAACGCGGCGACGTCGGCCTTTTCGAGATCATCGCCCACGTCCTGATCCACGAGATCGGCCACCATTTCGGGCTGGATGACGATCGGATCGACGAGATCGAGGACGGTGAAGAGTGAGTAAGTGAGTAGTGAGTGGTGAGTGGTCCGCGAGCCTCAGCCCACCTCGACTCACTACTCACCACTCACTCTTCACCCCGCCCGCCTTAAATCCTTCCCGATCTGTGGTATAAGCCGCGCTTCCCTCGTTTTCAGGATGCCGCCTTGAGCCTGACGCTCGACCTGTCCCGCACGCCCGAACAAAGGGCCGCGACCGCCCCCGCGGCCCCCGTCAACCTGTCCGGGCTGACGCGCGCGGGTCTGCGGCAGGCGCTGATCGACGCCGACATCTGCCCGCCGGAGAAGGCGAAGATGCGCGCCAGTCAGGTCTGGGGCTGGATTCACCACTACGGCGTCACCGACTTCGCGGCGATGAGCAACATCGCCAAAGACACCCAGGCGAAACTGGCCGCCGCCTTCACCCTGGCCCGCCCCGAGATCGTCGAGCGCCAGGTGTCCAAGGACGGCACGCGCAAATGGCTGATCCGCACCGCCCCGGGCATCGAGATCGAGACCGTCTACATCCCCGACGTCGGCCGCGCCGGCGCCCTGTGCGTCTCGTCCCAGGTCGGCTGCACTCTCAATTGCACCTTCTGCCACACCGGCACTCAGAAGCTGGTCCGCAACCTGACCGCCGCCGAGATCGTGGCCCAGGTCCAGGTGGCGCGGGACGACCTCGAGGAATGGCCGTCGCCCAAGGAAGATCGCCGCCTGTCGAACATCGTCTTCATGGGCATGGGCGAGCCGCTGTACAATCTGGACCACGTCGCCGACGCCATCGACATCATCAGCGACAATGAGGGCATCGCCCTGTCGCGCCGCCGCATCACCGTCTCGACCTCGGGCGTCGTCCCGATGCTGGAGCCGCTGGGCAACCGCACCCAGGCCATGCTGGCGATCAGCCTGCACGCCACCAACGACCCGCTGCGCGACGTGCTGGTGCCGCTGAACAAGAAATACGACCTCGAACAGCTGATGGCCGGCATCCGCGCCTATCCGGGCATCTCCAACGCCCGCCGCGTGACCTTCGAATACGTCATGCTGAAGGGCGTCAATGACAGCCCTGACGAGGCCCGCGCCCTGCTGAAGCTGATCGAGGGCATTCCCGCCAAGGTGAATCTGATCCCGTTCAATCCGTGGCCGGGCACCGACTATGAATGTTCGGACTGGAAAACCATCGAGCGGTTCGCGGCCATCCTCAACAAGGCCGGCTACGCCAGCCCGATCCGCACCCCCCGCGGCCGGGATATCCTCGCGGCCTGCGGCCAGCTGAAGAGCGAGAGCGAGAAGGTGCGGGCGTCGGCGCTGCGCAAGGCGGAGCAGGCGGCGGCCTGATGGCTTCCAGGATTTAGGTTCTAGGGAGCAGGGTTTTGGCCAAAGTGTAGTCAGCGCCGCCATTCCCTAGAACCTAGTCCCTAGAACCTGGAACCTCCCCGACACACTTCCTCACCAACTGTGTCCCCCGCCCCCTTGCGGATTGGGGCGAAAAGCGGGCAATCGTCGGCGGGGCTCTTGCAACCGGACACCCATGGATTCCTCGTCCCTCAACACCGTGCTTGAAAGCGCGGAGGTCCAGGCCTTCGCGACCGGCTTTCCGACGACCCTCGCCCATCTGGGCGTGACCCTGGGGCTGCTGGCCGTGGGGGCGATCCTCTACGCCCTGTTCACGCCGTGGAAGGAGATCGCCCTGATCCGCGAGGGCAACGCCGCCGCCGCCGTGGCCTTTTCCGGTGTGCTGGTCGGCCTGGCCGTGCCGCTGGCGGTCAGCCTCAGCGTCTCGACCTCGCTGAAGGACATCGCCCTGTGGGGGGTGGCGACCATCGTGCTGCAGCTGCTGGCCTTCCGGCTGGTCGACATGCTGCTGACCGGCCTGCCGCAGCGCATTCGCGAGGGCGAGATCGCCGCCGCCGTGCTTCTGGTCGGCGCCAAGCTGTCGACGGCCCTGATTCTCGCCGCCGCCCTGACCGGCTGACGCCATGGGCCTTCCCCGCCTCCCCGACTGGCTGATCTATTCGGCGGTCCTCGGGGCCCTGCTGCTGGCCTCGCTCGCCCGGCGCGAGAACGCCGACGCGCCGCCCGCGCCGCCGCCGCCGGACGAGGTCGAGGGCGCCCTGCTGGGGCCGATCACGCCGTTCGACCCGGCGGTCACCGTGCATGCGCCGGACATACCCTTCCAGCCGACCTCGGGCACTGCCTTCTCCATCTCCCGGGACGGCCTGTGGGTCACGGCCCGGCATGTGGTCGAGGGCTGCCGCCGCCCCGCCATCCTGGTCGGCGGTGGCCGGGCTGTGGCCGCCGACGTGCGGCTGGCGCCCCGCGCCGACATCGCCGTCCTGCTGACCCAGGGCGGGTCCGACGCCCTGCCGGTGATGGCGACCCAAGGCCTGCGCGCCGGCCAGCGCGGCTTCCATCCCGGCTATCCTCAGGCGCGGGCGGGGGAGGTCGCCTCGCGTCTGCTGGGGCGGGAGACTCTGAAGATCCGTGGGCGGGGCCAGCGCGAGGAGCCGATCCTGGCCTGGGCCGAGGTCGGGCGGACCGACGGCCTGGGCGGCACCCTGGCCGGCCTGTCCGGCGCGCCGGTGCTGGACCGGCAGGGCCGCGCCATCGGCGTGACCATCGCCGAAAGCCCGCGCCGCGGCCGCATCTACACCACCTCGCCCGACACCTTCGGCCCGGCCATTCGCGGCGTGCAACGCGCCGACGAGCCGCTGACGGGGCGGATCGTCACCGTCGACAACTACGGCCTGGTCGCCGACGACCTGCGCCGCGAGCGGCGCGTGGCCCAGGTGGTGTGTTTGTCGGCCTGAGCGTCTCCCTCCCCTTCATGGGGAGGGATGTCGACGCGAAGCGGCGACAGGGTGGGGAAGGCCGGTCCTGCGCCGGCGGCGCCCGGCTTCAAAATTCCCCACCCGGTCGCTGCGCGACCACCCTCCCCACGAGGGGGAGGGAGAAATCACCGCGCCTCTACCGCAATGAAACATTGTCCAGGTTCAGGCTGGACAGCGGCACGACCTCGACGTTCGGGTATTTCGCCCGCAGCGCCTCGAGGAAGACCGAGGCGTCGCCGACGATGACGACGCTCGCGCCGGACGTCGGCAGGTGTTCGGCGAAGGCGGCCTGGACCTGTTCGGGCGTGATGGACCGCACCCGACCGGCGTAGGCGGCGAGTTCGCTCATCGGCAGGTCGTAAAGCGCCAGGTTGGCGACCAGCGAACCGAGGCCGTCGACGGTCTCCAGCGAACTGCCGAAGGCGCCGGTCAGTATGGCCTGGCGGGTGGTCATTTCGCTGTCGGTCGGCCGGGTCGTGGCCAGGCGGGTCAGTTCGGCCAGGATCAGGTCGGCGACCTCGACCGCCGCGTCGTTGCGGGTCTGGGCCGAGGCGGTGAAGGCGCCCTCGTCCAGCCGCGCGCCGAGGGCCGAGCGGGTGCCGTAGCTGAGGCCGCGCTTGATCCGGATCTCCTGGTTCAGGCGCGAGGTGAAGCTGCCGCCCAGCAGGGTGTTGCCGAGGGTCAGGGGGAAATAGTCGTCGTCGTCGCGGGCGATGCTGCGCTGGGCGACGAAGACGGCGGCCTGGCCGGCGCCGGGCTGATCGATGACCACGACCCGCGGCGGCAGGGGCGCGCCGGCGGGCGTCGGGATCGCGGGCGCGACCGCCGGGGCGGTCCAGCCGGCAAAGGCCTGTTCAGCCAGGACGCGGGCCTGGTCGACGGTGATATCGCCCGAGAACACCAGCTTGGCGCCGGCGGGCGAATAGCGGCCGGCATGGAAGGCGGCGACGTCCTCGCGGGTCAGGACCGGCAGGGAGGCCAAGGTGCCGCCGCCCGGCGCGCCATAGGGGGCGTCGCCATAGATCACCCGTCCAACGGCGGCCGCGGCGACCGGTCCGGGGGTGCTGAGCTGGATGCGCAGGCCGTCCAGCGCCTGGTCGCGCTGGCGCTCCAGCTCCTCGACGGCGAAGGCCGGACGCAGGGTCAGATCGGCCAGTATGCCCATGGCGCGCGGGAAGACGTCGGCGGGCGCATTGGCGTAGACGGTGGTGAAGTCGGGGCCGGACGAGGCGCCGATCTCGGCCCCGAGCTGTTCGATCTGGGCCGCGATCTCGGGGGCCGAGCGACCCGCCGCGCCCTGGGTCAGAAGCGCGGCCGTCATATTGGCCAGACCCGCGCGTCCGGCGGGATCATGGGCCGAGCCGGCCGGCAGGCTGAGCCGGGCCGAGACCAGCGGCAGGCCCGGCTTGCGGGCGACGAAGACCTCCAGGCCGTTGGCCAGGGTGAAGGTCTGGACGGCCGGGGTGGCGGGCTCGACGGCCTCCCCCGGCTCGGGAATCGGCCGGCGCTGCGCCTCTGGCAGCAGTTCGAAGATCCGGCCGACGGGGGCCAGGTCGGCGACGCGGACGGGGGCGGTGACGTCTACCGCCTGGACCGAGGTCGGATTGGCCTCATCGGCGTTGAGATAGCGGATGGCGATGCTGCGTTCGTCGGTCAGATAGCGCTGCGCCACGCGCTGGACGTCGGCGGCGGTGACGGCCTGAAGGGCGGCGATCTCGCGGTCGGCCGCGGCGGCCTCGCCGGTGTTGATCAGCGACCAGCCCAGCACATTGGCGCGATCCTCGACCGTCTCGCGCTCGCGCAGGGCGGCGGCGACCAGTTCGTTGCGGGCCTCGTCCAGTTCGGCGGCGGTGACCGGGGCGTCGCGCAGGCGGGCGGCCTCGACGCGCAGGGCGGCCAGGCCTTCCTCGGGCGTCCGGCCCTCGGCCATGATGGCGTAGGCGGTGACGGCGCCGGCCTGCTGGCTGGCGTCCTGGCCCGAGCTGGCCTGGACCGCGAGCTGCTGGTCATAGACCAGCGACCGGTACAGGCGGCTGGACTCGCCGGTCGACAGGATGCCGTCCAGCACCGTCAGGGCGGCGCGGTCGGGGTGGTCGTAGCGCACGGCCGGCCAGGCCAGGACCACGGCGGGCAGGGGCACATTGGGGGCGTGGAAGGTCGCCTCGCGCGGGCCGGTCGGTTCAGGCTCTCGCACGTCATTGGCGGGCAGCGGGCGGTCGGGATTGGCCAGGGGGCCGAAATAGCGGTCGATCCAGCCGTCCAGCTGCGCCTGGTCGAAATTACCGGCGACGATCAAGTAGGCGTTGTCGGGGCGGTAGTAGGTGGCGTGGAAGCGGCGCACGTCCTCAATGGTCGCGGCGTCCAGATCCTCGATCGAGCCGATGGTCGAGCGGCGGTAGGGGTGGTCCTGATAGATGGTCGCGGGCACGAACAGGCTGAACAGCCGGCCATAGGGGCTGGCCAGGACGCCCTGGCGGTACTCTTCCTTGACCACATCGCGCTCGCTGGCGAACACCGACTCATCGACGACCAGCGAGCCGAGACGGTCGGCCTCGGCGAAGATCAGCCGCTCCAGATGATTGGCCGGGACGGTCTCGTGATAGGCGGTGACGTCGTCCGAGGTGAAGGCGTTGTTGTTCCCGCCCACGTCCTCGGTCAGGCGGTCGAAGGTCTCATCGGGAAAATTCTCGGTCGCCTTGAACATCAGGTGTTCGAACAGGTGGGCGAAGCCCGAGCGGCGTTCCGGATCGTCCTTGGAGCCAACCTTGTACCAGACCTGGACCGTGACGTTGGAGGTCGAGGCGTCGCGGGCGGTGAAGACCCGAAGGCCGTTCGGCAGGGTGCGCTCGGCGAAGCCCAGGGGCGGCACGACGACCGGGGCGGCGGCCGCGGCGGCCGCGGGCGGCCGGTCGACCGTCGCGTCCCGGGTAGTGGCGCAGGCGGCGAGACCCAGCATCAGGGCGGAGATGGAGGCGGCGGCGAACAGACGGGATTTCATGGGGGCTCGGTTCCGGGCCCGGCGCACGCGGGCGAGGGTCGGACCCTATCAGGGCCGAAACCCGGCGCACCTTACGGAACGGTAATGATCCGTCGCCTCAGTCCAGCGTCAACGCCTCGGCCAGCAGCCGGGCCTCGGCGGCGCGGCTGGAGCCGGCGCGCCAGGCGACCACGATCTCGCGGCGCGGGGCGGTGGCGGAGATCGAACGGACCACCACGCCGGGCAGGTCGGCCAGGCCGGCGCGCACGGCCATCTCGGGCAGGAAGCTGACGCCGAGGCCGGCCGAGACCATCTGCACCAGGGTGTGCAGGCTGGTGGCGGCGAAGACGTCCTCGCCGCGCGGGGCCTCGATGCCGAAGGCGGCCAAGGCGTGGTCGCGCAGGCAGTGGCCGTCCTCCAGCAGGATCAGGTCCTCGGCCTTCAGCGAGCCGGAGGGGATCGGGCCGGATCCGGCCAGGGCGTGGCCGACGGGGGCGGCGGCGAGGATTTCGTCGTCGCCGATGCGGGCGTGATCGATGCCAGGGGCCGAGTACGGGAGGGCGATCACCGCCGCGTCCAGTTGGCCCGCCTTGAGCCCGGCGATCAGGCGGGGGGTCAGGTCTTCGCGGATGAACAGGCGCAGGGCCGGCCACTGGGCCTTCACCCCCGGCAGCTTGGCCGGCAGCAAGAAGGGGGCCACGGTCGGGATGACGCCCAGGCGGAGCCGGCCAGACAGGGGCTTGCCGGCGTTGCGCGCGGCCTCGACCAGGTCCTCGGTGCGGGCCAGGACGTCCTCGCCGCGCTTGACGGCCTCGGCCCCGACGGCCGTCAGCTGGATATTGCCGCGGGTGCGCTCGACCACCGGGGCGCCGAGGATCTTCTCGAGCTCCTGCACCCCGGCCGACAGGGCCGGCTGGCTGACATGGGCCGCCTCGGCGGCGCGGCTGAACGAGGCGTGTTCGGCCAGAAGCTTGAGATACTGGAGCTGGCGCAGGGTCGGGAGCATGGGCGACATATAGGCGTCCGCTATCCCGTTATCCAAGCTAATCAATATCGCCTATGCCCCTCCGCGATTTGTAGATCGCGGAGGGGTTGGGACGGTTCAGGCCGCGGCCGCGCCGAACTCTTCCTTCAGAGTCACGTCGTAACGGTCGGCGTTCATGACCTTGGTCCAGGCCCTGGCGAAGTCGCGGACGAATTTCTCGCCCGCGTCGGCCGAGGCGTAGACCTCGGACAGGGCCCGCAGCTGGGAGTTGGACCCGAACACCAGGTCGGTGCGGGTCGCGGTCCAGAGCTGTTCGCCGGTCAGGCGGTCCGAGCCGATGAAGGTCTCGTCGCCGCTGTCGTCGACCTGTTTCCAGCCAGTCCGCATGTCCAGCAGATTGACGAAGAAGTCGTTGGTCAGCTGGCCGGGGCGGTCGGTAAGCACCCCGTTCTTCGAGGCGCCGTGGTTGGCCCCCAGCACCCGCAGGCCGCCGACCAGAACCGTCATCTCCGGCGCCGTCAGGCCCAGCAGCTGGGCCCGGTCGATGAGAAGCTCCTCGGTCGGGACGTTGTAGCGGACGCCCAGATAGTTGCGGAAGCCGTCGGCCTTGGGCTCCAGCACGGCGAAGCCCTCGACGTCGGTCTGTTCGGCCGAGGCGTCGGTGCGGCCCGGGGTGAATTCGACCTCGATGTCATGGCCGGCCGCCCTGGCCGCCTGTTCGACGCCGAGCGTGCCGCCCAGGACGATCAGGTCGGCGATGGAGACGTTCAGGCCCGACTCGGCCTTGATCCGCTCATAGGTCTGCAGCACCGGGGCCAGCTTGTGCGGTTCGTTGACTTCCCAGCTGCGCTGGGGCTCCAGCCGCAGACGGCCGCCGTTGGGGCCGCCGCGATGGTCCGAGCCGCGATAGGTGGCCGCGGCCGCCCAGGCGGTGCGGACCAGGTCCTCGATCGACAGGCCGGAGGCGGCGATCCGGTCCTTGAGCGACCGAATGTCGGCGTCCCCGATCAGCGGGCCCTGATGCGCCGGGATCGGGTCCTGCCAGATCAGGTCCTCGGCCGGGACTTCCGGCCCGAGGTAGCGGACCTTGGGCCCCATGTCGCGGTGGCACAGCTTGAACCAGGCGCGGGCGAAGGCGTCGGCGAAATAGGCCGGATCGGCGCGGAATTTCTCCATCACCGCGCGGTATTTCGGGTCGACCTTCATCGCCATGTCGGCGGTGGTCATCATGGTCGGCACCCGCTTGCCGGGCGTATGGGCGGCAGGGGCCAGGGTCTCGGGCGGGTCGCCCACGGGGTGCCACTGTTTCGCGCCCGCCGGGCTGCGGGTCAGCTCGTACTCATGGTCGAGCAGCATGTTGAAATAGTCCATGTCCCAGGTGATCGGCGTGGGCGTCCAGGCGCCCTCGATGCCCGAGGTGATGGTGTGGTCGCCCATGCCGCTCTCATGGCTGGAGGTCCAGCCGAGGCCCTGCTGGGCGATGTCGCCGCCCTCGGGCGAAACCCCGACCTTGGAGGCGTCGCTTGCGCCGTGGGCCTTGCCGAAGGTATGGCCGCCCGCCGTCAGGGCCACCGTCTCCTCGTCGTTCATCCCCATGCGGGCGAAGGTCTCGCGGATGTCTCGGGCGGACTTCAAGGCGTCCGGCACGCCGCCGGGGCCTTCGGGGTTCACATAGATCAGCCCCATCTGGATGGCGGCCAGCGGGCTTTCCAGCGCCTTGCCGGCCTCCTCGTCGATGCGGGTCTCATTGCCCTCCTGGCCGACCCACTGTTCCTCGCTGCCCCAGTAGACGTCCTTCTCGGGCTCCCAGACGTCGGCGCGGCCGCCGCCGAAGCCGAAGGTCGGGCCGCCCATGCTCTCGATGGCGACATTGCCGGCCAGGATCATCAGATCGGCCCAGGACAGGCTGGCCCCGTATTTCTGCTTGATCGGCCACAGCAGGCGGCGGGCCTTGTCGAGGTTGCCGTTGTCCGGCCAGGAGTTCAGCGGGGCGAACCGCTGCTGGCCCGCGCCGGCGCCGCCGCGGCCGTCGCCGGTGCGATAGGTGCCGGCCGAGTGCCAGGCCATGCGGATGAAGAAGGGGCCGTAGTGGCCGTAGTCGGCCGGCCACCACGGCTGGCTGTCGGTCATCAGGGCGGTCAGGTCGCGTTTGACCGCGGCGTAGTCCAGGGATTTGAAGGCCTTGGCGTAGTTGAAGCCGTCGCCCATCGGATCGCCGGTGCGGCCCTGCTGGTGCAGGATGTCGACGGCGATCTGGTTCGGCCACCAGTCGCGGTTGGTGCGGCCGAGCAGGGACCGCAGGGCGGCCTTTTCCTTCTTCGGATCATTGAGGGGGGTGGGTCCGCCGGCGTTGCCGTCCATGGTGTCCTCCTGCTGCGTCTGGGCGCGATTGGGGCGAGCCTAGCGGTTTCGCCACAGGAGGGAAAATCGATAAACCCTGTCGTCAGGAACAGAAAATCTTATACACGGGCCGATCGAGGGGGCCGATCGGAAGTGTCCCAAGACGACGAAGAATTCGTGGGACACTTTCGGACACTTCGGACACGGGTGTTCAGGCCGTCGCCCCCTGTTCCATCAGGAAGGCGTTGAGTTTGTTGCCGTCCGGGTCGCGGAAATAGGCGGCGTAGAATGTGTCCCCCCGCGGTCCCGGCGGGCCCTCGCAGCGTCCGCCATGCGCCAGGGCGATCTCGTGCAGGCGATGGATCTGCTCCCTGGACGACGCCTCCAGCGCCACCATCACGCCATTGCCGACGCTGGCCGCCTGGCCGTCGAAGGGCCGGGTCAGGCCGATGCCCGCCTCGCCGCCCGGCGTGCCCCAGGCGATCGACCCGGGCCACTCCATCATCCGCGACGTGCCCAGTTCCGCGGCGATGGCGTCATAGAAGACCGCCGCCCGCTCCAGATCGTTGGTGCCCAGCGTCACATAGCCGATCATGTCGCAATCCCTCCCGGTTCAAGCGTCACCATAATGGGAACAAACAAGGAACGCAAGGCGCCGGTCGCCGGTCAGTCGGCCGCCTCTCCCATCCACCGCATCCGGCAGGCCATGATCGCCGTCTCGCCCAGGCGGTCCACCAGACGCCAGTTGACCACGGCCCCGATCGGAGCGCCGACGACGGGGATCAGCTGGGCCATCTTAGCCAGGTCGATGTAGTCGCGGTACTCGATCTGGAATTTGCGCCAGTCATAGTCGGTGATCGTCTCGGGCTGGTCGAAGCCGGCGATCCAGCGCTCCAGCTCGGCCAGGGCCTCGGGACGGCGTTTGGCGCTGGCGAAGGCGAGATGGAAGATGTGGAGGACGAACAGCCGTTCCCGGACCGATCCCCCGCCCCAGCCATAGGCGGCGACGATGTCGCCCAGCATCCGCACCTTGATCGCCATCAGGGCCGGAAAGTCCGCCGCCGCCAGGACGAAGCCGCCGGCCCCCGCCACCCCGCCCTCGACGCCGGCGGTGGTGCGGTAGGCCTTGATCGCCGCCCGGGCCCGCAGCTCGCGCGCCGCCAGCGAGCCCTCGGGCCGGGGCTTGGCCTTCAGCAGGTCCGAGCCGAACAGAATGCCCCTGGTCATCGCCTCCACCCCGGCGGTGATGACGGCGTGGACCCGCTCGGGGATGATGCGGTTGATCCGCTCCTGGGTCCCGCGCGTGGCCTTGTCCCACAGGCCCGGCGGCTTCAGCACCTTCGCCCGCCAGGCCGCGACCTCGGCGCGCACGGTGGTCTCGTCGACGACCGTGATCAGGCCGGACGGAGTGTCGGCGGCGGAGACGAGCTCGGACGGGGCGGCCATGGGGACTCCGGGTGACGCAGCGTTACGGTTGCAGGCGAAAGCGCGCGGGTCTAGACCGCCGCCACGGTTCCCTCCCCCACCCAGACAAACGGCCGCAAGCCGCGCAAAGCGCGCCAGGCCCACGGAGAAGACTCATATGGCTCGCGCGAAGATCGCCCTTATCGGCGCCGGCATGATCGGCGGCACCCTGGCCCATGTGGCGGCGCGCGAAGCGCTGGGCGACATCATCCTGTTCGACATCGCCGAGGGCACGCCCCAGGGCAAGGCGCTGGACATCGCCGAGGCCACCGCCGTGATCGGCACGGACGTCGCCCTGAAGGGCGCCAATGACTATGCCGACATCGCCGGCGCCGACGTCTGCATCGTCACCGCCGGCGTGCCGCGCAAGCCGGGCATGAGCCGCGACGACCTGATCGGCATCAATCTGAAGGTCATGAAGGCCGTCGGCGAGGGCATCAAGGCCCACGCCCCCAACGCCTTTGTCATCTGCATCACCAACCCGCTGGACGCCATGGTCTGGGCCCTGCAGAAATTCTCGGGCCTGCCGAAGGAGAAGGTCGTCGGCATGGCCGGGGTGCTGGATTCGGCGCGCTTCGCCTATTTCCTGGCCGAGAAGACCGGGGTGTCGATCCAGGACATCAACGCCTGGACCCTGGGCGGCCACGGCGACGACATGGTGCCGATGGTGCGCCACTCGACCGTCGGCGGCCTGCCCCTGCCCGACGCGGTCGCGGCCGGCTTCCTGACCCAGGACGAACTGGACGCCATCGTCGACCGCACCCGCAAGGGCGGCGGCGAGATCGTCGCCCTGCTGAAGACCGGTTCGGCCTTCTACGCCCCGGCCGAGAGCGCCATCGCCATGGCGCGCTCCTATCTGCTGGACCAGAAGCGCGTCCTGCCCTGCGCCGTCTGGCTGTCGGGGGAATACGGGCTGTCGGACCTCTATGTCGGCGTGCCGGCCCTGATCGGCGCGAACGGCGTCGAGAAGGTGATCGAATTCACCACCAATGACGACGAGAAGGCGATGTTCAAGAAGTCGGTCGAGTCGGTCCAGGGACTGATCCAGGCCTGCAAGGACATCGACGCCAGCCTGGCCTGAGGACGCTTCGCGCCCGACCCTGGCGCGACCCAGGCCTGAAAAATGAAAGGCCCCGGAGCGATCCGGGGCCTTTTTGGCGCGTCGTCCTGTCGCTTTCCCTTTCCCGGAAATCAACCCACAACGTAGACGGGTTGGGGAAGGACATTCATGAACTGGATGAACGAGGTTCGGGACTTCATGCCGCACGGCATGTGCCTGCTCTGGCGGCCCGAGCTGATGGCGCTGCACATCCTGTCGGACGGTCTCATCGCGGCGGCCTATTTCGCCATTCCGGTCTGCATCGCGCGGTTCGTCCGCGGCCGGAAGGACCTGGACCGGGGGCACCGCGCCCTGGCCCTGCTGTTCGCCGCCTTCATCGGCCTGTGCGGCCTGACCCATGTGGTCAGCATCGTGGTGCTGTGGCAGCCCATCTACATCACCGGGGGCTGGCTCAAGGCGTTGACGGCCGTGGTCTCGGTGATGACCGCCGTGGTGCTCTGGCGGCTGGTGCCGCAACTGCTGACGATTCCGTCGACGCGGGCCCTGCAGCGCGAAATCGAGGCGCACCGGAAGACCGTGGAACAGCTCGACGCCGCACGGGCGGCCCTGGCCCTGCGCGTCGACCACACCGAGGGCGAGCTCCGCAGCGCGGTGCGTCACCAGGAGCAGTCGGACGCCCTGGTCAAGACCATCGTCGAGGCCGCCCCCGGCCTGATCTACGCCAAGGACCCCGAGGGCCGGATGCTGCTGGCCAACCGCGCCGCCCTCGACCTGATCGGCAAGGCGTGGCCGGAGGTGGAGGGCCGGACGGACCGGGAGTTCCTGTCCGACCCCCTCCAGGGCGAAACCGTCATGCGGCACGACCGGATGATCATGGCCGGCGGGAAGGCGCAGGAGTTCGAGGAGGTGGTCGACCATCCGGGCAAGGGCGCCCGGGTCTGGCTTTCGACCAAGACGCCGATGCACGACGCCGACGGCGCCGTCACCGGTCTGGTGGGGCTGTCCTTCGACATCACCGAACGGAAGCAGCTGGAGGCGCGGCTGCGCCATGACTCCCGTCTCTCGGCCATGGGCGAAATGGCCGCCGCCCTGGCGCATGAGCTTAACCAGCCGCTCGGCTCGATCGTCAACTATGTCGGCGGATGCCGCGCCATCGTGGCGCGGGACCAGCCGGACAGTCCCCTGCTGGTCCATTTCGACAAGGCGATCGAGGAATCCCTGCGCGCGGGCCAGATCATCCGACGTCTGAGGTCATTCGTCTCGGGCGACGCCAACATTCGCCAGGTCGAGATCCTGCCGGCGCTCGTCGATGAGGCCTGCGCCTTTGCGCTGGTGGGCGCCTCGGCGGACGCGAGCCTGACGACCGCTCACGATCGCCCGGACCTGCAGGTGAGCATCGACAGGGTTCAGATCGAGCAGGTCATCCACAACCTGGTCCGCAATGCGCTGGACTCGGCGGCGGCCGGGACAGCCCCCGTGCTGAGAGCGACCACCGCCGCGATCGAGCCGGGGATGGTCCAGGTGTCGATCGCCGACAACGGGACGGGGATCGACCCTGACATCGCCGAACGGCTTTTCACGCCCTTCGTCAGCTCGAAGGGGCCGCGCGGGATGGGCGTCGGCCTGTCGATCTGCCGGACCATCATCGAGGCGCACCGGGGGCGGATCTGGGCCGAGGCGCGGCCGGAGGGCGGGACGGTGTTCCACTTCACCCTTCCGCTGGCGCCCGCCGGGGAGGATGAGCGATGACCGGGCTCCGGATCCATATCGTCGACGACGACGCGGCCTTCCGGGACTCGCTGGCCTTCATGCTCGTAGCCCGGGGCTATCCGGTCACGACCCACGGCGATCCGACCGTCTTCCTGCGCGGGTTTGAGGCGGCGGAGCCGGCCTGCGTGATCTGCGACATCCGGATGCCGGGCATGGGCGGCGTCGAGGTCGCCCAGGCGCTGAAGGCGCGCAACGCCGCGATCCATGTGATCCTGATCACAGGCCACGCCGACGCAAGCCTGATCGAACGCGCGACGGCGGCCGGGGCCCTGCTCGTACTCGAAAAGCCGTTTTCTCCGCCGCAACTGCTCGCGGCCGTAGCGGGGCTGTCAGCGGGTGAGGGTGGGGTCTAGGGGGTCGTCGGTCCCACCGCCGCCGCCAGGCCTTGGGCGAAGGCCTGGAGCAGTTGCAGCCAGATCACCGTAGGCTCTCGCAGATGCTCCGAGCCGGGGCCGGTCAGGACGACGTCATACTGGACCACCGCCGTGGCGTCCGCCCCCGCCTCGCCGGGGAAGAGGAAGGCCTTGAGGAAGCGGTTGTCGCGGTTCCAGGCGTTGATCTGGTCGGCGGTGATCGGGCCGGTGAAGACGGCGCTGTACTGGATGTCGTCGCACAGGGTCGGACCGCAGCCGTAGAAGGTCAGGTTCCAGGGCAGGGGCTGGTCGGCCACGGTCAGGGTGGTCAGGCCGTCGCTGACGCTCGGCTCTCCGACTGTCCCGCCCATGCCCGACAGCCAGGCGCGGGCGTCGACGACGGAGACGCCGTTCACGGCCGCGGGCGGCGGCGTCTGGGCCTGGGCCGCGCCGGGCAGGGCGGCGGCGAGAGCCAGGGCGGCGAGGGGGGCGGCGAAGGCGGCGGCGAGCGGGGCGGGCAGGATGCGCATGGGGTTCTCCGGTATCGCCGATGTTAGAGCCACGCGCCCGAGCGGAATTGTGGCGCGATCCTAGGCCGATCGTTCGCGGCCCAGCCAGTCCGCGCCGGACATTTCATTGAGGCGGGACACGGTGCGCTCGAATTCGAAGGCGCCGATCCCCTCGCGGTACAGGGCCTCGGGCGCCGCTTCGGCCAGGACGACGAGGCGGGTCCCGGCCTCGTACAGGGCGTCGATCAGGGTCACGAAGCGCCGCGCCGCCTGCTGGCTGGCGGGTCCCAGCACAGGGACATCCTCGAGGAAGAGGGTGTGGAAGCGTTCGGCCACGGCGAGATAGTCCTGCGGCCCGAGGGCCGTCCCGCACAGTTCGGCGAAGGTCGCCCGGGCCAGGCCGCCGTCGGTGCGGGCGATCACCAGCTCGCGGCCCAGCACCTTGAGGCGCGCCGGACATTCCTCCTGCTCGCCCTTCAGATCGGACCACAGCGCCTCGAAGGCGGCGCGGCAGGCGTCGTCGGCAGGGGCGAACCAGACCCGGTCGCCCAGCAGCCGGTCGCGCCGCCAGTCGCGCGAGCCGGCGACGCTGACGACGACGCATTTCCGTTCCAGCATGTCGATGAAGGGGACGAAGAGTTCGCGGTTGACCCCGTTCAGATACAGCTGGTCCGGGGCCCGGTTCGAGGTCACGGCCAGAACCACATCCTGCTCGAACAGGGCCTCGAACAGCCGGCCCAGGATCAGGGCGTCGGCGATGTCGGTGACCTGCAGCTCGTCGAAACACAGCAGCCGCGCCTCGGAGGCGATCAGCTCGGCCACCGGCTTGATGGGGTCGTCGCCTTTGGACTGGCCGAACACCGCCTTGCGGGCCTTGCCGTCCCCCTCACGCCACTGGCGCATCAGGTCGTGCACCCGGGCGAGGAAGGCGTGGAAATGGGCCCGTTTCTTCCGCGGCTCGGGCGTGCAGGCGTAGAACAGGTCCATCAGCAGGGATTTGCCCCGCCCGGGCGGCCCCCACAGATAGACGCCCCGCACCTCGGGCGGCCCGCCGAACAGCCCGCCCAGCGGGGCCTTCCTGCGCAGGTCGCGCTCCAGCCGGGACAGGGCCTCGACCACCGGAAGCTGGGACGGATCGGGCGTCAGCCGGCCGTCGGCCAGACGACGGTCGTAGGCGTTGCGGAGGCGGGAAGGCATCCTTCAGGGGCTTAGCGGCGCCCGCGACCGCTGAAAAGCGATTGCTTCGCGCCCGCGAAAGCCCACATAGGCAAATCACACACCACCTGCGCTCAAGCAGCGAGGCTCCGCGAGCCGAGCGGTAGCGCGTCCGAAGGACAGACTGAAATGGGCTATCGCGTCGCCGTCGTAGGCGCCACCGGCAATGTCGGCCGGGAAATGCTGAACATCCTCGAGGAGCTGAACTTCCCCGTCGAGACCATGCACGCCGTCGCCTCGCGCAAGTCCAAGGGCGTCGAGGTGTCGTGGGGCGACAAGACGATCAAATGCGAGGACATCGAACTGTTCGACTTCTCGACCGTCGACCTGGTGCTGATGAGCGCCGGCGGCGACGCCTCGCGCGCCTGGTCGGAAAAGATCGGAAAGGCCGGGCCGATCGTGATCGACAACTCCTCGGCCTTCCGCATGGACCCGGACGTGCCCCTGGTCGTGCCCGAGGTGAACCCGGACGCCATCAAGCTGGCGACGCGCAAGAACATCATCGCCAATCCCAACTGCTCGACCGCCCAGCTGGTCGTGGCCCTCAAGCCCCTGCATGACGCGGCGAAGATCAAACGCGCCGTCGTCTCGACCTATCAATCGGTCTCGGGCGCCGGCAAGGCGGGCATGGACGAGCTGTGGAACCAGACCAAGGCCATCTACGGCCTCGGCGACGCGCGGCCGAAACTGTTCCCGAAACAGATCGCCTTCAACGTCATCCCCTTCATCGGGACCTTCCAGGACGACGGCTACACCGACGAGGAGGCCAAGATGTGGAAGGAGACGCACAAGATTCTCGATCCCGACATCAAGCTGACCGTCACCTGCGTGCGCGTGCCGGTCTTCGTCGGCCATTCGGAATCCGTGAACCTGGAGTTCGACCGCCCGATCTCGCCCGACGAGGCCCGCGCCATCCTGCGCGAGTCCCCCGGCGTCCAAGTGATCGATAAGCAGGAGCACGATGGCTACATCACCCCCGTCGACGCGGCCGGCGAGCACGACGTCTATGTCAGCCGCATCCGCAAGGATCCGACGGTCGAGAACGGCCTGTCGCTGTGGATCGTGTCCGACAACCTGCGCAAGGGCGCGGCCCTGAACGCGGTGCAGATCGCCCAGCTGCTGGACGAGACCGGCATGATCAAGCCGGCCTCGGGCTATCGCACCATCACGGTCTGAAACGACGTCTCCGGCGGGGCTTCGGCCCCGTCAGTGGGCGTGGCGGCGATGGGCGTGGCTGCGGCCGACGAACAGCGACTTGATAAAGAACATCACGGCGATGACCACGGCGAAGCCGAGGAACAGCGCCAGCACCGTCATCCAGAAGCCCAGCGTCAGCAGCGGCGGCATGACAAAGGCGCCGCCGTCCAGCATCGGCCGCACCAGGCCCACCAGGATGAAGACGAAGGCCGACCCCAGCGAGGTGGCCCAGAGCCGGCTCCAGGCCGGCATCATCAGGGTCGCGATCACGGCGATGACGAGGCCGGTGACCTGGTTGATGGTGTCGAACCCGCCCTGGGCGAGGCCGAAAATGCCGGTCAGAAACGCACCGATCGAATCGAACAGGGACTCCATGGGGCCGGACCTCCTTGATGCGGCCAAGCGTGGCCGGAAGCAGGGTTAACGCCGGTCCCCGGAAATGGCTCCGCTTAGCGCCCGGTCGAGCCGAATCCGCCGGCGCCGCGCGCGGTTTCGTCGAGGGCCGCGACCTCGACCAGGACCGCCTGCTCGTGGCGCGCGATGACCATCTGGGCGATGCGTTCGCCGCGGCGGATCACGAACGGCGCCTGTCCATGGTTGATCAGGATGACCCCGACCTCGCCGCGGTAGTCGCTGTCGATGGTGCCGGGTGAATTCAGGCAGGTCAGGCCGTGTTTAAGCGCCAGGCCCGAGCGGGGCCGGACCTGGGCCTCGAACCCCGGCTCCAGCGCGATCTTCAGCCCGGTCGGGACCAGGGCCCGGGCGCCGGGCGCCAGGGTCACCGGGGCCTCTTCCGGAACCGCCGCGCGCAGGTCCATGCCCGCTGAACCGCCGGTCTCATAGGCTGGCAGGGGCAGGTCGCCGGCGTGGGGCAGGCGTTCGACGCGGACGGTGGTCATGCGGGCGGGCTCTCAGGCTTTGAAGTGATCGGCGATCCGGGCGGCCAGCTTGCGCGCCACCTCGGCCTTGGACTGGCGCGGCCAGGTCTCGGCCGAGCCGTCGCGGGTGAACAGGGTCACCGCATTGCCGTCGGCCCCGAAGACGTCGTCCGAGACGTCATTGCCGACGATCCAGTCGCAGCCCTTGCGCGACAGCTTGCTACGGGCGTTGGCCTCGAGGTCGGTGGTCTCGGCGGCGAAGCCGACCACCAGCTTCGGCCGCAGGCGTCCGGGGGCCGAGACGCCGGCGAGGATGTCGGGGTTTTCGATCAGGGACAGCAGGGGCGGCCCGCCCGGGGCCTTCTTGATCTTGCCCGAGGCCACGCCGTCGACGCGCCAGTCGGCGACCGCGGCGCTCATCACGGCGATGTCGGCGGGCCCGTCGCCGGCGTGGAGCGCCGTCTCGACCGCCGCCTTCATTTCCTGCGCGGTCTCGATCCACAGCCGGTCGACCCCGACCGGGGCCGGCAGGGCGACCGGACCGGACACCAGGGTGACCTCGGCCCCGAGGGCGGCGAGCGCCTCGGCGATGGCATAGCCCTGTTTGCCGCTGGAGCGGTTGGTCAGGCCGCGCACCGGGTCGATCGGCTCGAAGGTCGGGCCCGCGGTGACCACGGCCCGGCGCCCGGCCAGCGGCCGTCCGTCCGGCCCGGCCAGCAGGCCCGCGATGGCCTCCACAATGGCGGCCGGCTCGGCCATCCGGCCCGGGCCGAACTCGCCGCAGGCCATTTCCCCCTCGTCCGGCCCGACCACGGCCACGCCGTGAAAGCCGTCGAACCCCTGCAGCCGGGCCATATTGGCCTGGACCGCGGGATGCAGCCACATCCGCACATTCATCGCCGGGGCCAGCAGCACCCGTTTGTCGGTGGCCAGAAGCGTGGTCGAGGCCAGGTCGTCGGCCAGACCGTTGGCCGCCTTGGCGATCAGCCCCGCCGTCGCCGGCGCCACCACAACCAGATCGGCCCAGCGCGACAGCTCGATATGGCCCATGGCGGTTTCGTCGTCGGGCATGAACAGGTCGCTGCGCACCGGATGCCCGGTCAGGGCGGCCAGCGACAGGGGCGTCACGAACTCGGCCCCGGCCGCGGTCAGGACGCTCATAACCTCGGCCCCGGCCTTCTTCAGCAGGCGGGTCAGCTCCAGCGCCTTGTAGGCGGCGATGCCGCCGCCGACGATCAGCAGGATCTTGCGTCCGGACAGCGAGGCCATGGTCATGGCGCTGATCTAGCGAGGCGGCCGCGCCCCGTCGAGGGGAAGCCGACTCAAACGGAACATTGCAAGAACATATGACCTGTGGTTATATGACCGCTGGCGGGTTTCAACCATGGGAGGGATTCATGTTCGCCAACAAGGGTTTGGTTGCGATTGCCGGGGGTCTGGCGGCATTGGCCGCGGCGGGATGCGGCAACGGCGGTTCGGCCGTCGAGACGCGCGAGCGCGGGGCGGAGGCGGAGACGGCGACCCTGATCGCGGCCGGCGGCGCGGCCGCCGTCTCCGGTGGGGCGGCGGCCGAACCAGAGCGGCCGGCGCTGACGGCGAACCGGCGCGAAACCGTCGACGCCAAGATCGCCCGGCTGTTCGAGCGCAACGGGGCAGATTTCGGCGCGGCCACGGCCGAGGATTACCTGGCCAAGGTCGAGGCTTTCACCGGCCGCCCCCCGACGGGGACGGAGCGGGTCGAGCGGCCCAATGGGGATGTGCTGCTGTACCAGGCCTCGACCAACACCTTCGCCGTGGTGTCGCGCGACGGCGCGCCCCGGACGATGTTCAAGCCGCGCGAGGGCGCGGCCTACTGGGCCGAGCAGAAGGCCGCGGCGCCGGAGTTCGGTCGGGCGCGCGCCGGGTCGTCGGAGGGGTAGGGAACCGGATCGGGCGGGGGCCTCAGCCCTCGTCCGTCTCCTTGCGGTCGGCCATGTCGCGGATCAGCTCAAGGGCCAGCTTCTGCTGGCGCGTGGACAGCTGGGGCGCCAGGCGGCCGATTTCGATGGTGTAGCGGGTGGCGGGGAAGTCGTGCTCGAAGCCGGCGCCGCCCTCGGCCATGCCGGCGATCTGGGCGCCGGTCAGACCCTCGAAGAAGTAGCCGATGTCGACCTTGAAGAAGCGCGCAATGTCCCACAGCTTCGACGCCGAGATCCGGTTGGCGCCCTTTTCGTATTTCTGGATCTGCTGAAAGGTCAGGCCAAGGGCCCGACCGAGATCGCTTTGGTTATAGCCGAGCGCCAGGCGCTTCTCGCATACGCGCCGGCCCACATGCCGGTCCACGGGATGAGGACCGTCCTCGCCCTTGCCTCTCGCCATCGTCGGTTCGTCCTTCGGTTGCTTACCGCCAAGTCTGAATGCGCCCGCTGTTCGTCCGTGTCATCAAAAATTGCAAAAACCACGGCGCCCCGCCCAGCAGGGGTTGAGTTAGCGGTTACAACCCTCACGCATGGCGTGAATCCGGGGCTTTGAAGGCGATTTAGTCCGGTTCCCGACGCAAGCGAATCCGGTTCCAGGGCGCGGCGATCGCCAGCCCGGCCAGCACCGCCAGCCAGAACAGAAGGTCGCCGAAGCGGCCGTAGAGGGTGGTCGCCGTCGGCCGCGGCAGGCGGGCGTCGATGACGCCGCTCTCGCCCGGATCCAGCCGCTGGTCGCCGATGATCCGGCCCCAGGGATCGATCATGGCGGAGACCCCGGTCGGGGTGGAGCGCACCACCGGCAGGCCGGCCTCGATGGCGCGATAGCTGGCCAGGTTCAGATGCTGCAACGGGCCCGAGCTGCGCCCGAACCAGGCGTCGTTGGAGATGTTGACGATCCAGTCCGGCCGCCCCGACCCCCCGGCGGTGAAGCCCGGATACAGGCTCTCGTAGCAGATCAGCGGCTGGGCCCGCGGCGCGCCCGGAATGTCGATCGGCGCGGGACGGGGGCCGGCGCTGAAGTCGGTCGGCATATGGGTCAGGCTGCGCACGCCCAGCGCCCCCAGCAGGCCGCCGGCCGGAAGATATTCCCCGAACGGCACCAGCCGGTGCTTGTCATAGACGGCGCTGATGGTCAGGCCGTCGCCGCCCTGGTCTGTGAGGACGAACAGGCTGTTGAAATAGCGCCCGCCGCCGGGGGCCGAGGGATCGGGCAGGCCGCGGCTGAGGCCGAGGATCAGGCTCTGCCCCGGCTGCACCGCGCGGGCGATGGCCGCAGCCTCGGGCGCGCCGGCGGCGAACACCTGGTTGGCCGAGGCCGGCAGGGCGCCCTCGGGCCAGATGATCAGGTCCGGCACGACCGCGCCGGGCCGGGCGGTCAGATTGACATAGCGGTCGACGATGCCGCGATAGGCCTCGGGCGTCCATTTGGACTCCTGGTCGACGTCGGCCTGGACGATCCGCACCACCGTGTCCGTCAACTCCAGCCGCGCCTGACCCAGCCGCATGGCCCCGCCCAGCAGCAGGGCGGCGATGGCCACGGCCCCCAGGGCGGCCGCCCCGACCCGGGCCTTGCGCGGCCCGTCCGACAACAGCGGCGCGAAGGCCGCCGCCGCGGCGATGGTGACGAAGCTCAGGCCATAGACGCCCGCGACCGCCGCGAACTGGGACGCGGCCGAGCCGGCCTTCCAGCTGGCCCCGGCCGGATTCCACGGGAAGCCGGTCAGGACGTGGCCGCGCAGCCACTCCAGCAGGCAGAACAGGGCGGCGAAGAACAGCACCCGCTTGACCCCGCCGGGCAGGAAGCGCCGGTACAGGGCCGTCGCCGCGCCCCAGAACAGGCCCAGGCCGATCGGCAGCAGGGAGGCCGCGAAGGGCGCCATCCAGGCCTGGGCCGGGTTGACCAGAAAGGCCTCGGCCACCCACCAGCAGCTGATGAAGAAATAGGCGAAGCCGGCCAGCCAGCCCATCCAGAAGCCGCCGCGCGTCGAGGTCGAGCGCTCGACGAGGAACATCAGCAAGGCGTAGCCCAGCAGGCCGGGCAGGACGCCGAACGGCGGATGCGCCAGCGCCGCCGCGGCGCCCGCCGCCAGGGCCAGGCCGATACGGCCCAACCGCAGGATCAGCCGCGCGCGGGGGCCGTCGTCGTCAAGCGTCGCTGTCAGGAATTTCATGGAGCCTGTATGGGTCGGCGACGCCGAGACTGGCAAGCAGGCTTCGCTCTTCCGCCTCCATCGCCTCGGCCTCGGCCTCGTCCTCGTGATCGCGGCCCCGCAGGTGCAGCACGCCGTGGACGACCAGATGGGTCAGGTGGTCGCCCAGGCTCTTGCCCTGGTCCCCCGCCTCGACCGCGCACACGCCGAAGGCGAGGATCAGGTCGCCCAGATGCGGGGCGGCGCTCTCCGCCGCGGGGAAGGACAGGACATTGGTCGGTTGGTCGCGGTCGCGGAAGCGGGCGTTGATCTCGCGCACCCCCGCATCGTCGGTCAGGACGACCACGACATCGCCGGCGGTCGGACCCAGGGCCGCCCGAGCCGCCCGGTCGACCAGGACCTCGACGTCCGGCAGGGCCTCGGTCCAGGCGGGATGCTCGATCTCGACCTCGATCACGCGTCCGGGTCCTCGAGATCGGCGGCCGGGCGGCGGGCGGCGGCGTCGGCGTCATAGGCGCGCACGATCCGCTCGACCATGGCGTGGCGCACCACGTCCTGGGCCTGGAAGCGCTGGACGCCGACGCCCTTCACATTCTCAAGGATGCGCAAGGCGTGCTTCAGGCCCGAGTCGCGCGGGTTCAGCAGATCGACCTGCGACGGGTCGCCGGTCACCACCATGCGCGCGCCCTCGCCCAGGCGGGTCAGGACCATCTTCATCTGCAGGCGCGAGGTGTTCTGGGCCTCGTCGACGATGATGAAGGCATGGGCCAGGGTGCGGCCGCGCATGAAGGCGATCGGCGCGGCCTCGATCTCGCCCTTGTCGCGCCGGCGGCGGACGTCGTCGGGGCCGAGGATGTCGTTCAGCGCCTCCCAGATGGGGGCCAGATAGGGATCGACCTTCTCGTTCAGGTCGCCGGGCAGGAAGCCCAGCTTCTCGCCCGCCTCGACCGCCGGCCGGGTGATCACCAGCCGGTCCACCTGCCCCCGGCGCAGCAGCGAGGCGCCATAGGCCGCGGCGAGGAAGGTCTTGCCCGTGCCGGCGGGCCCGACGCCGAAGGTCAGTTCGCACGCGCCCAGCAGGGCCAGATAATTGGCCTGGGCCGCGGTCTTGGGCGCGATCGCCCCGCGCCGCCCGACCGGCAGGGCGGCGGCGTCGGGGGCCACGCTCCCCTGCCCTGCCCGCGGCTGGGCCACGGCCGCGCCCAGGGCGGTGCGGACGTCGGCCTCGGTGATCTCGGCCCCGGCGTCGACGCGGCTGATCAGAGTCTCGATCACGCGCCGGGCCTGGGACCGGTCGCGCGCCGAACCGTTGATGGAGACGCCGCCGCCCGGGGTCTCGACCAGAACCTTGAACCGGTCCTCGATCAGGGCCAGGTGCCGGCTGCCCGGGCCGATGACCGCCCGGACTGCGGCGTCATCCAACGCCAGGAACTCACTTTCACGCGCCAAACGTCTGGTCCTCACTCGCGGGACGAATGGCGTCCCGCCGCCTCGGGAGCATCGCCCCCTGCTGAACAAGCCGGCCCTTCAGCGAATTCTGCCGGCCCTCCTTGATCGCCACCGGAACGATCCGGCCGAGCAGATGATCCGCGGCCTCGACATGAACCGGCTGCAGCCAGGGCGAGCGGCCGATCGCCTGGCCCGGATACCGGCCGGACCGTTCCAGCAGCACGTCCATGGTGCGGCCGGCCATGGCGGCGTTGAAGGCCGTCTGCTGCTCCCACAGCAGGGCCTGAAGGGCGTGCAGCCGGTCCCGGGCGACCGGCCCCGGGACCTGGGCCCCCATTCCCGAGGCCGGTGTGCCGGGGCGCGGCGAATACATGAAGGAGAAGGCCGAGGCGTAGCCGACGCGTCGCACCAGATCGAGCGTCTGTTCGAAATCGGCATCGGTCTCGCCCGGGAAGCCGACGATGAAATCCCCCGACAGGGCGATGTCGGGCCGCGCCGCCCGGATGCGGTCGATCAGGTCGATGTATTTGGCTCGTCCATGCTTGCGGTTCATCGCCCGCAGGATCCGGTCCGAGCCCGACTGCACCGGCAGGTGCAGCCAGGGCATCAGGGCCTCCAGCTCGCCGTGGGCCGCGATCAGGTCGTCGGACATGTCGTTGGGGTGGCTCGTCGTATAGCGGATCCGGTCCAGGCCGGGGATCTCCGCCAGGGCGTACGCCAGCCTCGCCAGCGTCGAGGGGGCGCCGTCCGGCCCCGCCCCGTCATAGGCGTTGACGTTCTGGCCGAGCAGGGTGACCTCGCGCACACCCTGGTCGGCCAGGGCCCGGGCCTCGCCCAGCACCGCCGCGACGGGCCGCGACCATTCGGCCCCGCGGGTATAGGGGACGACGCAGAAGCTGCAGAATTTGTCGCAGCCTTCCTGCACGGTCAGGAAGGCGGTCGGCCCGTCGACGCCGCGCGCCGCCGGCAGGGCGTCAAACTTGTCGACCGGGGCGAAATCGGCCCCGATGCGCTCGCCCCGCGCCCGCGCCGTGCGGGTCAGCAGTTCGGGCAGCTGGTGATAGGCCTGGGGCCCTACCACCAGATCGACCGCCGGCTGGCGGCGCATGATCTCCTCGCCCTCGGCCTGGGCGACGCAGCCGGCCACGGCGATGATCATCGGAGTCTTCGAAATCCCGCTTTCCGTCTTCGAATTCCTCGCCCGCGCGTCCTTCAATTCCTTCAGCTTGCCCAGCTCGGAATAGACCTTCTCGGCCGCCTTCTCGCGAATGTGGCAGGTGTTGAGGATGACGAAATCGGCGTCCTCGGCCGTGTCCGTGGCGGCATAGCCCAGCGGGCGCAGCACATCGGCCATGCGCTCGCTGTCATAGACGTTCATCTGGCAGCCGTAGGTCTTGATGAACAGGCGTCGGGTCGCGGCCTGTCCGTCCGGCGGCGGGGCGAGGGGTTCGGTCATGCCCCGCCTGTCTAGCGCGCCGGAACCGGGCAGGCTACCGCAAGCCGCGCGGGGCGGCGGTCAGACGTCCAGCTTGTCCGGGTCGACGCGGGCGGCGTGGCGGCTGAAGATCAGCCCTTCGCGCTTGGACGGCTCGGCCCCCTCGATCGGCTTGCCGTAGAGCTCCAGCTTGTGGCCGATCAGCTCGAAGCCCAGCCGTTCGGCGATCTCGGTCTTCAGCCGCTCGATCTCGGCGTCGAAAAATTCGATCACCTCGCCGCTGCGCGTGTCGATCAGATGGTCGTGATGGTCGTCCCCGGCCTCTTCATAGCGGCTGCGCCCGTCGCCAAAGTCATGTTTTTCAACGACTCCCGCCTCCTCGAACAGCCGCACCGTGCGATAGACGGTGGCGATCGAGATGTGCGGATCGATGGCCGAGGCGCGGCGGTACAGCTCCTCGACGTCCGGGTGGTCCTCGGCGTTCGACAGCACCCGGGCGATGACGCGCCGCTGCTCGGTCATGCGCATGCCGCGCTCGGCGCAGAGTTTCTCGATCCGGTCCATGCGGCGCAGGATAGGCGGGCGGCACGCCCTAGGGAAGCGTCGCCGACAAGTTGCGAGCCAGTATCAGCGCGTCCCGCCGCCCTCCATCCGGCCGGGCGTAGTAGCCGGGCCGGCGACCGGCCTCGGCGAAGCCGGCGCGGGCGTAAAGGGCGCGGGCGGCGGCGTTGTCCTCGGCCACCTCCAGGAACAGGCGCGCGGCCCCGAAGGCCGCCGCCGCCGCGCCGCCCTCGCCCACCAGCCGGGCGCCGAGGCCGCGCCCCCGGGCCGCGGGTCGGACCGCCAGGGTCAGGATCTCGGCCTCGTCGGCGACGACCCGCATCAGGATGAAGCCGTCGGCGTCCCCCAGCGCAAAGACGCCCGCCTGGGTCAGCAGGGCGGCGAAGGCGTCCGCGTCCCAGGGCGCATCGAAGGCCTCGGCATGCACAGCGGCCAGGCGGGCGGCGGTCAGGCCGTCGGGGTCGCTCATGGCGTCCGGACCGGGGCGCGCGCCTGTCCCGGCAGGCGGGTCGGCGGGACGGCGTCGGGGGCCCGCAGATACAGGGGACGGGCGGGAGCGTGGGCGGGATCCGCCGCCGCCGCCAGGCGCGCGATCGCCTCGGACGCGGGGCCGTCGAGGATCAGCCGCCGGGCGGTCTCTGCCGTCCCCTCGAACAGGGCCGCGCCCGAGCCGACCAGGACGGCGCCCGGCGACAGGGCCGCGATCCGCTCGCCCGCCGCCTCCAGCGACAGGGCCTCCGGCGGGCCCTCGGCGACGTCGTCGCGCCAGAAGCGCGCATAGACCTGGCCGCGGCGGGCGTCGATCAGGGCCGCGATCGCCGGGGCTTCGCCCGCCGAAGCGGTCAGGGCGTCCAGACCGGAGACGCCCACGACGGGTCGGCCCAGGGCCGCGCCGAGGCCTTGGGCGAAGGCCAGGCCCACGCGCAGGCCGGTGAAAGATCCGGGGCCGACGGTGACGCCGATCCGGTCCAGGGCGTCGAAATCCAGCCCCGCCTCGGCCGCCGCGTCCCGCGCGAAGCCGGCGATCCGTTCGGAATGGCCCTTGGTCATCGGTTCGGACCGCAGGCCCAGCCGCCGCGCCGCGCCGTCCTCGACCTCAAACACCCCGGCCGTGCACAGCCCCAGGGCCGTGTCGATCACCATCAGCCTCATGACGCCGCTCCGACGGCGCGGGCAGTCAGAGGTCGCGCGCCAGGGCCCGGACCACGCGCGCCACCGCCTTGCGCAGCTCGCGATCCTCGATCAGCGGAAAGGCCGTCGCCACGGCCAGACCGTCGGCCGTGGCGGTGATGAACCGCATCCGCTCCCAGCCGTCGTCGAGGGCGCCGAGCGCCGTCTCCACCGGGGGAAAGAAGGTCTCGACCGAGGTCCCCAGCACCGTCGCGGCCCGGTGCAGGCGCGAGGCCGAGATGCGGTTCTGGCCGGTCTCGTATTTTTGAACCTGCTGGAAGCTGACGCCCAGCTGCTGTGCCAGGGCGCTCTGCGACAGGCCGAGGGCCGAGCGTCTGAGCCCAAGCCGCGCCCCGACATAGACGTCGACCTCGTCCCGTCCCCCGATCCTGGCCATGGCCGTCCCCCTGCACCCTTTCGAAAGGCCACAGTTTCATAGAAACGAAAACGTTGCAATGGTTTCGTTTCATTCAGGGCTCCAGCCGCGCCGTGACGGCCGCGACGCTTCGGGTTTCGGCGCGGGCGATGCGTTCGCGCGTTTCGAGCCCGCCCGGCCCGCCGCGCACGGTCAGGGTCGCGGCGTCGGCGCCTTCATACAGGCGGATGCGGAGCTCGCCATCGGCCATTTCGATGACGCAGCCTTGGTCGCGCCGCGGCCAGCGTCCCGGCTCATATTCGATCACCACCCCCGACGCGGCCCAGGGCGTGAGATCGTCGTTGGACAGTTGCAGCCGCCGCGTCGCCGCCGGGGCGGGATTGAAAGCGCGGCCCTCGCTGGCCATGCCGGAACCGATGGAGGCGGGCGGGACGGGAAGCGCAAGGAGATCCTCGGGCGTGGCGTCGAGGGCGGCGGTCAGCCGGCGCTGCACGTCCGGCCGGTACAGGCCCGGGCGTTTGCCGGTCTCGTACAGGCCCCAGCCCTGGCTGGTCATGCCGGCGCGCCGCCCGGCCTCGGCCTGGCTCAGGGCGCGCTGGCGGCGCAGGGCGGCGAGGGCCTCGCCAAGCCGCCGGGCGTCGCTGTCGCTTTCAAACCGTGGCATGGACCGATGATGGCGCCCCTGCGCCGGGGAAGCGAGAACGAATTCGTTTCAGATGTAGGGGAAGGCGCTATCGCGCGCCGCGCGGCGGCTCGCTGCTTGAGCGGTCCTAGATCACCTGTTCGACCGAAGTCACTTCGGGGATGTAGTGTTTCATCATCTGCTCGACGCCGGACTTGAGGGTGGCGGTCGAGGAGGGGCAGCCGGCGCAGGCGCCGCGCATGCGCAGGGTCAGCACGCCGGTCGCCTCGTCGAAGGCGTCGAACAGGATGTCGCCGCCGTCCTGGGCGACGGCGGGGCGGACGCGGCTGTCCAGCAGCTGTTTGATCTCGGCTACGACCTCGGAGTCCTCGCCGGCCTCGGCGACGGCGCCGCCGCCCTGGCGCATCAGTGGCGCGCCGGAGACGAAATGGTCCATCACCGTGGCCAGGATCGGGGCCTTCATCCGGGTCCAGTCAGGGCCGTCGGGCGCCCGCGTGACCGAGACATAGTCGTAGCCGAAGAAGACGCCGGTCACGCCCTCGAGGTCGAACAGGGCCTCTGCCAGGGGCGAGGCGGCCGCCTCGTCCCGGTTCACGAAGTCGCGCGGATCGGAGGAGACGTCCCGGCCCGGCAGGAATTTCAGGACGTGGGGGTTCGGGGTCGGTTCGGTCTGGATGAACATGAGGCACAAGTGCGCCCGACGCCCGCGGGGTTCAAGACCCGCGCCCTACGCCAGATCCTCGATGTCCATCTCGGTCAGTTCGCCGGGGACGATGGTCACGGGCAGTTTGCGGCCGGTGAAGGCGGCGCCCTGTTTGACCACCGCCGAGACCAGCGGACCCGGGCCGCGTCCGCCGCTGCTGGCCGCCAGGACCAGGATCTTGATCTCATTGTCCTCGCCGACGACCTTGCGGATGGCGTCCTGGGCCTCGCCCGGCTCGATCAGCAGGACCGGCGTCGCGCCCGACCGGTCCGCCGCCTCGCCGGCCCAGCGGTTGAGCGAGGCCTCGGCCTCGACCCGGGTCTGGCGTTCGATCTCCTCGCGCACGCCCGCCCAGTGGGCGTCCGAGGCCGCCGCCGGTATGACCCTCAGCAGGGCGACGCGGCCGCCGGTCGAACGGGCCCGGCGCGCCGCATAGCGCAGCGCCGTCTCGAACTCCGGGCTGTCGTCGACGACGACCAGAAACTTCCGCGGCATCAGCCTCTCCCTCAGCCCCGCAGGCTAGCAGAACCCGGACGCAAGCGCGAAACTCCCGACGGCGTAAGAAACGCGCGAAGCGCCAGGCCGCGTCGGGTCGAAAAGGCGGAGCCTTTTGACCGCGGCCCAGGGAGAAGGCTTCGTCAGCCGGCGGACGAAGCGATCTCGCGGATGACGCTGTTGGCGATGGTCAGCTTGGCGAAGGTCCAGCCCGCGCCCGAGGCCTCGATCTCGTCGACCGAGGCGCGGACCCCCTCGACCAGGCCCTGGCGCGAACCGATCCAGGCGTCGACGGCCGTCTCGGCCGCCGCCTCGCTGGCCCCGACGGAGACGTCGGACGCCTCGGCGATCGCCCGCGTCAGGGTCGCCTGTTCGGCCATCAGGTCCTCGATCAGGCGGCGCACCGCCAGGCGGTCGAAATGGTCGGCCGAGGGCACATTGGCCGCCCCGGCGCGCAGCCGGTCGAAGTCGAAGGCCGCGCCGACCTGGTGGTAAAGCATGGCCATGGGCGATTCCGCCCAGCCCACCTGCCGGGCCAGGTCGCCGATGTCGGCGGTGGCGACCAGCGGCCGCAACAGGGCGAACTCCCGGGCCTCGGCCTCGGGGATGCCGAGGGCGACGAAACTCTGCACCCGGCCTTCCAGCCGCGCCTGTTCGAACCGGGACAGCACCGTCCCGCCGGCGGCCCGCAGGGCGTCCGCGGCCGGCTGATAGGCCGCGACGAGGACGTCGACCGTGCATTCCGGCCGCATCGCCCGCCGCGCCAGCCACGAGGTCTGCCGCCGCAGGACGGTGGCGATCTCCTGGTACAGGACGGTCTGGGCCTCGGCCGGGATCTTCAGGTCCAGGGCCGAGACGGTGTCCCAGGCCTGGTCGAGGCGGAACACCTGACGCGCCGTCTCGAAGGCGATCACCAGCGCCGCCGTGTCGCACCGCGCCGAGACGCGCAGCCGCTCGGGGAAGGTCGGGCCGCACATGTTGACGATCTCGTTCGACATGATGGTCGAGATGATCTCGCGACGCAGCCGGTGGCGCTGCATGTCGGCCTCGAACTTCGCCAGCGGCCCGGGGAAATAGCGCACCAGGGTCTTCTGGAAGAAGGGATCGTCCGGGGCCGTCGAGCCGACGATGTCGTCGAACAGCTCCAGCTTGGAATAGGCCGTCAGGACGGCCAGTTCGGGCCGGGTCAGCGCCTGGCCGGCCGTCTTCATCTCGGCCAGTTTCAGGTCGTCAGGCAGGCCCTCGACCTTGCGGTCCAGCTTCCCCTTGCCCCCGAGCCACTGCATGAACCGCTGCTGCGCGTCGAGCGCGGCCGGCCCTTCCGCCTCCTGCAGCGACACCGCCAGGGTCTGGTCGTAGTTGTGGACCAGCACCTTCAGCCCGACCTCGTCGGTCATGGAGGCCAGAAGCGCGTCGCGATCCCCGGCCTTCAGGGCGCCCGAGGCGATCGCGGCTCCGGTCAGGATCTTGATGTTGACCTCGTGGTCGGAGCTGTCGACCCCGGCCGAATTGTCTATAGCGTCGGTGTTGATGCGGCCGCCGGAGCGGGCGAAGTCGATGCGGCCGGCCTGGGTCAGGCCGAGGTTGGCCCCCTCCCCCACCACCTTCACCCGCAGGTCGCGGCCGTCGATGCGGACGGCGTCATTGGCCTTGTCCCCGACCTGGGCGTCGCTCTCGTTCGGCGCCTTCACATAGGTGCCGATGCCGCCGAGGTAGAGCAGTTCGGCCGGGGCCTTGAGGATGGCCTTCATCAGGGCCGCCGGGTCCAGCACATCCTCGGCGATGTCGAGGGCGGCCTTGATCTCGGGGCTCAACTGGATCGACTTGGCCGCGCGCGAGAAGACGCCGCCGCCCTTGGAAATCTTCGACGCGTCATAGTCGGCCCAGGACGAGCGCGGCAGTTTGAACATCCGGTCCCGCTCGGCCCAGCTGGAGGCCGGGTCGGGGTTCGGGTCGATGAAGATGTCACGGTGGTCGAAGGCGGCGACCAGTTTGATGGCCTTCGACAGCAGCATGCCGTTGCCGAACACATCGCCCGACATGTCGCCGACGCCGACTACGGTGAAGGGCTCGCTCTGGATGTCCTTGCCCATTTCGCGGAAGTGGCGCTTGACCGCCTCCCACGCGCCGCGGGCGGTGATGCCCATGACCTTGTGGTCGTAGCCGACCGATCCGCCCGAGGCGAAGGCGTCGTCCAGCCAGAAGCCGTAGTCGCGCGAAATGCCGTTGGCGATGTCCGAGAAAGTCGCCGTGCCCTTGTCGGCGGCCACGACCAGATAGGGGTCGTCGCCCTCGAACCGGACGACATTGGCGGGATGGGTGACGGCGCCCGACTTGTCGATATTGTCGGTGATGTCCAGAAGGCCCGACAGGAAGGTCCTGTAGGCGCGGATGGCCTCGGCCTGCTGGGCGTCGCGGTCGCCCCCGCCGCGCACGATGGCGGCCAGGTGTTTGGGGAAGAAGCCGCCCTTGGAGCCGACCGGCACGATGACCGCGTTCTTGACCTGCTGCGCCTTGACCAGGCCCAGCACCTCGGTGCGGAAGTCGTCGCGGCGGTCGGACCAGCGCAGCCCCCCGCGCGCCACCGGGCCGAAGCGCAGATGCACGCCCTCGACATGGGGGGCCCAGACGAAGATCTCGCGGAACGGCCTGGGCAGCGGCAGGTCGGCCAGCTCGCGCGAGGCGATCTTGATCGAGATGTGCGGCTTGGTCGCGCCGTCGGGGCCCGGCTGATAGTAGTTGGTCCGTTTGATCGCCTGGATCAGCAGGGCCAGCCGGCGCAGGGCGCGGTCGTGGTCGAGACTCTTCACGTCCTGGAGCAGGTCATTGATCCCGGCGACGAGGCCCTCGACCGCGCTCGCGCGCGCCTCGGCGTCGCCGCCGGCGGCCGGATCGAATTTGGCCGCGAACAGGGCCAGCAGGCCCCGCGCCACGGCCGGATAGTCACGCAGCGCTTCTTCCTGCACCGCCTGGCTGGGATCCAGCCCGGTCTGCTGGCGATAGCGCGCCAGGGTCCGCACCAGCGCCGCCTCGCGCCAGTCCACGCCCAGCTCCAGCACCAGGCGGTTGAAGCCGTCGCTCTCGGTCCGGCCGGTCCAGACGGCCGAGAAGGCGGCCTCGAACGGGCCCTTGACGTCCTCGAACCTCAGATCGCCGCCGCGCGGGTCCTCCAGCAGGAATTCATGCACATGGATCTCGGCCTCGCCGACCGGACGGAGGGCGTGGCCCCATTCCTCGAGCGTCTTCAGCCCCATGTCGGCCAAGATCGGCAGCACGTCCGACAGCGGCACCGCCGCGCCCCGGCGATAAAGTTTGAAGCGGAAGTTCAGCGGGCCGTCGTCCGCGTGGCGGAAGGCGCGCACCGCCACCGGCTCGCCACCGTCGTTCAGGCCGCTGGCGTTCAGCGAATCCACCGCCTGCAGGTCGCGCACCGCCTCGGCGGCGTCGTAGCGGTCGCGATAGCCGGCCCCGAAGGCCTCGGCCCAGCGCGCGCTCAGCGGCCCCACGGCGACGTCGTCGACATCGGCCTCGCGCAGGGCGGTTTCGAACCGGTCGATCCAGCTGCGGCCCGCCTCGCTGACGCGGGCATCGAGCTCGGCCAGGTCCGGGCAAGGATGGTCGCCGGGCGTGACGCCGATGATGTAGTGGATGCGGACCAGCGGCTGGTCGGACAGCTGCGGATACCAGGCCGACATCCGCCCGCCCCAGGCCGCGGCCAGGATCTTGCCAATGCGCTCGCGCACCGAGGCGTCGAACCGTTCGCGCGGGATGAAGGCCAGCACCGAGACGAAGCGGTCGAACGGGTCCTGGCGGGTGAAGGTCTTGATCCGCGGCCGGTCGTGCAGGTGCAATATGCCCAGGGCGATGGTCAGCAGCTCGTCCTCGGTGACCTGGAAGAGCTCGTCCCGGGGATAGTTCTCAAGGATGTTCTTCAGCCGCTTGTGGCTGTGGCTGCCGTCCAGCTTGCCGGCCCGGGCGAGGGCGTTGGCCACCTTGCGCCGGATCAGCGGCACCTCGTGCGCGGCCTTGTCATAGGCCTCGGCGGTGAACAGGCCCACGAACCGGGTCTCGCCCGAGGGCCGGCCGTCCTCGCCGAAGCGCTTGATCCCGACATAGTCCATATAGGCGCGACGGTGCACCCGCGAGCGGACATTGGCCTTGGCCACGGTGACCGGCTCGGACAGATCCAGCTGCTTCTTCATCGAGCGGGTGAGCACCGCGGGCTCGTTGGCGCGGCGCAGCACCGTCCGCTCGGGATCGACCAGGAGGCCGAGGCCCTGACCCGACTGCGACAGGGGCGCCTCGGCTTCATAGCCGCCGTCGGCGCTGCGCGGATACTCGTAGTCGCGCGCGCCGAGGAAGACGAAATGATCATCCTCCAGCCAGCGCAGGAAGGCGATGTGCTCGGCGAGGACCTCGGGGGCCACGCCCCTGGGGTGCGACTCCAGATGGGCGATCGAACGGTGCATCAACGCCGCCATGCCGGCGTGGCCGTCGACGGCGCTGGCCACATCGGCCAGGGTCTGGGCCAGGCCCTCGCCCAGGGCGTCGCGGCGCTCCTGCGGCAGGGGATCCAGCACCACGATGATGGTCGATTCGCGCCCGCCCTCCTCTTCGGTGACCGGGTGGTACATCGACCGCACGGTGACGCCGGCGTCGGCCAGTTCGCCCATGACGCTGTCGACCAGGAAGGGCCGGTCGTCCTGGATGACGATCAGCACGTCATAGCCCAGGGGCGCCCCGCCGGCGGCGTGCAGGGGCGAGACAGTAATCCGCGCCGGCTCGCCGTGCGCCCGGCCTTCGGCCGCCCGCCACGCCTGGGCCAGCAGATGGGCAACGTCCGCGCCGCCGAGGTCCGGCGTCTCGTCGGCGGCGTAGTCCTCATGGGCCTGGCGCAGGAAGTCGCGGGCGGGGTCGCTGAGGCCGCCGGGCGCCAGGGCCGCAAAACTGGCTTCCAGCGCCTCCAGGGTGATCGCCTGAGGGAGCGGGGAAGCCGTTTCGCCGGACATGGACAGGTCTCTTGTGGACGCGGCCCTGTTTCCGGCCGCTGTGGGTGAGTCAGACTAGGCCGGTTCGCCGGTGGGGCAAGGCCTCAGTCCCTGGCGGGGTGACTAGGCGTTCCGGGCCCGGGCGTGAACCCCCCAAAACGCAAACGCCGGCCCCGTTTCCGGAGCCGGCGTCGCTCGTCGCTGGTCGCGTCCGAGCTCTAGAAGCGGACGTTCATGCCCAGCTTGACGGCATGGAACTGCATGGTGTCGCTGCTGCGGGCCAGGTCGGTGCCGGCCGTGTTGGGCGGCAGGATGAAGGGGTTGGTCGGACCCGCCGTGCCCGGGCCGGCGCGGACGACGTACTCGCCGATGTCGAGGTCGGTATAGAGGTATTCCGCGGTCACGCTCAGGCTCGGGGCCAGACGCCATTCCAGACCGCCGCCGACCTGGTAGCCATCGGCCTTGTCGTCGTTTGACTGCTCGGTGAAGCTGTTCAGGCCGTTGGTGGTGCGGAAATTCTGGTCGACCTTGGCATAGGCGCCGCCGCCGGTGACATAGATCAGGGCCGGGCCGGCGGCGTAGCCGGCGCGCAGTCGCAGGGCGGCCATCTGCTCGAGCTCGCGCTCGAACACATAGGCGGCCGGGGTGGTGCTGAACGAGGTCACCGTGTCCTGCAGGTCGGAAATGCCGTATTCGGCGACCGCGCCCACGACGAACGAACCGAACTGCATGTCATAGCCCGCGCGAACCGAAACCTCGGCGCCGGACTGGTCGCTGTTGCAGCCGTCGCCGGCGGCCTGGGCCCGCGCATTGCCGGCGCAGGAGCCCGGGCTGAAGGCGCTGTTGGTGGTGCCGCTCAGGATCACGGTGTCGTCGAAGTCGCCGTCGAAATCACGGTCGAACACCAGACGCTCGTCGGAGTCGTCCTTGTTGTCCTGCACCGCGCCATAGACGCCCACATAGGGGCCGCTCCAGTCGGGGGCGGACTGGGCGAAGGCGGGCGCGGCGGCGGCGGCCATGAGCAGCGTGAGGGACGCGGCGGAGAGGGTCTTGATCATGGGGGAGGTTTCCTTCGGGCAATGGCGCGGGACAGCCGCGTTTCGCCCTTCCGCCGCGGCTAACGTCGCCCCTGACCGGCTGTTCCGAAACGATCCGCGTTCGCCGGCGCCCACGGAGTCATACGTGGCTCCAAAGCCACAGGCCCTTGACTGGAAACGACATTCTCCCGGACCGAAACGACAAGGCCGCCGGACTTTCGTCCGGCGGCCTGCTTCGGATCGGCGCCCGGGAGGGGGAGGGATCGGCGCCGATCGATTTCGCCACGGCCTTGGGGGGGAGGGGAGGGCCGCGGCGACAGGGATGAAATAGGCGCCGCTTGTGACCAATCAAGGGCGAGCCAGCCCGCTCAACCGGTCCCGGACTGCGGCGGGTTGACGCGGCGGCGCCCCGGTTTCGTCCGCGCCCCGGTCGCCTCTTCATCGGCATAGGGTTCGCCGTCGCCCGACAGCAGGATGGCCATCCAGCGCGAGCCCTTGAACTCGGCCAGAACGGCCATGGCCATGACCGCCAGCGGGGTCGACAGGAACATCCCCACCACGCCCCACAGCTGGCCCCACAGCGCCAGCGACAGCAGCACCACCACCGGATCGATGTTCTGGTTGTCGCCCTGCATGCGCGGCTGGATGAAATTGCCGCTGACGAACAATATGGTCTGCAGCCCGATCAGCAGGATCAGCGCCGGCCAGTAGCTTTCGAACTGGACCAGGGCGAACAGGGGCGGCGCCAGGCCGGCCACGGCTCCGCCCAGCACCGGAATGAAGCCGACCACGAAGATGACGAAGGTCCAGAACTCGGCGTTCTGAAGCCCGACCGCCCGCATCAGAACCCAGGCGACGGCGCAGATCAGCACCCCGGTCACGGCCTGGACCCACAGATAGCCCTCGACGCCCCCGCGCACCCGCTGGAACACCCCCATGGCCTCGCTGCGCGAGCCGCGGTCGGGGAACATGCCCACCAGCTTGCGCCGGAAGCCGCTCTGCGACGCCAGCAGGAAGCCGAGATAGATCATGACGAAGATGGCGCCGGTGACCACGCCCTGGGCCTGGACGGCGACGGTGGCGAAATACTGGGACACATCGACCCGCGAGATCAGCTCGCTGGCCGTCGGCGCGGCGGGAATGTTGAACAGGCGGTAGGCGTCGGCGAGGATCTGGTCGAGTCGGGGCCCCAGCAGCACTGCATTGTCGGACGCCTGGGTGAAGAAGCCGCGCGCTCCGTAGACGATGACGGCGATGGCCCCGAGGAAGCCGAGGATCACCACGATCAGGGCGGTCAGGCCGGCCCACCGTTCGGGCACGGGGGTCCGCGCCTCGATCGACCGCTTCACCCCGTCGATCATGATCATCAGGAAGATGGCCATGGCCAGCGGCGTCAGGATGTTGCGCAGCCAGTAGACCGCCGCCCCCGCCGCAATGGTGGCGATCAACACCAGGGCGTTGCGCGCCACGGTGGATGTCGGAATGATTACGGGAGGCTTCATCGGCATATGGTCAAGGTCCGGAGGGTCGGCGTCAATCCGGCCTTGTACCGGGAACGCCGCCGGTAGAGCATGAGCGCCGCCCCCCGCCTGGAGTTCCCCCCTCATGACTGACGGCGCAGCCGCCGCCCCCGGCCTCTTCCTCGGCCAGTCCGCGGATGGCGGACACGGACGATCCGAACATCTGCTGCTGCACCGCGCCAACCGGCACGGCGTGGTCGCCGGGGCGACGGGCACCGGCAAGACGGTCACCCTGCAGATCATGGCCCAGGGCTTTTCGGACGCCGGGGTCCCGGTCTTCTGCGCCGATGTGAAGGGCGACCTGTCGGGCATCTGCGTGCCCGGATCGCTGAACGAGAAACTGCTGGCCCGCGCGGCCGGCATGGGCCTGGCCCTGACGCCGCGCGCCGCCCCGACGGTATTCTGGGACCTGTACGGCCTCAAGGGCCACCCGATCCGCACCACGGTCAGCGAGATCGGGCCCCTGCTGCTGGCGCGGATGCTGAACCTGAACGAGGTGCAGGAGGGCGTGCTGTCGGTGGTCTTCCACGTCGCCGACCAGGAAGAGCTGCTGTTGCTGGACCTCGACGACCTGCGCGCCCTGCTGGCCCATGTCGGCGAGAACGCAGACCGGATCGGCCGCGAGGTCGGCCATGTGGCCCCGGCCTCGATCGCCGCCATCCAGCGCTCGATCCTTCAGCTGGAGCAGCAGGGCGGCAAGGCCTTCTTCGGCGAACCGGCCCTGCGGCTGGAAGACATGATGCGCACCGGCCTGGACGGCCGCGGCCAGGTCAATGTGCTGGACGCCACCAGGCTGATGGCCAGCCCGCGCCTGTACGCCGCCTTCCTGCTGTGGCTGCTGTCGGAGCTGTTCGAACAGCTGCCCGAAGTCGGGGACCCGGAGAAGCCGCGGCTCGTCTTCTTCTTCGACGAGGCCCATCTGCTGTTCAACGACACGCCCGACGCCCTGCGCGAAAAGGTCGAACAGGTCGTGCGTTTGATCCGGTCCAAGGGCGTCGGCGTCTATTTCGTCACCCAGAACCCGGCCGACATCCCCGACAGCGTCCTGGCCCAGCTCGGCAACCGCATCCAGCATGCGCTGCGCGCCTACACCCCGTCCGAGCAGCGCGGGTTGCGCGCCGCCTCCGACAGCTTCCGGCCCAACCCCGCCTTCGACACCGCCGAGGCCATCCAGGGTCTGGGCGTAGGCGAAGCCCTGGTCTCGACCCTGGACGAAAAGGGCGCGCCCCATATCGTGGCCCGCACCGCCATCCGCCCGCCGGACAGCCGTCTGGGCCCCGCCACCGACGCCGAACGCGCCGCCGTCATGGCGGCCAGCCCCGTGCGGGGGCTGTATGAGGCGGTGGTGGATCGGGAGAGCGCCGAGGAGATCCTCGCCGCCCGCCGAGGCGAGGCCGACCAGGCATCGGCCGAGGCGAAGCTGGCAGAGGCCCGCGCCAGAGCTGACGCCTTGGCGGCGAAGGAGGCCGAAAAGGCCGCCGCCGCGCGCGAGAAGGAACAGGCCCGCGAACAGGCGCGGTATGAGCGCGACGTCCCGCGCGCCCGCGCGCCGGCCCGCCGCTCGACCCGCGAAACGCCGGTCGAGGCCATGACCAAGTCGGTGTTGCGCACGGCGGGCAGCACGATCACCCGGGAGTTGCTGCGGGGGCTGCTCGGCGGGTTAAGGCGGCGGTGACCCAGGGCTCGGGCTGAGGGACGATACCCCGCGCTGAGGCATGATCGCGGCCTCTCCCTCCCCCGGGAGGGGGAGGGATGTCGGCGCGAAGCGACGACAGGGTGGGGAGGACTCGGCGACCCATCCACCGGCGTCTCGGCGCCGAACCCCTCCCACCCGGCTTCGCCTTCGGCCCAGCCACCCTCCCTCGGGGAGGGAGGGAGAAGGCTCGCTCTCTTCCCGTCCTTGAACCTACCCCCTCGGAATCAGTCGCCACATCCTGAGCGGATGGCGCACGGCGCCGGCCTCCTCGCCCGCCGCTGCACCGCGTCCCATGTAGAAGTCGGCCCTAACCGGGCCGCGGATGGCGCTGCCGGTGTCCAGCGCCACCACCAGCCCCTGATAGCTGGCCCGCGCGCCGGTCAGATTGCCGCCGTCGGCGCTGATCCAGACCAGATCGCCATAGCGCCAGTGGGCCGGGTCGACGGCGATCGAGCGGCGGGCGGTCAGCGGGATCCCGGCCGCGCCATTGGGATGGCCGCCGTCGTCGGGGTCCATGGCGAAGAAGATGTAGCGGGGATTGAGCGCCATCACCGCCCGCGCCTCGGGCCCGCGATGATCCGCCAGCCAGGCGCGGATGGCCTCGCCGGAGGTTCCGTTGGCCGGCAGCAGGCCCTGGTCCGCCATCGGCCGGGCGATGCCGGTGAAGGGCCGGCCGTTGTCGGCGGCATAGGCGGCCCGGGCCCGCGACCCGTCCTCGAAGGTCAGATAGCCGGAGCCCTGGATCTGCATAAAGAACAGGTCCTCGGCCCGCATCCAGGCCAGGGCCCCGGCCGGCGGGGCGGCCTCGATGTCGGCGCGGACCGGCAGGGTCTGTCCCCGCGTCCAGCCGGCCGGGCGGGGCAGGACCGGCATGTCGAACCCGTCCCCCGGGGTGCGCCGCGCCTCGTACTCGGGCGCGAAATAGGCGGTGAGCATGCCCGGACGGCCGTCCGGCGTCTCGGCAGCCACCACGGTGAAGCCGCTCTCGAGGAAGGCCCGCGCCGCCGACGGCGTCACCGGCTTCGAGGTCTGTTTCAGCAGCAGGGCCCGGTCGCACTGGGTCCGCGAGGCCGCGTCGCGGGCGGCGCGACACCCGTCGGCCCAGGCCTCGAAGGCCGCCAGATGGTCCTCGTCGTTCCAGCCGGGCAGGGTCGCGGGGCTGGCGCCGGTCGAGGGGACCGGCGGCGCGACCGGTCCGTCCGGGGCGGGCGTCGGGGCAGGGGGCATGGCGGGCCCTTCGGCCGGCGCCGTGGCGCAGGCCGCCAGGGCCAGGACAAGGCCGACGATCGCGGCTGGCAGACGCAGCCGGCCCACGCCGCCCGTCATCATGCGGCGGCGGCCTCGGTCCGGGCCAGAACCCAGTTGGGATCGCTGGCCCCCAGGGTGCGCTCGAAGGTCCAGAGCTCGGCCACGCGGCGTTCCTCGACCTGTTCCTCGCCGTCGCCGGCCGGCTTCACCCGGTCACGCAGCTCGGCCAGGAAACGAACCTTGGCGGTGGCCCGGTTTTCCTCGGCCGTGGCCAGCTCAAGGTCGGCGCGGGCCGGATGCAGGAATTCGACGGTCACGGTCTCGCCGCGAGCCTGGCGGGCGGCGATTCCGTTCTCGAACGACGCCATCACCGTGGGCGTCAGCAGCGGTTTCAGCGTCTCGCGGTCGCCGGCGGCATAGGCGCGGACGATGGTCTCATGCGCCTGGCGCGCCCCTTCAAGGAAGCGGGTCGGGTCGAAATTCGGGTCACGCGCCTTCAGGCCGGCGATCGAGGCCAGGGTCACGGCGTCCAGGACATTGGGCCGGCCGGCGGCCGCGTCGGGGGTCCCGGCCGGGGCGGCGACGGCGGGTTTGGAGCGGGCGTCCTCCTCCGGCTGGCGACCCACCTTCTTGCCCAGCACATTATAGAGCTGGAACAGGACGAAGGCGGCGATCACGGCGAAGACGACGATCAGGATGTGATCCTGTTGCACGGGCGATCCTTGACTGGCGGCCGACGGGAGGGGCCGGACGCGATGACAGACGATTAGGGGCTCATATAGGGACGCGCAACCGCAACCGCCCGTTCCCCGGTGTGGCCGATCGCCCGGCGGCGGCCGACCGCCGGTCGAGCATCGTTGCCGCCCCCGACGCCGCGTGGTAGTCGCCGCGCCTTCCCGGCGCCCTGATCCGGCGCCGCCCACTCTATCAGACAGACCCGATCGATGACCGACGCCGCGCCTCCGACCGACGCCAACGCCCCCTCGCCGACCGAGGTCCAGCCGCAGGGACCCCAGGGTCCCGGCTTCCGGATCGTGGCCCAGTTCGTCAAGGACCTGTCCTTCGAAAACCCCAAGGCCCCCGACAGCCTGCGCGTCGAGGGCAAGCCGGCCATCGACATGGGCGTCGAGATGAACGCCCAGGGCCGTCCCGACGGCCTGTTCGAGGTCGAGCTGCGCCTGACCATCAAGGCCACCACCAACGCCATGACGGTGTTCAACATCGAACTGCTGTACGGCGGCCTGTTCGCCCTGCAGGGCGTGGCGGAACAGGACATCGAGCCGCTTCTGTTGATCGAATGCCCGCGCTACCTGTTCCCGTTCGCCCGCGAGATCGTCGCCCGCGCCACCTCGGACGGCGGCTTCTATCCGCCCTTCATGCTGGACCCGATCGACTTCGCCGGCATCTATGTGGCTCGCCAGCAGTCGATCGCGCGCGGCCCGGCGGAAACCGGACAAGCTTAGGGATTAGGGATTAGGGATTAGGGATTAGGGATTAGGTTCTAGGGCCATGCCGGTCTCGGCCTTCCTAGAACCTAGAACCTAGAACCTAGAACCTAGAACCTAGAACCTAGAACCCTGAACACCTAGAACCTGGGACCGCCCCCTCAGGCCTCTACCCCGTACCCCGCCCACAGAGATCGATCCTTCAGGTTCGCCTGCAGGAAGGCCAGGTGCGCGACCTGTTCGGTCTCGTGGATCCTTGAGGGCAGGGGCCGGGGGCGGGGGCCGTAGCCTTGGGCGGCCACGGCCGCGGCGGCGGCGACGGTCGCGCGCGAGGCCGACAGGTCCAGCCGCCGCTCCTTACCGCCCTTGAGCTCCAGATAGACCTCGGCCAGCAGCCGGGCGTCGATCAGGGCCCCGTGCAGGGTGCGCTCGACCAGCGAGACCTTGAACCGCTTGCACAGGGCGTCCAGCGAATTGGCCATGCCCGGAAACCGGGTCTGGGCCAGCTTCAGCGTGTCGATCCAGCGGTCCTCGGGGAACAGGGCCCGGCCGCAGCGGCCGAATTCGTGGTCGATGAAATTGCGGTCGAACTGGGCGTTGTGGGCGATGATCGGGGCGTCGCCGATGAAGTCGCACAGGTCGATGACGATCTCGGCGAATTTGGGCGCGTCGCGCACCTTTTCGTCGGTGATGCCGTGCACCCGGATGGCGTCGGCGGGGATCAGTCGCTCGGGATGGATCAGCCGATGGAAGGTCCGGCCCGTGGGCAGCAGGTCCTCGATTTCGATACAGCCGACCTCGATCATCCGGTCGCCCGTGCGGGGATCGAAGCCGGTGGTTTCGGTGTCGAGAACGATTTCGCGGGCCATGGCCCCTTAATGGGACGGTTCGGCCGCTTTCGGAAGACCGCGACGGGGCGGCGACCATCCCGGGGCCAGAACCATCCCCACGATTTCCTCGACCCGGGCCCGCGCCGCTTCCAGCCCGACGCTCGTGTCGATGACGAAGTCGGCGCGGCGGCGCTTTTCGGCGTCGGGCATCTGCCGCGCCAGGATGGCGTCGAGCCGTTCTCGGGTCATGCCCGGCCGGGCCAGGACACGTTCCGCCTGCACCGCGGCCGGCGCCGTGACCACCACCACGGCGTCCACCGCCGCATCGCCGCCGGTCTCGAACAGCAGGGGAATGTCCAGCACCGCCAGCCTGACGCCCCGCGCTTCGGCCGCGGCCAAGTCCTCCAGCCGGCCCTTGAGCACCAGCGGATGGACGATGGCCTCCAGCCGCCGGAAGGCCTCGCCGTCCGCGCCCAGCGCCGCCGCCAGCCGGGTCCGGGGGGGGGGGGGGGCGGCCCCCCCCCCCCCCCCCCCCCCCACCACGCCCGGAAAGGCTTCTCCCACGGGTCGGCCCGCCGCCCCGCCCTTGGCATAGATCCGGTGCACGGCGTCGTCGGCGTTCCAGACCAGGGCTCCGGCCTCGGCGAACATGGCGGTGGTCGTCGACTTGCCCATGCCGATGGAGCCGGTCAGGCCCAGGACGATCATGACGCCTCTCCCATTGCCGCGAGCGCCAGGGCGCGGACGTCTACTTCGGGCGGCGCCGCGCCGAACAGGGCCTCGAACGAGGGCCGGGCCTGGCCGATCAGCATGGCCAGACCGTCGACGACGGTCAGGCCCCGCGCCCGACCCGCCGACAGGAAGGCGGTCATCAGCGGCCGGTAGGTCATGTCCATCAGCACGGCGTCGGACCGCAGGGCGTCGATGTCGAGGTCCGGCGGAACGCTGAGCGCATCGACCACCAGCGCCGCCTCGGCCAGGACCTCGACGCCGACCACCGATCCGCCCAGGTCCGCTACAAGGGCCTCGGCCCGGGCCGGCGTCCGGTTCAGCACCCCGACCGATGCGCCCGCGTCGATCAGGGCGGCGACCGCGGCCCGCGCCGCTCCGCCGGCGCCCAGGACCACGACCGAACGGCCGCCCAGCGACAGTCCCGGCGCCTGTTCGGCCAGGGCGGCCAGAAGGCCGGCGCCGTCGGTGCTGTCGGCCCAGACCCGGCCGTCCCGGAACAGCAGCAGATTGGCCGAGCCGCAGCGCCGGGCCGTCTCGCCGACCCCGTCGGCCAGGGCCAGGGCCTGTTCCTTGAACGGCGCGGTGACGTTCAAGCCGCGCAGCCGGCCGGCGCGGCCCTCGGCGACCAGGGCGGCGAAACCGGCCGCGTCCGCCGGGCCGAAGGCGCTGTAGACGGCGTCCAGTCCCGTCGCCTTTATCCAGGCGCCGTGGAGCAGAGGGCTGAGGGAATGGGCGATGGGCTGGCCGGCGACCCCGGCCCGGATCGTCATGAGCCCAGCACCCCGGCCCGGCGCAGCTCGGCCAGAACCGGCCACAACGGCAGGCCCAGGACGGTGAAATAATCGCCCTCGACCGCCTCGAACAATTGGGCGCCCATGCCTTCCAGCCGATAGGCGCCGACGCAGGCCAGCAGGGCCTCGCCCTCGGCCGCCAGATAGGCGTCGAGGAAGGCGTCGGACCAGTCCCGCATCCGCAGCGTCGCCGTATCCACGCCGGACCAGACGATCTGGCCGTTGCGGGCCAGGGCGGCGCCCGAGTGCAGTTGGTGGGCGCGCCCGCGCATGGCCTTCAGCCCGTCCCGCGCCGCCGCGATAGACGCGGCCTTGGACACCAGCCCCCCGTCGAAGCCCAGGGTCTGGTCGGCGCCCAGGACCCAGGCCTCGGCGTCGTGACGCGACACGGCCAGGGCCTTGGCCCGCGCCAGCTCGACCGCGAGGCCTGCGGCGTCGGCCGGATCATGGACGGCCTTGACCGCCTCCTCGTCGACATCGGCGACCTGGACCGAGAAAGGGACGCCGGCGTCGGTCAGCATCGACCGCCGGGCCGCGCTTTTGGACGCGAGAATCAGGCGTTCGGACGGATGGGTCACCAGGCCGCTCCCAGCCGCCGGGTGCGGCGCTCGTTCAGCAGGTTGATGATGGCCGCCGCCGTTTCCTCGACCGAGCGGCGGGTGACGTCGATAACGGGCCAGCCGCGGCGTTCGAAGGCGCGCCGGGCCTTCACCGTCTCCTCCCGAACCGCCTCATGATCGACATAGGCGCTGGACTGGTGGGCGTTCAGCCCGTCGAGCCGGTTCTTGCGGATCTGAACCAGCCGGTCCGGGGACACCGTCAGTCCCACGACGAGGGGGTTCTTCAACCCGACCAGCCGTTCGCCGTCCTCCTGGCCCGGCACCAGCGGCACATTGGCGGCGCGAATTCCGCGGTGGGCCAGATAGATGCAGGTCGGGGTCTTGGAGGTGCGGCTGACCCCGCACAGGACCACATCGGCCCCCTCCAGCTGGATGGCCGTGCCCTGGCCGTCGTCATGGGCCATGGCGTAGTCGAGGGCGGCGATGCGGTTGAAATAGTCGGTGTCGAGGGCGTGCTGGGCCCCCACCCGGGTCGACAGGGCGGCGCCCAGATAGCGCGACAGGGCCCCGACCAGGGGGTCCAGGGCGGCGATCTGGGGCATGTCCAGCCGCCGGCACCCTTCCTCCAGCTGGTCGCGCAGCTCGCGGTCGACCAGGGTGTGCAGGACCACGCCGGGCGAGGCGGCGATCTCTTCCAACACCCGCTCCATCTGTTTGCTGGAGCGAACCAGGGCGTAGATGTGCTCGATCGGGATGACGCCGTCGAACCGCGCCACCACGGCCTTGGCCATGGCGTTCAGCGTCTCGCCGGTGGAGTCCGACACAAGATGGACGTGGAAATAGGTCGCCAGCCGCATCGGCCCGGCGGCGGCGCGTCCGGGGCCGGATGATCCCGGCGTCATCGGCGGCTGTCCATGATCGCAAGACTCCTGTGGACGGGGCGGGGCGCCGTCGGGGGCGAAAGCGCGCGTCTTTCCTATAGCCGCGCGGATGACGGGCGGCGAGCGGGGACAGAGGTGGACGGGCCCCGGGCCCCGGGGCGGATTCATCCCAAGGCCGGGCCGTATCCCCGCCTCGCCTGTGGAGATCCTTAACAAGTCGTTAAGGGCGCCCAGGCGGGCCGGACCCGATGCGCGCGTCAGCCGCCCGCGCCGAGGGCCTTTCGTCCTGTTATCCCCGCTTTCACCAAGCCCCGTGGATGATCGGCCGCCGGGCATGACAGATTGCGGAAAACCCCTCCGTAACCGGTCGAAAGCCCGCGATTGTCCCCGCCATCCCCGGTCCTGCCTTCTGCTTCCAAAGCTTTTGATTCTTTTCTTGAGAAGGATTTGGAGGGGTGCGACATGGACGGGCTTGAGCGGGACCCGGCCCCCCGGTAGGACCGGCATCAGATGACCCTCCCCCCCGAAACACCCCTGCTGCTCAAGGTCCTGGCCGGAGAGACCACGTCTCGTCCGCCCGTCTGGTTCATGCGTCAGGCCGGGCGCTACCTGCCGGAGTACCGGGCCCTCAGGGCCACGACGCCGGACTTTATCGCCTTCTGCCTGAATCCGGAAAAGGCGGCCGAGGCGACGCTGCAGCCGATGCGGCGGTTCGGCTTCGACGCCGCCATCGTCTTCGCCGACATCCTGCTGATCCCCCAGGCCCTGGGGCAGCAGGTCTGGTTCGAGGCCGGCGAGGGGCCGCGGCTCGGCGCCCTGCCGCCGATCGAGGCCATGCGCGAGCTGACGTCGGGCGCCGGCGAGGCCCTGAAACAGGTGGGGCAGACCTTGTCGATCGTGCGGGCGCAGCTGGAGCCTGAGCGGGCCCTGATCGGCTTTGCAGGCGCGCCGTGGACGGTGGCGACCTATATGCTGGACGGCGAGGCTCGGACCATCGGCAAGGGCGAACGGGCCCAGGCCCGGACCTATGCCTATGCCGAGCCGGAGAAGGTCGCCGCCCTGCTGGAGGTGCTGGTCGAGGCGACGGCCCATTATCTGAAGATGCAGGCCGAGGCCGGGGCCCAGGTCCTGAAGATCTTCGAGAGCTGGGCCGAGGGCCTGCCGGAGGATCTGTTCGAAACCCTGGTCCTGCAGCCGCATCAGGCGCTGGTCCGCCGGGTGCGGGAGCTGGGCGTCACCGTGCCCCTGATCGGCTTCCCGCGGGGCTCGGCGGCCCTGGCGGAACGATATGCGGCCGAGGTCGATGTCCAGGCCGTGGCGCTGGACACCGCCTGTCCGCTTGAGATCGGCCGCCGGGTGCAGGCGATCAAGCCCATCCAGGGCGCGCTGGATCCCCTGTTGCTGAGGGCCGGCGGGCCGATGCTGGATCGTCGGGTCGATCAGCTGCTCGACGCTTGGGGGCAGGGGCCATGGATCTTCAACCTCGGCCACGGCATCCTGCCCGACGTGCCGATCGCCCATGTCGAACAGGTTCTGAAGCGGATCGGTGCGCAATGACGGGAAGCCCGGGCGGCCGCCGCGTCGCGGTGGTGTTGTTCAACCTCGGCGGCCCTGACGACCAGGCCTCGGTGAAGCCCTTTCTGTTCAACCTGTTCAACGATCCGGCCATCATCGGCCTGCCCAACCCCTTCCGCACCCTGCTGGCGCGCCTGATCTCCAGCCGCCGCGAGACCAGCGCTCAGGCCAATTACGCCCTGATGGGCGGCGGCTCGCCCCTGCTGCCGGAGACGCGCAAACAGGCGGCCGCGCTCGTCGAGGCGTTGGGCGGTCGGCTTCCGGGCGACGAGGTGAGGGCCTTCGTGGCCATGCGCTACTGGTCGCCCCTGACCGAGGAGACGGCGGTCGACGTCGCGGCCTGGGGGCCCGAGGAGATCGTCCTGCTGCCGCTGTATCCGCAGTTCTCGACCACCACGACGGAGTCCTCCCTGAAGCGCTGGCATGAGCTCTACGCCGGCTCGGGCGTCAGCCGCACGGTCTGCTGCTATCCGGAGGCGCCGGGCTGGATCGAGGCCCAGGCGGACGGGGTGAGGGCGAAGCTGGCCGAGGCCGGGGATCGACCGGTCCGGGTGCTATTTTCGGCCCACGGCATTCCCGAGACCCTGATCAGCCGAAAAGGCGACCCCTACCAGGAGCAGATCGAATCCACCTGCGCCGCCATCGCCGCCCGCGCCGGTCTGGCCGAGGGCGCCTGGGCCATCTGTTACCAGAGCCGGGTCGGGCCGATGAAATGGCTGGGACCGTCGACGCCCGAGGCGATCGAACAGGCCGCCCGCGACGGGGTCGGGGTGGTGGTGACGCCGGTCGCCTTCGTCTCCGAACATATCGAGACCCTGGTCGAGCTGGACATCGAATACGCCGAACTGGCCCATGAGCTGGGGGTTTCGCCCTATCTCCGCAGCCCGGCCGTCGGCGTGGCGGCGCCCTTCATCCAGACCCTGGCCGACGCCGTGGTCGACGCCCTGCCGCGCACCGGCGTCGCACCCTGGGGACCCGGGTGTCGGGCCGACTGGAAGGCCTGCCCGCGGACCTGCGAACGGAGGGCCGCATGACCTTCGAGATCGTGCGCGGCCTGCATATCCTGGCGGTGATCGCCTGGATGGCGGGGATGCTGTTCCTGCCGCGCCTGTTCGCCTATGACGCCGAACAGGCGGACAAGGCCGAGCCGCTGCGGTCCGAGATGCGGGGCCTGTTGCGGACGTGGCAGCAGCGGCTGCTGAGGATCATCATCAATCCGGCGATGATCATGGCCTGGATCTTCGGCGGCTGGCTGATCGGCATCCATATGGTCGACTATGGCGAGGGTTGGGGCTTCCTGGCCCAGCCGTGGATGGTCGCCAAACTGGCCGGGGTCGTCGCCCTGTCGGCCTGGCACGGCTTTCTGGCGGGTGAGCGGAAACGCATCCTCGCCGGGACCTCGACCCGGACCGGCAAATTCTGGCGCATGACCAATGAGGTCCCCTTCGTCATCGCCATCGTCATGGTCCTGTCGGTCACGACACAGTGGACGTTTTAGGGCGCTAACGCTCGCGACGCGGTCGCGCGCTGCTTGAGCGCGGTTATGCGCGAAGCGCCAGGCCGCGTCGGGTCGGGAGGTCCCGAGGGGCCGACGACCGCGGCCCAACAAGAATGCCCGCTCAGCTTGACCTGAAGCCCGTCGCGTGGTTTCGCTGAGGCGAACCGCCCTGCAGGAGTCTGGGGCGGTCCCACTCTTTGCGACGCCCGCCGCTTTCGCCGGGACGACCCGTCGCCTTCCCACCCGGCCGAAAGGCCAGACATCGCTGGATTTTCCCGCCGCGCGACGCCTCGTCCCGCGGCGATGCTTATGATTGCACGCCATGACCGACGCCACAGACACCCCGACGATCGACCAGACCCCCGAGGCCGAAGCGCCCGAGGCCGGCAATGAAATGGCCGCCGCCGACCTGCCGATGGTCGACCAGGAGCATGGCGACGACGAGGACGACGGCGAGCCGATCGTCCCCAACGGACGCATCACCCTGCAGGAGCTGAACGAGAAGACGCCGGAAGACCTGGTCGCCTTCGCCGAAAGCCTCGAGATCGAGAACGCGGGCAATCTGCGCAAACAGGATCTGTTGTTCGCCATCCTGAAGACCCTGGCCGACGAGGAAGTCGAGATCATCGCCGACGGCGTGCTCGAAATCCTGCCCGACGGCTTCGGCTTCCTGCGCAGCCCGGACGTCAATTATCTTCCGGGGCCGGACGATGTCTACGTGTCCCCGTCGCAGATCCGCCGCTTCGGCCTGCGCTCGGGCGACACCATCCACGGCGCCGTCCGCGGCCCGCGCGAGGGCGAGCGCTATTTCGCCCTGCTCAAGGTCGACACGATCAATTTCGAGGACCCGGAAACGGTCAAGACGAAGGTCCTGTTCGACAACCTGACGCCGCTCTATCCGGAGCAGCGTCTGCACATGGAAATCCAGGATCCGACCCTGAAGGACCGCTCGGGCCGGGTCATCGACATCGTCGCCCCGCTGGGCAAGGGCCAGCGCTGCCTGATCGTCGCCCCGCCGCGGGTCGGCAAGACGGTGATGCTGCAGAACATCGCCAAGTCGATCGAGAAGAACCACCCCGAGGTCTTCCTGATCGTCCTGCTGATCGACGAACGGCCGGAAGAAGTGACGGACATGCAGCGGACGGTGAAGGGCGAGGTCATCGCCTCGACCTTCGACGAACCGGCCACCCGCCACGTCGCCGTCGCCGAAATGGTGATCGAAAAGGCCAAGCGCCTGGTCGAGCACAAGAAGGACGTTGTCATCCTGCTGGACTCGATCACCCGCCTTGGTCGCGCCTACAACGCCACCGTGCCGTCCTCGGGCAAGGTCCTGACCGGCGGCGTCGACGCCAACGCCCTGCAGCGGCCGAAACGCTTCTTCGGCGCGGCGCGGAATGTGGAGCAGGGCGGGTCGCTGACCATCATCGCCACCGCTCTGATCGACACAGGCTCGCGCATGGACGAGGTGATCTTCGAAGAGTTCAAGGGCACCGGCAACTCCGAGATCGTGCTGGACCGCAAGGTCGCCGACAAGCGCATCTTCCCGGCTATCGACGTGCTCAAGTCCGGCACCCGCAAGGAAGAGCTCACCACGCCGAAGGACCAGCTGGCCAAGACCTATGTCCTGCGCCGTATCCTCAATCCGATGGGTCCGCAGGATGCGATCGAATTCCTGATCGACAAGCTGCGTCAGTCCAAGAACAATGCGGACTTCTTCCAGTCGATGAACACCTGACGGCGGCAGGGTCGCCGTTTCACGTGAAACACCCTCAAACAGCCCCGCGCCGCAAGCGGGGTTACCGGGACAAGGAGTGGCGGCGCGATGAAGGTCAATGTCGAGGTCGAATGCACGCCGGCGGAGGCGCGCGCCTTTCTGGGTCTTCCCGACGTCGCGCCGCTGAACGATCATCTCGTCGCGGAGATGAAGCGGCGAATGGACGAGAACGTCGCCGCCATGCAGCCCGACGAACTGATGAAGACCTGGGCCAGTTTCGGCATGCAGGCCCAGGACCAGTTCCGAAAACTGATGGAAGCGGCCGTCAAACCGTGAAGCCGACCGGCTCCGGCGTCTCGGGCGACGGCGACGGCGCGCGATGACCGACACCATCTTCGCCCTCGCGACCCCGCCCGGCCGGGGAGCCATCGCCATCCTGCGGCTGTCGGGCCCGGACACGGACGAGGCCCTGGAGGCCCTGGGCGCCGGCGGGCTGAAGCCGCGGGTCGCCTCCCTGCGCACTCTGGCCCATGACGGTCGCCCCATAGACCAGGCGTTGGTGCTGCGGTTCCCCGCGCCGAAGTCCTACACCGGCGAGGCCTGCGCCGAGCTTCATCTTCACGGGGGCCGGGCGGTGGTCGAGGCCGCCGCCGCGGCCCTGACCGCCCTTGGTCTGCGTCCCGCCGAACCGGGCGAATTCACCCGCCGGGCCTTCGAGAACGGCCGCATGGACCTGGCCCAGGCCGAGGCGGTGGCGGATCTGATCGACGCCGAGACCACGGCCCAGGCCGCCCAGGCGCTGGGCCAGCTGGACGGGGCGCTGAGCCAGACCTACGCCGGTTTCCGCCGCGACCTGCTGACCGCCCTGGCGCTCGTCGAGGCCGAGATCGACTTTCCCGACGAAGAGGTGCCGGACAATCTGGCGCGAGCCGCCGGTCCGGTGCTGGACCGGCTGATCGCCCATCTGACCGCCGCCCTCGCCGACGCCCGACGCGGCGAGCGGGTGCGCGAGGGCTATCGCATCGTCCTGATCGGCGAGACCAACGCCGGCAAATCCTCGCTGTTCAACGCCCTGGTGGCGCGAGAGGCGGCGATCGTGACCCCGATCGCCGGGACCACGCGGGATGTTCTGGACGCGGATCTGATCATCGGCGGCTATGCGGTGACCCTGTCCGACACCGCCGGCCTGCGCGACAGCGACGACCCGGTCGAGGCGGAAGGCGTGCGGCGCGCGCGGGCCCGGGCGGAGGCGGCCGAACTGCGGCTCTGGGTGCGGGCGCCCGGCGATCCGCCCGGCGACGCGGCCGTCCGTGCCCGGGCGGGGGATCTGGTGATTCTCAACAAGGCCGATCTGGGTCCGGTCGAGGGCATCGAGGGGTTCGAGACACTTGCCGTCAGCACGGCGACCGGGTTGGGTCTGCGGGCGCTCCATGACTGGATCGCCTCGCGGCTGGCGCACGACCTGTCAGGCGCGGACTTTCCGGCGGTCACGCGCGAACGCCATCGCCGCCGTCTTGTGGAAGCGCTGTCCGCCGCCGAGGCTGGGCGCGCCGCGCTGGCGGTCGCGCCCGAGATGGCGGCGGACGATCTGCGACGAGCTGCGGTCGCCCTTGCGCGGGTCACGGGCGCCATCGGAGTCGAGGACATCCTGGGCGAGGTCTTCTCGACCTTCTGCATCGGGAAATGAGCCGTTTCACGTGAAACACCGATGCGGCCACGGTGGCGGCCCGGCCGGTTTTGTCCTATGTCCCCGCCCATGAAGACCTTCGACGTCATCGTCATCGGCGGCGGCCACGCCGGCTGTGAGGCCGCGGCCGCCTCCGCGCGCGCCGGGGCGCGCACCCTGCTGCTGACCCAGAAGCTCGAGACCATCGGCGAGATGTCCTGCAACCCGGCCATCGGCGGCCTGGGCAAGGGCCATCTGGTGCGCGAGATCGACGCCATGGACGGGCTGATGGCCCGGCTGGGCGACCGGGCCGGCATCCAGTTCCGCCTGCTCAATCGCTCCAAGGGCGCCGCCGTTCAGGGACCACGCAGCCAGATCGATCGCCGCCTGTACCGCGAGGCCATGCAGGCCGAGCTGGCGCAGACGCCGAACCTGACGCTGATGGCTGGCACAGCCGAGAGCCTGATCCTGGACGGCGGTCGGGTCGGCGGCGTGGTCACGGGGGAGGGGGCCGCGCTCCGCGCCGGGGCCGTTGTCCTGACCACGGGCACCTTCCTGAACGGCGTCATCCACAAGGGGGATCAACGCATCCCCGCCGGCCGTCACGGCGAGGCGCCGTCGACCGGACTCGCCGCGGACCTGTACGGCGCGGGCCTGCAGATGGGCCGGCTGAAGACGGGCACGCCGGCGCGTCTGGACGGACGGACCATCGGCTGGGACCAGCTGGAGATGCAGCAGGCCGACGCCGAACCCGTGCCGTTCAGCTTCCTGACGGACCGGATCGACGTGCCCCAGATCGCCTGTGGCGTGACCCACACGACCGAGGCGACCCACCGCATCATCGCCGACAACCTCGGAGACAGCGCCGTCTATGGCGGCCACCTGTCTGGTCGGGGGCCTCGGTATTGTCCGTCTATCGAGGACAAGGTGGTCCGGTTCGCCGACAAGACCTCGCACCAGATCTTCCTCGAGCCCGAGGGCCTCGACGATCCCACCGTCTATCCGAACGGCATCTCGACCTCTGTTTCGGACGCCACCCAGGCCGCCTTCCTGCGCACTATCCCCGGTCTGGAGGCGGTCGAGGTGTTCCGCTTCGGCTACGCCATCGAGTATGACTTCGTCGATCCGCGCGAGCTGACCCCGGCGCTGGAAGTCAAGAAGCGGCCAGGCCTGTATCTGGCCGGCCAGATCAACGGCACCACGGGCTATGAGGAGGCGGGCGCCCAGGGCCTGATCGCCGGCCTGAACGCCGCCCGCGCCGCCGCGGCTTTGGACCCGATCGTGCTCGGCCGGGACCAGGCCTATATCGGCGTCATGATCGACGATCTGGTCACACGCGGGGTGACCGAGCCCTACCGTATGTTCACCAGCCGCGCCGAGTACAGGTTGACGCTTCGGGCCGACAATGCCGATCAACGGTTGACGTCGCTTGCCGTGGAGGCCGGGATCGTCTCGCGAACCCGGGCCGAGGCCTTCGCGCGGAAGGCGGCCGAGCTGGCGGGCGCCTCGGTTGTTTCACGTGAAACGCTGTTCACCCCGAAGGAGGCCGGGGCGCTTGGAGTTCATGTCAATGCGGACGGCCAGCGCCGATCGATCCGCGATCTGCTGGCCTTTCCGGGTGTGACCCTGGAAACCTTCCGGTCGGTCCGGCCGGAAATCGCGGGCTGGTCGGCCCAGGTTCGGCAACAGGTCGAGATCGACGCCGGCTATGCCGGTTATCTGGATCGGCAGGCTTCGGACGCCGCCGCGCTTCGGCACGAGGAGGCGCTGGCCCTGCCGGTCGACCTCGACTATGCGGCGATCGGCAGCCTTTCCAATGAGGTCCGGGAGAAGCTGACCTTGGTCCAGCCCCGCACCCTGGGACAGGCCGGCCGGATCGAAGGCATGACCCCCGGCGCCCTCACGGCCCTGCTGTCGCATGTGAAGAAGACGAAGGTCGCGGCGTGAGCGCCTGGTCTTACCGTATCCTCCCCCTCTTGGGGGAGGTGGCGCGCCGCGCTTGCGGCGTGACGGAGAGGGGGCGGACGCGCCCCCTCCACCATGCTTCGCATGGTTCCCCTCCCCCAAGAGGGGGAGGAGACCCGGCGGCATGACCCCTTCCGAATTCCAGCGGGTCCGATCCGCCACCCCGGCGCAGATGGCCGATCTTGATACGCTGATCGTTCGCCTGACCGCAGCCAACGCCGTCATGAACCTGGTTGGTCCCGACACGATCCCCGACGTCTGGAACCGCCACATCTTCGATTCGGCCCAGTTGCTCGATCTGGCGCCCGAGGCCCCGACCTGGGCCGATCTGGGGGCCGGGGCCGGCTTTCCAGGTCTCGTGCTCGCCATCCTGCTGAAGGACCGGGCCGACAGCCATGTCTGGCTGATCGACAGTCTCGGCAAACGGTGTCGCTTCCTGCAGGAGGTGGTCGAGGCCCTGTCCCTGCGGGCCACGGTCGTCAACGGCCGCGCCGAGGATCAGAAGATCCGGGCCGACGTCGTGACCGCCCGGGCCCTGGCGCCGATGGAGCGTCTGCTCGGCTATGCACAGCCTTATCTACAGCGCGGCGCACAGGGGCTGTTTCTCAAGGGGGAAAAGGCCGAGGTTGAGTTGATCGAAGCCCGCAAGGTCTGGCACTTCGACAGCAGCCTCTCCGTCTCGCGCAGCGACCCGCGCGGTCGTATCGTTTCCGTCCGGAGCCTCCGACGTGTCCAAGACCGGTAAGACCCGCGTCCTCGCGGTGTCCAATCAGAAGGGCGGGGTGGGCAAGACCACCACGGCGATCAATCTCGGCACCGCCCTGGCAGCGATCGGCGAGAAGGTGCTGATCGTCGACATGGATCCGCAGGGCAATGCGTCCACGGGCCTCGGTGTTCCACGTGAAACACGACGGGTGACCATCTATGACGTCATGGTGGACGGGCGTTCGGTCGATGAATCCGCCGTCCCGACCACGGTGCCGGGCCTCGACATCGTTCCGGCCGACGCCGACATGTCCGGGGTCGAGATCGAGCTCAGCCAGGCTGACCGCCGCTCCTTCCGCCTGCGCGACGCCCTGCGCGGCCAGGGGGCCGAGGGCCAGACCCGGTATGACTATGTCCTGATCGACTGCCCGCCGTCGCTGAACCTGCTGACGCTCAACGCCATGGCGGCAGCCGACGCCGTCCTGGTGCCGCTGCAGTGCGAATTCTTCGCCCTGGAGGGCCTGACCCAGCTGATGAAGACCATCGAAATGGTGCGGCAGAGCCTGAACCCGACGCTGGAGATCCAGGGTCTGGTCCTGACCATGTACGATCGCCGCAGCACCCTGTCCGGCCAGGTCGCGGCCGATGTGCGCAGCCATTTCGGCGACAAGGTCTATGAGGCGGTGATCCCCCGCAACGTCCGGGTGGCGGAGGCGCCGTCCTTCGGCAAGCCGGCCCTGATCTACGACCTGAAATGTGCCGGCAGCCAGGCCTATCTGCGGCTGGCCCGCGAGGTGGTGGCGCGCGAGCGATCGCGTCGCCTCCAGGCCGCGTGATGTTGATTTACAGAGAATGGAATTCCTGAGTTGAGCGAACGACAGCGCGGCCTCGGGCGGGGTCTTTCCGCCCTTCTGGGTGAACAGGTGGCCGAGACGGCTCCGGTCGACGGCGCGCCCGCGCCCGCCGGCGTGCGCATGGCGCCGATCGAAAGCCTGAAGCCCAATCCGGATCAGCCCCGCAAGATCTTCAACGCGGACGACCTGTCCGAACTGTCGAGCTCCATCCGGGACAAGGGCGTTCTGCAGCCCATCCTCGTGCGCTCCCAGCCCGGCCAGGACGGCGTCTGGCAGATCATCGCCGGCGAACGCCGCTGGCGCGCCGCCCAGCAGGCCCGCCTGACCGAGGTGCCGGTCGTGGTCCGCGAGATGGACGACGTCGAGGTGTTCGAGGTCGCGATCATCGAGAACGTCCAGCGCAGCGACCTGAACCCGCTGGAGGAGGCCGACGCCTATCGCATGCTGATGGAGCGCTTCGGCCGCACCCAGGACGCCGTGGCCGGGATCGTCGGCAAGAGCCGCAGTCATGTCGCCAACACCCTGCGGCTGCTGCAGCTTCCGGAGGAGGTGCTGTTCTTCGTCCGACAGGGCCAGATGAGCGCCGGCCACGCCCGGGCCCTGATCACCGCGCCCGATCCGGCCGGCCTGGCCCAGCGCATCGTCGACGAGGGGCTGAACGTCCGGCAGGCCGAAGCCCTGGCCCGCCGGGCTGCGGAGGGGCCGCGGTCGGCGGCGCCGCGGACGAAGACCGCGCCCTCCGGAGAGGGGGCGGCCAATGTGGCGGCGCTGGAACAGGACCTGGCCGATGCGCTGGGGCTGAAGGTTCAGTTGGTTGACAAGGGCGGCAAGGGCGAGATCACCATCCGCTACGGCAGCCTGGAGCAGCTGGACGACCTCTGCCGTAGGCTGATGCGCGGCTGAGATGAGCGACCCGGCCGCCGCGGTCGTCGACCTGTACAGCCGGCGGCCGGCCGACTGGGACGCCGACCGCGGCCGATCGCTGATGGAGCGCCGCTGGCTGGACGCCTTCCTGGCCCTGATCCCGGCGGACGGGACGATTCTGGACCTTGGCTGCGGCTCGGGCGAGCCGATCGCCGCCTGGCTGATCGCCCAGGGCCGCCGGGTGACAGGCATCGACGCCGCGCCGGGTCTGATCGATCTGTGCCGGGCGCGTTTCCCGGATCACGACTGGCGCGTGGCGGACATGCGGGGTCTGAACCTGGGCCGCGATTTCGACGGCCTGATCGCCTGGCACAGCGCCTTCCACCTGACCCCCGCCGAACAGGTCGGTCTGTTTTCCGTCTATGCGCGACACGTCAGGCCCGGCGGGGCGCTGATGTTCACCAGCGGCTCCACCGCCGATGAAACCGTCGGCGAATGGCGCGGGGAGCCGCTGTACCACGCCAGCCTGTCGCCCGAAGCCTATCGGGCCGGTCTGGAGGCCGCCGGCTTCGACCTCTCAGCCCATCGGTCGGATGACGCCGACTGCGGCGGGGCCACGGTTTGGCTGTGGCGGCGTCGCGTGTCAGAATGAGCGGATGACCGACACGCCCAGCAATCCGACCGCCGAAGCCATGAAGCGGGCCCTCGCCGCCAAGAAGGCGGGGGGCGGCGCCACGCCCTCGGGTCTGCAGGGCGGCGCCCGGGCCGAACAGAAGGCCCAACAGGCCCGCAATCTGCAGCTCGCCAAGCCCGCCTTCCGCAAGGCGTCGAAGCGCGGCTGACGCGCCTACAGCCCCAGCCGACGGGCCCGGGCCGAGATTTCCAGCAGCAGCCGTTCGGCGATGAGCTGGTCCGGCGAACCCGTGGTCTTGGTCGCAGCGTCGGCGGTGTTGACGCTGTCCAGCACCCGGTCGAGGTCCTCGAGCCGCCAGCTGCGGGCCTGGCGCAGCATCTCGGCCTCCTGCTTCCAGAACACGCCCGCCGCCTTGGCGGCCTCCTTGGAGCCGGAGCCGTTGGCCTGAAGCACATTGATCCGGCGCAGCTTGCCGAGATGAATGGAGGCTTGTCTCACCGCCATGACAGGCGATTCGCCCTCGGCCAGGGCGCGTCTCAGACCCGACTGGGCGGGGGCGGGGCGGCCGCCGAAGGCCTGGAGGGCCGCGTCCTGCAACGAGGCGTCGGCCTCGACCCCCAGATGCGCCTCCAGCTCGGCCACATCGATGGTCTTGCCGGAGCCAGGCCCGATATAGAGGGCCAGGCGCTCGATCTCCTGCCGCATCAGCCCGCGTTCGCGCGGCAGGCGGCTGACGAACCTGTCCAGGGCGTCGCCGGTCAGGCCGACCTTGTCGGCCGCCAGGGCCTCGCGCGTCATCCGCGCCACATCGCCGGTTTCGTCCTCATAGCAGGCGATGCCGACCGCGCCCGAGGCCGCCTCGGCGGCCTTGCGCAGGGCGGAGTCCCGGCCCAGGGCCCCGGCCTCGATCACCAGCATGGCGTCGGGATTGTAGCCGCCCTCGGCATGGACCTTGAGCGCGGCGGCCAGCTGTTTGTCGATCGACGCCTTCTCGGATCCCAGCCGGACCCGGACCAGCCGCCGGCCGCCGATCATGGACAGGGCGGTCAGGGCCTCCTCCAGTCGGGCTGCGTCGCCGTCGATGTCGCTGTCGGTCAGGACGGTGACGTTGAAGGGGTCGTTGAGGTCGGGCGTGATCGCCCGGCACAGGATCTCGGCGCGCTCGCCGACGCCCGAGCGGTCCTTGCCGTGGATGACGGCGGCGCGGACGCCGCGGTCCGGCGATTTCAGGAAGCGGTCGACCTCGGGGCGTTTGGCCAGGATCATCGGATCATGGCCGGGTCGACAGGGCCCGCATCAGTTCCAGACGGATCAGACGGGCCAGCTCGGCGGCGGCGCGCTCCTCGCCGTCCTGCTGGGCGGCGATGGCGGCATAGGGCTGGTCGGCCGCGGCATAGGTGGTGGTCACGGTCTCGACGCCCGAAACGGCCGCGCCGCCCGACACCTGGGTCAGGGTCCAGGCCCCGCGCACAGTCAGTTCATAGCGGGTGGCGGTGTCGTCGATGCGCCGCCCCAGCGGCCGCCGGGACTGTTCGAGGGCCGTCTCCAGCCGCCACAGCGGAGCCTGGCCGCCGTCGCGGCCCAAGGCGTCTTCCAGCTGTTCGCGCACCCGGTAGCCGAGGCGGTCGTCCTGGGTGGTCACGGCGATGCGCGACAAGGAAGAGCCAACCCCGGCCTCGCCATACAGGGGGGTGAAGCCGCAGGCCGAAAGTCCCGCCAGCGCGACAAAGGCGAGGGCGAGGCGGCCCATCAGCCGACCACCAGATTAACGATGCGATCCTTGACCACCACGATCTTTCTCACCGTCTGACCCTCCAGCCGCGCCAGCACCTCCGGATCGGCCATGACGATCGCCTCGACCTCGGCCGGCTCCAGCCCACGGGCGACGCGGATCTCGCCGCGGCGCTTGCCGTTGACCTGGATCGGCAGGGTGACTTCGTCGTCGGCCGCCAGGGCCGGATCGAATTCCGGCCAGGGCGCGTCCAGCACCATCCCCTCTTCGCCCAGCCTCGTCCAGCACTCCTCGGCCAGGTGGGGGGTGAAGGGGGCGATCAGCCGGATCAGGGCCGACAGGGCCTCGCGCCGGGCGGCCCCGCCCGCGGAGCCGTGGTCCCGGACGGTGGCGACGAAGGCGTAGAGCTTGGCGATGGCCGAGTTGAAGCGGAAGCCGCCGACGCCTTCGGACACGGCCTTGATCGCCTTGTGGGTCTCGCGGATCAGGCCGGCGTCGGACTCATGGGCGGGGGCGTCGGGATCGAAGCCGTCGACCTCGGTCCAGACGCGCTGTACGAAGCGGCTGGCGCCCTCGACGCCGCCGGGGGTCCATTGCACATCACGCTCGGGCGGGCTGTCGGACAGGACGAACAGCCGGCCCGCGTCGACGCCATAGGCCTCGACGATCTCCTGCGGGGCGACGACGTTCTTCTTCGACTTGGACATCTTCTCGATGTCGCCGACGATGACCGGCTGGCCGAGCTCGCGGTCCACCCACTGGCCGTTCCGCTTCTCGACCTGGTCGGGTGACAGCCAGTTGCCGTTCCGGGACTTGTAGGTCTCGTGGACGACCATCCCCTGGGTGAACAGGCCCGCGAACGGCTCCTTGATCGACATCAGGCCGGCGTCCGAGAGGGCGCGGCTGATGAAGCGGGCGTAGAGGAGGTGCAGAACGGCGTGCTCGACCCCGCCGATATACTGGTCCACCGGCAGCCATTTATCCGCCGCGGCGCGCGAGATCGGCTCGGCCGCCGTCGGATCGGTGAAGCGGGCGAAATACCAGCTGGAGTCGACGAAGGTGTCGAGGGTGTCGGTCTCGCGCACCGCCGCGCCGCCGCAGGAGGGGCAGGCGACATGCTTCCAGGTCGGGTGGCGGTCCAGGGGATTGCCCGGCGTATCGAAGGTCACGTCCTTCGGCAGTTCGACCGGCAACTGGTCGGCGGGCACGCCGACGGGACCACAGGCGGCGCAGTGGATCACGGGGATGGGACATCCCCAGTAGCGCTGGCGGCTGACGCCCCAGTCGCGCAGGCGATAGATGGTCGCGCCCTGGCCGGCGCCGGCGGCCTCAATCCGGCGAATGGCCTCGGCCTTGGCCGCCTCGATCCCGAGTCCGTTCAGGAAGTCGGAGTTGAACAGCCGGCCCGGGCCGACGTAGGCCTCGGTCTCGACGTTGAAATCATCGCCTCCGCCGTCCGGTCTCACGACCGGGACGACGGGGAGGGCGTATTTGCGGGCGAAGTCGAGGTCGCGCTGGTCGTGGGCCGGGCAGCCGAAGATCGCGCCCGTGCCGTATTCCGACAGGATGAAGTTGGCGATCCAGACGGTGACCTCGCGGCCGTCGAAGGGATGGATGACCTTCAGGCCGGTGTCGAAGCCGATCTTTTCGGCCTGTTCGATCTCGGCCTGGGTCGAGCCGCCCTTGCGGCATTCGGCGACGAAGGCGGCGGCGGCGGGATCGGTCGCGGCGAGTTCGCGGGCCACGGGGTGGTCCGCCGCTATGCCCATGAAACTGGCCCCGAACAGGGTGTCGGGCCGGGTGGTGTAGATCTCGAGCCCGTCGGGCGCGGTGGTTGGCGCCGATCCGGCCCAGGCCCAGGTCATCTGCAAGCCCTTCGACCGGCCGATCCAGTTCTCCTGCATCAGCCGGACCTTGTCGGGCCAGCGGCCTTCCAGTTCCTTCAGCCCCTCGATCAGCTCGTCGGCGTAGTCGGTGATGCGCAGGAACCACTGGTTCAGCTTGCGCTTCTCGACCACGGCGCCCGAGCGCCAGCCGCGGCCGTCCACGACCTGCTCATTGGCCAGGACGGTGTTGTCGACCGGGTCCCAATTGACGACCGAATCCTTGCGATAGACCAGGCCGCGCCGGAACAGCTCCAGGAACCAGGCCTGCTGCTTGCCGTAATAGTCGGGGTCGCAGGTGGCGAATTCGCGGCTCCAGTCCAGCGACAGGCCCAGCAGCTTCAGCTGGTCGCGCATGGCGGCGATGTTGGACCGGGTCCAGTCGCCCGGGTGGACGCCGCGTTCGATGGCGGCGTTCTCGGCCGGAAGGCCGAAGGCGTCCCAGCCCATGGGGTGCAGGACGTCGAACCCCTGCGCCCGCTTCGACCGTGCCACCACGTCGCCCATGACGTAGTTGCGGGCGTGGCCCATGTGGATCGCCCCCGACGGATAGGGGAACATCTCCAGCACATAGTATTTCGGCCGGCCCGTGCCCTCGGTCGGCATGCGGAAGGCGTCGGCGGCCGTCCAGCGCGCCTGCTGACGGGGTTCGGCGGTCTTGGGCTCGTAACGAACCGGTGTCCTGGTCACGGGAGTCTTTCAGGCTGCTCCTTCAGGAACAGGCCCGACGGAGGCTGGGGATGGGAGGGTGGATCAGCCGGCGTTCGAAAGGTTGAGCTGGCGCGCCTTGGTCAGGATGGCGTTCTCCAGGTCGGTCTCGGTCTGGGCCGCGACCCGCGCGCCCACCCAGCAGCCGGCGCTGTCGGCCTCGGCGTCGGCATCGGCCGGATTGGGCGTGCAGCCGGCGCGCAGCACCTGTTTGGTGATGCTGACGTTCAGGGCGTCGGCGCGCAGCCGGCGGTCGAGGATGAAGACGGTCGCCTTGAAACGCTCGTTCGGCGTCTGGGGGTCGCTGTACCAGCCATAGTTGATAACCCCGCCCCAGGGATCCGCATTGGCCAGGGGCATGAAGCTGAGGGTGTCGAGCGTGGCGCGCCACAGATAGGCGTTGACGCCGATGCCCGCTTCGGCCGGCGTCGCCTGACGCCCGCCGCCGCCCAGACCCGGAAGCCCGCCGCAGCCGCCCAACATCAGACCCGAGGCGATCAGGGCGACCGCTGCGCCGCGAACCAGCACCATCGAGACTTCTCCATTCGATCGAGACGTGCAGAGGACCGTTCCAACGCACGCGCTGACTCTCCCTATACGGGCCGAGCCGAAGCGTCGCTCTATAACACGGCGAAAAGGGGCCATGACAAGGCGAAGACGCATTCCGGCCGCGGACGACCCGGGGCGGGCGGATCGGGGCCGCCGCCCGATTCCCGTGACGCTCGCGCCACAGGAGTCTTCCAGAGTCGCCGTGAACCGAATTCAGCGCGCGCCGTTCCGTTGACCGAACGATCCGCCGGTGGCTAGGTGCTGGGGATCGCGGCGGCCGCCGCCGCGTGATGAAGGGCAGACAATGCGTTGCATGACGCGCAAGACCGGCGCCTTGATCGCCAGCCTGGCCGCGGGGTTCGCCCTGCTGGCCGCGGCTGACGTCGCCTCGGCCCAGGCGGCGAACGCGCGCGCCCGCACGCCGACCGTCTCGCTCAGCGACGCCGCCGCCGCCCGCGCTGCGGCGGCCCAGCCCGGCTCCTCACGCCTGCGCTTCACCGAACGCGGTCGCTGGGGTCTGGACCTCAACCTGAATCAGCCCGTCGGCCGCGAGAGCAATCTCGGCGACGTCGAGGCCGGCGCCTATTACCGCGTCAACCCGCGGCTGCGCGTCGGCGCCGCCGCCGGCCTGGCGGAGCCCGAGAGCGATCCGGCCCGGGCCCCCCAGACCGACCGCCGCGCCGCCCCGCGCTTCCGGCTGGAATCGATCTTCCGCTTCTAGATCGGGCCGAAGGCGGCCTGAATCGCCGACACCGCCGCCAATCCGCACGCCCCCGATCCGATCAGGCCGGGCGCCGTGTCGCGGTCGACGCCGCCGAGGGCATAGACCGGCAGGGGGGCGGCCCGGATCCAGCGCGAGAGGGCGTCGACCCCCAGGGCGGAACGGGCCGCCGAGGCGCCGCCGGCCGGAAACACCGGCGAGACGACCAGAGCGTCCAGTCCGGGCGGCGTCGGCCGGTGATGTGAATGAAGGGCCCCGGTAACCCGCCAGTCCGGCCGGGCCGCCTTGAGGCGAGCGGCCTCGTCGAGAGACCGTTCGGGCAGGTGGACGCCGTCCGCGCCGACGGCCTCGGCCAGGGCGGCGTCGAGGCCGATCAACAGCAGGACACCCCGCTCCGCGGTGACCTCGCGCAGGCGCCGGGCGGTCCCGGCTGCATCGGGTCGGCCGAAATGGCGGAAGACCACGCCGGCGCCGGGCGGCAGCCGGGCCGCAGTCTGCCACGGGCGCGGCGTCCGGTCCGGATCGGTGAAGAACAGCATCGGCGGCAGGTCCGGCGCGGGTCGACCCGCCGCGAGGCTGACTTTGGCGACGTCCCGTGCGAGGACGCGGGCCACGTCCCACAGAATGTCCGCATCGGTCCGGTTCATGACCTCCTCTTCCGACGAACCCGTCCCGTCGTCCAGCGCCGTTCGGGAGCGGATCGAAGCCGTCCGGCGGCGGATCGCCGACGCCTGTCGCGACGCGGGTCGGTCTCCGGACGGCGTGACCCTGATTGCCGTGACCAAGACGCAGCCCCCCGAGGCGATCGATGCGGCGCTGGCGTCCGGGCAGCGGGTGTTCGGCGAAAACCGGGTGCAGGAAGCCGCCGAGCGCTGGAATGGCCATCGGCAGACCGTCCCCGGGCTGGAACTCCGGCTGATCGGGCCGCTGCAGTCGAACAAGGCCGCCGACGCCGTCGCCCTGTTCGATGTGATCGAGACCCTGGACCGTCCGAAGCTGGTCGACGCCCTCGCCGCCGCCGGTCTGAAGGCCGGCCGGCCGGTGCGCGTCCTGGTCCAGGTCAACACCGGCGAGGAGCCCCAGAAAGCCGGGGTGGCGCCCGCCGACGCCGATGCGCTGATCCGTCACGCCCTCGACGCCGGCCTGGTCGTCGAAGGGCTGATGTGCATCCCCCCCGCCGAGGAGGCGCCGGGGCCGCATTTCGCCCTGCTGCGCAAACTGGCCCGACGGCATGGGCTGAAGACCCTGTCCATGGGCATGAGCGGCGATTTCGAGACCGCCATCCGATTCGGCGCGACCCATGTCCGCGTCGGTTCGTCGCTGTTCGGGGAACGAAACAGCCCCCAAACCCCCTCTAGTGACTGAAAAACCGCTCCGCTTGGGCTCAAACCCTTGGCGGAACGGGCAACGCTCTCCATTCTGGCCCGCATGCCCACGCCCAAGACCATATTGATCATCGACGACGACAACGACCTGCGCGAGGCCCTCGCCGAGCAGCTGGCGTTGCACGAGGCCTTCCGGCCGGTCCAGGCCTCGACCGCGGCCGAAGGGGTGCGCATGGGCCGCGAGGTCCGCGCCGACCTGATTCTGCTGGACGTCGACCTGCCGGACATGGACGGGCGCGAGGCCTGCCGCCTGCTGCGCAAGGACGGGGTCTCGACCCCGATCATCATGCTGACCGGCCAGTCGTCCGATTCCGACACCGTTCTGGGGCTGGAGGCGGGGGCCAATGACTATGTCACCAAACCCTTCCGCTTCGCCGTCCTGCTGGCGCGGATCCGGGCCCATCTCCGCAGCCACGAACAGTCCGAGGACGCCGTCTTCCGCATCGGTCCGTATGAGTTCCGGCCAGCGGCCAAGGTGCTGATCGACGACAAGGCCCGGAAGGTGCGGCTGACCGAGAAGGAAACCAGCATCCTCAAATACCTGTATCGCGCCAGGGCCAAGGCCGTGTCGCGCGAGGAACTGCTGACCGAGGTCTGGGGCTACAACGCCGGGGTCACGACCCATACGCTGGAAACCCACATCTACCGCCTGCGCCAGAAGATCGAGCCCGAGCCGGGCCAGGCGCGGCTGCTGCTGACCGATGCGGGCGGGTACCGGCTCCAGCCCTAGCCGGGACGCCACTCGCTGAGCAGGACGCTGCCGTCCGCGCTGGTGAAGGCGACGCGGTCCAGCCGGATCGCGGCGATGCACACCGGCCGCTGGTCCGGGCTAGACGCCCGGCAACGGATCGCGCGCCCGTCCGGGAAGCTGGCCAGCCGGCCCTCCAGCACGACGCGATAGCCGCCTGTGGGGGCCTCGAGGGGCGTATCCCCCGTCGGCCGGATGGTGAAGGCATAGGCCCGCCCGTTCCGGCGCCCGACGCGCGACTCGTCGGCGCCGAAGACCGCGGCGAGCCCGACGGTCTGGGGCGAGGGCGAGCGGTCGCCGCTCTGAAGCGGATCGGCGCGGACGGCCGAGCATTCGGTCCCGATCATCCACGGACGGGGGATCCAGAAGCCCTCGACCGTCTCCCAGTCCGATTCGCCCGCCGGGCCGGCGATCAGGGCCGTGTTCAGCCAGTCGCCGGGGGTGAGGCTCAGCTGGATGGTCTCGTTCTCCGGGCCCCAGGCCCACCGGGCCAGTCCGTCGCCCGCGGCCTCCGCCGGGGTGGGCTGGGGGCCGTTGCAGCCGAACGGAACCCGAATGGAGAAGCGCCGTCCGACCAGGGCGTCCGCGCCCTCCATCGGCTCGCCGGCGGCATAGGCGGCGGCGGCGCGGGACGTGGCGGCCAGGAGGCTGGCCCGGTTCAGGGTCGTCGCGACGACGATTTCAGGCGCTACGGAACCGGGATCGGCCGGGATCGGCGCCGCGTCGACCGGCTCGGGCGTCTCCCGGTCGCACTGGCTCAGGAACAGGGCGGCGACAATGGTGGTCAGGACCGCGACCGGGCGCGGGACGGTGGAAAAAAGTCCGGGCATGACAGCACCCTAGCACACAACCGGCGCGACCGCATTCGGGCCAAGGGCATTGACGCGGCGGGCGTCGGCGGGTCTTCAGGCGGTATGAGCTTCGATCAGATCGCCGCGCTGGTTGTCCTCACCGCTGTCGTCGCGGTTCTGATCCACGGCAAGGTGCGGTCGGACGTCGTCGCCCTGTCGGGGGCGGCGGCCCTGCTGCTGCTGGGCGTGATCCGCCCCGTGGAGGTCCAGGGGGCCTTCGCCAGCCCCGCGGTCATCGCCCTCGCCAGCCTGTTCGTCATCGCCTATGCGATCGAGCTCTCCGGCCTGCTGGGCCTGCTGATCCGCCAGGCCAGCAGGCTGTGCGCGCGTCTCGGGGCGCTGGGCCTGTGGATGGTGATCGTCCTGTGCGGCGGAGCCTCCGCCTTCCTCAACAACACCCCGATCGTCGTGCTGGCGGCCCCGGTGGTGAAGGATGTGGCGCTGGGCATGAACCTGTCGCCGAAGCGGTTCCTGATCCCGCTCAGCTATGTGACCATCATGGGCGGGGCCTGCACCCTGATCGGGACCTCGACCAATCTTCTGGTCAATGACATGGCGCGCAACGCCGGCCAGCCGGTGTTTTCCCTGTTCGAGATCACCCCGGTGGCGCTGGTGATCGCCGTGTTCGGCGGCCTGTACCTGTATCTTCTCGGCGGGCGGCTGCTGAACCGGGGCGAGGACGGTCCCGGCGCGGTCCAGCCCCAGGTGCAGACCGGCGACGGACAACTCGGCGACGCGGCTCTGTTCGCCGCGGCCGACCGACCGTTCGACGCCCGGCGAGCGGCCCTGGCCCTGGGGGTGTTCGTCGCCGTCATCGCCGCCGCGGGCCTCGGCTTCGCGCCGATCGCGGCCTCGGCCTTCGCCGGGGCGGTGGTCCTGATCCTGCTTCGGGTGATCAGCCCGGACGAGGCCTATGCCGGGCTCCGGCCCGAGGTTCTGCTGCTGATCGCCGGCATGGTGGTGGTCGGTCTGGCGATCGAGATCACCGGCCTGGCCGGCCAGGGGGCGGAGCTGCTGATCGACGCCATCCGGCCGCTGGGCCCGCTGGGGGCGCTGATCATCCTGTACGGCGTCACCCTGTTCGCAACCGAGCTTCTGTCGAACGCCGCCGTCGCGGTCCTGATCACCCCTGTCGCCGTCGCCCTCGCCGCCAGTCTGGGCGTCGACGCCCGGCCGTTCCTGGTGGGGGTGATGATGGCCGCCTCGGCCGCCTTCGCGACCCCGTTCGGCTACCAGACCAATGTTCTGGTGTTCCAGATGGGGGGCTACAGCTACATGGATTTCGTGCGGGTCGGGGTGCCGCTGAACCTTGTGACCTGGGTGGCGGCGATGATCGCCATCCCGATCTTCTTCCCCTTCTAGAGGTTCAGATCCATCGTCACCGGAGCGTGGTCGCTGGGCTGGGTCCATTCGCGGACCGCATCATGGATGCGGGCGCTGCCGGGCGCGACGGCGGGCGTCAGGCCGGGCGAGGTCCACAGGTGGTCGAGCCGCAGGCCGCGGTTGGACTTGCGGAAGTCGGCGGCGCGATAGCTCCACCAGCTGGCCAGCTTGGTCGGCTCGGGGATCTGGTCGCGGACCACGTCGCAGAAGCCGCCCGCGGCCTGGAGCCGGCGCAGGGTCTCGACCTCTAGCGGGGTGTGGCTGACGATCTTCGACATGTAGCGGTGGTTCCAGACGTCGTTCTCCCCGGGGGCGATGTTGAAATCACCCGCCAGCACCAGCGGCCGCTGGCGGTCGCGCCCGGCCATCTCGGCGGTGAGGCGTTCGTAGAAGTCCATCTTGTGATCGAATTTGGGGTTCAGCGCGCGGTCCGGCGTGTCGCCGCCGGCGGGAATGTAGAAATTCTGCACCTCGACCCCGTCGACCACCACCCCGCAACAGCGCGCGTGGCGCTCACGACAGACATCGAGGGCGGGGGCGTCGGCGATCGGCTTGCGGCTGGCGATGGCGACGCCGTGCCAGCCCTTCTGGCCGCCGATCTTCAGATGGGGCAGGCCCATGGCCTCGAAGGCGGCGCGGGGGAACTGGTCCTCAAGGCATTTGATCTCCTGCAGGCACAGGATGTCGGTCCCGCTCTCGGCGACGAAGCGGGCGACCTGGTCGATGCGCAGGCGGACGGAGTTGATGTTCCAGGTGGCGATGCGAAGCATTTTTTTCGGGGCGCGGTCAGAAGGCTCCGCCTTCTCGACCCGACGCGCCCTGGGCGCAAGCGCCGCGCTCAAGCAGCGAGCCGCCGCGCGGCGAGTGGTAGCGCGAGAAGGACGCGCGAGAAAAAAGCGCCCGGTCGGGGACCGGGCGCTGGAAGTTTCGTTTCTCTCGCCGCCGGGAAGGGGATGAAGTCCGGAGCGGCTCAGATCGGCTCCCGCCGAACTGTGTTCTAAAAGACACGACCCGCGAAAAAAGTCAACCGTGAAGCCTGACCTAGTTGCGACGCGGGCGTTGGGTCGGGTCGCGGAGCTGAAACAGGCTGGCGGCCAGATTGGGAGCCGGCGTCAGGGAGGTCAGCTGGGTCCGGGTGCTGCCGCCCTGGGCGTCGCGGATGGTCCATTCATGCAGGCGGATCGGGTTGCCGGCGAAGGACAGGATCACCGAGCCCTCGTTCGGACGCCGGGCGTCGCGGGCGATGATGGCGAAGGCGCCGGAGTCCATGCGGGTGACCCGGTCGATCCGCACGCCCTGGTCGAAGCGGACGTTGCGGGCGAGGAAGGTCGACAGCGGGGTCTGTCCCAGCGGCACCTGACGGAAGACGTTCAGGCGCGGGTCGTAGCGTTTGACGTTGGAGCCGTCGGACACGACCAGCAGGCCGGCCGGGGTGGTGTATTCGAACCGCATCTTGCCCGGGCGCTGCAGGTAGAAGCGGCCCTCGCGGCGCTGCGCCCCCGAGGTTTCGACGAAATTGCCCTGGGCCGAGGTCAGCCCCTGCAGATAGGTCTGGGCCTGGGCCAGGACAGCGCGGTCCTCGGCCGACAGATTGGTCTGGGCGGAGGCGGGCAGGGCGGCGACGGCCGCCAGGGCGGCGGTTCCGAAGGCGAACGCTCTACGCGAAGGATGGGGGCGTGAAACAGTCATCAGGGTCTTCTCCCGTTCGGGATGGGTGTTGGTCATGCCGTCATGCGGAGCCCGAAAGGCGGGGGCATGGCCCGAGCCTGACCATATTCCGGCGCTGCGATGAAGCCCCGTTCAGGTTCCGGCCGGCGGGCGCCGGCTGGATCAAACGCCGACGGCGGACCGGCGTTGCGCCGAAGTGTCCGGTGTCCGGCGAAAATTCGTGGGACACTTCGGACACTTTGGACATCTGGTTCTCCCCTTCCCGGCGCACGGCCTGTGACCGCCCATGATAACCCGGCCTGGAAGGGCGCCAGAAATAAAGCCCGAAAAAAATGACAAGTCCCGGGCCATCAAACCGTTAGGCGGCCGCGGACTGCTAGGTTGGCGGCGGGCCGGCGAGGATGTCGCGCTTGCCGGCGTGGTTGGCCGGACTGACCACGCCCTCCTGCTCCATCCGCTCGATCAGTGAGGCGGCGCGGTTGTAGCCGATCTGCAGCCGACGCTGGATATAGCTGGTCGAGGCCTTGCGGTCGCGGGTGACCACGGCCACGGCGCGGTCGTACAGGTCGTCGCCGGAGCCCCCGCCTTCGTCGCCGAAGGCGGCGTCGCCGTCGCCGTCCGGATCGTCGGTGATCAGGTCCAGATAATCGGGCTCGGCCTGGGCGCGCAGGTGTTTGCAGACCTCATCGACTTCCTGGTCGGTCACGAACGGGCCGTGCAGGCGGGTGATGCGGCCGCCGCCGGCCATGTAGAGCATGTCGCCCTGGCCCAGCAGCTGCTCGCCGCCCTGTTCGCCCAGGATGGTGCGGCTGTCGATCTTGGAGGTGACCTGGAAGCTGATCCGGGTCGGGAAATTCGCCTTGATGGTGCCGGTGATGACGTCGACCGAGGGCCGTTGGGTGGCCATGATCAGGTGGATGCCGGCGGCGCGGGCCATCTGGGCCAGACGCTGGACGGCGCCTTCCACATCCTTGCCCGCGACCAGCATCAGATCGGCCATCTCGTCCATGACGACGACGAGGAAGGGCAGGGGTTCGGGGCGGATCTTCTCGGATTCGTAGACGGGGCGGCCCTGGTCGTCGAAGCCGGTCTGGACGGTGCGTTCGAAATGCTCGCCCTTGGCCACGGCCTCGCGGGCGCGCTCGTTGTAGCTGGCGATGTTGCGCACGCCGAGCTTGGACATCCGCCGATAGCGGTCCTCCATCTCGCGCACGGTCCATTTCAGGGCGACGACGGCCTTCTTGGGATCAGTGACGACCGGGGCCAGCAGGTGCGGGATGCCGTCATAGACCGACAGCTCCAGCATCTTGGGGTCGATCATGATGAAGCGGCACTCGGCGGGGCTATGCCGGTAGAGGATCGACAGGATCATGGCGTTGACCCCGACCGACTTGCCCGAGCCGGTGGTGCCGGCGATCAGCAGGTGGGGCATGCGGGCCAGGTCGGCGACATAGGGCTCGCCGCCGATGGTCTCGCCCAAGGCCAGCGGCAGCAGATGCGCGGGCTTGTCGTATTCGGTCGAGGCCAGCAGATCGCGCAGATAGACGGTCTCGCGCTTGGCGTTGGGCAGTTCGATGCCGATGGCGTTGCGGCCCGGCACGACGCTGATGCGGCAGGCGCGGGCGCTCATCGAGCGGGCGATGTCGTCGGACAGGGCGACGACGCGGCCGTGTTTCACCCCGGGGGCGGGGACCAGCTCGTACAGGGTGACCACCGGGCCGGGGCGGATCTGGTCGATGACGCCGCGAACGCCGAACTCCTGCAGTACGCCTTCCAGCATCTTGGCGTTCTGTTTCAGCGCCTCCTCGTCGACCGAGGCGACGCGCTTGGCCGGCTTGGTCAGCATCGACAGGGGCGGCAGGGCGAAGCCGGTGTCGGGGCGGACGAAATCGAAGGCGGCCTGGCTGTCATCGGCCTCGCGGCGCGGTTTCGGCGCCTTGGCGGCGGCGACCCGGGGCTCGGGCGGGTCGCGGACGGGGGCCGGGGCGGCGGGGGTGGGCGCTTCCCAGGGCGGGGCCGGATCGAGCACGTCAGGACCGTCCTCCAGCTCGAGGGCGGGGCGCGGACGCGGCGTGGGACGGGCCGCGGCGCGGCGGGGCTTGGGCGCCGGCGGCGCGGGC
>JBKBQO010000012.1:0-75998 GCA_046292645.1 Brevundimonas sp.
GTTGCGCCGCCGCCGGCCGCCCCGGCGCCTGTCGTGGTGATCGCCCCGGCGCCCGCCCCGGCGCCCGCCCCGGCGCCGACGGCGGCCGAGCGTCCGCCGACCGATCCCGACGCGCCGATCACGACCCGCCCGCAGCCGATCGGCTAGCGGATGGTGACGTAGCCGCGCTCGACCATGCGGCGCAGGCCCTCATAGGCCTCGGCCAGTTCCTCATAGGCGGTGCGGGCCGAGGTCAGGCGGGCGATCTGGTCCGCGGTCGACGGCGCGCCCGACTCGGACTGCCGCAGGCTTTCGGACACCCATTTCGCGCGGGCGGTGGCGGTCAGCACCGCCAGCCTCTGGAACATCGGCGCGTCCACCTTCGGCAGCATCTGGCCGATGACCTCGCGATTGGCCACGAAGGCGGAATAGTCGATCTGCTCCAGCAGGCCGCGCAGGCGGCGCTGCTCGTGCGGATCGGTGTCCTGGGGCTCGAAATGGTCCCGTTGCCGGCGATAGCTGTTGGTCTGGATGGTCGACATGGCGCGTCTTCCGCATGGGGGCGGTCGTGAGGGTGCGCCCGGTCGCTTAACGAGGGGTTGCGACCGCCCATGCTCGCTGATAGTGAAGCGAATGCTTCAGCATCAGTCAGCGCTCGACCTGTCTTTCCAGGCCCTGTCCGACCCGACCCGTCGGGCCATGGTGGAAAGGCTGTCACATGGACCGGCGTCGGTCACCGAATTGGCCGAACCCTTTCCGATGTCGATGTCGGCCGTGGTCCAGCATCTCAGGATACTGGAAGCCGCGGGTCTGGTGGCGTCGGAAAAGGTCGGCCGGGTCCGGACCTGCCGCGTCGAAGCCCCGGCGCTTCGCGCCGCTGAACGCTGGATCAACGAGCGCCGTCGGTCCGCGGAGGCCGGTCTCGATCGCCTCGGCGCCTTCCTCGAGGCCCACAAGCCCGAAACGGAGCGCGGTCAATGACGGCCAAACTCGCCCATGGCATGTTCACGGTCGAGCGCCGCTATGACGCCTCGCCCCAACGCGTCTTCCAGGCCTATGCCGACCCTGTCGCCTTTCGGCGTTGGTTCGCGGAAGCGCCGGGGGCGACGATCTACGAATGGACCCACGATTTCCGCGTCGGCGGCCGGGGCGGGGGTCGCTACCGGTTCGGCAGTGAAGAGCGGGATGTCGGTTTCAACGACACCCGGTTTCTGGACATCGTCGAGAACCGGCGGATCATCCTCAGCTACGTCATGGGCAGCGAGGTCGGGAACGAACGGCGCCGGATCTCGGCCTCGCTCGCGACGATCGAACTGGCGCCGGACGAGGGCGGAACGCGGCTGACCTATACCGAACAGGGCGCCTATTTCGGCGAGGACGGCGCGGCCCACATCCCTCTGCGCGAGGGCGGCTGCGCCGCGATGTTCGAGAACCTCGCCCGCGAACTGGAGACCCATGGATGACCGGCAAGGTTCGCGTCTCCTCCTACGCCGTCTCGGTCGACGGCTTCGGCGCCGGGCCGGATCAATCCCTTCAGAGCCCGCTCGGCCTGGGCGGCGAACGCCTGCACGAGTGGTTCTTCCCGACCGCGACCTTTCAGAAGATGTATGGCAGGGGCCAGGGCGAGACCGGCGTGGACGAGGGATTCGCCCGACGCGGCATGGAGGGGATCGGGGCCTGGATCATCGGCCGCAATATGTTCGCCCACTCACGCGGCCCCTGGCCAGACGATGGTTGGGAGGGCTGGTGGGGCGAGGAGCCGCCCTATCGCTGCCCCGTCTTCGTCCTGACGCATCATCCGCGCCCACCGCTGGAGATGAAGGGCGGGACAACCTTTCACTTCATCACCGAGGGCGCCGGCCTGGCGCTCGAGCGGGCTCGCTCGGCCGCAGGAGCTCTCGATGTGCGCATCGGCGGCGGCGCAGAAACGATCCGGCAATATCTGCGCGCCGGCGCGATCGACGAACTGCACATCGCCGTATCGCCTGTCCTGCTCGGCGCAGGCGAGCCGCTCTGGCAGGGGCTTGACCTGTCGGCGTCCGGCTATCAGCTCACGGAAACCACCGCCGGGGAACGCGCCACCCATCTCAAAATTGTGAGAAAGGTCGAACTGTGAGACTCGTCCTCTGGTCCCACCCCTATTCCGCCTATGGTCAGAAGGCCTCGGTCGCCCTGTATGAGCTCGACCTGCCGTTCGAGCAGTGCTTGGTCGAGGCCGGAAACGCGGCGGTCATGGCCGAGTTCCGGGCCCTGTCGCCGTTCGCCAAGATGCCGGCCCTGGTGGACAGGGCCGCCGGACGGACCCTCTATGAGTCCAGCATCGTCATCGAATATCTGGACCAGCTGGCCGGCGGAGGCCGATTGATCCCGGACGACTCCGAGGCGGCGCTGGAAGCGCGGCTCGTGGACCGGATGGTCGACACCTATGTTGGCGGGCCGATGAACCGCATCATCCCCCGGAAATTCCGGCCGGCGGGAAACGAAGACCCCTTTGGCGACGCCCAGGACGAAGCGGTGCTGGCCGGGGCCTGGGACTGGTTAGAACAGCGGCTGTCGGACGGGCGGACCTGGGGCGCGGGCGAGACCTTCACCGTTGCGGACTGCGCCGCCGCGCCGATCCTGACCTATGCCCGACGGCTGGTCCCGTTCGGCGACCGGCCGCTTTTGAGGGCCTGGCACGGCCGGTTGATGGCGCGGCCCTCCTTCGTCAGGGCCCTGGCTGACGCCGCGCCCTTCGGCGACCTGATGCCCGCGCCGCCGGCCGTGGACTGAATAACGGTCGACCGTGCTGGCGCGCCGCGCGGGACTCCCCATCTTTCGGATGCAAGGAGACACCCATGGTCAAGGCGATCTGGAACGGCGAGACGATCGCCGAAAGCGACGACACGGTGGTGGTCGAGGGAAACCACTACTTCCCCCTCAACTCGGTGCGGCCGGGCGTCCTGACCCCGTCGCCGACCAAGAGCCTGTGCCCGTGGAAGGGCACGGCGGAATACTATTCCGTCGAGGCGGGCGGGGCCGAGAACACGGACGCCGCCTGGTACTATGCCGAGCCAAAGCCGGCGGCCGCGGAGATCGCGGGCCGGGTCGCCTTCTGGAAGGGCGTCAAGGTCGCCTGACGATTCCCGAGTTGACGGACTCAGTGCGCCTCGGGCGCCCGGGCGGCGGGGCTGAGGTATTCGTTCTCGGGCTCGGGATGGGCGTCCAGCACAAAGCGGCGGTCGCAATAGGCGCATTCGACGAAGTCGTCGCCGCCCATGTCCATATAGACCAGCGGATGGCCCAGGGCCCCGCCGCCGCCGTCGCAGGCCACCCGTTTGGTCGAAACCACGATGGCTTCCGGCGGCGGAATGATCGCATCGGCGTGGCGCGGCGGCATGGGCGGACCCTGTCTGGTGGCGGCGAGAGACGGCCGACTCCCTAGAAGCCCCCGCCCCTGCCGTCAAACGGTCTGGGTGCGGCGGAAGACCCGGTCGAAGAAGGCCTTGCGCTTGCGGAACAGAGACCAGCCCAGGCACCCGGCGGCGACCCACAGGCCGATCTCGCCGACCACCGCGGCGGGTCCGCCGATCAGCAGCGACTCCCGCATCGGCATTTCTCCCATCCGGTTCAGCACCACCACGGCGGTGAAGACCCCATAGCCGAGGAGGCAGAAGGCGAAGGCCGTCCAGCCGATCATCTTGGTGCGGCTCATCGCAAAGCTCCGTCAAGCGAACTGTTCATAATGACAAGGATCCTAGACATACGACGCCCGGGTGTCAAGCGTCATTGACAAAGGAAGCCGCCGCGGCTGGCGGGGCCTTGGCGGGCGGCGATGGCGGGCCTACCTAGGCGCGTCTCCGATCGAAAGCCCCCGCATGTCCGAATCCGCCGTCCTGCCCGTCAACGCCATTGAGGTCAGGGGTCTGGAAAAGACCTATGCGGGTTCGAAAAAGGCGCCGCCCAAGACCGCCCTGCGCGGCGTCGACCTGGTGATTCCGCGCGGTTCGATGTTCGGCCTGCTGGGCCCCAATGGCGCGGGCAAGTCGACCCTGATCAACATCCTGGCGGGCGTCGTCAACAAGACCGGCGGCACGGCCGAAATCTGGGGCCGCGACATCGACAAACAGCCGCGCGACGCACGCGCCGCCCTCGGCGTCGTCCCCCAGGAGATCGTCGCGGACGTCTTCTTCACCCCGCGCGAGGCGTTGGAGGTCCAGGCCGGCTTCTACGGGGTGCCCGCGAACGAGCGTCGCTCCGACGAACTGCTCGCCGCCCTCGGCCTCAGCGACAAGGCCCACGCCTATGTCCGCGCCCTGTCCGGCGGCATGAAGCGGCGACTGATGGTGGCCAAGGCCCTGGTGCATAATCCGCCGATCCTTATCCTCGACGAACCGACGGCGGGCGTCGACGTCGAGCTGCGCCGCCAGCTGTGGGAATACGTCCGCCGCCTCAACGCCGAGGGCGTGACCATCCTCTTGACCACCCACTATCTGGAAGAGGCGCAGGAGCTCTGCGACACCATCGCCATCATGAACCGCGGCGAGGTCGTGGCCTGCGAGCCGACGCCCCAGTTGCTGCGCCGGCTGGACACCCGCAATGTGGTGGTGACGCCGGAGGGCGAACTGAATGGCCTGCCGAAGCTCAAGGGTTTCGAGGCCGTCGCCCGCCCCAACGGGGCCTTCGCCGTCACCTACCGCAAGGGGCAGTCGTCGGTTGAGCAGGTTCTGGCGGCGGTCCGCGCGGCCGGCGTCACCATCGCTGACATCGTCACCGAGGATCCGGACTTGGAGGACGTCTTCCTGGCCCTGACCTATGGGGATGCGGGACAGGTCAGTCCGACCAGGGACTAGGTTTCAAGGCCGGAATTCCTGCTGGAACCTAGACCACCATCACCGTTCCGATCAGCAGCCGGGCGCCCGCCCGGCCCATGACCGTGTTGGTCGCCGCCTGCAGTTGCGCCACCAGACGGTCCACGTCCGGCGGCGCGCCCGGCAGAAGCCCGTTGGCCGACTGCTGCACCACCGCCGCATAGGCGGCGCGCAAGCGCGGCGCGGATTGGGCCACGCGGGTCCGCAGGGCGGCGTCGGGGGTGTCGATCCCGGTCTCGACCGTCATCACGCCGCGTCGGCCGCCGGGCCGCATGACATTGGCCGTGATGGTCGGGAGCCGCAGATAGCTGGCCTGCGCCGCGGCGCCGCCTCCGCCACTGGTCTTGAGCGGTTGGGTCTTCAGTCCGAGGAGAGCGCGACGATCCATGCGTCGACGATAGCGTCCGGCGCTTAAGACGTGGTTACGCCGCCGCCTCGACCCTCGCCGGCTCCATCGCCCTCAGGTCCAGCAGGGCGAACAGGGCCGCGTCCTCGTCCTGCTCCGGATTGGGCGTGGTCAGCAGCTTGCCGCCGACGAAGATGGAGTTGGCCCCGGCCAGGAAGCACAGGGCCTGCATCTCGGCGCTCATCGTCTCGCGCCCGGCCGACAGCCGGACCATGGCCTTCGGACAGACGATCCGCGCCACGGCGACGGTGCGGACGAATTCGATCGGATCGATCTCGCCCTCCCGCATCACCCGCTCGCCCAGCGGCGTCCCCGTCACCGGCACCAGCGCATTGACCGGCAGGCTGTCGGGATGCTCCGGCAGGGTCGCCAGGGCGTGCAGCAGGCTGGCCCGGTCGCGCCGCGCCTCGCCCATGCCGACGATGCCGCCGCAGCAGGTGCTCATCCCGGCGTCCCGTACGTGCTGCAGGGTGTCGAGCCGGTCCTGATAGGTCCGCGTCGTCACCACCTGGGCATAGTACTCCGGCCCGGTGTCGAGGTTGTGGTTGTAGTAGTCGAGCCCCGCCGCCTTCAGCTGGCGCGCCTGGTCGGCCGTCAGCATGCCCAGGGTGGCGCAGGTCTCCAGGCCCAGGGCCTTCACCCCCGCGATCATGGTCGCCAGCTTGGGCGTGTCGCGGTCCTTCAGCTCGCGCCAGGCCGCGCCCATGCAGAACCGGCTGGCCCCGCCCGCCTTCGCCGCCATCGCCTCGGCGATGACCGCCGTGGCGTCCATCAGCTTCTCGGCCTTCAGCCCCGTGTCGAAACTGGCCGATTGCGAACAGTAGCCGCAGTTTTCCGCGCAGCCGCCGGTCTTGATCGACAACAGCTGACTCTTCTGCACCTCCGAAGGGTCGAACCACGCGCGGTGCACCGTCGCGGCGTCATAGACCAGCTCCATGAACGGCCGGGCGAACAGGGCCTCGACCTCGTTCAGGGTCCAGTCGTGGCGGGGCGTGGCGAGGGAGCTGGTCATGAACCCTGCTTAGCTTCGCCGCCGCCGCGCGCCAAGCCGGCTGTTGCCGGGAGCCACATCCCGATGTCGCGCTTACAGGTCCAGCAACAGTTCGCCGCGTAGCAGGTCGATGGTCACCGTCTCGAACAGGCCCAGGACGTCGACGCCGAGCAGCATGGCCGGCTCCTCCGCCAGACCCCAGATCGAAAAGGTATGGAAATCCCCGACCAGCACGGGGACGCGGCTGACCCTCAATCCGCCCAGCTGCAGCTCGGGCAGCAGCATGACCTCTCCCGTGGCGATGCTTCCGGTCGGCGACAACACCTGACTCAGGCGCGATCCGTCCGCGTCATCCAGCGGCCGCGCCACGGCTCTGCGGGCCAGAGCCGTATTGATGATGGTGGTCCCCGCTCCGGTGTCGACGATGGCCTTGCAGCGAAGACGCCGGACCAGGGCGTCAATCAGCAACAGTCCCGCGAACCGCATTTCGCCCCGGATCGGCGCCCGACCCTCCCAGCCCATCCCGTTCCGGCTCCGCGCGCCATGGCGTCGCGGCAGGGTGATGCTGACCCGGGCCCGGCGCTGGAAATTCAGCACCAGCCGCAGGCCGGCGAGGAGATCGGCGCCCAGCAGGCCGTCCAGCCCGTTCATCGCCTGACGGTTCGCGACCACGAGCCGGACGTTGCGGACGTCGAGCGCCCCCGTGCGCAGGCGGGTCGCCCGCACCGTCGACGCCCGCTCCTCGGCGACGACCGTATGCATGGTCACCTCACCCGCATCGGCCAGCCCCAGACGGACGGCCAGATCCCCGGCGATGACCGAGGCGTTGGCGGCGCTGTCGATGGCGAAGGCGTACGGCCCCTGGTCCTCGAGGTTGACGGGGGCGGTCAGCAGGCCCCGTCGCTCGGCCCCGGACGCGAACGGCGGCGCCTCCTGCGCCAGGGCGGCGGGCGCGAATCCGGCCGTCATCAGCCCGGACAGGGCCATGGTTCGCCGCGTCAGGTCGCCGCCGCTGGGCATGGGTCGCTCCTCACGGCCAAGGTGACATAAAACCCGGCGTTCGACGAGCCCACGGACGGAAACACATAAAGACATCCTTATGTGTTTCTTGCCCCGGCGGCGTGTCCGGTCTATAGGCCGCCCGAACACTCGCCCGGAAAGCCCGCTCCATGACCGACTACATCGTCCGCGACATCTCCCTTGCCCCCTTCGGCAACAAGGAGATCGCGATCGCCGAGACCGAAATGCCCGGCCTGATGGCCCTGCGCGAGGAATACGGCGCGGCCCAACCGCTGAAGGGCGCCCGGATCGCCGGCAGTCTGCACATGACCATCCAGACCGCCGTGCTGATCCAGACGCTGGAAGCGCTGGGCGCCGAGGTCCGCTGGGCCTCGTGCAACATCTTCTCGACCCAGGACCACGCCGCGGCCGCCATCGCCGCCTCGGGCACGCCGGTGTTCGCCACCAAGGGCGAGACCCTGGTCGAGTACTGGGACTATGCGCACAAGATCTTCGAATGGGCCGACGGCGGCTATCCGAACCTGATCCTCGACGACGGCGGCGACGCCACCCTGCTGTGCGTTCTCGGCCCCAAGGCCGAGAAGGACATCTCGGTCCTGTCCAACCCGCAGAACGAGGAAGAGGAAGCCCTCTTCGCCGTGATGAAGCGCTACATCGCCGAGAAGCCCGGCTTCTATTCGGCCATCCGCGACGCCATCGGCGGCGTGTCGGAAGAGACCACCACCGGCGTCCACCGCCTGTACCAGATGGCCGAGCGCGGCGACCTGCCCTTCCCCGCCATCAACGTCAACGACAGCGTCACCAAGTCCAAGTTCGACAACCTGTACGGCTGCCGTGAAAGCCTCGTCGACGCGATCCGTCGCGGCACCGACGTCATGCTCTCGGGCAAGGTCGCCGTGGTCTGCGGCTATGGCGACGTGGGCAAGGGCTCGGCCGCCTCGCTGCGCCAGGGCGGCGCCCGGGTGAAGGTCACCGAGGTCGATCCGATCTGCGCCCTGCAGGCGGCGATGGAAGGCTATGAGGTCGTCACCGTCGAGGACGTGGCCCATGAGGCCGACATCTTCGTCACCGCCACGGGCAACAAGGACGTCCTGACCGTCGACCACATGCGCGCGATGAAGAACAACGCCATCGTCTGCAACATCGGCCACTTCGACAGCGAGATTCAGGTCGCCGGCCTGAAGAATTTCAAATGGGACGAGATCAAGCCCCAGGTCCACCACGTCGAATTCCCCGACGGCAAGAAGATCATCCTGCTGTCCGAAGGCCGTCTGGTGAACCTGGGCAACGCCACGGGCCACCCGTCCTTCGTGATGAGCGCCAGCTTCACCAACCAGACCCTGGCCCAGATCGAACTGTGGACCAACAAGTCCAAATACGAGAACCAGGTCTACGTCCTGCCCAAACACCTCGATGAAAAGGTCGCCACGCTTCACCTCGCCAAACTGGGCGCCAAGCTGACGACCCTGTCGAAGGAACAGGCCGACTACATCTCGGTCCCGACCAGCGGCCCGTTCAAGCCGGACCACTACCGCTACTAGGCCGATCGATTCACGAACCGAAGGGCCGGCGCCGTCAGGGCGCCGGCCTTTTCGTCGTCTGGCGCTCAGGCGGCCAGGCTGGAGGCGACGGGATCGCCCTTGCGGGCGGCCAAACCGGTCTCGAAATCCATGAAGATGTCGATCAGCTCCTCGACGCTGACCATCGAGGCGCCGGGGCTGAAGCGGAAACGCCAGAAGCTGACAATGTGCTGGATCGCGCCCAGCTGGTCGCCCAAGCGCGCGAACAGACGGGGAGCGTCGAGCAGGAAGTCGCGAAACGCCGCCGGCCGGCCTTCCAGAGTCAGACTGGCGTAGGCGGCGTCATAGACATCGAGCGTTCGCCCCGCCTCCTCGCAGGTGGTCAGAATCCGGTCGCGAAGCACCGCCCGGCCCCGGTCCAGCCAGGCGCGGGCGTCGCGGTCCACCTTGCCGACCGGCTTGACCGTCTGCACGGCATCGGCGACCGCGACAGCCTCGGCGTACAGGCTGGTCAGGATCCATTTGTAATAGAGAAAGCCCTTCCAGCAGAAGACGCCCTCCTCATAGTCCTCGACCTCCAGAAGCAGGCTCTCACGCAGGGCCTCCATCCGGTCGCGCGGATCATTGGACAGGATCTTGCCGGCCAGCCGGCGGGTCGAGCCGACCGCCTCCAGATCCGGGCCGATGCTCATCGTCACCAGCGGGCGGACCTCGCCCTCGACGAAGGCGACCATGCGCAGCAGGTCGGACTCGCTGATCGAGAAATAGCAGGGCGCCGGCTCCAGCCCGGCGCGCTTCAGCTGCTCGCGCAGCAGGAAAGGGTCGAGCGAAGGCAGGCGGTCCAGCAGGTTGAGCGTGATCATGTCGGGATGCCCGGGATCGACCCCGAAGGCCTCCTGCATCACCCGCTCGAAGTCGCTCTGGCCGACGAAGACATACCGTCCGCCGGACTTGAGCTCAGCCGTGTCGAGCGGGATCACGACCTTGGTCGCCACCTGCCGTCGCAGGTAGAAGCAGTCCGACTCGTCCCGACGCAGCCGATGTTTGATGATCAGCGCCCGGTTCAGCGCCGGCGTACGGAACAGCGGCCGCTCGGCCCATTCCGGCGTCTGGCCGTGGTCGAGGTAGATTTTCAGCAGATTCAGGACGCGGGCCGTCGAGGCCGATCGGCGCAGATGGGCCAGATTGCGGATCGAACGGTCAGTCATCGGGCCCCCGGGAGGCCGCATCTGACCACGAAATAATGACCAACGGCTTAGCTGAACGGCGTTCCGCCCTGAGACGATAGCGCACTGGCTTCGCCCCCCGACCGCGCCTAGATTGGGGCCATGGGCGACTTCATAAACATCCTCATCGCGACCGCGATCCTGGCCGTGACCGTCACGCTGGGGTTCGGCATCTATTCCCTGCACCGGGGCGGCGACGCCGATCGGTCCCGATCCAACAAGCTGATGCGGCTGCGGGTGGCGCTCCAGGCCGTGGCGATCGTTCTGCTGTGCGTCGGCATGTGGTGGAAAGCCACCCAGGGCGGCTAGGAGGCCGATCGCATGGTCGTTCTGAACCGCATCTACACCCGCACCGGCGACGGCGGTCAAACCCGGCTGGCGTCCGGCGCCGCGGTGTCCAAGAGCGACCGCCGGGTCGAGGCCTATGGCGCCGTCGATGAGCTGAACAGCGTCCTCGGCGTGGCGCGGCTGCATTCGGGCCAGAACGACCGTATCGACGCCATGCTGGGGCGCATCCAGAACGAACTGTTCGACCTCGGGGCCGACCTGGCCACGCCGCTGGAGCCGCCGCCCAAATGGGAGGCGCTGCGCATTCTCGACAGCCAGGTCGACCGGCTGGAGTCCGAGATCGACTGGATGAACGAGAGCCTGAAGGCCCTCGACAGCTTCATCCTGCCGGGCGGCTCGCCCCTGTCCGCCCACCTGCATCTGGCCCGCACCGTCGCGCGCCGGGCCGAGCGGGAAGCCGTGCGGCTGGTCGAGGCGGGCGAAGCGGTAACCCCCGCCGCGGTCCGCTATCTGAACCGGCTGTCCGACCATCTCTTCGTCGCCGCCCGCCGGGCCAACGCCAACGGCGCTGACGACGTCAAATGGAAGCCCGGGGCGACGCGCGCCGTCTGATCCCGCGCGCGGCCGGCGGTCTTCAGCCGTTCATCAGGGCTTCCAGTCCCTCGCGCCAGCTCGGATAGCGTGGCCGCCAGCCCAGCTCGGACTTGGCGCGGGCGTTCGAAAGCCGTTTGGAGTCGCGATAGAACCGCCGCATGGCGTCCGACACCGAGGGATCGTCAAGCTCGACCTCCGGCGGGTTCGGCAGGCGGAGCCGGCGGGCGGCCCCGGCCATGACCACATCGGCGGGCGCCGGCTCGTCGTCGCACAGGATATAGGCGGCGCCGGGCCGGGGACGGGCCATGGAGGCGAACAGGCCCGAGACGACGTCCTCGACATGCACGCGGTTGAACACCTGACCCGGCTTGCGCACGATCCGGGCCGTGCCGTCGCGCAGCCGGTCCAGCGGCGATCGCCCCGGGCCATACAGGGCAGGCAGGCGGAACAGCTGCACCGTCAGTCCCATGCCCTGGCCGGCGTCCAGCCAGTCTCGCTCCGCCCGCACCCGGCGCGCGCCCTCCAGAGAGGCGGCGTTCAGCGCGCTGTCCTCAAGCGCCCAGCCACCGGCCCGGTCGCCATAGACGGCGGTCGAGGAGACATAGCCGATCCAGTCGGGCCAGACCCCGGGCGTGGCCAGGGCGGGCGACAGCGCCTTCAGACCGGGACAGCCGTCGGGGGTCGGCGGAGCGCAGACCAGGATGGCCGTCGCCCCCGCCGCCGCCCGGGCCAAGGCCGCCGCGTCCGCCGGATCGACGGTCTCCAGCCCCTCGCCCGCGAGAGCCGACCGGCGCTCGGGGTCGCGGCTGGTCAGCACCGCCCGGCCGCCGCGGCGCACCGCCTCCAAAGCCGCGGCGCGGCCCAGCCAGCCGCCGCCGAAGACCAGCAGGGCAGGAGCGAGGGAGACGTCAGACATGGATCAGGCCGAACGCGCCTGGACAGGGGCCGGCGGTGGCGCGGCGACGGTCGTCGGGGCCCTGACCGCCTCGGCCCGCTTGCCGTTCCAGGTAGAGACGCAGGGCACCTTCGACAGATCGGCCCGGTCGGCGTAGCGGCGGGCGATCTCCGTCACGTCCTGCATCAGCCCCTCGGCCAGGGTGATCGGCTTCAGGCCCAGTTCACGGAACTGGTCATTGGCCACCACCAGCTCGTTCTCATCGGCCTCCTGACGCGGGTTCGGCACATTGTGCACCTCGGCCCCGGTCATACCGGCGACCAGGGCGGCCAGGTCCCGCACCCGACGGCTTTCGGTCATCTGGTTCAGGATCTTGACCCGATCCCCGACCTTGGGCGGATTGGCCAGGGCCAGCTCGACGCAGCGCACCGTGTCCTGGATGTGGATGAAGGCCCGCGTCTGCCCGCCGGTGCCGTGCACCGTCAGCGGATAACCGACCGCCGCCTGCATAAGAAAGCGGTTCAGCACCGTGCCGTAGTCGCCGTCATAGTCGAACCGGTTGATCAGCCGCTCGTCCTGGCGGGTCTCCTCGGTCTGGGCCCCCCAGACGATGCCCTGGTGCAGGTCGGTGATCCGCAGGCCGTCGTTCCGGGCGTAGAACTGGAACAGCAGGGCGTCCTGGGTCTTGGTCATGTGGTAGATCGAGCCCGGATTAGGCGGGAACAGGATCTCCTGCTCGGCCGGGCCGAAATCGGTCTCGACGGTGATCTTCAGATAGCCTTCGGGGATCCGCAGCCCGGCGGTGGTGTAGCCATAGACGCCCATGGTCCCGAGGTGGGCGAGGTGCACATCCCGCCCGCTCTCGACGATGGCCGCCAGCAGGTGGTTGGTGGCGTTCAGATTGTTGTCGACCGTGTACAGCTTGTGCCGGGCCGACTTCATCGAATAGGGCGCGGCCCGCTGCTCGGCGAAATGGACCACGCTGTCCGGCTTCCAGTCGTTGATCAGGGCGACCAGCCGGTCGAACTCCTTGCCCACGGTCATGTTGACGAATTCAATGGTCCGGCCGCTGGTCTCTTTCCATGCGGCGATCCGCTCGCCCATGGTCCGGATCGGCGTCAGCGACTGGACTTCCAGCTCATTGTCGATGTTGCGGCGGCTCAGATTGTCGACGATGCAGACGTCCCAGCCCCGCGCCGACAGATGCAGCGCTGTCGGCCAGCCGCAGAAACCGTCGCCGCCCAGAACCAGAACCCGCATCATCCATCCTCGTCGTTTCCTGCGCCCTGACTAGCGGAACGCGCGGAGCGGTCAAAGCGTCAGTATTCCGCGGACGGCGGCGGCTCGCCGCTTACCGACGGCGCGCCCGCCACTCGGCGCGGCTCTGCCCCCATTTGTCGACCGGCAGGTCCTGAAACGGCGCCGGCATCCGGGTCGGACCCAGGTTGCGCGACCCGAGCCGCTCGGCCAGCCGCTGCGACGGCGTGTTGTCGGGATCGATGCAGTGGATTACATCGGCCCAGCCCAGCACGTCGAAGGCGTAGTCCATGGCCGCCGTCGCCGCCTCGACGCCATAGCCCCGGCCTTGGGCGTCGGGATGCAGCCCCCAGCCGACCTCGGTCCCCGGCCAGTCGTGCGGCGTCCACGGGCCGATCCGTCCCAGCCAAAGGCCGGTGCTTCGCTCGACCAGCGAGAACATGGACACCCCGGTCAGGCTCCAGGCGCCCGCCATGCTCATGAAACCCCGCCACGCCGCAGCGACGGGCTGGGGACCGCCGAGGAATCTCGCGGCCTCGGGATCGCCCATCATCTCGGCCCAGCGCGGAAAGTCGTCCATGGCCGTGGGCCGCAGGATAAGGCGTTCGGTTTCCAGCGTCGGTCCGGTCACAGACGGTACTCCCTCTCGAGCGTGTAAAGGCTGCCGGCCTCGGTCAGCACGCTGGACCAGAGGCCGAACCGGTCGGCCCGGAACGGCGGCGACCGCAGCAGATTGTGGTCCGCAATCCAGCCGCCGATCCGACCGGGATCGGCTGCGGGGCCGAGATAGGCGAGGGTGACGTGCGGGCGATAGTCGCGGGCCTCGACCGGGATGGCGGCGCGCCGGGCCGCGTTGTGGCAGCGTCCGGCCAGGACCGACAGCCGCTCGTTCGGCTCCACCCCCGCCCACAGGGCGCGGGTGCGGTGCCCGTCTCCGAAGGCGCCGACGCCCGCCAGGACGAGCTCGAACGGCCCGCCCGTCGCCGCCCGCTCCAGTTCGACGGCCAGGTCGTCGGCCCGTCGCTCGTCGATTTCGCCGTGGAAGGCCAGGGTGATGTGCAGCTGGTCGGCGGAACGCCAGCGCGCGCCCGGCAGGCCGACCTGCCGCCGGGCCAGGGCCTCGGCGATGTCATCAGGGATGGACAGGGCGGTGAACAGCCGGATCATGCGACCCTTGGTAGCGGCTGGAAACCGGACGCCCAAGTCCGGTTTTCCTTGCGGAAGGGGCCGCTCGGCCCGATATTTGTGCAAAGCCGGGGAAACCCCGGTCAAACGGAGGACCGATCTCGCCATGAGCGATTTCAGAAATGGATACACGACCGCGCCCGTCACGGCCGACATGTCGGTCGACGCGGGCCTGCGCAGCTTCATGCTGGGCGTCTATAACAAGGTGGCCCTGGGCCTGCTGGTTTCGGCCGTGCTGGCCTATGTGACCGGCTCGATCCCGGCCGTGCGTGATCTGCTGTTTTCGACGGCGGTGTTCCCGGACGGCGTGACCCGGCTGACGGGTTACACCCTGCTGGGCATGATCGTGGCCTTCTCGCCGCTGGTCATCCTGCTGGGCTCCAATTTCGTGATGAAGAACCCGACCTCCGGCGGCGCCAGCGTTCTGTACTGGCTGATCGTGGCTCTGATCGGCGCTTCGATGGGCACCGTGGTCCTGCTCTACACCGGCGCTTCGGTGGTTCAGACCTTCCTGATCACCGCCGCCGCCTTCGGCGCGCTGAGCCTGTTCGGCTACACCACCAAAAAGGACCTGACCGGCATCGGCAGCTTCCTGATCATGGGCGTCATCGGCCTGATCATCGCCTCGGTGGTGAACATGTTCCTGCAAAGCGGCATGATGCAGATGATCATCAGCGGCGCCGGCGTGCTGATCTTCGCCGGTCTGACGGCCTATGACACACAGCGGCTGAAGATGACCTACTACGCCCTCGGCGGAAACCAGAACGCCATGGGCGTGGCCACCAGCTACGGCGCGCTGAGCCTGTACATCAACTTCATCAACATGTTCCAGTTCCTGCTGATGCTGTTCGGCGGTCGCCGGTAAGAGTGTATCGAACGGAACGCGGTCCCGGCCTTCCTGAGCCGGGTCCGCCCGACTTCAGCCAGTTGACTGATGGGCCCCGGCGGAAACGCCGGGGCTTTTTTCTAGTCCACGATCGAGAATTTGCGGCTGTCGAAGACGCGCAGCACCTGGGGCAGTTCGCGCCCCCGCCGCAGCACCAGGCCGCCCTCGCCGATCACCGCCCACTGACCCTGCTTGAGGCGCAGCGCGGGTCGCTTCTCGATCCGGTACAGGGGCGCATCGCCAGTGCGCCGGAACACCGCGAACTCCGCCACGTCCCTGTGACCGACCATGGCGTAGTCGCGCCACTCCCCCGACGCGACCATCCGGCCATAGACCCTCAGGATCAGATCAAGCTCGCGCCGGTCGAAAAAGACCGGACCGGGAACGGACTGCAAATCGGCGGCGTCGCTCATGCCGGAGAGGTTACGCCGCCCCGCCGAAAACGCCAGCGGCACAGCGAAAGTCAGCAAGTCGGCCGCCGAACACCGTGTTCGCAACGCCGCCTCGGCGGACAAAATGCTGCGGACAAGAAATCGCCTCGCTTCCGCCCATCGCCCGCCCCCTTGCGGGGTGACACCAGACCCATCGGCTCGCTGGAGTTCGGAGCGTTTCCGGATCCTGAACAGCCCCCCCAGCCCCTCCTGGATCACTCCACAAAGGGCTCCGGCGGGCCGGTGCTTCCTCCAAAGCGAGACGCTCGCTCAGCCCCCTCCCCCCTCCGGCTGAGCGAGCGTTTTGCTGTGTGGGACTGGCGGTCGCCGCACGGATCGCCGGTCAGGGCAGGACAATCTCCACCGGTTCGCCTCCGCGGCTCACCGACAGGATCCGGCGGCCTTCGCCCTCCAGCGCCGCGGCCAGGCCGTCGAGGCCCGTCGTCGGCGTATCATCGACCAGGGTGATCAGGTCGCCGGCCTGCAGGCCGGCCCCGGCGGCGGCGGAACCGCCTTCGACTGCGAACACCTGCAGCCCGTCGGTCGTCGGCCGCACCGAGGCGCCGCGCGCCATGACGATCTCCGCGCCGACGGTGACCGTCCGCTCGGCCGGGCTCTCGACCGTCACCGTCGCCCGCCCCTCACGACCCTCGCGCAGATAGACCAGCTCCAGCCGCGTGCCCCGTTCGGCGATGCCGATGGTGGCGGCGACGGTGCCGGCGTTGGAGACCGGCCGATTCTGGATCCGGGTGACGATGTCGCCGCGGCGCAGGCCGGCGGCCTCGGCCGAAGAACCGGGTGCGATGTCCTCGATGACGGCGCCGCGAACGATGCCCAGACCCAGGTCGCGCGACCGCTGGGCGTTGAGCGAGCCCAGGATGGCGCCCGTGGTCCCGCGCCGGACCTCGCCGGCCTCCCGCAGCTGGGCCACCACATACATCAGGATCCGGCTGGGCACGGCGAAGGCGATGCCGTCATTGCCGCCGCCGCCGCCCGACAGGATGGAGGTGTTGATCCCGATCAGCCGGCCGCGGCTGTCCAGCAACGGCCCGCCCGAGTTGCCCGAGTTCACCGCCGCGTCGGTCTGGATATAGTCCTCGATCCGGTCGCCCATGCCCGAGCGCCCCATGCCGGAGATCACGCCCATGGTCAGGGTCTGGTCCAGCCCCAGCGGATAGCCGACCGCGAAGGCCAGATCGCCGGTGCGCAGCGTGTCCGAATTGACCACCTCGATCTGCGACAGCCCGGTCGCGTCGATCTTCAGCACGGCCAGGTCGGTGGCCTTGTCGGTGCCGATCAGCACGGCGTCGAAGATGCGGCCGTCGGTCATGTCGACGGTGAATTTCCGGCCGCCCTCGACCACGTGATTGTTGGTGACGACGATGCCCTCGCGCGCGTCGATGATGGCGCCTGAACCGCTGGAGATCGGTCGCGGCTCGTTGTCGCCGGACGTGGGGCCCTCGGACTGGCCGAGCGTCGTGACCTGCACCACGGCGGGCAGGGCCTGCTCCAGGCCGGTGGCGAAGGTGAAGACGCCGCGGCGGGCGTCGAACGGCACGGGCGACTGCTGCGCGGCCGCGGGCGTGGCCGCCAGCAGGGGGACCGCGAGCACCAGCGCCAGCATGGACAGACCGCCGGCCCGAATGTTGGAACGCATCGCCACTCCCCCGTTGAAGCCGGACCCTAGCGCGAGAAATGCGCCGTGACGACAGCCCCCGGATCTGCGTCATCAATCGTCATGGACGCGCCGTGCCGTTTCAGGATGGCGCGCACGAAGGCCAGGCCCATGCCGTGGCTCTCGCGGCCCTCGGTCGCCGCCCGCGACACCGCCCCAGCCGGATCGTCCAGCAGGCCGGGATGGAAGCCCGGACCCTGGTCGGCGACCGACAGGACCGGCTTGTCGTCGTCCCGGCGCACCGTCAGCGTCACCACCCCGCCCGGGGGCGAGAACTTCACCGCATTGTCCACCAGATTGGTCACCGCCCGCTGCAGCAGCGACCGAACGCCGAGCACGGAGACGGGCGACGCCGCCACGCGGATCACCACGCCGCGCTCTTCGGCCAGGGGCTGGTAGAGCTCGGCCGTCGAGGCCGCCAGCCGATCCAGCCGCACGGTCTCGAACACCCAGGCCTCGCCGTCGCGCAGCGTCATGGCCTCGTTCATCGCCCGCGTCAGACGGGTCAGGTCGGCCCGGACCTCGTCGGCCAGGGCCCGCGCCGCCGGCGTGGCCGAGGCCTCCTTCAACCGGTCCAGCCGCGCCGAGGCCCGGGCCAGGGGCGTGCGGAAATCATGCGCCAGCTGATCCGCCGAATCCCGCAGCCAACTGAGCAACTCCTCCAGCCGGTCCAGCGTCAGGTTCACCCGCACGGTCAGTTCGGTCAGCTCGGGCGCCACCGCCGTCTCGGGCGCGCGCACCGAGAAATCGCCGATCGAGGCGAGGTCCAGCACGCGGCTGACCTCGGCCACCGCGCTGGTCAGCCGACGCCGGGCGAAGGTCGCGGCGGTCAGGCCGAAGGCCAGCAACAGGACGCCGGCCGCCGCCACCGCCGCCACGGCCCGGCCCCAGGCCCCGCCCGACCGGTCCACCACCCGGCCGACCGCGATGTCCAGGGCGCCGACCGAGCGCCGGACCACCACGACCTCGACGGCCCGTGCGGGACACAGGACCCGCCGCTCCAGACGAATGACATAGACGTCGTCGCCGAGACGGGGCGCGCGTTCGCCGCGGATGCTCTCCAGCTCCGCCAGTCCGGCGGGCTTGCCCACCGGGGCGCGGATGAACCGGACCCCGGCCCCGCCCCGCCCGGTGCTGCAGGTCTCCTCCAGCGTGCCGGCGTCGCGGGTCGGGCCGTTCTGGAAGGCGCTCAGCCAGGCCGACAGATAGGCGGCGTCGGCGGCGGTGATGTTGTCGGCGATCAGGCTGGATTCGACCCCAAGCTTGCCCACCATGGCGCCGTAGTCGTCCAGCGCGGCCAGGGCCGCCTTTTCGCGCTGGTCCATCCGCACGGCCGCGCTGGTGACCATCACCGATCCGATCAGGGCGGCCGCCGCCATGACGGCGATGCCCGCCGCCAGCTGGGTCGAGGTCCGCCGGCCCAGCCAGGCGCGCAGCCGCAGGAAGCGGAAGGGCACGGCGGTCTCAGCCCGTCCAGGCCGAGAGGTCGCGGAACACCAGGCTCTGGCTGCGGGCCGAGACGATCAACGGATGCAGGTCCTCCCCCAGCTCGGGCGCCTGTTCTTTCAGCCGACGGCGCAGGGCGCTGATCCGGGCATCGATGATGTTGACGAAGTTGTCCGGCAGGAACCGCCATTCAACCCAGCACCGGTCCCACAGCATGGTCTTGGTCACCGGCTGTCCCCGGGCGGTCATCAGTTCGCAGACGATGGCGAATTCCAGCGGCGACAGGTCGATCAGCCGCGCCCCGCCGGGGATATCGAACTTCAGCGTCCGCGCCCCGAACGACAGGCTGAACGGCCCGTTGACCAGATCGCCGCCGACGGGGACGGCCCGGCGGGCGGCCCGGCGCAGCTGGGCGGCGATGCGGGCCAGCAACTCCTCGTCGCCGACCGGCTTGGCCAGATAGTCGTCGGCCCCGCCCAGCAGGCCCTCGACCTTTTGCCGTTCGCCGCCGAGGGCGGTCAGCATCAGGGCCGGTGCGTCGGCGCATGGCCCACCCCCGGCCCGGAGCCGCTTCAGCGTCTCCAGACCATCCAGCCCGGCCGTCAGGCGGTCGAGGATCAGCACATCGAAGGGCGCGGCGGCGGCGGCGATGGCGGCCTCGCCGCTGTCGACGCGGATGACGGCCTCGAAGCCCGCGCCCAGCAACCGCTCGGCGACATGGTCGGACAGGGCCGGATCATCTTCCAGCAACAGGGCGCGACGACCGGCGAAGACGGCGCGCAATTGGGCGAAGGGGTCGGCGCCGTCTATCCCTGCCGCTTCCCCGTCCATGGCCCCCTCCGCCTGCCTGCCGACGATACGGCGTTGAAGCGGAATGACAATGCTCAACGGACCGCGTTCTCGCAGATTAGAGGTCGCGCACGCGATGAAGGCTGACGTTTCCTGATCGTCGCCGCCGTCTCCCGGCGCATCCAATCGAACCGCCGAAGCGTAGTAGCGGGACAGGAGACCCCCATGATCCGGCCATTCGCACGCTACGCCCGCCTCTCGCTTCCCGGCCTTCTCGCCGTTTGCGGTCTCGCCGCCTGCCAGACCGCCCCGACCCCGAACAGCGGCTTCCTGGCCGGATACGACCGGCTGCAGACGCAGGGCGACACCCTGCGGGCCTCGATCCGTCAGCACCGCGACGAGGCGGCGGCGGCGCAAATCGAACAGGTCTGGCTCGAGCCGGCGGTTTTGATCGGGTCCGCCGGCGACGACCTCACCGAGGCCGAGCGGGCCATGGTCCTGCGCGAGGTGGATCGGCAGGTCTGCTACGAGGTCAGCGAACGCTTTACCCTCGCCGCTTCGCCGACGGGCGCGGCGCGGGTGCGGACGGCCGTGGTCGGGATCGAGCGGACCGGCGCGGCGGGCTCGGCCGTGGCCGCGGTGGCCAACGCCTTCATCCCCGGACCAGGAACCGTTCGCGCGCCCGGCACGACCGGTGGATTGGCGGCCGAGGCCGAGCTGCTGGATCCGCGCGGCGTTCAGGCGGCGGCCCTTGCGTGGGCGCGCAACGCCAATGTCGTGGGGACTGATACCCCGTCCCTGTCGCGGGTCGGCGACGCCCTGCAGATGGCCGAGCCCTTCGCCGACGCCCTCGGGGACGCCTTCGCCCCGGCTGACCGGGCCGTGCGGCCGATCCCCGATCCGGACCCCTGCGTCCGCTACGGCCCGCGCACCCAGCCGGCGGGCTTCCTGACCCGTCTGGTCACCGGCCTCTATGTGCCCGAGGTCAACACCGGCGCGCGCGAGGATGCGCCGGCAGCGGACGAACCGAAGCCCTAGAAGGCGCTCTGCCCCGTGATCGCCCGGCCCAGAATCAGGGCGTGGACGTCGTGCGCCCCCTCATAGGTGTTGACCGTCTCCAGGTTCATCGCGTGACGCATCACATGCATCTCTCCGGTGATCCCGGCGCCGCCGTGCATGTCGCGGGCGACGCGGGCGATATCGAGCGCCTTGCCGCAGTTGTTGCGCTTCATCATCGAGATGGCCTCGGGAACCCAGGCCCCCTGGTCCAGCAGCCGGCCCAGGGCCAGGGCGCCTTCGAAGCCGAGGAAGATCTCGGTCTGCATATCGGCCAGCTTCTTCTGCACCAGCTGGCGCGACGACAGCGGGCGGCCGAACAGCATGCGTTCCCCGACATAGTCGCGGGTCAGGTGCAAACAGGCCTCGGCCGCGCCCATGGCTCCCCAGGCGATGCCGTAGCGAGCCTTGTTCAGGCAGCTGAACGGCCCGCGCAGGCCCTTGACGCCCGGCAGCAGGTTATCCTCCGGCACGAAGACGTCGTTCAGGCCGATGTCGCCGGTGATGGAGGCGCGCAGGGACAGCTTGTCGCCGATCTTGTCGGTGGTGAAGCCCTCCATGCCGCGCTCGACGATGAAGCCGCGGATCACGTCATCCAGCTTGGCCCAGACCACGGCGAGGTCGCTGATCGGCGAGTTGGTGATCCAGTATTTGGCGCCGTTCAGTTTGTAGCCGCCGTCGACCTTGACCGCCTTGGTCTTCATCGAGGCGGGGTCCGAGCCGCCGTCGGCCTCGGTCAGGCCGAAACAGCCGACCCATTCGCCGGCCGCCATTTTCGGCAGGAAGCGCATCTTCTGCTCTTCCGAGCCGAAGGCGTAGATGGGGTACATGGCCAGCGAGCTCTGCACGCTCATGGCCGAGCGGTAACCGCTGTCGACCGCCTCGATCTCGCGCGCGATCAAGCCATAGGCGACATGGCTGACCGACGAGCCGCCGTATTGTTCCGGCAGCATGGCGCCGAGGAAGCCCATCTCGCCCAGCTCGGTCATGATGGCGCGGTCGAAGGTCTCGTCGCGGAAGGCAGCGACCACTCGCGGCAGCAGTTTCTCGCGGGCGTAGGACCGGGCCGCGTCCTGGATCATCCGCTCGTCGTCGGTCAGCCGGCCCGCCAGGTCCAGCGGATCGTCCCAGCGGAAGGTCTGGTGGGGAGCGGCGGCGCCGTCGGCCATGGGAGGTCTTTCTGAGCGTGGCGAAGGGGCGCGGTTTAGGCCAAAATGGGCGGGTCGGGTAGTGGGACCGCCCGTCGCAAGCTAGTCTGGCGCCATGATCCGCACGCTGAATCGCCTGTTCGTCGACCATCCGCGCGAGGTGGAGGAGAGCTACCTCCACCACATGGCCGCCTCGTCGCGGTTCGGTCTTCGCCTGCTGAAGCTCTCGGGCCTCGCCTTCCTTCATGCGCTGGTCCCCGGCGTGCACAAGTCCACCGTGTCCCGGTCGGTCTGCCGAATGGCTGACGAACTGGATGGCCGGGCGCGCGAGGCCCGCGAATGCCGGATGCGGGATGCGGGCGTGTGGGATCCAGGCCTTTGAGAGGGACGAGGGCCGCGGGGCGAGGGGCGAGGCGTGAAGCCGGGCATGCCGCGACGCGGGCGTCCCACCCATGACCGCGCCGGTTGATCCGTCCGCCCTCGCCCCTCATCCCTCGCCCCTCGCCCCTCACGGCCCCCTCTCCGGCGTTCGCGTCCTCGACCTCAGCCGCGTCCTGGCCGGCCCGTGGGCGACGCAGATGCTGGCCGACCTCGGGGCCGAGGTGATGAAGATCGAGCGCCCCGGCGTCGGCGACGACACCCGCGCCTGGGGTCCGCCGTTCACGACGAAGGCGGACGGTTCGAAGGGCGACGCGGCCTATTTCCTGTGCGCCAACCGCGGCAAGAAGTCGGTCGAGCTGGACCTCGCCACGCCCGAGGGGGCGGAGATCGTCCGTGAACTGAGCAAGACCTGCGACGTCGTGGTCGAGAATTTCAAGACCGGCGGGCTGAGGAAGTATGGTCTGGATTTCGCGGCCCTGTCGGCGATCAACGCCCGCCTCGTCTATTGCTCTATCACCGGCTTCGGCCAGGACGGGCCCGACGCCCACCGCGCCGGCTATGACTATATGATCCAGGCCATGGGCGGTCTGATGTCGGTGACCGGCCAGCCGGACGGCGCGCCGGGGGCCGAGCCGATGAAGGTCGGGGTCGCCGTGGTCGACCTGTTCACCGGCCTGTACGCCTCCAACGCCATCCTGGCGGCCCTGATGCACGCCCGCGCCACGGGTCAGGGCCAGCACATCGACATCGCCCTGTTCGACGTGCAGGCGGCGATGCTGGCCAATCAGGCCACCAATTTCTTCGTGTCCGGCAAGGTCCCGACGCGGATGGGCAACGCTCATCCCAACCTCGCCCCCTACCAGCCGTTTCCGTGCACGGACGGAATGGTGGTGATCGCCGTCGGCAATGACGGCCAGTTCCGCGCCCTCGCGACGGCGCTGGGCGCCCCCGGCCTCGGCGCCGATCCCCGCTTTTTGACGAACGCTCTGCGTATCGAGCATCGCGCCGCGATGACGGCCGAACTGTCGGCCCTGACGGCCGGCCTGACCATGCACGGTCTGATGGCGGCGCTGGAGGCGGCGGGCGTGCCGTGCGGGCCGGTCAATACGATCGATCAGGTGTTCGACGAGCCGCAGGCCAAACATCGCGGGCTGGAAATCACCCAGGAGCGCGCCGACCTGTCCGCGCCCGTGCGCACCGTGGCCTCGCCGATCCGGATGTCGCTGACGCCGGTGGCCTATGACAGGCCGCCGCCGGCGCTCGGTCAGGACACGGAAGATGTGCTGGGCGGACTGCGAACCGGATCGGGACCAGACAATCGCGGCTAGCCGCCGAAGGCCGTCATCAGGCAGCCCGCCAGCGGAAAGACCACAAACGCCAGGATGACGACGATCGCGCCGGTCTTCTTCGCCCACCCCATCACGCCGCTGATCTCCTCGTCGTGCAGGTCGCCGACCTTTCCCGGCGTATGGTCGATCCGCCAGTCGCCCGCCTCCTCGGCCGCCTCATCGACAAACTCCCCGGCGCGCATGCGCGCGATGAGCTGCCGCGCCTCGACGATCTGCCCCGTCGTCGTCACGACCCTCACGCCGCCGATGGCGATCAGCAGGTCGGGGTTCATCGTCGCCATGTCGCGATCCGGCAGCCAGGCGCGAACGCCGTGCTGTTGCAGGAAGGAGGCCGCCAGTTCCGCCTCGGGTATCGTTGAGAACCGCGCGACCTCGAGGACGTCCGCGGCCCCGGTCACGATCAGAGGTCCAGCAGCGCCCGCGCCGGATCCTCAAGCAGTTCCTTGACCCGCACGAGGAAGGTCACCGCCTCCTTGCCGTCGACGATACGGTGATCGTAGCTCAGGGCCAGATACATCATCGGCCGGATCACCACCTGGCCGTCCACCGCCATCGGGCGCTGGACGATGTTGTGCATGCCCAGGATGCCCGACTGCGGCGCGTTGAGGATCGGCGTCGACATCAGCGAGCCGTAGGTGCCGCCGTTGGTGATGGTGAAGGTGCCGCCCTGCAACTGGTCCAGGGTCAGGTCGCCGTCGCGGGCCGCCTTGCCGAGCGCCGCGATGCCCTTCTCGATGCCCGCCAGCGACAGCTGGTCGGCGTCGCGCAGGACCGGCACGACCAGGCCCTTCTCGGTGCCGACGGCGACGCCGATGTCATAGTGGTTCTTGTAGATGATGTCCGTGCCGTCGATCTCGGCGTTGACCGCCGGAATCTCCTTCAGGGCCGCGACGATGGCTTTGGTGAAGAAGCTCATGAAGCCCAGCTTGACCCCGTGGCGCTTCTCGAAGGCCTCCTTGTACTGGCTGCGCAGGGCCATGACGTTGGTCATGTCCACCTCGTTGAAGGTGGTCAGCTGGGCGGCGGTGTTCTGCGATTCCTTCAGGCGGCGCGCGATGGTCTGGCGCAGCCGGGTCATCTTGACCCGTTCCTCGCGCGGCTGGTCTGCGCGCGGAGCGGCGGGGGCGGCGGCCTTGGCGGCGGGGGCGGCTGGGGCGGCGGGAGCCGGGGCGGCGCCGATGGCGGCGACGGCGTCGGCCTTGGTGATGTTGCCCTTGGGCCCGGTGGCGGCCAGCGCCTTCGGATCGAGGTTGTTCTCGGTCACCACGCGCTGCACGGCGGGCGACAGGTGCGGGGCGTCGCCCGACTGGATCTGGGCCGAACCGGCGTTGGCCGATGCGGCCGAAGAGGGGGCGGCCGCCTGGGCCGGCGCGGCGCGGGCGGCGTCACCCGAGGCGGCGATGCTGCCGATCTGCTGGCCGGGCGTGACGATCGAACCTGCCTCGGCGTCGATGGTGAGAACGCCGGCGGCGGGGGCGGAGACCTCGACGGCCACCTTGTCGGTCTCGATCTCGACCAGCATCTCGTCCTTGGCGACGGTGTCGCCGGCCTTCTTCAGCCAGGTCCCCATTGTGCCCTCGGCGACGCTCTCGCCCATGGTCGGGGTCATGATGGCGACAGCGCCGCCGGAGGCGGGGGCGGCAGCGGCCGCGGCCGGTGCAGCCTCGGCCGCAGCGGGGGCCGCCTTGGTCTCGGCCTTGGGAGCCTCGCCCTTTGGCGCTTCGGCGGCCGGCGCCGCGGCGGCGCCCTCGGTGACCACGCCCAGGACGGCGCCCGGGGTCACCGTCTCGCCGTCCGGGGTCTTGATCTCCGACAGCACGCCGTCGGCGGGCGACACCACCTCCAGCGAGACCTTGTCGGTCTCCAGCTCAACCAGGACCTCGTCCTTCTTCACGGCGTCGCCGGCCTTCTTCGTCCACTTGCCGATCGTGGCTTCGGTGACGGATTCGCCAAGGGCGGGGGTCAGGATATCGGCCATGGGACGTCTCTCAGGTTCGTTCGTTTGTCATCCCGGAAGACGCGCAGCGGCTATCCGGGACGGGACGGGGTCAGGCGAAGGCTTCGGTCAGGAAGGCGTCGAGTTCTTTCAGGTGCCGGCTCATCAGGCCGGCGGCGGTCGAGGCCGAGGCCGGACGACCGACGTAGCGGGCCCGCTTGGCCTTCACATCCATCTTCTCCAGCGTCAGTTCGATCCACGGATCAACGAAGGTCCAGCCCCCCATGTTCTTGGGCTCTTCCTGGCACCAGACCAGTTCGGCGTTCGGGAAGCGGGCCAGTTCGGTCATCAGCGACTTCATCGGCCACGGATAGAACTGCTCCATCCGCATCAGATAGACGTCGTCGACCTGGTCGCGCTCGCGGCGCTCCAGCAGGTCGTAATAGACCTTGCCCGAGCACAGGACGACGCGGCGGATGTCCTTGTCTGCCTTGATCGCGATGCCTGCGACCTCGGGCCGGGTCTGGGCGTCGTCGTGCAGGATGCGGTGGAAGGAGCTGCCCTCGGCCATGTCGGCCAGGGTCGAGACCGCCTTCTTGTGCCGCAGCAGGCTCTTGGGCGTCATGATAATCAGCGGCTTGCGGAACGGCCGGTGCATCTGGCGACGCAGGATGTGGAAATAGTTGGCCGGGGTGGTGCAGTTGGCGACCTGGATATTGTCCTCGGCGCACTGCTGCAGGAACCGCTCCAGACGCGCCGACGAATGCTCGGGTCCCTGACCCTCGTAGCCGTGCGGCAGCAGCATGGTCAGGCCGCACATCCGCAGCCATTTGCGCTCGCCCGAGGTGATGAACTGGTCGATCACCACCTGGGCGCCGTTCACGAAGTCGCCGAACTGGGCTTCCCACATGACCAGGGTGTTGGGGTCGGTCAGGGCGTAGCCGTATTCGAAGCCCAGCACCGCCTCTTCCGACAGGGCCGAGTCGATGACCTCGAACTCGGCCTGGCCCTCGCGCAGATTGTTGAGCGGGACGTAGCGGGCCTCGGTGGTTTGGTCGACGATGCCCGAGTGGCGCTGCGAGAAGGTGCCGCGCACCGAGTCCTGGCCCGACAGCCGGACCGGGAAGCCCTCGTCCAGCAGCGACCCGAAGGCCAGGCTTTCGGCCGTGGCCCAGTCGATGTTCTGACCCGAGGTGATCATCTCGCGCCGGCCGTCCATGACGCGCTTCAGCGTCTTGTGCATGTCGACGTCGTTGGGGATGGTCGTCAGCCGGTGGCCCAGATCGGCCAGTTTCGCCGCCGGGACCGAGGTCTCGCCGCGCCGCTCGTCGCCCTCGGGCAGGCCGATGCCCTGCCACTGGCCGTCCATCCAGTCGGCTTTTTTGGCCTCGAACTTCTTGCCCGCGTCGAACTCGGCGTCGAGGAAGGCCTCGAACCGCTCGACCTCGGCGTCCACCGCGGCCTGGTCGATCACGCCCTCGGCGATCAGCCGTTCGGCGTAGATCTCGCGCGTCGACTTCAAGGCGCGGATCTTCGAATACATCAGCGGCTGGGTGAAGGTCGGGTCGTCGCCCTCGTTGTGGCCGAAGCGGCGGTAGCAGAACATGTCCACCACCACGTCCTTGTGGAATTTCTGCCGGAACTCGGTGGCCACCTTGGCGGCGAAGACCACGGCTTCCGGATCGTCGCCGTTGACGTGGAAGATCGGCGCCTGGACCATCAGGGCCACGTCCGACGGATAGGGCGAGCTGCGCGAGTTGCGCGGGCTGGTGGTGAAGCCGATCTGGTTGTTGACGACGAAATGCATCGTCCCGCCGGTGCGGTAGCCCTTCAACCCCATCAGGGCGAAGCACTCGGCCACCACGCCCTGGCCGGCGAAGGCGGCGTCGCCGTGGATCAGCAGCGGCATGACCTTGGACCGGTCCAGCGCATTCTGCTCGCCGGGATCGCCGGCCCGCGCCGCATTGGCCTCGCGGATGTCGAAGGCCTGTTTCGCCCGCGCCTTGCCCAGGACCACCGGATTGACGATCTCGAGGTGCGACGGATTGGCGGTCAGGGACAGGTGGACGTTGTTGCCATCGAACGACCGGTCCGAGCTGGCGCCCATGTGATATTTGACGTCGCCCGAGCCTTCGATGTCGGACGGCACGGTCGAGCCGCCCTGAAACTCGTGGAAGATGGCGCGATAGGGCTTGCCCATGACGGCGGCCAGGGTATTCAGCCGCCCGCGGTGGGCCATGCCGAAGACCACTTCGTCGACGCCCAGGGCGCCGCCGCGCTTGATGATCTGCTCTAGCGCCGGGACCATGGCCTCGCCGCCGTCCAGGCCGAACCGCTTGGTGCCGGGGAAGCGTTTGTGCAGGAACCGCTCGAAGCCCTCGGCCTCGATCAGCTTGTTCAGGATGGCCAGCTTGCCTTCCTTGGTGAAGGCGTTCTGCTCGAACTTGTCCGGCCCTTCGAAGCGCGCCTGGAGCCAGGACTTCTCCCCTGGCTCGGCGATGTGCATGAACTGGATGCCGATGTTGCCGCAGTAGGTGCGCTTCAGGATCGCCAGCACCTCGCGGATGCTGCCGGTCTGAAGGCCCAGCACGCCGTCCAGATAGATCGGGCGGTCCAGGTCGGCCTCGGTGAAGCCGTAGAATTCGGGCGTCAGCTCGGGGTTATGGGTCGGCTGTTCAATGCCCAGCGGGTCGAGAGTGGCCTGCAGATGGCCGCGCACCCGATAGCTGCGGATCAGCATCAGGGCGCGGATCGAGTCATGGGCGGCGGCGCGCACGGCCTCAGCCAGAACGGCGGCGTCAGGCGCCGCGGCGGGCGCGGGGACCGGAGCGGACGCGCCGGGCTTCTTCGGATCAGGCTTCGGCGCCGGCCAGCGGCCGTCGAACGCGCCCGTCGCCTCGGTCGGCTCGGTCACGGCCGAGCGGCCCCACGAGCCGGCGGCCCCCGACGCCTTCACGCTCTCGGCATTGTCGCGCAGCTGGTCGAAGAAGGCGCGCCACTCGCCCGAGACGGACGCCGGATCGGCGGCCCATTTCCCGTGCAGGTCCTCGATGAACGAGGCGTTCGAGCCATACAGGAAGCTGGTCTCGGCAAAGACCTGGTTCAGCCGACCGGCATCATCCGCCATTGTTCTCGTCACGTCCCTGAGGCGGCCCGCGCAGGCCTGCGCGCAACCGGCGCCGCTGATATAGGCGCTGTTTCCTTATGGGTCATGACCGAATGGGGGCGAAAAGGTCGAAATTGGGCGAATTTCCGCGAAATTCGACAGTTCCTTGCCACACAACCGGGACATCCGACGAGGCCTTATTCGGCCTCCGTCGCCGCGTCGGGCAGGACCGAACTCATGGTGATGGACAGGCCCGCGAAGCCGGGCGCGATCCCCATGCCGCCCCCTTCGGGGACATATCCCATATGCACTTCGCCGGCGCCCGGCATCATGTGGTGGACGTTCCATGTGCCGCCGCTGATCTGTCCCGGCGCGTCGATGAACTGGACCGGCTCCGCCCCGACCCAGGCGTTCATGGCGGCGAGATCGATCAGACCGGTCGCCTCGAAATCCCACAGGCCGCAGCCGACCGTGTCCCACGAATAGGCGCGTTCCCACGACTGGATGACCCCGTCGCCGTCGCTGTCCTCCGTCTCGCCGATCATGGCGTGAACGCGGTTGAGCACGACGTGAAGCCGGAGGCCGTCGCGGGTGCGGCCCCAGACGCTGAAGTCGAGCGTCATGTCCAGTCCCGGATCCTCGGCTTCCGCGCGCGCTCGCGCCATGGCGGCGGCCAGGCGGGGATGGTCGTTATCGGGGACCCGGACCCAGCCGTCGGCGGCCAGCGCCTCCGCCGCCTTCGCCAGGTCCAGACGATGGGGCACGCACGCGGCCTTGAAGACCTCCAGACGCGGGTCGGTCGGCGGCGACGGAAGGTCCCCCGCGGCCGCCAGGGCCAGAGCCGAAACCCATCCGATCATCGATGCGCCCTCCAAAGGTTCGCATCAGCCTGACCGGATGGAGTCGAACCGTCCCCTGTCGAAACCTTATCCCTTCAGCACGTCCACCAGGGTCGCGCCCAGACGCGCCGGCGAATCGGACACCCGGATGCCAGCGGCCTGCATGGCGGCGATCTTGGACTCCGCGTCGCCCTTGCCGCCCGAGACGACAGCCCCGGCGTGGCCCATGGTGCGGCCCTTGGGCGCGGTGCGGCCGGCGATGAAGCCGACCATCGGCTTGCTGCGGCCCTTCTTCGCCTCGTCGATCAGGAACTGGGCCGCGTCCTCCTCGGCCCCGCCGCCGATCTCGCCGATCATGACGATCGACTGGGTCTCGGGGTCGGCCAGGAACAGCTCCAGCACGTCGATGAATTCAGTGCCCTTGACCGGGTCGCCGCCGATGCCGACGGCCGTGGTCTGGCCGAGGCCCTCGTTGGTGGTCTGGAACACCGCCTCATAGGTCAGGGTGCCCGAGCGCGAGACGATGCCGACATTGCCCTTCTTGAAGATCGAGCCCGGCATGATGCCGATCTTGCACTCTTCCGGGGTCAGGATGCCGGGGCAGTTCGGGCCCAGCAGGCGCGAGCTGGAGCGGTCCAGCCGCGCCTTGACCCGCACCATGTCCAGCACCGGAATGCCCTCGGTGATGCAGGTGATGAACGGCACCTCGGCCTCGATGGCCTCGATGATGGCGTCCGCGGCGCCCGCGGGCGGCACATAGATCACCGAGGCGGTCGCGCCGGTGGCCTCTTTCGCCTCGGCGACCGAGGCGAAGATCGGCAGGGTCTCGCCTTCCGAGCCCATCCAGTTCGTGCCGCCTTTCGACGGGTGCACGCCGCCGACCATCTTGGTCCCGTAGTAGCGGAGCGCCTGTTCGGTGTGGAAGGTCCCGGTCTTGCCGGTTAGGCCCTGGACGATGACCTTGGTGTTCTTGTCGACGAGGATGGACATGGGGGCTCGCTTTGCATTCAGGCGGGGAGGAAGGGATTTTCGACGCGGACCGACCCATAGGTCTGTCCGTGGTTCAGGTCTTCGGAATAGACGATGCTCGCGCCCAGCCGTTCGGCGGCGGCGATGATGGCGCCGTCCCAATAGGAAATCTGATAGCGGCGGGCGTGATCGATGCCGGCCCGGATCACCTTGTAATCGATCGGCTGGAAGGGCTTTTTCGACAGGCGGAACACCCATTCCTGGGCTGCCTCCGCCGTCAGCGGCCGCCCGCCCTTGCGTTGGACGTTGACATAGAATTCGGCCAGCACCTGCCCCGATGTGCCGAAGCGCGTCGTCAGCAACTCGACCGCGCGTTCGTACTTCGCCGGCTCATCGGCGGAACCGAGCGCGGCGTAGATCAGGATGTTGGTGTCCAGGAAGACCTTAGCGCCAGCGATCAAAACGAGGCTCGCCGCTGTAGGTCTCTTCGCGGCTGGGACGCCAGTCGCCCATCCGCCCCTCGCTTTCGCGCGCCAGCTTCAGCAGCGCCTCGGTGGCTTCGTCGTGCTCGGTCTCTTCCTCGACGAGTCTCATCAGGAACTCGCGCACCATTTCATTGACGCTGGTCCGCTTCATGGCGGCCAGCACCCGGACCTTGTCGAGCAGGTCGTCGTCGATGGCGAGGGTGAGGTTGCGGGTCACCGCCGTGATTTACACGGGTTATGTGGAGCACACAATCCGTGGCGAGCCCCCGGTCAGGGCGCCTCAGTCGATTTCGGGGATCAGATAGACCAGGGTGGTCGTCCCGCCCCGGCGCTCGATCCCGATCATGCGCACCCCGCCGGCCTCGATCAGCTCGACGAAGCCCCGGTCGGAAACGTCGCGAATCGGAGCCCGGCTCTGATCGCCATGAACCCAGGCGAAGATGTTGCGGTCGAACCGCAGCGGCGGATGGCCGAGCGTCGCCTCCAGTTCGCGATTCAGGGCGCGCGCGTCATAGGGCTCGATGGCGACCGCACACATCCGCATGGCGATCTGACGCCCGCCGAACCCGCGCGAGTCATGCGCCGTCATCAGCATTCGCATCGCGGCAGCGTCGGTCTTCAGAAAGCCCGTCGGCTCGCGAAGCCGCCGCGCCCTCGCCAGCATGGGCCTCCGGCATCGGAGAATAGCCCGCATCCTGCGCCCGCGTCGCGACGGCCTCTGGCTGGCCTTCGGTCATCATGCAGAACTGCACGAGGTCGGCGATCAGCGGGTTGGGCGCGGCGGGCGCCTGCGTCGCAGCGGGGGCGGCGCCCATCGACAGAACGGCGACCAGCGCCGCGATCAGACCGCGCATTTCTCACCCCCCGAATGCTTGTCCTGGCCGGACGATATCAGCGCGTCAGCTTTACCGCTATCCGGGCGGCACACTCCCGGAGGCAGGAGCTCGAAGCTGAAGGTTGTCCCGACCAGTTGGCTCAGTCGCCGGCCGGATAGTTGACGGACAGTTCAAGGCTGTTTCCCGGCTCACGCAGCGCGTGGATGCGGCTCCCGTCCGGAAGGTCCCAAACGGTCAATTCCAACCCGGGCGGCATCTGATAGACGGCGGCGTCATAGGTTCCCGGCGCACCGACGGGCGATCCGTTTGCGACGAGCGCCGACACCTGCTCCCGCCAGTCTGCGGGGGCGGCCCCGACCAGGACGACGCAGATCCGCTCGCCGGGGTTCTCGATGGTCGTCCGATGCTGGTCGAGCCGCACGATGGCCTGCCCAGCACGATAGATGTCCCGCCACTCGAGATTGTCTGGCGTAGCGGTCTGTCCTTTTGACCAGCCATGCCGCCTGGCGGCGGCGGCCAGGCCTCCGCGGGTCGCCGGCGTCTCCGCCAGGCAGGCGTCGCCAAAGGTCGCGATCCGGGGATCGGCGGCAGCTTCAGAGGCCAGCAGACCGGCGCCCAGGATCAGGGCGACGATCATCACCCCACCGCCGCGACGATCTTCTGCGCCGCGTCGTCCAGATCGTCCGCCGCCGTGATGGCCAGGCCCGACTCATTCAGGATGCGCTTGCCCTCGGCGACATTGGTGCCTTCCAGGCGCACGACCAGCGGCATCTTCAGACCGACTTCCTTGACGGCCGCGACCACGCCCTCGGCGATGACGTCGCAGCGCATGATGCCGCCGAAGATGTTGACCAGGATGCCCTCGACCGCGGGGTCGGCGGTGATGATCTTGAAAGCCGCCGCGACCTTTTCCTTCGAGGCGCCGCCGCCGACGTCGCAGAAGTTCGCCGGCTCCTTGCCGTACAGCTTGATGATGTCCATCGTCGCCATGGCGAGGCCGGCGCCGTTGACCATGCAACCGATGTTGCCGTCCAGGGCGACATAGGCGAGGTCCCATTCCGAGGCCTCGATCTCCTTGGCGTCTTCCTCGGTCTCGTCGCGCAGCGTCTTGATGTCGGCGTGGCGGAACAGGGCGTTGCCGTCGAAGCTGACCTTGGCGTCCAGCACCCGCAGATGACCGTCGGTCATGACGATCAGCGGATTGACCTCCAGCATCGACATGTCGGTGTCGACGAAGGCCTTGTAGAGGATCGGGAACAGGGTCTCGCCGTCTTTCGCCGCCGCGCCGTCCAGTTTGAAGGCGGCGTTGATCTTCGCCACGTCGTCGGCGGTGACGCCGGCTTCGGGGTCGATGACGATGGTCTGGATCTTCTCGGGCGTGTCATGGGCGACGGCCTCGATGTCCATGCCGCCCTCGGTCGAGACGACGAAGGCGATGCGGCCGTACTGGCGGTCGACCAGCAGCGAGCAATACAGTTCGCGGTCGATGTCGGCGCCGTCCTCGATGTACAGGCGGTTGACCTGTTTGCCGGCGTCGCCGGTCTGGGCGGTCACAAGGGTGTTGCCCAGCATCTCTTTCGCGTGGGCAACGACCTCCTCGATCGACCGGGCCAGGCGGACGCCGCCCTTGCCGTCGGGGCCCAGCTCCTTGAACCTGCCCTTGCCGCGGCCGCCGGCGTGGATCTGCGATTTCACGACATACAGCGGGCCGGGCAGTTGACGGGCGGCCGCCTCGGCCTGATCGGCCGAGGTGATGGCGACGCCTTCGGCGACGGGGGCGCCGAAGCCCTTCAGGACCTGCTTGGCCTGGTATTCGTGAATGTTCATGGGAGAAGCCGCCACAACGCTGGGGAAGAGTTGCGGCGCTTATAGGGGCTGCGCCTTCGCAGGCGCAACCGCGCCGCCCGCATCACCGACGTTTGTCGACCTCGGCCGGGGATTTTTTCATGATGTTTCCGTCGCGCGACTGATCGAAATCGTCGCGTCCGGGCTGGTCGAAATCGTCGGCAACAGGTCGCCTGAAAATCAGTCCACCCAGTCCCGCTTCAGCGTCCGCGACGCGCCGATCAGCAGCACCGAGGCCAGCAGGTAGAAGCCCATGCCGGTGTAGATGGCCCAGCGCAGGCTCTCCTCGCCGAAGCGCGGCGCCAGCAGGTCGCTCATCCAGCCGAAATAATAGAAGCCGACGGCGATCCCCAGCAGGTTGTTGATCAGCAGGAACAGGGCCGAGGCGGTCGAGCGCATCGGCGCGGGAACCAGATGCTGGATCGAGGCGGTGATCGGTCCCAGCCAGGCCAGGTTCAGCCCGGTCGGGATCAGGAAGATCAGGAAGGCCAGGATCAGCTGCTGGGCGTTGGTGCCGCCGCCGGGAATGACCAGGCCGATCAGCCAGGGCGAGTTCATGGCGAGAATGAACATCGGGGCCGAGATCAGGAAGGCGATGGCGGGGGTCAGGGGATAGGCCCCCTTGCCGCGCTTCGACAGCCGGTCGGCGATGGCGCCGCCCAGCCAGATGCCCAGCACCCCGCCGATCAGGGCGATGCCGGCATAGTACCAGCTGGTCTGCGACAAGGTCAGGCCGAAGCTGCGCATGAAGAACAGCGGCAGCCAGCCGGCGACGCCGTAGCCGCACACCGAGGAAGAGGCCGCCCCCAGCGCCAGCAGCCAGAAGCTGGGCTTGGGAAGCACCGCCGAAGCTGTGCGGCGCGCGATGGTCAGGGAGACGCCGATGACCAAGGCCAGCAGGCCGCCGAAGGCCAGCACCAGCGGATTGCCCAGCGCCAGGCCGGCGAAATGGTTCAGGGCCGCCAGGATCAGGCAGCCGGCGCCGAGGCCCAGCATGATCAGGGCGGCGATGGCGCCGGACCTGCCGGAGCCGACCACCGGCGCGGCGGCGATCACCGCCAGCTCGGCCTCGGTCTTGATCGTGTCGGTGCCGCCGCGGCGGGGATTTCGCACTGTGAACATGAGCACGGGGGCGAGGATCAGGCCCAGCAGGCCGACGACTATGAAGGCCGTGCGCCAGCCGTAGGTCGCCGCCAGCAGGCCGCCGACCAAGGTGCCGGCCGCGGTGCCCAGCGGGATGCCGAAGGCGAAGGCCGCCAGCGCCCGGGCCCGCTGATGCGGCGGGAAATAGTCGGCGACGAGGGAATAGGCCGGAGCCACCCCGCCCGCCTCGCCGACGCCGACGCCCATGCGGAACAGGAACAGCTGGGTGAAGGAGGTGGCCACGCCGCACAGGGCGGTGAAGCCGCTCCACACCGCCAGGGCGCCGGTCATGATCCAGACTCGGCTGTATCGATCCGCCAGCCAGGCCAGCGGAATGGCCAGGGTCGAATAGACCGAGGCGAAGGCGATGCCGCCCAGCAGGCCGAACTGGCTGTCGGACAGACCGAACTCCGCCTTCAGCGGCGCCGCCAGGATGCCGATGATCTGGCGATCCAGGAAATTCAGCATGTAGACGAGGATCAGGATCGCCAGGACATAGAAGCGATAACCCGGCCGTTCGGCCGGCGCTGGGCCCGCAGGGGGGGCGTCCGTGGCGGTCATGGCGTTTCCCTCGACGTGATCTTCTTGTTGGGCGGACGGTAGCGGCGCTTCGGGGCGACGCCAAAGAAAAAGGGCGGCGGCTCAAGCATGAACCGCCGCCCTGATCAGAACGACTCCGCGCCTAGTACCGCGCGGTCAGGGTGAAGCTGAGGGTCCGCGGGGCGCCGTAGTAGGCGGTGCGGATGCCGGCGACGGACGAGAACTCCTGGGCGTCGGTCTTGTAGACCTCGTCCGAGAGGTTGCGGCCGTACAGGCCCGCCGAGTAGCGGCCGTCGGCGCTGTCCCAGACGATCCGGGCGTCATACAGCCAGTAGCTGTCCTGGAACATCTCGGGGAATTCGACGCCGGTGACGACATTGGCGTTGTCGACGGCCAGGGCCATCTCGGACCGGTAGCGGCTCTGGGCCCCGAAGGTCAGTTCGCCGTACTCGCTCAGATCGAAGACATAGGCCGCGCCGAAGCGGGCGGTCCAGTCGGGCGAGAAGGCCGGCTCCTGGTCGCTGCGGTCGTAGACGATCGGCGCGGCGACGGTGCCGCGCGTCTCGAGGAATTCGCCGTAGCTGGAGTCCAGGTAGCCGATCTGGGCGTCCAGGGTCAGGGCCGGGATCGGCCGCGCCATGAGCTCCAGTTCGACGCCCGAAATGTCCAGCTCGCCGGCGTTCAGCACCGTCAGGGCGATGACGCAGGCGCCGCCCGGCACGGCCGGGTTGGGCACGCAGTCGGAGACGCGGGCCTGGAAGTCCTCATACTTGTTGTGGAAGGCGGCGATGTTCGCCCGCACCCGGTTGTCCATCCAGCTGGTCTTGGCCCCGATCTCGTAGCTCAGCACGGTTTCGGGATCATAGGGCTGCTGTTCGCCGGGGTTGTTGGCGCGGCCGTTGAAGCCGCCCGATTTGAAGCCCTGCGAGACCCGCGCATACAGCATGGCGTCCGGGGTGATCCGGTAGTCGAGCGAGGCCATCGGCGAGACGTCGGTCCAGGTGTCCGACACCGTGAAGGCGAAGCTCGGATCGGCGCGGAACGGGGCGAACAGGGCGTCGAAGCCCGCGAACGGTCCGCCCAGCAGCGACGGGATGGTCCAGTCGGTGGTGGTGGTGCGATAGTAGTCCTTGGACTCTTCCGTATAGCGGACGCCGCCCGACAGCCGCAGGGCGTCGGTCACCTGCCAGCTGGCGTTGACATAGGCCGCCCAGCTTTCGGTCTCCAGGTCGTCGTCGATGAAGCGGGTGAAGCCCACCGGCGCGCCGGCGATGGCGAAGATGTCGTCGCCATAGGCCTCCTGATGCGAGACGATGTTCTCCTGCAGATAGTAGACGCCGCCGACGGCCGTGACCGGCCCGCCGTTGTCCCAGGCCAGTTGGAACTCCTGGCTGAACTGATCCTGCTCCACATCCACCAGGACGTCGCCCAGCTCGAACTGGGTCGCGTCAATGTCGATATAGTCGGTGTACGCCAGGTCCCGCGAGGCGGTGATCGACTTGAAGGTGAAGGCGTCGTTCGGCGACCAGGTGGCGATGGCGGACGCGCCGGAATGCGTCAGCTCGGTCGAGTTGCGAAGGCCCGGCGTGGTGCGGGCCTGGAAGGTGTATTCGCTGCCGGCCGCGGGGGCGGGCTGCAGCACGGTGGCCGAACCCAGCAGCAGGTCGGTGCGGAACAGCGGGCTCAGCGCGCGGCCGACCGTCATGCCCGCGTCGTCGCGGCTGTAGTCGGCGGCGAGGTCGAGGCGGAAGGCGTCTGTAGGGGTGATTGCGGCGGTCAGGCGGACGCCCAGCGTGTCCTTGTCGTTGTATTCCGCGCCGGTGGCCGGATCGCTGACATAGCCGCCGCGGGCGCTGTAGACGAAGGCGCCGCCGATCGCGAACATGTCGTTGATCGGCAGGCCGCCGCTGGCCCGGCCCATCCGCTCGCTGTAGTCGCCGATGGTCCCGGACATGTTCAGATAGGGGCCGGTGTCGGGCGTGCGGCTGACCAGTTTCAGCGCGCCGCCAATGGTGTTCTTGCCGTACAGCGTCCCCTGCGGGCCGCGCAGGACCTCGACGCGCTGCAGGTCCAGCAGATCGAACTGCGTGCCCCGGATCCGGCTGTAATAGACGTCATCCACATAGACCCCGACCGCGGGGTCGAACGTCTGCAGGGCGTCGGGCTGGCCGACGCCGCGGATGTAGATGTTGGTGGCGTTCGAGGAGCCGCGGCCCTGGACGATGTTGAGGTTGGGGACCGCGCCCTGCAGGTCGGTGACGTCGCGGGCGCCTTCGCGCTCCAGCGTCTCGCCCGAGAAGGCGCTGATCGAAAGCGGGGTGGTCTGCGCCGCCTCTTCCGTCCGGCGGGCGGTGACGATGACGTCGTCCAGGCCGACGCTGTCTTCCTGCGGCGCGGCGTCCTGGGCCATGGCGAAGGACGAGAGCGCGCTCCAGGCGGCCCCCGCGAGCAAGGCGGTCTTTACATAGCGGTTCATGGTAGCCCCAGTCCTGTGATTTCCTGCCTGAGACGCCGTTATTCAGCGTTCAATGATTTTCCTGAACCTAGTCGATTTCGGGCCTCTGTCAAACCGTGGCGCTTGCCCCCGCATGCACGGGTCCCAAGCTGTGGCGCCGTTGCACAGGCCGCCCGATGCGTCCTAGCCTCCCGCCCATGACCAAGCCCCCCGCTCCGACCGCCAAACGTGGCCGCCCGCCGAAGGCCAGGGCCGCCGGCGCCGCCGATACGCGGGATCTGATCCTCGACGCCGCCGAGGACCTGTTCTCGAAACACGGCTTCTACGGCGTCACGATTCGCGAGGTGGCGCGGGAGGCCGGCGTGGATACGGCGCTGGTCCACTATTATTTCGGGGCCAAGCGCGGCCTGTTTGACGCGGTCTTCCTGCGCCGGGCCGAGGTCTGGAACAATGAGCGGGTCGATGCGGTCAACCGCTACGCTCGGGAGACCGCGCCGGGGGAGATGACCCTTGAGGGTCTGTTCGAAGCCTTCCTGCGTCCGCCGTTCCAGTGGTCGTTGAAGGGCGGGCCGGGGTGGAAACACTATTCCGCCCTTGTGGCCCAGACCAACGCCAACCCCACCTTCGGCGGCGAAACCATGGCCCGCTATTTCGACCCCGCCATCCGGCGACTGATCGAGCTGATCAAGGTCATCCTGCCGGACGCCGCCGAGGTCGACCTGTACTGGGCGTATCACAATCTGTCGGGGGCCCTGACCCTGACCCTGGGCGAGACCGGGCGGCTGGACCGGCTGTCGGGCGGGCTGTGCCGGTCGGGCGATCTCGAGACGGCGGGCGACTATATGGTGCGCTATGCGGCGGCGGGATTCCGGGCCGTTTGCGGAGCCGGGAAACCGGCATGAGCGAGGCGCACACATCGTCGGACGAGGTCCGCATCAACATCGATCGCGGCCTGATGCGCGGCATCGGCGTGGCGCTGGCGGGAGGCGTCGTCCTGGCCCTGACCGAGGCGTTCGGCATGAGCGGGACCTCCCTGCTGTTCCGGCTGGCCTACTGGCTGCCGCTGATGCTGGGGGGCGCGGTCTGGGGGCATCTCTGCTCCCTGCTGGTCGAGCGCCATGTCGATCTGGACCGGAGACCCCTGCTGGCGGTGGTGGCCCTGACCGTGGTCATGTCGGGACCGCTGGTGGTGATGGTCTGGGCCGTCACCGGCTGGTTCTTCGACGACGACCGGTCGGTCGATCTGGCGCGGCTGCCGGACTTCATCGGGCCGGTGGTCGTGGTGACCGGGACGGTCAGTGCGCTGAACATCTTCCTGGCGCGGACGCCGGTGCAGACCCATGCGGCGGTCGCGGGCGAAAAGCCGGCGCGGTTCCTCGAGCGGCTGCCTTTCAAGCTGCGCGGGGCGGCGATCCGGGCGGTGTCGTCCGAGGACCACTATCTGCGCATCCACACCGATCGGGGCTCGGACCTGGTCCTGATGCGGCTGTCGGACGCCCTGGTCGAGCTTGAAGGGCTGGAGGGGGCGCAGACGCATCGCAGCTGGTGGGTGGCGAAGGACGCGGTCCGGGGCGTCAGCCGCGGCGACGGGCGGGCGACCCTGACGCTGGAGGGCGGCATCGAGGCCCCGGTCAGCCGGCGCTACGCCAAGGCCCTGCGCGCCGCCGGCTGGTATTAGGGCCTTTTCGCCGGACTGCCGTGCTTCGCGCTGCTTGAGGTCCCCTCTCCCTACCCCGCCCAGACCCCGTGAAAGCCGGCCGGCAGAGCGACATCGGCGCGCCAGGTGGCGACCGGACCGTCCGACACATGGGCCGCGTCGAAGGCGTGCAATTCGGTGACGCCCTCGGCGAGGTTGATCGAGGGGGCGATCAGCCAGGCGTCGGCCTCGTCGGCGCCGCGCGGGACGAACACCGCCTCCTCGACGATCTGTGTATCGCCGAAGGTGAAGGCGTCGGAACGACCGCTGTCCCAGTCCCAGGTCGCCAGGCCGGTCGGCAGGGGCCGGTCGGCGCGTTCGCCGCCGACATGGACGGTCAGGCGGCGCGGCAGGCCGGCGCGGCGCGGATCGCTTTTCGGGAACTCCGCCGTCATGCCGCTGCTCGCCATCTCGGCGCGACCGTCCGTGTGCAGGGTGACCAGCTTCAGCGTCGCCGGCTCGCCCGGCACGGCGCCGCGCTGTTCGACCAGGACGCGGGCGCCGTCGACGGCGAAGGCGACATCCTTGCCGGCGGCGACGTCGAAACGGATGGCGCCCGACGCGTCCTCCCAGGCGTCGCCGAGGTGGAAATAGCTGAAGGTCGGGAGCTCATAGATCCGGCGGCGCGACAGGTCGGCCTTGTCGATCACCAGCACCTGGGTCCCCATCTCGGGCTTCCAGGCGAACTGGCTGGCGTAGGGCATGCCGCGACGCTCGAACACCCAGGGCTGAAGCACGATGATCAGGTGGCGGGCGGTGGCGGTGAAGTCGTGCATATAGCTGGCGCGCGGCAGGTCCACGACCTGGGCCGTGTGCAGGCTGCGGTCGGCGTTCAGGCGCCAGACCACGGCCTCGTCGCCGTTCAGGCCGATGTTCCAGATCGTGCCGTCGGGGTCGTAGCGCGGGTGGGCCTGGAAGGGCATGCCCTTGAGGTCGTCGCGCAGGCTGACGAACCGCTTCGTCGACAGGTCCGAGGCGGCCATGGCCAGGGGCGAGCCGCCTTCCCACAGGGCCCAGACCTCGTCGCCGGCGACCATGACGGCGGTGTTGGCGGCGTTGGCGTCGTCATTGGAGCCGATCCGGGCGCGGTCGTCGCCGAGGGTGCCGAAGCCGGGTGTGACGACGGCGTCGATCTGGCTCTCCCAGCGGCGTTTGGGGGTGTCCGCGAAGCGGGCGTCGAGGCTGACCTGGCCGTCGCGGATGCGGAAGGCGCGCATCAGGCCGTCGCCGTCGAACCAGTGGGTGGCCGAGCCGCCCGCCCGTCGGAACTTGCCCGGGCCGTTGCGGAACAGGGTCCCGGTCAGGCCTTCGGGTGCGCGGCCGTGCACCAGCCGCAGGGCCCGCGGGGCGACGTCGGCCTGGAGGTCGGCGGTGGCCAGGGCCAAGTCGGCCGAGGCCTGCATCGCGGCCATGGCGCGGACCGTCTCGGGCGTGACGACGGCGGCGGACAGGGCGGCGGCGCCCATGAGGAAGTTGCGGCGGGACGTTTGCATGATCGGGTCTCCTGAAGGGGTATGGCGCGGCGGCCTCAAGCCGTGAGCCGCCGCGCGGCGAGCGATAGGCCGCCAGCTACCGGATGCTGATGGTCTGGGCGGTTTCGCCGGAGACGGTGAAAGAGGCGGCGGACCAGCGGGCGGGGCCCATATTGCCGACCGCGTTGTTGGAGAAGGCGTAGGGCTCGATCGGCATGCCGAACGGGTTCGAGTCCATCTCGCCGTCGCCGTCGACGTCGTGGAAGGCCTTCACCGCATAGTCGCCGGCGGGCAGGTTTTCGAAGATCGCCACGGCGGGGCCCGAGGCCGGGACGGCGGTGGCGGCGACGGGGGCGCCGGACCCGCCGTCGAAGGCGGCGGCGGAGTCGAAGAGGGCGACCATGACCATGCCGGTGCGGGCGCCGGTCTCGAAGGTCAGGACGATCCTGCTGTCGGCCGACTGGGCCAGGGCGGGGGCGGCGGAGAGCAGCAGGGCGGCGGCGGCGGCGGCAGAGGCGGCGAGGCGGATCATGGCGGAGGTCCTTCTTGTGGGGCCCGAACACCGGGCCGTTTCGATGGACCGACCGTGCGGGACCGCCGGACCCGCCGCCACGCCGATTGCGGTTTCGGGCGGGCGCCGTTCGCGAACGACGGCGGGTGTTCATTCGCGAAACGCGAACGGCCACGTCCGGCCAGGCTTCGCGCAGGCGTCGGCTTTGTGGAGAGGGACTAGGGATTAGGGATTAGGAAGAAGGGGTTGTGGCACCGTTCGTGGTGGCTGCCTCTCAGGGGGCTCAAGCGCTGAGCGTCGAGCGCGACGACCTCTTCCCTAAGCCCTAGTCCCTAATCCCTCATCCCTCATCTCCCCCGCGGCGCCGCCTCTGCCGACAGCGTGCCCGCCGGCGGCGGGACCAGCAGCTCCCCGGCCGGGCGGCGGTCGAACAGCCAGTCGGCCCAGTGGGCGGGCGGCAGGGGCAGGACGCCGCGGCTGTGATAGGGCGCCACGTCGGGGCCGGGCTCGGCGGTCAGCAGGGCGAAGGCGTCGGGCTCGCCATCGCGGCCCGCGCGCCACAGGGCGGCGAGGGCGAGGAAGGGCTGGTCGACGCCGCGCAGGATCCAGCGGGTCTTGGGGTATTTGTCGCCGGTGAACTCATAGAAGCCGGAGACGGGAATCAGCGCCCGGCCGCTGGTCTCGCCATTGCCGAAAGACCGGCCCTCGGAGCGGAAATTGATCACCGGCGGCGGCTTGCCCTTGCCGCCCGGCCGGGGCGGGCCGCGAAAGCCGAACCGCATCGGCGTCAGTTCGGCGGCGGCGTCGCCCGTCGCGCGCACCGCCTGGGCGAGGTCGGTGGGACGGACCTCGTCCACCGGCTCGAGGTTCGGCAGGCCGCCAGGAAACGCCAGCGCGGCCCCGTGTTTGTCGAACGCCTCGGCCAGCAGGGTGACCGAGAACCGGGCTTCATAGGAGGCGCACATCCAGGGAGGATAGCGCGGGGTGACGCCGCCGTCTCGATCCCCTTCCCCCTTCACGGGGGAAGGTGTCAGGCGGAGCCTGACGGATGGGGGCTGGCGGCGGCGCGCTCACCCTCTGAAGACCGCGGCGCGGACAGAGCCCCCATCCGACCCGCTTCGCGGCCCACCTTCCCCCGTAAAGGGGGAAGGACAGCGCGGCCGCGCGCCACTCGCACGACTCCGACCCTATCTCTGCGCCTCCTCGCCCTTGTGTTCGGCGCGGCGCCACGGCCAGCGGCCGTCGATCTCCATCTCCAGAGAGATCGAGACGAAGGTGCGGATCACCACGATGGCGGCCAGCAGGCCGACGCTTTCGAAGGTCAGGGGGGCGGTGATGGTGAAGATGATGTCGGCCCCGACCAGCAGCTCCAGCCCCAGCAATATGCCGCGCCCCAGATTGGCGCGGAACCGCTCATAGGCGCGGCGATGTTCCTTGCCGGGCCGGAGCAGGTCGCGGGCGAACACGAGGAAGGCGATCAGGACGCCGCCGACGATGACGACCACCCCGGCGATCTCGAGCGCCCGGGCCGCGCCGGCGAGCAGGGGTATTTCAGCGAGGTCCATGCGGGGGGAATGGATGGGGGGAGGAAGGGTTCAGAGGGCGGGCTTCAGCGCCCCGGCCGTCGGGCGATCGCGAGCCGCTTCGGACCCGTGGCGGTCCACACCAGGACGGCGGTCGACAGCAGGATGGCGCCGACCAGGCCGCCGATCGCCAGCAGGCCGGTCGGCGTCACCTGGACGTCCACGGTCAGGGCGGCGGGGCCGGCCTTGAGATCGAGCCGGGCGGTCTGGGGTTCGGACAGGGGGGCGGGGGCGTCGGGCATGGCGGGGAAACGCCGGGGCGGGGGATCGGTTCGCGGGGGGCTCAGTCCGGCTCTTCGGGCGGGGTCCAGTTCGGGACGTTCACCGGAAACCCGTCGGTGGCGAGGTCGCGCCATTCCGGATTGGCGTCCTCGATCAGCTTCCGCTTCCAGTCGCGCTTCCAGCCCTTGATCTGCTTTTCGCGGCGGATGGCGTCGACGACCCAGGCGCGGGGCTCGAACCAGACCAGCCGGGTGCAGCCGTGGCGTTTGCTGAAGCCTTCGAAGGTCCCGACGCGATGTTTCCACACCCGCGCCGGAAGATTGGCGGTGACGCCGGTGTAGAGCGTGCCGTTGCGCCGGCTGGCCATGATGTAGGTGGCGACGAACTTCCTGTGCGTGCGCATGGATGCAAGTTATGCGCGATTTTCCGCGTCCGTCCAGCCCCCTCCCGCTATCGTCATTCCGGCGAACGCCGGAACCCAGCGGCGCCGAAGGCGAAAGGGTGGACCCATCCGCGCTCCCGACAGGGTCGCGCTGTCGCGCGCCGCTGGGTTCCGGGCCTCCGAGCCGCTGCGCGTCTCTCCGCCCGGAATGACGATAGCGGGAGGGGGTGGACGGAACCGCACGCTCGACGCGCTTGAGGTGACGGCGTGGTTGGGGGTCTCACGCCGACGTGCCAGGATGGCGGTATGAGCGAGGCGCGCACGGCCGTTTTGGAATTCCTTGCGGACGCCTGGGATTGGACGCGGCCCCTGTCGGACGACGAAGACCTTTTCGACGCCTTGGGGATCGATGGCGACGAGGGCTTGGATTTCATCGACGCCTTCGTAGCGCGGTTCGACGTCGATGCGACCAGCTATCTCTGGTATTTCCACCACGGGGAAGAGGGCTGGAATCTCGGCGCCCTGTTCTACACGCCGATCCATGAGCGCTTTGGGCGCATTCCGATCACGCTCGCGGCCCTAACCGATGCCGTCCGCACCGGGCGCTGGCCGATCAGCTATCCCGAACACTGCGTGCCCAGTCGACGGTGGGACATTCTGATCAATCGGATTTTGGGGGTGGCGATGCTGGCCGGGCTGGCCGCCTTGGGATGGCTGATTTACGCGGGCTAGGTGGGTCGGGTGGTGGAAGCGGCGAAGCCGCCCCCGGACAGTCGACCCTCTCCCTTTCGCGCCAGAACGACGGCTGCGCCGCCGTGCGCTCAAGCCCTCTCCCAATGGGAGAGGGGACGTTGAGGACCCGATGATCGCCTGGCGCCTGGCGTTCCGCGACCGGCTGAGGGCCGAGCCGGAGACGGCGGCGGCCTATGGGCGGGTGAAGGCGCGGTGCGCGGCGCGGCATCCGGGGGACAGCGGTGCGTATGCGGCGTGCAAGAAGGTGTGGACGGATCGGGTGGCGGGGGAGGCGGTGCGGGTCAGTCGTGGTGGAGCCTTCGACGGCTGAGCAGGGCGAGACAGAGGAGCGCGCCGGTCAGGCCGATCAGTAGAACGATCAGGGCCTCAGCATGGTATTGGGCGTAAAAGCCGAAGGGGATCGGGGGATTGATGCTGATCAGACCGGCCTGCGCGCTCGCCTCGACATAAAGGGCGCCCAGAACGGCCCAACCTGCAGCCCCGCCGACGCCGATCAATGGGCGAGGCCGCGCGCCGGCGCGCAGGCTGAGGATCCCGATCGCGGCCGAGACGACCAACAGCGCCACGCAGGCCTTCGGCACGAAGCTCAGGTGGATCAGCAGAAGCAGCGCGTGGTGAGGGCGCAACTGCGCCAGGGTCATCATCCAGACGAGGCCGCCGAGGGCGACGACCCAGGCGATGCCCACGGCGACGAGCAGGATGCGGGTCGTCATGGCCGTAATCCTTCCCCCGAGGCACTTGTGGAGGGCCGCCTGCGGTGTGGCGGCACCTTCATACTTTGGGAGTGGGCCGCCAACGGGCTGGCTGAGTCAAGAATGGCTGTGATGACCCTACCGGGCCAGTGTGCTCAGTTGGCGAACTTTGCTTTGTACGAGACTCAACCTCAAATGCGGCTCTCCAGCGCACAGCGAGGAAGTGGGACTGACGTTGTCGATCCGCGCTAAAATACGCGAGTTGAGTCTCTTAGACTTCGACGACACTCCTTACGAGGTCGTCTTGGAAATGTGCAGCCCGTTGTTCGACGGGCTGCGAGCACCGACCCTGACCACAGGGGCGGAACTACTCTTCCGATCTCGCGTCAATCCATCCTCGCGACCAGTGCACGTCTCTGACCTCGGCCCGCCACCCGCCGAAGCCGTCGTCGGCTTCCAGAGATGCAACGGCCCCGGAACCCCCATGTTCTACACAGCCTCAAAGCGTAGAACGGCTTTGCTTGAATCGCGAGCCAAAACCGGGGACATCGTATACTTAAGCCAGTGGTGGGGCAAAGAAGAATATATGGTCAACGCACTATTCACAGCGTCAGCCAATGAGCTGGGACATTTTGGACTCTGACAACAAAAATTCTATGTCTTATGTCTTCATGGATACGGTGCTGAAACAGCGAATACACGCTGATTTTTCTAACGATTACAAGTTAAGCGCTACAATATCTGAAAAAATGATGACTGGATATTCGGTAGTAAAGGACGGTATAAAAAATCAAAACGGCAGGATTGGATTTCGATACTCATCCGTGTTCGATAAGAGAGGCTCCTACAACACGTGCTTCTATGCTGATACAGCAATGGAAACGCTTAGGTTATTGCATGTGATTGAAGCGGTAGTGATCAAGGCCGAGGGCATGCATGTCGATATTGAGGTCTTGGACACTGCATATTCATTCTACGATGAGCGGATAGAATGGACAGGAAGCTCGCATCGATTACCCGAAATGAGAGGCGAGAACCAAGAAGTGCTCGTCGTAAGTGATGGAAGGGAATGGCTCGCTGGAGTGCGCGGCGACGTCACAACCGACGCTTATCTCCGAAACCTACTTCTCGAATAGGCCTTTCAAGCCGAAACCCAGTGCTCATTAACGCCGGTGTTTCCATTTGGCGCCTCTCCATCGGCCCCGCCCGATTTCCTAAGCTCGGAGATACAAGCCTAATGCACCCGCGCCTTCCCGATCTCCAGCCCGCCCTCCCCGGCTGACACCGCGATCACGCTCCCGTCCTCGATCTCCCCCGCCAGCAGCTTCTTCGCGATCGGGTCGACCAGGTCCTTCTGGATCACCCGCTTCAGCGGGCGCGCCCCGTACACCGGGTCATAGCCCTTGTCGGCCAGCCAGGCGTAGGCGCTGTCGTCCAGGGACAGGGTCAGGCGGCGGTCGGCGAGCAGCTTCTCGAACCGGGCCATCTGTATGCGGACGATCCCGGCCATCTGGTCGCGGCCGAGGCGACGGAACAGGATGATCTCGTCGATGCGGTTCAGGAACTCGGGGCGGAAATGGCCGCGGACCTGGTCCATGACGAAGGGGCGCACGGCCTCGACGTCGTCGCCCTCGCCCTGGTTGGCCAAAGCTTCCGAACCCAGATTGCTGGTCATGATGATCAGGGTGTTCTTGAAGTCGATGACGCGGCCCTGGCCGTCGGTCAGGCGGCCGTCGTCGAGCACCTGCAGGAGCACGTTGAAGACATCGGGGTGGGCCTTTTCGACCTCGTCGAACAGGACGACCTGATAGGGACGGCGACGCACGGCCTCGGTCAGGGCGCCGCCCTCGTCATAGCCGACGTATCCGGGCGGGGCCCCGATCAGGCGGGAGACGCTGTGCTTCTCCATGTACTCCGACATGTCCATGCGGGTGATGGCCGCCTCGTCGTCGAACAGGAAGGCGGCGAGGGCCTTGGTCAGCTCGGTCTTGCCGACGCCGGTGGGGCCGAGGAAGAGGAAGCTGCCCAGCGGGCGGTTGGGGTCGTTGAGGCCGGCGCGGGCGCGGCGCACGGCGTCGGCGACGGCCTCCAGCGCCTCGTCCTGGCCGACGACGCGGGCGCGCAGGGCGTCCTCCATCGACAGCAGCTTCTCGCGCTCGCCCTCCAGCATCTTGTCGACGGGGACGCCGGTCCAGCGGCTGACGACCTGGGCGATCTGTTCGGCGTCGACGACCTCGGGGGTCAGGGGGCCGGCCTTGTCGGCCTCATTGGCCTCGGCCTCGGCCAGTTGTTTCTCGATCTGCGGGATCTGGCCGTAGGCGATCTCAGACGCGCGGCCGAGGTCGCCGGCGCGCTGGGCGGCGGCCAGTTCGGCGCGCAGGCGGTCGAGGGTTTCGCGCAGCTGGGCGCCCTGGCCGACCTTTTCCTTCTCCGACTTCCAGCGGGCGGTCAGGTCCTCGGATTCGCCTTCGAGGTCGGCGATCTCGTCCTCGAGCTTCTCGAGCCGGGCGACCGAGGCCTTGTCGGTCTCCTTCTTCAGGGCCTCGCGCTCGATCTTCAGCTGGACCAGGCGGCGGTCGATCTCGTCCAGGGCTTCGGGCTTGGAATCGACGGCCATGCGCACGCGGCTGCCGGCCTCGTCGATCAGGTCGATGGCCTTGTCGGGCAGGAAGCGGTCGGTGATGTAGCGGTGGCTGAGGGTGGCGGCGGCGACGATGGCGCTGTCGGAGATGCGCACCCCGTGGTGGACCTCATACTTCTCCTTGATGCCGCGCAGGATGGAGACGGTGTCCTCGACGCTGGGCTCCTCGATGAAGACGGGCTGGAAGCGGCGGGCGAGGGCGGCGTCCTTCTCGACGTGCTTGCGGTACTCGTCGAGGGTGGTGGCGCCGACGCAGTGCAGCTCGCCGCGGGCGAGGGCGGGCTTGAGCAGGTTGGAGGCGTCCATGGCGCCGTCGCCCTTGCCGGCGCCGACCAGGGTGTGCATCTCGTCGATGAACAGGATGATGCCGCCCTCGGCGGCGGTGACCTCGGCCAGCACGGCTTTCAGCCGCTCCTCGAACTCGCCGCGGTATTTGGCGCCGGCGATCAGGGAGCCCATGTCGAGGGCCATGACGGTCTTGTCGCGCAGGGATTCCGGCACGTCGCCGTTGACGATGCGCAGGGCCAGGCCCTCGACGATGGCGGTCTTGCCGACGCCGGGCTCGCCGATCAGGACGGGGTTGTTCTTGGTGCGGCGGGCGAGGACCTGGATGGTGCGGCGGATCTCCTCGTCGCGGCCGATGACCGGGTCGATCTTGCCGTCGCGGGCGGCCAGGGTCAGGTCGCGGGCGTAGCGTTTGAGGGCGTCATAGGCGTCCTCGGCCCCGGCGCTGTCGGCGGTCTTGCCCTTGCGGACCTCGGCGATGGCGGCGTCGAGCTTGGCGGGGGTCGCGCCGACGGATTTGAGGACTTCTGCCGCGACGCCGCCCTCGCGGGCGATGGCCGAGAGCAGACGTTCGGTGGTGACGAAGGCGTCGCCGGCCTTTTTCGAGGCCTCCTCGGCGCTGGCGAAGACGCGGGCGGTGTCGCCGTCCAGATAGATCTGGCCGTTGCCGCCGCTGACCTGGGCGCGCTTCTTGAGGGCGGTCTCGGTGGCGGTCTCGGCCTTGGCCGGGTCGCCGCCGGCGGCGGTGATCAGATTGCGGGCCAGGCCGTCGCGCTCTTCCAGCAGCACCTTAAGCAGGTGTTCGGGGGCGAACTGCTGGTGCCGACGGGCGAGGGCCAGCGACTGGGCGGACTGGACGGCCTGTTTGGCGCGGTCGGAGTAGAGGTCGAGATTCACGGCGGTGTCCCCTGATCAGGCGGAATGTGCGCCCAAGCACGCCCTTTCCGGAAGCGACGCCTTGAGCTGTCGCAAATCTGGGTGTGGCGATGGGGTCACACAAGGGGCCGCCGCCCGGTCACCCCCCGGTCGGCGCCGCCGAGAAGTCGAACTGTTCCGGCCGCCGCTGGCCCGAGCCGAAGCTCCAGGTGAAGCCGACATAGGCCGCGCGGCCGCCGAAGGTCTGGCTTGTGCGGTCGGTGAAGGTCGGGGTCGTCAAGGTGGTGGTGGCGCCGAACTCGTCGAAGACGTCGCGCACCGTGGCCTGGAACGACCAGTCCTGGTTGATCTTGCGGCGATAGCCGAAATTCACCAGCGTCGCCTGCTCGCGCACGCCCTGGGCCAGCAGCTGGTCGCCGGTCCAGATGCCCGACAGCTGCACGAAATCATTCTGGGTCGGGGTCCAGTTCAGGGTCAGGCGGCCAGAGACGCTTTCGCCCGCGCTGTCGACCGCGCCCGGGATGCCGGCGGCGTCGATCTCCTGCCGGAAGGCGTTGACGCTGGCGTTGTAGCGCAGGGTCGGGTGCAGGGCGCCGTTGGCCACCAGCTCGATCCCGGTCGAGGCGCTGGAGCCGAGGTTCTCGGGCCGGGTCAGGAAGACGCCGCCGCCGATGTCAGTGGTCACCTGGGTGAAGGCGTCGGTGGTGTCGCGATAGTAGAGGGTGGCCTGGTAGAAGGTCTGCTGCACCCGCTTCTGCCACGACAGCTCATAGGCGTCGGTCTCCTGCGGCAGCAGGTCCGGATTGCCCGAGCGGTAATTGAAGTTGTCCTGGTAGCTGATGAAGGGGTTCAGATCCTGCGGACCGGGCCGCTGGATGCGCCGGCTGTAGCTGCCGCGCAGGGTCTCGCCCTCGCCGATCGTCCACGACAGGTGGGCGGTCGGATAGGCGCGGAAATAGTCGTTCGACGACTGGATGTTGGTGGTGACCTGGTCGAGGTCGATGTTCGCCTGTTCCAGCCGCAGACCGAACTGGGCCGACAGGCTTTCGCTGAACGGCTTCTCCCAGGTGACGTAGGCGGCGTGGACGGCCTGGTCGACCTGGAAGGTGTTGGAGACGATCGGATCGATGACCAGGGCGTCGGGGGCGGGGCCGCGGGCGACCGAATTGTCGAGCGTCAGATCCAGGGCCTGCAGCTCATAGCCGAGACGCAGTCGGCCGCCGTCGCCGAGCGGCCGGACATAGGCGCTGGTGATCCCGACCGTGTTCTGACGGTTGCGGTTCTCGACATCCTCGTAGAAGGGCGGCGCGACGGGCAGCTGCTGGTCGACCAGGGTGTCGTAGCCGAAGGTGAAGCGGTTGCGATCCAGCCGGACCTCGTTCGACCATTCGTGGCCTTGGGCGTCGAAGCGGCGCAGCACGCGGGCCGTGGCCCCCGAAAACTGGCCCGCGAAGCCGCCGCGCGCGGTGCGGCGCCAAGCGGTTTCGATCCCGCCTGCCGCGTCGTCCGCCTCATACAGTTCGACGGAGTCGCCGATGCTGTCGACGTCGGTGTGCCGCGCCTCCACCACGACCTGGGTCTTGTCGTCCAGATTGTGCTCGGCCGCGAGGCGCAGGAACACCACGTCGGACATGCCGTCGAGGATCTGGTCCTGACGCGACTCGACGAACTGGCCCGAACCCGTGTCCAGCCGCGTGCGCAGCCGGTCGACCTCCTGCACGAAGCCGTCGTGGCGCAGGCCGACGTCGGCCGTCAGGGTCGTGTCGCCCATGGCGTGGGCGATATTGGCGCCGAGGTTGTAGCGTCCGTCGTCCCCGACGTTGAAGCGGATCGAGCCGGTGGTGGTCGCCCCCGCCCGAACGGCATTGGGCTTGGAGATGAGGTTGATCACCCCGCCCGACCCCTCGGGGCTGTAGGCCGCCGAGGGGTTGGTCATCACCTCGATGCGGGCGTACTGGCTGGCCGGAATCTGCTGCACCATCTGGCCGCGGCTTGGGCCGTTGAACTGGGTCGAAGGCCGGCCGTCGATCAGGATGGTGACGTTGGCGTCGCCGCGCAGGCTGACGTTGCCGTCGGGATCGACCTCGACCGAGGGGATGTTGCGCAGGGCCTCGGCCAGGGTGCCGGCCTGGGCCTGAAGATCGTCGGCCAGGCTGTAGCTGACCGAATCGATCGAGGTGCGGACATCGGTCGCGCGGCTCTGGACGACCACCTCGTCGAGCGTCGCGGCCTCGGCCTCCGCCTCGGGCGCGGCGTCCTGGACAGGGGTCGCCGCCGGGGTCTGGGCGGGGGTCTGGGTGGGGGTCTGGGCGAAGGCCACGCCGGTCGAAGTGGCGAGCGCCGTGCCGACCAGCAGCAGAAAACGGATGGATTTCATGGTGATCGCCCCCAGAGGTGGAGCGAGCCCTGGGGCGCGTTCCCTTCTAGGTTCGGGTAACAGCGTCCCGGCGCACGCGCCCGTTACATCTTGGTCATTCTGCAGGCGAGCGCGGGGCGAGGGGTCGGCGGCTGGCGTTACCGCCCGTCGCGCGATAGGTCGGGCCCGGAGCCTTGTGGTTCCGGAGCGCCCCCTTGATCCCGCATGCTGTCTGGCCTGTCGACCCTGGCGTCATTCTGCCCTTCCTGCTGGCGGTGGCCCTGATCGAGCTGACGCCCGGCCCCAACATGGGTTGGCTCGCGCTGATATCGGTGGCGCGCGGCCGACCGGCCGGGTTCGCGGCGGTCGCCGGGGTGACGGTCGGTCTGGCGGCCTGGATGCTGGCCGCCGCCTTCGGCCTGACCGAGGTGCTGCTGGCATGGCCGGCCCTGTACCAGGGGATCCGTTGGGCCGGCGTGACCTTCCTGCTGTGGCTGGCGTGGGAGGCCTGGCGCGGGACAGGCGATCCGGCCGCCGCCGACGGGGTCGATCCGGGGACCATGCGCGGCCTGTTCCTGCGCGGCATGACCGGCAATCTGCTGAACCCCAAGGCGGCGGTCTTCTATGTCGCCCTGCTGCCCACCTTCATGCGGCCGGATCACGGATCGCCGCTGACCCAGGCCCTGACCCTGGGCGGGCTCCATCTGATCGTGGCGGCGGCGGTCCACTCGCTGATCGTGCTGGGCGGGGCCGGTGTCGGCGGCATCGTTGTCGGGCGTACGCCGGGCCCGATCCTGCGCGCGGCGATGGCCGGCGGCATCGCGGTGGTGGCGTTGTGGATGGCGTGGGAGACGCGGGGGTGACCGCCCCTACTCAGCCGGTCTTGACCGGCTGGCCTCAAGGATCGGCATCGACGCTTCGGTCGGGATGTAGATGACCTCGCGGCCCGGCTTGCCGGCGGTCTCTTCCAGCATGTGGATGTAGGACCAGCGCAGATAGTTCTCCGGGCCGCCGAGGCTCTCGGCCATGATCCGGTTGGCCTCGTTGGTGCCGCGGGCGCGGGCGACCTCGGCCTGGGCGGTCAGCTGGGCCGAGTCGAGGGCGGCCTGGGCCTCCAGCACGCGGATGCGCCGGTCCTGGACCGCCTGTTCATAGGCGGCCTTGCCCTGCATCTGCTTCGAATAGACGTTGTAGGTCGGCAGGCCGACCATGACGGCGGCGAGGACGACCAGCACGGCGGCGGCCAGAACGAGGATGGAGCCGAGACCGCGCATGGGATTCTCCTGACAGAACGGGACAGGCCAGACTCGCGGCCCGGGCGGTCCGGGTCAAGGGCGTCCGGGTGGGGCCCCGGCTCAGGCCGGGACCATCTCGATCAGGTCGAGGTTGGATTCATTCTGGGGCCAGGGGATGACCAGACGCCAGCGGCGCTCGCCAATCCGTTCCAGCACGGCGATCAGATCCCGGTCGGGGCGCTGGCCGTAGGAATTGGCCGCCGGCTCGGAGGCCAGGGCCATGGAGCCCAGCAGGACCATCTGGCGGTCGTTCTCGGTGAACAACAGGCCCGCGGGCCGCTGGCTGCCGGTCAGTTTCGAAAACTTCAGTCCGCTCGGGGTCTGGTCGATGCGGCAGGCGAACCAGCCATAGACGACATAGCCCAGTCCCTCCTCGCCGCCCTGCGAACCCAGCTTGACGGTGCGGCAGCGGTAGTCGCCGGTCGGGGGGGCCACGCCCGGACGCGCGGCGCCCGGCTCGATCAGTTCGCCCAGTCCGGTCAGGTCGCCCGAGCCGCGCTGGCGTCCGGCCTGCTGCAGGGCCAGGGACCAGGCGGCATCGCGGCGGCTGTAGCGGTCGCGATCCGTCGAGGTGACGATGCCGCGCCAGTCCCGCAGGGCGCCGGACCCGCCGGACGGCGGCGGCGGCGGGGGCGGCGTCGAGGCGCAGGCGGCGAGGACGAAACTCGCCAGGACGCTCAGGGCCGTAGACCGCAACAGGCGGGACATGGGCGCTCCGGAACAGATCGGACGCTCTTTGGGCCAGCGAAGCGCCGCCGCGTCAAGCGGCCTCGCGTTCAGGGGGCGGCCGCTTCAGTCCTCGACGACGGGGGCCGCGACCTTGCGTCGCGGCGGCGCGCGGCGCTTGGGAGCGGGCGCATCCGTCGCCGCTTCGACGGATTCGTCGGCCGGGGCGGCGGGTGCCGAAGCGGCGGGGGGCGGGGCGGTCGGGCGGGTCAGAAACCCCGGCAGGGCGGCCGGTCCATCCTCGACCGCGGCCTCGGCGTCGCGGCGCGGGCGGCGTTCGGAGCGCGACCGCTCGGCGCGCGCGGGCGTCGCGACGGGCGCTTCAGCGGGCGTCTCGACGGCGGGGCCTACGGGAGTGTCCGACGCGGCTTCGGCCGGCGCGGTTTCGCCGTCGGCGCGCGATTCGCCGCCTTCACGGTCGCCATTGGCGCCGAACCGCTCCTGCTGGCGACGCTCCCAGCGTTCGCGGCGGGTCTCGCGGCGGGTTCCGTCGGGATTCAGCCCGGGCTCGCCCTCGGGGCGGGCGTCGCGGTCGGAGCGGTTCTGGTCGTCGCGGCTCTGCCACTCGCGGCGCGGGGCCTCGGAAGGGCGATCATTCGGGCGGTCGTTGGAGCGATCGTTCTGGCGGTCCTGGGGTCGGCTGTTGGACCGGTCGTTCTGCCGTTCCTCGGCCTCGCGCTGGCGGGCCTCGGCCTGGGCGACGCGGTCGGCCTCGACCTTTTCGGCGGCCATGATGGCGGCGGCCTGGGCGCCGGTCTCGTCCTCGAAATCGATATCGAACCCCTGGCCGGCCAGTTCGCGCTGGGCGATCTCGGACACGGGGCGCGAGGGCTGCAGGGCGCGCAGGACGCGGAAATAGTGTTCGGCGTGCTGGGTGTAGTTCTCGGCCAGCACCCGGTCGCCGGCGGCCGAGGCGTCGCGCGCCAGCTGCATGTAGCGCTCATAGACGGTCTGGGCGTTGCCGCGGACCTTGATGTTCTCGGGCCCTTGCGAGTCCCACGAACGATTGGGGTTGGTGGCGTTGGCGTTGTTGTTGCCGCTGCCGCCGCCGGGCTTTCTGTTGCGTCCGCGCTGACGCTTCATGCCCTTGAAATCTCTCATCGGACGATACCGTGCTTTTTATGAGGGAGGGTCCGGGGCGAGGGCCGCCGGCGCCGTCCGTCTGGTCGTTCCGCTTCGTTCCGGGGCCAATCCCCGCTGACGATGTGATCGGAAATCCGTTGTCCGCCCCGTGGTCCGCCGGGCGACTGGCCCGACCGTCACTGTCCCGGGCGCGCGGGAATGGGCCTGAACGGTCCAAGGCGTGCGTTTTGGGTGGGAGACAGCCAAGACTTAGCGCGGGATCGTGGCGTTTCCAAGGGGTTTGTTGGCGGGTGTCAGTTGTCGATCCAACGGCCGGATCCCTGAAGAGCCATCATCATAAAGCTGGCGCCGCCCTGCTCCGGCAATGGACGTCCCACGATCCACACCTCGTGATCCACGCCATAGTTGGACACGTCGCAGTGGCGCTGAATTTCGCCCTTGTAGATATGAATCGGCGGGCCATCGGAGCGTTCAAGGAGGGCGAACAGATAGATGGCATCGATCTGATCCGCTTGCGGCACGGCCGGCGCGGCGCGGCGGGCCTCGGCAAGGGCTGAACCATCGGTGACAAGCCGGCCACGGAAGACTGCACCGTCCGAAGCGGAAAGCGGCGGGGAGTCAAATACCGCGTTCGACAATCGCATCGGCGCCCGGCATGCCTCCGCCGGCATTGCGACAGAAGCTGTCAGGAAGATCGCGCCGCAGAGAGCCAGATATCGCATGACGTCACCCTACATCTTCGGGATCGGGTTGGTCCTCGGGTCGGGCCCGTTGGTGACGACGCGATCGCGGTCGGACAGGTCCTTGACGATGATGACGTGCTCGAAGCCCGCGGCCTCGAACAGGGCCTTGACCTGGGGGCCCTGGTCCCAGCCGATCTCGACGGCGAAGATCCCGTCGGGGCGCAGGATGCGTCGGATCTCGGGGGCCAGTTCGCGATAGGCGACGAGGCCGTCGGGGCCGCCGTCCAGCGCCAGCAGGGGGTCGTGGTCGCGGACCTCGGGGTCGAGTCCGGGGATGTCGCCAGAGGGGATGTAGGGCGGATTCGAGACGACCAGGTCGAAGCTGGCGTCGCCGAAGCCGGCCGCCCATTCGGTGCGCAGGAAGGTCGCGCGGTTGTCGAGCTCGAGGTTGGTCGCATTCTCCTTGGCCACCGCCAGGGCCTCGAACGAGATGTCGGTGCCGACGCCGCGGCCTCCGGCGCGCTCGGCGAGGGTGGCCAGCAGGATGGCGCCGGAGCCGGTGCCCAGGTCGATCATCTCGAAGGCCCGGTGCGGCGGGAAGGCCAGCATGACGACGTCGAGGATGGCCTCGGTGTCCGGGCGGGGGCTGAGCACGTCGGGGGTGACGTTCAGCATGATCTTCCAGAAACCCTTCCTGCCGAGGATGCGCGAGACCGGCTCGCGGCGCAGGCGGCGTTCGACGAAGGCGTCCAGGGCGGCCTGCTGGTCCGGCGTCACGGCGCGATAGGGGTCGGCGAGGATGTCGGTGCGCGAGGCCCCGGTGGCGACCTCCAGCAGCAGGCGGGCGTCGATCGAGGGGCTGTCGATGCGGCCGGCCTTGAGCGCGGCCGTGGCGGTCTTCCAGGCGGTGACGAGGGTCGGGGCGGAGGCGGGGTCGGTCATGCTCTGGCCTTGGCGCGGGATTGCGTGGATATCAAGCCCGACGTCGGCGGAACGCGGCCGCCCGGGGAGCCGTTGTGGCCGGAATGCAGAGACAGTCGAACAAGACCCGCACATCCGGCCCCTGGGGCGTGATCGGGGCGATCGCGGGCGGCCTGGCGGCCGGCGCCGGCGCGGCGCATCTGCTGTACACGCGCGGTCACAAATTCGGGGTCGAGCTGCGCAAGGAACGGCCTGCTGCCCTGCCGCCGAAAGCGCCGACGCCCGAGGATTTCGATCTCAAGGAGCCCGGCCGGGGCCGTCTGGCGCAGCGGCCGGAGCATATTCCGCACAAGGGCTGGGTCGACATCTTCTGGCGCGTCGGCGCCTCCTATTTCGGGGACCGGGTCGGCTTCGTCTCCGGCGGGGTGACCTTCTTTGTGGTCCTGTCCCTGTTCCCGACCCTGGCGGCCTTCGTCACCCTGTACGGCCTGTTCGCCGATCCGGCCGACGCCTGGACCCGGCTTCAATTCCTGTATTCGGTCCTGCCCTCGGCCGTGGCCCAGTTCCTGGGCGGGGAGATGGAGCGGCTGGCGGCGAACGCCACCACCACCCTGACCTTCACCCTGGTCTGGACCCTGGCCCTGTCGCTTTGGACCGCGAACGGGGCGATCAAGATGCTCTTCTACGGCCTCAACGTCGCCTATCACGAGATCGAGCAGCGCAATATCGTCAAATACAACCTGATCTGCATGGCCTTCACCGTGACGGGCCTGGTCAGCATCCTGCTGGCGGCGGGCCTGATCGTGGGCGTGCCGGTGGTGCTGGGGGTGTTCGGCCTGGCCGAGGAATGGGCCTATCTGGCCCCGCTGCGGTGGCCGGTGCTGGGCGCGGTCTATGTGGCGGCCCTGACGGTGATCTATCGCTTCGGTCCGTGCCGGCAGAAGGCGCGCTGGCGCTGGCTGACCCCCGGCGCGATCTTCGCCGCCCTGCTGAGCCTGACCCTGTCGCTGGTGTTCAGCTGGTATCTGCAGAATTTCGTCCGCACCGCCTCCTACGGCCCGCTGGCGGCGATGATGGGCTTCCTGCTGTGGACCTGGCTGAGCGTGCAGATCATCCTCATGGGGGCCGAGCTGAACGCCGAGATCGAGCACCAGACGGCGATCGACACCACCACGGGCGAGGCGCGCGAGATGGGTGAACGCGGGGCGGTCGTCGCCGACACGGTCGGCCCGAGGCGCGGCTCGCCGGCGGCGCTGGCCTTCACCCTGAAACACGCGGAAGCGCTGTCGGACCGGTTGATGAAGCGACGGATCCGTCGGTCCGACTGAGCGCTGGCACCGGCGCCGGTGATCTGGTCTAGTCCGCCGCGACGCGTGGGGGCTGGAGGCCGAAGTGAAACTGTTTCGGCCGATCCTGTCGGGCGCCAGCCTGCGTGACCGCATGGTCGCCTGTATCGGCGCCCTGATCGGCATCAGCATCACCGGCCTGCTGTCCCGCGCCCTGCTGGGCGGAGACGCCGTGCTGGCGCTGATGATGTCCGCGTCCATGGGCGCGTCGGCGGTGCTGGTGTTCGTCGTCCCCGCCAGTCCGCTGGCCCAGCCCTGGCCGGTGGTGGGCGGCCACATCGTCTCGGCCCTGACCGGACTCGCCGTGGCCCGGCTGATCCCCGATCCGATGATCGCCGGCGGCGTCGCTGTGGCGGCGGCCATCGCCCTGATGTCCTTGCTGCGCTGCCTGCATCCGCCGGGCGGCTCGACGGCCCTGATCGGGGTCCTCGGCGGGCCGGTCATCCAGGCGGCGGGCCTGACCTTCGCCCTCGTCCCGATCGGGCTCAACGCCGCCCTGCTGGCGACGACCGGCTTCCTGTTCCACCGCCTCGTCACCCGCCACCCCTGGCCCCACCGGGCGCCCGCGACGGGTCCCGGGCCAGAGCCGGTGACCGAGGCCGACATCGACGCCGCCCTGGCCGGGATGGGCGAGCCGCTGGACGTCAGTCGGCCCGACCTGAAGGCCGTGATCCGGCTGGCGATCGAACACGCGGCGGCGCGGCGGGCGAAGGCCTAGCCGAACTCCGCCTCCAGATCGGCCAACCGCGCCGCCTGGTCCTCGGCGATCAGGGCGTTCAATAGCGGGTCGATGTCGCCCTCGAGGATCTGCGGCAGGCTGTGCAGGGTCAGGCCGATCCGGTGGTCGGTGACCCGCCCTTGCGGGAAGTTGTAGGTGCGGATCCGCTCCGAGCGGTCGCCCGACCCGACCTGGGATTTGCGCGAATCCGAGCGGGCGTCGTCCTTCATCTGGCGCTGCATGTCGTACAGGCGGACGCGCAGGTTCTTCATCGCCTTGTCGCGGTTGACGTGCTGCGACTTCTCCGAAGACGTCACCACGATCCCGGAGGGGAAGTGGGTGATGCGCACGGCGGAATCGGTCTTGTTGACGTGCTGGCCGCCCGAGCCCGAGGCCCGGAAGGTGTCGATGCGGATGTCCTTGTCCTGGATGTCGATCTCGACGTCCTCGACCTCGGGCAGGACGGCGACGGTGGCGGCCGAGGTGTGAATGCGTCCGCCGGCCTCGGTGGTCGGCACGCGCTGGACGCGGTGGACGCCGCTCTCGAACTTCAGCCGGCCGAAGACGCCGTCGCCGGTGACGGTGGCGATGATCTCCTTGTAGCCGCCGGCGTCGCCCTCGGTGGCCGAATCCAGCTCGACCTTCCAGCCGCGCGTCGAGGCGTAACGGGAGTACATGCGGAACAGGTCGCCGGCGAACAGGGCCGCCTCGTCCCCGCCGGTGCCGGCGCGGACTTCCAGCACGGCCGAGGCGTTTTCGTCGGCGTCGCGCGGCGCCAGCAGCAGGGCCACGTCCCGCTCCATGTCGGGCAGGGTTTCCTTCAGCGCCTGCAACTCGTCGGCGGCCATCTCGGCCATCTCCGGATCGGACGCCATGGCCTCCAGGTCGGCCATCTCGGCCCGGGTCTTCGCCAGCGCCATGACGGCGTCGGCGATGGGCTTCATCTCTGCGTGCTCCTTCGACAGGCGCACGATCTCCTGGCCGTCGCTGGCCGCGCCCATCCGCGCCTCCACCTGGTGGAAGCGGTCGAGCACCTGATCGAGCCGGGCCTGGGGCAGTCGCAAGGGGAGATATCCGGTTGATTTCGCCGCGTTCCTAGACGTCCCGGCGGCGTCTGTCGAACGCGGCGGACCCCAGGGCGGCGCGCCGCGGGCCAATGGCGCGATCGTGACCTCGCGTCACAAGGCTGTCAGGCCGGTTTCGCTGGGATGCGCGGACGCCTAGCTGAGCGTTGGACCAGGGGGGCGCATGAGTGACGGATCGCTGAACACGACGCGGGGCGAAGGGACCGAACTGGACCGCCTGCGCCGGCTCTACGACGGACTCCTGGCCGACCCCTCGGTCCCCCTCGCCGCCGAGGCGCAGGGCGAACTGGCGGCCATGGCGCGAATCTTCGACCTCGACGCCGACCGCCCGCCCGCCGAGATCTGGCGGGACCTGCGCGCGGTCCTGACCCGGCACGCCATGCCCCGGCGCGAGGGCGACCACGCCTTCATGCCCGCCCCGCCCCTGACCCTGCTGGTCGTGGAGGATGATCCCGCCATGGCCGCCGATCTCGTCGACGTCCTGGTCGACGCCGGGCACGGCGTGATCGGCCCCTTCTCGGACGCCGCCGCCGCCGCGGCCGCCGCGGCGCACCAGTCGATCGATCTGGCGCTGGTCGACATCAACCTGGTCGGCAACGGCGACGGGATCGGCCTCGCCCGCACCCTGACCGAGGCCTGGGGCGTGCCGGTGATCTTCCTGTCCGGCGACGTCGCGGCCGCGGCCGCCCACGCCCGGCTGGCGGTCGCCCTTGTGCTCAAACCCTACGGCCGCCGCGACGTGCTTCAGGCCCTCGCCCGCGCGGTCGCCAACGGGGCCGTGGCAGCCTGAGCCGGGACGACGGCCGGGCGCCAGGCGCGCCTCCACACGCGAAAAAGGCGGGCCCGTCGAACCGGTCCCGCCTTCCCGAGAGTCGTCAGCGGCCGGGCAGGCCGCCTTGTCCGGACAGATTACTGCGCACCGCCCGAAGCAGGCGCGGCGGCCGCGGCCACGCGCGCACGCTCGGCGGCGCCGGCCTGCCAGGCGGCTTCCTCGGCCGGGGTGCGCAGGATCACGACCAGCGGATTGGGCGACAGGTCGTTCATGGCGCCGGAGTTCGCGTCGACCACGCCGCCGATGATGCCGCCGAAGATGACATTGCCGGCCAGGCCGGCCGCGCCGCCGCCGGACATGCCGCTGGTGACCTGGACGTCCTGGGTCACATAGCCGTTCATCGAGATGGTGGCCCGGAAGGCGTCCTTGCGCGGCATGCGGAAGGTGCAGGGCGTGGCGTCGCACTGGAAGCCGTTGGAGGTCGAGACGCGGGCCCCGGGCGGGGTGCTCTCGACGGTGAACTCCTGGCTGGAGCCGCGCGTTATGGTGGCGCAGGCCGGCAGCGACAGGGCAACGCCCACGAGCGTGAGCGCGCGCACGCCGAAGCGCGCGGAACGTTTGGAAATCATGGCAAGCCCCCAAGCAAAATAAGCTCACCCCCCGGCGAGCCTGTTCGCTCATGGCAGCGCTTGTCGTCCCGGTCAATCGCCCAAGTATGACAGTCGATCAACCGGGACGGGTTTCGGCGAAGCTGGGCCGCGCTTCCAACGCCGCCTGCAGGGCCGTCAGACCAGGGCGTCCGGTTGCGAGGTCGAAGTCCGGATGGCGGAAACCGATCCATCTGACGGCGACGCCGGCGGTGATCACGCCCATATCGAGCCGGGCGGGATCCGGCGCGGCGGCTTCGAGCGCGTCGAGGGCGCGGGCCATGTTCCCGGTCCAGCGCGCGATCCAGGACGGAGACTGCTCGCTCGCGGGACGGCGCTTCTCGAGCAGCAGCTTGACCCCCATCTCCAGCGCCTGGGCGCCGAGCGTCTCCAGCCGGCGCACGCGCAGCCGGTCCGGCCCCTCGACGGGCAGCAGCCGAGGACCGTCTCCCAGCGCGTCGAGGTATTCGCAGATCATCGGACTGTCGCTGATCGGCAGGCCGTCCTCCGCGATCAGGGTTGGGACCTGGACCACGGGATTGGACGCCAGCAGTTCGGGGGCGTTGGCGTAGGGGTCGACCACAATCTCCTCGATCCGGTCAATCAGCCCCTTCTCGCGCGCCACGATGCGGCATTTGCGGGCGAAGGGGGACGGGACGGTGATGTAGAGTTTCATTCGGGGGGACACCGCCGGGCTGTGTGCAGGACGTTGACGATCCGGACCTGGGTCGCCTCGATCCCATAGACCAGAATGTAGTTGGGGTGAACGATCGCCTCTCGCGTACCGTCTCTCCGACCCGACCGGTACATGAAGGGGTACTGACCCAGCACCTCGGCGGAGTCGAAGATGATTGAGCTTGTCCGGTCGGCGGCCGCCGGGTTGTCGTCAGAAATATAGTCAGCGATGCGGCTCGCATCGTCCAGGGCCTCGCGGGCCCAGACGACCGGAAACATCACCCGGCCTTCTTGCGCTTGCGATCGATGATGGCCTTCACATGGGCCATGGCTTCAGCATGCGGAATCGGCGGCCGGGTATCCGCCAGCGACCGCTCGACCTTCGCCCGGAACCAGGCGTCATAGGCCTCGGCCTCCTCAGTCGAGGCGAACTCGGATTCAATGGGATCGAGCGCGGGCATGGGCGGAATATGCGCCCCGGCCCGCGGCGCCGCAACCGCTTGCTACCCTGTGGCGACCAGCGGCTGGTCTTCCACCGCCCGCGCGGCGTCCAGTTCGGCGGCCTTGGCCTCGACCAGCTCGACGATGTGGTCGATCATGCCGTCGTTGTGCTGTTTGTGGGCCATGCGGCCGTTGACATAGACCATGCCCGACCCGGCCCCGCCGCCGGTGAAGCCGACGTCCGTATACAGGGCCTCGCCCGGGCCGTTGACGACGCAGCCGATGATGGACAGCGACATCGGCGTGGTCACATGCGCCAGCCGCTCCTCAAGGATGCCGACCGTCTCGATGACGTTGAAGCCCTGCCGCGCGCACGAGGGGCAGGCGATGATGTTCACGCCCCGGTGGCGCAGCCCCAGCGATTTGAGGATGTCGAAGCCGACCTTGATCTCCTCGACCGGATCGGCGGCGAGGGAGACGCGGATGGTGTCGCCGATCCCGGCCCAAAGCATGCTGCCCAGACCGATCGCGGACTTGATGGTGCCAGAGCGCAGCGGGCCCGCCTCGGTGACGCCGAGGTGCAGGGGGCAGTCGATGGCCTCGGCCAGCTGCTGATAGGCGGCGACGGTCAGGAAGGGGTCGGACGCCTTCACCGAAATCTTGAACTCGTGGAAGTCGTGGTCCTGCAGGATGCGGGCGTGGCTCAGGGCGCTCTCGACCATGGCCTCGGGGCAGGGCTCGCCGTATTTCTCCAGCAGCTCCTTCTCCAGCGAGCCGGCGTTGACGCCGATGCGCATGGAGCAGCCGTGGTCGCGGGCGGCCTGGATGACATCGCGGACCCGGTCGGGCGAGCCGATATTACCCGGATTGATCCGCAGGCAGGCGGCGCCCGCCTCGGCCGCCTCGATGCCGCGTTTGTAATGGAAATGGATGTCGGCCACGAGCGGGACGCGCGACTCGCGGGCGATGGTGCGGAAGGCCGCCGTCGAGGCCTCGTCGGGGCAGGAGACGCGGACGATGTCGGCCCCGGCCTCCTCCAGCTGGCGGATCTGCTCCAGCGTGGCCGCCGCGTCCGAGGTCGGGGTGTTGGTCATCGACTGGACGCTGATCGGGGCGTCGCCGCCCACGGCCACGGACCCGACCATGATCTGGCGGCTCTTGCGGCGTTCGATGTGACGCCACGGACGGATGTGCGAATGGTCAGCGCTCATGGGGCGCAACATAGGCGCTCGACGCCGGCCTGGCCACGACGCCCGACAGGAATCAGCCGCCCGTCTCCGTGACCATGGCGGTCTGCACCGTGGCGGCGCGGGCCTGGGCCTCGGCCTGGGCGGCCGCGGTCCGGGCCGCGACCTCGGCGGCGGCCTGACGGGCGAGCGCCTGAGCGCGGGCGTTCAGCTGGCTGAGCGGCGTCTGCTCGGCCGTCAGCGTGCCGCCGTGCTCGCCGTTCAGATAGACGTCGAAATCGGCGAAATGGCTTGAGACATCCACCACCGCGGCGACCCCGGCGGGCGCCCGCCAGGCGTCTCCGGCGGCCAGCTGGCGGGCGAACAGCACCCGGCCGTCGGCCATCCGCACCACCAGGCTGGCGGCCTTGCGGGCCTGGATCACCACCTGGGAGGCGCTGGCCGAGGCGCCGTGAACGGCCCCCCGGGGATTGAAGGCCCGCTGCACCGGCGGCGCGCTCGCCGCCGCGGCCGCTAGGGCCTCGCGCGACGCCGCGTCCAGCCCGGTCAGCTCGGTCTCGAGACCCGGGGTGATGTAGAGGGCGGGGATGGTCTGGTCCGGCGGCGCCGGACGGGCGGCGGTCAGATGCAGCGCGGTCGACTGGCCCGGCACGGCGCCCAGGCTCCAGCTCTCGGGCACGGCGGTCAGGTCGGACGGCTGGGGCGCGCGCATCAGGCTGACGCGCTGGAACACGTTCCATCCGACGACGGCCAGCACCAGGGCCAGGCAGGCGGCGATCAGCCGGGGCGAATAGCGGCGGACCTCCTCAAAGGCGACGCCGACCGGGGCCTGGAGCGGCACCGACGGATCGGGGCTCTCGCGCTTGAACCGCTCGACCGCCAGCTGTTCGTCCAACCCCAGGGCGGCGGCATAGGCGCGGACATAGCCGATGGAGAAGACGCGCGTCGGCAGCGTCGAGAAATCGTTCTGTTCCAGCGCGGTCAGATAGCGGGTCGGAACCCGGGTGATGCTGGACAGTTCGGCCAGGGAGCGGCCGGACCAGTCGCGGGCGATGCGCAGGCCGTCGCCGAGAGTCGGCGCGTCGGTGACCGAAGGAACCACGTCCTTCCAGTCCGCCTGCGCCTTCAGCTCTTCGGGGAGCCCCCCCGCATCGCGCGCCATTACGCCTGACCCCACACTCGGCGCGAGCGGGGAGTCCCCGAACGGCGCCATACTCGTACCCGGGCCCTGTACCATATCGGGATGACGGTTCGGGACTGCCCCCGCAGGCCCCCAGGATCCGGCTTGTGGATAACTCATTTCGGCCGACCGATCAACGATTTGTTAAACGTCCCGGCGATGTCGGACCGGGACGGATCAGATCGCCACGTTCAATTTCCGGGCCAGGGATTCCAGCTCGCCGCGGATCGATCCGGCCGATGATCCCAGCAGATTGGCCATGCCCCGGCGCGCGGCCACCAGATCCGCCGACAGGATCATCCGCTTGACCGCCCCGACCCCGCCCGCCGGGGCCGACAGCCGGGTGTAGCCCAGCGTCAGCAGGGCGAAGGCCTCCAGCGGCCGGCCGGCCAGCTCGCCGCAGACCGACACGGGGGTGCCAGTGTCGGCGCATTTCTTCTGGATCTCGGCCATCGCCCTCAGCGCCGGCGGCGACAACGGATCATAGCGGTCGGACACCAGCGGATTGGTCCGGTCGGCGGCGAACATGTACTGGAACAGGTCGTTGGTCCCGACCGAGACGAAATCGGTCAGGGGCAGCAGGGCGTCGAGGTGCCACAGCAGCGACGGGCATTCGATCATGGCCCCCACCCGCAACAGCGCCGGCAGGGCCCGGCCCCGGCGTTTGGCCCAGGCGCATTCGACATCCACCAGCTCGCGCGCGGCGCGGAACTCGTCGACCGTGGCGATCATGGGGAACATGACCCGCAGCTCGCGCCCGGCGGCGGCGGTCAGCAGGGCGCGCAACTGCAGCCGCAGCAGGCCGGGCCGGTCGAGGCCGAGGCGGATGGCCCGGCGGCCCAGGGCGGGATTCTCCTCCCGCTCCGTCTCCAGATAGGGCAGCACCTTGTCACCGCCGATGTCGAGGGTGCGGAAGGTCACGGGCCGGTCGCCGGCCGTATCCAGCACCAGCTTGTACAGGGCCGTCTGACTGGTCAGCCGGGGCAGTTCCTCCGAGACCATGAACTGGAATTCGGTGCGGAACAGGCCGATGCCCTCCGCCCCCGTGGCGTCCAGATTCTCCAGGTCGACGGCGAGGCCGGCGTTGGTCAGCAGGGTGATGCGGGTGCCGTCGGCGGTGACGGCGGCGACGTCGCGCAGCTTGGCGAACTCGGCCAGCCGCTCACTGCGGACCGCCATCCGCGACTGGACAGCGGCCAGCATGTCGGGGCGGGGGCGCAGATAGGTCTCGCCGGTCTCGCCGTCGACGATGACCAAATCGCCCTCGGACAGCCGGTCGCGCAGACCCATGACGCGGCCGACGCACGGGATCTGCAGGGCCCGCGCGACGATGGCGGCGTGGCTCGCGGCCGACCCCTCCTCCAGCAGCAGGCCGCGCAGCTTGTGCCTGGGGTATTCCAGCAGATCGGCCGGACCCAGGTTGCGGGCCACCAGGATGGCGTCGTCCGGGATGTCCCGCTCGCCCGGCTTGTCCCCGGCCAGAACCCGCAGCAGCCGGTTGGCCAGGTCCTCGAAGTCGTGCAGTCGCTCGCGAATATAGGGGTCGCGCGCCTGGGCGAAGCGGGCGCGGTGCTCGTTGCGAACCCGGTCGACGGCCGCCTCGGCGGTCAGGCCGGTGCGCACCGCCTCCTCCAGCGACCGGTTCCAGCCGCGATCATCGGCGAACATCCGGTAGGTTTCCAGCACCTCGAACGGCAGGCCGGCCAGCTTGCCCTGCCCCCCGTCGAGGATAGAGTCGATCCCCGCCTTCAGCGTGATCAGCGCCTCGCGCAGGCGGATCTCCTCCACCTGCTGGTTCTGGGCCAACAGATTCTCGGGCGCGACCGGCGCCTCGTGCAGGATGACATGGCCATAGGCCAGGCCCTCGGCGAACCTCTGGCCCTTCAGCCGTTCCGGCCGATGCGGGGCGACCTCGATGTCGCGCAGCTCGTCCTGGGCCAGCAGCTCGCCCGAGGCCACGGTCTCGGCCAGGACCATGGCGATGGTCTGGATGTCCTCGACTTCCTCGTCGTCATAGCGCCGCTCGGAGCGGTTCTGGACGACCAGCACGCCGATGGCCCGGCCGCCGCGCAGCAGGGGGGCGCCGAGGAAGGCGTGATAGGGATCCTCGCCCGTTTCCGGACGGTAGGCGAAACTGGGGTGGGATGGCGCGTCCGACAGGCTGATCGGGGCCGCGGTGCGCGCCACCTCGCCGACCAGGCCTTCGCCAGGGCGCAGGCGAGTGGCGTGGACGGCCTCCGACTTCAGCCCCTGGGTGGCGAACAGTTCGAGGTCGCCCGAGGCGCGACGCAGATAGATGGAACAGACCTCGGCCACCATCGACTGGGCGATGATGCGCACGACCGTATCCAGCCGCTCCTGCGCCGGCGCCGCCCCGGCCATCGCCTCGCGGATCTGGCGAAGGAGGTTCCGCGGCCCCGTCGTCAATCCGCCCACCGGCATGGCCCCTCCTGATGAACGTCGCCGCAGATGGGCGCCGTCCGGCTGAATTCCTAGACCGCTTCCAGCCCGTAGGCCGCATGAAGCGCACGAACGGCCAGTTCCGCATAGGCGGCGTCGATCAATACGCTGATCTTGATCTCGGATGTCGAGATGGCCTGGAACTTGACGCCCTTGTCGGCCAAGGCCCGGAACATGGTCTGGGCCACCCCCGCGTGGCTGCGCATGCCGACGCCGACGACCGAGACCTTGGCCACGTCCTCGTCGACGCGCAGCTCCTCGAAGCCGATCTCCGCCTGGGCGGCGCGCATCAGTTCGGCGGCGCGGGCCGCGTCCCGCCGGCCCGTGGTGAAGGTCAGATTGACCGCCCCCTCGCTGCGCGCCTGGCTCTGCACGATCATGTCGACATTGACGTTGGCCTCGGCCAGCCGGGTGAAGACGTCGGCCGGAGCCTCGACCCGGTCGGACAGGCCCAGCAGGGTGATGCGGGCCTCGTCGCGGCTCATGGTCACGCCGGATACGATGCGTTTTTCCACGATTTCCTCCTCGTCGCAGATCAATGTGCCGGACTTGGCGGGCAGGACGCCGTTTTCGTCGGGTTCAATGAAGCTGGACAGCACCCGCACCGGCACCCGCTTGGCCATGGCCAGTTCGACCGAGCGGGTCTGCAGCACCTTGGCCCCCAGCGAGGCCATCTCCAGCATCTCCTCATAGGAGACCTTTTCGAGGCGGCGGGCCCGGCTCTCGATCCGCGGGTCGGTCGTATAGACGCCGTCGACGTCGGTATAGATGTCGCAGGGGCAGTCCAGGGCGGCGGCCACGGCCACGGCCGAGGTGTCGGAGCCGCCCCGACCCAGGGTGGTGATCCGGCCGCTGCGGCTGACGCCCTGGAAGCCGGGGACCACGGCGATCTCGCCCCGGTCCATGGCGGCGCCCAGCACATCGCCCGGCACCTCGTCGATGCGGGCGCGGCCGTGGGCGTCGTCGGTCAGGATCGGGATCTGCCATCCCATCCAGCTGCGGGCGTTCAGTCCCATGTTGCGCAGGGTCAGAGCCAGCAGCCCGGCGGTGACCTGTTCGCCCGAGGCGACGACGACGTCATATTCGTCGTCCGACAGTTCGACGCCCGCACCGGGACGGCCGGCGCCGTCGGTCCAGGCCACCAGCTCATTGGTCTTGCCGGCCATGGCCGAGACCACGACGGCCACCTGTTTGCCGCTGGCGGCCTCGGCCGCGACGATGCGGGCGGCCCGACGGATGCGCTCGAGGTCGCCCATCGAGGTGCCGCCGAACTTCATCACCAGTCGCGTCGTGGCGGGCCGCGTCATGTCGGGAGGAGGCTCCGTGAGAGAGGGGGATGAACCGGCTTCTAGCGGCGCCGGCCCCGGTTCACAACGTCGCGGCGAATTGCGACCGGGCCGGGGATGGAGTAAGTGAGTAACGCATGAGCGCCGCGACGCCGCAATCGATCTCCGACCGCATCCGCGAACTGGCCGCCGCCGGCCATTCGCGGGCGGACATCGCGCGCATGGTCGACCGGTCGTACCAGCAGGTGCGTCAGGTGCTGGTGGGCGATGAAGCGCGGGCGCGGCGCGGCGCGGCGAAGCCGGTCCAGGCGTCCGGCGGCGACGTCCAGCGCGGCGTGCAGGAGCCGCCGGCGCCGGCCTGGAAAGCTCTGCGCGAGCCGCGGCCGGCCCGCCTCCAGGTCGACGCCATGGGCCGCGTCCAGCTGCCGACGGAGTGGCAGGTGCCGGCCGGCGCCGTGTTCATCGCCCGCAATTTTCACGGCAGCATCGTCCTGATGGATGTCACCCACGCCTCCGAGGCGGCCCGGATCGCCAGCATGGACTATCAGTCCGACGCCCTGATCGCCGAACGCCGGCTGGAGGCGATGCGCGAGTTCGATGACTAGGCACGTCCTCGACGCCTCGGCGGCGCTGGCGCATCTGCTGGACGAGGCCGGGGGCGACCGGGTGGTTCCGCATCTGAAGGACGGACTGCTGAACGCGGTCAATCTGAGCGAGGTGGCGACGCGGCTGATCCGCACAGGCCGCAATCCGATCCGCGCCGACTACCTCGGTTGCACCGTCGTCGATCACGACGCCGACCTGGCGCACAGAACCGCGCGGCTGTGGCCCCTGACGGCGCATCTGGGGCTGTCGCTTGGGGACCGGGCCTGCTTGGCGCTGGCGCAGCGCGAAGGCCTGCCGGTCCTGACCGGCGACCGGACATGGGCGACGCTGGATCTCGGCGTTGACGTCATCCTGATCCGCTGACACGACGACGGCCAGAGTTCGGAGACCCGCCATGCAGGACCAGACCGCCGCCGGCCCCTCGATCGACCCGGCCGACGTCGCCCGCTTCTCGGCCCAGGCGGCGGAGTGGTGGGACGCGCGCGGGCCGTTCGCCCCGTTGCACAAATTCAATCCGGCGCGGCTGGCCTTCGTCCGCGACCGGGCGGCGGAGCGGTTCGGGCGGGACGTCCGGACGCGCGCGCCCTTCGACGGCCTGACCCTGCTGGACGTCGGCTGCGGCGGGGGTCTGATCGCCGAGCCGATGCGGCGCATGGGGTTCGCCGTGACCGCCGTCGACGCCTCGGCCGAGAACATCGGCACGGCCCGGGCCCATGCGGACCAGCAGGGCCTCGACATCGCCTATCGCGCCGCGACGGTGGAGCAGCTGGAGGCCGAGGGCGCCGGGCCGTTCGACGTGGTGCTGACGATGGAGGTGATCGAACACGTCGCCGACCCCGAGGCCTTCGTCCGCGCCTGTTCGCGGCTGGTGAAGCCCGGCGGGATGATGGTCGTCGCCACCCTGAACCGCACGCTGAAGGCCCTGGCCCTCGGCAAGATCGCGGCCGAATACGTCTTGCGATGGGTGCCGGCCGGCACCCATGACTGGAACCAGTTCCTCAAGCCCGACGAGATCCGGCGTATGCTGTCGGAAGAGCCGGTGGCGGTCAGCGGGCCGTATGGCCTCGTCTATGACCCGCTGACGGACCGCTGGAGCGAGAGCGACGACGCGGGCATCAACTACATGATGATCGCGACGCGAGACTGACGTCAAAAATTGCAGGATGTTGCGCACGACATCTGGTCAAGCTCGCCGAAATCGTCGCCGTTCGCATGGTTGAAATCGTCGCCAACTGACCGCTCGGCTTACGGCGAATTCATCCACCTTGCAGCGTTGTAACGGGACAGGCGAAGCGCTGCAGTGGGATGAGGAGTCATCCCCAAACGGAGCTCACCATCCCATGAAACGCCTTCTCGTCCTCGCCGCCCTCTCGGCGGCCCTGATGACCTCGGCCTGCGTCACCGTCATCGACGCCGGCGACGACGACGACCTCGCCTGGCATGGCCAGAACGCGCAGCCGTTCGACGCCGCCCGCGACGAATGCCGCGCCGCGACCGGTCGCGGTCAGCACAGCGACGCCTTCCGCCAATGCATGGCCGGCAAGGGCTGGACCCGCAGCTAGTCGGTCAGACGACGGACCATGTACCGGGCGTCGGGGCCGTAGCCGGCGAGCTTTTCGGCCATCCCCGGCGCCTCGACGGCGACGAAGCCGTGCCGCTCCCAGAACGGCGCGGCGTCGTTGACGGCCACCAGCGCCAGGGCCGGCCAGCCGGCGGCCCGGGTCTCGTCCGCCAGCCGCTCGACGATCGGCCGGGACCAGCCGCCGCCGCGGACGGCCGGATCGATGGCGAGGTCGTGCAGATACATCACCGCCGCGTCGTCCGGGATCGCCGCGATCAGGGTGTTGAGCGCCGGCGCGGCTTCCTTCGTCCACGGATAGGCGATCAGATAACCCCGCGGCACGCCCTCCCCCGCCAGGATGAAACAGCCGGACGGGTTCAGCGCCAGACGGTTCTCGAAACAGTCGCGGCCCTCGAAATGATCGGGGAAGCCTACGGCGGCGATGGCCGCGACCGCGTCCAGATCGGCCGCCGTCATCGCCCGCCAGCTCAGGCCCTCGGGGTTCAGAGGGGGCAGCGGGTGTTCAGCGGGGCCGCCGTGAAATTCCATTCCATGCTCCGCGCCCGCCCGTCCATCTCGCCCTCGATCCGGGCCTTGAGGGCGTCGCCGTCCCGTTCATAGACGATGCGCGTCGGGAAGTCGTTTTCGGGATTGGCGAAGACCACCCGCCCCGGCCCGCTCTCGGCCAGGACGAAGACGGCCGGCGCCGCGCCACCGGGTCGGGCGACATAGGCGAAGCCCTGCGCCGTCGGTCCGATGTGCGACAGCTCGAACGAAGCCCGGCCCCGCGAAAGCGAGAGGGAATGGCCGACGATCAGACCGCCCCGCGGGTCGCTCCAGGTCTCCGACTGCTCACGGCCGTCTGCGCAGTCCAGCCAGTAGCCCGCCATCCACGACAGGTCAGGCGCGGGGGGCGCGGCCTGAAGCGCGGCGGCGGCGATCACGGCGATCAGCATGGACGGCGTCCTTCCTGGCGGTCAGTGAGCCTTGGCCGGATCCGGCGGCAGGGGCGGCAGGGGGGCGCAAGGCACGCCGTCGTCCCTGAGCTTCTTCACCTCGGCGGGGGTCGCCTCGCCGTAGATCTCGCGCTTCTCGGCCCGCCCCTCGTGAATGTCGCGCGCCTCCCGCGCGAAGGCGTCGCCGACATAATCGAAATTCTGCTCGACGTGCGACCGCACCTCGCGCGCGGCCTGCATCATCAGGGTCTGCAGCCTGGCCGGATCGGCAGAGAGGGCGGACTTGCGGGTTCCCGCCACGGCCGGGGCCATGATCTGTTTGGAGACGCCGCGAGAGCCGCACAGGGGGCATTCGACCAGACCTCGCGCGGCCTGGTCGTCATAGGCCGCCGAGTCGCTGAACCAGGCCTCGAAGCCGTGGCCGCCGTCGCACTGCAGGGCGTAGCGGATCACGCCGGCGCTCCGAAATCGCGGTCGTGGGTCAGCTGGGGCACGGCGTTGCGGGCGCGGGTCACGGCCTCGAGATCGAGCGTGGCGGACAGGACGCCCGGTTCGTCATGGTCCAGTCTGGCGACCACGGCGCCCCAGGGATCGACCACGGTCGAACGTCCCCAGGTGCGGCGGCCGTCCTCGTGCTCGCCCGCCTGGGCGGGAGCGAGGATCCAGCAGCCGGTCTCGATCGCCCGGGCGCGCAGCAGCGCCTCCCAGTGCGCCTCGCCCGTAGGCACGGTGAAGGCGGCCGGGACGGAAATCATCACGGCCCCCGCCTTGGCCAGGGCCCGGTACAGCTGCGGAAAACGGATGTCGTAGCAGATGGTCAGGCCCAGCCGGCCCCAAGGCGTGTCGGCGACGACGGCGGCGTCGCCGGGCCGGATGGCGGCGCTTTCGCGCCAGCGCTCGCCGGTCGGCAGGTCGACGTCATAGACGTGCAGCTTGTCATAAGTCGCGACCACCGCGCCCGCGTCGTCGATCAGGAGGGAGCGATTGGCGGCGCGGTCGTCTCCCTCATGGCCCGAGCGGACGATGGCAGAGCCGACCAGCAACCAAATCCCCAGCTCCCGCGCCAGATCGCGCAGGCCGCCGACCACGGCGTCCCGGTCCTCGGGGGCGAGCACGGCCTCGCGGGCGTCGCGATCCCGGATCAGGAAGTTGCTCGCTTCCGGCGTCAGGACCAGTTTCGCCCCGCCCGCCGCCGCCTCGCGGATCATCGGCGCGAGGTGGGCAAGGGCCGCCGCCGGACTGGCGGGGGTGCGGGTCTGGATCAGGGCGATCGGAAGCGTGGCCATCAGGCCTCGAGCAATGCGTCCAGCTCGCCTTTGCGGTCAAGGGCGTGCAGGTCGTCGGAGCCGCCGATGTGTTTTCCGCCGATGAAGATCTGGGGGAAGGTCATCCGGCCGCCGGAGCGCTGGATCATCTCCTGCTTCTTCGCCGGATCGCTGGAGGCGACGATATCCTCATAGTCGACGCCCTTGCGGTCGAGCAGGTCGCGGGCGGCGTGGCAGTAGCCGCAACCGGGCTTGGTGTAGAGAACGACGTCAGCCAATTTGGAACTCCAGTCAAATATCGCCGCCCTCAGGCAGCGAGCCGCCGCGCGGCGAGCGTTGGGCCAGCCTTATGTAGGCAATTCCCGCGCCGTCCGCACCCGGGCCACGACGGCCAGGTCCACGGCGCGGGCGCCGGCCTCGACCAGCGCACGGGCGCAGGCCTCGGCTGTGGCGCCCGTGGTCAACACATCGTCGACCAGAAGGATGCGCCGCCCCCGGATCTGACGTCGCCCCGACTCGCTGACGGCGAAGGCCTTGCGCACATTCAGGCGACGGCCGCGCGCCGACTTGCCGCCCTGGCTGGTCGTATGGGTGGTGCGAATCAGGGCCTCGGGCAGGTAGTCGAGGCCGGCCTCCCGGGCCAGGGGCCGGGCGATCTCGGCGGCCTGGTTGAAGCGCCGCGACAACAGCCGGAACCGGTGCAGAGGCACGGGGGCGACGGCGTCGGTCCCGTCCAGCAGGGGCGCGGCCGAGCGGCTGATCCAGCGGGCGAACAGCGGGGCGAAGGGCTGGTGGTCGCCGTGTTTGAATTTCAGGATCAGGCCGCGCGAGGCCTCATCATAGAGGCAGGCGGCGCGGGCCCGATCGAAGGCGTAGGGCTGCGCCAGGCAGGCGGCGCAGCGGGCGGCGGCGAAGGGGCCGCCGTCCATCTCGAACCCCGCGCCGCAGCCGTCGCAGACCGGGTCCTCGAGGAAGGTCACCCGGCTCCAGGCGGCGGAGGTGAGGCCCGACGAGGCCGCCGCTTCGGGGCTGTCGTGGGCGAGGGCGGGGAGCAACAGATCGGCCGCGCTGCGGCCCAGGGCGCGCACGCCGAGCGCCAATCGCGGAGCGGCCGCTTTCAATCGGTCGCGCCAGACCCCATCCTGAAGCCGCATGAGCCCCTCCTCCGGTCCTCCCCGCATCTTCGACGTTCCGCGCCGCACGGCAAGGCTTGACCGCAGCGAACGCGCCGCCGCCCGCGCCGACTTCCTGCACGCGCGGGCGGCGGAGAACGCCGTGGGCAGCCTGGAGGCCCTGGTGCGGGACTGGCCCGCGGCGGCCGACCTCTCGGCCCGACCCGGCGCCTTCGCCGCCGCCCTCGCCGACAGCCCGGCGGCGGCTCGGGTCGGGACGGTGAAAACCGTCGGCGACCGGTCGGCGCGGGCCGGCCCCGGTTCGGGACCGATCGAGCTGCCCGACGTCTCGCAGGACCTGATCGTCTCCCTGATGAGCCTGCACTGGGCCAATGACCTGCCCGGCGCCCTGAGCCAGATCCGCCGGGCGCTGAAGCCCGACGGATTGTTTCTGGGCACCCTGCTTGGCGCCGGGACGCTCAAGGAGCTGCGCGCGGTCTTGACCGAGGCCGAGCTCGAGGCGCGCGGCGGGGCCCAGGCGCGGGTCTCGCCCTTCGCCGACGGTTTCGACGGCGCGGCCCTGCTGCAGCGGGCGGGCTTCGCCCTGCCGGTGGCGGATGTGGACCGGGTGACGGTGCGCTATCCCGACCTGTACGCCCTGGTCCGAGACCTGCGCGCCATGGGCGAAACCAATGCGCTGGCGGGACCGCTCCGGCCGCTGACGCGCGGCATCCTGGCCCGCACGGCGCAGCTGTATGGCGAACGCTACGGCCAGCCGGACGGCCGCATCCCGGCGACCTTCGAGATCGTCCACCTGGCCGGCTGGGCGCCGCACGAAAGCCAGCAGAAACCCCTGCCGCGAGGCTCGGCCAAGATGCGTCTGGCGGATGCGCTGGGGGTCAGGGAGCAGACGGGAGACGAAGGCTAGATCAGCCGCCCATGGCCGCGCGCAGCTTGTCCATCGCGGAATTGAAGATGCCGCTGCCGGTCGCCCCGAAGGCTTGCAGGGCCCCGAGGATGACGAGGAACATCAGCGACAGGATCAGGCCGTATTCGATGGCCGTGGCGCCGCTGTCGTCGCGGCCGAATCGGGAGAGAAAGCGTCTCATCGTGGGCCCCCTCCTTCGCGGCGGCTACAGCAGGTCGCGCAACCAGGCGACCAGGGGTTCGTCGGCCGGCGGCATGGGCCAGTCCGAAAGCTGCTTCGGCCGCACCCATTTCAGCGCCGCGTGCTCGCGGTTCTGGACTGCGCCCGACCAGCGTCGGCACAGGTACAATGGCATCAACAGGTGAAACGAATCGTAAGCGTGGCTGGCGAAAACGAAGGGCGCCAGACAGGCCTCGTTCACATCGATGCCGAGCTCTTCCTTCAGCTCCCGGATCAGGGCCGCCTCTGGCCGTTCGCCCGGCTCCACCTTGCCGCCGGGAAACTCCCACAGGCCCGCCAGCTGCTTGCCCTCGGGGCGCTGGGCGATCAGCACCCGGCCGTCGGCGTCGATGAGGGCGACGGCGACGACGAGGACGGTGGGCAGGCCTTCTGTCGGTAGAGAAGCAGCGCTCACGAGCGGTAATCGCCGTTGATCTCGACGTACCGCTTGGTCAGGTCGCAGGTCCAGACGGTGGCCGAGGCCCGGCCCGAGCCGACGTCGACGGTGATGTCGATCTCGGCCTTCTTCATATAGGCGCTCATCTTCGCCTCGTCGTAGTTGGGCGCGGGCGCGCCGTCGATGGCAGCGACATGGGGGCCGAAGCGAATGGCCAGGCTGTCGCGGTCGACCGGCTCCTCGGTCTTGCCGACGGCCATGACGACGCGGCCCCAGTTGGCGTCCTCTCCGGCCAGGGCGGTCTTGACCAGGGGGCTGTCGGCGATCGACTTGGCCAACTTCCGGGCCGAAGCGGGGGATGCGGCCCCGTCGACGGTGACCTTGACGAATTTGGTCGCGCCCTCGCCGTCGCGGACCAGCTGATGGGCGAGGTCCAGCATGACCCGATCCAGCGCCGCCGAGAAATCCTTCAGCCGCCGGTCGCCGACCCGGCCGATCCGGGGCGCGCCCGAGGCGCCGGTGGCGAACAGCAGGCAGGTGTCATTGGTCGAGGTGTCGCCGTCGACCGTGACGCTGTTGAAGGTCGTGCGGACGTGCAGGCCCAGCAGGGCGCGCAGCACCGGCGGCGCGATGGCCGCGTCGGTGACGATGAAGGCCAGCATGGTGGCCATGTCGGGGGCGATCATGCCCGACCCCTTGGCGATGCCGGCGATGCGGACCTTGCGGCCCTCGATCTCGCATTCGGCGTAGGCCCCCTTGGGGAAGGTGTCGGTGGTCATGATGGCCTGGCCGGCGCGGACCCAGCCGTCGGGATCCAGCCCCGCCTCGATCTCGGGCATGCGGGCGACGATCTTGCGGTCGTCCAGCACCACGCCGATCACGCCGGTGGATGCCAGCATCACGTCGCGCTGGCGGCAGCCGAAGCGTTTGGCCACCTCCGAGGCCGTGCGACGCGCGGCGTCGGCCCCCGCCTTGCCGGTGAAGGCGTTGGCGCAACCGGCGTTGACCACCAGGGCGCGCACGTCCTGGCCGCCGTCCGCCGACTCGAGGTGGCGCTTGCACCAGTCGACGGGAGCCGAGCCGATCTTGTGCCGGGTGAAGACGCCGGCGCAGGTCGTGCCGCGGGCGAAGCCGAACACCACAAGGTCGTCGCGCTCGTGCTTGTAGAAGCCGGCCCGGGCGGTGGCGATCTCGACCCCGCCGATCGGCGGAATGGCCGGAAACGGCACGGCCAGGGGCGAAATCTGCAGCCCCGGCTTGCCCGGGGCGGCGGGGGTCGCCTTCGGCGGCGTCGTGGCCCGCTTCAGGGCGGTGGCCAGCGGGTCGAAGGCCTTTTCGATGGCCTGTTCGATCTTCTGGCCGGTCGAGGCGCGGCCCGGCGACGGCGGCCGGCTCATGAGGCCGGCCGGGGCGCGGCGACAGGCGCGGCGGCGGGCGGCGGGGCTCCGGCGGGC
>JBKBQO010000013.1:0-53117 GCA_046292645.1 Brevundimonas sp.
ACGGCGGCGGCAACAGCTTCGTCACCGTGGTGACGCTGCAGAAGACCCTGACCTCCAGCTTCACCGCCTTCAACTTCAACGGCCTGGCCCCCCTGCCGGCGCCGGTCGAGGGCGGGGCGGGCGCGGATGTGCTGAACGGGACGTCCGCCATCGACGTGCTGAACGGAAACGGCGGCGACGATGTGCTGACCGGCGGGTCGGGCAATGACGTGCTGAACGGCGGGGCGGCCAGCGATGTTCTGGACGGCGGCGCCGGGGACGATGTGCTGAACGGCGGCTCCGGGGCCCAGGGCGACACCGCCACCTATGCCTCGGCCACGGCCGGGGTGACCGTCAACCTGGGGATCGTCGGCAACCAGCAGGACACCGGCGGGGCCGGGGTCGACAGCCTGACCGGGATCGAACACCTGGTCGGCTCGGCCTTCACCGACGAACTGCGCGGCGACGGCTTCGCCAACCGGCTGACGGATACGTCGGGCGGGAACGACTTCCTGCGCGGCGAGGCCGGCGACGATACGATCCTGATCGCCCGCTCGGGCGGCGGGGCGGCGACCACGGTGCGGCTGAACGGCGGGGCCGACAATGACGCCCTGACCTTCGCCGGGAACGGCCGCTACAGCGACACCGTCACCCTCGAGGGAGAGGGCGGGAACGACCTGATCACCGTCTCCGGAGCCGGGACCGTCGGCATCGACGCCGGCGCCGGCGCCGACACCGTCGTCTATGACACCCTGGGCGGCGCCTTCCGCATCACCCTGGGCGAGGGCTCCGACACCCTGCGCCTGGCCGCGACCGGCGGCCAGTTCGCCGCCAGCGGCGACAACCTCGTGCGCGACTTCGCCACCGGCGCGGGCGGCGACATGGTCGACCTGTCGGCCTGGCTGGCGGGCGGGGCCCTCCTCAACTACGGCGGCGGCAATCCGTTCGCGGACGGCCATATGCGGCTGGTCCAGAACGGCAGCCGCACCCTGCTGCAGGTCGACCGCGACGGCGGCGGCAACGGCTACCAGACGGTGCTGGCCTTCACCAACACCACGGCGGCGGCCTTCACGGCGGCCAACTTCGGCGGCTTCGATCCGGCCGGCCTCGCGCCCATGCCGGTGGAGGCCGCGGACAAGGCGTTCGACGCCGGGCCGCAGACCCTGCCGGGACTGGCCGACGATGACTTCCTGGTCCTGCCGGGCGAGGCGAAGGCCGCGTTCGAGGAGCCCCTGGTCCTGCCGGGCGCGGGGCTCGACGGCCTGGCCGACCGGACCGGGGTCTTCGCCTTCGCCGACGCCCTGCCGTTCAACCTGATGGCGATGCACGACCGGGACAGCCTCCCGGGCGGACCCCGCGACAGCGGACAGGACGACTGGTTCTAGACAGGGGTCGTTCCGCGCCTGCCGACGCCTTCGTCCGAACCCGGACGAAGGCGTCTTCGTGTGCGGCGTCCACCCGCCTCGCCGGCCGCTCGCCTGTCCGGGGAAACGTGGGGCAAGCGCGCCGGATTGACCTGGCCGCGCACATAAACGCTTGATTTTATAGTTGTGTCGGGCGAACACCGCTATCGCAGGATTTATAGGGGGTTTCATGCCAGTTTTCACCGGTACGTCGGGCAATAACACCATCAACGGCTCGGCCGACGATGATCAGGTCAGCGCCCTTGGCGGCAACGACCTGGTCTGGGGCAATGGCGGCGCCGACATCATCGACGGCGGCGACGGCGACGACCAGCTGTTCGGCGGCTATAACGGCAACTCCAACGTGCCTGCCGGCCAGACCGATGGCGCCGACATCATCAGCGGCGGGGCCGGCAATGACGTCCTGCGCGGCCAGGACGGCAATGACCAGCTGTACGGCGGCATCGGCGACGACAACCTGCGCGGCGACCTGGGCGATGACACCCTGGACGGCGGCGAGGGCTTCGATCTCGCGGCCTACCGCTTCGACGACATCGGCGCGACGGCGGGCGTCAATTTCGACGCCTCCCTGATCGGCACGGCCGCGACCGTCAGCTTCTCCGACGGCCGGGGCGGGACCGACACCCTGACCTCGATCGAACGGGTCGTGGTCACCGGCACCCTCTACAACGACACCTTCACCCTGACCTCGGGCGGCGACCAGGTCACGACCGTCGGCGGCGACAATCTGGTCAACGCCGGGGCGGGCAATGACGTCATCATTGACTACAGCGGCTCCTCGACCCTGAACGGCGGCGACGGGGACGATCGCTTCGACATGAACGCCTTCGGCTATTACAGCGGCTGGGCGACGGGCACCGACACGCTCAACGGCGGCGCCGGAATCGATCTGGCCCAGCTTTACTGGGCCTCGCTCAGCAGCAATGTCACCGCGACCCTCAGCAATGGCAGCCTGAGCGCCACCTCCGGCAACGGCGCCATGACCCTGGTCGGCGCCAGCATCGAGCGACTGATTGTCTACAGCGGCTCGGGCGCCGACGTTCTGACCGGCGGGACCGGCGACGACATCCTGAGCAGCGGCGACGGCGCCGACACGCTGAACGGCGGTGGCGGCGACGATCTGCTGGACGGCGGCGCGGGCGACGACATCCTGAACGGCGGCGACGGCTTCGACCGTTATCTGCTGCGCCTGAACGACCAGTTCGCTCCGGGCACGGTCAATGCCTCGGGGTTCAACATCTCGGGCGGCGGCGCCACCACGGTCACTGACGCAACCGGCGGCACCGACACCATCTCCAACATCGAGGGCGTCGCCCTTGTGGGCGGCAATTTCGACGACACCCTGATCGGCAGCTCCGGCGCGGACACGCTGAACGGCGGCTACGGCGGCGACACCATCTTTGGCGGCGACGGCGACGACTATATCGAACAGGGCACGCTCGGCACCAACTTCCCGAGCCAGCCCGGGGTCGGCCAGATCACCGTCACTGAGACCGTCGACAACATCGACGGCGGCGCCGGCAATGACACCATCTCCTATGCGGGCGTCAGCAGCGCCATGTCGGTGAACCTCGGCACCGGCGCCGTGGTCAACGCCCAGACCGGCAATGACAACCTGTTCAGCGTCGAGGGCCTGATCACCGGCTCGGGCGCCGATGTCCTGGTGGGCAGCGCCGTCGGCAACCGCATCGAAAGCGGCGCCGGCGCCGACAGCATCCAGGGCCTGGGCGGGAACGACATCCTGCTGGGCGGCGACGGCGACGATCTGCTGGACGGCGGCTTCGGCGCCGACATCCTTGACGGCGGTGCGGGCAATGACACCGTCTCCTACGCCTATCGCAGCGGCGGGATGTTCCTGAACCTCAGCGTCCAGGGCGTGTCCCAGATCGCCGGCGGCGAGAACGACACCCTGATCTCTATCGAGAACGCCATCGGCACCGCCTTCAACGACGCCATTCGCGGCAACGACCAGGCCAATGTCATCCAGCTGGGCGGCGGCAATGACAACAGCACCGCCGGTCTCGGCGCGGATACGGTCGACGGCGGCGAGGGCAACGATGTCCTGTGGCACGGAGCCAATATCGACATGTTGACGGGCGCGCAGGTGGATCCGGTCACCGGCGCGATCCTGGGCCTGGCCCATGACGACGGCGCGATCGACATCCTGACCGGCGGCGCGGGCAATGACGTCCTGTATGTCGGCCTCGGCGACGTAGCGTCCGGCGGCGACGGCTTCGACCGGGTGTTCGTGTCCTTCTTCGGCCGCGACTCGGCCCTGAACCTGGACCTGTCGACGGGCGACGCGGCGGCGATCCTGGCCGGCCTGTCGGGCGGCTCCTACAGCGGGTTCGAGGAATACGCCGTCTTCGGCACCGTCTACGACGACACCGTGCGGGGCACCGCCGGCAGCGACCGGATCTACGACAACTTCGGCTTCAACACCTTCTACGGCGGCGAAGGCAACGACTTCCTCAGCAGCGGCTTTGACGGCGGCGACCTGTACGGCGAGGGCGGAAACGACATCCTGTACAACGGCGCCGGCGTCGACGGCCTGTACGGCGGCGAGGGCGACGACATCCTGGTCTATGGCTCCAGCCTGGGCCCGCTGCTGGATCCGCCGGTCGCGAACAACGACATCCTGGCCGGCGGTTCCGGCCGCGACCGGATCGAGTTCACCAATGTCACGCCGGACAACGGCGAGGGCGTCCGGGTCAATCTGGCCACCACGCGGTCGCAGGACATCAATTTCGGCCGGGCGACCATCACCGGAGTCGAGGATCTCTGGGGCTCGGCCTACAGCGACTATTTCAGCGGCGACGCCGCCAACAACGAGTTCGTCGATGCGATGGGCGGCGACGACCGGTTCCTCGGCGGGGCGGGCGACGACACCCTGTCGGTGACGCGCTCCGGCGAGGTCGAGGCGTCGGCCGTCATCCTGAACGGCGGCCTCGGCAATGACGTGCTCAGCTTCAACGGCAGCGGCCGATATGTCGACGTCGTGACCTTCGAAGGCGGGGACGGCGATGACGTGGTGACCACGGCCGGCGCCCTGTCGTCCGTCATCAGCGCCGGCGCCGGCGCCGACACCGTGACCGTCGACACCTTGGGCGGCAGCTGGGCGATCAAGCTGGGCAGCGGCTCGGACCGGGTTATCCTGGCCTCGACCAATGAAGCCTTCGCGGGCAGCAACGACAATGTCGTGCGCGACTTCGCCGTCGGCGCCGGCGGCGACGTGCTGGATCTTTCGGCCTGGCTGGCCGGGGGAGCCCTGAGCAACTACACCCAGGGCGACAACCCCTTCCTGAGCGGCCATATGCGGCTGATCCAGTCCGGGACAGACACCCTGGTCCAGGTCGACCAGGACGGCGGCGGAAACAGCTTCGTCACCCTGGTGACCCTGCAGAAGACCGCCCCGCTGAACTTCACCGCCTTCAACTTCAACGGCTTCGCACCGCTGCCGGGCTCGATCGAAGGCGGCGCAGGGGCCGATGTCCTGACCGGGACGGAGGGCATCGACCTGGTGAACGGCAACAATGGCGACGACGCCCTGACGGGTCTCGCCGGCAATGACGTGCTGAACGGCGGTTCGGGCAATGACATCCTCGACGGCGGCGCCGGCGACGATGTGCTGAACGGCGGTTCGGGCGGCCAGGGCGATACGGCGACCTACGCCTCGGCCTCGGCCGGGGTGAACGTCAACCTGGCCATCGTGGGCAACCAGCAGAACACCGTCGGCTCGGGCTTCGACAGCCTGAGCGGGATCGAACATCTGGTCGGGTCGGCCTTCACCGACAACCTGCGCGGCGACCTCAACGCCAACCGGCTGACCGATACCCTGGGCGGGGACGACTTCCTGCGCGGCGAGGGCGGCAATGACGTGATCCTGATCAGCCGCTCGGGCGGCGGTGCGGCGACCACGGTGCGGCTGAACGGCGGCGACGGGGTCGACTCCCTGACCTTCAACGGCAACGGCCGCTACAGCGACACGGCCACCCTGGAAGGCGGCATCGGCAACGACGTCATCACCGCGTCGGGAGCCGCCACCGTCGTCATCGACGCCGGAGCCGGCGCCGACACCGTGATCTACGACACCTTGGGCGGCGCCTTCCGCATCACCCTCGGCGAAGGATCGGACACCGTGCGTCTGGCCTCCACTGGCGGCCAGTTCCGCGCCAGCAGCGACAATCTGGTGCGCGACTTCGCCACCGGCGTGGGCGGGGACGTGGTCGACCTGTCGGCCTGGCTGGCCGGCGGGGCCCTGACCAACTACAGCGGCGACAACCCGTTCGCGGACGGCCATATGCGGCTGGTCCAGAACGGGACCAAGACCCTGCTGCAGGTGGACCAGGACGGCGGCGGCAACGGCTATCAGACGATGCTGACCTTCACCAACACCACGGCGGCGTCGTTCACGGCGGCGAATTTCAACGGCTTCGACCCGGCGCCCCCGCCGCCGCCGATGCCGCTGGAGTCCGTGGAGAAGGCCCTCGACGCCGCGCCGATGGTGTCGCCGGCCCTAGCCGATGACGACTTCCTGGTCCTGCCGGGCGAGTTCAAGGCCGATCTGGACGGACCCCAGGTCCTGCCGGGCGCGAGCCTGGACGACCTGGGCGGCCGGGTCACGGGCTTCGCCTTCGGCGACTTCCTGCCGTTCGCCCTGATGCTGGAGCTGGACCGGGATCACCTCCCGGGCGGCTTCCGCGACCACGGGCAGGACGACGGCTTCTAGAAGCCGTCCGACCCTGAAGCCTGCCGACGCCTTCGTCCGGATCCGGACGAAGGCGTCTTCGTATCCGGCCTGCAGCAGAAGGGCGCGCAAAAGAACGCCCCGGCGATCAGGCCGGGGCGTTGCGGGATGTCGTGGTCAGACAGATGGCGTCAGGCGCGTCCGATGGAGGCGTAGCGGAAGCCGCGGGCGCGCAGGTCCTCGGGACGATAGACGTTGCGCAGGTCGACCATGACGGGCTGGCGAACCAGTTGTTTGACGCGGTCGAGGTCCAGCGCGCGGAACTGGTCCCACTCGGTCAGGATGACCACGACGTCGGCCCCCTCGACGGCCTCATAGGGGCCGTCCTTGAAGACCACGCCGTCCAGCAGTTTGGCGGCTTCGTGCATGCCCTCGGGATCGAAGGCCTGGACCGTGGCCCCCATGGCGATCAGGGCCGGGGCGACGTCCAGCGAGGGCGCGTCGCGCATGTCGTCCGTGTTCGGCTTGAAGGTCAGGCCCAGCAGGGCGACGGTCTTGCCCGACAGGTCGCCGTCGAGGGCCGAGGCGACCTTGCCGGCCATGGCCTTCTTGCGCGCGTCATTGATCTGGACGGTCGTCTCGATCAGCCGCACGGGCGCGCCGGCGTCGGTCGCCGTGCGCACCAGGGCGAGGGTGTCCTTGGGGAAGCAGGAGCCGCCGTAGCCCGGGCCGGCGTGCAGGAATTTGCCCCCGATCCGCTTGTCCAGGCCGATGCCGCGCGCGACCTGCTGGACGTCGGCGCCGACGGCCTCGCACAGGTCGGCCATCTCGTTGATGAAGGTGATCTTCATCGCGAGGAAGGCGTTGGCGGCGTATTTGATCAGCTCGGAGGTGCGGCGGCCGGTGAACAGGATGGGCGTCTCGTTCAGGTTCAGCGGACGGTAGAGTTCACTCATGACCCCGCGGGCGCGCTCGTCCTCGGTGCCGACGACCACCCGGTCCGGGCGTTTGAAGTCCTCGATCGCGGCGCCCTCGCGCAGGAATTCCGGATTGGACACCACTGCGAATTCGGCGTCGGGGCGGCGGGCGCGGATGATGCGCTCGATCTCGTCGCCGGTGCCGACCGGCACGGTCGACTTGGTGACCACGACGGTGAAGCCCTCGATCAGGCCGGCGATCTCCTCGGCGGCGGCGTAGACATAGGACAGGTCGGCGTGGCCGTCGCCGCGCCGCGAGGGCGTGCCGACGGCGATGAAGACCGCATCGGCCGTGCGGATCGCCTCGGCCCCGTCGAGGGCGAAGCTCAGCCGCCCTCCGCGGACATTGTCCGCGACCAGATCATCGAGGCCGGGCTCGAAGATCGGGATCTCGCCCCGCTCCAGCCGTTCGATCTTGGAGGCGTCCTTGTCGACACAGGTCACCTCATGGCCGAAATCGGCGAAACAGGCCCCGGACACCAGGCCCACATACCCCGTCCCAATCATTGCAACGCGCATGCGTCCGTCCCTTGTTCAGTCAAATGATAAAGGCGGTCCTGCCCGGGCGCGACGGCGCCCGATGCGACCGCCGGCTTCAGGCGTAGTGTTCTTTGTACCAGGCGACGAAGGCCGGCACGCCGACCGAGATGGGGGTCGAGGGCTTGTAGCCGGTCAGGCCTTCCAGCAGGTCGGCTGCGGCGAAGGTGGCGCGCACATCGCCGTCCTGCATCGGCAGGAAGGTCTTCTTCGCCTCCTGGCCCAGGGCGCGTTCCAGTTCGCCGATATAGTCCATCAGATTGCTGGGGGCGCCGCCGCCGACATTGACGAGGCGGAAGGGCGCGACCGGCGAGAGGGTGTCGCCCTCGACCGGCTCGGTCCCCGGAATGGTCGCGGCCAGGCGGACAATGCCCTCGACCAGATCGTCGACGAAGGTGAAGTCGCGCGACATCTCGCCCTCGCCGTAGACCTCGATGGCCTCGCCGGCGAGGATCGCCTTGGTGAATTTGAACAGGGCCATGTCCGGTCGGCCCCAGGGGCCATAGACGGTGAAGAAGCGGAAGAAGGTCGTCGGCACGCCGAACAGGTGGCTGTAGCTGTGGCCCATCAGCTCGGTCGCGCTCTTGGTCGCGGCATAGAGGGTCAGCGGATGGACGGCCCGGTCCGTCTCGCGGAACGGCATTTCGGTGTTGGCGCCGTAGGCCGAGCTGGTCGAGGCCGCCAGCAAGTGTTTGGGCTGGAAACGACGGGCCGCCTCAAGCACGTTGAAGGTGCCGACCAGATTGGCGGACACATAGGCCTCGGGGTGGTCGATGCTGTAGCGAACGCCGGCCTGGGCGGCCAGGTGGATGACCACGTCGGGCGCCGCCGCCTCCCATACCCGGTTCAGCTCCGCCTGGTCCTCCAGCGAGACGCGCTCGACCTTGAAGGCGTTGTGATGGGTCTCGAGCACGGCGTTGCGGGCGTGCTTCAGGGCGACGTCATAATAGTCGGAGAAGTTGTCGACTCCCACGACCTGATGGCCCTCGGCCAGAAGGCGGCGGCACAGGTGAAAGCCGATGAAGCCGGCGCTGCCGGTGACGAGAAATCGCATTGTGGTGTCCGTAGATGACGTATCGACGACCCGGCGCCCTGAAGCGCCGACCCCGAGCGCGGATCTGGTCGCGTCCCGGGCCCCGTCTAGCGGAGCGGCGGCCGTTCGTCATCGCCCGATTTGTCGCGAGACCGCCGGAAGCGGGGCGGGTTAGCGGATCGCCGCCGCGCTGCGGCCGCCGGCCAGGGCCGCGACCTCGGCGAGGCTGGTCATGGCGTTGTCGCCGGGGGTGGTCATGGCCAGGGCGCCGTGCGCCGCGCCGTAGTCGACCGCGACCTGCGGCCCCCGTCCCTCAAGGAAGGCCCAGGCCAGGCCCGCAACGAAGCCGTCGCCGCCGCCGACCCGGTCCAGCACGGCGACCTCGCGCACCGGCGCGGAATAGCGCTCGCCGCCCGCCCACAGCACGGCGCCCCAGCGGTTGACCGAGGCCGAGACGGGGTCGCGCAGGGTGGCGGCGAAGACCCGGACGTTCGGCAGGTCGACGGCGGCGCGGGCGACGAGGGCGTCAAACGGCGCGGCGTCGGCCGGGTCCGCGCGCGGGGCGTGGCCGTCGATGCCGAGGCAGGACTCAAAGGCGTATTCGTCCCCGACCAGCACATCGGCCAGGCCGGCGATCTCGCGATTGACCCGGCGCGCGGCGTCGGGGTCCGGGTGGCTGGACCACAGGCTGGCGCGGTAGTTGAGGTCGTAGCTGACGACCACGCCGTGGCGCTTCGCCGCCCGGACGGCGGCCAGGGTCGTGGCGGCGGTGCTTTCGGACAGGGCCGCGAAGATGCCGCCGGTGTGCAGCCAGCGCACGCCCTCGTCGCCGAACAGGGCGTCCCAGTCGATCTCGTCGGGCGTCATCTGCGACGCGGCGGAGTTGGCCCGGTCCGAGGCGCCCAGCGCGCCGCGCACGCCGAAGCCGCGCTCGGTGAAATTCAGCCCCATGCGGGTGTTGCGGCCGACGCCGTCGGCCTCGCGCCACAGGATGTGGGACGTATCGACGCCGCCCTGAAGGATCAGGTCCTCGGCCAGGGCCCCCATCTCATTGCGCGGCAGGGCCGTTACGACCGCGGTGCGCATGCTGAAGGTTTTGCGCAGGCCGCGCGCGACATTGTACTCGCCGCCCCCCTCCCAGACCTGGAAGGATCGGGCGGTGCGGATCCGGCCCTCGCCCGGATCGAGCCGAAGCATGACCTCGCCCAAGGCGACGCAGTCCCAGCGGCAGTCTTCGGCACGGCGGAGCGCCAGCAGGTCGGTCATTTCATCAGCGAGGGCAACCACAGCGAAAGCGCCGGGATGAAGGTGACCAGCATCAGCACGCCGGCGCAAGCCAGCCAGAACGGCCAGATGGTCTTCAGCGCCCGGGTCATCGGGATCCCGGCGATGGCGCTGCCGACGAACAGCACCGAGCCGACCGGCGGGGTGATCAGGCCGATGCCGCAGTTGAGCAGCAGGATGACGCCGAACTGGACGGGGTCGACATCGAAGGCCCTGGCCACCGGCAGGAAGATCGGGGTGCAGATGATGATCAGCGGCGCCATGTCCATGAAGGTGCCGAGGATCAGCAGGATCAGGTTGATCAGCAGCAGGATCAGGATCGGATTGTCGGTCAGGGTCTGCAGCAGATCGACCATCATGGTCGGAACCTGCATCCAGGCCATCAGCCAGCCGAAGGCGCCGGCGCAGCCGATGATGAACAGCACCATGCCCGAGGTCCGCGCGGCGCCGAGACAGGCGGCCTTGAAGGCGCTCCAGGTCATGTGGCGGTAGATCAGGCCGGTGACCACGGTGGCGTAGACCACGGCGATCGAGGCGCTCTCGACAGCCGTGAAGATCCCGGCCCGGATGCCGCCGAAGATGATCCCGACCAGCAGCAGGCCGGGAATGGCGGCGACCAGCCTGACCGCAACCGCGCGGAAGCCGGGGAAGGCCTCGGCGGCATAGCCGCGCCGGCGGGCCACGACGTAAGATGTCGCCATAAGGGTTGCGGCCAGAAGCATGGCGGGGATGATGCCCGCCGCGAACAGGTCCGAGATCGACACCCCGCCGCCGGCGGCGGCCGAGTACAGGATCATATTGTGCGAGGGCGGCACCAGCAGGGCGACCAGGGCCGCCGAGATGGTGACGTTGACCGCATAGTCGGCGTCATAGCCGCGCTTCTGCATCTGCGGGATCATGGTGCCGCCGATGGCCGAGACGTCGGCGATGGCGCTGCCCGAGACGCCGCCGAACAGGGTCGAGCCGACCACGGTCACCTGCCCCAGCCCGCCGCGCACATGGCCGACCATGGAGGAGGCGAGGGCGATCATCCGGTCGGACAGTCCGCCCTTCATCATCAGTTCGCCGGTGAAGATGAACAGGGGAATGGCCAGCAGGGCCACGGAGGTGATGTCGGACCCCATCTGCTGGAACACCACAATGGGCGGCAGGGCGAGGTACAGCACCGTGGCCAGGGTCGCGGCCAGCAGGGAGAAGGCGACCGGCACGCCGATGGCCAGCAGCACGGCCAGCAGGCCGAAGAGGATGATGTATTCCATGCTCAGTCCTCCGCCGTTTCGACGACAGCGGGCGCGCGATAGTCGCCGGTCAGCAGCCGCTCGATCGAGAACAGCAGAATCAGGGCGCCGCCGACGCACAGGCCGGCGAATTTCAGGCCCGAGGGCAGGGGCGCGCCGGCCATGGCGACCGGCCAGTCATCGATCATCAGGCTGCCGCCCAGAACCATCAGACCCGCGCCCGAGGCGGCCGCGATCAGGCGCGAGACCGACTTCATCAGCCATTGGGCGGGGCGGGGCGCGGCGTCCTGGAAGGACTGGAAGGCGAAATGGCTCTCGCGCCGCACAGCCACGGCCGCGCCGAACATGACGGCGAAGCTCATCAGCAGCAGGGCCAGCGGTTCGGTCCAGCCCGGGCTGTCGTTCAGGACGTAGCGGGCGAACACCTGCCAGGCCTGGATCAGGGCCATGGCCACCAGGGCGGCGCCGGCCAGACCCATGGCCAGGGTCGAAAGGGCGTCCAGCGCGCGCGTGGTTCCGCGTCGGGGTTCAGACATGCAACGCCCTCCCTGAGCGCCGTGGGGTTTGCGCGGTCGTTCAGGCGACCGCTGCGATCCGTTCGTGGAGCGCGCGCAGGCGCGGCTCGGCGAGATATTTGTCCAGCACCGGACGGGTGGTCGCGGCGAAGGCGGCCTTGTCGACCTGGGCGACCTGCACCCCGGCGGCGATGACCGCGGCGCGAGCCTCGGCCTCGCGTTTGTCCCAGTCGACGCGCATGACCTGCACGGAGCGGCGCGCCACGTCGCGCACCAGGTCCCGGTCGGCCGGCGTCAGGGCGTCGAAACTGGCCTTGGACATCAGCAGGGCGTCCGGCGAGAACGAATGTTCGGTCTGGCTCCAGTATTGCGCCACCTCGTACTGGCGGCTGGATTGATAGGCGGGCCAGTTGTTCTCGGCCCCGTCGATCAGATGGGTCTGCAGCGACGAGAAGACCGCGCCGAAGGTCAGGGGCGTCGGATTGGCGCCCATGGCGCGGATCGAGTCGAGGAAGATGTCGGACTGCGGCGCCCGCATCTTCAGGCCGCGCATCTGGCCGGGTTCGGTCACCGGGTGGCGCACATTGTAGAAGCAGCGCGGGGCGGCGTCGAAATAGGCCAGGCCGACCAGGCCGCGGCCTTCGAACACATTGAGCAACTCCGTGCCGATCGCGCCGTCGACCACGGCGCGCACATGCGACACCGAGCGGAAGACATAGGGCAGGGCCAGCAGCCGGGTCTCGGGGAAGGCGTTGTTCAGGGCGGCGACGGCGACGCGGCACATGTCGACGGCCTGGAAGCGCGCCATGCCGATGGAATCGTCCTCATTGCCGAGCTGGCCGGAGGGGAATTGGCGGATGCCCAGACGGCCGTCGGTCAGCCGGCCCAGCTCCTCGCCCATCCATTTCACCGCGGTGACGGTCGGGAAGTCGCCGGGGTGGACGTCCACGGCGCTGAAGACGGTGCGACCGCCGGGGTCAGCGCGGGGCGCGCAGGCGGCGAGGCCGAGCCCCGACAGGCCCGCGAGGCCGAGGGCGCGGCGGGTCAGGCTCATGCGGCGGCTCCTGTGGCCGGGACGGCCACGCAGTCGATCCGGCCGTCGGGGCCGAAATCGGCCACGGCGGACTCTCCGGCGAGGATTTCATGCACCCCGGTCGCGGCTCCGGTCGAGACCAGCTGCCCCGCCTCCAGCCGCCGGCCGCGCCGGTGCAGCAGGTTCAGCAGGAAGGCGAGGGAGTCGAGCGGTCCGCCCGGGATGGCGGCCGCGCCGCCGCGCCCGACGACCCGGCCGTTGATGGTCACGGCGCAGGTCAGGTCGGACAGGCGTTCGCGCCAGTCGGCGATCGCGCCCCCCAGGATCAGGCCGGCGTTGTTGCCGAAGTCGGAGGCGGTGACAGTCGGGCCATGGTCGTTGATTCCCGCGAAGGGGCTGCCGGCGATCTCGACCCCGACGAATGCGCGCGACACCAGCGGCGCCACGGTCTCGACCGTCCAGTCGCCGCGGTCGGGGGCGGTCTCGCCCAGCTCGAGCACATACTCGGCCTCGACCGCCGCGAAGCCGCCGTCGATCACGCCGAAGCGGGTCGGGGTCTGTCCCGCGGTCCAGACGTTGCGCGCGAAGATCGGTCCGGCCAGCCGCCCGGCGCCGAAGCGGGCGTCGTGCGGGGCGTTGATCCGACCCAGCTTCCAGCCCGCGATCCGATCCGGCCAGGCGGCGATGGCCTCGTCCTGGATGGCGTAGGCGGCGTCGAGCGAGTCCGGCAGGGCGCCGGGATAGACGTCAAGCGCAAGGCCGTCGCGCCGCGCCCCGACAAAGGCGCGCGCGATCGGCGATGGAATGGAATTATCGTGTGCGTGGCTCACGCCGCCTCCCTGTTGCGGCAGACATTGCGCAGGAAGGAAACCGGTGTCAATTTGAATCCGGCGACGCCTTTCCGGCGCCGCCCCGGCTCAAGGTCGCGACGACAGGCGGCCATGCTACAGGATGGAAACATGACCCTGCTCCGCCTCGCCGCCCTCGTGGCCGCCCTTGTCCTTCCCGCCGGCCTGGCCTCGCCCGCCCCGGCGCAGGAGGCCGCGCCCGCCGTCGCCGCGGCTCCGCTGCCGGCCTTTCCGGGCGCCCTGGGCTGGGCCTCGCAGACCCCCGGCGGTCGGGGCGGCCAGATCATCCGCGTCACCAATCTGGACGCCTCGGGCCCCGGCTCGCTGAGGGCCGCGATCGAGGCCGAGGGGCCCCGGATCGTGGTGTTCGAGGTCGGGGGGGTCATCGACCTGGGCAAACAGACCCTGCGGCTGCGCAACCCCTTCATCACCATCGCCGGCCAGACCGCGCCCTCGCCGGGCATCACCCTGATCCGCGGCGGCATGGACATCACCGCCCATGACGTGATCGTCCAGCACATCCGCATCCGTCCCGGCTCGGCCGACGGCGAATGGATGAGCGGCTGGGACGAGGACGGCATCGCCACGGTCGGGGCCTGGAATGTCATCATCGACCACTGCAGCCTGACCTGGGCCACCGACGAGAACCTGTCGGCCTCGGGCCCGCGCTTCACCGGTTCGACGCCCGAGGAATGGCGGCAGGGCACCAGCCACAACATCACCTTCTCGAACAATCTGGTCGGCGAAAGCCTTGCCTATTCGACCCATTCCAAGGGCGAGCATTCCAAGGGCTCGCTGATCCACGACAACGTCACCGGCCTGCTGATCGTCGGCAATCTGTACGCCCACAACTATGAGCGCAGCCCCCTGTTCAAGGGCGGGGTGCACGGGGTCATCGTCAACAACCTGATCTACAATCCGGGCCCGCGCGCCATCCACTACAACCTCGCGCCCGAGGAGTGGGGGACCGTCCCGTTCGAGGTCGGCCGGATGACCGTCATTGGCAATGTCCTGCGCGCCGGCCCGTCGACCCCGACCGAGCATCTGGCCTTCATGATGATCGGCGGGGCAGGGGACGTGGAATACTACGGCCGCGACAACATCGCGGTGGATCAGGTGGGCGAGCCCCTGCGCATGTTCGGCCGCTACACCACCGCCCTGGCGCGGATCATCCAGACCCGCCGTCCGCCGGTCTGGTGGGAGGGGCTGACGCCGATGCCGGCCGAGCAGGTGCAGGTCTCGGTCCTGTCGCAGGTCGGGGCCCGGCCGTGGGACCGCGACATGCGCGATGTCCTGCTGATCGCCGAGGTGGCCGAGGGGCGCGGCGAGATCATCGACCACGAGCGCGAGGTCGGCGGTTATCCGCCGGTGGTCGAGGCGACGCGGAAAGCCTTCAATCCCGACGACTGGGATCTGCGCTTCATGACGCCCCTGCGCGACGCGGTGCTGGACCGCCCGGCGACGCGGCGGGGCACCTGACCGCTGACAGACCGCTCCGGGACGTCTAAGGACGGCGTTCGATCAGAGAGAAGCCGCGCGTGAACGAGACCCGACGGACCGGCGGCAAGCCCGCCACCATCAACGACATCGCCCGCCTGGCCGAGGTGTCGAAGAAGACCGTCTCCCGGGTCATCAACAACTCGCCCTTCGTCAAGGAGGAGACGCGGAAACGGGTCGAGGCCGTGATCGCCGAACACGGCTTCACCCCCGATCCCCAGGCGCGCGGCCTGGCCTTCCGGCGGTCCTTCCTGGTCGGGATGATCTATGACAACCCCAGCCCCAACTATGTCGTCAACATGCAGCAGGGCGTGCTGGACGCGGTGCGGGGCGCGGGGCTGGAGCTGGTCGTCCATCCCTGCAACCGGGCGTCGGACGCCTTCCTGACAGACGTGCGCAATTTCGTCGTGCGACAGAAGCTGTTCGGCGTGGTCATGCCGCCTTCGGTGTCCGAGGACGACCGCGTGGTGGCCATCCTCAAGGAGGCGGACTGCCCCTATGTCCGGATCGCCTCGGTGTCGCTGGACGAGCCCGCCTGTATGGTGGTCACCCACGACCATCGCGGCGCGGCCCAGGCGGCGCGGCACCTGGCCGAACTGGGCCACGCCCGGGTCGCCTTCATCTCGGGTCCCGACACCTTCCGTTCGTCCTTCGAGCGCGGGCGCGGCTTCCGCGAGGGGCTGGCCGAGCACGGGCTGTCGATGGACGACGCCTATGTGCGCAAGGGCGCCTACACCTTCGAGTCAGGGGTCGAGGCGGCGCAAAGCCTGCTGTCCATGGACCGGCCGCCCACCGCCATCTTCGCCGGCAATGACGAAATGGCCATCGGCGTGATGAAAGCCGCCCGCGACATGGGGCTGGACGTGCCGCGCGACCTGTCGATCGTCGGCTTCGACGACCTGCCCATGGCCTCGCGCGTCTGGCCCTATCTGACCACCGTGCGCCTGCCCATCCGCGACATGGGCCGGATGGCGGCCGAGAAACTGACCGCCGGCCTGCGCGGCCTTGACCCGGCGACCCTGGTCCAGCCGGTGGTCGATCCCTCGCTGATCGTCAGGGACTCGACGGCGGCGCCGAGGGGGTAGTCGCCCGGCTCGCCCGTCCCGGCCTCAGGCGGTTTCGAGCGCGGGGCTCTGCAACACGCCCTTGATGTAGTCGCGAATGCCTTCGTCCGTGGCGTTGGCGAAGAAATGTTCCTGGAACTTCTCGCCCGCGACGGCGGCCTTCAGAAGGTCCTGATCGACGGTCTTCAGGACGGTCAGCATGTCGTGGCAGGTGACGGCCTTCAGGTCTTTCAGCACGCCGCGGTTCTTGCGCATGATCTCGGCCCGTTCCCGGGGATAGCCCAGGCCGCGCTCGCCCTCGAACAGCTTGCGATAGACGTCCTGCAGGTTCAGCTCGGCGGCCCAGCCGAAGCCCTTGGCGTAGGGCATGGCGATGGCGTTGCCGTCGTTGATCTGGCCGAACAGGAAGGCGTCGGTCGGGTCGATGATCAGGCCGCAGAACACGCCCGGCATGGCGTTGGCGGCCAGCATCGAGCCGGTGCCGGTGCCGCAGCCCGTAACCACGAAGTCGGCGGCGCCGGAGTTCAGCAGGATGCCGGTCAGCAGGCCGTTCATGACATAGGTCAGCGAGGCCTTATCCTCGGGCGTGTACATGCCGTAGTGGAAGACCTCATGGCCCAGGGGGCCGGCCACAGCGTTCAGGGCCGTATGGACGGTCTCGCTCTTGGCGGCCTGGCTGTTCTCGATGATCAGGGCGATTTTCATGGCGTTCCTCAGGGCGTGATGATGGGAGGGTCGGGCCTTCAACCCGCCGGATCGCCAATCGGCTGCATCCGACCGCGGACGCGGTCCCATCGTTTGCATCGGGTTATGACACCGGTTACCTATGCATTCAATCCGCATGACACAAGCCGGGGAGGGAAGGCATGTCCGCCGGGGCGCTTCCGTGCGAAACGCCTCTGACCGGTCCTGTCTCCCCCAGCAGCGAGGCCTATTGATGAACCCGTTCGATCTCACCGGCCGCACCGCCATGGTCACCGGCGCCAACACCGGACTGGGTCAGGCCATCGCCGTCGGCCTGGCGCGGGCGGGGGCCGACATCGTCGCCGTCGGCCGTTCCGCGCCGACCGAAACGGCCGCCCTGGTCGAACAGGAGGGCCGGGCGCTCCACGCCATCCCCGCCGACCTGTCGACCGTTGCGCCGATCGGCGATGTGGTGGCCGCGGCCGTCGCCGCCGTCGGCGCGATCGACATCCTGGTCAACAACGCCGGCATCATCCGCCGCGCCGACAGTCTCGACTTCACCGAGGCGGACTGGGACGCGGTGATCGACACCAATCTGAAGTCGGCCTTCTTCCTCAGCCAGGCCGTGGCCCGCACCTGGGCGGCCGCGGACCGCGGCGGCAAGATCATCAACATCTGTTCGATGCTGTCCTTCCAGGGCGGCATCCGGGTGCCGTCCTACACCGCCTCCAAGAGCGGCCTGGCCGGGCTGACACGGCTGCTGGCCTGCGAATGGGCGGCGAAGGGGATCAACGTCAACGCCATCGCCCCCGGCTATTTCGCCACCAACAACACCAAGGCCCTGCGCGCCGACGAAACCCGCAACCGCGACATCCTCGCGCGCATCCCGGCCGGGCGCTGGGGCGATCCGTCGGACATCAGCGGCGCGGCCGTCTTCCTGGCCTCGGACGCGGCCGCCTATGTGCACGGCACGGTCCTGGCCGTCGACGGAGGCTGGCTGGCGCGTTAGGCCCCCGGCGGGTGGGCCAGGCTGTTGAGCCAGTCCTCCAGTTCGGTCCAGCCGTCGCCGTTGCGGTCGGCCGCGCCGTCGGCCGGGTCGGCCGGATCCAGGCCGTGGGCCCGCTCCCAGTCGTCGGGCATGCCGTCGCCGTCGCCGTCGATCCAGGGCGACCCCGCCGCCAACGCGGGCCAGCCGCCGACCTCGGTCTGGCTGTCGATGATCCGCAGCGACCGCGCCCGGACGCCGGCCACGATCCGGGCGTCGACCGCGTCCCGCACCCGCCCGGCCCCCGCGCCCGCCAGAATCGCCGCCTCCACCGCCGACGAAGGTTCAGCCGCCGCCTCGGCCCAGTCCGGCCGCGCGGTCAGCCGGTAGCCCGGACTGTCCCCGTCGCGGACCAGGCTCCACGGGTCGGCCGGGACCGTCCCGTCCATGGCGTTGTCCTCGAACCAGGCCCGGGCCAGGGGATTGGATTCCTCGAACGCCCACCGGCCCGTCGAGTCCGGCCCGGGGACATAGGCGTTGCCGACGAATGCATAGACCGACAGGCTCTCCGTGTCGGCGTTGTACCCCGCATGCCCGCCACCCCAGCCGTAGAAGAGGTTGGAGCGGAACTCGAACCGCGGCCCCACCGGGTCAACCGCCGGCGGATTGTAGTTGCCGGGGCGGGGCATCCGCGCCCGGTGGGCCGCCCACAGATTGTGGTGGAAGGTCATCCGCGCGCCGTGGCCGCCCCGCACCAGCGAGCCATAGCCGTGGTCGCCCTTGCCGTGGCCCGAGGCGTTCAGGGACTCTGCGATGATCGACCACTGCACCGTCACGTCATAGACGCCCCGCTCCGGCGGGTCGTAGCGGCTGCCGACCGACAGGGTCTCGTCGACCGACCAGGAGGCGGAGACGTGGTCCACGATGATCCGCCGACCGCGGTTGATCGAGATCGCGTCGGCCTCGACGCCGCTTTCGTCGCCCAGTCGCGAGCGGATGTGCCGGATCACCACATCATCGGCGGCTACGATCAGCGGCTGGTCGCGCAGGGTGACGCCGCCGCCGGGGGCGGTCTGGCCGGCGAGGGTGATGCGCCCGCGTCGGATGGTCAGGGGCGAGGCGAGGCGGATCACGCCGCCGACGTCGAACACCACGGTGCGCGGCCCATCGACCTCGACCGCCGCGCGCAGGCTGCCCGGACCGGAGTCGCCCAGGTGGGTGACGCGCAGGACGCGTCCGCCCCGGCCGCCCTCGGCGAACCGGCCCGCGCCCTCCGCCCCGGGGAAGGCCGGGGTCGGCGCCTGGGCCTGGACCGGGTGTGCCCCGAGCGACACGGCGACCGCCGTTACGGCGCAGCTTGTAGCGATCGTGTGTCGAAGCGGGGTTGCGAAAACGGCGATCATCAGGTTAGGCTCGACTTTGCTACCGGTGTCAGAGCGCATTCCACGCGAATATGACACCGGTGTCAAACGGGACGGACGCAAACGCCGGGCCGCAATAACAGATAGACCGGGGTCACTCCGGCGTCCTGTATGCCCATGGGAGGGAGCCAATGTTGCAAGCCATTCAGCCGGGGATGACCCGCGCTCTTCGTCGCAGCCTGTTCGCCGGAGCGTCCGGCCTGGCCGTGGCCCTGTCGCTGGGGGTCTGCGCATCCGCGGCCCAGACCACGCCCCAGGATCCGCCCCAGGAGGCCACCGAAATCGACGAGGTCGTCGTCACCGGTTTCCGCGCCAGCCTCACCGCCGGTCTGGCGGCGAAACGGCGCGACGCCAACGTCATCGACGTCATCGTCGCCGAGGACATCGCCGACTTTCCCGACCTGAACCTGGCCGAGTCGATCCAGCGCGTGCCCGGGGTGGCGATCGACCGCGACGCCGGCGAAGGCCGGTCGATCACCGTCCGCGGCCTGGGCGCCGACTTCACCCGCACCCGGATCAACGGCATGGAGGCCCAGGCCACGACCGGGGGCACCGACTCCTCCGGCGGCGCCAACCGCGGCCGGGGTTTCGACTTCAACGTCTTCGCCTCGGAACTCTTTAACTCGATCACGGTGCGCAAGACCGCCGCGGCCGAGACGGAAGAGGGCTCGCTGGGGGCCACTGTGGACCTGCAGGCGACGCGGCCGTTCGACTACCAGGGCTTCACCGCCGCGGGCTCGGTCCAGGCCGGCTGGAACGACCTGTCGGAGGAATACAGCCCCCGCGCGGCCATCCTGCTCAGCAACACCTTCGCCGACGGCCGGCTGGGCGCCCTGATCTCGGCGGCCTACAGCCAGCGCACCTCGCTCGAGGAAGGCTTCAGCTCCGTGCGCTGGGCCCCCGCCGCGGCGCCGGGCTCGACCAACAGCGGCGGCTTCTGCAGCCCGGTCGGCTATTCGACCCAGAACCCGGGCAACAGCACCGCCAATGGCTCGAGCGCCACCAACTGCGCCGTGAACGTGCTGCGCCCGGACAACACGGCGGCCAACAACGCCGCCTATGCGACCGCCAACCAGGCCAATGTCTTCATCCCGCGCCTGCCGCGCTACGGCCGGCTGACGCATGAGCAGGAGCGGCTGGGCGTCACCGGCTCGTTCCAGTTCCGTCCCGCCGAGACCACGACCTTCAGCCTCGACCTGCTGTATTCGAAGCTGGACGCGACGCGTCAGGAGGACTTCCTCGAAGCCCTGTCCTTCAGCCGCAACGCCGCGGCCGGAGGCCAGACCCAGATCCATGTGCTCGAGGCCGAGGTCCAGGACAACGCCCTGGTCTATGGACGCTTCAACAACGTCGACATCCGGTCGGAAACCCGGTTCGACGAGCTGACCACCGAATTCACCCAGATCAGCTTCACCGCCGAGCACGACTTCAGCGATCGCCTGCGCGGCCGCTTCTATTCCGGCCAGGCGGAATCCAACTTCTCCAACCCGGTGCAGACGACGGTCACGATCGACCGCCAGAACACCCAGGGCTATTCGTTCGACTTCCGCGGCAACCCGGAAGCCCCGGTCATCAACTACGGCTTCGATGTCGCCAGCCCGGCGGCCTGGCAATGGCGCGACACCAGCGTTGGCACGACGCTGGCCTCCCTGCCGCGCTCGGAGATCCGGCTTCGCCCCAACGGCGTCGACACCATGTTCCGGGCGATCTACGGCGACCTCGCCTACGATGTGACCGACTGGCTGACGGTGAAGGCGGGCTTCAACTACAAGACCTATTCCTCGCGCTCGTGGGAACAGCGTCGCACCGACGAACTGGTCGTGCCGGCCCTGCCGGCGGGGACCAGCCTGGCGGATATCACCACCCTGCTGACCGGCTATGGCCAGGGCCTGGCGCCCTCGGGCAATCCCACCTCCTGGCTGCGCCCCGACGTCGCCGCCATCGCCGACCTGTTCAACATCTACTGCAACTGCAACACCGGCCTCCCGGGCGGGGACTTCACCCTGAGCGGCGTCACCAACGGCAACGCCCGCGGCGGCAACCGTCTGATCGAGGAAACCGATCGCGCCTATTACATCCAGGCGGACTTCGACACCCTGATCGGCGACATGCCGTTCCGCGGCAACATCGGCGTGCGTCAGGCCAATACCGAGCTTTACGCCGAGGGCTACAGCTCGATCGGCGGCGGCACCCTGGTGTCCGGCACGAACGAGTATGACGACACCCTGCCGTCGATGAACCTGGCGCTGGAGCCGATCGAGGACGTCATCGTCCGCTTCGGCGTCGCCAAGGTCATGGCGCGGCCGCAGATCGGCAACACCCTGGCCGGGACCAACTATCTGGTGCCCACGACCTCGCTGGCGCCCACCGGTCCCAACTTCACGGCCAGCATCGGCAATGTGAACCTCGAGCCCTTCCGCGCCACCACCTGGGATCTGAGCCTGGAATGGTATTTCGCGCCGGAAAGCCTGCTGTCCCTCGCCGTCTTCCACAAGGACATCGACACCTACATCCAGATCGTCCGCCAGGAACTGGCCTACCAGGACCTGACGGCGCTGAACCCGATCGCCTTCGCGCCGGGTCTGTGCACGGGCGCCTGCTCGCCGACGACCATCTTCCAGCTGACGTCCGCGGTGAACACCGAGGGCGGACCGCTGACCGGCTTCGAAGTCAGCTACCAGCAGCCGTTCCGCTTCCTGCCCGGCCTGCTGTCCAACACCGGCGTGCAGCTGAACTACACCCACGTCGAATCCGAGATCGACTATTGCGACACCACGGTCAGCGCCGACTGCTCGGCCTTCGTGACCGCGGACCTGATCAATCTGTCGCCGGTCTCCTACAACGCCACCTTCTACTATGAGGATGACACCTTCTCGGCGCGGATTTCGGCGGCGGTGCGCGATGAATATCTGCAGAACGTCCCCGGCCGGAACGGCAATGCGATCGAAGGCAAGAAGGACACCTTCAACCTCGACGCCTCGGCCTCGTGGCAGGTCACGGACCAGGTCCAGCTGACGCTCGAGGCGCTGAACCTGACGGACGAGGAGAACCACCAGTTCGTCGGCGACGGCGGCTCGCGGGAAAGCACCTCGGTCTATCACCATACCGGCCGCCAGGTCTTCGTGGGCGCCCGCTACCGCTTCTGATCTCTCCTGATCAGCGCCTTGACGCCGCCGGTCCTCCCAGGGCCGGCGGCGTCTTCTTTTGCGTCAGGCCGCCTCGACAGCCAGCGGAACCGGCACGGCCTGCAGCGCCGTCGCCAGATCCGCCAGCAGGTCCTCCGGATGCTCCAGCCCGATCGACAGCCGCAGCAGGCCGTCGGTGATCCCCGCCGTGTTGCGGGCCTCGGGCGTCATGGCGGCGTGGGTCATCAGGGCCGGATGGGCGACCAGGCTTTCGACCCCGCCCAGGGACTCGGCCAGGGTGAAGACCTCCAGCTGATCGACGAAGGCGCGCACCGCGGCGATATCGTGCAGTTCGAAGCTCAGCATGGCGCCGAACCCCGCCTGCTGCCGCGCCGCCACCGCATGGCCGGGATGGGTCTTCAGGCCGGGATAGTGAACCGCGCGCACCGCCGGCTGGGCGGCCAGCCACTCGGCCACGCGCTGGGCCGTGGCTTGTTGCCGCTCGATGCGGGCGAACAGGGTGCGCACCCCGCGCAGGGTCAGATAGGCGTCGAACGGCGAGCCTGTGACCCCCAGGCAGTTGGCCCACCAGGTCAGCTGCTGCAGGTCCGCCGGATCCCTGGCCACCACGCAGCCGCCGACGACGTCGGAATGGCCGTTGATGTATTTGGTCGTCGAATGGATCACCAGGTCGGCGCCGAGGGCCAACGGCTGCTGCAGGGCGGGTGACAGGAAGGTGTTGTCCACCGCCGCCTTGCAGTCCACCGCATGGGCGCGGGCGCAAATGTCCGCCACGTCCACCACCCGCATCAGCGGATTGGACGGGGTCTCGATCAGGATCAGCTTCGGCTTCAGGGCGAAGGCCGCGTCCAGCCAGGCGCTGTCGTTCTGGTCGATGAACTGGACGTCGAAATGGGCACGCTTGGCCCGGGCGCACAGCAGGCGATGGGTGCCGCCGTACAGGTCGTGCGGCGCGATCAGCAGGTCGCCGGGCTCCAGCGAGCACAGCGCCAGGTCCACCGCCGCCATGCCGGTCGCCGTGACCACCGCGCCGCAGCCGCCCTCCAGCTTGGCCAGGGTCTCGCCGAGTACGTCCCGCGTGGGATTGCCAGAGCGCGTGTAGTCGTAGCGCCGCTTCCCATCCAGGCCGTCGAAACTGTAGTTCGACGACAGATAGATCGGCGGCATCACCGCGCCGTGGGCCGGGTCGTTGTTCACGCCATGGCGGGCGGCGGTCGTACAGGGGTGGGGGTCGGACGGACAGGTCATGCGGCGATCTCGCGGGTCGGGAGGAACAGGGGGAGGAGAAGCTGGGTCAGGGCCTGGCCGACCCGCTCGCGCTCCTTCAGGAAGGCGTCGTGGCCGAACACCGAGGGGGCCTCGATGAAGCGGCGCAGGTTCGGGGCGCGGGCGGCCAGGTCGCGGCTGTCCTCGATCGGCACCAGCCGGTCCGAGGTGAAGCCGACGACGGTCAGGGGGCAGGCGATCGCTTCGGGCGCCACGGCGTGACGGTCCAGCGAGTCCGACAGGGCGATCCAGCGCGCGGCGTCCGTCGCCTCGGCATAGGCTGCGCCCCGGGCGATCAGATAGTCGCACACCGGATAGGCGCCGCCGGACCGGGCGGGCGGAGCGGAGTCGAAGCGGCGGCCCAGTTCCTCGGGCGTGCGGTAGCTGATCATGGCCAGTTCGCGGGCCAGGGCCACCCCTTCCGCCTCGCGTCCGCAGTCGCGGGCGAAGGCCAGCAGCCGACGCTGCACCCCGCGCATGGCCGTGGCCGCGGGATGGGTGCGGTGGGCCGCCGACACGACCGCCAGTTCGCCGATCCGCTCGGGAAAGGCCGCCGCGAAGGCCAGGCCGATACAGCCGCCGTAGGAGGCGCCGATGAACAGGTCGATCCGGGGCTCGCCGATCCCGTCCAGCAGCCGGCGCAGCAGCCGGGCCTGATCGGTCGTGGTCAGGGTCAGGTCGGCCTCGCCCTTGCCGGGGACCAGGTCGAAGGCCAGCGCCCGAACGCGGTCCAGGTCGACCGGCCCGCCGGCCTTCACCGCCCAGTCCCACCAACGCGTCACGAACCGCCCGCTGGAAATGCCGCCCGCCACGACGACCAGCGGCCCATGCTCCGGCCCGTGCAGCCGGCCGACGACCTCGGTCGCCCTCAGCCGCTGGCCGGACTCCAGCCGGAAGTCGTCGCCGATCGCGACCCGGACATCGCGTCCCGGCGTCTCGTCGATGATGTCTTCAGTGGACGCCACGGGTCCGCTCCGCCTTCGCTCAGCGAAACCAGGGGGGCGAACCAATTCCCGTGCGACAGACCCGTGAAGTCACCGGACCCCGGACGTGGAGGGGCCGTCGCTCCACTCATCTCTCGCGGCTTCCGAAAAAGCCTCGCAGGAGTTGGCACCATCTCCAGGATCGGGTGGATCCTGGCAGGTTGCCCCGGCGTCAAAGGGCCTATCCCTCAGCCGGTCTTGATGAGTGACCTCAGGTTGGCGAAGACATCCGGCGACGTCAATCCCCTTGTTGCAGTGCGAAATCAAGGTTCGGCGACCGCCCGACGCCCAGACCTGTTGCGGTTCTTCCTTGTCAGCACATGATGACAAAGCCATAGGTCGGTCTGGAGCTCACCAAGGGAGAGGCCGATGTTCTGTCACGCCGCGCCCAGACCGCGTAACGCCGAGGCGACCCGCGCCGCCATTCTGGCGGCGGCGCTGGAACGCTTCTCGCGCGAAAGCTACGACGATGTCGGCATGCGTGACATCGCGGGCGACGTCGGCGTCGACGCGGCCCTGGTGTCCCGCTACTTCGGCTCCAAGGAAGAATTGTTCCTGACCGTTCTGGACAGCTGTTCCAACGGCCGGGAGCTGATGGACGGCGGACGGGAGGACTTCGGCCGCCGTGTCGCCCGCGACGTCATTTTCGAGACCAAGGACGAGCGGAAGCTCAAGAAGCTGCTGATCATGCTGCGGTCGGTCGGCTCGGCCAAGGCCATGGAGCTGGTTCAGCGCACGGGCAGCGAGAGCTTCTTCGACCCCTTCGCCGCCTGGATCGGCGGAGAGGACGCGGCGGTCCGGGCGCGCCTCGCCGCGGCGACCATCATGGGCATGGCCGTCAGCCGCGAGGTCACCGCCGGCTTCGGCCTGACTCCGCCGGAATGCGAAAAGCTGGCCGAACGGATGGGCGTCATCCTGCAGGACATCATCGACAACTGACGGCGGTCAGCCCCGCGGCGTGAATTTCCGGATCACGCCCGAGAAGGTCATCAGCACCCGCTCGCCGGCGTTGATCTGGCCGCGCACGAAGATCAGGCTCTTGCCCGCGCGCACCACCTCGCCGGTCGCCTCGACCAGTTCGCCGACATAGGCGCCGTCGATGAAGGTGGAGTCCAGCGACACGGTCACGCCCGAGGCCCCCTCCATCTCCTGATAGGCCGTCTGAAACAGGGCGATGTCGGCGAAGGTCATCAGACAGCCGCCGTGCATCCGGTGGCCGGCGTTCATGTGTTTGGGCTCGGCCCGGAAGGCGCAGCGCATCCGTCCGTCCGGGTCCGGCTTGAAATAGAAGGGGCCCACGACCTGGTCGAAGGTGCCGTGCAGGTCATAGGTCTGCCAGCCGGCGAACTCGCCCTCGGTCACCGTGACTTTCTGAACCATCGTTCGCGCTCCGCCTTACTATCGCTCCCGCAATGCACCATACAGGCCGCATGAGCGACCCCATCGAAACCGCCATCTTCGAAAAATTGGCGAAGGCCGACCCCAAGGGCGTCGGCGGCAAGAGCATCGAACCCGCCGACGTGGCCAAGGCGCTGCAGCCCGAACAGTGGCAGCGGATGCTGCCCAAGGTGCGGCACGCCGCCCTCGCCCTGATGCGGCAGGGCAAGCTGACCATCACCAAGAAGGGCAAGCCGGTCGATCCCAACGCCTTCAAGGGCGTGATCCGCCTGCGCCTGCCGACCGAGGAAGAGACCGCTGCGGCCCTGGCCGCCCTGCCGCCCGCTGTTGAAAGCGATGACGACTTCGCCTGAGACCGGGCTTGAGTCCGTCCTTTCGGACATCCGCGCCTGCCGCGCCTGCCTCGGCCATCTGCCCCATACGCCCCGGCCGGTGGTGCGGGTCTTCCCCGAGACCCGCCTGCTGATCTGCGGCCAGGCCCCCGGGCGACGCGTGCATGAAAGCGGCCTGCCGTTCACCGACCCCTCGGGCGACCGGCTGCGTCAGTGGCTGGGCGTCGACTACGAGACCTTCTACGCCGACCGCCGCATCGGTGTGGCGGCCCAGGCCTTCTGCTATCCCGGCACCGCGCCGAAGGGCGGCGACTATCCGCCGCCCCGCCGCTGCGCCGAGCTGTGGCGGCCGCGCCTGCTGACCGAGCTGCCGGGGGTCGAACTGACGCTGCTGGTCGGCGGCTACGCCCAGGTCTGGGCCCTGGGCGATCGCGCGAAGTCCAATATGACGGAGACGGTGCGGGCGTGGCGCGACTACGCCCCCGCCATCCTGCCCTTGCCGCACCCCTCGTGGCGGAACACCGCCTGGCTGCGGCGGAACCCGTGGTTCGAGGCCGAGGTCCTCCCCTGTCTTCGCGAACGGGTGCGTGGCATCCTGACTCCATGATCCGCGCCCTCGCCGCCGTGATGATGACGCTCGCCCTGGCCGCCTGCGCCACCCCGGCCGTCCAGCCGCCCATGATCCCGCCGCCGGGGTTCGCCGGACCGTCGCTGCAGTCCGGCGCCCTCGTTATGGACGATGGGGCGCGGATGCCGCTCAGCCGCTGGGCCCCCGACGGCGGAGAGCCCTGGGCCGTCATCGTCGCCCTGCACGGCGTCAACGACAGCCGCGCCGCCTTCCGGCTGGCGGGCGCCTCGTGGGCCGAACAGGGCATCGAGACCTGGGCCTTCGACCAGCGGGGCTACGGCGCGGCGCCGGGGATCAAGGGCGTCTGGGCCGGCGAGGCCCGGATGGTGCAGGACCTGCGCGTCGCCGTCGCCCTGGCCCGCGCCGCCCATCCGCGCGCGCTCATCGCCGTGGCGGGGGAGAGTATGGGCGGATCGGTCGGCATCGCCGCCTTCGGCTCCGACGCCCCGCCCGACGCCGACCGGCTGATCCTGCTGGCCCCGGCGGTCTGGGGCTGGTCCAGCCAGGCCCCGCTGAACCGTATCAGCCTGCAACTGGCGGCGCGGCTGATGGGAGACCGCGCGGTCCAGCCGCCCGAATGGGTGGTGCGGGACCGGCTGGCCTCCGACAATATGATCGAACTGTACCGGACCGGCCGCGACCCCGCGAGCGTCATCGCCACCCGGTTCGACGCCCTGTACGGCCTGGTCGATCTGATGGAGAGCGCGACCCAAAGTCTGGGCGACGTCGCCGCCCCGACCCTGCTGCTGTACGGCGGTCACGACCATCTGGTGCAGAAGGCCCCGATGCGCCGTGCGCTGGAGCGAGCGGGCCAAAGGCCGAACCTGCGGACCGGCTACTATCCCGACGGCTGGCACATCCTGAACCGCGACCTGCAGGCGGAGACCATGTACCGCGACGTCGAGGCCTGGCTGCGCGACGCCGACGCGCCCCTGCCGTCCGGGGCGGAGCCGGTCTTGGCCGCGCTGGGGGGCTAGGGGCTGGGGGCTGGGGTTTAGGGTGTGGTGCAGGGTGCCGGCCGTCGCTGCCTCATCCCTCGACCCTCGACCCTCGACCCTCGTCCTCCCATCCCCCAACTCCCATCCCCCAACCCCCAGACCCCAACCCCCATCCCCCACGTCGCGAAACCGCCATGCTTGCGGTGTTAGACGCCCGGCGGTAAGCACCCGCGCAACAAAAAAACACCCCGGGAGACGCTCTTATGAGCATGACGCTGTTTGATTCCCCGTCCTTCGCGAACCACGAAGGCGTGCACGCGGTTTTTGACGAAAAGACCGGCCTGCGCGCCATTATCGCTGTTCACTCAACCGCCCGCGGCCCGGCCGTCGGCGGCACCCGGATGTGGAACTACGGCTCCAGCGCCGAGGCGCTGGAAGACGTGCTGCGTCTGTCCAAGGGCATGAGCTACAAGAACGCCGTGGCCGACCTCGAGATGGGCGGCGGCAAGTCGGTCATCATCGGCGACAGCCGGACCCAGAAGACCCCCGAACTGTTCCGCGCCTTCGGCCGCGCCGTCGACACCCTGGGCGGGGTCTATTACGCCGCCGAGGACGTCGGCGTTTCGGTCGAGGACATCGCCGAGGCCCGCAAGGTGACGTCCTGCGTGCTCGGCCTCAACGACGGCCCCGAGGCCTCGGGCGATCCCAGCCCGGTCACCGCCGAGGGCGTGTTCCGCTCGACCCTGACCGTCGCCCGCCGGCTGTGGAAGCAGGACGACCTGACCGGCCTGACCGTCTCGCTGCAGGGCATCGGCCACGTCGGCGGCTATCTGGCCGACAAGCTGCACGCGGCCGGCGCGAAACTGATCATGACCGACGTCAATACGGCCCTGCTGGCCGAGGTCGCGGCCCGCACCGGCGCCGAGATCGTGGCCCCGGACGCCATCTATGACGTCAAGGCCGACATCTACGCTCCCTGCGCCCTGGGCGCGACGCTGAACCCGCAGACTCTGGACCGGCTGACGGTCAAGGCCGTGGTCGGCGCCGCCAACAACCAGCTGGCCACCCCCGACATCGGCCAGATCCTGTTCGGGCGCGGCGTGCTCTACGCCCCCGACTATGTCGTCAACGGCGGCGGCATCATCAATGTCGCCTCGGAACTGCGCGCCCGCCAGACCGGCGGCGCCTATGACCCGCAGTGGGTCGAGGGCAAGCTGTCCCGGCTGATGGAGACGCTGGAGGAGATCCTCGAACGCTCCGCCGTCGAGAAGCGTCCGACGCACGAGATCGCCGACGCCATCGCCGAGGCCCGCATCAACGCGGCCCGCGACGCCCGGGCGGAGCAGCAGCGCAAGGCCGCCTGAGTCTTCAGGGGTCCAGCTGCCCGCTCTTCGCCGGCCTTACGCCGCGAAGAGCGGAAGTGAGTCCGCTAAGTAGCTGGACCTTGTGATCGATATACTCCTCCGAACCGGGCTGCCTCATGGCCCGCCTGCTTCGCCGTCTGCGATTGAACGGGAAGGTCGGGGACTCGGTTACCGGATCAATCGCCTCAAGGGGAATCTTAAGCAGACGCATGAGTGTCGACCCGACGACAGCCACGACGCCCATCAAAGCGAAGACGGTTCCGCAAACCCACGCGGTTCCCAGATATCCGTCCGGACGTGGAAATTCCGGCTGTGTCAGCCAGTCGGGTGCGACGGCCAAAGCTTTCGGATACAACCATCCGGACAGCAGCAGGACGCCGATGGCTGCAACACCCGTAAACATCGCTGCGGCGACTGCGCGGGGTATCCAGGTCGGCTGCTTGCCCATCCGTCGATGATAGCGCCTCGAGCGCCCGCTGGGCAACGGGCCATCCGGAGGCAGGCTCGACCGGGATTCGCACCTGGTCTCCTTACGCTTCATGATGACACGCCCATGTCTGATTCGGGCTGAGGCGCCATGACCGCAACCGCCGTGACCTCCACAAAGGGCCGTCCGTTCGACCCGCTGCTGATCGTGATGGCGGTCGGTTTCGTGGTCGCGGTCGGGGCCCTGGCCTATCCGGCCTTCCGCGCCGATCCGACCAGCGCCCCCGCCCTGGTGCTGATCTTCACCGTCGGCGCCGTGGCCCTGATCGGCCTGTTCGCCTTCGCCCGCAGCGAGACGCGCAAGCCCGTCGGCGACGCCACGGTCGACCTGCTGGACGCCATGGCCGAGCCCGCGGCCCTGGTCTGGTCGACCGGCCAGGTGCTGGCCTTCAACGCCGCCTGGGCCGAGGCCAACGGCGCCACCGTCGCCCTGCCGCAGGTCCATTCGCGCGGCGGCAAGGCCGCCTCGGCCCTGTACATGGCCTTCGCCCAGGCCCGGGCCGGCCAGCAGGGCCGCGCCATCGTCGTCATCGGCGAGCGCGAGCTGGAGGTGCTGATCGGACAGGCGGGGGAGGGGCGTTTCCTCGTCCGCGCCGCGCCCGAGGCCGTCCTGCCCCTCGGCGCCGCCATCCCCGCGCGCCAGGCCGCGACCTCGAACAGCGTCGAGGGCCGCGCCATGGCCGCCGGCGCGCCGTTCGGCTCGGCCGTCATCGCCGCCGACGACCTGTTCTCCGGCAAGATCGAGGAGCCCAACGCCGCCCTGTCGGTGCTGACCGGCCCCGCCGCCGCCCGCGACGCGGCCTTCGGCCATCTGTTCGATCCCGCCGGCGTGACCGAGGCGCGATCGAAGCTGGAGGGCGGCTCGTCCGGCCCCATCGAACTGGTGGCGCGCGCCCATCCGGACCGCATGCTGCACCTGTACGTCGCCCCCGAGGGCGACCGCCGCCGCATCTGGCTGTTCGACGTCTCGGCCCAGAAGTCGATGGAGCTGCAGCTGTCGCAGGCCCAGAAGATGCAGGCCGTGGGCCAGCTGGCCGGGGGCGTGGCCCACGACTTCAACAATCTGCTGACCGCCATCCAGCTGCAGCTGTCGGGACTGCTGGAGCGCCATCCCGTCGGCGATCCGTCCTACGAGGGCCTGAACGAAATCCGTCAGACCGCCATCCGCGCCGCCGACCTGGTGCGCAAGCTGCTGGCCTTCTCGCGCAAGTCGACCGTCCGCCGCGAACGCCTCGACCTCGGTGAACTGGTCGGCGAATTCGCCGTCCTGCTGCGCCGCCTGCTGCGCGAGGATGTCCGGCTGGAGACCGACTACGGCCGCGACCTGCCGGTGGTGCTGGCGGACAAGAGCCAGCTGGAGACGGCGGTGATGAACCTCGCCGTCAACGCCCGCGACGCCATGCGCGGCGTGGTCGAGCCGGGCGCAGGCGTGGTCACCATCCGCACCGCCCGCCTGACCGCCGAGGAAGCCCGCCTGCTGGGCTGGAGCGCCGCCCCGACCGCCGCAGTCGCCCTGATCGAGGTCGCCGACAGCGGCCCCGGCGTGCCGCCGGAGTTGCTGGACAAGATCTTCGAGCCCTTCTTCACCACCAAGGCGGTGAACGAGGGCACCGGCATGGGCCTGGCCACCGTCTACGGCATCGTCGAACAGGCCGGCGGCCACATCAATGTGTCGAACGCCCCCGGCGGCGGGGCCGTGTTCCGCATCTTCCTGCCCGAGGCGGCTGAGGCCGAGCTGGCTGAAACGCCGGTGATCGAGAAGGTCGCCAAGGCCCCGCGCGACCTGTCGGGCGCCGGCCGCATCCTGTTCGTCGAGGACGAGGCCGCCGTGCGCGGCATCGCCGCCCGCCTGCTGCGCCAGCGCGGCTATGAGGTGATCGAGGCCGAGGACGGCGAGCAGGCGCTGGAGCTGGCCGAACTCCACGCCGGGACGATCGACATGATGATCTCGGACGTCATCATGCCCGGCCTCGACGGCCCGGCCCTGCTGAAGAAGGCGCGGCAGTACCTCGGCGACGCGCCGGTGCTGTTCATCTCGGGCTATGCCGAGAGCGACTTCTCGGACCTGCTGCAGGACGAGGTCGGCGTCTCCTTCCTGCCCAAGCCGCTGGACATCAAGACCCTGGCCGAACGGGTGAAGCAGGAACTGCACGCCGGTTGACCATCCGTAACTTGCCAATCCGGTCCGGGCGCCATCCATTGGCCCCCGCGCCAAAGGGGAGCCCGCCGCCATGATCGATCGCCGCCGCCTTATGTTCACCGCCGCCGCCGGCGCCGGTCTCGCCGCCTGCGGACAGGCCCTGGCCCAGGCGCCGGCCGCGGCCGCTTCGGCCTCCGCCGCCCTGACCGCGCTGATGAACGCGATCGTCCAGACCTTCCTGCTGTCGTCCCCCGAGACCCTGACCTCGCTGGGCATGGACAAGGGGCCGATGGCGGCGATGAAGTCGCGGCTGGACGACCGGTCCCAGGCCAAGATCGACGCCGACCGGGCGCAGTTCCGCGGCCAGATGGATCAGCTGAAGGCCATCGACCGCGGCGCCCTTTCCGAGACCGAAGGCGTCTATCACGACACCCTGACCTTCTTCGGCGACACCCAGATGATGGGCGAGCGCTTCCCCTATGGCGGCGGCGGTTTCGGCCCGGCACCCTACACCATCTCCCAGCTGACCGGCTCGTACCAGAGCCTGCCGGACTTCATGGACACCCAGCACGCCATCGAGACGGCGGCGGACGCCGAGGCCTATCTGGCGCGGATCGCGGCCTTCCCGACCGCGCTGGACCAGGAAACCGCGCGGATGGAGACGGATTTCGCCGCCGGGGCCGTGCCGCCCGATTTCATCATCGACAAGACCCTGCTTCAGCTCGCCAATCTGTATGAGACCCCGGCCGACCGGATGGTCCTGACCACCTCGGTGGCGCGCCGCACGGGCGAGAAGGCCATCGCCGGCGACTGGGGCGCGCGGGCCCAGCGGATCGTCGAGGGCGAGGTCTATCCGGCCCTGCGCCGCCAGGCCGAGGCCCTGCGCGCCCGCCGCGCCGGCGCCACCCACGACGCCGGCGTCTGGCGCCTGCCGGACGGCGACGCCTACTACGACTGGGGCATCCGCAGCTACACCACCTCGACCCTGTCCGGCGCCGAGATCCACGCCCTCGGCCTGCAGCAGGTGGCCGAGCTGTCCGCCCGGGCCGATGGTCTGCTGAAGGCCCAGGGCCTGACCCAGGGCACGGTCGGCGAGCGCATCTCCGCCCTCGGCAAGGATCCGTCGCAACTGTATCCGAACACCGACGCCGGCAAGGAACAGCTGCTGGCCGATCTCAACGCCCAGATGGCCGAGATGGCGACCCGGCTGCCGCAGTATTTCGGCCGCATTCCGGTCGCGCCGGTCGAGATCCGCCGCGTGCCGGCCTTCATCGAGGCGGGCGCGCCGGGTGGCTACTACAACTCCCCGGCCCTCGATGGCTCGCGGCCGGGCGCCTATTACATCAACCTGCGCGACACGGCGGAATGGCCGCGGATGCAGCTGCCGACCCTGACCTATCATGAGGCCTCGCCGGGCCATCACCACCAGATCGCCCTGCAGCAGGAGCAGGCCGACCGGCCGATGCTGATGAAGGTGCTGGGCTTCTCGGCCTATTCCGAGGGCTGGGCCCTGTATTCGGAACAACTGGCCGACGAAATGGGCGTCTATGCCGACAACCCCATCGGCCAGATCGGCTATATCCAGTCGCTGCTGTTCCGCGCCGTCCGTCTGGTCGCCGACTCGGGCCTGCACCACGAGCGCTGGAGCCGCGAACAGACCATCCGCTACATGGTCGAAACCCTGGGCGACGCTGAGAGCGCGGTGACCACCGAGGTCGAGCGTTACTGCGTCTGGCCGGGCCAGGCCTCCAGCTACAAGGTCGGCCACAACAAATGGGTCGAGCTGCGGGCCCGCGCCCAGGCGGCCTTGGGCGACCGGTTCGACATCCGCGCCTTCCACGACGCCGGCATGAACGCCGGCGGTGTGCCGCTGACGGTGCTGGACAAGATCATGACCGACTGGATCGCGACCCAGCGCGCCTGACGTCCACGGGGTCCGTCCGTCCGGGCTTCAGGGCCGGACAGACCCGCTCGCAGCCAGAGGATTTTCCATGCTCGACCGCCGCCGCCTGATGCTGTCTTCCGCCGGCCTCGGGCTGATGGCGGCCTTGCCCGCCGCCGCCCAGGCGTCCACCGAGGACGACCGGCTGCACGCCGTGCTGATGGCGCAGTTCGAAGACGGGCTGGACCGCAGCCCCGAGGGCGCGACCTCCCTGGGTCTGGACGTCGGTCCGCGGGCGGCGCAGCGCAGTCTGCTGGGCGATCGCTCGGTCGCCGCCTACCAGGCCGAGGTTCCGCGCAATCGCGCGCGGCTGGAGCAGATTCAGGCGATCAACGCGGACGCCCTCTCGGCGGACGGACGGCTGGGCTATGACATCGCCCTGTTCCAGCGGGAGCTCGCGGTCGGCTATGCCCGCTTCCCGTGGCACACGCCCGATGGCTGGAAACAGACGCCGTATGGCGTGTCCCAGCTGGGCGGCGCCTACGCCACCGTGCCGGACTTCCTCGACAGCACCCATCCGATCAATGAGGCCGCGGACGTCGACGCCTTCCTGAGCCGGCTGGAAGCCTTCCCGACCGCCCTCGACCAGGACACCGAGCGGATGCGGGCCAACGCCGGCATGGGGGTGATCGCGCCCGACTTCGTGCTGGACAAGACCCGGCTGCAGCTGACCGCCCTGCGGGACCAGCCGGGCGCCGAACAGGCCATGATCCGCTCCCTGGTCCGCCGCGCGGCCGAAAAGGGCCTGCCCGACGCCGGGGACCGCGCCGCCGCGATCTTCGACGGGCCGGTGCGCGCCGCGCTGGACCGCCAGATCGCCGAGGTCGAGGCGCACCGCGCCCGGTCCAGCCACCAAGCCGGCGTCCAGCGCGTGCCGGACGGGGAGGCCTATTACGCCCTCAACCTGCGCAACTTCACTACCACCGACTATTCGCCGGCCGACATCCACCGCATCGGCCTGGAGCAGGTCGCAGACCTGCAGGGCCAGATCGACGGCCTGCTGAAGAGCGAGGGCTACACCCGGGGCACGGTCGCCGAACGGCTGGCGGGCCTGCGGGCCGAGCCGCGCTTCCGCTTCGCCAACACCGACGCCGGGCGCGAGGAGTTGCTGACCTTCGTCAACGCCGAGATGGCCAGCATCCGGGCGCGGATGCCCGAGGTCTTCCCGCGCATGCCGCGCAACGACTTCCTGGTGCGCCGGGTGCCGCCGGCGATCGAGGCCGGGGCGCCGGGCGGCTACGCCCAGGGCGGCAGCCTGGATGGGTCGCGGCCCGGCATCTACTACATCAACCTGCGCGACACGGCGGAATGGCCGCGCTGGACGCTGAAGACCCTGACCTATCACGAGGCCGCGCCGGGCCACCTGTTCCAGGGCGCCCTGGCCAGGGAAGCGGGGGAACTGCCGATCTACCGGCGGGTGGGCGGCTTTTCAGCCTATGGCGAGGGCTGGGGCCTGTACGCCGAACGGCTGGCCGATGAGCTGGGCGTCTATGAGGGCGATCCGTTCGGCCGCATCGGCTATCTGGAAAGCTTCCTGTTCCGCGCCTGCCGCCTGGTCGTCGACACCGGCCTGCACGCCCAGGACTGGAGCCGCGAGCGCGCCATCCGGTATTTCGCCGAGAATGTCGGCGATCCGAACGAGAGCGAGGTCGAACGCTATTGCGTCGCCCCGGGCCAGGCCTGCAGCTACAAGATCGGCGAGACCTTCATCACCGCCCTGCGCGCCAGCCTGAAGGACCAGCCGGGTTTCGACCTGAAACGCTTCCACGCCGCGGTCATCGACGGCGGCAACATTCCCCTGACCATCCTCGAGCGGCGCGTCCGCGCGGCGATGGCCTGAGCTGTACCGGAGTCCCCGCATGATCGACCGTCGCCGCCTGATGTTGTCCTCCGCCGGCCTCGGCCTGATGGCGGCCCTGCCCGTCGCCGCCCAGACCCCGGCGCCGGCCCTGTCTCCCGCAGACGCCCGGCTGGACGCCATGCTGACGCGCTGGTTCGAGGAGAATGTCGATCTCTCGCCGGAGTACGCGACCGGCCTCGGCCTTGACCGCGGCGCCCGCGCCGCCCTGTCGGGTCAGTTGCGCCAGTCGGGGATCGCCGATGCGGCGGCCGACCGCGCCCGGGCGCGCGCCCGCTGGGCCGAGATCCAGACGGTGTCGCCGGACGGCCTGTCGGACCAGGCCAAGGTCTCTCTGGCGGTCTATCGATTCAGCGCCGAGGGCGCGGCCCGTGCGGCCGACGTCCCCTATGGCGGCGGTGTCAGCCCCTATGTCGTGACCCAGCGGTCGGGCGCCTATTTCTCGGTGCCGGACTTCATGGCCAACCAGCACCGGCTGGAGACCGAGGCCGATGCGGCGGCCTTCATCTCCCGCCTCTCGGCCTTCGCCCGGCTGCTGGACCAGGAGAATGAGCGGATCACGGCGGATGCCGCGCTCGGCGTCATGCTGCCGTCCTTCCTGATGGACAAGACCCTGATCCAGCTGCGGACGCTGCGCGACACCCCGGCCTATGACATGGCCATGCTGCAGGCCCTGATCCGCAAGACGGACGAGCGCAACATGATGGGCGACTGGGGCGCCCAGGCCGCCCATGTGATCAATGAGGAGATCAAGCCGGCCCTGTCCCGCCAGATCGCGGTCTTTGAGGCCCAGCGCCCGAACGCGACCGACGATGCGGGGGCTTGGAAACTGCCGCAGGGGGAGACGATCTACGCCCTGGCCCTGCGCAACTTCACCACGACCGAATACAGCGCCCAGGAGATCCATGACATCGGCCTGCAGCAGGTCGCCGCCATCCAGGCCGAGATCGATGCGATCCTGAAGGGGATGGGCATGACCGAGGGATCGGTCGGCGCCCGGATCAAGGCGCTGAGCGAGGATCCGCAACATCTGTGGCCCAATACCGACGAGGCCAAGGTCGAGCTGATCGGCTCCCTGAACCGGCAGATGGAGGCGCTGGAGCCGCTGCTGCCGCGGGTGTTCAACACCCTGCCGGGCGCGAAGGTCGAGATCCGCCGCGTGCCGCCGTCGATCGAGCTGGGCGCGCCGGGCGGCTACTACCAGGCCGCCTCGCTGGATGGGTCGCGTCCGGGCGCCTATTACATCAACCTGTCGAACACGGCGAACTGGCCCAAATGGGGTCTGCCGACCCTGACCTATCATGAGGCCTCGCCGGGTCACCATTTCCAGATCACCGTGGCGCGCGAGGCGGGCAGCCTGCCGATCTATCGCCGCATCGCCGGCAACTCTGCCTACAACGAGGGCTGGGCCCTCTATGCCGAGCGCGTCGCCGCCGACGACCTGGACGTCTACGCGGGCAATCCGCTGGGTCGGGTCGGATACCTGCAGTCCTATCTGTTCCGCGCCGTCCGGCTGGTGGTCGACACCGGCCTGCACCACAAGCGCTGGAGCCGCGATCAGGCCATCCGCTACATGATCGAGGAATGCGGCGAGCCGCCGGAGTCGGCCGAGAAGGAGATCGACCGCTACTGCGTCTCGATCGGCCAAGCCTGTTCCTACAAGCTGGGCCAGACCGTCATCGCCCGGCTGCGGGCTGAGGCCGAGGCCCGACCGGGCTTCGACCTGAAGACCTTCCACGACCGGGTCTTGCTGAACGGCTCGGTGCCGCTGGCGGTGCTGGAAGACCTGATGCGGGCCTGAAGGGCCCCGGATCAGCGGACCATCTGACCGTCCGCTTCCCGCAGCACATTGTGGATGGCGGTCGCGGCGACGGCGGCCTCGGCCGAGGCCACGGCGATCTGGTTGAGGCCCCGCACCACGTCCCCGGCGGCGTACAGGCCCGCGATGCTGGTCTGCTGGTGCGGGTCCACAATGAACCGCCCGTCCTCGCCGACGCGGGCGCCGAGCTCCAGCGCCAGGTCGGCGTTGGGCGAGGTCCCCAGGGCCGAATAGACCAGGTCGAAGCTGCGGACCGTCCCGCCCCAGCCCAGCGCCGTCACCCGGTCGCCTTCCAGTGTGACCGCCTCGATCGGGGCGCAGATCAGCTCGATCCCCAGTCGCGCCAGTTCGGCCTGGTCGCCCAGGGCGTCTGTCGGTCCGGTGTGAATCAGCGTCACCCGGTCGGAATAGGTGCGCAGGAAGGCCGCCTCGCGCACCCCCTTGTCGTCCTCGCCGATCACGGCCACCGCCTTGTCGATGGCCTCATAGCCGTCGCAGATGGGGCAGATGCGGACCAGGGACCGCTCAATGGCGCGCTCGACCCCCGGCAGGTCGGGATGGTGATCGATGACCCCGGTGGCCAGAAGCACGGCCCGGGCGCGCACCTCGCGACCGTTCAGCCGGGCGACGAAGCCGTCGCCCTGGCGGGCCAGTCCTTCGACCCGACCGCCTTCGACGACCGCGCCGTATTCGACCGCCTGGTCGGCCATCCGCCTCAGGATGGCGTCGCCGGTGATGCCCTCCGGGAAACCGGGCATGTTGTGGCTGACCGGGATCCAGCACGCGCGGGGCGCCCCGCCGTCGGCCGCCAGCACGCTTCGCCGGAACCGCGCCAGATAGGTGGCGGCCGTCAACCCCGCGGGGCCGGCGCCGATGACGAGGACATCGACCTCGGTCATCGGCTGCGCCAGGTGGTGGGCCACTGGTCGGCCGGTATGCCCTGGCAGTCCTGCATCTCCGCCTCCGTGGTCAGGACGAAGGCGCGCCCCGTCCAGGTCCAGGTCTGGGCGACGCCGCAATCGCCGATGCCCCGCCCCCTGGCGAAGGCCGTCAGGGTCCGGGTCTCCGGCGAATAGCCCCCGTTGATCGTCCCTGCGCTTGTCTCGCCGTTCGACGACGCCAGGGCGGCCGGGCGGGGGGCCCGACCGCCGGGGCCGGTCAGATACCAGTCATGGCCGATATTATAGGCGCCGGAGAAACAGGGCACGGCCCAGAGTTCGGTCGAGGCGTCCAGCCGGGCCGACATGACGGCGCTCTGGATCCAGTCCTGGCCGGCGGTCTCGGCGCGGCAGGCCTTGACCGCGGGCAGGGCTTCCAGGGCGGCGGGCAGGGTCTGGTCGCTGTCGCCGAAGCCGGACTGGGCGACGGGGGGCGCGGCGGTCACCACGGGCAGGGCCGGGGGCGCGGGCACGGCGGAGGCCGGGCGGTCTCCGCGACGGAGCAGGGCGGTAACCGTGTCCAGCCGCCCCTGGCGCTCGTCGATCCACAACAGGGCGGCCGACACCCCCGCCGTCGGAACCGCCGCCTCGAAATCGGGCGCGACCAGCCGTATGTCGCGCGCCGCCGCCAGTCGGGACAGGACCGCGGCGGTCTCGGCCGCCGGGACCGTCTGGCCGCCGGCGTCGCCCGAGGCCGCGGAGAGGGCATGGCTCCGGCCGTCGATCACCAGGCGTAGCGCGACGCCGCTGATCTCGGGCAGGTCCGCGAGAATGCGCGGCCGCGCGTCGGGCCCGGCGTTCATCCTGACCATCAGCCAGCCGCTGGTCGCGCTGCCGGCGTGGGCGACGCAATCGGCGCCGTTGTCGCACACCGCCCTCCAGTCTCGGAAGGCGCGGCTTTCGGACCGTGACGCCACGGCGGCCGAGGCGGCGATGGGGCCGGCCTCGGGCTGGGGCCTCGCCGAGACGGAGGGGTCCGACGGCGCATCGCCGCCGCACGCCGCCAGCAGCATCGCCAGCGCCAGAATTCCAGTCATGCGGTTCACGGTTCCCCCAGATCGTCGGTCAGGCCTTGCGAAGGGCGTCGGGCTTGTGCGCGGCGAGGGCCCCCGTCTTGTCGCTTTCGACGATATACTCCGGATTTTCCGGGGACGCCGCCACCTTGTGACCCTTGATGGATGTGGCGCGGGTCGCCTTCCGGACCACCTTGCCGGTGGTTTCGCCCTGGCTGTGGTCCCATCGCACGGCGTCGCCCGCCTTGAAGGTCTTGTCGCTCATTTCGCCCGGTCCTTCCGTTTGGCGTCAGACTCAGCGAGCACCCGGCGCATGAGTTCCGCATCGATCCGGACCGGCATCTCCTTGAAAGTGCTGACCCACCGCTGAAGCAGCAATCGTGTTTCGATATCCAAACCAGCACCCATACGCTTACCAGGTCACCGGAACCGCCCCGGGGCGGCGGCGGTTCACCTTGGCCTTGGAAGTCTTTTTCGGGGCAGGGTTAACGGGAGAGCCGCCGCCCTTTGCGCGCGCCCGCGCGCCCCGCTATACCCCCCGCCACACTCCCCATCCCCTTCAGAGGCGAACACGCGCATGGCCAAGATCAAGGTCGCCAATCCCATCGTGGACATCGACGGCGACGAGATGACCCGCATCATCTGGCAGATGATCAAGGACAAGCTGGTCTTCCCCTTCCTGGACGTCGAACTGGACTACTACGACCTGGGCATGGAGCACCGCGACGCCACCGACGACCAGGTGACGATCGACGCGGCCAGGGCGATCCAGAAGCATGGCGTGGGCGTGAAATGCGCCACCATCACCCCCGACGAGGCGCGGGTGAAGGAGTTCGGCCTGAAGAAGATGTGGAAGTCGCCGAACGGCACCATCCGCAACATCCTGGGCGGCGTCGTCTTCCGCGAGCCGATCATCTGCTCGAACGTGCCGCGGCTGGTGCCCGGCTGGACCCAGCCGATCGTCGTCGGCCGTCACGCCTTCGGCGACCAGTACAAGGCCACGGACTTCCTGGTCCCCGGTCCCGGCAAGCTGATGATGACCTTCACCGGCGACGACGGCCAGGTCATTGAGCACGAGGTGTTCCAGTTCCCGTCGGCCGGCGTGGCCATGGGGATGTACAACCTCGACGACTCGATCACTGAGTTCGCGCGGGCCAGCTTCGCCTTCGGCCTGGGCCGCAATTTCCCGGTCTATCTGTCGACCAAGAACACCATCCTCAAGGCCTATGACGGGCGCTTCAAGGACATCTTCCAGAAGGTGTTCGACGAGGAATACGCCGACCAGTTCAAGGCGGCGGGCCTGACCTATGAGCACCGTCTGATCGACGACATGGTGGCCGCGGCGATCAAATGGTCGGGCGGCTTCGTCTGGGCGTGCAAGAACTACGACGGCGACGTCCAGTCCGACGTGGTCGCCCAGGGCTTCGGCTCGCTGGGCCTGATGACCTCGGTGCTGATGACCCCGGACGGCAAGATCCTGGAGTCGGAAGCGGCCCACGGCACCGTCACCCGCCACTATCGTCAGCACCAGAAGGGCGAGGCGACCTCGACCAACTCCATCGCCTCGATCTACGCCTGGACCCGCGGCTTCTCGCACCGCGCCAAGCTGGACGACAACGCCGAACTGGCGCGTTTCGCCGACACCCTGGAGCGGGTCGTGGTCGAGACGGTCGAGGCCGGCTTCATGACCAAGGACCTGGCGTTGCTGGTCGGCGACCAGCAGGGCTGGCTGACCACAGAGGGCTTCCTCGACAAGGTGGCCGAGAACCTGACCGTCGCGATGAACAAGGCCTAGGGCGCGCTAACGCTCGCCGCGCGGCGGCTCGCTGCTTGAGCGCGCGGCCAAGTCCAGAGAGGCCCGCCGGACTCGCGTCCAGCGGGCCTTTCGTTTGAGCCCGCGGCGGGTTCGTGCATGATGCCGGCTCACCGAGGAGGACGGCCTTGAACGCGCCAGCCGAAGAGCATCACCAACCGGTCTGGGCCCGCAAGCAGAAGCCGGCGCGCGGGGGCGGCGGGGGACTGATCGGTCGCCTGATCGTGTTCGCCGTGCTGATCTCCGCCCTGGTCTTCTTCATCGCGCCCGCCGTCGCCTTCTTCGCCATCCGGTCGGCGGGCGAGGCCAGCGACGTGGCCGGCCTCGCGCGGCTGATCGACTATGGCGCCGTGCGTCAGTCCCTGCGGCCGCAGCTGGACGGCGATCCGGCGGCCTCGGCCCCGGCCCCCAGCTTCATGGAAGATCCGATCGGCGCCGTGCGTCGCCAGATCGAACAGGCGACGGCCGCCGCCGCGCCCGACGCCGACGCCTATCTGACGCCCGCCGCCCTGGCCGCCCTGACCCGGGGCGAGGGGCGCTACGCCTCGTTGCGCGGGACCGTCACCCAGCCGTCGCCCGATGCGACGACGACCGGCGGGCCGATGCCGCGGCCGCTCTACTGGAGCGTCAACCGCGCCCGCCTGGGCGTCGCCGACGAGGGCGGTTCGGAGACCATCTTCACCTTCGAGCGCCGCGGGCCTTTCGAGTGGAAACTGGTCCATATCGGCCTGCCCGAGGGCGTGGCCCCGGCCGTGCCCCCGCCGCCTGGTCAGAACGATCGCAAGGCCGGCTGAAGCCGCCCCTTCCGACCTTGCGCGATTCGGGCAACCGTAGCCGTGGGGAGGCGTTACGCCGCCGGAGGGTCGAATGAAGAAGTCACTGATCGGCGGCCTCGTCGCCGCGGCCGTCATCGCGTTCGGGGTCGCCTGGGCCGTCGCGCCCGTGGTGGCGGCGCAGGCGCTGATCCGCGCGGCCAAGGCGGGGGATGAGCGCAAGATCGAGCATCTGGTCGACTTCCCGTCCCTGCGCGAAAGCCTGAAGACCGAACTGAACGCCGAACTGGCCGCGCGGATGGACCGTGATCCCCGGGTGACGGAACGCGGCCTGGGCGGGCTGGGCATGATGCTGGCGCCGATGATCCTGTCGGGGGCGGTCGATGCGGTGGTGACGCCGGAGGTGGTGGCCCAGATGGTCCGCACGGCCGAGGCGCCGGATCCGACCCGGCGGGCCGATCCGGATCCGGCCGACCGGGCCGACGGCAACGACATCCACCAGGCCTGGGGCTATCGCAGCCTCGACGAATTCGCCGTCACCCTGACCGACCGTGACCGGCCGGATGACCGACTGGCCCTGATCCTGGAGCGCCGGGGCCTGTTCGCCTGGCAGCTGGCCGCCGTGGACCTGCAGGCCGGGCCGCAGGCCTAGCCGGCCAGGGCCGCCCGCACCGCCGCCAGACCGGCCTCGGCCTTCGATCCGTCCGGGGCGCCGCCCTGGGCGAAATCGGCCTTGCCGCCCGCGCCCTGTCCGCCCATGGCGATGACCGCCGCGCGCGCCAGATCCGCGGCGTTGACCCGGCCCGCCAGATCGGAGGTCGCGGCGACCGTGATGGCCGCCTTGCCCTCGGTGACGCCGATCAGGGCGACGACGCCCGAGCCGACCTGTTTGCGGAAGTCCTCGGCCACGCCGCGCAGCCCCTTGCCGTCGACGCCTTCGAGAACGCGGGCGATCAGCTTGACACCGTTGATCTCTTCCGGCGCGGCGTTGGCCGAAGCCCCGCCGCCGCCGAGGGCCAGCTGTTTCTTCAGATCGGCGACCTGTTTCTCCAGCGCGCGGCGGTCGGCGGTCAGGGCCTCGACCCGCGCCGGGACGTCGGCGACCTGGACCTTGAAGCTCTGGGCCAGCGATTTCGCTACCCCGGCCTGGGCCAGAAGATGCTGGCGGGCGGCCTCGCCGGTCAGGGCCTCGATGCGGCGGACGCCGGCGGCGATCCCCGTCTCGGAGGTGATCTTGAACAGGGCGATATCGCCGGTGCGGGCGACGTGGGTGCCGCCGCACAGCTCGACCGAATAGGGTTTGTCCGCCTCGGTCAGCGAGCGGCCGAGGGTCAGGACCCGCACCTCATCGCCGTATTTCTCGCCGAACAGGGCGACGGCGCCGGCCTCGATGGCCTCCTGCGGGGCCATCAGCTTCGTCTCGGCGGGCAGGTTCTGCCGGATGACGGCGTTCACCTCATCCTCCATCCGGGCCAGTTCGTCCTCGGTGACGGGGGCGTTGTGGCTGAAGTCGAAGCGCAGGCGTTCGGCGTCGACCAGCTGGCCCTTCTGGGCCACGTGGCCGCCCAGGACATTGGCCAGGGCCTTGTGCAGCAGGTGGGCGGCGGAGTGGTTGGCGCGGGTGGTCAGGCGGGCGTCGGCCCTGGCGCGAAGCTGGGCCCGGGCGCCGATGGAGAGCGTGCCGGAGGTCACCTCGATGCGGTGGGCGTAGAGGTCGCCGGCGTGTTTCTGGACGTCCAGCACCGTGGCCGCGCCCTGCTGGCCCGAGGCGTCGGTCCATTCGATCTCGCCGCGGTCGCCGGCCTGGCCGCCGCCCTCGCCGTAGAAGGGAGTCTGGTCGAACAGGACCTCGGCGGTGTCGCCGGGGGACAGGTCGTCGACGGAAGCGCCGCCGCGCACGATGGCGAGGACCTCGCCCGAGCCCTCGACGGCGTCATAGCCGGTGAAGACGGTGGGGCCGAGGCGGTCGCGCAAGGCCAGCCATTCGCCGGTCGAGGCGGTCTGGCCCGAGCCGGTCCAGTGCTCGCGGCTGCGGGCCTTCTGTTCGTTCATGGCGGCGTCGAAGGCGTCGGTGTCGACGGTGAAGCCGCGGCGGCGGGCCTCGTCCTGGGTCAGGTCGAGCGGGAAGCCGTAGGTGTCATACAGGGTGAAGGCCGTCTGGCCCGACAGGACGCCGCCTTCGCCGAGGTCGCGGGACGCGTCCTCCAGCAGGCCCATGCCGCGGCCGAGGGTGGTGCGGAAGCGGATCTCTTCCTGCTTCAGCGTGTCCTCGACAAAGGCCTGGGCGCGCTTCAGCTCGGGGAAGGCCTCGCCCATTTCGGAGACGAGGGTCGGCACCAGCCGGTGCATCAGGGGATCGGCGGCGCCCAGCAGGTGGGCGTGGCGCATGGCGCGGCGCATGATCCGGCGCAGGACGTAGCCTCGTCCCTCGTTCGAAGGCGTGACACCGTCGGCGATGAGGAAAGACGAGCTGCGCAGATGGTCGGCGATGACGCGGTGGCTGGCGGCCATGGCGCCGGTCGGATCGGTCGAGGTCGCCTCGGCCGAGGCCGCGATCAGGGTCTGGAACAGGTCGGTGTCGAAGACCGAATTCTTGCCCTGGAGGACCGAAGCGATCCGCTCCAGCCCCATGCCGGTGTCGACGCTGGGCTTCGGGAGGGAGCGGACGATCTGGTCGTTCTCCTTCTCGAACTGCATGAAGACGTTGTTCCAGATCTCGACGAACCGGTCGCCGTCCTCGTCGGGCGAACCCGGAGGGCCGCCGGGGACGTGGTCGCCGTAGTCCCAGAAGATTTCGGTGCAGGGACCGCAGGGGCCGTTATCGCCCATGGCCCAGAAATTGTCCGAGCCGGCGATGCGGATGATCCGGTCGTCGCCGAAGCCGGTGACCTTCTTCCAGATGGCCGCGGCCTCGTCGTCATCGATGTAGACGGTGACCAGCAGGCGGTTGGGGTCGAGGCCGAAATCCTTGGTGACCAGGGTCCAGGCGCGGTCGATCGCATGCTCCTTGAAATAGTCGCCGAAGGAGAAATTCCCCAGCATTTCAAAGAAGGTCAGGTGGCGGGCGGTGTAGCCGACGTTGTCCAGATCGTTGTGCTTGCCGCCGGCGCGGACGCATTTCTGGGAGCTGGCGGCGCGGGGCCAGGGCGGGGTCGAGGCGCCGGTGAAATAGTCCTTGAACGGCACCATGCCGGCGTTGACGAACAGCAGGGTCGGGTCGTTCTGCGGCACCAGCGGGGCCGAATGGACCTTCTCGTGCCCGTCGGCGGCGAAATAGTCGAGGAAGGTCGAACGGATCTGTTTCAGGCTGGTCATGGCTTGGTGCGTTCGGTCGGGGAGAAACGGGAAGGGGCGTCATATAGGGGTTCGAGCCCCAATGCATCACCCGCCCGTGATCGCGGCGCCCGGCCCCCGGCGCGAAAAAAGGCCGCCCGACCCGGCGGGGGTCGAGCGGCCGCTCCGTCCGGCCCGGCCCCCGCGGGGTCGGTGGCGGGTCGCGGGAACCCGGCCGGAGAAGGTCGTGCGGCGGAAAAAACGGAGTCCAGAGAGTCCAAAGGGCCCCGAACCGTCCGCCGAAAAAAAGGAGTCCAAAGAGTCCAAAGAGTCCAAAGCCGCCGGGCGAAAGCCCGTCCGACGGGTTCGGATCAGCCCTCCAGGTCCTGGCCCTCATCGGGCTCGGGCGTGCCCAGCAGTTCCTCGGCGATCTTGCTGGTCGAGGCGCGCACGGCCTTCTCGATCGAGTCGGCGATGTCCGGATTGGCCTTGAGGAAGTTGCGCACGTTCTCGCGCCCCTGGCCGATGCGCTGGCTGTCGTAGGAGAACCAGCTGCCCGACTTCTCGACGATGCCGGCCTTGACCCCCAGGTCGATGATCTCGCCCAATTTGGAGATGCCCTCGCCGTACATGATGTCGAAGATGACCTCGCGGAACGGCGGGGCGACCTTGTTCTTGACCACCTTGACCCGGGTGGTGTTGCCGACGACCTCGTCGCGGTCCTTGATCGCGCCGGTGCGGCGGATGTCGAGGCGGACCGAGGCGTAGAATTTCAGCGCGTTTCCGCCCGTCGTCGTTTCGGGCGAGCCGTACATGACGCCGATCTTGTGGCGGATCTGGTTGATGAACAGGACGATGCACTGCGACTTGTTGATCGAGGCGGTCAGCTTGCGCAGGGCCTGGCTCATCAGACGGGCCTGCAGGCCGGGCAGGCTGTCGCCCATCTCGCCCTCGATCTCGGCGCGGGGCGTCAGGGCGGCGACGGAGTCGACCACCACAATGTCCACGGCGCCCGAGCGCACCAGGGTGTCGACGATCTCCAGCGCCTGTTCGCCGGTGTCGGGCTGGGACACCAGCAGGTCGTCGAGGTTGACGCCCAGCTTCTGGGCGTAGCCCGGGTCGAGCGCGTGTTCGGCGTCGACGAAGGCGGCGGTGCCGCCGGCCTTCTGGATCTCGGCCACGGTGTGCAGGGCCAGGGTGGTCTTGCCCGAGCTTTCGGGACCGAACACCTCGATCACCCGACCGCGCGGCAGACCGCCGATGCCCAGGGCCATGTCGAGACCCAGCGAGCCGGTCGAAACCGAGGGAATGGCCTCGGTCACGCCGTTCTTGCCGAGCTTCATAACGGAGCCTTTGCCGAAGGCGCGGTCGATCTGGGCGATCGCCGCCTCAAGAGCCCGCTGTTTGTCGCCGTCGTCCCGGGTCACCAATTTCAGATTCGCCTGTGCCGCCACCTTGCCGCTCTCCTTTGCCATGATTCCCGTCGGGTACTCTGGAGGAGAGGCCCGCCTTCGGTCCGATGACCGTGACCCACTCCCTTTGTGAGCGGGACTATGTGCACGGTTTGTTCCGGTTGGCAATTTGTTCTTTTCGCTCGCGAGGATGGATGCGACCGTTTTTGACGTATGGTCGCCGTTCGCGCGCTCCGGCGTCGGTCAGGGCCGCCGGCGACCGTCGGTCGCGGCGCGCTGGAGTTCGCCGGTCGCAATGTCGAACCGCCAGGCCGACAGGGACAGGTGGCCGGCCTTCTCCGCATTCCGTATCCACGGGAAGGTCCGCAAATTGCATAGCGAGAGATGGAGCACGGCGTCCTCGATCGCCGTCTCGAACGCCTCGCCGGCGCTCTGTTCGGGCATGGGCCACATCACCGGTTCTGCGATATCCACCCATGGCCCCAGGAAGTCGGCGGCGTTTCGCAGGGGTCCGTGGATCATCGCGTGGATGCCGTCGCAGCGCGCATGCCCCAGCAGAACGATGCGTTTGACCTTGAGGATCCTCACCGCATACTCAAGCGCCGCGCTGGTCCCGTGACACCCTCCGTCGGGCGCATACTCCGGGACCAGGCCCGCTACATTGCGGATGACGAACAACTCGCCGGGCTCGGCGTCGAAGATCGTCTGCGGATCGACCCTGGCGTCGGAGCAGGCGATCACGGCCGTGGTCGGCCGCTGGCGCCGTCGGGCGAGTTGGGCGTACCGCTGCGCCTGGTCCGGCCAGACGGATGCGCGAAAGCGCCGGTAGCCCTGGAGCAGCGGATCTTCCGGTTGAAGCGTCATGGCGGAGGCGCATCGGTCGCGGGCGACCGTGTCCGCCACAGCGACCACAGAATGCCTGCCGCCAGGATGGCGAAGGTCACGCCCAGCGAGATTGCGGCGGGGAATTTCTCCCACCCCATGAGATCCGCGACGAAGATTTTCGAGCCGATGAAGATCAGCAGAACGGCCAGGGCCTGCTTGAGGTAGGCGAACCGGTGGATGATGGCGGCAAGGGCGAAATAGAGCGCTCTCAGGCCCAGGATGGCGAAGATGTTGGAGGTGTAGATGATGTAGGGGTCGGTGGTGATGGCGAAGATGGCCGGCACCGAGTCCACCGCGAAGATCACGTCGGCGATCTCGATCATGATCAGCGCCATGAAGACCGGCGTGACGAAGGTCGCCAGCCGCCCTGTCCGGGGGTCGGTCAGCTTGACGAAGAAGCGCTCTCCGTGAAGCTCGTCCGTCACCCGAAGCCGCCGCCTGAGCAACCTCAGCAACGGGTTGTCCCCGATGTCGTGGGACTTGTCGGTCATGGCGATCATCTTGACCCCCGTGAGGATCAGGAAGGCCGCAAAGATGTAGAGCACCCAGCTGAATTCGGTCACCAGCGCGGCGCCGCCGGCAATCATGACGGCGCGCAGAACGATGACGCCGAGGATGCCCCAGAACAGCACCCGATGCTGGTATTTCTGCGGTATGGCGAAGTAGCCGAAGATCATGGCGATGACGAAGACGTTGTCCATCGCCAGCGACTTTTCGACCACGAAGCCGGTCAGATATTCGATACCGGACTGCTGACCCAGACTGTACCAGACCCAGCCGCCGAAGCCGAGGCCGAGGGTCAGATAGCCGAGCGACATCAGCAGGCTTTCGCGCACGCCGATCTCCCGGTGCTTCTTGTGGAGGACCCCGAGGTCCAGCGCGAGAAGGACGACGACGAGCGACAGAAAGGTCGCCCACATCCAGACCGGCTTGGTCAGGACGTCCTGGGTCAGAAAATCCATGAAGTCAGGTTCCAGTTTGGTCCGGTGATCAGACGCGGATGTCAAAGGTGTTCCGGGTGGGACGGCGGGCGGTCGTGTCGTCGACGATCGCGCCCGGGGACTCGACCGGGCGGCCGGTCGGCGAACTCTGATGGGCCGCCACCCGGCATAAGGTCTGCGTGTGCTGAACCGCCACGCCCCGGCCGACCGGAAGGCAAGTCGGACCCATCCTCATCGCCGCTCTTCCTCGCCGGAGATCATGTCATAACGCGCTGGATCGAGGTCCAGCAGCCGGCAGAGGCGCAGAATGACCTCGCGCTCCTCGGCGTCGAAGGCGCCGTCCGCCTCGGCGACTGAACAGGCTGTGTCGATCAGCAGGTGCGAGGGGCCCGCTTGACCTCGGAGAGCCGAGACCGCCGCTTCCGCCGCAGCCTCTCCGTCCTCGAGGTCGAGATCAAACCGCATGTTCAGGGCCTCAAAGCCGACCGTCACCTCATGCAGGCCGAAGAAGCGAATACTCGGGGACTGACTCATCCGGTCGAGCATCCGCCTGCGTTCCTGGGCTGTAACCCAGCCGTCGGCCTGGGCGACGAGCGCGCAGGCGGCGATGACGGCATCCATCTGGGCGACATCGCCCATGGTCCAGACATCATGCGGATCGACCGGGCGGCGTTCGCGGTGAGCGTTGCTGGTTGCAGGCATCGGAGTCCCTTCGTCTCGCCGGCGAGGCGGATCACGGGTTGGCGTTCTGGGGGGAGGGGGCGGGGCCGGAGGCAGCGAGAGCCGCCGGCCCCGGGACGTCAGTGCGACGTCGACCGACCTTGGCGGTCACCGAAGGCCATGAGCCGGTCCCTGATCGCGAGCTTCTTCTTCTTGATGCTCGCAACGGCCCGGTCGTCCGGCCGCGGCCGCGCACGTTCGTCTCTCAGCGCCATCTCCAGCAGGGCGTGAAATCCCCGCAACCGGCGCGCCAACACGATAGACATCGAGCCTCTCCTTCTCTCAAGGGGAGCGCTCGACGGCGAGACCGTCGCTTCGAGGGGACACCAAAACCGGACCCGTCATCGAGCGCACCCGATGCGGTCCGACATCACGATCACAGTGATCGTCAGAGGGGCCCGGGCCGCGAAACCAAGGTGCCCGCGACGCTCTTTCGCCGCCAATCAAAAGTCCTGATACGCCCCATAATGGCCCGTCATGCCGGGAGGGGGCCTCGTTCGAGCGCGCGCAATACCTCCTGCGCGAGAAGGCCGGCCGGCCCGCCGGCGCCCCGGCTGGAAACCAGGGCGATCTCGCTGTCGGCCAGCCTCGGGAGGGGCCGCTCCAGCACCGCAAGGTCGCGCGGCGCCATGGCGGCGGGAAGCACGCCCACGCCGAGACCGGCGCGCAGGGCCGCCATCTGACCGGCGAGGCTGGGCGAGGTGAAGGCCGCGCGAAAGGCGAGACCCGCGTCGGTGAGCGCGGCCAGGGCTCGTTTGCGATAGATGTCGGGGGCGGGCGCGATGATCAGCGGCAGCGGCGACGCCTCCAGGATCGAGGCGTCCAGCGCCACCCAGACCAGGGGTTCGCTCCAGACCCGGACACCCAGATCGGGCCCGACGGGCTCCCGTTTGATCAGCGCCAGATCGAGCATGCCGCGCGACATCTGGTCGAGCAGGTTGGCGGTGTAGTCGCAGGTCACCGACAATCTGATGCGCGGATGGCTGCGGGCGAAGGCGCCCAGGATTCCGGGGAGGTGCATCGTCGCGATGTCCTCCGGGGCGCCGAACCGCACCTCGCCCTCCAGGTCACCGTCGCCCAGGGCGGAGACGATCTCGTCGTTGAGCCGCAGCAACCGGCGAGCCTGGGGCAGGAGGCCGGCGCCTTCCGTGGTCAGACCGACGCCCTTGCCCCGGCGATCGAACAGGGGCGATCGCAACTGATCCTCGAGCCGGCGGATCTGCAGGCTGACGGCCGGCTGGGTCCGGCCGAGCAAGGCCGCCGTGCGCGTGAAGCTGCCGGTTTCCACGACCGTCACGAAGGCTCGCAGCAGGTCGATATCCAAATTGACCCGTCGATCCGACATAACATTAGCGTCCGTTATGGCCTGCATCACGCCAATAAACTGGAAGCGCAGGGCGGCCAAGGTCACTCGGACGGACCTTCAGCGGACCCGGTTGACGCATGCCCGACTTCTCCACAAGCCTGACGCTTCTGACGTCGCCGGCGATCCTGTTCTTCTTCGTCGGCGCCGCGGCCGCGTTCGCGCGCTCGGACCTCGCCATCCCCGAGCCGGTCTCCAAGGCCCTGTCGCTCTATCTGATGCTGTGCATCGGCTTCAAAGGCGGGGTGGAGGCGCGGGCGGCGGGGTTCAACGGGGATTTCCTGGCGGCCGGGGCGCTCGGCATCGCGCTCAGCGCCCTCATGCCGCTGGTCGCCTTCCTCATCCTGAAGCGCATCCCGAGGCTGGATCGCCCGACCCTGTGCGCGCTGGCGGCGACGTACGGATCGGTGTCGGTCGTGACCTTCGCCGCCGGACAGCAACATCTGGAGGTCCTGGGTCTGGCGTCGGGCGGCTATATGTCGGGCGTGCTCGCCTTGATGGAGACCCCCGCCATCCTGACGGCCCTGGTCCTGCTCAACGGCGCCGGCCGCGGCGAGCCCGGACGTCGCAGGGCGATCCTGAGGGAGGTGTTCGTCGGCGCAGCGAGCGTCATGCTGCTGGGCAGTTTCGCGGTCGGCCTGGTCTCCGGCGAGGCCGGGATGGCGCGGCTGGACCTGTTTGTGGGGCCGCTGTTCCAGGGCGCCCTGTGCTTCTTCCTGCTGGACATCGGCCTGATTGCAGCCCGGCGGCTGCTGGAGGGGGGGCGCAAACTGACCCCGGGCGTCGTCGGTTTCGCCCTGGGATTTCCCCTGCTGTCAGCGGCCGTCGCGCTGGGGGCGGCGCGCCTCTTCGGACTGGACGTCGGCAACGCCGCGCTTCTGACCATTCTCGCGGGGTCGGCTTCATACATTGCTGTTCCCGCCGCCATGCGGTTGGCGGCGCCCGAGGCTGATGCGGGCGTGTTCGTGACCGCATCGCTGGCGATCACCTTCCCGTTCAACCTGACCGTCGGCATCGCCCTCTATACGGCGGCGGCGATCTGGCTGTGGGCGTGACGGGCGACGCATGACCCGACAGTTCCCACACGCAAAAAGGGCGGCCCGCGAAGGCCGCCCTCTTCACCGTATCTGCCGCCCGATCAGCGGTAGCGGGCGCGTTCCTGGGCGATCTGGTCGGTCGAGTACGCCGGGGCCTCGGGGTCGAAGGCCGACCAGCCGGTTTCGCGATAGGCGGCGCCGCGCGAGGCGGCGTCGAAGCCGTTGCGGCCGTCGAGGATGGCCTGGAGGCGCGTGGCGTCGGCTTCGTCGGCCTTGACGCTGACCAGGGTGCCGCCGCGGCGGACGCCCTCGGCATAGACATGGGCGTCCTCGTCGCTGTGGCCCGCGTCCTTCAGGGCGCCGAGGATGCCGCCCGTGGCGCCGCCGGCGGCCGCGCCGACCGCCGCGCCGACGGCCGTCGAGGCCAGCCAGCCGGCCGCGACTACCGGGCCGAGACCCGGGATGGCCAGCATGCCGAGGCCGGCGAGGACGCCCGCGCCGGCGCCCAGGGCGCCGCCGGTGGCCGCGCCCTTGCCGATGCCCTCGGCCACCTCGCCGTGCGAGTCGTCGCTCAGGTTTTCATGCGGATGCTTGTGGCCGGCGTGCCAGTCGTCGGCGTTGTTGGAGACGAGGCTGATGCGGTCCGAATCGACGCCGGCGGCCTCGAGGTCCGAGACGGCGTCCAGCGCCTGGGTGTGGGAATCGAACAGTCGGGTGAGGGTGGTCGCCATGGGGGCGCTCCTTGAATGCAGTTTACTGGGGGGTCGGGGAGGTCGGGCGCGCATCAGCGCGCGGTGACGACGCCCTGGTAGTCGACGGAGACGGTGGACTGGGTCCCGTCCTTGGTGGCGGGGGCGGACCAGATGCCCTGGGCGTCCTGGGTGAGGGCGCCGATGTCGGTATAGCCCTGGCCTTCGATCGCCTCGCGCGCCTGGGTGCTGGTGAACGAGCTGGCGCCCGGGGTCAGCGTGCCTTGCTGGCCGGTGTCGGTGGTGTCGACGGCCGGGTTCATGGGCGCTTCGGGCGCCGAGACGACCGGGCCTTCGGTCTCGCCCGTGGCGGGGGCGTCCGACTGGCCGCAGGCGGCCAGAAGCAGGGTCGTCGCCCCGAGGGCGATGAGGGTGTTGCGCATATTCAGCTCCTTCCAAGAGTTGCCCTAGGGAAGGAGCCCCGGCCTGGATCGTTCCAAACAGTGAGGCTTCCGGACCGGGGGATTGATCCCCAAGCGTCGCCATGCGTTGAGGGGCCATGACAAAACCCTCCAAGCCCGCCGTCCTCTCCATCCGCAACGCCAAACTGGCCGATGTCGAGGCCATCTCGGCCCTCGTGGCCAAGGTCTACAAGGACATGCCGGCCTATACGCCGGGCATGCTGCGCGGCCAGATCGCGGCCTTCCCCGACGGCCAGTTCGTGGTCGAATACGCCGACGAGATCGTCGGCTAC
>JBKBQO010000014.1:0-43043 GCA_046292645.1 Brevundimonas sp.
GGCCGGTCGGCGCGGGCCGGGCGATCAGCGCGGGCCGGGCGGTCGCCGCGGTCGCCGCGGGCTTCGCGCCGGTCGCCGGCGGCCTCGAACTCAGCGCGGCTGATGGAGCCGTCCTTGTCCGCGTCCAGGCGGTCGAAGCGCGAGCCGGCGCGGGCGGCCATATGGGCCTCGCGCGCGGCGCGGCGCTCTTCGGACGTGACCTGGCCGTCCCGGTCGGCGTCGGCGGCGGCGAGCCGTTCCACGCGGCGGTTGACGAATTCCGTCTGGCTGAGACGGCGATCGCCGTCCGAGTCGGCGCGCATGCCCCGGTCGGGGGCCTGCTGGGCGAAGGCGACGCCGGCGGCGGCGAGCGTCAGGGCGGCCAGGCCGCCGACCATGAGGGTCTTTTGCATCGGATCTCTCTCCATGCGCCGCTTGCGCGGCGTCTATCCCTGTCTGGAGAGTCAAACGGCGTTGGCGTCAGTCTCCGTCGCGGACAGCGGCAGGGCCGTGTCAAAAGCGATGCGGGCGGCGGTCCGGACCTCGGCCAGGCGGCGCTTCAGGGCGTCGAAATCGGGCAGGTCGGCGGCCTCGGCCAACCGACGCCGGAAGCCTTCCGGCTCATGATCGGGATCGGGCCGGTCGTCGAAGGCGGCGCTGAGAATCTGGCCCAGCGCCTGTTGCAGGCGCCACGCCTCGGCCAGGTCAGGATCGCCCGCCAGCGCCTCGAGCGTCGAAACCGTCAGCGGACCGCCCGCGGCGGCGGCGGTCAGCTGGCGCACCTGGGCGACGAATTCGGCGTCGATCTGGCCGCCGGGGGCCCGTTTGAGATCCCAGCCGCCCTGCCCCGGCCGTTCGCGGTTCATCAGGTCGCGCATCCGCCGCGCGTCGGCGGCGATGTCCGCGCCCGGGCGGGGTCGGCGCAAGATGGCCTCAAGCGCCGCGGTCGTCCGCGCCCCGAAGTCCGGGTCGTCCGTCCAGACCACGCGGGCGCGGGTCAGGGCCATGAACTCCCAGGTGTCGGCCTCGCCGGCGTAATAGTCCTCGACCGCCGACAGGCGCAGGGACACCGGCCCCTTGGCCGCGCCGGGCCGCAGCCGCATGTCGACCTCATACAGGCCGCCCTCGGCCGTGTGCGCCGACAGCGCCGCGATCAGCCGCTGGGTGAAGCGGGAATAGAAGACGCCCGAGGCCCAGCCCCTGCCGTCGGACACGGCCTCGGCGGGCGCGTCATAGACGGTCATCAGGTCCAGGTCGGAACCGGCGGTCATCTCGCGCGAGCCCGCCTTGCCCAGGGCCAGGATGGCGACCCGTCCGCCGGCCAGGCGTCCGCCCTGGCGCATGGTTTCGGCGAGGGCGGCGGGGGCCAGGGCGGCGATCACGGCGTCCGCCAGGGCGGTGTAGGCCCGTCCCGCCTCTTCGGGTCCGATCCGGCCGGTCAGAACCTGGACGCCGATGCGGAACATCTGGTCGCGGTGCAGGCGGCGCACGGCGTTCATTGCGCCCTCGAAGTCAGCCGCGTCGGCGGCTTCGTCGGCCATCTGGTCGAACAGGCCGGTGTTGACGCCGATCTGGGTCTGGAACCGGGAGTCGAGCATACTGTCCAAGGCGGCCGGATAACGGCCCAGGGTCCGCGCCAGTCGCGGCGCGAAGGCCATGACCCCGACGACGAGGTCGAACAGCCGGGGCTGGGCCAGGAACAGGGCCTGGACCTGGACCCCGCCGCTCAGGCCCGCGAAGAAGACAGCGAAGCGGCGGAAGGCGGCATCGGGCGCGCCGGTGTCGGCCAGGGCCGTCAGCAGGCGGGGGGCCAGGCGGGTGAACAGCTCGCGCCCGCGCGCCGACCGGGTGGCCGGGATTCGGCCGTGGTGCCAGCTGCGGATGGTGTCGGCTACGCCGGCCGGCTCGGCGAACCCCATCAGCGCCAGGGTGGCCAGGGTTTCGGGATCGTTCTCCACGCCCGTGAAGACGAGCGATCCGTACGGCGACGACAGGGCCTCCTCGCCCTCGAACAGCCCGCCGTAGGCGCGGTTGACCCCGACCAGCACCGTTTCGACCCCGCGATCGAAGGCGGCCAGATCGCCTTCGCCCGCCAGCGCGGCCACCGCCGTCCGCCGGGCGACGTCGGCCGGAAGGAGGTGGGTCTGTTCGTCGGCCAGCATCTGGACCCGATGCTCGAGCCCGCGCAGGGTCGCATAGGCGGCGGTCAGTTCGGCGCAGACCTCGGCGTCGACGTGGCCGGCGTCGCGCAGGGCGGCGAGGGCCTCGACCGTTCGGGGCGCGCGCAGGGCCGGGTCGCGGCCGCCAAGGATCAACTGCTGGGTCTGGGCGAAGAATTCGATCTCGCGGATGCCGCCCCGGCCGAGCTTGAGATTGGCGCCCGCGGCCTGCATCCCCTCGCCCGTCTTGTGGACGTGGATCTGGCGCTTGATCGACTGGATGTCGAGAATGGCCGGATAGTCGAGGCTGCGTCGCCAGATGAAGGGGCGCAGCGCGGCGACGAAATCCGCGCCGGCGGCGAGGTCGCCGATCACCGGCCGCGCCTTGATGAAGGCGGCGCGCTCCCAATTCTGGCCGACGCTTTCGTAATAGGCCAGCGCCATGGGGGCGACCACCACCGGCGGGGTCGAGGAGGGGTCGGGCCGCAGCCGAAGGTCGACGCGGAAGACATAGCCGTCGCCGGTCCGCTCCTGCATCAGGGCGGCCAGGGCATGGGCGATGCGGTCGACGAATTTCTGCGGCTCCACGCCGTCGGCGAGGGCGGGCTCCAGCCCGGCAGGCTCCCAGAACAGGCTGATGTCGATGTCCGAGGAATAGTTGAGCTCGAAGGCCCCGTGCTTGCCCATGGCGAGGCCGAACAGCCCCGGAACGGGCCCGCGCGGATCGTCGGCGGCCGAGACCAACTTGCCCCGTTCGCGCTGGTCATGGGCCACGGCGCGCAGGGCGGCCTGGGCCGAGGCGTCGGCGAAGCGGCTGAGGGCGTCGGTGACGGCGTCCAGGTCCCAGACTCCGCCGAGATCGCACAGGGCGGTCAGCAGATGCAGTTCGGCCTTGAACCAGCGCAGCGGCGCGCGGACGGCGTCGGCGCCGCCGTCCAGGGCGGCGGTTCCAGTCAGGATGGCCGCCAGCCTGTCTTCGGGCGACTGTTCAAGGATATCGCGCAGGCGGTCCGGCCAGCGGGCGGCGAGACCGGCCAAATAGGGGGAGGCGGCGAAGGCCGGGGCCAGGGCCGGCCAGGCGGCGTCGAGGACGGGGGCCCAGCCGCCCTCCCCGGCCGCCCCGGCCAGTCGCTCATGGACCCGTTCGGCGGCGACCGTGTCGACCGTGGGGCCGCAGGGCGCGAGCCGGGGACCGGCGGGACCGCTCATTCGGCGGCCGGCAGGACCAGGGCCACCCTCAGGCCAGGACCGAAGCCGCCGTATTCGCCCGGTCCCTCGTCCAGCAGGATGCGGCCGCCGTGGGCCTCCATCACCGCCCCGACCAGCGACAGGCCCAGGCCCGAGCCGGCCTCGGTGCGGCTGTTGTCGAGGCGGACGAACCGTTCGATGACCCGCTCGCGGTCGGCCTCGGGCACGCCAGGGCCGGTGTCGGTGACGGAGTATTCGATCTCGCCCGACGACCGCCGCCGCGCGCGCAGCATCACGGCGCCGCCGGTGGGCGTGTATTTGATGGCGTTGTCGATGATGTTGGCCAGGGCCTGGGCGAGGAAGGGCTGGTTGCCCTCGATCATCAGGCCCCGCTCGATCTCGGCCGAGAACTCCAGCCCCTTGTCCTCGCTGGCGGGCTCATAGAGCTCGGCCATGTCGGCGGCGAGATCGGCGGCGTCGAACACCTTCGGGTCCGGGGTGCGGCCGGCCGCCGCCTGCAGCCGGGCGATGGCCAGGACGGTGTTGAAGGTCTTGAGCAGGTTGTCGGCCTCGTCGAGGGCCAGCTGGACCGCATCGACGCCGTCGATCTTGCCCGCCTCGGCGTCCATCAGGGCGACCTCCAGCTTGGCCCGCATCCGGGTCAGGGGCGAGCGCAGGTCGTGGGCGATGGCGTCGCCGGCGTGGCGGATCGAGGCCATGGACCCCTCCAGCCGATCCAGCATGACGTTCAGGCCGGAGCCCAGCTCGTCGAGCTCGTCGCCGGAGTTTCGGACCACGGCGCGTGCCTTGAGATCGCCGTCCTGAACGGCCGTGACCACCTTGTTCAGACGGCCCATGGCGCGCTCCAGATTGCGGCTGACCAGCAGCCCGCCGGCCAGGCCGAGCAGAAGCACGATCCCCATGGCGGTCCAGAGGGCCTGGGTCAGCCTGGCCAGATAGGCCTCGGTGTCGCCCAGCGACTGGCCCACGAACAGCATGCCGCCGCCGGCGAGTTGCACCTGGACGCCGCGAACCTGTGGCCGGGTGACCCGGCCCTCGGCGTCGGTGTCGGTGAAGGGGAAGGTAATCCATTCCTCCGGCTGCTCCATCGTCTCGATCGGGAAGTCCGTCAGGCTGCCCGTGGCCTGGCTGCCGTCCGGATTCTTGAGCAGATAGAGGAAGGCGTTGTCGCGCAGGGTGCGGTCGATCAGCGCCACATTGAGCGCGTCGAAGCCCCGCGCTTCATAGATGCCGGTCAGCGCCTGCATTTCCCCGCGGACCTCCCGCTCGGCCTTGGTCCGGGCCTCGGTCGCCGAGGCGAAATAGACCCAGGCCAGGATGGCGCTGGCGGCCGCCGCGAACAGCGCGAGGAACAGCAGCGTCAGGCGGAAGGGGGTGCGGCGTAGAAGGGAGGGCAGACGCATCGACGCCGCCTAGGGCTCCAGCCGGTACCCCGCCCCGCGCACCGTCTGCAGCATGGCGTGGTCGAAGCCCTTGTCGATCTTGGCGCGGAGACGGCTGATGTGGACGTCGATGACGTTCGTCTGGGGGTCGAAATGGTATTCCCAGACCTTTTCCAGCAGCATGGTGCGGGTCACCGACTGGCCGGCGTGGCGCATCAGGAATTCCAGCAGCTGGAACTCGCGCGGCTGCAGATCGATCTCCTTGCCGGTGCGGTGCACGGTGCGGGCGATCAGGTTCATCTCGAGGTCGCCGACCTTGAGCATGGTGGCGACGCTGCCGGTTTCGCGGCGGCGCGACAGGGCCTCGACCCGGGCGATCAGCTCGGAGAAGGCGTAGGGCTTGACCAGATAGTCGTCGGCGCCGGCCTTGAGCCCCGTGACCCGGTCCTCGACCTCGCCGAGGGCGGACAGGAACAGCACCGGAGTCTGGTCGCCATCCTTGCGCAGGGTCTCGACCATGCCGATCCCGTCGAGGCGGGGCATCATGCGATCGACGACATAGACGTCATAGCCGCCCTTCTGCGCCTCCAGCAGGCCGAAGGCGCCGTCGACGGCGTGGGTGGGCTCGTGCCCGGCTTCTGTCAGTCCCCGGACCATGGCGGTCGCGGCCTCGGCGTCGTCCTCGACCACCAGAATGCGCATGGAATCAGCCCTCAAATGCGAAATCGCCGCCGATGGTAGCGCATCGGCGGCGATGGGGGCAGTTACCGCTTATTCAGGATCGGGGAGATCATAGGCGAGGGGCACATTGCCCCGCGGCGTCCAGATCAGCAGGAAGATCGATCCCTGCCCGCCGGCCCGGGCGGCCTGCACCGCGGCCTCGAAGTCCGCCACGCTCGCGACCCGGGTCGCGCCGGCCCGGAAGATGACATAGCCGGGCTGGAAGCCTTGGGCATTGCCGCGACCGGGCTGGGTCACAACCACGCCGGTGACCGCGGCCGGGATGTCATACTGCTGACGCAGGGCCGGGCTCATCGGCGCGACATTGATGCCCGCCACGGCCTTGCCGGCCTGGGACGGCGCGGCGGCTTCCGCCTCTTCCTCGCCGAGGCCGCGACCGGCTTCCAGATCGGCCCGCGACGGGCGTGTGCCCGAGCGGACGGAGATGGTCTGGCGGCGACCGTCACGGAGAATGTCCAGCCGCAGCGTATCGCCCGCGCTGGCCTGGCCGACGCGGCGCGTCAGGTCGCTGGAGCTGACGATCGGCTGGCCGTTCAGGGAGGTCACCACGTCGCCGGCCTGGAGACCGCCGCGCGCCGCCGGTCCGCCGGGGGTGACGCTGTTGACCAAGGCGCCGCGGGTGCCTTCCGGCAGGCCCATGGCCTCGCGATAGGGGTCCAGATTGCCGATTTCGACCCCGAGATAGCCGCGCTCGATCGTCTCGCCGCGCATCAGTCGGTCGGTGATCGGCTTGGCGACCGAGGCGGGAATGGCGAAGCCGATACCCACCGAACCGCCCGTGGGCGAGTAGATGGCCGAGTTCACGCCGATCACCCGCCCGTAGATGTCGAAGGTCGGACCGCCGGAGTTGCCGCGGTTGATGGCCGCGTCGATCTGGAGATAGTCGGTGTAGGGGGTGCTGGCGTCGACCTCGCCCCGGCCCTGGGCCGAAACGATGCCCGCCGTGGCGGTGCCGCCGAGGCCGAACGGATTTCCGACTGCGATGACCCAGTCGCCGACGCGGGGCTGGGCGGCTTCCTCGAAGCTGACGAAGGGGAAGTCGGTCCCCTCGACCTTGATCACCGCCAGGTCGGTATCCTCGTCCCGGCCGACCAGCCGGGCCTCGAGTTCACGCCCGTCGGCCAGTTTGACCATGATCTCGGTCGCATCGGCGACCACGTGGTTGTTGGTGACGATGAAGCCGTTGGCGGCGATGAAGAAGCCGGAGCCGGCCCCCATGGCGGTCGCGCCCTCGTCCTCGCCCTCTTCGCTCTGCCCCCCATTGGGATCCGGCATGGCGAAGGGCAGGCCGGGGATCTGGATCATGCGCGGCTGGCGCACCCGGGTCTTCACGTCGATCTGCACCACCGCGGGGGCGACCTGCTGGAAGATGTCGGCGAAGCTGAGCGGCGCGCCCTGGGGCGGGGCGAAGGCCAGGCCGGCGGCGCCGGCGCTGGGCGCGAGGCGGCCGGAGACCCCGGCCACCGGCCCGGCCTGGGCCGAGGGCCAGTCGATCACGCCGCCGGCGGTCGCCGCGGCGGCGAAGGTCAGGCCCGCGATGGCCCCGAGCATGAATTCCTTGCGCTTCATCATAGGCGTTCTTGCGATCCTCTGGTCGGGCGTCCGGCGCCCGTTCGGTCTTACAATATAGGACGGGGGGCCGTTTCACCAACGCGAGGGCGCGATGATGGGTCCGCAACCCTAGTGGTCAGACGGCTTTGCGTCAGGATCGGGGCGAACCGCCTGTTCGGCGAGCAACCGGGCCAGATCGGCCTCTTCGGTCGCCGACAGGGGCTCGGCGCCGGGCGCGCGGCGGCGCGCCATCCACCACAGGCCCCCGCCCGCCGACACGACGGCCGCGAACGGTCCGAACCACAGCAGCCAGGTCCCGCCCCGCAGCGGCGGGGTGAACAGGACGAAATCGCCATAGCGGCGCACGAGGTCGTCGCGGACCTGCTGGTCGGTGCGACCGGCCGCGATCTGCTCGCGCACCAGGCCGCGCATGTCGGCGGCGATGCCGGCGGGGCTGTCGGCGATGGCTTCGTGCTGGCAGACGACGCAGCGGATGTCCTCGAACAGGGCGCGGGCCCGCGCCTCCTGGGCGGCGTCGGCCAGCGGGCGGTCGGGCGTGGCCGGCGGCTCCTGGGCGAAGGCCGGGGCGGTGGTGAGGAGCAGGGCGATCGCGATCAACAGGGCGCGCATCAGGCCGCCGCCTTTCGCCGGTTTACGCCCAGCCGCAGGCGGCGATCCAGCAGGGACAGCAAACCGCCGAGGGCCATGATCGCCGGGCCGAGGAAGATCAGCCGCGCCCAGGGGTTCCACCAGACGCGCACGCTCCAGGCCGGTTCGCCGGCGTCGGTCCGCCCACGCTCGCCCAGAACCACATAGACGTCGTCCAGCCCGCGGAAATCGAGGCCGACCTCGGTGGTGGTCTGGCCGCCGGCGGGGAAGAAGCGGCGCTCGGCGACGATGGCCTCGGGCGCGCGCCCGTCGCGGAGCGCAACCGTCAGCCGGCCCTGTTCGGCGAGATAATTCGGTCCCTCGACCATGCGAACCGAGTCCAGCCGGACGGCCCACTGGCCCACCACCATGGTCTGGCCGGGCGCGAGGGTGCGGGCGTCCTCGAGGCGATAGCCTGTCTCGACCACGGCCCCGAGCACGAAGACGCCGATGCCGGCGTGGGCCAGGGTCGTGCCCCAGGCGCCGAGCGGAAGGCCGCGCGCGCGGCGCAGCGTCTCGGCCAGCGGGGCCCTGAACAGCCGGATCCGCTCGGCCGTCTCGGCCAGGGTCCCGAGGATCAGCCAGGCGCCCAGACCGATGCCGACGGCCGACAGCGCCTGTTTGGGTTCGAACGCCATCCAGCCCAGCAGGGCGGCGACCAGGGTCAGGCCGGCGGCCACGGCGAGGCGTTGGCCCACGCCGGCGGCGTCGCCGCGCTTCCAGGCCAGCAGCGGCCCGGCCGGCAGGATCAGCAGGGCGACGGCCATCAGGGGCACGAAGGTCAGGGCGAAATACGGGGGGCCCACCGAGATCGTCGATCCGTCCAGCGCCTCGAGGATCAGCGGATACAGGGTCCCCAGCAGCACTGTGGCGCAGGCCGCGGTCAGGAAGACATTGTTCAGCACCAGGGAGCCCTCGCGGCTGACCGGCGCGAACAGCCCGCCGCCCTTGAGCTGCGGCGCGCGCCAGGCGAACAGGGCGAAGGCCGCGCCGGCCGTGACGCCGAGGATAGCCAGCAGCATCAGCCCGCGTTCGGGATCGACGGCGAAGGCGTGAACGCTGGTCAGGACGCCCGAACGGACGAGGAAGGCGCCCAGCATGGAGAAGGTGAAGGCCAGCAAGGCCAGAAAGGCGGTCCAGCCCGCCAGGGCGCCGCGTCGCTCGGTGACCACGGCCGAATGCAGCAGGGCCGTGCCCGCCAGCCACGGCATGAAGCTGGCGTTCTCGACCGGGTCCCAGAACCACCAGCCGCCCCAGCCGAGCTCATAATAGGCCCAGAAGGCGCCGAGGGTGATGCCGACGGTCAGGAAGGCCCAGCTGGCCAGCGCCCAGGGCCTGACCCAGCGACCCCAGGCGGGCCAGAAGCTGGAGTTGGCCCGGCCCTCGATCAGGGCCGCCACGGCCAGCGAAAAACAGACCGAAAAGCCGACATAGCCGAGGTAGAGCAGCGGCGGATGGAAGGCGAGCGCGGGGTCCTGCAGCAGGGGATTGAGCGAATTGCCCTGGAAGGGGGCGGGGTTCAGGCGGGCGAACGGATTGGAGGTGAAGACCGCGAAGGCGAGGAACATCACGCCCAGCAGACCCTGGGTGGCGATGGCCGAAACCTTCAGACCGAACGGCAGGCCTCGCGCCCGGGTCAGGAGCGCGCCGAAGCCGGTCAACACCAGGCACCAAAGCAGCAGGGAGCCCTCGTGGCTGCCCCAGGCGGCCGAGACCTTGTACAGCATCGGCTTGTCGGTGTGGCTGTTGGCCGCGACATTGGCGACCGAGAAGTCCGAGACCGCGAAAGCCCAGATCAGGGCGGCGAAGGCGACCGCCACCGCGACGGCCGCGGCCGTCGCGGCTCCCTCGGCGGCTCCAGCCAGAACCGGGCTGCGCCGCGTCCGGCCGGCCACGGCCATGCCGGTCTGCAGCAGGGAGAGGACGAAGGCCAGGATCAGCGCGAAGGCGCCCAGTTCGACGATCACGTGGTCGGGGCTCCGGCGGGCGGCGCGGCCTCGGGGCGCCACTCGCCCTTCGCCTTGAGCCGGTCCGCGACCTCGCGCGGCATGTAGTTCTCGTCGTGCTTGGCCAGGACCTGGGTGGCGCGGAAGCTGCGATCGGGCAGGAAGGCGCCCTGGGTCACCACCCCCTGCCCCTCGCGGAACAGGTCAGGCAGGTCGCCCTGGTAGACGATGCGGGTGGTCGCGGCGTTGTCGGTGATGGCGAAGGCGACCTCGCCGTCCGCGCCGCGCACGACGCTGCCGGCCTCGACCAGACCGCCCAGCCGGATGACCCGGCCCGCCGGCGCGCTCTGGGCGGTCGCCTCGGACGGCGAGAAGAAGAAGGTGACGTTGTCGCGCATGGCGTACAGCGACAGGCCCACCGCCAGGGCGAGGACCGGAGCCACCGCCGCCACGACCCAGAGCCGACGGCGCGCTTTCGGGGATTTGGGCAGCCAGCTCATGGCGTCGCTCCCGGCATCCGCCGTTCCAGATCGATGCGGCGCGGGTCGGCGGGGTCGAGCACGGCGATCAGCGGACCCCACAGCATGCGAACCGCGGCCGTGTCGTTGCGGGCCAGCGCCGCCTCTCCGAGGAAATAGCGGGCGCCCAGCTGGTCCGGGTCGCGACGCAGGGCCTGGGCGAAGGCCGCCTCGGCGTCGCCGCCCACCTCGCCGCTGTTGGCGCGGGTCAGGCTTTCGCCCAGACGCGACCAGCTCTGGGCGTCGTTGGGCTGGAGCGCGAGGGCCCGGCGGAAGGCCGAGGCCGCGCCGATCGGATCGCCCGCCTCGAACCGTGCGGCGCCCAGCATGGTCAGGGCCTGATGGTCGTTTGGCCGTTCCTTGACCACCCGCGCCGCCACGGCGGCGATCTGGGGCGCCTCCAGCGTATCCAGCTCGGTCAGCCACTGGTCCACGCGGGCCTCATAGGCCTGGTCCGGCAGGCCGGGGGTCGCGACGAGGGCGTAGAGGGCCAGGGCGGCGGCGGCGGCGGCGGCCAGGCCGGCGAGGACCCAGAGGCGATCGCGCGATCCGATGCGGACCGGTCGCGCCGCCCGGTCTGACTGCAGGATCCGGCGTCCGGCCTCGGCCCGGGCGGCCGTCCAGCCGGCCTCGTCGAGCAGGCCGCGCGCCTTCAACCGGTCCAGCTCCGCCAGCTCTGCCGCGGCCGAAACGGTCACGTCGGCGTCGGCGCCGCGACGGGCGCCGGCCAGGGCCGACAGGCCCGCGAGCGCCGTCAGCAGCGCCGCCATGATCCAGAAGGTCATCATCTCGCGCGATGTAGCCGATCAGGCGGCCCGCGACGAGGCCCCGCCATCCCTTAAGGGCCCGCCCGCGACCGCGGCCCGACGCCGCACCGTGCGGGCGGCGTCGGCGGCGTCGATCCGGTCAAGGCAGAGGGCGGCCAGTTCAACAAGACCCAGCGCGTGGGTCTCGTCCTCGGTCTCGCCGTCGTTGATCAGGCGCAAGGTCTGGTCGGCGTGGTCGGTCAGCCGCTCCACCAGACTTTCCACCAGCGCCTTGCGGTCGCCTTCGCAGCCGAAGGTCGAGGCCGGGCCGCGCGACGAACCGACCAGTTTCAGCAGATTGAGGGCCGCGTCGACCGTGGGGCCCGCCAAGGGCGTCGAAAGCAGCGGTGATTTCCGGGTCATCCGGCCGGCGATCTGCACCCGTTCCAGCGGCAGGGCCTCGTCCACCGCCTTGTCGGCGGCCCGGAACAGGCCCGACATCCGCCGGGCGATGGCGACGCGCGCGTCCCGCACGGACTTGCCCCAGACGCTCTGAGGATTCAGCGTCAGGGTGATGTCCAGCTCAGCCAGGACGCCGGCGCACCAGTTGAGGTCGGCGATGACGCCGTCGACGGCATTGCGGGCCGCCTCCGGCTTGAAGCCTTCGATCGTTCTGGCGCGGACATCGACCCCGGCGATCAGACGGTCGACGAAGCCCGCCAGCTCCGACTCGCTGAGAAAGCCCTGGCGGCCGGCGGACAGAGACGTCTGGGTCAGGATCCGCAGGATCAGCACCGCGTCGTCCAGATGGGCGAACAGGATTTCAAGCACCCGCTGCGCGCCGTCGGCGTGCACGCTGGCGCAGTCCTTGAGCAACAGGCGGAGCTCGGCGATCTGGTCGCCGTCAGGCCGTTTCAGCCAGATTTCCAGCGACGGCAGGCCGCGCCGCGCCAGATGGGCCAGGTCGAGACAGGCCGCCAGGTCGGCGAGGCCGGCCTCGCGCGCGGCCTCATCCCCGCCGCGCGGCCAGACCAGATCGGGCTGGTCGCGCACCGCGGCGGCGGCGGCCTGGCAGAAGCGGTCGGCCACGGCGGTGACCGAGGGGTCGTCCCCGTCCAGGCGCGGCAGGAGATTCGGCTCGCCCTCGCGCGCCGCCCGCCAGAGCCGGGGCATGACGTGGGCGGGGAAGGTCAGGGCGGCGATGCCGTCAGCGCGGGGCCGGAACATGGGCGCGACCGGCGCGAACACGCGGGCGCGGCGGCCCCGGTCGCGGGTCTCGTCCAGTATGATCATGCGCAGCTCCGCGGCGCGACCGCCGGGCATCGAGGCCACGGCGGCGGCCACGGCCCGAAGCGCCGGCTCGGGGCAGCGCGCGAGCAGGGCGGTCAGTGCAACACGATGGGCGACGGAGAGCCCGGCCATTCAAGATTCCCGAACCGGCGATGACCGGCGCACGGACTATGGAAGCGGAGGGTTAACAACCGCTGTCCGAAGCGGTCGCTCAGGCCTCGGCCGCGGGCAGTTCCAGCAAGGCCTTGAGGCCGCCCATGTCGCTGTCCGACAGGGTGATCCGGCCGCCGTAGGCCCGGGTCAGTTCGACCACGATCGACAGGCCCAGGCCTGAGCCGGGCGTCGTCTCGTCCATGCGCGCGCCCCGCTCCAGGGCGGCCTCGCGCTGATCGGCGGGAAGGCCGGGGCCGTCGTCCTCGACCACAACCACCATCTGGCCCAGGCCGGTCGGACCGGCGCTGATGCGGACGCGGCGCTTCGACCATTTGCAGGCGTTTTCGATCAGGTTTCCGAGGATTTCCTGGAGGTCCTGCCGTTCGCCGCGGAAGCCGAGGTCGTCGGGCGCGCGCCAGTCGATCTCGACGCCCTTGGACTCGAAGACCCGTTCCAGCATCACCGCCATCTCGTCCAGGACCTCCGCGACGGGGGTCCGCTCGCCCAGCAGCTGGGCGCGGGCGGCGGCGCGGGCGCGGCGCAGGTGATGATCGACCTGGGCCTTCATCACCTCGGTCTGTTTGCGAACCATGTCCGGCAGGACGCCCGGCTGTGATCCCGCCTCGGCCAGCATGACGGACAGCGGCGTCTTGAGCGCATGCGCGAGGTTGCCGACGTGGGTGCGCTGGCGCTCCACCGTCTCCTGATTGTGGTCCAGCAGGCGATTGACCTGCTCCGCCAGAGGCTGAATTTCCATCGGATAGCTGCGGGCGATGCGGGCGGCCTTGCCCTTGCGGACGTCGGCGATCTCGTTGCGCAGGCTGAACAGAGGCCGCAGGCCGATCTGCACCTGCAGGAAGACGGCCGTGACCAGGCCGAGGCCGAGGATCAGCAGGGCGGTCCAGGTGAACGTGGCGAACTGGCGGGTGTCGGTTTCGATGCTGGTCCGGTCGACGGCCGCCATGAAGACCAGAGGCTCGGTCCGGCCCGGCAGGGATTTCAGGCTGGCGGCGACCCTCAGCGGCTGTCGCAATGGCGGCCGCAGGAAGCCGGGGTCGTTATAGCTGATGGTGGCGCCGTCGGCGGCCCTGAGCCGGCCGGCCAGGCCGGGCGGCACGGCCAGGTCTTCTCCGGCAAGCGAGGGCGAATCCGCAATGAAGACCAGTTCGTCGTCCGCGCCCACCTCGGCCACGGCCCAGTATTTTCCGGACAGGGCGCGCTCGGTCTGGGCGTCGCGGATCTCGGCCACGACGACGCCGTTCGGCCCGGCGTTGGTGGCGATCACCACCTCGTCGATGGTCTCGGCCAGCATATTGCCCAGCCGCCGGAGGGCGGATTCCTGGTACTGGCTGGTCAGGGTCCAGCCCGTCAGCACCAGCGCCAGGACGATCCAGGCGGAGGCCAGCCAGATGAGTCGACGGGTCAGGCTGCGGCCTGGCCGCCCGAACCAGCGGCCCCAGGATCTGTCCTCGGCCGGAGCCGGTTCGCCCCCCGCCGCCCCCGTCACGCCGCTTCGGACTCCCCGGCCAGGGGCGTCAGTCGATAGCCGAGGCCGCGCACGGTCTCGATCCGGTCAGGGCCGATCTTCTTGCGCAGACGGCCGACGAACACCTCGATGGTGTTGGAGTCGCGGTCGAAATCCTGGTCGTAGAGGTGTTCGACCAGCTCCGTGCGGCTGATCACCCGGCCCTGGTGCATCATCAGATAGTGCAGCAACCGGTATTCCAGCGAGGTCAGGCGCAGGGGCTCGCCGTTGACGGTGGCGCGGGCGGCGCGCGGGTCCAGCCGAAGGCCGCCGCACGACAGGGTGGCCGAGGCGATCCCGGCCGAACGCCGCAGCAGGGCGCGCAGGCGGGCCAGCAGCTCCTCGGTGTGGAAGGGCTTGGTCAGATAGTCGTCGGCCCCGGCGTCGAAGCCCGACACCTTGTCCGACCAGGCGCCGCGCGCCGTCAGGATCAGCACCGGCGTGGTCTTGCCGTCGCGGCGCCAGCGCTCCAGCACCGAGACGCCGTCGATCTTGGGCAGGCCGAGATCCAGCACGACCACGTCATAGGGCTCGGTGTCGCCGAGGAAATGGGCCTCCTCGCCGTCCGCCGCGTGATCGACCGCATAGCCGGCGTCGCCCAGGGCCAGCTTCAGCTGGCGCGAGAGATCGACGTCGTCCTCGACAAGCAGGATTCTCATTCAGCGTTCTCCCACGACCCGGCCAGTCCGGGCGTCGACCATGATGTCCGCGACGCGGCCGCCGGGGTATTCCCAGCGCACGACGATGGTGTCGCCACGATTGCTGGCGCCCAGGAACCGCCCCGGCCGCCCGGAGGATGCGCGCTGCACCGCCTCGCCGACGCTGACGCGCGGGCGTTCGTCCCGCTGCTCGCGCCCGGGCCGTTCGCGGTCTCCACGCGGGCCGCGATCCTGCGCCGCCGCCTGCGACAGGGGCGCGGCGGCGATCAGGGCGGCGAGAAGGATGGCGGCAGGGCGGATCATGGGAAGCGTTGTGGACCCCGGGCTCTGAACGACGGCTGAACGATCAGTGTAGACATGTTTCACCTTCCGCGCCGCCCTCTCGCGCGTCACGCGCATACTGACCGGGGGTCGCCTTACGAAGACGTCACGTCGATGAATGAAAGCTGAGCGGATCCGTTCAGATCGCGCTCAGCCGGGAAATGGTCTTCTCACATCAACGCCGGCCACCCGGTCTGCGTGGAACGCTCAAGGAGAAGTCCGATGATGAAGAAGATGCTCATCCCCGCCCTCGCCCTGGTCGCGGCTTCCGTCGCGGTCCCCGCCATGGCCCAGTCCTACGGTGCGCAGCACTATAACGGCGGCCCCCGTTACGAGCAGAACCGGGGCAACAGCTGGCAGAACATCAGCCAGCGCAAATACGCCATGGACCAGCGCATCGACCGCGGCGAACGCAACCGCCTGCTGAGCCGCCAGGAAGCCACCCGGCTGCGCAGTGAACTGAACAGCCTGGTCCGTCTGGAGCGGAGCTATATGCAGGGCGGCCTGTCGATCCGCGAGCGCACCGACCTCGACCGCCGCTACAACATTCTCGGCGCCCGGATCCGCGAAGAGCGCCGCGACCGCGACGGCCGCCGCTACTAGGGCCTGACCTTCCTCCCCGAAGGTTCGAGGGGCGCGATCCGAAAGGGTCGCGCCCTTTCCCTATGCCGACAGCCTGAGCCGGCTCTCGATCACGGTGACGGCCGATCCCCGCAGCAGGATGCGATCCCCCCGGGTCTCGGTTTCGATGTCGCCGCCCCGGCCCGGGAAGACCTGGCGGAAGCGGACCTCGGCCCGGCCCAGACGGTCGGCGTAGAGCGGCCCCAGGATGCAGTGGGCCGAGCCGGTGGCCGGATCCTCGTCGACGCCGCAGCCCGGGGCGAAGAAGCGGTCGACGACGTCGACGTCATCGCCTTCGTCCGCCAGGGCGCAGACGATCACCTGGCCGACCTCCCCGGCCTCGCCCTGGATCGTCGAGAGGACGCGGATGTCCGGCGAGACGGCGCGCACCGCCGCGGCGTTGGCCAGCACCGCCACCAGATAGCGCCCGGCCCACACCTCCGCCGGGACCACGCCGAGCGCCTCGGCCAGTCCATCCGGGGCCGCGGTGCGGCGGGGCGGATCGGCGGGGAAGTCCATCTCATAGGCGCCGGCGTCGGTGCGGCGCACCCGCAGCGGACCGGAGCGGCTGTCGAAGGTCACGGTCTCCGCTTCCAGCCCCGTCTCGGCCAGCAGCACATGGGCCGAGGCGAGGGTGGCGTGGCCGCACAGATCGACCTCCATGCCCGGGGTGAACCAGCGCAGGTCGAAGCGGGCCGGATCGTCGGTACGCCGCAGGAAGGCGGTCTCGGCCTGGTTGTTCTCCACGGCCAGCGCCTGCATCCATTCGTCGGACGGCCAGGCGGCGAACGGCTCGACCACGCAGGCGGGGTTGCCCCTGAACGGGGCCGAGGCGAAGGCGTCGACGGTCCACTGGCGCATCAGGCGGGCTCCGGTTCGATCACGGTCAGTTCGGGCCAGCGGGCGCGGGCGCTGGCCACGGCCTTGTCCCACCCCTTCGCCAGCGGCCGGTTCGGGTTGGGGCGCAGGGTCATCGTGAACACATCGTCCAGGCCGAACGGGGCGGCGAGGCTGATCGCGTCGTCGTCTTCCAGCCGCACGCCGACGGCGAAGGCCGGGGCGACGAAGCGTTCGAGGGCCTGATCCGTCCCGGTCAGGGGGGTGTAGGGTTCGCCGAACCGGTCCGGGAACCAGAGGTGGACGCGGGCCTGGTTGCGGACCTCGACGTCCGAGCGGAAGGGTTCGTCGAAGGCGGCGGCGACGCGTTGGATGACGGCGTCCTCGGCGTCCCAGCTGACGTCCGGGTCGAAATAGCCGAGGTCGTAGTCCTTGCGGCCGTAGCCCACCGGGCGGCCGGTCACCGCGTTCCAGACGCTCTGATAGACGGCGCCGGAGAAAACTCGCCAGGTGTTCAGGCCGAGGCCGCGCACGGTGGTCAGGACGTGCATCAGGCCGGGGTCGGCGCGGACGATGGCGACGAGGCGGCTCTCCAGATCGCCGCTCACCGGTCGCGCCTCAACGGCCAGCCGTGGTCCAGCGGGCCGTGGCCCTGCCCCAGTCCCGGCGCGCGGCGGATGGCCTCGGCGACATAGGCCCAGGCCTCGGCGACGGCGGCCTCCAGCGGCAACCCCTTCGCCAGACCGGCGGCGCAGGCGCTGGCGAGGGTGCAGCCGGTGCCGTGGGTGTGGCGGGTGTCGACCCGATCGCCCTCCAGCAGGGTCTCGCCGGTTTCGGTGACCAGCACGTCGATGACGGTCTCGCCGGGAACGTGGCCGCCCTTCATCAGCACCGCCCGGGCGCCGAGTCCGATCAGGAAGGCGCCGGCGCGGCGCTGGCCGTCCAGATCGGCGACCGTCAGGCCGGTCAGGGCCTCGGCCTCGGGGGCGTTGGGGGTCAGCAGGGCGGCGCGGGGGATCATCAGCGCCTTGATCGCCGAGACCGCGTCGGCGTCCAGCAGGCTGTGGCCGCCCTTGGCGATCATGACCGGATCAACGACCGCGGGCGCGTCCGAGCTGTCGAGGATGGCGGCGACGCATTCCACAACGGCGGTCGAGCCGAGCATGCCGGTCTTGATGGCGTCGGCGCCGATGTCGTCCAGCACCGCCCGGGCCTGGGCCTCGATCAGGTCCAGCGGCAGGGTGTGGACGCCGTGGACGCCGAGGGTGTTCTGGACCGTGATGGCGGTGACCGCCGTGGCCGCATAGCCGCCCAGCATAGTGACCGCCTTGATGTCGGCCTGCAGGCCCGCGCCGCCGCCTGAATCGGAGCCGGCGATGATCAGGACGCGTCCACGGGGCGAGGTCATGCGGGCTGGATGGCCAATCCGGGCTGAATCGGCAAGCCCGTTCATTCGGTCGGATGAGCCGTGGCCGCGCGGATCGCCGCCTGGAGCTTCAGCGCCTGCACCGTCTCGCGCACGTCGTGGACGCGAAGGATCGACGCCCCCGCCCGCGCCGCCGCCAGCGCCAGGGCCAGCGAGCCGCCCAGCCGGTCGAGCGGGTCGGTCGCGGTCGGGTCGACGGACTGGATGGTGCGCTTGCGGCTGGCCCCGTACAGGACCGGAAAGTCGGTTGCGACCAGCCGGTCCAGCCGCGCGGTCAGGGCCAGATTGTGCGCCGCCGTCTTGCCGAAGCCGAGGCCGGGATCGAGCCAGATCCGCGCGCGCGCCACACCGGCCGCCATGGCCGCCTCGGCCCGGGCGAGGAGCCGGGCGGTCACCTCGGCGACCACGTCGTCGTAGCGGGGATCGGCCTGCATCGATTGCGGCTCGCCCCGCATATGCATCAGCACGACCTCGCAGCCGAGCTCGGCGGCCGTCGCCAGGCTGTCGGGGGCGAAGCCGAGGGCGGTCACGTCGTTCCACATCGTCGCCCCGGCGGCGACGGCGGCGCGGGCGACGGCGGGCTTCATGGTGTCGATGCTCATCGGGCCGGGCCATGCGGCGCGCAGGCCCTCGATGACGGGGACGACGCGGCCGATCTCGTCGGCTTCGGCGACGGGCGCGGCGCCGGGGCGGGTGCTTTCGCCGCCGATGTCGAGGATGTCCGCGCCCTGTTCGACCAGCCGCAGGCCGTGGGCGACGGCCGCCTCGACCGAGGCCAGCCGGCCGCCGTCCGAGAAGCTGTCGGGGGTGACGTTGACGATGCCCATGACGCGGGCGATCACGGCCGCGCCTTCTGCGGATGGGGGGTCTCGCCGCGGGCGAGCATGGCGGTCAGGTCGGCGATCTTCCGGGCCCGGCCGGCCGGGGTCTTCATCTGTTCGGTGCGGAAGATCAGGGCGAAGCGGTTCTGCGAGGACAGGACGGCGAACATCGCCGCGGCGGCCGGGTCGGCGTCGATGGCGGCCTGGAGGTCGGCGGGGACCTCGGCCCCCTTGACGCGATAGGCGGCGTCCCAGCGGCCGTCGGCCTTGGCCGCCTCGACGTGTTTCAGCCCGTGGGCGGTCATCAGGCCGGATTCGGTCAGGGCCGCGACCTTGTCGACATTGATCTTCGACCAGCTGCTTTTCGGTCCGCGCGGGGTCAGGCGCTGCAGGAAGCTGGTGGCGTCCAGGCTCTTGCGCACCCCGTCGATCCAGCCCCAGCACAGGGCGGCGTCCACCGCCTGGCCCCAGTCGATGGAGGCGAGACCCGAGCTCTTCCTGTGCATGCGGATCCAGATTTCAGGCTCGCGGTCATGGTGCGCCGCCAGCCAGTCGTGGAAGGCCTGGAAGTCGACGAATTCACGAACCCGCGCGGGATCGACGACCATCGGCGCCATCAGTCCTTGCCCCCGATCAGGCCGCCCAGGGCGTCGAGATAGGCGGCGAAGGCCTTGCGGCCCTCCCCGGTGATCGAGACGCGGGTCAGGGGCTTGTTGTTGATGAAGCTCTTGGCGATGGCCACGTAACCGGCCTTTTCCAGCGTCTTCAGATGGACCGACAGATTGCCCTGGGTGGCCTCCAGCACGGTCTTCAGCTCGGTAAAGTCGGCGGCCTCGGCGTCGGCCAGATAGACCATGATCCCCAGCCGCATGCGGCCGTGGATGACGTCGTCGATCCGTCCGAGATCGGCCAGTCCCATGGATCAGGCCGCCTTCGATCCGGCGCGGGCATCCCGGAACAGGATCCAGCCCGGCAGGGCGAACAGCAGGAACAAGGCGACGGTGCAGACGCCGAGGTACCACAGCGGCTCGCGCACGAGCAGGCCCAGGGCCACAGCCGTGGCCCATCCGCCCAGCGCCGTCGCCAGCATCCAGCCCTTCCGCTTGAGCGTCCAGGCCATATACCAGGCGGCCGCCTGGAGGGCGAAGACGATGGCTGCGTAATAGAGCCAGACGCCGAAATCCTGGTCCCGCCAGGCCCCGACGCCGAAGACGATGATCACCGCCGTATTGGCCATGCCGGTGGCGCTGAAGGCCGCGTTCAGGGTGCGGGAGGCCATCGGCCCGCGGTTCGCGCCGCCGTCCCTGCAGTCCTTGAGGATGGCCCAGGTCAGGATCGACAGGAAGGCGACGGTGACGCCGATGACGAAGGCCAGAGTGGCGAGGTCCGGCCAGCGGATCAGGCCGACCGCCTGCCCCACGTGGAACAGACACTGCAGGCCGTACAGCAGCCCGCCGGCGAGGTAGCAGATCGCAAGGGTCAAGGGCGGGCGCCCGCCGCCCTCGACGATCGAGCGCATGAAGGCGAGGTCGTCCTCGGGCGAATGCAGGCGGGGCTTGGCGGAAGGGGCGGGCATGGGGCGACTCTCCGGGGCCGGCTCGCCCATGGGGTGGACGAGGCGGCGGGGGTTGGCAAGCTATTCGGCGGGGATGGGGTCGGCGGCGGGGCGGCGGCGCCAAGGGATGCGGCGGCCGTTCAGCCAGCGCCCCATGAAGCTGTGGCGGATCAGCAGTTCATAGGTCAGCAGGCTGACCGCCATCGTTCCTCCGATGACCACGCCGAATTTCACGAACCAGGGCCAGGTCTCGTTCACGACCAGGATCTGGCCGACCATGACCAGCGGCAGGTGGACGATGTAGACCCAATAGGATGAGTCAGCGAGGTAGCGGCGGACGGCGCTGTATCCGGAGGCGAAGCGCAGGGCCAGGGACAGGACCGCGAAGGTCGTGGCGAAGACCGCCAGGGCCATGATTTCGGCCAGCGGGGCCTTCAGTTCGGGATTGGTGACCGGCGCAAGGTCGGGGACCGGGCCGCCGACCATGACCATGGCCGCGGTCCCCACGCCCAGCGCGGCGACCGTGAATACCGGCCACAGCCGCTCGATCCGGACCAGCAGGTCGCGGCGGCGGTCCAGCAGGACGCCCAGGCCGAAGGCGGTCCCGAAGGCCGTCAGGGCGGTCGCATTGGGAACCAGTCCCGTGTCCGGCGTCGGGATGCCGAAGAAGGGCGTCCAGTTCGGCGCGAACCAGAAGGCGATGGCCAGTGGCGCGGCCATCACAACCGGGGTCCACGGCCCGATCAGGGCGCCGGTGATGCGGTCGACGAACCGCCCCCAGCCGCCGTCTCGATCCGCCATGGCGAACGGCGCGCGCAGGATCAGGAGGGCGACATAGAGGATCAGCAGCACCCACAGGAACCACAGATGGGTCAGGGGGAAGGTCTCGAGGGTCAGCGGCGGCGGGGGCGGGCCGTCGGTGGGGATGGTCCCGCCGTTGCGGATCGCCGCCATCCAGATGAGGCCGGCGATGATGGCGGCGAGGACCGGGAACCAGAAGGCGGCCAGCGGTCCGGCGATGCGGACGGCCCGGTCCCGGATGAAGCCGGCGGTTCCGCGCCGCCCGAGCATCGTGTGGGCGAACAGGCCGGCGATCAGGAAGAAGGTCGTCATCCGGAACAGGTGGATGGCGAAGAAGATCGCGCTGGCGACGGGCGAGTTGTCCGTGTCGGGCACGATCCAGATCGTGACCGGAAAATACGCCATGGAGGCGTGCAGGACGACACCCAGCAGCAGGACGGCGCCGCGCAGGGCGTCGAGGCCGTGCAGGCGGTCGGATGGTTCGACGACGGCGATCGGCATGGCGAAGCTCCCCCTTTGACCGAGCGCCGTATCTCACAGACTAGTTTAAAATGCAAACTTGTTGCTCGCCGGACGGCGACGGGAGGCTGGGCGGAGCGTCCGGACCTTCGCCCGGAGAAAGAGGAGGTGAATACCGTTTCGGCGAAAGACAGACGCTCCGCGCGGATGGTTTTCGACGCGCCCGGGCCGTCGCCTGTTTTTGGCAGGTGACCCGGTCCGCGCGCCGCGGGCAGGGACGGCGACGACCGTCTCCTGGACCGGACGGGGGTTGGTCCCCGTCCCTCGGCCTTCGGGCGTTGCAGCCCCCGGGCCTCCGCGTCCGGATCCCTCCGTCGCGGCCCGCTCCAACCGCTCCCGCCGCCGCTTCGGATCGCCGGCCGAGCGAGCCTCCCTTGCGACGGGACGGGGGTATTATGGGGCGCCCCGCAGCCGTGCTAGGTAAAACGGGCCGAATTTCTTAATTGTTCAGGGAAAGCAGAGGGTTGGGCAGCGTCAATATGCTGACAATCGGCCGAGCCCCGTCGGACTTCCTTCCCGCATTTCGGGGGAAGGCGGGCCGCGAAGCGGCTCGGATGGGGCTCTGTCAGGGTGATGACTGAAAAGACGGGGGCCAGAGCTGGCAGCCCCCGTCCGTCAGGCTTCGCCTGACACCTTCCCCCGAAATGGGGGAAGGGGATCAATGGGATGGGGGAAGGGGATCGGAGGGGATGCGGACGGAGGCCGCCCCCCCCTCGCCCGACCCTAATGAACCGTCTGGACCTCGATCGTCGTTCCGTCCGACACAGGGGTGATCGGCACGGAGACCGACGGACCGGCGTTGGGGAAGTTGTTCTCGTCGCGGTTGGGGGCGACGCCCTTCTCCAGCAGGTCCTTGATTTCCTGGCCGGAGAGGGTCTCGTACTCCAGCAGGGCCTGGGCCAGGGTCTCCAGATCGGCGGCCTTGTCGGTCAGGATCTGACGGGCCTCGTCCCAGCCGTTGCTGACGATGCGCTTGACCTCGGCGTCGATGATCCGGGCCGTGTCCTCCGAGACGTTCTGGCTGCGCGCGACCGAGTGGCCGAGGAAGACCTCCTGCTCGTTCTCGCCATAGGCCACGGTGCCCAGCACGTCCGAGAAGCCCCACTGGGTGACCATGCGGCGGGCCAGTTTCGAGGCCTGCTGGATGTCGGAGCTGGCGCCCGAGGTGATGTTCTCCTTGCCGAAGATCAGCTCCTCGGCGACGCGGCCGCCGGCCATGATGGCGATCCGGTCGATCATCTGCTGGTATTTCATCGAATAGCGGTCGCCTTCCGGCAGCTGCATGACCATGCCCAGCGCCTGCCCGCGCGGGACGATGGTCGCCTTGTGCACGGGATCGGCCATCTTGACGTTCATGGCCACGATGGCGTGGCCGCCCTCGTGGTAGGCGGTCAGGCGGCGCTCTTCCTCGTTCATGGCCATGGATTTGCGCTCGGCGCCCATCATGACCTTGTCCTTGGCGTCCTCGAAGTCGCGATGGGTGACCATGCGACGGTCCTTGCGGGCCGCCATCAGGGCCGCCTCGTTGACGAGGTTGGCCAGGTCGGCACCGGAGAAGCCGGGGGTGCCGCGGGCGATGGTCTTGGTGTTGACGTCGGCGGCCAGGGGCACGTCCTTCATGTGCACGCGCAGGATCTTCTCTCGGCCGGCCACGTCGGGATTCGGCACCACGACCTGACGGTCGAAACGGCCCGGACGCAGCAGGGCCGGGTCCAGCACGTCGGGACGGTTGGTGGCGGCGATCAGGATGATGTTCTCGGACGCCTCGAAGCCGTCCATCTCGACCAGCAGCTGGTTCAGCGTCTGCTCGCGCTCGTCATTGCCGCCGCCGAGGCCGGCGCCGCGGTGACGGCCGACGGCGTCGATCTCGTCGATGAAGATGATGCAGGGGGCGTTCTTCTTGGCCTGTTCGAACATGTCGCGCACGCGGCTGGCGCCGACGCCGACGAACATCTCGACGAAGTCCGAGCCCGAGATCGAGAAGAACGGCACGCCCGCCTCCCCGGCCACGGCGCGGGCGAGCAGGGTCTTGCCGGTGCCGGGAGGGCCCACGAGCAGGGCGCCCTTGGGGATCTTGCCGCCCAGGCGCTGGAATTTGCCCGGATCCTTGAGGAAGTCGACGACCTCCTGAAGCTCCTCCTTGGCCTCGTCCACGCCGGCGACGTCGTCAAAGGTCTTGCGGCCCTTGTGCTCGGTCAGCAGCTTGGCCTTGGACTTGCCGAAGCCCATGGCCCCGCGCGCCCCGCCCTGCATCTGGCGCATGAAGAAGATCCACACCGCGACCAGCAGCAGGATCGGCAGGATGCCCATCAGGATCTGGAGCCACATCGACTGCCGGGTCGTCTTGACGTCCACCTCGGCGCCGCGCGCCTGGATGGAGTCCACCAGGGCGGCGTTCGGAAGCGGGGTGATGACCGTGACCACGCTCTGATCGCGCAGGGTGGCCTTCAGGGTCTCGCCGCGCACCTCGACGCCGACGATCGCGCCGTCGTCGCGGGCCTTGAGCAGGTCCGAATAGCTCATGGCCACAGGCCGGGTCGCCGCGGCCTTGGCGCCGGGGGGCGCGGTGATGCCGCCGGGACGGCTGGTGGCCACATAGAAGGCCAGGGCGCCCAGGATGATCACGCCCCAGATGGCCAGATTGCGCAGATTCATGCTCGTCTCGTTCCTCGGAGCGCTCGCGCGGTCCGTTCAGCTGTTCCGTCCGAAAATAGGGGGTTCCGGGGCGATGCGCCATGCATGGCCGCGCCAAGGTCCCTCTCGTGCGTCATTCGGTCCAGCGCCAACGCCAGTCTCTCCCCGACCAGCGACCGCGCCCTCGCCCACCGTCCTGCAAGAACCGGCGCAGTTGCGTCGTTCCGGATCAGCACAGGGGCGCCGCCCCGGGCGGCCGCAGGCAGGGCCCTCAGGGCCGCCTGGTCCGGCTCCGACAGCGCCGCCATACGGCCGGCGGCGGGGACGACGACCCAGCCGGGCGAATCGACCGTGATCGCCCAGCGCCCGTCCCAGACGGTCTCGACGCCGGGGCGCAGCGGCAGCGGCGGACGGGGCCGGCGCGCCAACTCCCCCGCCTCGCGGGTCACGATGACTTGATCGCCGCGCGCCTCTATCCGGGCCCCACACAGGGTGGCGGCGAAATCGGCGCCGAACGCCAGGCGCTCGAGAAGGGCGGTAAGCCGGTCGCCGCGCGGCGGGCGGTCGCCGCCACCGACGCAGACCAGGGCGACGGCGAGGGTATGGGCGTCGATCGTCCGGCCGATCGACAGCGATCCCTCTCCCAACGGGAGAAGGCGGGGCTCCTGGCGCCGTAACCCTTCATCCTCCCACCCGGCTCCCGCCGGGCGGGCCCCGCCTTCTCCCGATGGGAGAAGGTTCAGGATCTGCCGCGCCCGGCTGCGTGCGAACCGCACATCGTCATTGGCCGGATCGTCGATCCAGCCGGCCCCCTGCTCCGTCAGCCAGCGCCGCACCTCCGTCCGCCCGGCCCCGAGCATCGGCCGGAGCAACATCAGGCCGCGCCCCGCGGGCCAGGCCGGCGACGGCGCCCACTCGCGCAGCCGCCCCAAGGTCGAGCCCTCGGCCCGCATCACCTCGCCCTCGGCGATGTCGTCGGCGGAGTGGGCGAACAGGATCACCCGGGCGCCGGCCTGCCGGGCGGCGTCGGCGATCAGCGAGTGCCGGGCGCGGCGGGCGGCGGCGGGAAGGCCCGTCGCGGGCTTGGGGCCGGTCCAGACCAGGCTGCGCCAGTCGGCCCCGGCGGCCCTCGCGGCGGCCTCCGCAAAGGCGGTCCAGCGGGCGCTGTCGGGGGACAGGCCGTGGTCGACCGTGAGCGCCAGCAGAGGGCGGCCGTGGGCGCGGGCCCAGTCAGCGGCCAGTCTCAGCAGGGCGATGGAGTCGCCGCCGCCGGACAGGGCGACGGTGATCGGGCGGTCGATCCCGGTTTCAAGACGCGCGGACAGGGCGGCCCGGACGGGGCCGGTCCAGTCGGCGGGCGCTGGCGTCAGCCCGGTCTCCGGGCCGGGGCCGCGGCCGCGGCGGGGCAGCCGATCCGGGTACGGGCCTCGGCGCCGCGGGCGCGCACGGCGGCGCTGGCGCCCTCGGCGTAGCGGCGCGTGAATTCGGTCAGGGCCGTGCAGGCCTGCGTCTTGCGATCGGTGGCGTTGAGCGCATTGGCCAGCTCCAGCGTCGTGGAGGCCGCCCAGGGCGCAGTCGGCCAGCCCTGCAGGGCGGTGGCGTAGGCCGAGACCGCGCCGGCGTGATCGCCGGCCGAGACGCGCAGGTCGCCCAGTCGGCTGGAGGCCTCTCGCGCCTGGGGGGTGTCGGGCCAGGCCGCGATGACCGTCTGCAGGGCGCGGTCGCCGCGCGCCGGGTCGGCGGCCGCCAGGCGGGCGGCGGCGGTCAGGTCGCGCGCCGCGTCCCCGGTCGGGGAGGTGGTCGGAATGGGGGCGTTCAGCTCGGCCTCGCGCGCCGTCGCCTCCTCGATCGTGCGGACCCGCCCTTCGGCGTCGCGCAGCCGGGCGCCGAGCGCGGCGTTGTCGCGTCCGGCCTCGTCCAGCTGGAAGGTCAGGCGTTCGAGGTCGCCGTTCACGCGTTGGACCGTGGCCTCCAGATCGGCGAGGCGGCGGTCCATCAGGCCGACGCGGCCCTGCAGGGCGATGACCTCGGGGTCCGGCTCGATGATCACCGGCTGGCCAGCGGCGTTTCGCTGGGTCACGGCGCGTTCCAGACGGCGGACATTGCGATCCAGCTGGTCCAGCCGGCGCTTGTCCCACTGCACCGGCTCCATCGGCGTGGTCTGGGCCACGACGGTGGTCGTGCCCGCGATCAGGATCACGCCGAGGGCGGTGATCAGGGCGTTGCGGGAGCGGAGGGCGGACGGGAGCTTGGGCATGTCGCTAGCTTTCACCGATTTGGGGCGGTCGCAAGGCCGATCAGACCCCGACCGCGAGCCAGAGCACTGTGGCGAGGAAGAGGGTCAGCACGATGAAGCAGAATAGCTGCAGCAGAACGAACCGCCAGACGGTCGAGAACCAGCCCAGTTCATAGCCGCCCTTCAGCTGGGCGAACTGGTGGACGGGGGCCCCGAGCAGGACCGCGAACCAGGCCAGGCCGCCCAGGAAGGGATGGATGAAACCGAGCCCGAGGGCGATCAGACCGATCAGGACCATGAAGGTCAGCGAATAGAGCACGAACACGCCGTGATCATACAGGGTCGCGCGCCGCCGCCAGAGGAATAGCAGGGCCATGAAGGGGATCGAGAAGGGGATCAGAAGGAAGGCGAATTTGTAGAAGGTCTGCTGGATTTTGTAGAGCGCCAGGTCCGGGTTCATGAGCTTCTTGGCCCATTTCTTCCCGGCCGGGCCGGTGTCGGGGTCCTTGTAGGCGGCGGAGGCGAGATCGCGGACGCCGGCCTGCCAGCTGCCGGGCTCGAGGCCGTCCTGCCGGGGTGCGCCCGCTTTCGCCGCCTGGCCGCTGACGCCGGCCAGGACGCCGTCGGCGATGTCCAGCGCCGCCTTGTCTTCCGCCGTCACCGCCTCGGCGCGGGCCGCCGCGATCTCCTGACGCCCGGCGTTGAACTCGGCCGCGCCCTCCGCCCCGGCCACCGTGCTGACGGGGTTGAGCGCCGCGTCCGGCATGTGCACGAAGCTGAAGGCGAAGAAGGCGACGAAGACCGTGAACAGGAACAGCGCCAGCGGCGAGACGTAGCGGGTTCGCCGACCGTGGATCCATTCCCGCGTCAGTCGGCCGGGATTGAGGGCCAGCAGGGGCAGGGTGCGCCAGACCCGGGCGTCGAAATGCATGACGCCGTGCAGCACCTCCTCCCCGAGGTGGAGCAGGGTGCGGTGCACATGGGTGGGTTGGCCGCAGTGGGCGCAGAAATTTCCGCTGGTCGTCGCCCCGCAGTCCGAACAGACCCCGGCGTCGTGGTCGCCCGCCGTTCCCGTCGGCTTCTCGATCGCCCCCGCCACCAGGCCGGCGGTCACCACACCGCCCACATCCTCGATTTCCAACGCACGCTCCCCGGCTCAGCCTCTCGGACTTTGAGGACAGGGCGGTCAAAAGAAAAGGGGCGCCGGCCTGCGCCGACGCCCCCTGTCCCGGTTTTGTCGCGCTGGCGCTAGCGGGTCGCGCCGGAGACGATGGCGGTGTGGGCGTTGCGGTTGCGCGCCCAGGCGTCCTCGTTGCTGCCGGCGGCGATCGGCCGCTCCTTGCCGTAGCTGATGGTGTCGATCCGGCCGGCGTTGACGCCGCGTTCGACCAGATAGGTGCGGACCGATTCAGCCCGGCGGGCGCCGAGGGCGAGGTTGTATTCGCGGGTGCCGCGCTCGTCGGCATTGCCCTCGATCCGGATGTTGACCGACGGATAGCGCTGCAGCCAGGCGACCTGGGCGTCCATGCGCGGATAGGCCTCGGGGCGGATCTGGTAGCTGTCGAGGTCGAAATAGACCCGGTCGCCGACGTTGACGACGAAGTCCTGCTCCGAACCCGGGGCGGCGGCCCCGATGTTGCCGCCCGAGACCGGACCGGGGCCGTTGGGGTTGTACTGGTCGTTGCCGGCCGGCGGGACGGTGTTCCCGGCGCCGGTGTCCGCCGGGGTGCGCGGCGTGCAGGCGGCGATGGCGGTCACGGACAGGCCCACGGCGGCCAGGCGGATGAGGGTCGAGGGCTTCATCATCGGATCGTCTCCTTGGGTGGAGGTCGCAGCCTCCAGCTTGGCTTTAAAGGGTTGCTACTGTCGCGCCAGCGGTTTCGCCAGTGACGATAACGCGGGTTTGAAGCGAAAGGCTCCGAAAGGGGTCAGGTCGGACAGGCGTCCGGGCCGCCGCCGCCGAGGGCGACGGGTTGTTCATCCAGCAGCGGAGACCAGGCCGGATCGGCCCCGCGCCCGCTGTAGCCGGCCTGGGAAACGACGCGGCCGGACAGGTCGACGGTCCAGAGGCGGGTGTCCCCGCCCGGGCTCTGGCGCGCGAACATGATGTAGCGGCCGTTCGGGGCCCAGGACGGACCCTCCTCGAAATAGCTGGATGACAGGATGCGCTCGCCCGAACCGTCGGGACGCATGACACCGGTCGAGAACCGGCCGCCGCCCTGTTTGGTGAAGGCGATCAGGTCGCCGCGCGGGCTCCAGTTGGGGGCGGTGTACAGGCCGCCGCCGCGCGAGATGGGCCGCTGGCCCGAACCGTCGGCGCTCATGGTGTAGAGGCGGGCGCTGCCGGAGCGGTCGGAGGTGAAGACGATCTGGGTGTTGTCGGGGCTGAAGGACGGCGAGGTGTCGATGCCCGGGTCGCTGGTCAGGCGGCGCAGCTGGCGGTTGGACAGATCCATCACATAGACGTCGGTATTGCCGCCCCGAATGATCGAAAAGGCCATTTTCGAGCCGTCGTTGGAAAAGCGCGGGGCCAGCACCTGGCCGTCGAACTCGCCCAGGCTCTCACGGCGGCCCGTCGAGAGATTGAACAGATAGATGCGGCTGTAGTCGCGGCCGAGGGCCACATAGGTGATCTCATTGGGGTCGTTCAGCGAGAAGCGGGGCGACATGATCACCTCCGCCCCGTCGGTCAGATAGACGGGGTTGAAGCCGTCCTGGTCCGAGATGGCGAGGCGCGACAACCGGTTCAGCTGGGTGCCGCTTTCGGCGACGAAGACCACGCGGCTATCGAACAGGCCGGTCTCGCCGGTCATGCGCTGATAGACCAGGTCGGCGATCTTGTGGCCGATGCGGCGCCATTGCTCGGGCGTGGCGGTGAACTGGTAGGACACCAGCTGACACTGGCGATAGGGATCGTAGAGGCGGAAGCCGAAGTCGTTGCGGCCGTCGGGCCGGGGCGTGACCGAGCCGTACAGCACCGCCTGGGCGCCGATCGAGGTCCACTGCGGGAAGTTGGGAGCGTTGGCGAGGGTCAGGCCGGTCTCGACGAAGCCGGCCGGATCGAGCGGCTCGAAATAGCCCGAGCGCCGGAGGTTGGCGCGGATCACCCCGCCCAGGTCGGCGCCGTTCTGGCCGGAGAAATTGACCACGGCGATGGGCAGGGCCCGCAGGACGCCCTGGTCGACGACGATCTCTTCCTGTTGGGGCGCGGGCGTCGTCTGGGCCGACACCGCGGGGGCCAGGCAGATCGCCGTCACCGCGACGGACGCGAACAGGGTCTTCAGACGCATGATAGTCTCCAGATCGAGGCGAACGGGGGCGAGCGCTCAGGCCTGCTCCCGTGCAATCGCCAGCTTGGGCTTGAATGCGGCGACATTCAGTCAGACGGCGCAGACCGGGCCGGAATCGTCAACGGCTTCCGCACATGGCGGCGGTGCGGAAGGAGAAGGGCAGCTCCTGCTGCTCATAGCCCGACGGCATGTCGAACGGGGCGGCGGCGCGGATGGCGCGCAGGACCCCGTCGGCGGCGGCCCGCCACACGGGGTCGTTGCGCGTCTGGGTGAGGCGGGGGGCGCCCACGATGCCGCCCCGCTCGTTCAGCGTCACCCGCACGCCGATGGTCAGATCATCCGACCCGGGCTGGTCGCAGTTGACGTTCCAGTGCGGGGTGACCTGGCCGGCAAGGGCCTGGAGCGAGGCGCGGCCGACGGCGCGAGGGGCCGCCCCCTGCCCTTGCTGGCCCGTCTGAGGCCGTGTGCCAGGCCGGGGCGCCGGGCGGGGCGGGCCGACCAGGGCGTCGAGGTCGAGGGTCTCCTCGCGCCGGGGCGGCGTCGGACGCGGCGGCTGGGGTCGCGGACGCGGCGGCGGCGTGACCCGCGGCGGGGTGGGTCGGGGCGGCGTGGCCTTTTTCACCGGCGTCGGCGTCGGGGTCGACGTCGGGGTCGGCCTCGGCGCGGGCGGGACCGGCTCGGGCGGAATGGGTTCGGGCGGCGTCGGCTCGACCGGCGCGGTGGCGGCGTCCTCAGTGACCAGTTCGTCGGACGGATTGTCGGCGGCGGCGGCCTCGATCACCGACTCGGAAATGATCGAGACCGGAACGGTCCGCTCCATCCGGATCGGTTCGCGCGTGTGACCGAGCAGGCCGAAGGCGATCACGCCCAGCACCACCGCGGCGTGGACGACGATCGAGGCCAGCAGGGCGGAACCGGGCCTTTCCAAGCCGTCAGCCCTCCTCGCCCGTCGTCGCGGTCTCGCCCGCGGTGTCGGTGATCAGGTTGAGTTTGGTGAAGCCGGCCGAGGACAGCCGGGCCATGACGCGGGCCACGGCCTGGTAGGGGGCCTGGCCGTCGCCGCGGACGGACACCGGCCTCTCGCGAGCCCCCGCGCCGCCGTCTTCCGCCACGGCGAGGATCAATCGATCGAAGCTGACCTCGCTTTCGCCGACGAAGATCTCGCCGTTGCGCTGGATGGTTACGACCACCGGATCGTCGGACGCCTCGACGGCGCTGGCCTCGGTCTCGGGCAGTTCGACCGGCACCGCCACGTTCAGCAGCGGGGCCGAGATCATGAAGATGATCAGCAGAACCAGCATCACATCCACCAGGGGCGTGACGTTGATCTCGCTGAGGGGCCGTTTGCGCGGCCGTCTGCGGCCCCGCACATGTCCGCCGCCGCCGCCTCCCGCCATGGCCATGTCAGTACTCCCGGCGGCTATGATCAGCGGCCGGTTGCGGCGCGGGGCTGGAGGGTCCGCCCAGACGACGCGCCACGGCGGCCTGCAGGTCGTCGGCGAAGCTCTCGAGGCGGCCGGTGAACTTGCCCGCGTCGATGGAGAATTTGTTGTAGGCGATATAGGCCGGGATGGCCGCGGCCAGGCCGATGGCGGTGGCGAACAGGGCCTCGGCGATGGCCGGGGCCACGGTGGTCAGATTGGTGTTGCCCGAGGAGGCGATGGCCCCGAAGGCGTTCATGATGCCCCAGACCGTGCCGAACAGGCCGATGAAGGGCGAGGAGGTCGCCACCACCGACAGCACGCCCAGACCGTTCTCGACCCGCTGGCCCTCGCGGGCGATCAGGCTGTCCAGCGCGCGGTCGATGCGTGACATCAGCAGATTGGCCTGGTTTTCATTCAGGGCGCCGCGCGTGCGGGCCTCGCGCCAGTCGGCCAGGGCCACGACCAGCATGCGCGGCAGCGGGTGCTCCGGATTCGGACCCGCCTGGGCCGCGATGTCCTCAAGCGATCGGCCGGAGCCCACGGCGGCCTCGAAGGCGTTGGCCTGACGGTTCAGCGAGGCGAACCGCACCGCCTTGTCGATGATCACGGCCCAGGACCACAGCGAGGCGACGGCCAGGCCGATCATGATCGCCTTCACGACGATGTCCGCCTCGAGGAACAGGGTCACGGGATTGAGCATCGAGGCGTCGGCGGCGAGGGTCATGAACGGCGTCCCTGAAGTCTGGCCCTCCCTGTCCACCGGACGGGCGTGGCGGTTGTGTGGCGGATGAGGCCGGGTCTAGCGAGGTGTGGCCGCGCCGTCACCTGTCTGCACGCGACAGGCGGGCGAAAGCGTCAGGCTTCGCGCGCCAGCCATGGCCCGACCTTGTCGCGCAGGCGCTGCGTCGGGCGGCGCGGGCGGCCGTCCATATGGATGCAGACCACCTCGACCCCGGCCCGGCACAGGACGTCGGCGCCTCGGGTAACGGTCTGCGAGATCAGCAGGCGCGGTCCCTTCACGGCGTCATAGTGGGTGCGAACGACCAGTTCGTCGTCGATCCGGGCGGGCTTGAGGAAGGCCAGATCCATCTTCGTGACGACGAAGGCCATCGGCTGGTCGCCGTCCAGCAAGTCGGCGTGGCCGATCCCCATCAGCCGAAGACAGTCCGACCGCCCCCGCTCGAAATAGCGGACATAGTTGGCGTGATAGACCAGGCCGGTGAAGTCGGTGTCCTCGTAATAGACGCGGACCGGCAACCGGTGCTCACGGCCCTCGAACCGGCCGGCGGTCGGCGAATCGGACGCGGTCACGGCGCCGCCCGCGCGGCCGGCGGCTCGGGGAAGCCGGGGCAGTCGGCGGCGATCATGGCGCGGAATTCGCCGTTCAAGGGGTCGTCGCTCAGAAGCATCCGGTTGGGACGGGAGATGAAGCCGACGGGCGGACCGCCCCGCGTCACGGCGATATAGCCGCAGACCACCCGACCCCGGCCCGGCTCGATCAGCTGGACCTCGGCAGAGCGGCCCAGTTGCTCGCGCGCCTGGCGCAGGACGCGCTGCGAAGCCGACTCTTCGGTGAACCCCGAGCCCGGGCCGCGGGCGACCAACCACAGCGCCAGGACGCCCAGGGCGATCACCGCCGTCCCCAGTACGGCGATCAGTCTGTTGGTTCGGATCGCCCGTCGCGCCATGCGGCCTCCTTGCGGCGACCATGCCGGGCTTCGGGCGGCCCGTGAAGCCCGGCCGACGGATTGGAGCGCCGCCGCCTCGATGCTAGCCTCGACTCCTCATAGGGGAGAACGCTGATGCGACGCAGGATTCTGGCTCTGGCCGCGGCCCTGACGCTGATGGACCCCGGCCCGGTACTGGCGCAGACGCCGGCCCCCGCGCCCGCGGCCGCGCCCGCCACGCTCGGTCAGGCGATCCCCTTGATCGACGCCGCCTTCGATCGCTGGCAGGCGTCAGCCCACGCGCCGGGCCTGGTCTATGGCGTGGTGCAGGACGGACGGATCATCCACCTGCGCACCGCGGGCGTGCGCACGGTCGACGGGCCCGAGGTGACGCCCGACACCCTGTTCCGCATCGCCTCCATGTCCAAGGCCTTCACCGCCCTGGCGATCCTGAAACTGCGCGATGAGGGCCGGCTGTCGCTGGACGACCTCGCCGAAGTCCATGTCCCCGAGATGCGGGGCTGGGATTATCCCACCGCCGATTCCCCGCGCATCCGCGTCCGCGACCTGCTGAACCACACCGGCGGCTTCGTCACCGACGACCCCTGGGGCGACCGGCAGCAGGTGCTGACCGAGGCCGAGTTCACCCGCATGCTGACCGAGGGCGTGCCCTTCACCCGCGCGCCGCAGACGGCGTTTGAGTATTCCAACTTCGGCTACGCCCTGCTGGGCCGGATCGTCACCAACGTTTCGGGCCGGCCCTATGACCAATACATAGAGGCCGAGATCATGCGGCCGCTGGGCATGGCCTCCAGCGGCTACGATGTCTTCGCCTCGCCGCAGGATCGCCGCGCCCTCGGCTACCGCTGGGAGAATGACGCCTGGTCGCGCGAGCCGGACATGGCGCACGGCGTCTTCGGTTCCATGGGCGGGGTTCAGACCAGCGCCGAGGACTACGCCCGCTGGATCGCCTTCCTGCTGTCGGCCTGGCCGGCGCGCGACGATCCGGAAACGGGGCCGGTGCGCCGCTCGACCGTGCGCGAAATGGCCCAGGGCTCGAATTTCGTCGCGGCCCGCAGCCGCACCGGCGCCGACGGCCAGCCCTGCGCAGGCGCGGGCGCCTATGGCATGGGGCTGCAGGCCAATGCCGACTGCGAGCTGGGCGTCTGGCTGGCGCACGGCGGCGGCTATCCCGGCTACGGCTCCTACATGATCCTGCTGCCCGAACGGGGGACGGGGCTGTTCGCCTTCTCCAACCGCACCTATGCCGGGCCGGCGGCCCCGCTGATCGAGGCGGCCTCCCTGCTGGTGCGGGGCGGTCTCGCGCCCGTCCGCGCTGTCGCGACCAGCGCCGTCCTGGGCGAACGCTACGCCGATCTCGGGCGCATCTGGGCCGAAGGGGATGTGGCGATCGCGGAAGACAGGCTGGCGATGAATTTCCTCATGGATCGGTCGGCCGAGAACTGGCGGACGATGTTCGCCCTGCTGAAGGCTGACGCCGGCGCCTGCGAGACGGGCGCGCCGATTACCCCGACGGGGGCCCTGTCCGGGACCTTCCGCTGGGTCTGCGAACAGGGGGTGGTCGAGGGGCGGCTGCTGCTGGCCCCGACCTCGCCGGCGACCATCCAGGCGATGAATTTCCGCTTCAGTCCGACCCAGCCGTAGCGGCCGATCAGGCGGCGCGCTTCTTTCGCGCCGCCTCGGTCAGGGCCTCGGCCATCCGCTCGCGCCAGTCCTCGCCCTCTTCGGCGAAGGCCTGGATGGTCGCCGCGGGCAGGTTCAGCGCGACCTCGCTGGCGCCGGTGAGACGGCTGTAGGCCGCGGCCGAGAGAACGTCGCGGGCCGGACGCATGCGGGCGATATCCCGGTCCGTCAGCTCGGGGTTGTCGGGATCATCAACGATGTCAGCGGTTGAGTTCGTCATACTTTGCGACCTCGCGCGGGTTGGCCCGGCGCAGACTGATGATACGGGTCACGTCATCCCGTTCGGTGTAGACGACGACGTGGACCCGGCCGTCGATCGGCAGGTAAGCATACCACCGAAGCTCGCCGTAGTCCCTCCGGTCGTCGAGGGCGATGAAGGCCGCCGTCCAGTCGCCCCGCTCGGCCTCGGCGAGCGACAACCCATGCTTGGCGCGATTGATCGCGTCCTTCGCCGGGTCGAACGAGACGGTCATTCAAACAGGGCGCCCTGCCCGGCCGTTGGCGGTTTCGGCGGCTCCGTCAGCCCCAGATGGGCATAGGCCCTCGCACAGGCCATGCGGCCGCGCGGGGTGCGCTGGATGAAGCCCTGTTGCAGCAGATAGGGCTCGATCACGTCCTCGACCGAGTCGCGCGCCTCGGCGATGGCGGCGGCCAGGGTGTCCATGCCGACCGGCCCGCCGCCGTAGTTTTCGATCAGGGCCTTGAGGAAGCGGCGGTCGTTGGCGTCTAGGCCGGCCTCGTCGATCTCCAGCCGAGACAGGGCGCGGGCGGCGACGATCCGGTCGATGACCGCGGCCCCTTCCGCCTCGGCGAAGTCGCGCACCCGACGCAGCAGCCGCCCGGCCACGCGCGGGGTGCCGCGCGACCGGCTGGCGATCTCGCGCGCGCCCTCGTCGTTGACGGCCAGACCGAGCTTGCGCGCCGCCCCGGTGATGACCCGGACCAGCTCCTCGGGCGTGTAGAACTCCAGCCGCAGGGGGATGCCGAAGCGGTCGCGCAGCGGCGTGGCCAGCAGGCCGGCGCGGGTGGTGGCGCCGACGAGGGTGAAGGGGGCCAGGTCGATCCGCACCGAGCGCGCCGACGGCCCCTCGCCGATGATCAGGTCCAGCACATGATCCTCCATGGCCGGATAGAGGATCTCCTCGACCGTCGGGGCCAGCCGGTGGATCTCGTCGATGAACAGGACGTCGCGCGGTTCCAGATTGGTCAGAATGGCCGCAAGGTCGCCGGCCTTGGCGAGGATCGGGCCTGAGGTGGCGCGGAAGCCGACGCCCAGTTCCCGGGCGACGATCTGGGCCAGGGTGGTCTTGCCCAAGCCGGGCGGGCCGAACAACAGGACGTGGTCCAGCGACTCGCCGCGGCCGCGGGCGGCGTCGATGAAGACCTTGAGATTGCCCTTGGCCTGCTCCTGACCGACGAACTCCGACAGGGTCTGCGGCCGCAGGGCGCGGTCGTGGGTTTCGCCGGGGGCGGGCGATGGATCCACCAGCCTGTCCTCAGTCATGCTCATACCCGCCCTTCCCGGCGAAAGCCGGGACCCCGTTCTGTCCAGCTTGACGCCGACGCTTCAGGACAACCGCCCCGCGGGCCGGGCCGATGATTGCATCACCCAAAGCACTGGGTCCCGGCTTTCGCCGGGATGAGCGGAGAGAGGGGAACATCTTCACCGTCCCAGCTCCTGCAAGGCCGCGCGGATGACCGCCGACAGCTCGGCCTCATCCCCGAGCCGGATCAGGGCCTGGTCGACGGCGCGGCGGGCGTTGACCTCGGCCACGCCGAGACCCAGCAGGGCCGAGACGGCCTCGCCGGTCACGCTGGGCGTCGGGGGAGCGAGCTCCGCATGGACGCCAGGGGCGGACGGGGTGAAGGAGGCGTCGCCCAGCGGTTTGCCCTTCAGCTCGGTGACGATGCGCAGGGCCAGTTTGGGGCCGACGCCGTTGGCGCGGGCCACCGCCGCCTTGTCCTCGCGCGCCACCGCCCCGGCCAGCTCGCCCGGCGGCAGGACGTCCAGCACCGACAGGGCGGCCTTGGGGCCGACGCCCTGGATGGCGGTCAGTGTGGTGAAGGCGCGGCGCTCGTCCCGACTCAGGAAGCCGTACAGGCGCGGGCCGCTTTCGGCGTTCCAGCTGCTCTCGATATGCAGGGTCGCCTCGTCTCCGGGTGCGGGCAGCCGCTGCAGGGTGCGGGCGCCGCAGACCACGACATAGCCGACGCCGGCGCAGTCGATCAGGCAGTGGTCGGTCTCCACCTCGGCCAACACGCCCCTGAGCCGGCCGATCATGCCGCCCCCCGCAGGGCCATGAGGGCCCGCTTGCGCAGCTGGGCGTGGGTCAGGGCCACGGCCAAGGCGTCGGCGGCGTCGGCCTTCACGTCGCCGGCGGCGGGCAGCAGCCGTTTCACCATGAAGGCGATCTGGGTCTTGTCGGCGTGGCCGGCGCCGACCACGGCCTTCTTGATCAGATTGGGCGAATATTCCGCCACCGACAGCCCGTGCCGGGCCGGGGCCAGCATCACCGCCGCCCGGGCGTGGCCCAGCTTCAGGGTCGAGACCGGGTTCATGTTGACGAACACCTCCTCGATCGCCGCCTCGTCGCAGCCGTGGTCGGCGCAGACCCGGCCCACCGCCTCCAGCAGGAACAGCAGCCGCTCACTGAATGGCGCGGCCTCGGGCGGGGCGATCACCCCATGAGCGATCCAGCGCAGGCGCGACCCCTCGGCCACGATCACGCCCCAGCCGGTGCGGCGCAGGCCGGGGTCCAGACCGAGGATGCGGGTGGCCCCATTCTGAATCAGTGTGTTCGTCATTCGTTCCAGTCATGCCTCAAACGAGGTTGACGAACAATGACCGGCGTCACTCCTCGCGCGGCAGGATCGAGAAGCCGGCCAGGCCCGCCTGACCGCCAAGGTGGCTCACCAGGCCGTCGACGTCGATCGGCATGGCGCCCTTGACCTTCACATGATGCTCGTGGACCGCGCCGTCATGGCTCATGACATGGCCGAGACGGACGACCTTGATGCCCCGGCTGCGCAGCAGGTCGCGGACCGCCAGACCGCTGGGGGCCTCGCCCCGCTTCCAGCTCAGGGTCACGTCCATCACGCCGACATGCGGCAGCTTGGCGTCCAGCAGACGGAGCACGGCGAGGACCGCCAGGGTCGCGCCCGAGCCCAGCAGGGCCAGTTCGACCATGCCGACGCCATACAGGACCCCGATCGCCGAGGTCACCCAGAGCGAGGCCGCCGTGGTCAGGCCGTGAACCGAAAACCCTTCGCGGAAGATCACCCCGGCGCAGAGAAAGCCGATGCCCGTCAGGAGGCCGTGCGACATCCGCGTCGGATCGATCACCACCGTCTGGCCCGGCAGGGCGGTGAAGGCCCAGGTGGACTGATGCATCGCCGCCAGCATCAGCAGGCAGGACGTCAGGCATACAAGGATGTGCGTGCGGAACCCGGCGGGATGTCCGTGATAGGTCCGCTCGACCCCGATCAGGCCCCCGGCCGTCATGGCCGCCAGAACCGGCAGGATCAGGGCCCAGTCTATGCTCACAATTCACTCCGGCGGCTGACGAATTTTTCAACCTACGCCCGCCGACGTGCAGTGATCAAGGACGGGGTCTATTCCGTCGTCGCGCCGTCGAAATGCTCTTCCTTCGCCTCGGCCTCGGCCTTGGTGGCGCGAACCACGCCCTCCCGGTGCTCGGGCGGGCCGTAGAGGGTGTAGAAGGTCAGCAGGGCGTCGCCGGTGTTGAAGACGTTGTGGCGGGCGCCGGCGGGCACGATGATGGCGTCGTCGTCCTTGATCGGCGTGCGCTTGCCGTCGATCAGGACCTCACCCGATCCGCCCTCGATGCGGAAGAACTGGTCGTGGTCGTCGTGGACCTCCTCGCCGATCTCCTCGCCCGGCTTGAGCGCCATCAGCACTAGCTGCAGGTATTTGCCGGTGTAGAGGACCCGCCGGAAGTCGGTGTTTTCGGTGGTCAGGGTCTCGATGTTGTCGATGAAGCCTTGCATGGCGAATTTCCTTCAGAGCGGACGGGGGGAGCCGACCCTGAAGTCGGCATTCGGAGGGGGCAGGTCAAGCGCCCGGTTCGGGCGGCCGTCCGAGGGTCAGTCGTCGCGAGGGTCCAGACTGTAGCCGGTCACGCCGTCGACCGACCGCAGGCGGGCGGCCAGCGCCTTCAGCGCCGAGTCGCCCTGGACCGTGAGACGGAAGGTGCGCCGCACGCATTCGCCGCCCTCGATGAGCTCGAACCGGTCCGCGCGGCGATCGCGGTCGACGTCGGCCAGCGCCGTCTCGATCCGCGTCTCGGCGTCCGGATCGGCGCGCCGCCAGACCACCGCGGCGTCGACCACCGAGGTCTGCGGCAGCCGGGCGTTGACGATCCGGAGCCCGACTAGGACCGCGAGCGTCAGGGCCGTGCCCACGGCGCCGAGCGCATAGAGGCCGACGCCGAACAGCACGCCGATCGACGCGGTGATCCAGAGCGAGGCCGCGGTGGTCAGGCCGTGGATCGAGAAGCCGGTGCGGAAGATCACGCCGGCGCACAGGAAGCCGATGCCGGTGAGCACGCCGTGCGCCATCCGGGTCGGGTCGCTGACGATCTCGGTACCGGCCAGGGGGATGAACCGCCACGCGCCCTGGGAAACCGCCGCCTCCATCAGCAGGGCCGAGGCGAGGCAGACGAGGATGTGGGTGCGGAAGCCGGCGGCGCGGCCGCGCCACTCGCGCTCCAGCCCGATCAGGCCGCCGGCTACGACCGCGGCCAGCAGGGGAAGGGCGAAGGCGGGGAGGTCGGTCAAGTCCATCGTCAGCCAACGGACGGATACAGCGGAGCGTTCCGCCGCCGGTCAGGGCGCGGTCGAGGCGCGCTCAACCGTGTTGTTCGACATAGGCTTCCGGGTCCTTGTTCACCGGCTTGACCCCCGTGATGTGCCCGGCCTCGAACGCCGCGAATTTCACCGCCAGTTCGTGGCGGGTCTGCACCGGGGCGTGGCGGCGGAAGTCGGTCAGGCCCTGCCGCTCTTCCTCGCCCATGTGTTTCGAATTGACGACATTGGCCTTGCCGACCGCCTCGATCCAGGCGCCCGTGCCGACGGGGTATTTCTCCACCGCCTTGACCGCGTCGCGCAGCTTGTTGTGGTCCTCGATGGCGTCTTCGGTCTCGGGGCCGGCGTCGTCGCCTTCGGCGTCATTGGCCGATTGTCCGACCTTCAGAAGCTCGGGATAGAAGAAGCGCTCCTCGGCCTCGGCGTGAACATCGAGGAAGGCGGACAGGCGGCTCCAGACCTGGGTCAGGGCGTCGACGTCGGTCGGATCGATCTGCTCGAGGATGGCGAACAGGCGGCGCTGTTCGGCGTGATCGTCGAGGATCAGCTGGGTGATGTCCATGCGGGGTCCGGGGTCAAGCGTTGCGGTTCGCCTGCCCTAACCCGCCCGGGCGCCGGCCGTTCCGGTCAGCCCGCGTATTTGGCCAGGTCCTCGTCCGAGATGTCCTCGTTCGAATAGACGTTCTGGACATCGTCCTCGGCGTCCAGCGCGTCCAGCAGCTTCATCAGCGTGCCGACCGCCTCGCCCGTGACCGGGACCTCGGTCTGGGGACGCCAGACCAGGGCGGTGGACTTGGCGTCGCCGAGGATCTTCGACAGGGCCTCGGCCACCTCGTTCAGGTCCTCGAAACTGGTCCAGATGGTGTGGCCGGGGGCGTCCTCGTAGATGTCCGGCTTGACCAGATCGCTCTCGACGTCCTGGGCGCCCGCCTCGATGGCGGCCTCCATGACCGCGTCCTCGGTGCCGGCCTCGGCCGGATAGATGATGCGGCCGACGCGGTTCCACATGAAGGCGACCGAGTTCATCTCGCTCAGCGCCCCGCCGTTCTTCTTGAACGCCGCGCCGATGTTGGACGCCGCACGGTTGCGGTTGTCGGTCAGGGCCTCGACGATGATGCCGACCCCGCCCGGACCCCGGCCCTCGTAGCGGACCTCCTCCATCGTATCGACGTCGCCGCCGGCGGCCTTGTTGATGGCGCGCTGGATCACGTCGCGCGGCAGGCTTTCGGCCTTGGCGTTGTTGACGGCCAGACGCAGGCGCGGGTTCATGGCCGGATCGGGCATGCCCAGCTTGGCCGCCACGGTGATGTCGCGGGACAGTTTGGAGAACAGTTTCGACCGCTGGGCGTCGGCGCGCCCCTTACGGTGCATGATGTTCTTGTATTTGGAATGGCCGGCCATGGGTGAGGTCTCATGAGGATGGGCGCTAACGCTCTCGGCGCGGCCGATCGCTGCTTGAGCGAGGCCGTGTCGTGACCGGCGCGTCTAGCCGATGGCGGCGGCGCTGTCACGGTTCAGGAACCTCTGCTGCGCTACAGCTTTTCCCCACCAGCAGCCGGAGCCTGACCATGACCGCCGAAGATGTCCTCTATGACGCCAAGGCCTATGCCGATGACGATCTCAACGAGGCCGACATCGTCGAATGGTACGAGGCCCGCCCCGTCACCGTCCCGACCGCCGTCGCCACCGGCGCCATCGTCGCCGCCTTCGCCCTGGGCGTGCTGACCGCCGTCGGCGCCCTGGCCCTGATGGGGCGGCTGGACGACTAGGGTTTCAACGAGTCCAGGAAGCCGCGCATCTTGTCGTCCACCGGCACCGGCCGCTTCGAATCGCGATCCACATAGACGTGGACGAAATAGCCGACGGCCGCGGCCTCCTGTTCCTTGTTGCGGAACAGGCCGATCTCGTAGCGGACCGAGCTGGTGCCCACATGCGCCACGCGCACACCGGCCTCGATCTCGTCCGGAAAGGCGGTCGGCGTGAAATAGCGGCAGCCGGTCTCCACGACGAGGCCGATGGTCTTGCCGACATGAATGTCGATCACGCCGTTGACGACCAGCAGGCGGTTCACCGCAGTGTCGAACCACGAATAATAGACGACATTGTTGACGTGGCCGTAGACGTCATTGTCCATCCAGCGCGTCGAAATAGCCTGGAAGCGACGGTAGTCGCTGCGCTTCGTGCGTTCGATGGTTCCGGTCATAAGGTCTCCCTGTGTGGTGCGCTAACGCTCGCCGCGCGGCGGCTTGCTGCCTGAGCGCGTCTGGCGCGCGCTTCACCGGTCAGCCTTGGGCTTGGCGGACGCGGCGTCAAGCGCCTAGCGTCGCTTGCATGCAGACCCTCGCCGCCGTTCTGAGAACCTCGGGCGCCGCCCGCCCCTATGCCGACAGCCGGCCGCTGGCGCTGGAGACCGTGACCCTTGACCCGCCCGGGCGGGACGAGGTCCTGGTCGCCGTCAAGGCCGCGGGCCTGTGCCATTCCGATCTCAGCGTCATCAACGGCGACCGCCCGCGGCCGCTGCCCATGGCCCTGGGCCATGAGGCGGCGGGGGTGGTCGAGGCCCTGGGCGAGGGGGTGACGGACCTCGAGATCGGGGATCACGTGGTCATGGTCTTCATGCCCAGCTGCGGCCATTGCCAGCCGTGCGCCGGCGGCCGGCCCGCCCTGTGCGAGCCGGGGGCGGCGGCCAACGGCAAGGGCGAGCTGCTGGCGGGCGGACGGCGACTGCATGACGGGGCGGGGGCGCTGAATCATCATCTGGGCTGCTCCGCCTTCGCGGCCCACGCCGTCGTCTCGCGGCGGTCGCTGGTGAAGGTCGATCGCGATCTGCCGTTCGCCCATGCGGCCCTGTTCGGCTGCGCTGTGCTGACCGGCGTCGGGGCGGTGGTCAATACGGCGGGGGTGAAGGCGGGACAGTCGGTCGCCGTGGTTGGTCTGGGCGGGGTCGGCCTGGCCTCGGTGCTGGGCGCGCTGGCGGCGGGGGCCAGTCCGGTGGTGGCGGTCGATCTGAGCGAGGACAAGCTGGCGCTGGCCCGATCGCTGGGGGCGGTCCTGACCGTCAACGCCGGGGAGGCGGACGCCGTGGAGCAGGTGCAGACCCTGACCGGGGGCGGGGCCGAGTTCGTGTTCGAGATGGCCGGCTCGGTGCGGGCGCTGGAGGCGGCGTGGCGGATGACGCGGCGGGGCGGGACCACGGTGACGGCCGGCCTGCCCCCGCCCGAGGCGGCGCTGGCGGTCAATGTGGTGCAGCTGGTGGCCGAGGAGCGGACCCTGAAGGGGTCGTACATCGGCACCTGCGTGCCCGCGCGGGACATTCCCCGGTATGTCGCCCTGTTCCGGCAGGGGCGGCTGCCGGTGGACCGGCTGCTGAGCGGGACGATCGCCCTGGCGGACATCAATGCGGCCTTCGATGATCTGGCCGACGGGCGGACGGTGCGGACGGTCATCACCTTCTAGCCCCCCTGCCCTCACGCCTTGTCGCGGATCCGCATGGCCCCGCCGGCGGCGCCGGTCTGGACCTCGAACCGGCCCGTCGCCCTCAGCAGGTCGGACAGTTTGGCGTGGCCGTAGGTGCGCTGGTCGAAGTCGGGATAGGCGTTGCGCAGCCGGTCGCCGAGGCCGCTGACGGTAACCCAGCCGTCGCCATCCTCGTCCAGTTCGGCGATCACCGTGGCCACCAGCCGCGCCGCCTCGGCCGGCTTGCGCTTGCCCGGGGCCGCGACCGCGGGCGTCTCGGCCGCCGCGGACGGCCGCCCGCCGCGCCCCGCGGGGGGGGCGGGGGGGGCGGGCGGGGGGGGGGGGGGGCGGGGGGTGGTGGGGGGGGGGGGGGGCGGGGGGGAGGGGGGGGGGGGGGTGTG
>JBKBQO010000015.1:0-41128 GCA_046292645.1 Brevundimonas sp.
GCGCCGCGTCGGCCGCCGTCCGCGCCGCCGCCAGTTCGGCGCGCAGGCCGTCGAGGGTCTCGGACGGGGCGTCCGCCCCCTGCGCCTCGACCAGGGCCGCCCGCGCCGCCTCGACCTCTGCGCCCAGGCGCGCGATCGTCTCGTCCAGCGCGAGGGCTCGCGCCTCCCTGCGCGCCTGATCGCGGCCAAGGCTTTCCACGCGATCACGGGCGGCGGTGACGGCCTTGTCCAATGGGAAGGGGGCGGCGCGGGCGGTCTTGACCGTCTCCTCCGCCGCCCGGAAGGCCTCGGTCGCGCTCTTGAGCGCCGCCTGCGCCGCCTCCAGCGCCGGCTTGCCGGCGTCGATCTCGGTTTCCAGCTCCGACAGCCGCGTGCGTTGCGCCAGCCGGACGGCGGCCGGCCGCGGGGCCTCGGCGCGCTGGACGAAGCCGTCCCAGCGCCACAGGTCGCCGGCGACGGTGACCAGACGGGCGCCGACCGGCAGGGCCCGGGCCAGATGTTCGATCTCGCCGGCCGGGGCCACGCCGCACAGGGCGAGGCGGGCCTTCAACTGATCCGGAGCGGAGACATGGTCGGCCAACGGCTGCACCCCGCCCGGCCAGGCGGGGGCGGGCGCCTCGGCGCCGGCCCAGTAGGCGGCGGCCTTCGGGTCGAGCGCGGCATCCAGATCGTCGCCGAGCGCGGCGGCCAAAGCCGCCTCATAGCCCTTGTCGGCCTGGACCCGGTCGAGCGCGGGCGGGTATTCGCGCCGGCCCTGCACCAGCAGTTGGGCAAGGCCACGCGCCTCTGTCTGCAGCCGGCCCAGCCGGTCCTCGGCGGCGCGGGCCGCCGTGCGGGCCTCGGCCTCGGTCCGGGCGCGGTCGCCGCGTTCGGTCTCAGTCGCCTCGACCGCCGCCCGCGCGGCGGCCAGTTCGGCCTGGGCGGTTTCCAGCGCGGCCTTGGCCGCCCCGATCTCGGGCGTTTCCAACGGGCCCAGGGCCGCGCGTTCGGACAGCGCCGAGGCCAGCTGCGCCTCGGCCCGCGCCACCCGGGCCTCGGCGTCGCGCTTGCGGGCGTTCTCGGCGTTGACCCGGGCCTCGACCGAGGCGGCGGCCCCGGCCACGCGCTCGACCTCGGCGTCGGCGGCCTTGCGCGCATCCTCGGCGGCGGCGAGGGCGGCGTCCAGTTCGGGGCCGCGGGTCGGGGCCCCGGCGATCTCGGCGGTCAGGGTTTCCAGCGCCGCGCCCAGCCGGGCCAGTTCGTCCGAGGCGTCGCCGGCCATGGCCGTCTCGCGCTCAATGTCGGCGGCGATGCGGGCGGCCTCGGCGGTCAGCCGCTCGACCTCGGCGCGGGCGGCCTGTTCGGCCATGTCCAGCCGGTCGCGTTCCAGGCTGGCCCGGTGCAGCAGGGCCCCGGCCACCGCGTCCTCCTCGCGCGCGGGCTTCAGCGCCTCCTGCGCCGCCAGGGCCGCCGTCTGGGCCCGGCTGGAGGCCGTCGCGGCCGCGCCCACGGCCCGTTCGGCCTCGGCCAGCTCGGCCGCCGCCGCCTCGGCCGCCAGTCGTGCGTCGTTCCAGCGCACATACAGGAGGGCCGCCTGAAGGGCGCGGATCTCGGCGGAGATCTTGCGGTATTTCTCGGCCTGCCGCGCCTCGCGCTTCAGCCGGGTCAGGGTTGTCTCCAGTTCGCGGCCGATGTCGTCCAGCCGTTCGAGATTGGTCTCGGCCGCCTTCAGCCGGAGCTCGGCCTCATGCCGCCGGGTGTGCAGCCCGGCCACCCCGCCGGCCTCCTCGAGGATGCGGCGGCGGTTCTGCGGGCGGGCGGCGATCAGTTCGCTGATCTGGCCCTGGCGGACCAGGGCCGGGCTGTTGGCGCCGGTCGAGGCGTCGGCGAACAGCAGCTGCACGTCCCGCGCCCGCACCTCCTTGCCGTTGATGCGATAGGTCGAGCCCTGGCCGCGGTCGATGCGGCGCGACACCTCCAGCACCGGACTGTCGGTGAAGGGCTGGGGCGCCCGGCGCTGGGCGTTGTCGATGGTCAGCTGGACTTCGGCGTGGTTGCGCGGCGGACGGTCCGCGGCGCCGGCGAAGATGACGTCGTCCATGCCCTGGCCGCGCATGGCCTTGGCGGAGTTGGCCCCCATCACCCAGCGCAGGCCTTCCAGCACATTGGACTTGCCGCAGCCATTGGGGCCGACCACGCCCGTCAGGCCCGGCTCGATATGCACCTCGGCCGGGTCGACGAAGGACTTGAAGCCCACGAGCCGGAGGCGCTGGAACTCCATCGGTCCCTACGCGGTCACTGGCCCGCGGCGGCCGCCCGGATCGCGACCTCCAGCCCGCCCAGGGAGCGGTCCGTCACCCGGCGGCCGTTGACGAAGAAGGCCGGCGTGCCGTGCACGTCGGCGGCATGGGCGCTTTCGATGTCGCGGTTGATGGCCGCGCGCGTCGCGGGGGTGGCGGCGCAGGCGTCGATCTGGGCCTTGGTGCGGCCGCTGACCGCGATGGCGGGCGCGTACCAGTCCTCGCGGTCGCCGCCGCGGAAGACCGTTTCCTGTCCCAGCATCAGGGCCGAGGCGACGTCGAAGAACCGCTCCGGCGCCGCGCACCGCGCCAGGGCGGCGCCGGGCAGGGACATGTCCTCGGGCAGGGTCGGGAAGTTGCGGAACACCAGCCGGACCTGGCCGGTGTCGATGAACCGCGTCTTGAAGGCCGGATAGACGAACCGATGCCAGTCGGCGCAGTGGTTGCAGGAGAAGGAGGCGTATTCGACCACGGTGACGGGCGCGTCGGCGCGTCCGATGCTGCGGTCGGCCGAGGTCACCGGGGCCAGGGTCTGGCGCGCGGCGGCCGCGTCCCAGTTCAGGGCCGAGGCCCCGGCGGCCGGCGCCAGAAGCGCCAGCGCCAGGATCAGCAGGGAGCGCCGCAGCGGGGACACGGGCGCGGTCAGCCCTTGGCCAGTTCGGCGTCGATGGCGGCCGACAGGTCGGCCAGGGAGGCGCCGGAGCTTCCGGGCGACGTCACCTGGACGCCGTTGACGAAGAAGGACGGGGTGCCGGTCACGCCCGCCTTGAGCGCGGCCTGGGCCCGTTCTTCCGAGGCCGCGAGGCCCTCGGGGTCGCTGATGCAGGCCTGGATCTGCTGGTTGTTCAGGCCCGCGCCGTTGCCGACCCGGAACAGGGTGTCGCGCGGGTTGACGCCCTGCTGCCATTCGCGCTGGCTGGACATGATGTTGCCGACGACGTCGAAATATTTGTCCTCGCCGGCGCAGCGGGCGATCATGAAGCCGGCGACGGCGACATTGACGGGCCCGGTCGGCAGCTCGCGGAACACGAAGCGGACCTTGTTGGTGTCGACATAGGCGGCCTTGAAGGCGGGCCAGGTCTCTTCGTGCCAGGCGGCGCAGTGGCCGCAGGTGACCGAGGCGTATTCGACGACGGTGACCTTGGCCCCCTCGGGCGCGCCCAGGGCCATATCGCCCGTGGCCGCGTCGCCGGCGCCGCCCCCGCCGCACCCGGCCAGAACCGCCATCGAGGCGAGGGCCGCGGCGGTCATGGCCGCGCGGCGGCTCATGGCGGCGTATTTGATCGTGGCGCTCATGGCGTATTCCTCAATGGGCGACGGATGGGGCAGTTTTGCGCGATTCCCCTGAATGCGCGCGCCTCAGCACTTTCGACAACAGAAACGGCGAAGTTTTGTCAACGGCCCGAACGGTCGCGGCCCTTGTCGGGGTCGGCCAGCACCGCCCGGCCCAGACGCTCCAGCGCCCCCTTCAGCCCCTCCGGCGCGCCGTTCAGGGCGGCCTTGAGCTCAGCCTCCGCATGGGCGGGCAGGGGCGGGGCGACGGACCGGCGCCGGGGCGGGGCCGCGACGGAGGGCGGCGGCTTGACCGGGCCCTGGGCGATCCTGAGCTTGTCAACGCTGCCGGCGCCGAGGAACAGGTTCACCCGGGCCAGGATATCCTCGGACTGGTGTTGCACCAGCAGGGCGGCGGGGCCGGCGACCCGCAACTCCAGCGTCCCGCCGGCGCCGCCCCGGCCGCGCGTCAGCTTCTGCGGCCGGGTGACCCGGGCCAGCCGGTCGCCGACGATCTCGCTCCAGCGCGGCTCCAGGGCCGAGGCGCCGCGCCCGAACCTTGCATCCAATTCCTTGATCAGCCCCTGCAGGGCCCGGCCGGCCCGGGGGGTGGGCCGGGGCGCCGGACGCGTGCGCCGACGTGACAGGATTTCGCGAACCTCGGCGTCGGTGGGCAGCGTGCGGGGCATTTCCGGGTTATAGCGCGCGGAATGCCCTCCGTCCCGACTGACGTTTCCGATCTCCGCGCCGCCCTGCTGGACTGGTACGACGTTCACGGGCGGACCCTGGCCTGGCGCGCGGCGCCCGGGACCGCGGCGCCCGACCCCTATCGCGTCTGGTTGTCCGAGGTGATGCTGCAGCAGACCACCACCGCGCATGCGACGCCGTATTTCCAGGCCTTCACCGCCCGCTGGCCGACCGTGCGCGATCTGGCGGCGGCGGCCGACAGCGACGTCATGGCCGCCTGGGCGGGGCTCGGCTACTACGCCCGCGCCCGCAACCTGCTGGCCTGCGCCCGCGCCGTGGCCGGCGAGCACGGCGGCGTCTTTCCCGACACGGAGGCGGCCCTGCTGGCCCTGCCCGGGGTCGGCGCCTATACGGCCGCCGCCGTGGCCGCCATCGCCTTCGACCGGCCCGCCAATGTCGTCGACGGCAATGTCGAGCGGGTCATGGCCCGACTGTTCGCTGTGGAGACGCCCCTGCCGGCCGCCAAACCCGAACTGCGCCGCCTGGCGGGGTCGCTGGTGGCGGAGCACCGGCCCGGGGACTGGGCCCAGGCCCTGATGGATCTTGGCGCCACGGTCTGCCGCCCGGGCAAGCCGCTGTGCATGCTGTGCCCGCTGACATCGTGGTGCGCGGGCTACAAGTCCGGCGCGCCGGAACGCTATCCGCTGAAGACAAGGAAGGCCGACCGCCCGCACCGCACCGGCGCCGCCTGGGTCCTGCGCGACGCCGGCGGGCGGGTCGCCCTGGTGCGGCGGCCGGACAGGGGATTGCTGGGCGGGATGACCGGCCTGCCGACATCGGACTGGAGCGGGACGCCCGGCCCGGCGACGCCGCCGGTCGCGGCGGACTGGCGCGACGCCGGCTCGGTCGAGCACGTCTTCACCCATTTTTCCCTGACCCTGACCGTGCGGACGGCGACAGGGGAGGGCGACTTCCTCTGGACCGATCCGGACGAGGCCCTCGCCGGTCTGCCGACCGTCTTCCGCAAGGCGCTGGAAAGGGCGCTGGGCTAGCCGACCGTCCGCACCGACACCGGACCCTCGCGGCGCCGCGGGACCACCACCGTATGGTTCCCGACCTGCTGGAAGGCCAGGTCGACGACCCCGTCGCCGACCTGCAGATTGGTGACGTTCAGCCGGTCGATGCCGGCGGGCAGGACCGGAGCGTCGACCTGGACGATCCCGGCGACCGCATCGATCTCGATCCCCAGGGCCGACTGCAGCATCAGGAACACCGACCCCGCGGCCCAGGCCTGGGGCAGGCAGGCGACCGGATAGGCGATCGGCGCCTCGCCCGTCTGGCGCTCGAAGCCGCAGAACAGTTCGGGCAGGCGCATGTGAAAATGGCTCGCCGAGGCGTAGATCTCGCCCAGCAGCAGGGCCACCGCCCGGCGCTCGCCATAGCGGGCCATGCCCGCCGCCGCCATGGCCGTGTCGTGCGGCCAGACCGAGCCGTTGTGATAGCTCATCGGATTGAAGCGCGGCTGGCCCGTGGCCAGGGTGCGCACGCCCCAGCCCGAGCGGAACTCCGCGCCCAGCAGGCGTTTGGTCACCCGTTTCGCGCGGTCGGGCGAGGGCAGGCCGGTGAACAGCAGATGGCCGGCGTTGGACCCGATCGAGCGGCACTGTTCGCCGTCGCCATCGAGGGCGATGGCGTAGAAGCCCTCGTCCTCCATCCAGAACCGGTCCTCGACCAGGGCGCGCACGCGCTCGGCCTGGCCCGCCCATTCGGCCTGCCGGTCGTCGCCCAGGGTAGTCGCCAGATCCGCCATCGCCCGCCAGGCGGCGTAGGCATAGCCCTGCACCTCCAGCAGGGCGACCGGCCCCTTGGGAAAGCGGCCGTCGGCGTGGAAGATGGAATCCTCCGAGTCCTTCCAGCCCTGGTTCGACAGGCCCGTCTCGGCCGCGCGCTGATAGCTGATCAGGCCGTCGCCTTTGACGTCGCCATAGTCCTTCATCCAGCCGACGGCCGCGATCAGATTGGGCCACAGCTGGCGGATCAGGGCGAAATCCCCCGTCCGCCGCGCATAGGCCCCGGCCAGGGCCACGAACAGCGGGGTGGTGTCGACCCCGCCGTAATAGAGGCCGAACGGCACCTCTCCCAGCGCGCTCATCTCGCCGCCGCGGGTCTCGTGCATGATCTTGCCCGGCGCCGAGTCCTGGAAGGCCGAGGCCTCCGTGGCCTGGCGCATGGCCAGATAGGTGAGCACCCCGCGCGCCAGGGACGGATCAAGCCAAAGCATCTGCCAGGCGGTGATGATCCCGTCGCGTCCAAACGGCGTCGAGAACCACGGCACGCCCGCATAGGGGTAGGGCCCCGTCGGCAGGTCGGTGGTCAGCAGGGCGACGTCGGCGCGGCTCTGGTCCAGCCAGTCGTTGAAGCGCGGACTGCGCGGACCGCGCAGGGAGGCTCCGCGCCGCCGCCGGGCGCGCATGGCCAGCCGCGCCTGGACCGCGTTCTGGCGATAGCGTGCGGCGCCCGGCTGTTCGCAACGATCCGGCCCGCATTCGATATACAGGTCGCAGCGTCGGCCCCGGGGCAGGCTGAACATGAACTCCGCCCGCGATCCCGTCAGCCGCGCCGGCGGCTCGGAGAAGGCCAGGCAGCTGGTCCGCCGGACCTCGTCCAGCCCCACATAGGCGAAGGTCACGCGCCGCCCGTCATGCACCGGCGTCTCGGCCCGGCCGCGCTTTTCCCGCCACGTCCCGCGCACCTGGAAGATGTCCGCAAAATCCGCCGCGAACTCGAGCGTCAGCGGCAGCAGCACGTCCTCGACACCGTGGTTGGCCATCCGCACCCGTTCGAACAGCCGCTGGTCCCGGACAAAGCGGCGCCGCTCGATGTGCAGAACGCCCGCCGGGGCCGATCGGCCGCCCATGGGCGGCAGGGGCCGGTTGGTCGAGTGGCAGGTGAAATAGACATTGTCCTGGCTGACGCCGGAACTCAGCCTCGACGGCCGCGCCTGGCCGACGGTCAGCAGCAGGCGCGACAGGATGCGGGTGTCATTGACGAACAGGCCGTCGGCGCCGCCCTTCATGTCGCCCCAGCCGTCGGCCACGGCGAAGGTGTCGGCGTCCTTCAGGGCCAGCAGCTGTTCGAGGCCGTCGGCCTCGGACGTCTCGTGGGCGCTGGTCTGAACCGTATAGGCGTCGTCCATGAAGGCTCCGGTTGTCGGGTCGGGAAGGCCGGAGGCTTCGCCCCGAAAGGGGAGGCTTGATGGCGCTTCGGTACGCTAACGGACCAGAGCGCCGCCGGTTCAGCCGTTGGCGGCGAAGCTGCGCACTTCCAGCCCGCGCAGCGGCGTGACCACATCGGCCAGCGGCGGCTCGGCGAACGGCCGCTTGGCCAGCAGGTCGCCGTAGACGTCCAGATACCGCCGGGCCATGGCCGTGGACGAGAAACGCAGGTCGAAGCGGGCGCGGATCGCTTCGCGGTCCAGCAGATGGGCGCGACCGGCCGCCGCCACCGCCTGTTCCAAAGTGTCGACCAGGAAGCCGGTCTCGCCGTCCTCGATCACCTCGGGCGTGGAGCCACAGCGGAAGGCCACCACCGGCGTGCCGCAGGCCATGGCCTCGATCATCACAAGGCCGAAGGGCTCGGGCCAGTCGATGGGGAACAGCAGGGCGTCGGCCCCGCCCAGGAAGGCGGACTTCTGATGGTCGCCGATCTCGCCGATGAATTCGATCAGCGGATTGCCCTCCACCAGCGGCCGGATGACCGTTTCCCAATAGACCTTGTCGGCGGCGTCGACCTTGGCCGCCATCTTCAGGGGCTTGTTCAGTTTGGTCGCGATCTCAATGGCGCGGTCGGGCCGCTTCTCGGGCGAAATCCGGCCGAGGAAGGCCAGATAGCCCTCCGACTTCGGCGAGAACCGATAGGTCTCGCCCGGCATGCCGTGATGCACGGTGGCCTTCCAGTTGGCCAGGGGCAGGGCCCGCCTCTGGTCGTCCGAGATAGAGACCAGTCCGAACTCGGGCCAGCGTTCGTAGACGCCGCCGATATCCTTCATGTCCAGCCGCCCGTGCAGGGTGGTGATGGTCTTGTCGGCGCAGCGCGAGAAGAAGGGGAAATGGATCATGTCGGTGTGGAAATGGATCACATCGAACTCGTCGGCGCGCTTCAGCACCTCGGCCAGCAGCGTCATATGCGCCGCCAGGTCGGATTTCAGCGGCGCGGGATCCAGCCGGATGGCCTGGTCGCGGACCGGAATAAGCCGGGCCCGGGTCTCGGCGTCGGCCGAGGCGAACAGGGTGACGTCATGGCCCAGATCGACCAGGGCGTCGGTCAAATGGGCGACGACCCGCTCGGTGCCGCCATACAGCTTCGGCGGCACAGCTTCATACAGCGGGGTGACTTGAGCGATTTTCATGTCGGGTGTTCCCGACCTCCCGTTTGGGGAGGTCGGAACGCTGAACCATCTCGCACGTGCGAAGTTCCCGGAACCGCGATTTTTGGTCAGAGCCCGTGGGGGTTAGGGCGGGATAATGTCCGGTATTGGTCCTTGAGGCGTGAGCGCATTTTTCCGGTTCCCGGTGGGCCCGCGGGACTGACAGGCTCTATTGCATTCCCGCGCGAACCTCGGCCCTCAGAGCGTCGATCGACCGGAGCCCCTGATCCGTCTTGAACCGCCAGTAGGTCCAGCCGTTGCAGGCGGGGGCGTTCTCGAACAGGGCGCCCAGTTTGTGGATCGAGCCGCTGAGTTCGCCGGCCACCAGCGAGCCATCGGCCCGCACCCGCGCCTCGCGGTCGCCGCGCGGGCAGTACAGCTTGTCGCCCGGCGACAGCAGGCCGGCCTCGACCAGCGCCCCGAACGGCACCTTCACCTCGGCCCGCTTCGAGCCCATGACCACCAGGTCCTCGGGCGCGGCCGGGATCACCGCCTTGATCCGTTTCTCGGCCACCTTGGCGTAGGTCTCGTCGCGCTCGATGCCGATCCAGCGACGGCCCAGCCGCTTCGCGGCGGCCCCGGTGGTGCCGGTGCCGAAGAAGGGGTCCAGCACCACGTCGCCGGGCCGGGTCGCGGCCATCAGCACCCGGTGCAGCAGACCTTCGGGCTTTTGCGTCGGATGGGCCTTGCGGCCGTCGGCGTCCTTGATCCGCTCCTCGCCCGTGCACAGGGCCAGGGTCCAGTCGGACCGCATCTGGACGTCCTCGTTGAAGGCCTTCAGGGCGTCGTAGTTGAAGGTGTAGCGCTTCTGGTCGCGGCTGCGCGCCGCCCAGATCAGGGTCTCGTGGGCGTTGGTGAAGCGCGTGCCCTTGAAATTCGGCATCGGATTGGACTTGCGCCAGATGATGTCGTTCAGCACCCAGAAGCCCAGGTCCTGGATCGCCGTGCCCAGGCGGAAGACGTTGTGATAGCTGCCGATCACCCAGATCGAGCCCTCAGGCTTCAGCACCCGGCGGCATTCCGCCATCCATTCGCGGGTGAAGGCGTCATAGGCGGCGAAGCTGTCGAACTTGTCCCAGTCGTCGTCGACGGCGTCGACCAGGCTGTTGTCCGGCCGCAGCAGGTCGCCGCCCAACTGCAGATTATAGGGCGGGTCGGCGAAGACCATGTCGACGCAGGCGTCGGGCAGGGACCGCAACACCTCGATGCAGTCGCCCCTCATGACGACGTCGGTCTTCAGATCAGACATGGAAACGCGCAGCCCCGTACAGCTTGAGGGCTGATTGGTGAATCATCGCGGTTAAGGGCGGGTAACCGTCGCGCGCTTCGTCAGGAAATCCTGACGAATAAGATATGGCCAGGCTGAGGCGGCGAAGGCGGCGGCGCGGCGCCATGCCGACGCTTCCTTCGGATGGGACCCCTTCATGGCTGTTTCCGAGGCCGCCTCCACGCCCGGCAGGGGCGGAGAGACCCATCGGCCGTGACCGCGCCTGACGCCCGTCTCACCACCAATCACGGCGTCCCGTCAGCGACAACCAGAACTCGCTCAACGGGGCGACGGCCAGATGCAGACCCGGGTCTTCACCCGCCCTGAAGGGCGGCAAGAAGTTGAAGGCCGACGACCACTTGGCCGGCACGCCCTCGGTGGTGTTCGACGCCGTCGCCTTGGTCCTGCCGGCTGCGCCGTACTGCTGAAGGAAAGCGCGGCCATGGACTTCGCCGCCACGCCTTCGCCCATCTGAAGGCGATCGGCCATCCGGCCGAGGCCCAGCCCCTGCTCGACAAGGCGGGGGTCGAACCGGACAAGGGCGTCATTGGCTTGTCCAGGGCGCGGACGCCTGGCTCAAGCCGGCTCGCACGCGCCAGTGGGACCGCGAACCCAAGGTCTGCATGCTGGCGCGAGCCGGGAAGGGGCGGGGGCGCAAGCCTCCGCCTCCGGTCAGTTGAGCGGGCCGGTCGGCTTTCCGTCGTCGGACTGAGGGGCGAGGGGCGCCGTGATCTCCATCTCGCCGGCCGTGGCCCGACCGGCCTCGATGTCGTCGATCAGCTCCAGTTCAGCCAGCGCAATCGCGTTGCCCGGCTCGGCGGTAAGGGAGGCCACATAGGCCTCGCGTGCTTCGCGCAGCCGTCCAAGTTCGATCAGGGTATAGCCCAGTCGCCGTTGAAGGTGGGCCGGCGATGCGGACAGAAGGGGATCGTCCGCTGCGAGGGCTGTCTTCAACAGCAGATAGGCGTCCTCCCAGCGCTGCTGGCCATGAAGGGCGACCAGCTTTTCGTTCAGCAGCAGTCGGTGCAGGGGCTGCAGCGCCAGCCCCGCGTCCAGATATTGATGCGCTTCGTCGAACGCCCTGCGCTCGATGGCGGCGCTGCCCAGCAGCAGGGCGAGAAGGGGATAGGTGTTGGGTGCGACCACGATTTTGACGGCCCCGCCGCCCCGGCCCTGTTCGATGACGCCGATAGCCCGGGCCAACGTCATGGCCTCGTCGCGGTCTTCGGTCCGGATCAGCCAGCCGCCGTTCACCTCGCTCATCATCGGATAGAGGGCGGGCGCCCGGGCCAGGGCCTCGGCCAGCGCCGGCGCCCGGGCGTCGATCGCGGAGAAGCCGCGTTCGCTGAAGCCCGTCATGGCGGCCTGGTAGAGGTCCCAGTCCGCCCGTTCCGCATCCGGCGGGTTCTCACTCGAAAGGGTGATGTCGACGCGGGGCGCGGGCCCCTGTTCCTGCTGCGCCGCCGCCGCCGCCGCCGGACTTCCCTGTGCGGCGAATGCGAGCGCAACGGCCAGGGCAAGGGCGGCGGTCACCGACGGTCGTGGCATCGTGTATCCCTCGCTTGGCCCTCGACCGTCGCCCGGATCGGCTTCTGACGCAACCGGGGGTCCTGCCCGGATTTGCGCGGATGACCTCAGCCGCCTGCCGGCGGGCGCGAAGCCGCGCCCTGAGATCGCTATCGCCGCTCGCCCCGGTTGACGCGGCCGCGTCCGGCCGGGACAGTCGTGCTTTTCGGACCCGGCGTCATGACGCACACCCTCGCCCGCCTGCCCTGGAGTTGGCTCTGGGCCCTGTCGATCGTCATCGTCTGGTTGTGGATCGCGCACGCGTTGGGACAGCCGGTCCCGGCGCAGCAGCACTCCCTCGACCTCGTGCGCTACGGCGCCTTCAGAGGCAGCGACCTGACGCTGGCCGAGTCCTGGCGTCTAATCGCCTCGCAGTGGCTGCATGTGAAATCCGGCGCCTCCCAGGCCTATCTGGCGCTCGCGGGACTGGCGCTGCTGACCCTGGGATGGCGGTCGGCGGGCTGGTGGGCGGCCGTCGTCGGCGTCGGGGTCGCGCTGGCGCTCGACCTGTTCGTCAGCGACCATGCCGCGGTGAAGATCGGCCACACTGTGCCTTTCGCCCTCGGCGCGCGCGGGGGTCTTGTTTTGCGCCGCTGGTCCCGGGCTCGCCGATAAGGCGCAATCCCCCCGAACCGACCTGGGCGACATTCGCTTCCGCAGCGCTGGCCTAATGTCCGGTTTCCGGTGGGGTGGCTTCGACCGGACCCGACCCATCGCGGACATCAGATTTCGTGACGGGTTAGACGGGTTCGTCACTCGGTCCGGCTCGCGGGGGCATCGCACAGGCGAGGGTCGGATCGGACATGATTGTGGTCGCGAGATGCGTAAACTCGGAGATCGCCCGTTCTTTGTCGTCTTCGCCCGGACCTGTCCCATAGACCCTGAGCGCGAAATCATCTTGGGACTCCGAGTTGAACAGCACGATTTCGAAACCGTCACCGATCAGTCGAAAAGTGATCTGTGTTCCGTAGTCAACGGCGTGAGTGCCGTAGTGAAAGCTCAGACCCCGGCGTGCGGCTTCGCTTCGCACGGCCTGTATGATGTGACTGTCGGAACCACAAATCCGAATATCGCGCTGCTTTAGAGGCAGTTCTGTCTTGTTGCTGCATCCAGCCAAGGCGAAAATGGTCGCGAGCATGGAGAGTGTGAGCCGTCGCATTGTTCGCTATCCCATGTCGGCAATGTCGCGGTCAGCACGCTACACCGCATACGTCCGCTTTCCACCCTTAGGCGATGGTCTGGTCACGACCCATTGCGGACCTTTGTCCGAAGTGTAGTCTGAAGCTGGCGAGCATACGGAAAATAGATGCTAAGCGCATTCCTAAAATATTATCACTGTCGCCTTTGCCAGACCGGCGAGAGGCTTGATACCAGAAATCTATGGTATGAAGCACCTAGGGCGTCCATACCTTGGTCCGTCGCTCTTCTTATAGTCATGCTACTCACGATGCTCTTGGAAAATGCTACAGGGCAGCTGCTGTGGTATTTGAAGCCTGACTATCTGCGGTGGATTATCTTCTCGGCTTTTCTGACCACAATGGTGGGAGCGGCGTATGCCACCATCACAGTTTTCGTGTGCGCCTGTCGTGCCGAGTTCCAGCGAGACCGCTAACCACCCTGCGCCGCCGTTCCCGAGATCCATTGGCGGGCTGGTCGCCCGGAGGTCCGCTTAACGGCAATATGCGACCGGCAGCTTCCGACCCAAAGCAGATGTTAATTGGCGGGCCAAGCCATAACGCTACTAGCGCGCCTCTCGATCAGGACCACTGAACACAGGTCGGAACCGGGCTAACAATCAATCATACAACTTGGTGATTTTCCGACGGGATCGGGCTTTGAACCAGTGCCTGGGAACCAAGTTACAAGCGATCGCAACAAAGGCCACGGCAAGACTGATTTTGGCAAATAGGTTTAGTTCAAAAGGTGTTCGGAACACGAGCCCGGAAGAAATACCGAACAAGGTCATTCCTACGACGAAACCCACGACTGCAAAATGATCAATGAACCATCTTATAAACGTGACATCGCCATCCTCCGCTGGCACCGTCGATTTAGGAAATAGAAATGTTACAGCAAAGGCACCGATAGCGACTACATACCAAGGCACCAGATGCCTAATTATCCAAATGTCAAAAACCCACATACAGGCAAAAGCAATATAAATTGCTATGACTAAAATGCGGACGGGTTTCATGTCAGAGATGTGCCGCCGCTGTGGTGCTGGTTGCATGGTTTTTACCGCCGATTAAGAGAGTCTACAGGCGGCAAGGCCGCAACACCGATGTCGCCTGTAGTCTGGAAAGCTAGCCCTGTTTGAGTCCGCTCCCCACCCATAGCGGACCTCCGCGACGTCCGCTCCCGGCGGGTCTCCCTTGGCGCCCACGCATGCGGCTCGAGGCCACGGCTCGGCCCGTTCCGGTCGGGGCGAAGTCGCGACTCCCGCCCACCCGGGTCCGCCCTTTCCGCCCCCGTGATCGGAGACTTCCGCCCCCTTACACGCGCGCCCGGACCCCATCCGACCGTTTCTGACGCAGCCATGGGCTTGAATGCCTCATGAAGGATGCAGACCCTTTCAGCAGGCGGGGCCACGCGCTCGCGACCCCTGTTCCGACCCAACCGCCGGCGCCGGGCAGGGGGCCAATGTCCCCAGAGTCCCCATTTCCGCATTTTTCGGATCGGAGCGGGACTCCCGCCCCTGCGACCCGGAACCGCCACATCCGCTCACGCTTTGTTACAGCCCCGGTATCGCCTTCGCGGGCGCGGCGCGTTAGTCAGGCCGGATACGGACCAGGGCTCAGGGACCATACAATGACTCAGTGGGTGTACGGCTTCGGCGGCGGATCCGCCGACGGCGATGCGTCGATGAAGAACCTCCTCGGCGGCAAGGGCGCCAACCTGGCCGAGATGTCCTCGCTGGGCCTGCCGGTGCCCCCCGGCTTCACCATCACCACCGAGGCCTGCGTCCACTACTATTCCAACGGCCAGACCTACCCCGCGCCTCTCGCGGACCAGGTCGCGGCGGGCCTGAAGAAGGTCGAGGCCATCGTCGGCAAAACCTTCGGCGACGCCGCAAACCCCCTGCTGGTCTCGGTGCGCTCGGGCGCCCGCGCCTCCATGCCCGGCATGATGGACACGGTCCTGAACCTCGGTCTCAACGACCAGACGGTCGAGGGTCTGGCCGCCCTGTCCGGCGACCGCCGCTTCGCCTTCGACAGCTACCGCCGCTTCATCACCATGTACTCCAGCGTCGTGCTGGGTCTGTCGCACGACGACTTCGAGGAGGTGCTGGACGACCACAAGGACCGGCTGGGCGTCACCATCGACACTGACCTGACCGCGAAAGACTGGGAGAAGGTCGTCGCCGACTACAAGGCCGTGGTCGAGGACCGGCTGGGCCAGCCCTTCCCGCAGGACCCGAACGACCAGCTGTGGGGCGCCGTCTCGGCCGTCTTCGCCAGCTGGATGAACGACCGGGCGAAATTCTATCGCCGCATGCACGACATCCCCGAAAGCTGGGGCACGGCGGTGAATGTGCAGTCGATGGTCTTCGGAAACATGGGCGACACCTCGGCCACCGGCGTGGCCTTCACCCGCAACCCTTCGACCGGCGAGGCCCGGCTGTACGGCGAATTCCTGATCAACGCCCAGGGCGAGGACGTCGTCGCCGGCATCCGCACGCCCCAGTCGCTGACCCGGGCCGGCCGCGAGGAGATGGGCGAGACCGCCCCCTCGATGGAAGAGGCCATGCCGGCCGTCTTCGCCGAATTCGTCGACGTCGTCGGCCGGCTGGAGAGCCACTACCGCGACATGCAGGACATCGAGTTCACGGTCGAACAGGGCCGTCTGTGGATGCTGCAGACCCGCAACGGCAAGCGCACCGCCAAGTCGGCGCTCAAGATCGCCGTCGATCTCGCCGCCGAGGGCGTGATCTCCGAGGAGGAGGCCGTCTCCCGCGTCGAGCCGGCGGCGCTGGATCAGCTGCTGCACCCGACCCTCGATCCGAAGGCCAACCGCACCGTCGTCGCCTCAGGCCTGCCCGCCTCGCCGGGCGCGGCGACCGGCAAGATCGTCTTCGACGCCGACGAGGCCGAGCGGATGAGCCAGCTCGGCGACGCCGTCATCCTGGTGCGGGAGGAGACGAGCCCTGAGGACATCCATGGCATGCACGCCGCCCGCGGCATCGTGACCGCCCGGGGCGGCATGACCAGCCACGCCGCCGTGGTGGCGCGCGGCATGGGCCGGCCCTGCGTCTGCGGCATCAATGAGCTGTCGATCGACGACAAGGCGGGGACCTTCACCGCCCGCGGTCGGGTGTTCCGGGCCGGCGAGATCATCACCATCGACGGCTCGAAGGGCGAGGTGCTGGACGGCGCCGTGGCCATGATCGAGCCCGAGCTGACCGGCGACTTCCAGACCCTGATGGCCTGGGCCGACAAGGTCCGCCGCCTGCGCGTCCGCGCCAATGCCGAGACGCCGCTGGACGCGAAGACCGCGCGCGGCTTCGGGGCCGAGGGCATCGGCCTGTGCCGGACCGAGCACATGTTCTTCGACGACGCCCGCATCGCCGCCGTGCGCGAGATGATCCTGGCCGATGACGAGGCCGGCCGCCGCGCCGCCCTGGCCAAGATCGCCCCGTTCCAGAAGGCGGACTTCGTCGAGCTCTTCACCATCATGGCCGGCCTGCCGGTGACGGTGCGCCTGCTCGATCCGCCGCTGCACGAGTTCATCCCCCACACCGACGCCGAGATCGACGCCCTCGCCGTCACGCAAGGGCTGGACGCCGCCAAGCTGAAACGGCGGGCCAGGGAGCTGCACGAGACCAACCCCATGCTCGGCCACCGGGGTTGCAGGCTGGGCGTCGCCTATCCCGAGATCTACGAGATGCAGGTCCGCGCCATTCTCGAGGCGGCGCTGGAAGTGAAGAAAACCGCCGCCGAGGCGCCCATCCCCGAGATCATGCACCCGCTGGTCGCCCTCGGCCTGGAGATGAAATACCTGCGCGAACTGACCGACCGCACCGCCGAGGCCGTCTTCGCCGAAGCCGGCGACCGCGTCGAATATCTGGTCGGCACCATGATCGAACTGCCGCGCGCCGCCCTGCGCGCCGCCGACCTGGCCGAATATGCCGAATTCTTCAGCTTCGGCACCAACGACCTGACCCAGACCACCTTCGGCATCAGCCGCGACGACTCCGGCCGCTTCCTGCAGGCCTATATGGACAAGGGCATCTTCGAGACCGACCCCTTCGTCCGCCTCGACCAGGACGGCGTCGGCGATCTGATCCGCATCGCCGCCGAGCGGGGAGGGGCGGCCCGGCCCGGGATCAAGATGGGCATCTGCGGCGAGCACGGCGGCGACCCGTCCTCCATCGCCTTCTGCGAGGACGTCGGCCTCGACTATGTCAGCTGCTCCCCCTACCGCGTGCCGATCGCCCGGCTGGCGGCGGCCCAGGCGGCGCTGCACGCCCGCGCCGGGACGGAGCGCGAAAAGGACCGCTGACGGACTGCGGGCTAGACGGCCACAAAACCGTCACGCTTGAAGTAACGCGGTCTGTGCTTCGCGCCCCACAGTCGAGCGGAGTGTTCGTTCCCCTCTGGAACGGCCGGCGACGCCACCCATTTGTGTATCCGCTGGATGGGGCTGGCAGCCTTCGGTTGCCACATCTAGAGGATACTTGAAACAATGCGTAACGTTCTTCTCGCCACGGCTGCTCTTACTTTGATCGCCGCGCCTGCAATGGCTCAAAGCGTCTCCTCGCCGCAGGTCAGCGGTTCGGTCGGCTATACCGTTCTCGACGCCGACGACGCCAGCCTGGGCGCCATCACCGGTCGCGTGACGGCCAAGATCAATCCCTGGTTCGGCGTCGAGGGCGAGGCCTCGTTCGGCGTGCGCGACGACGACGTCTCCTTCGGCGGCGTGAGCGGCGACCTGTCCCATGAGTACGACGCCGCCGCCTATCTGGTCGGCACCGTGCCGGTCAGCCCGAACTTCGAACTGTTCGGCCGCGTCGGCTATGGCACGACCGAGGTGAAGGCCGATGTCGCGGGCTTCTCCGTCACCGAGGACGGCGAGAGCGTGAACTACGGCGTCGGGGCCAACTACTTCTTCGATGGCCAGAACGGCGTCCGCGCCGACTGGACCCGCCGCGACTTCCGCGATGACGATGGCGGCGAGCTGGACACCTACGGCCTCAGCTACGTCCGCCGCTTCTAGGCGGGCGCACCGGCCCGCTGTCAGTGACAGCGGGCCGCAAGCTGTGCTATAAACGATACATCCTGAGCGGTAAGTGGAACCGGATTGCCACTTACGGCTATAATGAATCGATTTCCGCCCGCTGATCGGTGAAACCCCGCCCGCTGTCGTCCCGACAGTGATGGGAGTTTTCATGCGCATTCTGATCGTCGCGGCCGTCGCCGCCGCCGCCGCCTCCGCCCTCGCCCTGCCCGCCGCCGCCCAGACCATGACCAGCCCCGAGCTGTCGGTTTCGGCCGGCTACGCCCGCTTCGTCGACGGCAGCGAGGACTGGGACGGCCACTCGTTCACCGCCCGCGGGACCGCGCGCTTCAACCGCTTTTTCGGCGTCGAGGCCGACCTCGCCGTGGGCCTGGGCTCGTCCGAGATCGCCGGCGTCGACATCAAGATGAACAACAACATCGCCGGCTATGCGGTGGCCTATCTGCCGCTGTCGGAACAGGCCGATCTGTTCGCCCGCGTCGGCTACGGCTCGACCGAGTTCGAGCTCGAGTTCGGCGGCGCCTCGGTCACCGAAAGCTATGACGGCTACGCCCTGGGCGTCGGCGGCCAGTATTTCTTCGACGCCAACAACGGCGTCCGCATGGACGTCACCCGTCACGAGTATGACGACCTGGACGGCGGCCTCGACTCCGTCGCCTTCACCTACGTCCGCCGCTTCTAGACTGCGGCCCTGAACGACGAAGGCGCGCGCTCCTCGCGGGGCGCGCGCCTTTTCGTTGGCCGGAACCCTGCGGCGTCAGGCGACGCCGGGCTGCAGCGCCCAGCGCATCGAGCCCTCGCCGAAGGGTTTGAAGAACAGGTCGCGATAGCGCTCGAACACCTCGACGATCTTGTTGGCCAGGTCCTGGGCCACGGTCTCGCCGCGCTGGCGCTTCATCGCGGCCACGCACTGGACCACGTCCTTCTGGTGGGCCGAACCGCCCATGCGTTTGAGCACCGCGGCGATGTCCTGCGCCAGCGGGTCGATCTGTCTCGCCCAGGGATTGGTGTTCTGAGTCATGCGGGACGCCCCCTTGTTCTCGACACTGGCGAACCGGTCGCAAAATCCTGCCGCAGATGCAAGCGTCGCCGCGAATTCGTGATCCTGGGGAAAACGAAAAGCGGGGAGCCTCGGCGGCCGGGCGACGTTCAGTTCGCCATGCGCCTGAATCGCCTGATCCCCTTTGTTGCTCTCGGTCTCGCCGCCTGCGGTCAGTCGGAGCGGAATCCTCCGACCGAGCCGGCCGCGCCGATCACCACGCCCGAGGCCGCCGCGCCGGCGCCCACGCCGCCGCCCGGGGTCGGTTCGGTCATGCCGGGTTCCGGCCCCCAGACCTTCGTCGGCCGCTGGGCCGCCGACGTGGCCTGGTGCGACAATCCCCAGGGGGCCGAGCGGCCGATCGTGATCACCCCCACCCGGTTCGAGGGCTATGAGAACCGCTGCGACATCACCGCGATCCAGCAGATCGCCGACGGCTATGAGGCGGCCCTGACCTGCCAGGCCGAGGGCCAGACCGCGTCGGAGCGGGTCCGCATGTCGGTGCAGGGCGACGCCCTCCGCCTGACCTGGCTGGACCGGAACGACGCCGTGGTCCGACTGAGCCGGTGCGCGGCGCCGGGCGAGGCGCCGACGCCCGCCCCCTAGTTGAACAGGAAATTCATCACGTCGCCGTCCTTGACGACATAGGCCTTGCCCTCGGCGCGCAGCTTGCCGGCCTCGCGGGCCCTGGCCTCGCCCTTCAGGGCGACGAAGTCGTCGAAGGCGATGGTCTCGGCGCGGATGAAACCCTTTTCGAAATCGGTGTGGATCACGCCCGCCGCCTGCGGCGCCGTGGCGCCGATCGGGATCGTCCAGGCGCGGGCTTCCTTGGGTCCGACGGTGAAGTAGGATTGCAGGCCCAGCAGGGCGTAGGCCTCGCGGATCAGGCGGTTCAGGCCCGGCTCGGCGAGGCCGAGGCTTTCGAGGAATTCGGCCTGTTCCGCCGGATCCAGCACGGCCAGTTCGGAATCGATCTTGGCCGAGATGACGACGGCGTTGGCGTTGTCTTCAGCAGCGCGTTTGGCGACCAAGTCGGACAGCTCATTGCCCTTGTCGGCCGAGGCCTCGTCGACGTTGGCGACATAGAGGGCGGGCAGGGAGGTCAGCAGCTGCAGCATGTGCCACGCCTTCTCGTCCTCCTTGTCGACCTTGACCACGCGGGCGGGCTTGCCGGCGCGCAGCGGGGTCAGGGCGAGGTTGATAAGGCGCAGGGTCTGCTGGGCGTCCTTGTCGCCGCCCTTGGCCTTCTTCTCGACGTTGACGACACGCTTCTCGAGGCTTTCGAGATCGGCCAGCATCAGCTCGGTCTCGATGATGTCGAGGTCGCTGATGGGGTCGATGCGGTTCTCGACATGGGTGATGTCGTCATCGACGAAACAGCGGGCCACGAAGGCCACGGCGTCGCAGTCGCGGATATTGGCCAGGAACTGGTTGCCCAGGCCCTCGCCCTTGGACGCGCCGCGCACCAGGCCGGCGATGTCGACGAAGGTGATCCGCGAGGGGATGATCTCCTTCGACCCGGCGATCTCGGCCAGGGCCTCGAGACGAGGTTCGGGCACGGCGACGTCGCCGGTGTTCGGCTCGATGGTGCAGAACGGATAGTTGGCGGCCTGGGCCGCCGCCGTCTTGGTCAGGGCGTTGAACAGGGTGGACTTGCCGACATTGGGCAGGCCGACGATCGCGACTTTCAGGGCCATGGTCTTGGGGAGGTTCCTCGTGAGCGCGAGGCTTTAGCCGGTCGCGACCGGTTTGTCAGGTCGGGCGTGGCCGCCGGGCTCAACCGGCGTCCGGCATGGCCCCGCCGTGGCCCTCCGGCAGGGGCGGCTGGCCGACGGTTGCGGTGACCTCCAGCGGCGGCGAACTCTCGAAGGTCAGGGTCAGGGCGACCGTATCGCCTGCGACGAGGGGCTCCGTGACACCGAGCAGCATCAGATGATCGCCGCCCGGCGCCAGCGCCACAGCCTCGCCGGCGGGCAGCGGCAGGCCGTCCCTCAGCTCGCGCATCATCATCATGCCGCTCTCGATCCGGCTTTCATGGATCTGCACCCGGGTGGCGTTCGGGCTGGCGACCGAGACAAGCCGGTCGGCGCCCGCGGCGGTCAGGGTCAGATAGCAGCCCGTCATCTGGCGGCCCGTGGGCGTCGGCCGGCAGATCGCGCCCGCGGCCTGAACGGTCGCAGGCTCGCCCGAGCCCGCGCCGTCGCCATTGCAAGCAGCCAGGGTCAGCAGAACGAGGGCGATGAACGGGGTGCGGTGCATCGAAGAGCGGCCTTGTCTTCAAACGCCGGGGAGGGCCCCCCGGAGGCTTCCGCCCTAAAGCGGGCGACGGCGGTTGCAAAGCGCGGCTATTCGCCCCGCGCCGCATTCTGCGCCGCCTGCCGGGGGCTGAATTTCGGGGCAGGGGCGAGGCGCATGACCTCGGCCTGGTAGCGATCGTCGTCTCCGGCGAGGGCGAAGGGCAGGGCGTCGGCGACGGCGGTCAGCATCGGCTCCAGCCATGTCCGGTCCGCTTTGTGGAAGTCGCTCAACACATGGCCGTGCACCAGTTGCGGATCGCCCGGGTGACCGACGCCCATGCGGGCGCGGCGGAAGTCGGCGCCCAGGTGGCTGATCAGGCTGCGGACGCCGTTCTGGCCCGCCGCCCCACCGCCCAGCTTCATGCGGAACCGGCCGGGGGCCAGGTCGATCTCGTCATGGAAGATGATGACGTCCGCCGGCGGGACCTTGTAGAAGCGCGCCGCCTCGGCCACGGCGCGGCCGCTGTCGTTCATGAAGGTCTGGGGCTTCATCAGCAGGATCCTGATCGGTCCGGAGGCGGTCGGGACCTCGCCCTCGCGGATCACAGACTGGAATTTCGCCCGCTCGGGTCCGAACGCCCAGCGGCGCGCGATCTCGTCCGCGGCCATGAAGCCGATGTTGTGGCGGTTGCCCTGGTATTTGGCGCCCGGATTGCCCAGGCCGGCGATGATGATCATGGCGAGGTCCGGATAAGGAAACGGCCCCGTCCGTCGCCGGAGGGGGCCGTTCCAGTAGCAGTTTGTCGCGGGGGGATCAGCCCTCGGACTTGTCTTCCGCGGCGGCGGCGGCGTCGTCGGCGGCGGCCTGTTCGGTCGCTTCGACCTCGGCGGCCTCGGCGGCGATCTCGGCGTCCTGGGCTTCGTCGGCGGCGGCCGAGATGGCGGCCGAAGACGTCTTGATCGAGGCGATCACGAAGTCACGATCGGTGATGGTGGGCTCGACGTCGTCCGTGCCCTTCAGGTCGGTCCAGCGGATGGTGTCGCCCAGCTTGTGGCCGGCGAGGTCGACGACCAGGTCTTCCGGGATGTGATCCGCGCGGACCTTCACCTCGACCGAGTGACGGACGATCTCCAGCGAGCCGCCCTGACGGAAGGCTTCGCACTGGTCCTGGTTGATGAAGTGGACCGGGATGTCGATCTTGATGGTCTGTTTTTCGTCGACCCGCATCAGGTCGAAATGCAGCGGGCGGTCCGACACCGGGTCGAACTGCACGTCGCGGGCGATGACCGGCTGCGACTCCTCGCCGTACTTCAGGGTCACCAGGTGGCCCAGCAGCTTGCCGGTGTACAGCGACTTGCGGAAGTCCCGCTCGTTCACCGAGATGGCCACGGGGGCCTTGTCGCCGCCGTACAGCACGCCCGGGACCATGCCCGCACGGCGCGCGGCGCGTGCGCCGCCAGTGCCGACGTCGCTGCGGACGTCCACGTTCAGAATGATCTCGGCCATCGCCTCGCCTCAACAACACAAACGCCGCGCTGACCAGTCAGCCCTCGCGGCGGGGTCTAGGGACCCTGAATTCAAGAGCGCGGGTCATTACACGCCAACCGGGGCGGACGCAACCGCCCCGGACGTTATTGCCGCGCGCCCCGCTGTTTCGGGATCAGCGTCCGCTGTTCAGGGCCGCGGTGGCCGAGACCGAGGCCGCCGCCGCCGCCCCGGCGACCGGGGTCTGGACCGCGACGGAATCGGGCGCGCCGCCCGCCACGGCCGTGGCCGGGATGTCGATCGGGACGGGGGTGATGTTCTGGGCCGTGCAGGTGGCGAGGTCGCGGGCCACGTGGCGGCCGACGCAGAACATGTCCTCATAGCTGGGGCGCGAGGCCGCCAGGCACTGGAACAGCATCAGCTTGGACATGTTGAGGCAGAATTCGCTGTTCTGCTCGACCGTCAGGGCCTCGGTATTGGCGCGGGCGTCCTCGCCCCCGGCCCCGAGCGCCGCCAGGGCGGCGAGGGCCAACGAGCGCACCACCGCCGGCGTATAGGGCGGACCCGAGCGCGCCGGGCTCACCGACAGGCCCGAGCCCGAATGGGCGGCTGCGAACAGGCGGGCCGACTCCTCGGCCGACGGCAGCATCTGCACCGCCGACAGGGCCTTGGCGCCTTCCAGCCGGACCGAGCGATCGGCGATCGGCACCGTGGCCCAGCGGCGCCGAGGATCGCCGCGCCCCTGGATGGTGTAGGCGTCCTCCTCGACCGCATTGGCGATCAGCAGCATGGCCGCCGAGTCGCGGCCGATGGTGTCGACGATCAGGCCCGCCGCGGCGTCGGCGCCCGGCAGGGTGGCGGCATAGGCCGGATCGGCGACGATGCGGGCGATCATCTGCTGGCGAACCGCGGGGTCGCCGGCGAAGCTGCGGACGCCCTGAACAAATTCTGGCGACTGCAGGGCCAGGATGGAGCCATAGGCGATCATGCCGCGCGACAGCTGGGCCGGCTCATAGGAGGCGCCGCGGCGGATGGCGGCCTGGATGGCCTCGGCGCTAGTGAAGCCGGCCTGGATGGTCCCGGCCTCGCGCATGAAGGCCACATAGATGGAGGCGGCCTGGGCCACGCCCTCGTTCAGGCTGATGGCCGGCGGCGGCGGGGGCGCCGCCGGGGGGAGGGGCGCCGGCTCCGGCTCGGGGGTGGCGCAACCGGCCAGAATGGCGATGGCGGCGGCGGCGGCCAGGGAAAGGCCGCGACGCGGAAGGGCCTGGAACATGCGAAATCCCCACTAGGACGCTCGGCGCATGGAGTGCCGAAGTTTGAACGCCTTATAACGCGGGGAGAAGCGTTTTCCGACCGTTAATCGAACAGCTTGGACACCGATTCCTCATTGGCGATTCGGCGGATGGCCTCGCCGATCAACGGGGCCACGGAAACGGTGCGGATTTTCCCGCAGTTCAAAACTTCGTGGGGCTGTTCGATCGAGTCGGTGATGACCAGCTCCTTCAGGGGGCCATCGGTGATCCGCTGCACGGCCGGGCCCGACAGGACGCCGTGGCTGATATAGGCCGAGACCTCGGTGGCGCCCTTGTCCATCAGGGCCTTGGCGGCGTTCACCAGGGTGCCGCCGGAATCGACGATGTCGTCGAACAGGATGCAGCGCCGGCCCTCGACGTCGCCGATGATGTTCATGACCTCGCTCTCGCCGGCCTTGGGCCGCCGCTTGTCGACGATGGCCAGGTCGGCGTCCAGCCGCTTGGCCAGCGACCGCGCCCGCACCACGCCGCCGACGTCCGGCGAGACGATCATCAGGTCGTCGCCGCGCGGATAGTGGTCCTTGATGTCCTGCGCCAGCACCGGCGTCGCGACCAGATTGTCGGTCGGAATGTCGAAGAAGCCCTGGATCTGGCCGGCGTGCAGATCCATCGTCAGGACCCGGTGGGCCCCGGCCCGGGTGATCATATTGGCCACCAGCTTGGCCGAGATCGGGGTCCGGCCGCCGGTCTTCCGGTCCTGCCGGGCATAGCCGAAATAGGGCATGACGGCCGTGATCCGACGGGCGGAGGCGCGCACCAGCGCGTCCGTCATGATCAGCAGCTCCATCAGATTGTCATTGGCCGGATAGCTGGTCGACTGGATCACGAACACGTCCTCGCCGCGGACGTTCTCCTCGATCACGGCGAAGACCTCGTTGTCGGCGAACCGCTTCACCTGGGCCTTGGTCAGGGGCATGTCGAGATGGTCGGCGATCGCCCGGGACAGGGTCCGGTTGGAGTTGCCAGAGAGCAGCTTCATGTCCGGTCATCCTTTCGCCGTCATCGCCGGGCTGAGAATGCCGCCGTGGCGCTGGCGCGCTACATACCAGCGGACGGCCCGGCCACAAGGCGCGGCGCGCCTTTTTGGTCGTCTTCTTCGCGGATTGGCGCGGGCAGGTTCGCTGGTGTAGAGATCGCGTCTCGTTTTTCGGGGGCGCCGACGGGGTTTGCGCCGTCGGCATTTCATTTGAGGTCGTCCTTGCCTGCTTCCCAATTCCGCGCCGGCCTGATCCTGGCCACCGTGGCTGTGTCGGCCCTGACGATCTCGGCCTGCGCCGGCCGACCCGACCGGCCCCGCCTGGCTTATGAGGAGCGCCCGGTCGAGGCGCTCTACAACACCGGCTACGAGCGTATCCAGAGCGAGCGCTGGGCCGACGCCATCGACTATTTCCAGGAGGTCGAACGCCAGCATCCCTATTCGGAATGGTCGCGCCGCGCGATCCTGATGCAGATCTTCGCCTACTATCAGAACAACAACTATCCTGAGGCCATCGCCGCCTCGGACCGCTTCATCCAGCTGTTCCCCGGCAATCCCAGCGCGCCCTACGCCTTCTACATGAAGGCCCTGTGCAATTTCGAACAGATCACCGACGTGGGCCGCGACCAGGGCTACGCCCAGGCGGCGCTTGACGGCCTGCGCGACGTGCAGCGCCGCTACCCCGGCACCGCCTACGCCATCGACGCCACGGTCAAGATCGACATGGTCAACGACCAGCTGGCCGGCAAGGAGATGGCCATTGGCCGCTACTACCAGCGCGCCGGCCAGCCCCTGGCCGCGATCAACCGCTACAAGACGGTGATCGACAACGAGGCCTACCAGCGCACCTCCCACACCCCCGAGGCCCTGTATCGCCTCGTCGAGGTCAACCTGGCCCTGGGCCTGAAGGAAGAGGCGACCCGCAACGGAGCCGTGCTCGGCTTCAACTATCCGGGCAGCCCCTGGTACGCAGAGGCCTACGCCCTGCTGTCGGAAGACGGCCGCCGCCCCGAGGTCGCCCCGACGGGCGAGCGCGAAAGCTGGCTGCGCCGGATCATTCCGGGCTGACGTTTCCGGTCTGTTCCGCTAGTCTCGGGCTTTACCCGGGGCGCGAATGGCCAGCATTCTCCGGCGTCGCCCGAGAGATCGATTCGCTTTGCCTCATCCTGATCCCCGCGCCCCCGATCCTGTGACCGTCGACGGATCGCGCTCATGCTGACCGCCCTCTCCATCCGCGACATCGTGCTGGTCGACGCCCTCGACCTCGAGGTCCACGGCGGCCTGACCGTGCTGACCGGCGAGACCGGGGCCGGCAAGTCGATCATCCTCGACGCCCTCGGCCTGGCCCTCGGCGCGCGCGCCGACGCCGGCCTGGTGCGGGCCGGCGCCAAACAGGCCTCGGCCACCGCCGTCTTCAGCGCCCCCGACGACCCCGCCCTGTTGGAGATGATCGCCGAGCGCGGCTTCGACGTGACGCCCGGCGAGGAGCTGATCCTGCGCCGCACCGTCGCCGCCGACGGCCGCAGCCGCGCCTTCGTCAACGACCAGCCCGCCGGCGTGACCGCCCTGCGCGAGATCGGCCAGGCCCTGGTCGAGGTCCACGGCCAGCACGAGACCGTCGGCCTGCTGGACTGGAAGACCCACCGCGCCCTGCTCGACAACTACGGCGGCCTCCAGCCTCAGCTGGGCGGCGTCGCCGCGGCCGCCGAAAAGCTGAAGACCGCCGAGCGGACCGTCGCCGACCTCAAGGCCGCCGCCGCCGACGCCGCCGCCCACGCCGAGGAGCTGACCCAGAACCTCGCCGATCTCGACGACCTCGACCCGCGCGCCGACGAGGAGACCGAACTGGCCGGCGAACGCGCCATCCTCGGCGCCGCCGAAAAGGCCGTCGCCGACCTCGCCGACGCCCGCGCCTCGCTGGGCGGGGACAAGCTGTCGCAGAAACTGTCGGCCGCCCTGCGCGCCGTCGAGCATGCGCGCACCCGGGCCGGGCAGGCGGGCACCGACCCCGAACACCCCCTGCTGCAGAAACTGTCCGCCGCCGCCGAGGCCATCGACCGCACCATGGTCGAGGCGGAAGAGGCCATCGCCTGCGTCGACGCCGCCGCCAACGCCTTCGACTTCGAGCCGGGTCGGCTGGACAAGGCCGAGGAGCGGCTGTTCGCCCTGCGCGCCGCCGCTCGCAAGCTGAACACCTCGGTCGACAGCCTGCCGACGCTGCGCGTCCGCTTCCGCGAACGTCTGCGGCTGATCGAGGACGGGGCTGAGGCCATCACCGCCGCCGAACGCGCCGCCTCGGCCGCGCGCGAAGCCTATGACGTCGCCGCCATGCTGCTGACCTCGGCGCGCGAGGCCGCCGCCGAACGGCTGACCGCCTCTGTCATGGGCGAACTGGGCCCGCTGAAGCTGGACCGCGCCCGCTTCCGCGTCGCCTTCGAGCCGGTGGCCGAGGGCCGTCGCGGCCCGCTGGGCGTCGAGACCGTCCGCTTCGAGATCGCCACCAACGCCGGGACCCCCTTCGGCCCGCTGGACGCCATCGCCTCGGGCGGCGAACTGGCGCGTTTCGCCCTCGCCATGAAGGCGGCCCTGGCCGGGCGCGAGGACCAGCGCCAGCCGGTGATGATCTTCGATGAGGTCGACCAGGGCGTCGGCGGCGCCGTCGCCTCGGCCGTCGGGGCGCGGCTGGAACGCCTGTCGGCTGGCGCCCAGGTCCTGGTCGTGACCCACAGCCCCCAGGTCGCCGCGCGCGGCCACGCCCACTGGAAGGTGCGCAAGGCCGACGCGGCCGGGGTCACCACCACCACCGTCGATGCGCTGGATGACGAGGCCCGCCGGGAAGAAATCGCGCGGATGCTGTCCGGCGCGGTGGTGACCGACGAGGCGCGGGCGGCGGCGCGGTCGCTGATCGGATAGGGAGAGCCGGCGGGATCGTCCTCTCGAGGCGACCCTCCGACGGCCCCGAGGGCGGGAGGGGACGCGACGCCTCAGTCCAGCTTTGCCTTACGCCATGAGTTGAAGCATCATGCTCGTTCAGGGGCGCGATGGCGTATGACGTATCGGACATCGAAGACGTTGTGGCTGTCGGGATCGGTGGTCGACGCCATCCTGCCAGGCGCCATCGATCTCGGTCCGGCGGCCCATGGCCGCGTGTGGCTGGGAGATTACTTCAAGGCGGCGGAAGCCAGAACGGCGGCGTCGCTGGATGAAGCCCTCGGCCTGGCCCCTCGCCCTCTGGTCCGGGGCACGACGGATTTCGTCCTGGCCCAGGCCGCGTCGGAACCGACCCTGGAAATGGCGATGCGCCGAACGGCTGCGGCGTACAACCGGCTTCACGGGGGAACCTACAACCGCGTCCGGCGCATGAACGGTCTGCTGACCTATGTCATCGATGACGCCCTCTTTCCGTATTCGGATATGCCGGCCGAAGCCGTCACCCTGATGCTCGAGTGCGTGCTGATCCATCTGCACAGCGGGTTCTGCGCCCTGACCCACAGAGACCTGACGCCAGACGTGGCGCATGTCGCCACGCGCCGCCGTGTCAGCCAGACCGACGACGCCATGCGTATATGGCCCTGCGGCGTCAGATGGGGTCGACCCTGGTACGCCCTTGCTTACAGGGAAGCCACAGGCGCGGCGCCCGTAGCCAGCGCCGGTCCGCGCCCCTCCGCTGCAGCCGCGCAGGCTCGACTCATGCATCTGGTGGAACGCCGCGAGGCGGAGCTTTCGCAGCAATCCGACATGCCGGCCAGCGTTCGTGCGCTGTTGCGCGCCGATCTTCTGTGCGACCAGTCGGCGGCCGCTCGCCGGCTCGGATGCAGCACGGCCACCCTGCGCCGCCAACTGGGGGCGGAGGGTCTGACGTTCAGGCGGTTGAGGGATCAGGTTCTGAACGAACGCGCCCGGCTGGACCTGCTGGGCAGCCAGGGCGTAGGCGATATCGCCGAGACCCTGGGCTATTCCGACGGTCGCAGTTTCGCCAGGGCCTTCAAGCGGTGGAACGGCACGTCGCCAAAGGGCTTCCGGACCCCTCCGATGATCGCGCCGCATCTGGATTGAGCGCAATTGTCCCACGGGCAGTATCGCTTGGGTCATCGACTCCCTGTCAGCGCCGGACCTAGCTAGCCGGCAACGCGTCATAAAAGACGCGACGGGAGGCACAGATGAAACACCGCGCAATTCTGGCGAGCGCTTCGGCGATCGCCCTGTCCATGGGGTTCGCCGGCCAGGCGCTGGCGCAAAGCGGCGCCACGCCGCAGACCGAAGCGACCTATCAGGTGGACGAAATCATCGTCACGGCCCGGCGACAGTCGGAACGACTGCAGGACGTGCCTTCCGCCGTTACCGCGTTTTCCAGTGAAACGCTTTATCGCAACCAGATGCAAACGCTCGGGGATCTGCAGGCCCATGTGCCCAACCTGTCGCTGCACGTCGGCGACGCGTCCAACGCCGTCATCTATCTGCGCGGAATCGGTCAGATCGACTCGATCTCATTCAACGATCCGGGGGTCGGCGTCTATCTGGACGACGTTTATCTGGGGCGGGTCCAGGGATCGTTCCTCGAGGTGGTCGATCCTCAGCAGATCGAGGTCCTGCGAGGACCGCAAGGGACGCTTTACGGGCGCAACACCATCGGCGGGGCGGTCAAGTTCACGAGCGAAGCACCGAGCGAGACTTTCGAAGGCTACCTTGCCGGGGGGGTCGGCAGCTACGACGAGCGCCGTCTCCGCGCGCGGCTGTCGGGGCCCTTGGGGTCCGATCAACTGCTGGGGTCCATCGCCGTGGCCTCGTCCAGCCGCGAAGGCTACACCGAGAACCTGAATGACGGGCGGAGCGATGGCGACAAGGATCTGATCGCGGGCCGCGCGACGTTGCTGTACCAGCCGAATGACCGCTTCTCGGCCAATCTGACGATAGACGCGTCTCGCAACACCCCCGACCGGTCGCGGACTCCCCATCGCGAGACGCCGATCTACTCGGTCAACACCGGGGGGCTGCGTCCGGTCATCGCCGATCCCTATACGGTCGACGTCACCTACAACGACCTGGAACGGCTGGAAACGTCCGGAGCGGCGCTGACTCTGGCTTATGATGCCGGGCCATTCACGTTCAAATCCATCAGCGCCTATCGCCAGATGGAGTACCGGACACACCTGGATCTTGACGCATCACCGGACCAGTCCTTCGGCATCTACGATTTCGAGGAACAGGATCAGACCAGTCAGGAACTGCAGGTCCTCTACCGGGGCGACAGACTGTCCGCCGTCGGAGGTCTGTTCTACTTCAAGGAGAATGACACGACCTTCGGCGGCCTTGTTGGTCCAGACTTCTTCGTCGATATCGGCTTCATCCTTCCATTCCCGGCGAACACCGCGGGATTGAGGATTTCGGACAACGAAAGCATCGCCGCCTACGGACAGCTGGACTATGAGCTGACCGACCGCGCGAGCCTGACGCTGGGCGTACGCTACACGCACGAAACCAAATTCACCGACAACAGGGGTGAGTCCTTCGTGCCCTCCGTTGCTCCGACTGCCGAGGACATGGAGCGACTGTTTGGACAGGGCGCGGGCTATGGTCAGAGCGGATATCAGGCCGAGGAAACCTGGGATTCGGTGACGCCGCGCATCGCCTTGAACTACAAGGTTTCCGACGACATTCTGGCCTATGTCAGCGCCGCCCAGGGCTTCAAGAGCGGAGGCTTCAACGGGCGGATCACCACCACGCCGCAGGGCTACGATCCCGAGACGCTGTGGAGCTATGAGGCGGGCCTGAAGTCAGATCTCTTCGACGGCCGCGCACGGCTGAATCTGGCGGCCTTCTTCCAGGACTACACGGACCTGCAGCTGAGCCGGTTCGCCGCCGATCCTGTGACGGGCGACTTCACCTCGGTGTTCGACAACGCCGGCGGAGCCGAATTCTACGGCCTTGAGGCCGAACTCTCGGTGCAGATGTCCGAGGCGCTGCGGTTCGATGGCAATATCGCCTTCCTGCACAGCGAATACACGGAGTATGTCGACGGCGGGGTCGACATCAGCGATCAGCGTGAACTGGTGAACGCGCCCGAGGTGAGCGGGCGGGCGGGTCTGGCCTATGACCTGTCTCTCGGCGAGCTTGGCGACCTATCGCTGTCCGGAGGCGCATCCTATCGGTCAAAGACCTATCTGACCGTCTCCAGCAGCGAAATCCTGGCGCAGGACGCCTATTGGCTGGTGGACGCCTCCGTCCTGTTCACGCCCCGCGACTCGAACTGGACGGTCCTGCTGAGCGGCAAGAACCTGGGCGATGAGGCCTATAAGGAGCATGCCTTCGACCTGAGCGCCTCGCCGGGGGTGCAGATGGCCTACTATGGCGCGCCGCGTACCGTCAGCCTGGATGTTCGGTACCGCTTCTGATGCAAGCCACAGAACTGGACGCGGAGGCCGCCGCCCTGATGGCGCGGATGGCGGTCGATCTGGCCGACGCCCCGTTGGATCCGACGGTGGAACAGCGTCGCGAACTGATGACCTGGATGTGCCACGCCTACGGACCGCCGATGGCCCGGGTCAAGGCGGCACAGGACCGCTGGATCCGCACGCCGTCGGGGCCGCTACGGCTTCGCATCTACTGGCCCCGTCGGTTCAGCCTGCGCAGACCAGGCATTGTTCTCAACATCCACGGCGGCGGCTGGGTGCTGGGCGGCCCCGAATCCTACGAAAGGATATGCCGCGCCTATTGCGCCCAGGGCGACGTGATCGTCGTCGATGTCGATTACCGGCTCGCGCCGGAGCACCGGTTTCCCGCCGCCATCGAAGACTGCGAAGCCGCGCTGGCCTGGGTGGCCGAAAATGCCCGCACCCTGGGGGGAGATCCGGAACGTCTGGCGGTGACGGGCGACAGCGCCGGCGGGGCCCTCGCCGCCGTCTTGTGCCAGCGCACAGATATTCGGGTCAGCCAACTGATCCTGCTGTACCCGGTCATGACAGCCAGCCGGAACGCCGATTTCGCATCCCGCCGGGAGCTCGGCGACGGCCGCTACTTCCTGCGCGATTTTGATATACGGCGCGCGGAGACGGAATATCTGACTGACCCGCTCGAGGGCGAAAGTCCGCAAGTCTCGCCGCTGCTTGCGACGGACGAAACGCTGCGGCGTCTGCCCGCGACAATCGTCATCACGGCGCAGTTTGATCCCCTTCGCGACGAGGGACAGGCCTATGCGGCGCGATTGAGCGCGCTGGGGGTGACGACCGACTATGTCTGTCTATCCGGCACTATCCATGGCTGCGTCTTGTTCGCAGGCGTCCTTGAGCGCGGGCGGGAGGGCCTGGGCCGCATCGCTGCTGCATTGCGGACGACGCCGGCCCGCTGACCCGGACCTAGCCCCGCAGCACCTTCAGCAACTGCGGATGCAGTTCCGAGTTCGTGGCCAGGATCTGCGCGCCCGTCTCCGGCCGGCCCTCGCCGTCGATGGTGGTGACGATGCCGCCCGCCTCGGTCACGAACAGAATCCCCGCCGCCACGTCCCAGGGCTTCAGGTTGCGCTCATAATAGGCGTCGTACCGCCCGGCCGCGACCCAGGCGAAGTCCAGCGCCGCCGAGCCGAGGCGGCGGATGCCCGCCACCCGCTGGCCCACCGCGTGAATGTCCTTGATGGCCTGGGCGTGGCCGGTCTTGCCGATGAAGGGCAGGCCGGTGGCGATCAGGCTTTCAGACAGGTCGCGGCGCCCGGCGACGCGGATGCGCTGGTCGTTCAGATAGCAGCCCTTGCCCTTTTCGGCCCAGAACAGCTCGTTCATGACGGGGTTGTAGGTCACGCCCGCCACGATCTCGGTGCTGCCGTCCGGGGCGGTGCGCTGCAGGCCCACGGTGATGGCGAAATGCGGCATGGCGTGCATGAAGTTGGTGGTGCCGTCGATCGGATCGACGATCCACATGTGGGACTTGTCGGTCCCCTCCATCATGCCGCGCTCCTCGCCCAGGAAGCCGTAGCCGGGGCGGGCCTTCATCAGCAGTTCGTACAGGGTGTCCTCGGCCCGGATATCGGCGGCCGTGACGAAGTCGCCCGGCCCCTTGCGCGACACCTGCAACTGGGCGACCTCGCCGAAGTCGCGCAGCATCGGCCGGGCGGTCTTGCGCACCGCGTCCAGCATGACGGTGAGAAGGGCGGAAGCGAGGGCCATGGGGATCTCCTGGTCCGCATGTCCTGAAAAGGCGCCAGGCCCGGAGATGCGGAGAAGTTCAACGGCTCCGGACGGAGCCGAGTGGTGATGAGAAGTGAGTGGTGAGCAGCGAGTGGCGACCGGTCAGACACCGCGATGTCGGCCTCAGACGCCGAAGCGTCCAATCACGACTCACTAGCACCAGTCACTACTCGGCGCGGCGGACGTATTCGCCCGTCGTCGTGTCGACGACGATCCGCTCGCCCACGCCCATGTAGGGCGGGATCATGATGCGGACGCCGTTGTTGGCGATGGCCGGCTTGTAGGAGGACGAGGCGGTCTGGCCCTTCACCGTCGGCTCGGTCTCGACGACTTCCAGCGTGACCTGGTCGGGCAGGGTCAGGCCGATCGGCCGTTCCTCGTGCATCTCGATGACCACCTTCATGCCGTCCTGCAGATAGGCGACCCGGTCCTCGCCGACCCAGTCCTTCTGCAGCTCGGTCTGCTCGTAGGTGGCGTCGTCCATGAACACCAGGGCGTCGCCCTGCTCGTACAGATAGGAGAACTCCTTCTGCTCCAGGGTCACGCGCTCGACCTTGTCTTCCGAGCGGAAGCGCTCGCTCAGCTTGTTGCCGGTCTCGAGGTTCTTGGCCTCGATGTTGGCGAAGGCGCCGCCCTTGCCGGGCTTGACGTGGCTGGCCTTGGTCACGACCCACAGGCCCTTGTTATGCTCAAGGACCATGCCGGGCTTGATGTTGTTGCCGTTGATCTTCGCCATGGGTGTCTCGGAAGGATTGGGCGCAGCCTGCAGCGGCGCGCGAACGGGCGCAGTCCGTAGAGGAAGCGGCGGCCATCGGCAAGGCGACGAAGTTCGCTTGACGCCGTGGAATTGGTAGAACAGTGTTGTCCCACACACTCGATGGGGGAAAATCATGGTGACGATGACGGATCAGGACTTTCTGGCCTTCGCCGGCGAGACTGAGGAGGATCTGTTAGCCCAACTGGGTCTGGCGGTTGGGGGGACTGACTATGATCCCGCCGGTGGGATGAGCACCCTGAAGAAGGCCAAGAACATGGCCTGGCCCGATTGGCGGGCCCTGGGCGAGGCCTTTTTCAGCAATGTTTGGCCGCAGATCAAAGACGTCCTCTGCACGGCGTACAAGGAATACAGCGAGGGCGACAAGGAATGGATCGAACGGGTGGCAGAGGCTCTGCTCGGCCTGATCAACATAGGGTCTGCGATCGCGATCCTGCTGGTCAAGATCGCCATCAAGAAGGGGTTAGACGCCCTCTGCGCGGTCTGATCCCAAGGCTGGCTCAGACCGATCAATGAACGGTCGGCTGGTGATCGGCCTTGCGCTGGATGAAGTTCGCAAGGCGCACCCGGCCGCCCGTCGGAGACGCCAGCTTGCCCGCGCCCTCGTCCAGCTTGCGAGCCTCATGGGCGAAGGCCGCTGCGAGACCCGCCGATGACATGGCGGCGGCGATCTGCAGGCCCCGGCTGGTCGGGCGCAGGGCGATCCAGACGGCGTTCAGCGCCTGGGCCGCGGCCCACAGGCCCATGGCGGTGGTGCGCTCGCGGCGGGGCGGAGCGTTCCACACCCGCACGGCCGACAGGGTGGTGACCGAGAACACCGCCGGCAGGATCAGGCTCAGCGGTCCCCGCGGCCGTTCCGTGATGGGCGCGTCGCCCAAGGCGTGGGCGTGCCGCGGACGGAGGGTCTGCCGCGCCAGCAGGGTGGCGCCAAGGGCGAAGCCGATGGTCACCGCGACCCCGAGGACAACATGGCCCACATCCCGCTCATTGGCGTTCAGGAAATCGCCGGCGGCGTCACGCGCGTCGTCCAGAATGTCGTCAATGTCGGTCATGCGCGCGCTCCCTGCCTGCGCCACAGACAATGACGGGGCCGGGCGGGGGTTCCCCTCAGCCGTCGTCCTCTTCGACCGGAGCGAGGTCCGAGGGGTCGAAGCCGTAGTCCAGCAGGTCGCCCGGCTTGCAGTCCAGGGCGGCGCACAGACGGGACAGGGTGCGGAAGCGGATGCCCTTCACCTTGCCCGAGCGGAACAGCGACAGCTGGGTCTCGCTCAGCCCCACCTCGGCCGCCAGGTCGCGGGCCTTCAGCCCCTTCCTCACGATCAGGGCGTCCAGGGTCACGCGGACCGGCATCAGATCATCTCGTCCAGCTCGGCCTGGACCCGGCCGGCCTGATCCATGACGCGGCCCAGCAGGTACAGGGCGCCGCCGATCATGCCGAGGGTCATGCCCGAGACGTCGAAATGCAGATAGCCGCCTTCGGTCGCTCCGATCAGCCGCGACAGATTGGTGATCACGAACACGCTGAGGACGCCGCCCAGCCCCAGCGACAGCCCCACCCGCCGCAGGGCGCCGGACAGGGCCGGCTGGATCAACCGGCCCTTCGCCACCTGCCCGAGGGCGCGGCCGATCGACCAGACGGCGAACAGATAGAAGACGGTCGGCGCGCGGTAGAGCAGACCGTTCGCCACCCCGTCCGGCCAGGCGCCGTCCCGCGCGGCGACAAGCGCGGGAAAGACCAGGTGGAGCAGCGCCAGCAGCCCGCCCACGCTGGCCACCATGAAGACCGCCAGCCAGCGGAACTGGCCGCACATACGGCGGAAGCGGACGAGATCGGTCTGGCTCACGCAGGTCTCCGGCAGGGTGCGTTTGATGTCTGATCTTTAATCTTGACTTAAAGACCCGCTGTTTGCAACTTTATCTCTGACTTAAACGAATGCGAGCTGCGCCATGACGGCCGCCATCGAGACCGAGGCCCTGAGCCGCAGCTTCGGCCGCCATCGCGCCGTCGACTCGATGTCGATGACCGTGCCGGATCGCGCTGTGTACGGCTTCCTCGGGCGCAACGGCGCCGGCAAGACCACGACGCTGAAGATGCTGCTGGGCCTGATCCGCCCCACCTCGGGCACGGCGTGGATCGCCGGCGTCGACGTGGCCCGCGACCGCGTCGGCGCGGCCGGAAAGGTCGGGGCGCTGCTGGAGGCGCACGGCTTCTACGTCAATCTGACGGGGCGCCAGAATCTGGACCTGACCCGCACCCTGCTGGGGCTGCCGGCGAGCGAGGTCGACCGGGTGCTGGAGGTGGTCGAGATGACGCCGAACGGGCGGCGCCGGGTGTCGGACTACTCCCTCGGCATGCGGCAGCGCCTCGGACTCGCCCGCGCCCTGCTGGGCGCGCCGCCCGTGCTGATCCTCGACGAGCCGACCAACGGCCTGGACCCCGACGGCATCGCCGACATGCGGCGCTTCCTCAAGGACCTGCCGGCCCGCACGGGCGCGACGGTTCTCCTGTCCAGCCACCTGCTGGGCGAGATCGAGCAGATCGCCACCCATGTCGGCATCGTTCATGAGGGGCGGCTGGTGCTGGAAGGCGAACTGGGGCGGATCAAGGCGGACTTGGCGCCCGAAATCGCCCTGCGGGTCGACGACGTCGCCCGTGCGGCGGCCGTGCTGAGGCCGTTCGATCTGGCGGCGTCGTCGTCCGAAGGGGGGCTGACCATTCGACTTAAGCCTGGCGACGATCCCGACGCCGTGGTTCCCGCCCTGACCCGGGCCTTAGTGGAGAGCGGAGTGGCGGTCCTGGCCATCGGCGCCCGTCCCCGTTCACTGGAAGGCATCTACCGCCAGGCCTCGGCGACCGCCGCCCCCGTTCCGGAGACCGTCTGATGCTCGCCGTCCTGTCCGTGGAAATCCGCAAGCTGAACCGGTCGCTGGCGGTCCTGCTGGCCATCGCGGCGCCGGGGCTGATCGCTGTCTTTGTCTTCTTCAACCTGCTGCGCGGCAAGACGCCCCAGCCGTGGGAGATGTGGATGGTCAGTTCGATCGGCATCTGGGCCTTCTTCATGCTGCCGATGAGCGTGACCGCCCTGACCGCCCTGGTCGCTCACATGGAGCATGGGCCGAAGTCGTGGGACCATCTGCGCAGCCTGCCGCTGCCCCGCTGGCGGCTGTACGCGGCCAAGGCGGTCGTTGTGCTGGCGGTGGTGGCCATCATGAGCGCGGCGACTCTGCTTCTGACGTGGGGCGCGGTGACCCTGGCGGCGGCGATCAAACCGGACCTGACTCCCACCGGCCCGCTTGATTTCGCCGTCCATGCCGCGACCATGGGCAAGGTCTTCCTGGCCGGAATCCTGATGGTCGCCGTCCAGCTGTGGACCGCCCTGCGCTTCGCCAGCTTCGTGCCGGCGCTGGTGCTGGGCATCGGCGGGACCTTCTTCTCGGTCGTCGCCACGGCCGCGAAACCGGGCGTCTTCCTGCCGTGGCAGATGCCGGTCAACATGCTGATCTCGGCCGAGTCCTGGCGCGCCACGACGGCGCTCGGCCTGGGGTGCGGCCTTGGGCTCGTGGTGATAGCCTTCGCCGTCGCCCACCTGGCCCGGCGCGAGGTGCTCTAGTTGCCGGTGGCCGACCGGTCCGGGGCGATCTCGGTCATGGCCGACTGCAGATAGTTCTGCTGGCCCAGCTGTTCGATCAGCTTGTGCTGCGCTTCAAGGAAATCGATGTGCTCCTCGGTGTCCGCCAGAATCTCGGTCAGGATCTGCCGGCTGATGAAGTCCGCGGCCGCCTCGCATTGGGCGATGCCGGCGATCAGGGTGTCCCGTCCGCCCAGTTCCAGCGACAGGTCGGCGCCGAAGCATTCGAAGACGTTCTCGCCGATTTTCAGCTTGTGCAGGTCCTGCAGGTTCGGCAGGCCGTCGAGGAACAGCACCCGCTTGATCAACTTGTCGGCGTGCTTCATCTCGCCGATCGACTCATCATAGATGATCTGACCGAGGTGCTTCAGACCCCAGCTTTCGAACATGCGGGCGTGAAGGAAATACTGGTTCACCGCCGTCAGCTCGTTGGTCAGCACCGCATTGAGCGTACGGATGATCGCGGGATCGCCCTTCATGGTCATTCTTCCGTTCAGCGGCGCGGCGGTCGACCCGACCACCCTGAAATCACCGGCTTCGAGCCGCTCTTATAGCACGCAAAAAGCGCGCCGGTTCACCTGCGAACTCTTATCACCACATTGAAAATGCGAATGAATCTCCCGACGGGGAGGGCGGTTCTACTCAGCCGCCATGGCGAAGGATTCACGGCTGTCCTGGATCATCTCGCGCATCTCGCAGACGCATTTGGCGCACTGGGCGGCGCACTGGTTGCGGGCGAAGACGTCGCGAGGCCGCGTCGCCCCTGCCTCGATGGCGGCGGCGACGTCGCGCTTGCGAAGACCATTGCAGTTGCAGACGTACACGGAAGGGCGGCCCCAACGGTTGCGAATGGTTCGCTATAGCAGGCGGTTCGGGGCGAATGCAAGTCGTTCGCAGCGCGACCGGTTGACGCCGCGGCGTCGCCGTCGCACTTCCCGCCCATGGCCAAAGCCCCCGTCATCCCCGACCGCCCCCCTTGCCGGCTGTATCTGATCACGCCGCCGACGATCCCGAATCTCGGCGACTTCGCTGCGCAGCTGGCGAGCGCGCTGGACGCCGGCGATGTCGCCGCCCTGCAAATCCGGCTCAAGGGCGCGGAGGATGCCGATGTGCTGGCCGCGGTCGCCGCCCTGAAGCCGATCGCCCAGGCCCGTGGCGTGGCCGTCATTCTCAACGACCGGCCCGATCTGGCCGCCCGGTCGGGCTGCGACGGCGTGCATCTGGGACAGTCCGACGGTTCCGTCAGCGCGGCGCGCACGATGATGGGGCGCGACGCCATGATCGGCGTCACCTGCCACGACAGCCGCGAACTGGCGATGGACGCGGCGGAGTCGGGGGCCGACTACGTCGCCTTCGGCGCATTCTATCCGACCGGCACCAAGGCGACGGTCCACCGGCCCGACCCGGAGATCCTGACCATCTGGCAGGAGACGGTCGAGATACCGTGCGTGGCGATCGGCGGGATCACCGCGGAAACGGCCGGAACCCTAGCCCGGGCCGGGGCCGACTTCGTCGCCGTGAGCGCCGCCGTCTGGAGCCATGCAGGCGGCCCCGCCGCCGCGGTCCGGGAGTTGTGTGAAGTGCTCGACACAACCGATTGACCTTCAGGGGATATTAGGAAGCCAAGCGGTACAGATGGGGTCCGCCCTCCCTTTCGGACCTGAAGATGACCATGAGCCGAGTGCTCGACCCGCAAGAGGCGTTCGTCGGCTCCAAAGCCGCGGCGAGACAGCCGACCGGTTCTGTCGCGGCGCCACGCCCGCTCGGCGTCGGCCAGCCGATGACTCCGGTGTTCACGGCCATGGCCGTGATGATCCTCGTGGTGCTGGCGATCACCTTCGCCCGGTCCACGGGCATGGTGGCGGCGCTTTGGGGCGCCGGCGGCGTGGCCGTCGCGGTCTGGCTTCGGACCTCGCGCGGTCCGCTCTATGATCTGTCCTTCGGGGCGGTGATCGCGGCAGGCGTCGCCGCGGGCAATCTCCTGGCCGGCAATTCGACCGTCATGACGGCAATGTTCACCGTCGCCAACATGCTCGACATCTACGTCGCCGTGGTCCTGGCCCGACGGTTCGCGCCGACGCTGAACCTGGCCTCGGTCGAAGGCGCCTGTCGGTTCTTGCTGGCGGCCGCGGCCATCGCCCCCATCCCCGCGGCGGCTTTCGCCGGCGGGATGCTCTGGTGGATGACAGGCGCCGATTTCCTGGAGTCGGCGCAGACATGGTGGTTCGGTCACGCCCTCAGCATCGCCGTCCTGTCCAGTTTCGGGCTGGCCCTGACCCGCCGGGAAGTCGCCCGCTTCCGCGCGCCCGTCCGTGCGATCGAGGCGGCCGGCCTCCTCGGGCTGCTCACCGTCGTATCCTATGTGGTGTTCTCACAGCAGCATATGCCCATCAGTTTCGTGGCGATGCCGCTGCTCCTGCTGATCGCGGTCAGGCTGCGGATGCTGGGCATCACAGCCGCCCTGGTCATCATATCCGTGATAGCGGTGGGCTGCAGCATGCGGGGGCTGGGTCCCTATGCGCTGGCCTTCCACGGCGGCGATCAGGCCATGATGGCCCAGTTGCTCGTGCTGTTCGGCTATCTGCCGGTCATGCTGGTGGCCGCCCTGCTGGAAGAGCGGGACCGGTTCGCCGATCGCGCCCGCCAGGGACAGGCTCGCGCCGAAAGGGCGTCCGAGGCCAAGTCGCGCCTGCTCGCCAATGTGGCCCATGAGATCAAGAGCCCCGTCGGCGGCGTCATCGGCATTGGGGAACTCTGGAAGGCCGGCCAACTGGGTCCGGTTTCGGCCACCCAGGCCGAGATGGCCGATATGCTGGTCAAGACGGCCCGCCAGGTCGAGGCGCTCGCGCACGACCTGCTGGACGTCGCCCGGGCGGAATCCGGCGCGGTGAAGGTGGAGATGCGTCCGACCGACGTGCCGGGGGTGCTGGAGGATGTAAGGCGCACAACCGCCCTTCGCCCCGATGCCGAGGGGCTGAGGCTGGACGTCATCAGCGAAGGGGACGGGCTGGTCGCCCTGGCCGATTCCCAACGCCTGACGCAGGTCATCGCCAATCTGGCCTCCAATGCGGTCAAATACGGCCGGGCCGGCGGCGTGGTCGTGTTCCGCGCGGTCCGGATCCATGACGGCGTGCGGATCGAGGTGATCGACCGCGGGCCGGGCCTGTCGATCGAAAAACAGACGCAGCTGTTCGAGCCCTTCAACCGGTTGGGCCTCGAGCGATCGACGGTCGAGGGGCACGGCATCGGGCTGGCCCTGGCCAAGCGCCTGGTCGAACTTCAGGGCGGTTCGATCGGCGTGACCTCCGCCCCGGGCGACGGGGCGACCTTCTGGGTCGAACTCCCCGCCGCCTGATGCGGTCTTGCCCAAGGCCCGAGGAAGGGGGAAACTCCCGGGCATGACAGTTCTCGCTACAGCCGCCGCCCTTTTGCTCGCCGGGGGCGTCCAAACCCAGACACCCCCTGTGGCTGCGGCCGCGCCGCCCCAGGCTCCGCCGACCAGCGCGGTGACGCGAGACCTGAACAGCGGTCCCCCGGCGCCGGCCGTCTACCTCGCTCCGGCGCCTGTTCCGGCTCCGGCAGCGGCCGAGCCCGCTCCGGCTGCGCGGGCGGCGACACTGGCGCCGGTGGGCGCGAGCGCTCCTGCCCCACGGTCCGCGACGCCGCCCGCGTCGACGCCCGCCCCCGCGCGGCCCGTCCCGGCGGCTCCCGCCGTTGCGAGGCCCGTCGTTCCGGCGCCCGTGACAGCTCCGGCGCCCGTCG
>JBKBQO010000016.1:0-38752 GCA_046292645.1 Brevundimonas sp.
GCGCGAGGCGTCCGGGCCCGCCGGGTCCTAGAAGTTGATGCCGATGGTGGCGCGACGGTTGAGCGGCTCGCGCACGCCGTCGGCGGTCGGACGGGCCAAAGCGGTTTCACCGCGGCCGTCGAGGGAGATGACGCCGCCGTTGACGCCCTGGGCGACCAGCGCGTCCGCAACGGTGCGGGCGCGGCGGTTCGACAGGCCGACGTTGTAGGCGGCCGAGCCCGAGGTGTCGGCGTGGCCGACGACCAGGACGCGCGTGGCGCGGCCCGACTTGGCGTAGTTGGCGGCCTGGGTGACCACCGACGAGGCTTCAGCCGTCAGTTCCGAACGATCCCAGTCGAAATAGACCACGAACTCACGCGCGGCCGGGCGCGCCGGAGGCGGCGGCGGCGGGGGAGGCGGCGGGGGCGGAGGGGGCGGGGGCGGCGGCGGGGGAGGCGGCGTCGGCACATAGGCCGGCTCGATGGCGCCGAACGCATAGCGCAGGCCCAGGGTCAGGGTGTGGCTGTCCTCGTACTTGCCGTCGAAATCACCGAGGGCCGTACCCGCCGTCGTGGTGGCGGTGCGGAAGTCCATGTCCGATTTCAGGTAGCGGTAGGTCAGGTCGATGTTGGCGCGCTCGCCGAGGGCGAAGGCCAGACCGGCGATGCCCTGGATGGCGACGTTGGTGACCCGGTCGTCGGCGCTGAAGCCGACGGCGCGGTTGCCGCCCAGGCTGCCGTCGATCGTGGTGGTGACCCGGTTGACGCCGAGGCCGGCGCCGACGAACGGACGCAAGCGCCAGCCGGCGTCGCCGAAGTCATAGATCAGGTTGGCGATGATGGCCTGCGAGCGGATGTCGCCGTCGGGCGAGCCGCACGGACCGGCCGAGCCGGGCTGGCAGATCGCGCCGGGGGCGCCGGCGCCGGTGTTGGTCACCGCGCTGATGTCGTTGTTGCGGTAGCCGCCTTCCAGCTCGACGCGCCAGTTCTGATTGAACCGGTAGCCCAGACGGGCGAAGGCCGCCCAGTCGTCGTCGGTTTCGAAGTCGAACGTCGGGCCGGCGTCGGATTCCAGCTCCACGCCGTCCAGCGTGTGCCAGCCCGCGTCAACCGCGCCATACCAGCCGTTAGGCTCGGCGTTCGCCACGCCGGCGCACAGGGCCAGGGCCCCGGCGGCGCTGGTCGCCAGAATGAGGGATTTAATGCGCATGTGTGGATGCTCTCCGCAGGCAGATGAAAATTTCCGGCGACCTCGGGCCGCCACGACGCAGTCCTAACAGCACCGCTGGCCGCGGTCGAGACGGGAGCGAAGCGATGGACGGCCGTCGTGACTATATCGATACAGCTTTGCCCCGCCGGGCCCGCGGCGCGTCCCGTTTGATGATGACAGCGGCCGGACCGGGCTTTAGGAGCGGGCTCATCATGGACGAGATCGAACGCCAATCCGGGGATCGCGGCTGGGAGACGGCGAAGACGCTCGCCGAAGCCCTGCCCTATATCCAGATCTATGACCGCAAGATCGTGGTCATCAAATACGGCGGCCACGCCATGGGCGAGAGCGCCGTGGCGAAGCAATTCGCGGCCGATGTGGTGCTGCTGAAGCTGATGGGGGTCAACCCGGTCGTGGTCCACGGCGGCGGGCCGCAGATCAGTGCCATGCTGGACCGGGCCGGCGTCAGATCGGACTTCGTCGACGGCCTGCGGGTCACCGACGCCGACACCATGCAGGTCGCCGAGATGGTCCTGTCCGGCGCGGTCAACAAGGAGATCGCCCACTGGATCACCATGGCCGGCCGCGAGGCGGACGTCCGCGGCGTCGGCCTGTCCGGCAAGGACGCCGGCCTACTGACCGTCGAGAAGACCCGGCGCACCAAGCGCGACCCCGACAGCATGATCGAACATGAGGTCGACCTGGGCTTCGTCGGCGAACCGACCCGGGTGGATCCGAAACTGATCAAACGCCTGCTGGAGTCCGACGCCGACTGGGTGCCGGTCATCGCCCCCATCGGCGTGGCCGAGGACGGCCAGACCTTCAACGTCAACGCCGACACGGTCGCCGGCGCCCTGGCGGGCGCACTGAACGCCAAGCGGATGCTGTTGCTGACCGACGTGCCCGGCGTCCGCGGCGCCGACGGCCAGATCATCCGCCAGATGACGGTCGGAGAAGCCTCGCAGCTGATCGAAGACGGCGTCGCCACCGGCGGCATGATCCCCAAGCTGCAGACGGCCATGGCCGCCGTGCGCGAGGGGGTCGAGGCCGTGGTCATCCTCGACGGCCGCCGCCCCCACGCCATGCTGGTCGAGCTGTTCACCGAACACGGCGCCGGCACCCTGGTGAAGGCGGGATGACGGCGGAGCCGGTCGAGACGACGGAACTGGGCGCCGACCTGCGCCACGTCCGCAGCTGGGTCTTCGACCTGGATGACACCCTGTATCCGCCCGAGAGCCGGTTCATGGGGCTGATCCAGCAGCGCATCAACGACTATGTCGTGCGCACGGCCGGCTTGCCGGCGGACGAGGCCCTCGTCGTGCAGAAGGGCTATCTGCGCGACTACGGCACCTCCCTGGCGGGGCTGATGGCGCACCACCGGATCGATCCGCACGACTTCCTGGCCGAGGTCCATGACGTGCCGCTGGACGTGCTGACGCCCGACCCCGGCCTGCGCGCGGCGCTGGAGCGGCTGGACGGCCCGCGCATCGTCTTCACCAACGGCTCGATGGCCCACGCCCGGCGGGTGGTCGAGCGGCTGGAGCTGGCCGACCTGTTCGACGGCCTGTTTTCGCTGGAGGACGCGGACCTGATCCCCAAGCCGGATCCCCGCACCTTCGATCGCATGACCGCCCGCTTCGGCATCGACCCGACCACGGCGGCCTTCTTCGAGGACACGGTGCGCAACCTGCCGCCCGCCCGGGCCATCGGCATGACCACCGTCCTGGTCGGACCACACGCCCGTGACGCCGATACGCCGCACGCCGACCACCGCGCCGCCGCCCTCGGCCCCTTCCTCGCCACCGCCCGCCTGCCCGGAGACGCCCGATGACCGACCTGACCCATCTGGAATCCGTCATCGAGACCGCCTGGGACGATCGCGCCCAGGTCTCGACCGCCACCCACGGCGAGGTGCGCAAGGCCGTCGACCAGGCCCTGTCCCTGCTGGACTCCGGCCAGGCCCGCGTCGCCTCGCGCGGCGACGACGGCGTTTGGACGACCCACCAGTGGCTGAAGAAGGCGGTGCTGCTGTCCTTCCGGCTGAACGACAACGAAATCCAGCGCGCCGGAGACCGCGGCCCCTCCAGCCACGCCCCCGGCGTCGGCCCCTGGTGGGACAAGGTCCCCAACAAATTCGGCGACTGGACCGCGACCCACTACCAGGACGCCGGCTTCCGATCCGTGCCCGGATCGATCGTGCGCCGGGGCGCCTTCATCGGCCGCAACGTGGTGCTGATGCCCAGTTTCGTGAACATCGGCGCCTATGTCGACGAGGGCTCCATGGTCGACGCCTGGGCCACGGTCGGCTCCTGCGCCCAGATCGGCAAGAACGTCCACCTGTCCGGCGGCGCCGGCATCGGCGGGGTGCTGGAGCCGCTGCAGGCCAATCCGACCATCATCGAGGACGGCTGTTTCATCGGCGCCCGCGCCGAGGTGGCCGAGGGCGTCATCGTCCGCGAGGGCGCCGTCCTGGCCATGGGCGTGTATCTGTCGGGCTCGACCAAGATCGTCGACCGGGCGACCGGCGAGGTCTTCCGCGGCGAGGTGCCGGCGTATTCGGTCGTGGTTCCGGGCAGCCTGCCCGACCCGAACGGCGGCCCGTCGCTGTATTGCGCCGTCATCGTCAAACGGGTCGACGCCCAGACGCGGGCGAAGACGGGGGTCAACGAACTGCTGCGCGACTGACCGCCACCCAAAAAATTCGAGTGCACTTTAGTGCACTTTTCGACGCGGCTTCGGCTGTCAAAGACCAGAGCCGGCAGTCTGCCATGCCGATGCGTCAGAATCGGACGCATCGGCCCTCGTCCGGCGCCTATTGCGTCGCCAGCCGCACCAGCTTCCCGTTCTGCTCGTCCGTGATCGCCCAGACCGCCCCGTCCGCCGCCACCGCCACGTCGCGCACCCGTTCGCCGAGGTCGGTCAGCAGACGCTCCTCGCCGACGACGCGGTTGTCCTCGATCACCAGCCGGGCGATGTGCTTTTCCTTCAACCCGGCGACCAGCAGGTTTCCGCTCCAGCCCGGGAACATGGCGCCGTCGTAGATAGCCGCGCCGCCGGGGGCGATGACCGGATCCCAGTAGTAGACGGGCTGTTCGGTGCCCTCGCGCGCCGTGGCGCCGGCGTTGATCGCCCCGCCCCGGTATTCGACGCCATAGGCGGCGTCGGGCCAGCCGTAGTTCAGACCGGCCCGGTCCAGATTGACCTCGTCCCCGCCCCGCGTGCCGTGTTCGATCGTCCAGACGTCGCCGTTCGGGGCGATGGCGATGCCCTGGACGTTGCGATGGCCCAGCGACCAGATCTCCGGCAGGGCGCCCGCGCGGCCGACGAAGGGGTTGTCCTCCGGGACCGTGCCGTCGGCGTTGATGCGGATGGTCTTGCCCATGTGCGAGCCCAGATCCTGGGCCTGGGGCCGCATCGGGGCGTCGGACCGCTCGCCCAGGGTGATGAACAGGCGGCCGTCGGGCGCGAAGGCCAGGGAGGAGCCGAAATGCTTGTCGCCGTCATAGGTCGGCATGGCGCGGAAGATCACCTGCGCGGACTCGACCCGGGCGCCGTCGTCCGACAGCCGGCCCCGCGCCACGGCGGTGGCGTTGCCGCCTTCGCGCGGCTCGGCATAGCTCCAGTAGATCATCCGGTCCTCGCCAAAGCCGGGACCGACGACGACGTCCAGCAGCCCGCCCTGGCCGCGCGCGTCGACGGCGGGCAGGCCGGCGATCGGCTGGCCCACCGCGCCGTCGGCGGTGATGATGCGCAGGCGGCCGGGACGCTCCGTCACCAGCCAGCCGCCGTCCGGCAGGACGGCGAGGCCCCAGGGATGCTCCAGGCCCGAAGCCACGACCGTGTGCGCCAGGGCGGCCTCGGTGCGGACGCCCGGGGCCCGCGTCTGGCCGGGGAAGGCCGGCTGCTGGTCCGCGCCATTGGCGGGACGGGTTTCCAGCGGACTGCCCGGGGCGGCGGCCTGGTCCTGTCCGTTGGCCCCGCAGGCCGCGGCCAGGGTCAGGGCGGAGACGGAGACGGCGAGGGCGATCAGGCGCATCGGAAATCCTTCAGGACGGTCGCGGAGCGAACGAGCGGCGAGCCTTGGCTGTTCCCGTCGCGCCGCGTCAACGCCATGCGACGCATCGCCCCGGCCGCGCCGACCCGGAAGGCGACTTGAAACCCCCGCCGCCCGCCTATATAGGCACCGCTCTTCCGGCGGACAGACCAGTTCCCGCCGGGACTCGAGCGACGCGATCGTCAAACGGGGCTGGGTAGCTCAGCTGGTTAGAGCGGTGGATTCATAACCCACAGGTCGGCGGTTCGAGCCCGCCTCCAGCCACCAACTTTTCCTTGTAAATCAGTCTATAGGCGCCTCCGCTCCAGCGTGCGGACCGGAGCGCGCCGGGACCAAACGAGAACACATCGCCGGAATCGGGAGCGAAAGTCCCGGAATAGTTCCGGAGGATGTTCCGGCGCCCTTCTGGCTTGAGCCCCGAAATGCTGGGCAGGCATGCGAGTCTGAATTCCGGCGTTGGGTTTAGGACCGCTCTCGACCCATAGCGGACGTTACAGTCGCAATCGTGGGGTCAATGTTTCGCGTTTTGAAGCCTCACGGAAATCGTGGCTTCAAAACCTGGGGGGGCGTAGCGGAAGTCGGATGACGCCGCGCTCGAACGGATCAGTCGGGAACCGAACCCTTGGCGTTCTGGCGTCCGCACCTCCGGTCCGTCGCGTTCCTTCCAAGTGAGGTGAAGGTGTTCGTCGTCCGAAGACCAGCTAATCAGAACACGACCTTCCGCTTGGCTAAGGGCGCCGTATTTCACGGCGTTGGTCACCAGTTCGTGAGTGATAAGCCCGACCGTGAGAACGTTTTCGGCCGGCAACCAGATTTGCGGCCCGGTCAGGTCGAATCGTTCCAAATCGTGGTGGGCGAATTCTCTCTCAAAGATCCCGCGTAGATCTGCCCGCTCCCAACCCTCCGCCGTGAGCAGGTCATGGGTGGCGGACACCGAAAGGAGGCGCGCTTCAAAATCAGAGGTGAACGACTCCACGCTTTCAGCTTTCCGGGCCGTGAGGGAGGCCATCGAAAGGATGGTGGCCAAGGTGTTTTTCACACGGTGGTTGAGTTCATTTATGAGAATGCGCTGCCGAGCCTCACTGCGCGCCAGCGCATGGAAGGCCTGCCGATGGGGGGTCACATCCTGGATAGTGCCTACGAGCCGACGAGGCTCGCCGGCGCTATCGAGGAGCATGCTGCCGCGCACTTCAAGCCAGCGCCCGTCCAGCATCTCGTAATCTGCTTCATAGTGCGTCCGCTGGGCGATCGCGCGCTCAAGCAGTAGTGCGCGTCGGGTGGCGCTCTCCTGAGTCAGCAACCCGGCCACCTGAGACTGGTCGAAAGGATCATCGGGAGAAAACCCGAGAAGTGTGCGGCCATGCTCGGAGAGTGACAGGCGGCGTCTCGGGATATCCATTTCCCAGTACCCCAGCTTGCCCGCTCTAAGCGCCAGCATCAGCACCTGACGCTGGTCGAGCAGGCTCGCGCCCAACGCCATAAACAACAAAAGAAGAGTCAGCCCCACCACGGCAAAGGCCAGCCAGACAGGAGGGACGCCAGAAGCTTCCACCGCGCGGTCCTGGCGCGTCAAAACGACCGCCACCATCGCTGTATAGTGCATCGCCACAATGCCGGTCCCGAGCACCAGTGATGCTAACGCCCGCCACCCCGGGCGCGAGTCGCGCTGAGCGGCGGCGAGGGCTGCGGTTGAGGCCACCAACGCTACCGCCACGGAGGCAGCTACCCATTCGGGCCGATAGTCAACCACCGCCGCCGTTCGCAGCGCCGCCATGCCGACATAGTGCATGCCGCCAATGCTGAGGCCCATGATCGCGCCACCAGCAAGAAGTCTCAGCCGAGGCGCGCCTGGCCGGACGCACTGAGCAAACGCCGCCGCCGTGCCGACGACTGCCAGCCCTAGCGACAGAGTTGTCAGCAGAAGATCGTATGAAACCGGCGAGCCCGGGTCGAAACCAAGCATGGCCACGAAATGCATCGACCAGATGCTGACTCCCATGGCGACCGCGGACAGCAGCACCCATTGCATTTGCACCGTGCCGTCGTGGCTACGCGCCCGCCGGAAAAGGTCGAGCGCCGCCCACGAGCCGAACACAGCCAGCAAGCTCGACAGGAGCGGATAAATCAGAGAGTGGTGATGCACTGCGACCCAGTCGGTTGCCACTGACCATATCGTCGTTGTCAGATCGCAGTCACACAGGTGCGGCGCCGCCAAACCAGCGGTGCAACCATTTGATCTTCGGCGAGTGGAATAGGTCGAACTCGGCCAGACATCGTGATTCCCCCAACCCTACTTTTGTACGGTAGCGGATCAAGCGTTGCGGGGGCCCATTGGTTCCGACGCACCTGGTGAGCGGTAGAAATCTAGATTGGGCGTGCATTCCGAAGGTTGGCGAGGGCAGACGTAGGAGGGTTCACAAAACCCCAAAGCCCATGTCCGCCTTCGACCCATACCGGACGTTGGCAACGACTGACGGCCCTGCGCCAAGCCGGTGCTAGGAGCCTGAGGCTTGGTTCGCAGCGCCGTTGCCCACCCATCCCGACTGCGGCGCATCATCGGTCCACATCTCTGCGACTTGAGCCGGCGCGGCCAAGAGGCGCGCAACAGTGGCGGCGAAGGTGGGCATACGGAGCGGCTTCAACATGATGCCGTCCGCGCCGAAGACGCGGGCTATTTCAAGATAACTCGCTGCACCTGCGCGCTAGCCGCCAGACGAGATGGCGAGGATGCGGATCGTCGGATGCCGGCTTTTCACCGCCTGAATGACCTCCAGTCCGTCCATGTTCGGCATCAGGATGTCGAGAACCAGAAGGTCGACCGGCACCGCCGCAATGATCTGCATCGCGACCTGACCGTCATCCGCTTCCACGATGGCATCGTCGCCGTCGAGCAAAAGCTCTGGGGCGATCACCCGAACAATCGGGTCGTCATCGACTATGAATATTGACGACACGGCACCCTCCACTAGAGCGTCATCTCACTAAAAAGCAGGACGCTGCAGCGGGGCTACCGGGCCGATAAGATGTCGTCGACTAAAGCTGGACCGTATGACGAAACCTACTGAAAAGTACTGTGTCGGGTTTCCGACACAGCAGGAAAGGCCAAACCCTTAACCTTCAGGCTCCACTTTACCTCGACTGACTTGTGGAGGGTGAGTGGACAGGCGCGAGGCTATGGTTGAGCGGACGAAAAGGTTCGCGCGCCGCCTGCTGCGCGCGAGCGAAGGCAGCATCGCGCTCAAATTCGCCTTGGCCGGGCCAGCCATTATCATGCTCGGGGCGGGCGCGATTGACCTGATGGCTGTCAACAATGCGAAGGTCCGCTTCCAATCAATTGCAGACTCAGCCGCCTTGGCAGGAGCGCCGTCTCTGTCGTTGGCGGCGGACGGTGCTCCTGCGCGAGCGCGGGCTGCATCATTTGTCGATGGGCAGATGTCGGAGTGGTCGGACGCCCCGACCTACGTCGCGAGCTATGAGCTCGTGGATGTTGGGGGACAGCGCGGCCTGCGAGTTCTCTTAAGGGGCAACCGCCCCTCGTTCTTCGCCAATATGCTGCCGCCTGGCGGATGGGATTTAGTCGCCGACGCGACAGCATCCACCGTCAGCTCGATTCCACTTTGTGTTCTGGTCAGTGGGGACAGCGGTTCGAAGCTGTTGAATGTAAAGGACACGGCGCGAATGAACGCGCCCTCCTGCATGGTGCACTCCAACCGTGACATCGATGTTGAAGGCGGAAGCGTCACGGCAGCGGCGGTGCAGGCGGTGACCTCGGCCCGAGGGTTCATCAGCCCGACCGCGGGAACCGGCGCGGCGACGGTGCCGGATCCCTTCACAGCTCTCGATCTGGACCTTTCGAAGAAAGCCAACTGCACTGCGACGGAGTTGGGAGAGCCATTCAAAGTGTCCAGCGGTACACATTATGTCGCTGCTGGAAAGCATTGCGCCGGTATTGAGGCCTCTGGAACAGCCAGGATAGTGTTGGACCCGGGCGACCACTTCTTCCTCGGCGGCCACCTCATAATCAAGGAGGATGCGCGCCTGGAGGGCAGAGACGTGGTGCTGCTGTTCGACAAGGCGTCGAAGTTTGACTTTACAGACCGGGCCGTCGTGAACCTGGACGGGCGCAAGGACGGCCCGTATGCGGGCATCGTTATGGGCGGCACTCGGGATAACACCCAGGATTTCATCATCTCCGCCGACCACGTCGAAAGCCTTTTGGGCGTAATTTACGTCCCATCCGCCCAACTGATTGTCGAAGGCGATGCCGAGGTGGCTCGTGACAGCGCCTGGACCGTCATCGTCGCAAAGGCATTCCAGATGAAAGGCTCTCCCTCGCTGTTCATCAACGCCAACTATAGCAGTTCGGACGTTCCCGTTCCTGCCGGCGTGGGACCTCGGACAGGCGGCTCGCGCCTCGTCGACTAATGCCGGCACGGAACGTCCGCTTCCCCCCCTCGCGGTCCTTGGTCATGTCCGCATTTGGCGCCCCGCGCCTCGCCCTTGGCGATGACCTCAAAGCAAGGTCTCCTACACAGCGACTTTGACTGGCGGCCCGATGTGGGGGCACGGCTTGAAGCGGCCTCCAGCCACCATTTCTCACCCGCGCGAAAGTCCGGCCCTGTCGACAAGGTGTCGGCCTCGCCCGCCCCCCGGCCTCGCATGGGCCCATGGCGTCGTGCGCGCACCGGGAAGACCTTTTTCCGCTGGTCGGCGACCATACGACCCCTGCCGCATTAAGGGTGCGCCGCCTCGGCGCCGCCTCCGGAGAGTCATGCCCGATCCCTACATCCTGATGCTGTTCGTGGTCGGGGCATTGATCGCCCTGGTGGCCTGGCTGCCGCTGGTGTTCCGACGGGCGCCGCTGTCGCTGCCCATCGTCTGCGTGGTCCTCGGCGCCGTCCTGTTCAGCCTGCCCCAGGTGGGGTTCGACCCCCTGCCCCGAACCTATCCGGACATCACCGAACGCCTGACCGAGTTCGTCGTGATCGTCGCCCTGATGGGCGCGGGGCTGAAGATCGACCGCATCTTCAATCTGGCGCGCTGGAGCGTAACCTGGCGGTTGCTGGGCGTCACAATGATGCTTTCGATCGCGGCGATCGTCCTGCTGGGCTGGACGGTGCTCGGCCTGGGCCTGGCCGGGGCCGTTCTGCTGGCGGGAACCCTGGCCCCGACCGATCCGGTGCTGGCCTCGGACATCCAGGTCGGCGCGCCCAGCGAAGGGCGTGAGGACGAGGTTCGGTTCGGCCTGACGTCCGAGGCGGGTCTGAATGACGGGTTGGCCTTTCCGTTCGTCCACCTCGCAATCGCCTTGGCGTTGGTCGCGTCCGGCCAGAAGACCGACTGGTTCATGGAATGGCTGACCGTCAACGTGCTGTGGGAGATCGGCGCGGGCCTGGGCGTCGGCTGGGCGATCGGCTGGTTGTTCGGCTGGCTGACCTTCGCCATCCCGGTGAGCCCGCGGCTCGCCGCGACGCGCGACGGCTTCATCGTCCTGGCGGCGACCTTCATCTCGTATTCCGTGACGGAGATGATGCACTGCTACGGGTTTCTGGCGGTGTTCATCACGGCGCTGGCGTTCCGGCATGCCGACCGGGATCACGAATTCCACGTCCAGATGCACGACTTCATCGAGCAGATCGAGCGCATGGCGATGATGGTGGTTCTGGTGCTGTTCGGGGGCGCGCTGGTCTCGGGTCTGCTCTCGCCGCTCAGGCCGCTGGACGTCGCCGTGGCCCTGGTGATCGTGCTGGTGGTGAGGCCGTTGACGGGCATGATCGGCTTCATCGGCTGGAAGCGGCCCCTGCGCGAGAAGCTGATCCTGGCCTTCTTCGGCATCCGGGGCGTGGGATCGTTCTACTATCTGGCCTACGCCCTGAACGCCGCCCCCTTCGAGGGCGGCGACCGGCTGTGGGCCATTGTGGGTCTGATCTGCCTGATGTCGATCCTGCTGCACGGGATCACGGTCACGCCGGTGATGCGCTGGTTCGACCGCAGCCAGGGCCGCGACCCGGACGCGGAGGCGGAGGGTGCGGAGGCCGAAACGGCGGGAAGGGGCGCCTCGGCCTGACGTCAGGGGGCGGGTCGCAGCCGCGGCCAGACGCCGCCGCCGGCAACCCCGGCCCGCGATCAGCGTTTACCGCCAAGGTTCAACGCTGAACGGGGCTTTTCCATGCGCATTCCCTCCCTCACCCTCGCCGCCTTCGCCGCCCTGGCGCTGGGCGCCGCCGCCTGCACGCCCGCCGAACAGGAAGAGGCCGAAACCAATGCCGAGATCGCGGGCGACCGCGCCGGCGAGGTCGCCGCCGAGGCTGGAGAAGTGATCGAATCCGGCGCCATGAAGGCCGCCCGGGCGGTCGAGGAAGGCGCGGGCGATCTCGCCGCCCGGCTGGAAGACAACCAGGCCGAAGCCGCCGCCGAGGGTCGTCCCGGCGCCGTCGATCCGGCGACGGACGAACGCGTCCCCAATCCGTAGGCCGATACCCTCGGCTAGGCCGGTTCCGCCAGCAGCGCGTCCATCAGGGCGCGCGCCTCGGGGCTGGCCCAGTCGGCCTCGCCCGAGAAGGAGGCGCGGATCCGGCCCTGGCGGTCGAGGATCACCGTCTGGGGCATCTTGCCCTCGCCCGGCAGTTCGAACGGCAGCTGGAATTTCATGTCGCTGTACAGCGGCAGGGGTTCGTGCACGTCGATGAAGCTGCGGGCATCGGCCAGGCCGTCCTCGGTGGCGTCGACATTGATCGGCAGGACCACCAGCTGGTCGTCGGCATAGGCCTCGTCCAGTCGGGCCAGAGTCGGCATCTCGGTGCGGCAAGGGGCGCACCACATGGCCCAGAGGTTGACCACCACCACCTTGCCGCGGAAATCGGCGAAGGTCGTGTCGGCGCCCTCGCGGGTCTTGAAGACATAGGCGGGGGCCATCGGGGTGGCGGCCGGGGTCTCCAGCCGGGTCAGGGAGCCGGTGGCGAACCGGGCCAGTTCGCTCTTCGCCGCCGGTTCGGGCGTTGCGGCTTTGAAGAAGGCGTCGTGATTGGCGTATAGCAGGCCCGCGCCCGCGATCATGCCGACCGCCAGCGCCCCCGCGATCGCCAATCCTGCTGTCTTCGAGCCCTTCATGACCAAGCCTTCCCCGTCGTCCGCGACAGTTAAGCCTTCTCCGAACGCGGAAGGTCAAGACATGTGGGGCGGACGGTTCTCGGCGCGGCCGGCCGACATCATGCAGGCGATCAATGTCTCGATCGGCGTGGACCGCCGGTTGTGGGCCCAGGACCTGGCCGGGTCGCGGGCCCATTGCCGCATGCTGGCGGCGCAGAAGATCATCACGGGCGCCGACGCCGAGGCCATCCTGGGCGGGCTGGACGCGATCGAGGGCGAGATCCGCGACGGGTCGTTCCCGTTCCGCGACCGGTTCGAGGACATCCACATGAATGTGGAGGCGCGGCTGGCCGAGCTGGTCGGCGAGCCCTCCGGCCGACTGCACACCGCGCGCAGCCGCAACGACCAGGTGGCGACCGATTTCCGCCTCTGGGTGCGCGACGCCTGCGACGCCGCCGTCGAACAGCTGAAGGGCCTGCAGTCGGCCCTGCTGGTGCGGGCGGAGCAGCACGCCGCCGACCTGATGCCCGGCTTCACCCATCTGCAGCCGGCCCAGCCGGTGACATTCGGCCACCATCTGATGGCCTATGTCGAGATGTTCGGCCGCGACGCCGCCCGCTTCGCCGACGCCCGGGCGCGAATGAACGAGAACCCGCTGGGGGCCGCGGCCCTGGCCGGTTCCCCCTTCCCCATCGACCGGCACATGACGGCGGCCGAGCTGGGTTTCGACCGGCCGATGGGCAATTCGCTGGACGCCGTTTCGGACCGCGATTTCGCGCTGGAAAGCCTGGCCGCCGCCTCGATCTGCGCCGGCCACCTGTCGCGCCTGGCCGAGGAGATCGTGATCTGGATGACGCCGCAGTTCGGCTTCATGACCCTGCCCGACGACCTGACCACCGGCAGTTCGATCATGCCGCAGAAGCGCAATCCCGACGCGGCGGAGCTGGTGCGGGCCAAGGCCGGCCGGATCATGGGATCGCTGGTCGCCCTGTCGACGGTGATGAAGGGCCTGCCGCTGGCCTATTCCAAGGACATGCAGGAGGACAAGCCGCCGGTGTTCGAGGCCTTCGACGCCCTGACCCTGGCCCTGGGCGCCATGACCGCCATGGTCTCGGCCCTGCAGCCGAACACGGAGCGGATGCGCGAGGCCGCCGGTTCGGGCTTCTCCACCGCCACCGACCTGGCTGACTGGCTGGTGCGCGAGCTGAACCTGCCGTTCCGCAAGGCCCACCATGTGACGGGGGCGGCGGTGAAGCGGGCCGAGGCCCTGGGCGTGGATTTGTCGCAACTGCCGCTGGCGGAACTGCAATCGCTGGAGGCGGGCGTCACGGAAGGGGTGTACAAGGTGCTCACCCCTGAGGCCTCCTGCGCCAGCCGCCAGAGCTTCGGGGGCACGGCGCCGGAACAGGTCCGCGCGCGAATCGCTGAGTGGAAGACGCGTCTCGCGTAGGGAATCGCCATGAAGAAGATCGTTGTCGCGGGCGCCGCCGCCCTGATCGCCCTCTCGACCGCCGCCTGCGGGCGCATGGCCGACCTCGACGCGCCCCCCGCGCGCCAGACCGAGCGCGGCATGCGCGACGAGCGCGGACCCAGCCTGCCAGAGCCCGCCACCATCAATCGTCCGCCCAGCCAGATGCCGATCGACGGCGGCCCCAGCTCGAGCCCCTACGGCGGTTCCGGCTCCAGACCCGGCTAGGGCGTCCCTTGCATCATTTCGACCGGACCGACGGCGCGCTCCACGCCGAGGGCGTGCCGCTGCGGGCGCTCGCCGAGGCCGTCGGCACGCCGGCCTATGTCTATTCGACCGCGACCCTGACGCGGCATTACCGCCTGCTGGCGGACGCCGTCGCGGCCCATCCCGCCGCCCTGGGCGAGGCCCTGATCGCCTTCGCGGTCAAGGCCAACTCCAACCTTTCGGTGCTGGCGACCCTGGCCGCGCAGGGCTGCGGCGCGGACACCGTCTCCGAGGGCGAGATCCGGCGCGCGCTGAAGGCCGGCATACCGGCGAACCGCATCGTCTTCTCGGGCGTGGGCAAGACCGACGCCGAACTGGCCTTCGCCATCGAGGCCGGGGTGCGCCAGATCAATATCGAGAGCGCCGTCGAACTGGACCGGCTGATCGCAGTTTCATCGTCGCTCAAGCAGGGAGCGACCGCGTCGCGACCGATAGCGACCCCTGAAGTCGCCATCCGCGTCAATCCCGCCGTCGGGGCGGGCGGCCATGCCAAGATCACCACCGGCGGAGCCACGGACAAATTCGGCGTCCCGGCCGAAGAGGCCCCCGCCCTCTACGCCCGGGCGGCGGCCTCGCCCCATGTGACCCCGGTCGGTCTGGCCTGTCACATCGGCAGCCAGATCACGACCCTGGAGCCGCTGGAGGCCGCCTTCCGGGCGCTGCGGGCCATGACCCTGGACCTGCGCGCGCAGGGCTTGACGGTGTCGCGGCTGGACCTCGGCGGCGGCCTCGGCGTGCCCTATCACGGCCAGTCGGACCTGCCGTCGATCGAGGCCTATGTCGCCATGGCCGCCCGTGTGCTGGACGGTCTGGCCGTCGAGGCGGCCTTCGAGCCCGGCCGCCTGCTGGCCGCCAACGCCGGCGTGCTGCTCAGCCGGGTGATCCAGGTCAATGAGCGCGCCGACGGGCGACGGTTCCTGGTGCTGGACGCGGGGATGAACGACCTGATGCGTCCGGCGCTTTACGACGCCTTCCACGACCTGGTCCCGGTCCAGCCGCGCGAGGGCGAGCCGCGCCTGTACGACCTCGTCGGCCCGATCTGCGAATCCACCGACATCTTCGCCCGCGACCGCCGGTTGGCCCCGGTCGAAGCCGGCGACCTGGTCGCCTTCATGGGCGCGGGCGCCTATGGGGCGGTGCTGGCCAGCGAGTACAATTCGCGGCCGCTGGTCCCCGAGGTGCTGGTCGACGGCGACCGCTGGGCCGTGGTGCGGGCGCGGCCGACCTATGACGAGATGCTGGAGCGGGAGCCGCGGGCGGGGTGGTTGGAAAAGTGAGTAGTGATTGGTGACGAGTGAGTGGTGAGCAGGGCGCCGCCTTCGCTGCCGGAAAAGGACGATGGCCTGGACGCAGGCAACGGCGCCGGGCCGCTACTCACCACTCACTCGTCACCAATCACTAATCCAGCGCGCAGACGTCCGGCAGGCCCCGCAGCGCGCCCGCGTGATCCAGCCCGTACCCCACCAGAAACCGGTTCGGCGCGTCCCAGCCCACGAAGTCCGGCTCGGGCGCGCGCGGCAGGGGCCAGGGCTTTTTGGCGAAGACCACGGTCAGGACTTCCGACGCGCCCTTAGCCTTCGCGATCCGCACCGCCTCGGCCAGCGACAGGCCGGTGTCGAACACGTCGTCGACGATCAGCACCCGTCGGCCCTCGATCGAGCGCTGGAAGTCCGCATAGACGTCGATCCGGCCCCGGCTTTCCTTCTCGTCGCCATAGGAGGCCAGCCACAGGGCGTCGAAGCGGACGTTGCGGCCGAGGCGGGACAGGGCCCGGGTCAGGTCGGCGGCGAACCACAGGCCGCCGGTCAGCAGCACGGCGGCCACCGTCTCGTCATCGATCACCGGGGCGATCTGCGCGGCGAGGTCGGCGACGATGCGCTGAACCTCGGCCTCGGGGAGCAGGACGGTGGGCTTGCCGGCGTCTTGGGGGGAGGTGTCAGCCATGCGAGGCGGATACCGCCTCTGCCCCATGGGTGTCCACCACCGGCACGGCGTCGACGGGCTGCATGAGCATCGGGGCCGCGTCGCCCGGCGACAGGGCCGGGCGCAGGCCGGTCGCGGCGGCCGGCGGCGCGGGCGAATGGCCGGGGCTCTCCGCGGTCGCGGGCGCGGCCGGAGCCGGGGCCGGAGGGCGGCTGTGATCGACATGGGCCCGGGCCGGGGGCGAGGCGGCGGCGCGGGACCCGCTGTCCCCGTCCAGCACGAAGGCCACGCCGACGCCCTGGCCGCGCGCGCCGGGGTCCGGAATGATGGCGGCGAACCCCTGCAGCTTGCCGGGCAGGACCGGGGCGGCGTCGATATGGACGACGGCGGCGCCGATCTCGGCCCCGTGCGCGTCCAGCAGGGCCACCCGCACCGGCGGGGCCAGGCGCTCGTTCTCCCGCACGTTCCTGAGCGCGCCCGAGACCAGCACCTTGCCCGGATCATTGGCGAGCGGTTTGGCGCTGACGGCCTCGAAATCCAGGCCGGTCGGATTCACGGTCAGACCGACGGCGGCGTAGGCGGCGGCGGCGCGCGGGGCCAGTTCGACCACCTCGACCCGGAACAGCCAGGCCGAGGCCAGCAGGGCGGCGAAGCCCGAGGCGATTCCGGCCCAGACCACGCCATGGGTCGCCGCGCGGCGCAGGCGGCGCTGTTGTTCGGCCCGGGCGCGGAAGGCCTTGGGCAGTTCGGGGGCCGGCGTCTCGGCCAGCGATTCGGGTTCAGGGTCCTCGCGGCGGCCGAAGCTGACGGGTTCGTCGGACGCCGATGCGTTCGACAGTTCCAGCGGCTCGTCCAGCGTGGCGCGCCAGGTGTGTTTGCAGGATTTGCACCGCACGGTCCGACCGACGGGCCCGATCGCCTCGTCGGGGGTGAAATAGCTGGTGGCGCAGGACGGGCAGGTCAGTATCATGTGCGCTGACTGCGAGGCTCTTCGCCCCCTCCCGTCGCGGCCCGGCCGCGTCCTGACCCGAAATTCATGTCCGTCCAGCCCCGCCGCGCCTATCCATCCGACGCCGTGACCGAGACCGTCCGCCTGTCGGGCGTGGGTTTCGGCTATGCGGCGGCGCACCGCGCGCTGCGGGACGTTAACCTCACCTTGCCAGCCGGCTCTTTCCACTTCCTTACCGGGCCGTCGGGGGCGGGAAAATCGACCCTGCTGAAACTGCTCACCCTCGCCGAGCGGCCGACGGTCGGGACGTTGGCGCTGTTCGGCGAGGACGCCACCCATGCGCCGCGCCGGGACCTGCCCGCCTTCCGGCGGCGCATGGGGGTGGTGTTCCAGGATTTCCGCCTGCTGGACCATCTGTCCGTCTTCGACAATGTCGCCCTGCCCCTGCGGCTGACAGGCGGCAGGCCGGCGGACTATGCGGGCGACGTGGCCGAGATGCTGGACTGGGTCGGGCTGGGCGAGCGGCTGGACGACCGCCCCCCGTCCCTGTCGGGCGGCGAGAAGCAGCGCTTGGCCATCGCCCGGGCGGTGGTCAGCAAGCCCGAGCTGATCCTGGCCGACGAACCGACCGGCAGCGTCGACGCCGCCATGGCCGGTCGCCTGCTGAAGCTGTTCCAGTCGCTGAACCGGCTGGGCACCACGGTCCTGATCGCCAGCCATGACGAGGCGCTGGCGGAACGCTCGGGCGCGACGGTGCTGCGGCTCGAGGGCGGACGGCTGACCGGGGGCGGCGCATGATCGATCGCCTGTTCAGCCGGCGCGCGCCCCTTCTGCCCCGCGACGCGGGCGGCGAGGCCTGGCTCGCCGGCCTGATCGCCGTCCTCTGCTTCCTCGCCTGTCTGGCGGCGGTGGGGGCGGTCTCGGCCGACAGGGCCGCCCACGGCTGGGCCCGAGCCCTTCGGTCCGAGGCGACCGTGCAGGTGCGCCCCCGCGTGGGCGAGACCGGCGCAGAATCCGCCGCCCGCGCCGCCCAGACCCTGTCCGGGGTCGAGGGCGTCGACGAGGCCGAGGCCATGGACCGCGAAACCGCCGAGGCCCTGCTGCGGCCCTGGGTCGGCGACGCGGTCCTGCCCGACCTGCCCATCCCGCACCTGGTCACGGTGCGGCTGGACCCCGCGGCCCCGGCCAGCGCCGTGACCTTGGGCCGGGCCCTGGCCGAGGCCGGTCTGGACGCCAGCGTCGACGACCATGGCCTGTGGCGGGGCGAGGTCGAGCGGGCCGCGGGGCTGATCAGCCTGCTGGCCGCCGCCGCCTTCCTGCTGACCGCCGGGGCCGCCGGGGCCGCCGTGGCCTACGCCACCCGCGCCGGCATGGCGGCGCAGTCGGGCGTGATTAACACCCTCAGCCTGAACGGCGCCTCGGACAACGCCGTCGCCGGCCTGTACCAGACCCGCTACGGCCTGCTGGCCGCCGGGGCGGGGGCGGTCGGGGCCGCGGTCGCCATGCTGGCGGTCGCGGGGCTGAGGTTCCTCGGCGGAGCCGAAGGCGTGACGCCGGCCCTGCCGGTCGCCTGGGCCGATCTTTTGATCCTCTCGCCATGTCCGCTGCTGGCGGCTACGGTGGCGCTTGTCGCCGCGAGAGTCGCGGCACTGGCGCGGCTGAGGCAGGGACACTAGGTCAAGGGCATGAAGTTCCTGACGTTTATCGCCACCCTGGCGCTGATCTGGACGATAGGCCTGTTCGCCTTCGCCGATCGGGTGCGCAGCTACGCCCCGGCGGAGGAGCCGGCGCGCGCCGACGCCATCGTCGCCCTGACCGGCCCCTCGGCCGAACGCGTCAACGCCGCCATCCGCCTGCTGGAGCAGGACAAGGGCGAGCGGGTGCTGATCTCGGGCGTCAATCGCGAGGTCCGCCGCCAGGAGCTGCGGGCCCTGACGCCCGGCTCCAGCCGCCTGTTCAACTGCTGCGTCGACCTGGGGTTCGAGGCCGAGGACACCATCGGCAACGCCCAGGAGATCGCCGCCTGGGCCGAGGCCAAGGGCTATCACAGTCTGATCGTGGTGACCTCGGACTACCACATGCCTCGCGCCCTGACCGAGATCCGCGCCGCCGCCCCCGGGGTCGAGCTGACGCCGCATGCGGTCGAAACGCCGTCGCTGGACGACTCCCGCTGGTGGCGGGCCGCCGTGACCGCGCGCCGGATGACGCTGGAATATATGAAATATCTCGCCGCCCTGGGCCGCGCCGCGATCGGCGGCGGCCGCGACGCCATCGAGGGACGGTCGACCGACGCTCCCGCCGACGCCCCCGCGGACATCGACGCCCCCGCCGAAAAGGCCGGCTGAGCGTGACCGCGATACGCTCGCTGCTGTTCGTCGCCTGGCTCTATCTGTCGATGGCCCTGTTCGCCGTCGGCCTGTCCCCGGCCCTGCTGATGCCCTACCGCCAGGCCATGTGGGTGATCCGCCACTGGTCGAAATTCACCCTGTTCGGCCTGCGCTGGATCGCCGGGGTAAAGGTCGAGTTCCGCGGCCTCGAGCACATGCCGGTCGGCGCCGGCCTGATCGCCGGCAAACACCAGTCGATGCTGGACGTCATCGCCCCCTTCGCGGTCCTGCCCGACAACTGCTTCATCATGAAGAAGGAGCTGATGCCCCTGCCCTTCTTCGGCTGGTTCGCCTGGAAGACGAAGATGATCGCCGTCGACCGCTCGGCGCATTCCAAGGCGCTGAAGGACATGGTCCGCCAGGCCCGCGCCCGCCACGCCGAGGGCCGCCAGATCCTGATCTTCCCGGAAGGCACCCGCGCCGTGGTCGGCGCGCCCGCCGACTACAAGCCCGGCATCGCGGCGCTGTACCGCGACCTGGAGTGCGAGTGCACGCCGATGGCGACGAACTCGGGGGTGCATTGGCCGGCGCACGGGTTCCGGCGCTATCCGGGGACGGTGGTCTATGAGTTCCTGCCGGCGATCCCGGCGGGGCTGAAGCGGGCGGCGTTCATGAGCGAGCTTGAAGCGCGGATCGAGGGGGCGAGCGGGGCGCTGCTCGGCCGGGACCCTATCTCAGCTTCTCCCATGGCAGGGCGTGCACGCGATCCCGTCCCAACGCTGCAGCCATAGGCGCCACCTCGAACAGGCCGGCGATCGCCGGATCCCTGACGTCCAGCCCGCCCGTGAAGGCCCCGAACGCCGGTAGCACCGCGCGCCGTCCGTCCGTCACGAAGGCCGGCCGGCGGACGCCGCGCCCGTGGGCCGCCACCCGCGCCGCCGGGTGCAGGTGGCCCGCGATCTCGCCCGGGCGGGAGCCCGGCCGCGGCTCATGGATCAGCCGCAGGGAGCCCAGAGCCATCGTCTCGACCACCTCTCCGACCAGATCCTCCATCGACCCCGCCAGCGCCGCGATGTCGTGGTTGCCCTCCAGCCAGATCCAGTCGCGGCCCGCCGCCAGCCGGTCCAGCCGCGTCCTGTCGTCCGCCGCCATCCGGCCCACCGACTTCGCGTCGTGGAAGCTGTCGCCCAGCAGCACCACCGCCGCCGGCGCCAGCGCGTCGATCTCGGCCTCCAGCCGGTCCAGCGTCGCGCGGCTGTCATAGGGCGGCAGCATCTGGCCGCGGGCGGCGAAGGCCGAGCCCTTCTCCAGATGCAGGTCGGCGACGATCAGAGTGTTGTGATTGAGCACCCATAGCGCCCCCGAACAGCGCAGCACGCAGGGCTCGCCCTCGATCGAGACGCGCAGGCCGCCGCTGGGGCAGCGGGCGGGGGACAGCAGAGTCTTCAACGCCGCATTCATCGCCCTTCCCCCCTTGCGGGGGAAGGTGGGCGGCGAAGCCGCTCGGATGGGGGGGCTGGCTCAGCATGCAGGATTTCAGACGGTGAGCATTGGGCCTGCAGCCCCCCCATCCGTCTCGCTGCGCGAGCCACCTTCCCCCGCGAGGGGGGAAGGCTGAGGTAAATCGCCCTCACCTTGTACCCTCCGGCCCGGGCCCGTCCGCCATCACCTCGGCGATCAGCGCCTCCTCGTCGAAGCCATAGGCCGAGGCGTCCAGGATCATTTCCGCCGCCTGACCGCCGCCGACCCGCTCGCGCCCGATCTGGACCAGGACCGGCACGCAGAACGGCGAGGGCCGCTCCAGCGGGACATGGCGGATCTGGCCCTTGATCCGCGCCAGAAGTTGCCCCAGCCGGGCCACGTCCAGCAGGCCCGCCGCCGCATCGGCGCGGGCGGTCCGGAGCAGCAGGTGGTCGGGTTGGTGGCGGCGCAGCACGTCGTAGATCAGGTCCGTGGAAAAGGTCACCTGCCGCCCGGTCTTTTCATTTCCCGGCTGGCGCTTCTCGATCAGCCCCGAGATCAGGGCGCAATTGCGGAAGGTGCGCTTCATCATGAAGCTCTCCTCCAGCCAGCTTTCGAGGTCGTCGCCCAGCATGTCGGGCTCGAACAGGGCGCCGAGGTCGAGGCCATCCATCGGCTTGATCGACCAGATGGCCAGCGAATAGTCGGTGCAGACGAAGCCCAAAGGCCCCACGCCCAGACGGTCCAGCCGCCGCGTCAGAAGCATGCACAGGGTCGCATGCGCCAGCCCGCCCTCGAACGGATAGGCGACGAGGAAATGGCGCGACCCGCGCGGGAAGGTCTCGACCAGCAGGGTTTCGGCGTCGGGGATGACCGAGCGCGTCTCCTGCAGCTCCAGCCACTCCTGCACGTCGGGCGGCAGGACGCGCCAGTGGTCGCGGTCCTGGATCATGGCCCGCACCCGGCTGGCCAGCGAGGTCGACATCGGGAATTTCGACCCGCCCCAGGACGGGATCTTGGGGTCCTTGTCCTGGGCGTGGGTCACCAGGGCGTCCATGCCGTTGATGCCCTGGAAGGCCCAGACCTGGCCAGCGAAGACGAAGGTGTCGCCGGGGGCCATCTGTTCGAAATAGTTCTCCTCGGCCTCGCCGACCTTGCGGCCGCCGATCAGCTGTTTCGAGGCGCCGCCGCGACGGGAGGCGATGCGCACATTCAGGGTCGCGGCGGCGACGATGGTTCCGACGTTCATCCGGTGGCGCTGCGCCGTCTGGGCGTTGCGGGCCTTCCACCGGCCGTCCTGCGTGCGGACGATCCGGGCGAACCGCTCATAGGTGCGCAGGGCGTAGCCGCCGGTGGCGACCAGATCGACCACCGCCTCGAAATCCTCCCACGACAGGCCGCGATAGGGGCCGCAGCCGGTGATCCCCGTATACAGATCATTCATCGAAAAGGGCTCGGAACAGGCGCAGCCCATGACGTGCTGGGCCAGGGTGTCGAGCGTGCCCGTATGCACCGGCTCCCAGTCGAAGGCGTTCTCGGCCACCGCCTCGCGCGCGGCCTGGCATTCCAGCATCTCGAACCGGCTGGCCGGCACCATCAGGGCGCGCGACGGCTCGTCCAGCCGGTGATTGGCCCGGCCGATCCGCTGCACCAGCCGGCTGGCGCCCTTGGGCGCCGCCAGCTGGATGACCAGATCGACGTCGCCCCAGTCGATGCCGAGGTCCAGCGTCGAGGTGCAGACCACGGCCCGCAGGTCGCCGCGCGCCATCGCCGCCTCGACCTTGCGTCGCTGCTCGGCCGCCAGCGAGCCGTGGTGCAGGGCGATCGGCAGGTCGTCGTCATTGATCGCCCACAGCGACTGGAAGACGAACTCGGCCTGCCAGCGGGTGTTGACGAAGATCAGGGTCATGCCGGAGCGTTTCAGGGCTTCGTAGACCTCGGGGATGGCGTGCTGGCCGGTGTGGCCCGCCCACGGGACCTTGCCCTCGGAGACCAACACATCGACCACCGGCGGGGCGCCGGGGTCGCCGCGGACGATCACCACATCGCCCTTCCCCCATTTCGGGGGAAGGTGGCTCGCGGAGCGAGACGGATGGGGGCTGCCGGCTGCGGCCTCGCCCTCGCCAGTCGTGTCGCGGACAGAGCCCCCATCCGAGCCGCTTCGCGGCCCACCTTCCCCCGAAATGGGGGAAGGGGATAACCATGAGGCGATCATCTCCGGATCATCGACCGTCGCGCTCAGCGCCACCCGCCGCATCCCCGGCGCGAACTGCTGCAGCCGTCCCAGCCCCAGCGACAGCAGGTCCCCCCTCTTGCCGCTCCAGATCGCATGCACCTCGTCCAGCACGACGCATTTCAGGTCGGCGAAATACGCCCGCGCCCCGTCCCAGGCGCAGAACAGGGCCAGCTGTTCGGGCGTGGTCAGCAGGATGTCGGGCGGAAACTCGCGCTGCCGCGCCTTCTTCGACTGTTTGGTGTCGCCGGTGCGGCTCTCGACATGGATGTTGAGCCCGATCTCGCGGATCGGCGTCATAAGATTGCGCTCGACGTCGGTCGTCAGGGCCTTCAGCGGCGACAGATACAGGGTGTGCACCCCCGACCCCGGTCCGAACTCCGGCCGCGGCCCCCGCTCCGCCAGCTCGACCAGCGACGGCAGGAACCCCGCCAGCGTCTTGCCGCCCCCGGTCGGCGCGACCAGCAGGGCGTGCGACCCGGCCTGCGCCGCCGCGATCATCTCCAGCTGGTGCCGACGCGGCGACCAGCCGCGCGACGCGAACCAGTCGGCGAAGAGGGGCGAAAGCGTTGCGGGAGCGGGCGGCGGCGTCACATCGCGCCTATAGCATGTTCCCGTTCCGTTTCACGTCCCGAACCGCTATCTAGGGACGTGTCCATAGACTCCCTCACCTCCGCATCCGCCCTGACCGGCGCCGAGCCGTGGCTGGCCCTGCCGCCGGCGCTCGCCGTGCCGCCGGGGGCGGGGGCGATCTGCGACGCCGACGGGCCGAGGAAGATCGGGCGCGGGGCCGCCGAGGGGGCCTTCACCACCGCCCCGGTCATGGTCGCCCACGCCAGCCTGACGGCGCGGCGGCTCGGCATCGCCCCCCCGACCCGTTCGGCCGACCTGCTGGACGTGCTGGAGCTGTTCGCCTTCGTCCGCCCCGCCCGCTTCTGCGCCCCCTCGCCCAGCGGCCTGGCCCTCGCCATGGGGATGAGCGAGCCCAAGGGCGCCGAGGCCCAGGCCGAGGCCCTGCGGCACGCCGCCGACGGCCTGCTGCGCGAACTGGCCGACCCCGCCTATCCAGACCGCGAGGCCGCCTTCACCCTGGCCGAGACCCTCGGCCGCGCCGGCTGGTCGTGGGCCTGGCGGGTCTCGGGCGCCCTGCAGAGCCAGCCGCTCCGCGACCGCCAGCATCGCGGCAGCGGCCTCGACGCCTGGTCGCGCCTGCCGGAATGGGAGGACGAGGCGCCGCGCGGCGAGGCGGGGTCGGCCCCGGTCGACAGCGAATCCGCCCGCATCCGGCTGGAAAAGCTGCTTCAGGCCTCGGGTCTGGACGAAACGCGTCCTACCCAGTCCGACTACGCCGCCGAGGCGGCCTTCGCCTTTTCGCCGCGCAACGAGGAGGGCCGTCCGCGCGTCCTGCTGGCCGAGGCGGGCACGGGCACCGGCAAGACGCTCGGCTACCTCGCCCCGGCCAGCCTTTGGGCCGAGCGCAATCAGGGGGCGGCCTGGGTCTCGACCTACACCCGCGCCCTGCAGCGTCAGATCGACCGCGAGAGCGCCGCCCTGTGGCCCGATCCGGTCGAGCGCAAGAAGAAGACCGTGGTGCGAAAGGGGCGCGAGAACTACCTCTGTCTGCTGAACCTGCAGGACATGGTGCAGGCGGCGCAGCTGGGGAACGGCGACCTGATCGGCATGGCCCTGGCCAGCCGCTGGGCCATGCATACGCGCGACGGCGACATGACCGGCGGCGACTATCCAGGCTGGCTGCCCGGTCTGTTCGCGACGGGGCCGAGCCATCAGGCCAGCGCCGCCAATCTGGTCGACCGGCGCGGGGAGTGCGTCCACGCCGCCTGCCCCCACTACCGCACCTGTTTCGTCGAAAAGACCATCCGCGCCAGCCGCCGCGCCGACCTTGTGGTGGCCAACCACGCCCTGGTCATGACCCAGGCCGCGTTCGACGGCGCCCGCTCGGCGCGCGGGCTGAAGCAGGACGGCGAGACGGCGGCGCTGAAGCGGATCGTCTTCGACGAGGGCCACCATCTGTTCGACGCCGCCGACAGCGCCTTCTCAGCCTACCTGTCGGGTCAGGAAGCAGCCGAGCTGCGCCGCTGGCTGCGCGGACCCGAGGGCCGCGGCCGGCGCGGGCGCGGTCTGGAGCAGCGGCTGGGCGATCTCTGCGCCGACAACGAGGCGGCGACGAAAGCGCTTCAGGACGCGGTGCGCGCCGCCGCCCAGCTGCCCGGCGAGGGCGTCTCCGGCCGCATCGCCCCGGCCTCGGGCGAGGTCAATCCGGTCGGGCCGATCGAGCGCTTCCTGCTGGCCGCGCTGGAACAGCTGCGCGCCCGGACGTCCGAGAACGCCTCGGGCAGCGGGACCGAGTTCGGCATGGAGTGTTCGCTGCGCCCGGTCACCGAGCCGGTGCTGGAGGCCGCGCGCGAGGCGGCCCAGGCCCTCGCCGCCGTCGAGGCGCCGCTGTTGGCCCTGGCGCGGCATCTGGAGGACATCCTCGACGACGAGGCGTCCGAACTGGACGGAGCGTCCCGAGCCCGCATCGAGGGCGCCCTGCGCGGCCTCGACCGCCGCGCCCGCATGACCCTGCCCGGCTGGCGCTCCATGCTGGCGGCGCTGGAGGTCTCGTCGGACGAGCCGGACCCCGACTTCCTTGACTGGCTGTCAGCCGAAGCCGCCTTCGGCCGGATCATGGACGTGGCCCTGCGCCGGCACTGGATCGACCCGACCGTGCCGCTGGAGGCCGCGGTGATCATGCCGGCCCACGGCGTGCTGGTGACCAGCGCCACCCTGTCCGATCCGAACGCGGACGATCCTTTCGATATGGCCCGGCTGCGCACCGGTTCAGCCCGGCTGATCGAGCCCGCCCGCACCCTGAAGGTCGAGAGCCCGTTCGACTACGCCGCCAACGCCCGGGTCATCGTCGTCAACGATCTGGCCAAGGACGATCCGCGCCAGACGGCGGCGGCCATGCGGGAGCTGTTCCTGGCGGCCGGCGGCGGGGGCCTGGGCCTGTTCACCGCCATCCGCCGGCTGAAGGCCGTCTATGAGCGGCTGGGGCCCGACCTGGCCAAGGCGGGCATCCCCCTCTACGCCCAGCACGTCGATCCGCTCGAGGTCGGGGCCCTGGTCGACGTCTTCCGCGCCGAACAGGACAGCTGCCTTTTGGGCACCGATGCGGTGCGGGACGGCGTCGACGTGCCGGGCCGGTCCCTGCGCATCCTCGCCTTCGACCGCGTGCCCTGGCCGCGCCCGGACCTGCTGCACAAGGCGCGCCGCCTGCGCTTCGGCGGCGAAGGCGCGGGCGGGCGCAATTTCGACGACGCCCTCGCCCGCGCGAAAATGGCCCAGGCCTTCGGCCGGCTGATCCGCCGCGCCGACGACAAGGGCGTCTTCGTCATGCTGGACGCCGCCGCCCCGACGCGCCTGTTCGCCAGCCTGCCGCCGGGGACCGAGGTCCAGCGGATGGGTCTGGCCCAGGCGGTGGAGCAGGTTGGCGTCTTCCTCAAGGCGGACTAGACGGAACCTCAATGACCGATTTGCACCCCGCCCCGACCCGCCACTCCCGCCGCGGCCTTGTCACCCCCTTCGTGATCGTCGGCCTGCTGCTGGCCGGTTGGACGGGCTGGTGGTTCTACCTCACCGATCAGATCGAGACCCGCCTCGCGGGCCAGGTCGAGACCCTGCGGCAGGACGGCTGGACCATCACCCACGCCGCCGTGACCACCACCGGCTGGCCCTTCCGGGCCCGGGTCTCGATCCCGCACGCCGATATCCTGGCCCCGTCGGGCCACGGGGTGGCCGCGCCGGAACTGGTGGCCGAGGCCAACGCCTGGAACCCGGACCGCTGGGTCGTGGTCGCCCCCGACGGCCTGACCCTGGCCCGCGCGGGCAAGGGCAAGGTCGGGGTGCGCGGCGACGGCTTGCGCCTCAGCGTCAGCCACCTGACCGACCGCTTCCCCGATTTCCGGGCCGAGATGATCCGCCCGACCTTCACCGCCCACCGCGACGCCGAACCCTTTCCCATCGCCTCGGCCGAGCGGATCCAGCTCGAGACCCGGCCGCACCTGACCGACGGGGTCGCCGCCACCGACGAGATGGACCTGCTGTTCCGCCTCGTCGACGCGCGCGGCCGCGCCGGCGGTCCGGTCGAGGGCGCGACGCGTCAGGGCCGCCTCAGCGCGGACATCGAGACCACCATTGTCGGGGCCAGCCGTCTGAAGGGCGCGGACTCCGCCGGCGTCTTCGCCGCCTGGACCGCGGCGGGCGGGCGATTCACCGCCGTCCGGGGTCGGTTGAAGGCCGGCGACAGCACCGCCGTCCTCTCCAGCGACGCCCTGTCGGCCAACGCCGACGGTCGGTTGCAGGGCTCGCTGGCCGTGACCGCCGAACGACCGATGGCCGCCATCGCCGGCCTGGCCAGCTCGCGGTCGGGCGCCGTCAATCGCGTCGGCGCGGCGGGCGCCGCCGCGGCCGCGGGCGCAGCGGGCGAAAGGCCCGTCGACCTGGTGGTCGAGTTCCGCGACGGCCGCACCTGGCTGGGACCCTTCGCCCTCGCCCCAGCGCCGAAACTGTTCTGATGCTGGTCGAACCGGACGCGGACCCCGAGCGGCTGGCGCTGGACGAGGCCGTCGCCGGGGCTGTCCGTGACCGCGTCGCCGCCGGCCCGCGTCCCGACCCGGACGCCGACGCCATGGCCCTGCGATCTCTGCTGCCCGGCCTGTCGCCCGCCGCGGCGCAGGCGGTCCGGGCGGTGCTGGGGCGGATCGACGCGGCGACGGGCCCGTCGCTGGTCGTCTGGGGGTCCGCGGGACGGATGCTCGCCGCCGACCGGTTCGGCCTCGCCGCCCGCGTCGTCGCCGAGCCGGAACAGGCGCTGGCCGCCGTCCACGACGGGTCCCGCGCCCTGATGGATCTGTCCCCCGGCCGCGCGTGGTGGGGCCGGCTGCTGGCCGAGCCGGCGCTGCGCGTGGTTGCGGCTCTGCCCGACGATCGGCACGGCCTGCCCGCCGCCCTGATGGTGCGCCGGGCCCAGCCTGGCCCCACCGGCGACGACCGCACCTTCTGGGTCACCGACAGTCCCGCGCCGGACGCCCGGATCGTCGAGGCCCTGGGCGCCGCCGGCCTCGCCGCCAGTCCGCTGATCGCCGCGGGCGGGTTGAAGCTGTTCATGCTCGCGGGCTATGTGCAGGACGAGGACGGGCGGCTCGCTTCCGCGCCCGGCAGCCTGTCCGGCGTCATCGGCGCCGCTCCCCTGTTCTGAGTCCAAGGATCTCCATGACCGACGCGCCCGCGCCAAAACCCGGCATTCTCGACATCGCCCCCTATGTCGGCGGCAAGTCGCGCATCGAGGGCGTAGCCGAGCCGATGAAGCTGTCGTCGAACGAGAACGCCCTCGGCGCCGGCGAAAAGGCGCGCGAGGCCTATGCCGCCGCCCTCGGCCACATCCACATGTACCCCGACGGCCGCGCCATGAAGCTGCGCGACGCCGTGGCCGATCACCATGGTCTGGAGTCCGAACGGCTGATCTTCGGCAATGGCTCGGACGAGGTCTTCGCCCTGCTGAACCAGACCTATCTGACCGCCGGCGACAACATCGTCAGCGGCAAATACGGCTTCCTGGCCTATCGCATCAGCGCCCTGGCCAACCAGGCCTCGGTCAAGCTGGCGGCCGAGCCCGACTTCCGCCTGACGCCCGAGGCCATCCTGGCCGAGGTCGATGACCGGACCCGGATCGTCTATGTCTCCAGCCCCTCGAACCCGACCGGCAGCTACAATACCGCCGAGGAAGTCCGCCGGCTGCACGAGGCGCTTTCGCCGGATGTCATCCTGGTCATCGACGAGGCCTATGCCGAATTCGTCGCCGAACCCGACTGGGAGACCAGCTTCCCCCTGGCCCGCGACAGCCAGAACATCGTCGTCACCCGCACCTTCTCCAAGATTCACGGTCTGGGCGGCCTGCGCATCGGCTTCGGCTATGCGCCGCTGAAGGTGGCCGAGGCGGTCGACCGCATCCGCCTGCCGTTCAACGTCTCCGTCCCTGGCATCGAGGCGGCCGTGGCCGCCCTCGGCGACGAGGCGCACCAGAAGGCGTCGCGCGACCTGGTCCACGCCTGGCGGCCGCGCCTGACCCAGGCCATCAAGGGTTTCGGCTTCGACGTCTTCCCGAGCGCTGGCAATTTCGTCCTCGTCCGTTTCCCGGACGAGACGCGCAACGCCGCCGCCGCCAACGCCTATCTGAACTCCAAGGGCATCATCGTCCGTCCCGTCGGCGGCTACGGACTGCCCGACTGCCTGCGCATCACCGTCGGCACCGAGGACCAGAACCGGGCGGTGATCGATGCGCTGAGCGAGTTCGCGGCGACCTAGACGCCGCCGCTACTGACGCCGGAACAGCCAGCTGGCGGCCCAGCCGGTAAAGGCCGCCAGCAGGACGACGAGGACGCCGTAGCTCCACGGCCGCCGGTGGGCGAACTCGTAGACATTGCGCTCGAGGCCGACCTTTTCGACGGTCAGGGTCAGGTTGGAGACCGAGACCGGCTCGCCCTCCTGGAACAGCCAGACCTCGGCGAAATACCGGCCCGTCGGGGCCACCGCGGGCAGTTCCAGCTCGGCCCGGAACAGGCCGGCGTCGACGAACTCCACCCCGTCGGGATCGGTGTTGTAGAGCGCCGCCGCCTCGCGCAGCCGGATCACCGCGCGGCGGTAGTCCAGATAGTCCTCGCCCAGCCGGCTGACGACGAGGTCGCGGACGCCGTAGCGGGTGACGGTGCGGCTCTCCTGCGGCGCATTGATCCGCAGATGGTCCACGCCGACGCCCAGCCGCCGCAACTGGCCGAAATCGGCGATGTCCGACAGGGGCCGGGTCGAGGCGGTCATGTAGAAGCCGGGCGCGCCCTCGAACAGGACGGGCCGGCTGTTCAGCCAGACGCCCATGTTGCGGGTCTTCTTGACCAGGCGCACCGGCCCGTCCGGACCGCGCACCACGACCACCACGTCGGCCGGCTGGTCCGTAGGATTGAAGACCGCGCCATAGAGGACGATCGAGGCCCCGCTGAAGTCGGAATCGACCTGGACCCGGGCGTCGGTCAGGGCGGCCGCGACGCGGACCTCGCCGACCGTGGAGACCGATCGCTCGGGCGCGGGCGCGACGACGGCGGGCGGGGGCGGAGGCAGGGCCTGCATCACTCGGGCACCCCCGGCGCGAAGGCGAACAGATCGGACGGCCGGACGAACAGCTCCAGCCCCATCTGGATGCCGACCAGAAGCACGATCAGGCCCAGCACCGCCCGCAGCTCCTCGGCCCGGAACCGACCGGACAGCCGCGCCCCGTACTGGGCCCCGACCACGCCGCCCAGCAGCAGGATCATCGACAGGACGATGTCGACGGTCTGGTTGCGTCCGGCCTGGAGGATGGTGGTCATGGCGGTGACGATGATGATCTGGAACAGGCTGGTGCCGACCACCACTCCCGCCTTCATCCGCAGAACATAGAGCATGGCCGGCACCAGGATGAAGCCGCCGCCGACGCCCATGATGGCCGACAGCACGCCGGCGAAACCGCCGAGGGCGAAGGGCGGGATGGCGCTGATGTAAAGGCCCGAACGCGGGAACCGCATCTTCAGCGGCAGGCCGTACAGCCAAAGCGGCCGACGGCGGTCCTTGTGCGGGACCACCTCGCCCCGGACCCGTCGCAGGATCTGTCCGAGGCTCTCGTAGAGCATCAGCGTGCCGATGACGCCGAGGAAGAGCAGATAGGACAGCGCCACGGCCATGTCGGCCTGGCCGAGCAGGCGCAGCCACCGGAACAGTTCGACGCCGAGCAGGGCCCCGACGACGCCGCCCAGGGCCATGACCCCGCCGATGCGGTAATCCACGGCCTTCTGCAGCGTGTAGCTGATGACGCCCGAGGTCGAGGAGGCGACGACGTGGCTGGCCTGGCTGGCCACCGCGACGGCGGGGGGTATGCCCATGAAGATCAGGATCGGGGCCATCAGGAAGCCGCCGCCGATGCCGAACAGACCGGACACGAATCCGACCGTCGCGCCCAGCAGAACCAGGAGCGGCCAGTTCACCGAAACCTCGGCGATCGGCAGATAGATATCCAAAGGACGCGCCTTCGGCTGGAACTGAAGCTAGGCGCCGGAGCGGCGACGACGGGAGTGAGGATGTCCTAGACCCGCCCGGCCGCTGCGGCCAGCCGGTGGGTCCAAAAAGCCGTCGTGACGCATCAGGCGACGGGTTCGACGGTGAAGCGATCCGCCCGGGCTTCCGCCTCGCGTCGCGCAACGGCGGGCACCGTGGTCCGCAGACGATCCGCAGCCGAACGGGCGTCGCCGTCCCCGGCGCGCGCCGCGATCAGATACCAGGCATAGGCCTCGGTCAGATCGGGCCGGTTGCCGGCATCGCCCGTCTCGTAGAGTTGGGCCACATTGTACTGGCCGTCGACCACGCCACGCTCGGCCGAGCGCTTCAGCCAGACGAGCGCTTCGCTGCGATTTTCGGGACCGCCGACGCCCTCGTACAGATACATGCCGTAGTTATACATGCCGCGGGCGTCGCCGCCGTCGGCCGCGCGCCGGACCAGGGCGCGGGAGCCGGGAAGGTCGATCTCCACCCCCTTGCCGCCGTCGTGATAGAGGGCGGCCAGATGCAGCTGGGCCGGCGGATAGCCCGTGTCGGCCGCCTGTTTGAGCGTGGGCACGCCGGCGGCGTCATCGGCGTCCAGCAGGGTGACCGCCTGTTGATACAGGCCCTCGCCGCGCGCCAGCTCGGCCGGCGTCGGGGCCGCCGGGACGGCGGCCAGGGCCGCGATCGGCCGGGCCGTCGCCTCGCCGGTCAGGCCAGGAATCGTCAGGTCGGATCCGGTCAGCTGACCGGTGGCGTAGACGCCGCCAGCCGTAAGCAGGACCGCGACGGCCGAGGCGCCCAGGGCCTTGCGGACCGTGCCGCCGTCCTTGGCCGCCTGTTTGTCCAGCCGCTCCTGCAGACGCGACTTGCCGCCCCGCTTCAGGCCGAAGCCCGAGCGGGCGGGCGCTTCGGCCTCGGGCGCCGACATGGCGGCGCGCGCCGCGTCGATGGTCTGGCGGGTCGAGGCGGCGCGTCCCTGGGCCGCCGCCGCGCGCAGGGCGCGGGGATCGACGAAGTCGGTCTCGCCGTCGAAATCATCATGGCCGGCGTCGAAGGGCGCGGCGGCCAGGCCACCGTGCGCGGTCGCCTCGAGGGCGTCGGATACATCCGCGCCGCCGAAGCCCTGGCCGAAAGCGGGCGGCGCGGGGGCCGGCTGGACCGGCGCGACCGCCGCCGCATTGAACGGCGGCGGGGTGAAGACCGGGATCCGGGGCGCCTCGCCGATCTCATCGACCGGCGGGACCGGCGCGGGCCGGCTGCCGAACGGGACGGAGGCGGCGACCGGCGGCTCTTCCACGGACGCGCCGCGCATGACGGCGTCGAAGATGGCATCGGCGGCCAGGGCGCCGACGGAAGCCGGCTCGGGGGCGCGGGGCTCGGGCTCGGGCTCGGGCGGGGCGAGATCCGCGGACCAGGCCTGCTGTTCGGCGTGGATGGGATCGTCGAAGGCCGGGTCCGGGAAGGGGGCGTTCGGGAAGGCGGCGTCGGGGAAGGCGGCGGCGCGCCAGTCCGGGTCCGGCGTCGGGACGGGCGCGGCGCGCACCGGCTCGGCGCGGCGGTCGATGCTCTCGCGCGCCTCGGCGATCAGGGCCGCCGTGCGCTCCTCCGACATCCGCATCCGCTCGGCCAGCTCGCCGGACGCGCGGTCATAGCCCTGCTCCATCCGCGCCGAACTGTCGGCGAGGCGGCGGCCGATGTCGTCCAGCGCCTGCTGCGAACGGCGCTCGGACTGGGCGATGCGCTCGCTCAGCCGGTCGGAGATGCGGGTGATCTCGCCGCCCAGTTTCTCCAGCGCCAGGGCGTGGCGGTCGTCGGTCGCGGTCAGCCGTTGCTCGACGCCCTGGGCGAAGCGGCCCATGTCCGCCTCGACCTTGCGGCTCAGCTGTTCGAACCGGGCCGGGACCTCGGATTCGACCGCCTCGATGGCCTCGACCCGGCCATTGAGGTTCTGGGCGATGCGAAGGACCTCGCGCCCCATGGTCTCCACGGCCTTGGCCGAGCGTTCCTCCGACGTCTTGACCTGGTCGCCGATGGCCAGGACGGCGCGCTCGATCCGCTCCATCCGACCTTCGGTCTCGGCGGCGTCGAGCCGCCGCATCATGTCGGCGCGGTTGCCCTCGACCTGGCGGCTGAGGGTCTCGGCCAGTTTCTCGAAGCGGGCGGCCTCGCGCGAGCTTTCCGGTTCGACCCGGGACTCGGCGGCGCGCAAACGCTGGTCGAGGCCGGCGAACGAGGCCTGGAGATTGCGCAGGGCCTCGGCGGTGCGGCCCTGGGCCTGGTCCAGACGTTGACCGACCTGGGCCAAAAGCTCGGTTCCGACCCCGGGACCGGCGACCTTCTCGACGCTGTCCATCCGCTGGCGCAGCTCGTTGACGCTCGAGCGCTGGCGTTCCTCGATGTCGTACAGGCGGCCGGCCAAGGCGCCCATGGTGGTCTCGACCTTGCCGAAGGCCTCGACGGTCTGGGGCGCGACCTCCTGCTCGAAGCGGCGCAGGCGTTTGTGCCCCTCGCGCAGTTCCTCGGCGATGTCGTCGATGCGGCGGCCATAGGCCTTGCCGGCCTGGTCCTGGCCTTCGAGGCGGCGGACGAGGCCGGAGACGGCCTGGTCGACGCCCTGGATGGCGATGGTCGAGCGACGCTCGGCGGCCTCCAGCCGGGCGGCGATGGCGTCGATGGAGGCGCCGAGGCGCTGGATCTGGTCGTCGCCATAGGCGTCGTCGAGGCGGCGGCTGCGGCCGCGGCGATCGATGGTTTCGGCGGCGTGGGGGCGGCGCGAGAGGGGGGTGAAACCGCCCTCGTCGTCATCGCCGTCTTCCATGATGATGGTGTTCAGCCACTCGCCGAGCGTCATGCCGGAGCGACGGGCCAGGTCCTTGGCGATCTCGCGCGCCTTGGGCTCAATGCCCTTTACGCTCCAAGGCGCCGCGGCTGCGCTCACTGATTCGTCTCCCAAACCTACGCGTCGACGCTAGTCGGCAAGATGATGCGTGTAAACGCGTGGTTAACCGCAAGATGTAGCGGTCATCGATCTTCCTGTGGAAAGCGGCGACCGCCCGTGAATGTCTCGCCCGAACAGGGTTAACGCGGGGTGAAGATTAATCTTCCGGCAAGGACTCGCCCTTGCGTCACTCCTTCCCCGGGGCCACCTCGCGCGGATGAGCCTGACCCTTACCCTCGCCCTGCTGGCCGGCGCCCTGGCCGTCGCCGTTTTCGCCGGCTGGCGCGGCTCCCGGCCCTGGGACCCCAGGCGCGGGGTGCGGATGATCCCGTGGCGGTTCATCATGCTGCTGTCGGGCGTCGCCATCTTCATCCTGGCGATCCATGTCGGAACCCTGATGGGCGTGCCGCAGCGGAGCTATTAGCGCGACGGGTCCGGAACCCGCCCGTGTCCCGGCCATTCCTGCTCCACCCCCCGAGATCAGGAGATGCATCATGGGCGACAAGACCCTCACCCCCGACGAGGCCGAGACAGAGTTCTGGGATCATCTCAAGAAGTCGAACACCGGCATGCTGGGTCTCGACCGGCCCGGCTATCACAGCCAGCCGATGACCGCCTATCGCGAGGAGGAGACCGGGACTATCTGGTTCTTCACCCGCGATGACACCGACCTGGCCACGGACGCGGCCGGGGGCCAGAGCGCCATGTTCACCTACGGCTCCAAGGACCAGGAGGTCTGGGCCTGTATTCACGGGACCCTGTCGGTGACCCCGCGCAATGAGGCGCTGATCGACAAGCACTGGAATCCGATCCTCGCCGCTTGGTATCCCGAGGGCAAGGATGACCCGCATCTGACGCTGCTGCGCTTCGACGCCGGCGACGGGCGAATCTGGGTCTCGAAGAACAGCGCCGTGGGCTTCTTCTTCGAGGTGGCCAAGGCCAATCTGACCAAGACGCTGCCGGACGCTGGCGGGGTTACGGACGTGAATCTGGGCTGATCGCTGCGGGTTTCGCGACGCATGAGGGGCGGCCGAACGGCCGTCCCTTTTGCTGTGTTCAGCCCGCGAAGCACCACGCCAGCACGGCCTTCTGGGCGTGGATGCGGTTTTCGGCCTCGTCCCAGACCAGCGACTTCGGCCCGTCGATGACGGCGTCGGTGACCTCTTCGCCGCGATGGGCGGGCAGGCAGTGGAGGAAGACGGCGTCGCTGTGCGCCGTGTCCATCAGGGCGTCGTCGACGCCATAGCCCTCGAAGGCTTCCAGCCGTTCTTCATAATCGCCGTCGCCCATCGACACCCAGGTGTCGGTGACGACCACACCGGCGCCGGCCACGGCCTCGCGCGGGTCGCTGGTCAGGGTGACCGAATTGCCACCCCGCGCCAGGTCGTGCAGGTCGGGATGGAAGTCGGCCGGACAGGCGATGTTGAGGTGGAAGCCCAGCTTCGGCGCGGCGTGGATGAAGCTGTGGCAGACGTTGTTGCCGTCGCCGACCCAGGCGACGGTCTTGCCCGCGATCGGACCGCGCGCCTCCTCGATGGTCATGATATCGGCGAGGATCTGGCACGGATGCGAGCGGTCGGTCAGGCCGTTGACGACCGGCACGGTCGAGACCCGGGCGAAGCGTTCGACGTCCTCGTGATCGTTGGCGCGGATCATCACGGCGTCGACCATGCGCGACAGGACCCGGGCCGTGTCCTCGACCGGTTCGCCGCGGCCCAGCTGCATGTCGCCGGCGTTGGCGATGATCGAGGCCCCGCCCAGCTGGCGGATGGCGGCGTCGAAGCTGAAACGGGTGCGGGTCGAGTTCTTCTCGAAGATCATCGCCAGGACGCGATCCTTCGCCGGGGCGTCGGCGTCAGGACGTCCCTGCGGCCAGCCCTTGCGCGCCGCCTTGCGGGCGTGGGCGTCGTCGAGGATGGCGCGCAGGTCCTCGGCGGACAGGCGGTGGATGTCGAGGAAGTGGCGGACCATCTTCAGGTCTCCGGTCAGGCCGCGGCCAGCTTTGTACGGGCGAACTCGCAGGTCTTCTCAAGACGTTCGACGGCCTCGCGCGCCTCTTCCAGCGTCAGGTTCAGGGGCGGCAGGATGCGGACCAGGTTGTCGCCGCCGCCGGCGACCAGCAGATGCGCCTCGTCGCGGGCCCAGCCCATGAATTCCCGGTTGTTGGGGATCAGCTTGATTCCCATCAGCAGGCCCTTGCCCCGCACCTCGACGATCACATCGGGGAAACGCTCCTTCAGCCCGTGCAGCTGCTGTTTCAGATAGCCGGCGATCTCGTTGACGTGGGCCAGGGTCTCGGGCTTCGAGATCTCGGCGAAGGCGGCGGCGCCGACGGCCATGGCCAGGGGGTTGCCGCCGAAGGTCGAACCGTGGACGCCGACGGTCATGCCCGAGGCGGCCTTTTCGGTGGCGAGGCAGGCGCCGATGGGGAAGCCGCCGCCCAGGGCCTTGGCGACCGCCATGATGTCGGGAGCCATGCCGCCCCATTCATGGGCCCACAGCTTGCCGGTCCGGCCCATGCCGCACTGGACCTCGTCGAAGATGATCAGGACGCCGTGCGCGTCGCACAGTTCGCGAAGGCCGCGCAGGCAGACCTCGGGGATGGCGCGGCAGCCGCCCTCGCCCTGCACCGGTTCGACGATGATGGCGGCAGTGGTCGGGTTGGCGATGGCGGCCTTGATGGCCTCGTGGTCGCCGAAGGTCAGCTGGTGGAAGCCCTCCATCGGCGGGCCGAAGCCGTTGGTGTAGCTGGGGTTGGCCGCCGCGTTGATGGCGCCGTAGGTGCGGCCGTGGAAGGAGCCGTCGAAGCCGTAGATGTCGATCCGCTCGGGCTGGCCGTTGGCGAAATGATACCGGCGCGCCGTCTTCAGCGCGCATTCGACCGCCTCGGTACCCGAGTTGGTGAAGAAGACGACGTCGGCGAAGGACTTTTCGCACAGGGCGTCGGCGAGGGCTTCCTGGCCCGGGATCTTGAAGATGTTGGAGACGTGCCACAGCTTCTCGGCCTGGTCCTTGACCGCCTGGACGAGCGCCGGGTGGGCGTGGCCCAGGGCGTTGGTCGAAATGCCCATGACGCAGTCGAGGTATTCGGTCCCGTCCGTGCTCCACAGACGCGCGCCCTGACCGCGATCGACCTCGAGCGGCGCGCGGTTGTAGACACCCATCAGATGGTCAGTGGACACGGGACAAGCCTCCAAAAGCGAGACGGCCCCGCCGCTTGAAAAGCGCCGGGACCGCTTGGGATAGGGTCCGGTGTTGTCGGACGGGGGGCGGGGTGAGTCAATCCTGTTGGGCCCCGGTCAGAAGGCTCCGCCTTCTCGACCCGACGCGGGCAGGACGGTCATCAGGTCTTGAGGCGCCAGCCGGATTTGAACACCGCCCAGCAGGTCAGGGCCATGACGAGCACCAGCAGGCCGCTCATGACCAGGCCGACGGCGATGCTGCCCTCGGCATTGCCGATGAAGCCGGATCGGAAGCCGTCGATCAGATAGAAGAAGGGGTTGTAGTGGCTGATGGTCGCGAACGGCGCCGGCAGGTTCTCGACCAGGTAGAAGGTGCCGCTGAGGAAGGTCATCGGCATGATGACGAAATTCTGCACCGCCGCGAGCTGGTCGAATTTCTGGGCCCAGAGGCCGGCGAAGACGCCCAGCATCCCCATGATCAGACAGGCCGAGAGGCCGAACCACAGGATCAGGCCGAGGTTGGCGACCTCCAGCCGGGCGAAGGGCATGACGCAGACGGCGGTGACCAGGCCCACCACCAGCCCCCGGGTCGCCGCCCCCAGCGAAAAGCCGATGGTCAGCTCCAGCGGGCTGAGCGGCGGGGTCAGGAAGTCGGTCGCCGTATTCATCACCTTGGCCTGGATCAGGCTGGAGGAGGCGTTGGCGAAGGCGTTGTTGAGCATGGCCATCATGATCAGGCCGGGGGCCACGAACTCGGCGAAGGGCGTGCCGTGCAGCGGCGGCCGCGCGCCCTGCAGCGCCACCACGAAGACCAGCATGTACAGCAGGGTGGTGACCACCGGTCCGGCCACGGTCTGGGCCCCGACCTTCCAGAACCGCCGCACCTCGCGCAGGTACAGGGTCTGGACGCCGATCCAGTTGACGCCGTTGTAGCTGCGGGGCCGGGGCAGGCCGGCGGGGCGGGAGGGGGTCAGGTCGGTCATGAGGGGGCAGATGCGGGGTGGCGAGGGCGGATGCAAGGGATGAGGGATGAGGGATCAGGGATTAGGGATGAGGGAGTGGATGGTGGACAACCGGCCCGCCCGCTCCAGACTCCGTGATCTGATGCGGGCTCACCTTCCCTAATCCCTCATCCCTAATCCCTACGCCCGTTAACCATCCCTACATCTGGTTCCTGTGGACGGACTGATTCGCACATCTTGCGTCCGGTAAGGGCTCGTTTACGATTAGTGGTAGGTCGAGAGCCCGGGAGGGACCTCTGGACCCCATATATTGAATCCGGGACCCCAGGAGGGTGGCTATGACCGCAGGCTGGACTGAAGACCGCGTCGGCGCGCTGAAGAAGCTCTGGCTTGAGGGCCAGTCGGCCAGCCAGATCGCCAAACAGCTGGGCGGCGGCGTGACCCGCAACGCCGTGATCGGCAAGGTGCACCGCTTGGGCCTGTCGGGCCGGGCCGCCCCGTCGCAGCCGGCGCGCGCCACCTTCCGCCCGTCGCGGCCGCGCCCCGCCGCGCCGCCGACCCAGGCCCCGTCGGCCCCGCGCCGC
>JBKBQO010000017.1:0-34777 GCA_046292645.1 Brevundimonas sp.
GGCGCGGATGTCGTGATGGGCGCCGTAGCGCGACTTGGCGCCCTTCTGGATCGCCTCCTCGATCGCCTCGACGACGATCTCCTTGTCGATGTTCTTCTCGCGCGCGACCGCATCGGCGATCGTCAGCAGTTCGAGTCGGTTCGCGGAAACGCCGGCTACAGCCATGGTCTAGTCCTCGGTCTCTTCGGAGTTGTCGTTACGGGCGGCGCGCTTCTCGGCGCCCGCCTTCATCAGTTCGTCGGTCAGCACCAGCTTGGCGTCGACCAGCCAGTCAAAGGGGATCAGGGCGGTGTCCTCCTCGCCCTCGAGGTCCATGGCGACATTGTCGCCGTCCGTGCCGGCGATCATGCCCTTGAACCGCTTGCGGCCCTCGATCATGCGGTCGCTTTCCAGCCGCGCCTCATAGCCTTCGAACAGGTCGAAGTCGGACAGGCGGGTCAGCGGACGGTCGACGCCCGGCGACGACACTTCCAGCAGATATTCCCCGGCGATCGGGTCGGCGGCGTCAAACACCTCCGACACGGCGCGGCTCAGACGGGCGCATTCCTCGACGGCGATGTCGTGGTCGCTGGGCCGCTCGGCCATGATCTGCAGGCGGCGACGCAGGGTGCCGCCCATCAGCCGCACGCGCACGATGTCGAGACCCAGGCTCTCCGCCACGGGTTCGATCAGCTCCAGCAGAGCGCGGTCTTCGGCGGTCTTGGCCTTCAAAGGCTTTGGTCCAAACAAAAAAGCGGCGGGCCGGACGGCCGCCGCTTCAAACGGCGCCGTTAGGACGCCGGTCTAACGATGTGAGGGGTCGTATAGCTCCGGGCCAGGGCTTTGTCAGCCCCTTTCGCACCCGCGTCGCCGATCAGATCAGCGCCAGCTGGCCCAGATAGTCCCGCTTGCCCAAAACCACGCCCTGCTGCCGCAGGATGGCGTAGGCCATGCTGAGGTGGAAATAGAAATTCGGCAGGGCGAAGCTGGTCAGATAGCCGGCGCCCTCGAAATTCAGTTCGACGCCGGGGAATCGCAGCTCGGTGCGGCGAACGTCCGCCCCCTCGAAGGCGGCCGGATCGGTCGCCTCGATGAAGGCGATCGAGAGTGCGACGGTGGCCTTCAGCTCCGCAAGGGTCCCTTCCGCGTCGTCGGTCTTCGGCCAGGCCTGGCCGGACAGTCGGGCGATGCAGCTGCGGGCCGAAAACGCCGCCATCCGGACCTGGTCCGGAAAGGGTTTCATGTCGGGCGCCAGGCGGGCGTCCATCAGCGAGGCCTCGTCGAGGCCGGACTCTGACGCCCGGTCGATCAGGCCGGACAGGACATTCAGGCTCCGCACGAACATGGCGGCGGCGACGGGGGCGGAGACGAGGCTCATCGGTCGATCCTTGGGCGTACAGCCAAGGTCTTCTGCTCCGGTTCGGCCGGCATTTCCAGCCGGGCTGATGCGGCCGCTTGAACCGGACCTTCCGGCGTGGTCAGCCTCGGCCATGCCCCGTCCGTGCCGTCCCACGCCCCGTGTCGCATTTCACCTCGCCGCCGTGCTCGGCTTCGCCCTGCTGATCGCCGCGTGCGCGCACCTGACCGTGCCCATGATCCCGGTGCCGATGACGATGCAGACCTGGGCCGTGCTGCTGGCGGGGATGATCCTGGGGCCGCGTGGCGGGGTGGCGGCCGTGCTGCTGTATCTCGCGGCGGCGCTTGCCGGGGCGCCGGTGCTGTCCGACGGCGCGTCCGGGGTCGCCCCGTTCACGGGACCCACGGCCGGTTACCTGCTTGCCTTTCCTGTTGCGGCGGGTCTAGCAGGCCTGCTGGCGCGCGGCGGGCGATTGCATCGTCTGCTGCCCGCAACGACCTGGCTGCTCGCCCTGCACGGTTTGATCCTGGCGCTGGGAACCGTGTGGCTGGCGCGGCGGATGGGACTGTCCGGGGCCGCGGCCGCCGGGTTCACGCCCTTCCTCTTCGGGGCGGGGGCCAAGTCGTTGCTGGCCGTCCTGGCGGCGCGCGCCCTGCAGGCAACCGGTCTCAGACCCGAATGAAGTCGAGGAAGATCGGGGCCGTGTCCCCCAGCTTTTTTTCCTCGTAGCGGGTCGGCACATGGTCTGCCGGAGCCGTGCGCCAGTCGTCGGCGCGTTCGGCCTGCCAGGCGAGGCCCGGCGTCCGCTCGAACCGCTCCAGCGCCCAGTCGGCATAGTGTTTCCAGTCGGTGACGAACCGCAGTCCGCCGCCGGGCTTGAGCAGTCGCACGATGTCGGCCGCCGTCTCATCCTGGATCAGTCGGCGCTTGTTGTGGCGCGCCTTCTGCCACGGGTCGGGAAACAGGATCATGACCCGGTCCAGCGAGGCGTCCGGCAGGGCGGCCATGACGTCGCGGGCGTCGTCGCCGTGCAGGCGGACATTCTTCAGCCCCCGCTCCTCGACATGCCGCAGCGCCGAGGCCACGCCGTTCAGGAAGGGTTCGCAGCCGATCATCAGTATGTCCGGATGGCGCGCCGCCTGTTCGGCCAGATGTTCGCCGCCGCCGAAACCGATCTCCAGCCAGACCGCCGATGCTTCCGGCATCAGGGCCCTGGGATTGATCGGGCCGGCCTTGGGATCGGGCAGGGCGATGCCGGGCATCAGGGTGTCGAACAGCGCCGCCTGCCGCGGCTTGATGGCGCGCGACTTGATGCGGCCGAACGAGCGGAGCGGGCGGTGGGCGGGATCGTCGGGGGAGGACATGGGGCGGGGTTTAGAGGGGCGAGGGTCGAGGGTCGAGGGGTGAGGAGGCCAGGTCTTTCGCCCCTCATCCCTCGACCCTCGACCCTGATCCCTCAGGCCAGAGCCTTCAACTGCTCCACCAGATCCGTCTTCTCCCAGCTGAAGCCGCCGTCGGCGTCCGGGTCGCGGCCGAAATGGCCATAGGCGGCGGTGCGGGCGTAGATCGGCTTGTTCAGGCCCAGATGTTCACGGATGGCGCGCGGGGTGGCGCCGCCGATGAGACCGAGGATATTGGCCTCGAGCACCGCCTCGTTGACGGCGCCCTTGCCCGTGCCGTGCAGGTCCACGTGGATGGACTGCGGCTTGGCCACGCCGATGGCGTAGGAAATCTGGATGGTGCAGCGGTCGGCCAGGCCGGCGGCGACGACGTTCTTGGCCAGGTAGCGACAGGCGTAGGCGGCCGAGCGGTCGACCTTGGTCGGATCCTTGCCCGAGAAGGCGCCGCCGCCGTGCGGAGCCGCCCCGCCGTAGGTGTCGACGATGATCTTGCGCCCGGTCACGCCGGCGTCGCCGTCCGGCCCGCCGATCTCGAAGATGCCGGTCGGATTGATGTGCCAGACGGTGTTCTCGTCGGTGAAGCCCTCGGGCAGCACTTCGAGGATGTAGGGTTTGACGATCTCTGCGACCTCGGCCGAGGACAGGCCGGCGGCGTGCTGGGTCGACAGCACGATCGAGGTGGCGCGGACCGGCACGCCGTCCTCATACTGGATCGTGACCTGGCTCTTGGCGTCGGGCTCCAGCCGCGTGTCGCCCCCGTGACGCACCTCGGCGAGGCGCTTCAGGATGTTGTGGCTGTACTGCAGGGTCGCCGGCATCAGCTCGGGCGTCTCGTTCGAGGCGTAGCCGAACATGATGCCCTGGTCGCCGGCGCCCTCGTCCTTGTTGCCCGAGGCGTCGACGCCGACCGCGATGTCGGCCGACTGGCCGTGCAGGCGGTTGATGAATTCGAACTTCTCCCAGTGGAAGCCGGTCTGCTCATAGCCGATGTCGCGCACGGCGGCGCGGACGGCGGCCTCGATCTCGGCCTCGACGCCCGGGGCCCAGTTCCCGGCCGTGTCCATGACGCCCTCGCCGCGGATTTCGCCGGCCAGCACGACCAGATTGGTCGTGGTCAGGGTCTCGCACGCCACCCGCGCATAAGGGTCCTTGGTCAGGAACAGGTCCACGACCGTGTCGGAGATCCGGTCCGCGACCTTGTCGGGATGGCCCTCGGAAACGCTTTCCGAGGTGAAGAGAAAGGATGATCGGGACAAGGCGGAGCTCCGGGAGGCGGGACGTTCCGCAGACATATAAAGATATGTTTATATGTTCAAGGTCTGCCGCGGGGTCGCCATACAGCATGCGCGCTGATGGGCCGCTCGCCGGCCAGCCACCGCTCGACCACGCCGATCAACAGCGTCCCGACGACGCAGATGAAAAGACCCAGCCGGGCCGCATAGTCGGCGCGATCGTCCAGTTCAGGCGTCACGACGCGCGCGACATAGACAAGCACGGTCAGAATCATGAACGCCGCCGCGGCGAAGGGCCACCATCGGTCGCCTTTCACGGCCATCCGGACAAAGACCCCGGCCAGGGCGATGTCGACCAGGGCGAGCCCGACCGGCAGACCTTCGATCGTCAGCGCCGAAGCAAGGACGGAAAGGGTCCAGCCGACCAGATTCGCCATGACGCCGAAGCGCTCGGGATGTCCGCCCTGGAGCCAGGCGGTCGCGAACACGACGACGCAGGCGACGATTCCCCCGATCTGGAAGCCCGTCATCGGCGCGGCCGCGTCCGCCCCGGCGACAATCCGGCCACAGCCGCTTCCCCCAGCCTCATCTCACGCCGCAGCGGCCCGACGCCGCCATGCGTGGAGGCGGCTGACCGGCGCCTCGCCCGAGAGCCAGCGCTCGGCCACCCCGGCCATCAGCGACAGGATCAGCAGAAGCCCCAGCCCCGCCCTGGCCGACACATCGGCGCGTTGGTCCAGGTCAGGCACCAGCACCATGGCGAGGTGCACCATCAGGGCCAGGACCATGGATGCGGTCGCCGCGAATGGCCACCAGCGCTCCCGCGACAAGGCCATCCAGGCGAAGATCAGGGTGACGATGACGTCGGCCGCGGCCTCGCCGACGCGGAAATCGTCGATCCGCCAGGGGGTTGCGAGGGTGGAGAGATAGGCGAGGATGATCACCATCACGCCTAACCGCTCGGTATGCCCGCCTTTGATCCAGGCCAGGGCGAGGACCACGAGGCTGAAATACAGGTAGAAGAGCTGGAAAGGCGTCATGCGAAACTTCCGGCGACCGGAACCCTAGCGGCCCGGCGCGGCCCGGGTGTTTTGATCGATCACGCGGGCCTGTCCGGTGTAGGCGGCCACCATGTCGGCCACGGCCTTGACCATGACCGCGCCCATGACCACGGCGAGCAGGATGATCAGGAGGCGGAGGCCCCAGCCTCGTGGAGGCGGCCGGTAGCCGAGACGCGGCTCTGCGCTCCCACCTGCGCCATCACCCATCCCGCGCTCAGGACCTGTTGCAGGAGTTCCCGCGGGCTCGCCTCCTGGGCGTCGTCCGCCAGGCCGCGCATCAGATGCGCCCGCACCGGGTCGTCCGAGCCCAGCGGACTGAAGCCGTCGAGCGCCGCCTCGAGATCCGCCCACGTCCAGTGGGGCAGCGCCGTATCCTGATGGCTCATTACTCAACTCCTCAACTTCAGGAGCAGATGACGCCGCCGGAGCAAGCGTGGCCATGGGGTCTTTCGTGCCGTCTGGTACGTTTCGTTCCAGAAGGGCCAGGGCCGCCTTGCGTCGATTTACGCCCAGCCGCCGGCAGGCCTCGTGAACATGCTTCTTGACCGTGGCCTCCGACAGGCCGAGTTGCGCGGCGATTTCCTTGTCGATGAGGAAGGCGGTAAGCCGCAGACATTCTTCCTGACGCGCACTGAGTCGCTGGACCATCGACCGCTCCGAGAGAACAACCTAGCTAGGACGTTCGGCCCGGGCCGTCCAGAGAAACAGCCGGGCGCATTGGGGAGAAGATGGTGCCGCTTAGGTGACTCGAACACCTGACCCCCGCATTACGAATGCGATGCTCTACCAGCTGAGCTAAAGCGGCCTATGCGCGGGGGGAAGACGCCGCCCGCGCGAGAGGCGCTCTTTATACGCGGGGCGCGGGCTTGCCAAGCGCCTCGAACATCGCCGCTTCGTCGGGACGGGCGGCGAGGCGGATATCCAGCCCCGAGCCTCCCTCCAGGGGCGCGGCTGCGGCGGGGGAGATGGGGATGGCGACCTGGCCGGCGAACGGGCCCAGCGCCGCCAGCGCCCGCCCGGCCCGCGGCGAATGGACCAGCACGGCGTCGAAGGCGGCCGGCGCCGCGGCGCCGGTTTCCACCGCCTCATAGACCGCCAGCGGCCGCACCGAGACCCGGCCGACCAGCAGGGCCGGGAGGTCGCCGGCCGGCTCCCTCGCCCCCGGCGCCAGCACGACGCCGTCGGCGGGCGCCTCGGCCGCCAGCAGCCTGGCCAGGTCGTCCAGCGCGCCCGCCGCCGAGCGAACATCTGCGAAGCCCGCCGCTCGCGCCGCCGCGGCCGTGGCGTCGCCGACCGCGAACACCGGCAGGTCGCGGGCGGCGCTGAGCGCGGCGAAGGCGGCGACGCCGTTGCGGCTGGTGACGGCGAGGGCCGCGATTCCAGTGAGATCGGGCGAGGGCTGCGGCAGCGGGCGGATGGCCAACAAGGGCGTGACGACCGGCGAGAAGCCGAGGGCGGAGAGACGGTCGGCGGTGCGCCGCGCGCCCGGTTCGGCGCGGGTGATCCAGACGCGTCGGATCGCGCTCAGGTTTCGACCCTCTGGTCGCCGGCCGCCGCATGGACCTCGGCGCCCAGGCGGAGGCCCAGCGCCCGCGCCTGCTCCAGGGCGTCGGCGGCGTCGACGTTAGAGATCTCGCCGGACCGCCGCCAGCGGGCCGAACCGTCGGGGGCCAGCATCTCCGTCGTCAGGCGCAGCCGTCCGGCGGCGATCTCCGCATGGGCCCCGATCGCCGTGCGGCAGGACCCCTCCAGCGCCACCATGGCGCCCCGCTCGGCGGCGACGGCCAGGGCGGTCGCCGGGTCGTTCAGCGCCGCCGCCCAGGCGGCTCCGACATCCCCGACCCGCGTCTGCAGCGCCAGGGCGCCCTGGCCCGGGGCCGGCAGGAAGTCGTTCAGCGACAACCGCTCGCGGATCACCCCCTCGAAACCCAGCCGGTTCAGACCCGACACGGCCAGCAGGATGGCGTCGAACTCGCCCTCGGCCAGCTTTCTCAGCCGGGTGTCGACATTGCCGCGCAGCATTTCGATGTTGAGGTCGGGCCGCAGGGCCAGGGCCTGGGCCTGCCGCCGCAGCGAGGCGGTGCCCAACCGGGCGCCCACGGGGAGCTCCTCAAAGGTAGCGAAGGCCTCGCTGACGAAGGCGTCGCGGGCGTCCTCGCGCGGCGGTATGGCGGCGATGCACAGGCCAGGCGGCTGCTCCGCCGGCACATCCTTCATCGAATGCACCGCCACATCGACGCGCCCGTCGGCCAGCGCCTCCTCGATCTCCTTGGTGAACAGGGCCTTGCCGCCGATCTCCATCAGCCGCCGGTCCTGCACCCGGTCGCCGGTGGTGACGATCTCGACCAGGGGCACGGCCTCGAGAATGTCGGCCTCGGCCACGCCGAGGGCCCGGCCGATGGCGCGCTGCATCATGCCCGACTGGGTCAGGGCCAGTTTCGAGCGGCGCGTGCCGATGCGGACGAGAGGAGCCATGAGAGCCGTTGCGCCGGGGGTTCCGGGTCGTTACCTCGACCCGATGAGTATGGCCGCCGACTATAGCAGCGAGGGGCGCCGGGCAACCGCGCCCCTGACCCTGACCGGCGACCTGACCGTGCTCGGCCTCGAGACCAGCTGCGACGAGACCGCCGCCTCGGTGGTGCGGCTGTCGCCGGGGGGCGAGGCGACCGTCCTGTCCTCGGTCGTGCACAGCCAGATCGACGACCACGCGGCCTATGGCGGGGTGGTGCCCGAGATCGCCGCCCGCAGCCATGTCGAGATGATCGAAGGCGTGGTCCGGCGCGCCATGGACGAGGCCGGCCTCGGCTATGACGGGCTCGACGGCGTCGCCGCCACCGCCGGCCCGGGCCTGGTCGGCGGGGTCATGGTGGGCCTGAGCTTCGGCAAGGCCGTGGCCTTGGCCCGGGGCCTGCCGCTGATTGCGGTCAATCATCTGGAGGGGCATGCCGTCTCGGCCCGGCTGGGCCAGCCGGTCGACTATCCCTTCCTGCTGCTGCTGGTGTCCGGCGGCCACTGCCAGCTGCTGGAGGTGCGCGGCGTCGGCGAGATGACGCGGCTGGGGACGACCATCGACGACGCCGCGGGCGAGGCCTTCGACAAGATCGCCAAGGCGCTCGGCCTCGGCTACCCCGGCGGCCCGGCGCTGGAAAAGCTGGCCGAGGGCGGCGACGGTTCGCGCTTCGACCTGCCGCGCGCGCTGCTGGGCCGCAAGGACTGCGATTTCTCCTTCTCCGGGCTGAAGACCGCCGCCGCCCGCCTGGCCCAGGCCTGCGAGACCGATCAGCAGCGCGCCGATCTGGCCGACGCGGTCCAGACCGCCATCGCCCGCCAGCTCAGCGAACGCTCCGACCGCGCGCTCAAGGCCTATGCCGAAACGCATCCGCACAGGCTCTTTGTCGTGGCCGGCGGCGTGGCGGCCAACCGCACCGTGCGCGCGACCCTGCAGGCCACGGCCGAGCGGAACGGATTCGCCTTCCTGGCCCCGCCCATGGCCTATTGCACCGACAATGCGGCGATGATCGCCCTGGCGGGGGCGGAACGACTGCGCAAGGGGCTGGTTTCGGACATGGACGTCGCCGCCCGGCCGCGCTGGCCGCTCGACGAATACAGCGCGCTCAACGACCCGACGCACGCGCCGGGCCGCAAGGGCGCCAAGGCTTGAGGGAGTGACCATGCAGTTCAAGACCGCGGGGGTGATCGGCGCCGGCGCCTGGGGCACGGCCCTGGCCCAGGTCGCCGCTCGGGCGGGTCTCGACGTCCTGCTGCAGGCGCGCGAGCCCGAGGTGGTCGAGAGCATCCGCGCCCGCCGCGTCAACGAGGCCTTCCTGCCGGGCATCGTGCTGGACGACGCCGTCTCGGTGACGCCCGACCTTGCCGATCTGTCGGTCTGCGACCTCATCCTCGCGGTGCCTCCGGCCCAGCACATGCGCTCGACCCTCGCGACCTTCGCCCCTCATCATCGGGCCGGCGTGCCGGTGATCCTCTGCTCCAAGGGCGTCGAGCGCGGCTCGCTGAAGCTGATGACCGACGTCCTGGCCGAGACCGTGCCGGCCGCCCCCGCCGCCGTCCTGTCGGGGCCCAGCTTCGCCGGCGAGGTGGCGCGCGGCCTGCCCAGCGCGGTGACCCTGGCCTGCGCGGACCGGGCGCTGGGCGAGGCCTTGATGGAGACCCTGTCCGCCCCGGCCTTCCGTCCCTATCTGGCCACCGACCTGATCGGGGCCGAGGTTGGCGGGGCGGTCAAGAATGTGCTGGCCATCGCCTGCGGCATCGCCGAGGGCCGCGGCCTGGGCCGCAGCGCCCACGCCGCCCTGATCACCCGGGGCTTCGCCGAAATGACCCGTCTGGGCGTCGCCCTCGGCGGCCAGGCCGAGACCGTGGCGGGCCTGTGCGGCCTCGGCGATCTGGTCCTGACCTGCTCCAGCCCCCAGTCGCGCAACATGAGCCTGGGTCTGGCCCTGGGTCAGGGCCAGACGATCGAACAGGCCCTGGCCGGCAAACGGTCGGTGGCCGAGGGCTATGAATCGGCCCCGGCCGTCCGCGAGCTGGCGGAAAAGATGGGCGTCGACATGCCCATCTCCCTGGCCGTCGCGGCGCTTCTGGCCGGCGAGACCACGGTCCAGGGCATGATCGACGCCCTGCTGTCGCGCCCGCTGAAGGCCGAGCGGCATTGAGCGAGACCGTCCCGGCCGAGCGCAAACGCGTCTGGGCGACGCCGCCCGGCGTGGCCCTGTGCGCCGAGGCCGACATCGCCGACCCGGGCTCGCGCGGCTTCGTGCTGCAGATCGGCGAGGCCTTCTTCCACGGCTTCGTGGTGCGCCGGGCCGGTCAGGTCGCGGGCTTCGTCGACCGCTGTCCGCACCAGGGCTTTCCGCTGGCGATCGAGCTGGACCGCTATCTGACGCCCGACGGATCGCTGATCCTGTGCGGCTGGCACGGGGCGGTGTTCGAGCCCCTGTCAGGGGCCTGCGTCGGCGGGCCCTGCGCCGGCGCGCGGCTGACGCCGTGGCCGGTCGAGGCGGCGGGCGGGATCATCCGCACCGCCTGACGCGCATCAGCCCGGGTTGCGCAGCAGATAGACGGCGAAGTCGATATAGTCGCGGCCGAAGTCGGTGATCGCCTCCACCCGGTCCGCATGGAACAGGATCGTCCCCGTTTCGGGCGCCTCGGGATGGGCGGCGGCCCAGGCGCGGGCGGCGGCGATCGAGTCCCGCGGATAGGCCTCGAACACCTCCGGCGGCGAGAGGCGGCCGTCGACCACCTCGAAGCCGGCGGCGGCGGCGGCGGCGCGCCAGCCGGTATCGTCCGTATACTGATTGGTGACTTCGGTGATCTGGCGCAGGGGCGCGGGCGGTTCGCTGCGCCAGACGATGTCGCCCCACAGCAGCCAGCCGCCGGGCTTCAGGCTGCGGCGCAGGGCGACGAAGCCCGCCTCGGGAGTCGGCCGGCCTTCGCCGCTGACGTCGGTGGTTCCCAGGGCCACGATCAGGTCGACCGGCGCCATCCGCGCCAGCACCTCTGCCGCCCGGGCGATGATCAGGGAGACCTGGTCCCCGACCCTGGCCGCCTCGATCCGGCTGCGCGCCAGTTCGGCCATGCCGGGGTCCAGTTCGATGGCCGTAACCGTCAGGCCGAACCGGCGCGCCAGGTGCAGGGCCACGGTCGCATTGCCCGTGCCGATATCGATCGCCATCGACCCGACGGGCAGGCCCGTCCGCGCGACGGCCGCCTCCAGCGTCTCGATCTCCACGCCGTTGCAGACCTCGCGGACCTCATAGGCGGCGCGCTGGAATGTCATGGGATAGCTGGATGTCATCCGGTCTTGTCTCCCGCTCCGGGGCGAGCGGCAAGACGTCGGCAACGGCATCGGTAAGCCCGAAGCACTTTACATCACAAAGCGAACGTGGCATCAGGATGCGGCATACGGAGCGCGACCATGACCGCCGACAACAAAGACGCCGCCGCCGACATCGCCTGGATGCGCCGCCTCGCCGAGGAGGGCGCCGAAACGCCGATGCAGGGCGCCTCGGTGCTGATGAGCGCCGGCCTGATCTATGGCGGGGCCAGCCTGGTCCACTGGGCCCAGCTGGCCGGGGTGTTTCCCGTGGACGGCGTGCCGATCGGCATCGGCTGGCTGGCGGCCACCGGCCTGTTCCTGCTGTCCCTCGCCCTCATCCTGCCGCGCCTCGGCCGATCGGGCGGCGTCATGACCGCCGGCAATCGCGCCAGCGCCACGGTCTGGAGCGCCCTGGGCTGGGGCGTTTTCGCCCTGTTCCTGTCGATGGCCGCCCTGGGCTGGCGCATGGGCGAGCAGGGGGCGCTGATGGCCATGTCGCTGGCCATCTCGGCGATCATGGTCTTCTACGGCATCGGCTGGGCCGTCACGGCCGCCATGCACAAGAGCCGGCGACTCTGGGGGCTGGCCATTGGCTCGTTCGTCGCCGCGCCGATCCTGGCCGCCCTGGCGGGAACCAGCGAACAGTATCTCGCCTATGCCGCGGCCCTGTTCCTGCTGATGGCCCTGCCGGGCTTTCTGCTGATGCGCGGCGCGAGGCGCTGAGCGTGGCGGATGATTTCGACATCAACCGCCTCGACGAGGTCATCCACGGCCGCGTCCGCCTCGGCATCATGGCCGTCCTCTCGGCCGTCGACAGCGCCGACTTCAACACCCTGAAGGCGCGGCTGCAGGCCACCGACGGCAATCTTTCGGTGCATCTGCGCAAGCTTGAAGACGCCGGCTTCGTCGCCGTGACCAAGCGGTTCGAGGGCCGCAAGCCCCTGACCGAGGCGGCCATGACCCCGGCCGGCCGCAAGGCCTTCGTCGCCTATCTCGACGCCATGCAGGGTCTCGTCGCCGGGAGTGGTTAGCGCCCCGCGCCTCGGCTACAGAAGGCGCATGACCGCCCGCATCCACCGTTTCGACGCCCTCGACAATTTCCGCGACTATGGCGACTACGCCGCGGGAGCGGGCCGTCATGTCGCGCCGGGCCGTCTGTACCGGTCGGGCCATCAATCGCGGGCCAGCGAGGCTGATCTGGATCGTCTGGGCGGCCTCGGCATCGTCACCGTGGTCGATCTGCGCCGGCCGTCGGAGCGCCGCGACCAGCCCTCACGGCGGCCGCCGGGCTTCCTGGGCGCGGTGATCGAGAGCGATCACGATGACGGCGGCGAGGCCCCGCACATCACCTTCCTGAAGACGGCGGACATGACGCCCGACTCCGGCCGGCGGTTCATGACCGAGACCTACGGCAAACTGGCCTTCGAACCGTCGCATCTCGACCTGTTCACCCGCTATTTCCGCGCCCTCGGCGAGGCCGAGGGGCCGGTGCTGATCCATTGCGCGGCCGGCAAGGACCGCACGGGCCTGCTGGCGGCCCTGACCCATCATCTGCTGGGCGTCCACCCCGACGACATGATCGCCGACTATCTGCTGACCAACACCGCCGTCGATCTGGAGCGCCGGGCCCCCGGCATCGCCCGCCAGCTGGAGACCATGACCGGCCGGACGGTGTCGCACGACGCCGTGGTCGCCTTCCTCGGGGTCGAGCCCGTCTATCTGGAGACAGCCCTGCGGGAGATCGCCGCGCGCCATGGTTCGGTCGACGCCTATCTGGAACAGGCGCTGGGGGTGGACGCGGACCTGCGCGACCGGATCGGCGCCCGGCTGGCGGCGTGACGGACGCGGCGCGGTCCGTCGAGGTCCGCGAGCGGCCGTGGCGGGATCCGCTGGCGGTCGCGGCGTCCCTGCGCCGGCGCGATGGCCCGCTGGCCCTTTTGTCCGACGGCGGCGCCCTGGGCCGCTGGTCCTTCGTCGCGGCGGAGCCGGATCGGGTCCATGTCGGCCCCATCGGCCCAGACGGATCGCTGGATCTCCTGCGTGATCCCGCCTTCGCCACGGGGGTGATCGGCCTGCTGGCCTATGACGCCGGCGCCCGGGCGGCGACAGGCTCGCGGGAGCCGGTCTGGCCCGACCTGATGCTGGCCCGGTATCCGGCCCTGCTGGCCTTCGACCATCGCGACCGGCTGATCCGGGTCATCGGCCGCGGCGACGATCCGGCGGCGGCCGCCGAGGCGGCCGACCAGGCCGAGGCCTGGCTGTCCGCGGCCGCTGATGCCTCGCCGCCTGCCGCTCCGCCCGCGGAGTCCTTCCCGCCCGAGGCGCCGGAGGCGGCCTATGTCGCGGCGGTGGCCGATGTCGTCAGCCGGATCGCGGCGGGCGAACTGTTCCAGGCCAATATCGCCAGGGCCTGGTCCGGCCCCCTGAAGCCGGGTGCCGACCCTTTCGACGTGATGCTGCGCCTGACCGACCGGGCCGCCGCCTACGGCGCCTTCTGGCGGCTGGGCGACCGGGCGATCGTCTCCAATTCGCCTGAGCTGTTCCTGACCTTTGATCCGGCCAGCCGCCGCATAGAGACCCGACCGATCAAGGGCACGCGTCGGCGCGACCCCGACCCCGCCGCCGACGCCGCCCTGGCCGCCGAGCTCCGCGTCAGCGCCAAGGACCGGGCCGAGAACCTTATGATCGTCGATCTGATGCGCAACGACCTCGCCCGCGTGGCCGAGCCCGGCTCGGTCGCCGTCGCGGCCCTGTTCGAGGTGGAGAGCCATCCGACGGTGCATCATCTGGTGTCCACGATCACCGCCCGGGCGCGTCCCGGCGCCGGGGCGGCGGACCTGCTCGAGGCGACCTTTCCGCCCGGCTCCATCACCGGCGCGCCCAAGCATCAGGCCATGAAGGTCATCGCCGGCCACGAACCCCCGCGGGGCGCCTGGTGCGGCAGCCTGTTCCATATCGAGGACGACGGCCGCCTGACCGCCTCGGTGCTGATCCGCACGGCCTCTTTTCAGCGGAGCGGGAGGGACTGGCGGTTTCGCGCCCTCGCCGGGGCCGGAATCACAGCCGACAGCGATCCCGAGGCGGAGTTGGCCGAGACCGGGGCCAAGATCCGGGCGCTGCGCGAGGCCCTGACAGGGCTCTAGCAGTTGGAGCAGAGGGTCTTTTCGACGATCCGCGGGCGCAGATAATAGATGTGCGAGAACCGGGTGATGCCGGGCATGAAATAGTCGACGGGCGAGTCATAGTCATAGGTCGCTTCCGAGACGATGACGCTCTCGCCGTTGGCCAGCAGGTTGGCGGGCAGGGTGATGGTGGAGTTCACCGCCCGGGCCGGCAGGCCGTCGCCCCGGCTCCAATCGACCCGCGCCACGTCGGCGGTGCGGGTCACGCTGCTGACCCTCTGCTTCAGCGCGGCGGTCGGGAACGGCTTCATGATCAGACCGCCGATATCGAAGATGTCGTCCAGGGTTGCGCTGGCGACCGTCTCCTCCTGGGCGACCAGGTCGGCGACCATGGCCGACACGTGACCCATCCGCTTCTGCGCCATGAAGCCCTGGCAGAATTCGGCCATGCCGAAATAGAAGGCGATCAGCACCGGCGCCAGCAGGGCGAACTCGACCGCGGAAACCCCGCGCTCGTCGCCGCCCATCCGGCGGAAAAGGCCCCGCCGCATCATGCCGGTTCGTTCCGGAAGGCGGTGGTGGCGGTCAGCATGGCCGCGCCGTTGTTCAGCCGCGACAGCCCCTGGGCCAGGAAGGTCGTCACCAGCGGCTGGCGATACCAGACGCGCACCAGAATAAGCGAGCCCGGCCCGCCGTTGTCATAGGTCAGCACGCCGTTGTTGAACGTGCCCCCGGCCATCGGATCCGGCGGCGTGGTGGCGAATTGCGGGATGACCCGCACATCGATGGTGGCCCGCGTCGCGCAGTCCGAGGCGAAGATGCTCATGCGGCTGCACAGGGCCGTCTTGAAGGTGCCGGCGTTCATCGACTGGGCGCTGGCCTGGCCGGTGCGAACAAGCCGGCCGGTCTCGATGGTGGCGTTTTCCAGCACGGAGTCGGTCACGAAGACCAGGCCCAGCTCCAGGATGGCGAACACCATCATGATGAAGGGCAGGGCCACCATGCCGAATTCGACGGCCGCCGATCCGTCGGTCGATCGCCACAGGGCGCGCGCCAGCGCGGGCCGAACCCGTCCGCGCGATCCCCGGTGATTGCGAAGCGACACCTCGGGGTCCTCTTCAGGGCGTCGGTTCGCTGCTGGCGGTCCCGCTGGTCCCGCGCATGGAGGGCGAGCAGGAGGTGGCGCAGGCCATTTCGGTCGCCTGACCGCCGCGCCAGACCCGGACCCGGCCGGCGCCGTCTCCGGCGGTGACGACGATCTGGCTCTGGAACACGGTGCGACCGATGGAGTCGACCGCGACGATCTCGGTGACGCCGTACCCCTTGCCGGTGATGTACAGGGTGTTGGAGTCCACCACGGTGACGTCGGCGATCGCGGGATTGCCGACGATCACCGATCCGGCGGGGCCGCGCAGCTGGACGCGGCGCGCCTGGTCGATCTCGACGTTCAGGCTGGCCGACTGGGCCATCCCGGCCGCAGGGGCGCACAGGGCGGCGGCGGCGGCCAGGGCCGCAAAGGCGAGGGTCGGGGAGGCGGGTCGGGACATGGCGTCTGGCTTCCATTCGTCAGGGCGCGCGCGTGAGCGTCCCGGGACGATGCCCTGCAAACCTCAAGAAAGTCTGAAATCAGCACTCATGGAAGACGACATAGTAAATGCAACGTCAATAAAGAAATCGATTTAATCCTGCCACGTTTTACTCAGCTTTAATCAGCGCCTCGCATGATGACGGTGCATCAAGGGAGGGAACGGGCTCGCATCCGGGCTCCCCCGGTTCCAAGCGTCGCAACATCCAAGAAGGACTTCCGCCATGACCCAGTTTGTTTCCAAATTCATGTCCGACGAGTCGGGCGCCACGGCCATTGAATACGGCCTGATCGCGGCCCTCATCGCCGTCGTCATCATCTCGGCCGTCACGGCCCTGGGCTCGACCATCAAGACCAAGTTCAACGCCGTCGTCACCGGCATGGGCGGCACCGCCGGCGCCTGATCGCGGAACCGCGGCCTGAAACCGGCGAGGGGGTCGGGGCGGAAACGCCCCGGCCCCTTTTGCTTGTCCACGATCATGCCGGCGCCGCACGGCCCGGATTATGAAAACTTTTCAGAGTAAACGGGCAAGTAACCACGACCGGCCACGGCGCCTTAACCGATATCGGCGAAAACAGTCCTGCGTTTGGGGGTCAAGCGGGCTACCGGCTCCCCCCGTGTCAATAGCTCGCTTCACTCTGATCAAGGGAATTCCAATGACCAAATTCGTTTCGAAATTCATGTCCGACGAGTCGGGCGCCACGGCCATCGAATACGGCCTGATCGCGGCCCTCATCGCCGTCGTCATCATCTCGGCCGTCACGGCCCTGGGCTCGACCATCAAGACCAAGTTCAACGCCGTCGTGACCGGCATGGGCGGCACCGCCGGCGCCTGATCGCCGACGATCGTCCTGAAACCGACGGAGGCCGGAGCGGAAACGCTCCGGCCTCTTTCGCGTGCGGGGCCCAGGGCCGGGTCCGCACACCTCGCAATGGTCAAGCTTACGGAAAGCAAGTTTGTGCGCCCAAGCTTAACCGGTCGTGGCGCAGAGTCGTGACGTTGGGGGTCAGCGGGGTGACCGGCTCCTCCCCCGTCGCAGCAACCCTCTGGAGGGAAGACCATGAGTCAGTTCGTTTCGAAATTCATGTCCGACGAGTCGGGCGCCACGGCCATCGAGTACGGCCTGATCGCGGCCCTCATCGCCGTCGTCATCATCTCGGCCGTGACCGCGCTCGGTTCGACCATCAAGACCAAGTTCAACGATGTCGTGACCGGCATGGGCGGCACCGCCGGCGCCTGATCCCCGCCGATCGTACTGAAACCGCAGGAGGCCGGAGCGGAAGCGCTCCGGCCTCTTTCGCATTCCGCGCCCGGCCCATGGCAACCCGGTTTTAACCGTCGTCGGGGCACAAGGGGGGATGGACACCGTCTCCCTGATCTTCCTCGCCGCCCTGCCGGCCCTGGCCATCATCGCCGGGCTCAAGGACCTGACGTCGATGAAGATCCCGAACTGGATCTCCGGCCTGATGGTGCTCGCCTTCTTCCCGGCCGCCCTGGCCGTCGGGCTGGATCCGATGACGGCGGTCGTCAATGTCGCGATCGCGGCGCTCGCCCTCGTGGTCGGCGCCGGCATGTTCGCCCTGCGCTGGATCGGCGGCGGCGACGCCAAGTTCATGGCGGCTGCCTGCCTCTGGCTGGGCCTCTCGGGCTCCGGCATGTTCCTGCTCTGGACGGGCGTGGTGGGCGGCGTCTTCTGCCTCGCCCTGCTGTTCGCCCGCTTTCATTCCCGGCCCTACCTTCTCGGCGCCCCCGGCTGGGTGGTGCAGCTGATGGAGCCGCGCGGGGACATTCCCTACGGCGTGGCCATCGCCGCCGGCGCCCTGATGGCCTATCCGGGATCGCCGCTGCTCGCCGCCTTCATCGCCGGCTAGACCGAAATCGGTCTCGTGGCCCAGGCCAGCGACGGCCCGATGCTGTCCAGCATCCCTCTGGAGCCTGAGTCAGGCATGGTGTCGGCCTCCGGCGATCGGCCTCTGGACACGTCCCGATTGCGAGTTCGATCCGCACTTAGGCCGTCGTTAACCCGCACCCGGCATGGTCGTTAACGACAGGGGGCCGAAGGACCGATTCAGGGGTCCGGCCCAGGCCTGCCGGAGACCGTCGATGAAGCCCGCCCGTATCATCGTAATCTGCGTCGCCGCCGTGGCCGCCATCGGCCTGGCGCTGGTCGTGCGCGCCATGGGCTCGCCCTCGAACACCCCGACCGCCGTCGCCACCGCCGCCGCTGTTCCGACGCGGCCCATGGCCAAGGTCCTGGTCGCCGCCAAGGATCTGCAGCCCGGCCAACGCCTTACGGAAGCGGACATGGACTGGAAGGACTGGCCCCTCGACGAGGTCAATCCGGCCTTCATCACCGACGGCTCGACGCCCCTGCCCGGGGCCGAGGCGGTCGAGGACGCGCCCGCTCCCCCCGAAGGCGCGGTCGCTTCGGTCAGCCGGGCCGCGGCCAATCTGACCAACGGCGGCGCCAAGGCCGATTACGTGGGCTCCGTGGTCCGTGAACCCATTCTCGCCGGCGAACCGATCGTCAGCCGCAAGATCGTCCGCGCCGGCGACAGCGGCTATATGGCCGCCTACCTGGAGCCGGGCATGCGCGCCATGGCCATCCGCGTCACGGTCGAGACCGCCGCCGGCGGCTTCATCCTGCCGGGCGACCGGGTCGACGTCCTTCTGACCCGCGAGACAACGCTCAGCAACATGGGCGCCCAGGAAAGCGACCGGTCGAAATTCGCCTCATCCACGGTGATGCAGAACATCAAGGTTCTGGCCATCGACCAGTCGACCCGCGCGGGCGACGACGAACAGGCCGTGGTCGGCGCGACCGCCACCCTCGAGGTCGGCCCCCGCGACGCCGAAGCCCTGGCCCTCGCCAAGTCCGAGGGCGAACTCAGCCTGGTGCTGCGCTCCTACGCCGACACCGGCGGTCCTTCCGGCCGGGTCGCCCCCGTGGTCCGGCAATCCTCCGCCATCCGCGTCTATCGCGGCGGCGCGCCAGAAGTGGTGGTGGTCCAATGAAGCGCCCGATGATGCGGCTCGCCGCGATCGCCATGGCCGGTCTGGCCGTGGCCGCCGTCGCGCCCGCCGGTTCGATCGAGGCCCGGGCCCAGTCCCGCGCCGCCGTGCCCCTGGGCGCGGGCGCCCGCCTGATCAACCTTCCGCGCGGCTCGTCGATGGCCATCGACCTGCCGTCCGACGCCCGCGATGTGATCGTGCCGAATCCGATGGTCGCCGAGGCCATGCTGCATTCGCCCCGGCGCATCACCATCATCGGCCTGCAGCCGGGCGAGACCGACGCCGTGGTTCTGGACGCCTCCGGCCGCAGCATCCTGTCGCTGCGGATCCGCGTCGACGCCGGCGTCTCGGCCCTGCAGGACACGCTCAGCCGCGTCATGCCCGGCACCGAGGTCCATGCCGAGGCCGTCAATGACAGCATCATCCTGACCGGCCTGGTCTCCAGCCCGGGCGAGGCGGATCGTGCGGCCCAGGTCGCCCGCGCCTTCGTCTCGGCGCCGGAAAAGGTCATCAACATGATGACCATCGCCGGCTCCGACCAGGTCATGGTCCGGGCCCGGGTCATCGAGGTGCAGCGGACGGCGATCAAACAACTGGGCCTGTCCACCGACGCCGTGTTCAACAACGGCACCCAGCAGTTCAGCCTCGGGCGGGCCAACACCTACGGAGTCAACGGCTCCCTGGTCGGCGGCGGCGGCGCCTGCTACCGGGACAACGATACGCGGACGACGAACTACAGCGCCAGCGACACCCTTTCGACCACGCCCCCGGTCATACTCCCTCCGCTGCTGCGCACGGTCACCAGCACCATCTCCAACGTCTATTCGACGGTGACGGGCGACAATATCGGCGGCTGCCTTCAGGCCTTCGAACGGGCCGGTCTGGTCCGCATCCTGGCCGAGCCGAACCTGACCTCGGTGAATGGCGAGAACGCCGAATTCCTCGCCGGCGGCGAGTTTCCGGTGCCGGTCGGCCGCAGCGTCGACGCCAGCACCGGCCAGACCACCATCGGCATCGAGTTCAAGCCCTTCGGCGTCCGCCTGGCCTTCCGTCCCATCGTCCTGTCCGAGGGCCGCATCTCGCTGCAGCTTTCGACCGAGGTCTCCGAGCTGACCACGACCGGCGCCTTCACCCTCGGCGGCGGCGACCAGGACGCCCTGGTGATCCCGGCCCTGAATGTCCGCCGCGCCTCCTCGACCGTCGAGCTTCCTTCGGGCGGATCGATGATGATCGCCGGCCTGCTGCGCGAGGACACCCGCCAGAACATCGACCAACTGCCCGGCATCGGCAATCTGCCGGTCCTCGGCGCCCTGTTCCGCTCGCGCGACTATCTGTCGGGCGAGACCGAGCTGGTCATCATCATCGAGGCCTATATCGTCTCGCCGACCTCGCCCGGCCGGCTCCAGACGCCCGCCGACGGTCTCATCATCGCCAATGACGCCCAGACCCTGCTGTTCGGTCAGCTGAACCAGCACTATCGCCCCGCCGGCGGCACGCCGACCGCCGACAGCGGCTGGAGCGGCCCGGTCGGCTATGTGATCGAATGAGGTTCCCCGTGAAACGCGCCCTCGTCTCCATCGCCCTGGTCGTCGCGACCGGCCTCGCAGCCGCCGGCTGCGCCTCCACATCCGGCGACAACGCGCCGCCGCTCACCCCGCTGTCGCGCTACGCCCTGCAGGTCGAGCCCGGTCTCGACCGGATCGCCCTGGCGGTCCACGATCAGGGCCTGTCGTCGAACCAGCAGGCGGCCCTGCGCGACCTGGCGGGCCGCTACGGGGCGGCCGGCGCAGGCAGCGTCCGCATTGAGGCGCCCGCCGGCGACGATCCCGCGGCTGCGGGCCAGGCCTGGGCCATGCGCGCCTATCTGGCGGCCTCCGGCGTGCCTGAGGACCGGATCCAGATGGCGGCCTATAATGCGCCGCATCCCCGCGCGCCGGTGCTGGCCGGGTTCGAGACCCTGCAGGCTTCGCGCCCCAACTGCGCGGCCGAGGTGCGCAACATGGGCGCGCGGGTCTCCAACCAGAGCTCCGGCGGCTTCGGCTGCGCCATCACCGCCAATATGGCGGCGCAGATCGCCGATCCGCGCGACATCATCGGCGCCCGTCCGATGACCCCGGCCGACTCCGGCCGCGCCGCCGTGGTGTTCGAAAACTATCGGCGGGGTCGGATCAGTTCGACGCCGCAGGAAGTCCTGGTCGAAGGCCGTATCTCCGGGGCAGTGGAATAGCGTGACATGAGCAACGCCTTCGCCCCTCGCCCCTTTGAAGAGTTCGAGGAGGAATTCGACCTCGACGCCGGCTATGTGACGCCCGGGGACGCCCTCCCGGCCGCGCCTACCCAGGCGGCCGCTGCGGTCGAGGGACCCTTCCAGCAGCGCCCGCCGCTGCAGTTCACCGCCCCGGTCGCCGCGGTCCAGCCAGTGCCTGAGGCGGCGCCGCGTCCGGCCCCGCCGGTCGCCGCCGACTTCAACCCCGTCGGGGACCTGGTCGCCGGCGCCAGCGCCGCCTTCTCGCCGCCCGTGCTGGGCGGTCATACGGCCGAGGTCTCGGTCCCCCGGATCGCCATCCACGTCTTCGCCGAACGCCAGGACACCCTGGCCGCCGCCGAACGCGCGGGTCAGGACCGCCGCCTGTCGCGCGCCACGACCCAGATCCGCGTCGGCGGCGTCGCCGCCGCTGTCGAGGCCTATCAGCACGAGCCGACCCCGCCGCTGATCGTCGTCGAATGCATGAAGGACCCGCAGACCCTGCTGTGGGAAGTCGATCAGCTGGCCGAGGTCTGCGACGCCGGCACCAAGGTCGTGGTGGTCGGCGCCACCAACGACATCCTGCTGTTCCGCGAGCTGATGCGGCGCGGCGTCAGCGAATATCTGGTCGCCCCGCTCCAGCCGCTGCAGCTGATCGCCGCCATCGGCGGCCTGTTCGCCGATCCCGCCCAGCCCTTCGTCGGCCGCTCGATCGCCTTCGTCGGCGCCCGCGGCGGCACCGGCTCCAGCTCGGTCGCCCACAACACCGCCTATGCGATGAGCGAGCGGATCGGCGCCAACACCGTCATCGTCGACTACGACCTGCCGTTCGGCACGGCCGGCCTCGACTTCAACCAGGACCCGCTCAGCGGCGTCGCCGACGCCCTCAGCCAGCCCGACCGTCTCGACCCCGTCCTGCTGGACCGGATGATGGTCCGCTGCACCGACAAGCTCAGCCTGTTCGCGGCGCCCGCCACCCTCGACGTCGACTGGGACATCTCGTCCGAGGCCTTCGAGGAGGTGACCACCCAGATCCGCTCGACCGCGCCCTTCGTGGTGCTGGACCTGCCGCACCTCTGGTCCGGCTGGATGCGCCGCACCCTGATCTCCGCCGACGAGGTGGTGGTTGTGGCGACGCCCGACCTGGCCAGCCTGCGCAACGCCAAGAACATGATCGACCTGATCCGTCAGGGCCGGCCCAATGACGCGCCGCCGCGGCTGGTGCTGAACCAGGTCGGCGTGCCGGGCCGCCCCGAAATTCCGGCCAAGGATTTCGGCGCCGCGCTCGGTGTCCACCCCAGCCTGATTATCCCGTTCGATCCCAAGGTCTTCGGCGCCGCCGCCAACAACGGCCAGATGATCCTCGACTCGGGCGGCAAGTCCAAGGCCGCCGAGGCCTTCCAGACCCTGGCCCAGATCGTCTCGCGCCGCGAGCTGCCGATGGTCGCCGGGCCGAAAGGCCAGCCGGCCCGGGGCGACAGCAAATTCCCGTTCTCGGGCCTCTTCAAGAAGAAGTCCTAGGGCGTGTTCGGCAAGCGCACAGGTCAGCCCGGCGGCGTCGCCGCCCCCCCGCGCCCGGCGCCCGCGCCGGCTTCGCCCGCGCAGCCGTCCCCCGGGGTGCAGCTGGAGGCCTTCGCCTTCGGCGGCGAGGCGGACGCCCAGCCGGCCCAGTCCGCGCAAGCCGCCCACGCCGCCCGGCCGTCCTCGCCGGCCGCCGACCGTCTGGACGCCCTGGCGGCCCGGCCGCGCCCGCAGGCCGACGCCGGCCCCGCCAAGAACGCCCCCGGCCCCAAGGCCACCCCCGGCTTCGAACAGCTGAAGAAGGCCCAGGCCGTCGCCGAGATCGTCCGCGAGCAGTCGGACTATTACCACGCCACCAAGACGACCATCTTCAACGCCCTGATGAACACCATCGACCTGGCCCAGCTGGCCCAGCTCGACACCAAGGCCGCGTCTGAAGAAATCCGCGACATCGTCGCCGAGCTGGTGGCGATCAAGAACGTCTCCATGTCGGTGGCGGAGCAGGAGCATCTGGTCCAGGACATCGTCAACGACGTCCTCGGCTACGGCCCGCTTGAGCCGTTGCTGGCCCGCGACGACATCGCCGACATCATGGTCAACGGCGCTGGCCGGGTGTTCATCGAGGTCGGGGGCAAGGTCCAGCTGACCAATGTCCGCTTCCGCGACAACACCCAGCTGATGAACATCTGCCAGCGGATCGTGTCCCAGGTCGGCCGCCGCGTCGACGAGAGCTCTCCGATCTGCGACGCCCGCCTGCCGGATGGCAGCCGCGTCAACGTCATCGCCCCGCCCCTGGCCATCGACGGCCCGACGCTGACGATCCGGAAGTTCAAAAAAGACAAGCTGACGATGAAGAATCTGGTGGAGTACGCCTCCATCAGTCCCGAGGGCGCGCGCGTCCTCGGCGTCATCGGCGCCTCGCGCTGCAACCTGGTCATCTCGGGCGGCACGGGCTCGGGCAAGACGACCCTGCTGAACACCCTGACCGCCTTCATCGACCCGACTGAACGAGTCATCACCTGCGAGGACGCGGCCGAGCTTCAGTTGCAGCAACCGCACGTGGTGCGTCTGGAGACCCGCCCGCCCAACCTCGAGGGCCAGGGCATGATCACCATGCGGGATCTGGTGAAGAACTGTCTGCGCATGCGTCCCGAGCGGATCATCGTCGGCGAGGTCCGCGGCCCCGAGGCCTTCGACCTGCTGCAGGCCATGAACACCGGCCACGACGGCTCCATGGGGACCCTGCACGCCAACAGCCCGCGCGAGGCCATCAGCCGGATGGAGTCCATGATCACCATGGGCGGCTACGGCCTGCCGTCCAAGACCATCCGCGAGATGATCGTCGGCTCGGTCGACGTCATCATCCAGGCCGCCCGCCTGCGCGACGGTTCGCGCCGCATCACCCACATCACCGAGGTGGTGGGGCTGGAAGGCGACGTCATCGTCACCCAGGACCTGTTCGTCTACGAAATCACCGGGGAGGACGAGAACGGCAAGATCATCGGCCGTCACCGCTCCACCGGCATCGCCCGTCCCCGCTTCTGGGACCGCGCCCGCTACTACGGTCTGGAGCGCGAGCTGGCCGAAGCCCTCGACGCAGCGGAGTAGGCCGATGCTGCCGATCCTCGCCGCCGTCTTGGCCTTCATCACCATCGGCGGCCTCGGCTGGGCCTTCGTCGGCGGCGGCGATTCCACCGACGTCGCCCTCAAGCGGGCCGAGGGCTTCGGCGGACCGAAACAGAACAGCGCCGCCGCGAAAAAGGCCGCCGCCGCCAACACCCCGGAGGCGCGCCGCAAACAGATCATGCAGCAGCTCCAGGAATCGGAGCGCGCCGAACGCAAGGCCCGGATCAGCCTGTCCGCCAAGCTGAAACAGGCGGGCATGAGCACCACGGTCACGACCTTCTGGATCGTCAGCGGAGTGCTGGGCGTGGTCGCCTTCCTGCTGCCGCTGCTGTTCGGCCTCAACCTCCTGATCGCCCTGGGCTTGGCCTTCGTCTTCGGCCTCGGCCTGCCGCGCTGGTGGGTGGGCATGCTGGGCAAGCGCCGCCGCAAGAAATTCTCCGGCCATTTCGCCGACGCCGTCGACGTCATCGTGCGCGGCATCAAGTCGGGCCTTCCGGTCCACGACTGTTTCAAGATCATCGCCCGCGAAAGCCCGGCCCCCCTTGGGCCCGAGTTCCAGAAACTTGTCGAGGGCCTCGGCGTCGGCCTGACCCTGGCCCAGGCCCTGGACAAGATGTACGAGCGGATGCCGACGCCCGAGCTGAAATTCTTCTCCATCGTCATCGCCATCCAGCAGAAGACCGGCGGCAACCTGGCCGAGGCGCTGAACAACCTTTCGGTGGTCCTGCGCGCCCGCAAGATGATGGGCGAGAAGATCAAGGCCCTGTCGTCCGAGGCCACCGCCTCGGCCGGCATCATCGGCTCCCTGCCGCCGGCCGTGATGATCCTCGTCAGCATCACCACCCCCGCCTACATGGCCCGGCTGTTCACCGATCCGCGCGGCCAGTTCATGCTTCTGATCGCCGTGACGATGATGGCCTTCGGCGTCTTCGTGATGAAGAAAATGATCGCGTTCAAGTTCTGAGGACCCCAGATGCCCGGCCTCATCCCCTTCTTCACCGACCCTGTGAACCTGCTCAGCATGCTGGTCGGCTTCCTGGTCTTCGCCACCGTGGTGACCCTGGCCGGCTCGTTCGGCGGCGGGGCCAAGCTGGAAGGCCGGCTGAAGGCCGTGGCCGTCCGGCGGGAGGAGCTGAAGCGCCGGTCGCGCCAGGCCATCGCGGCCCAGGGCAGCGGCTCCCAGAACCTTCGTCACGCCGATGACGGCTTCAAGAAGCGCGTCGTCGACCGGCTGAACCTGTCCAAGCTGCTCGAGGACCCCAAGGTCGCGGAAAAAATGGCCCAGGCCGGCTATCGGGGGCCCAAGCCCCTGACCACCTTCTACTTCTTCCGCTTCTCCATGCCGTTCGTCTTCCTCGGCATCGCGGTCTTCTACCTGTTCATCTTCAACGATTTCGGCCTGCCGGTGATGACCCGCCTGACGGCGGTGATGTTCGCCGCCGTAATCGGCTTCTACGCCCCGAACATCTTCCTCTCGAACCGCATCTCCAAGCGCCGCACCTCGATCATGCAGGCCTTCCCGGACGCGCTTGACCTGCTGCTGATCTGCGTCGAGGCCGGCATGTCGATCGAGGCCGCGATCCAGAAGGTCAGCCAGGAGATCGGCGGCTCGTCGATCGACCTGGCCGAGGAGCTGACCCTGCTCTCGGCGGAGCTCAGCTATCTGCCCGACCGGCGTATGGCCTATGAGGGTCTGGCCAAACGCACCAACCATCCGGGCGTGAAGTCCGTCGCCACCGCCATGACCCAGGCCGAGACCTACGGCACCCCGCTGGGCACGGCCCTGCGCACCATGGCCAAGGAAAACCGCGAGATGCGGCTGTCAGCGGCCGAGAAGAAGGCCGCGGCCCTGCCGGCCAAGCTGACCGTGCCGATGATCCTGTTCTTCCTGCCGGTGCTGTTCATCGTCATCCTGACGCCGGCCATCATCAGCATCCAGGACACCATGGCCGCCGGCGCCGCCGGCGGCTGAGTCAGGCCTCGGCCGCGGCCTTCCAAGACTCGGCCACCGCGTCGACGGCATGACGCAGCTGCTTGCGGTTCTTGTCGAAGAACATCTCGCCGCGCAGCCCCGAGAAGATGAAGCCGTTGGCGACGATGCAGCTGTTCGGCTGATCCAGCGGTTCGATCTCGAAATAGCGCATCGAACGGAACCACAGGCCGCGGTTCTCGGTCCAGACCAGCTGGGAATAGGGCTGCCAGTCTCCGACGCGGGTGACGGCGCGGCGCTCCGGCAGGCCTTCGATGCTCTCGGTCACGGCGATGGCGCCGCCGAAGGCGATGGCCCCCTCCAGGCGGGTCTCGATCGGGTTCCACCGGTCCCAGGCCGGCAGATCGGCGATCAGGGTCCAGATCTGGTCGGGGGTGGCGCGCACGCCGATGCGGCGTTCGATACGGGCGATGTCCATGGTCCCGATCTGCCACGGCTTTTGGACCGCGAAAAGGCTTTCGCGGTCAGCGATTGCCTTCCGGGCCGGGCTGCGACGCCGGAGGCGTTTCGGGGGACGGCGTCTCGTCGCGGTCGGGCAAGTCCGGCGGGCCCGCGCGCAGCCGCGGATTGAGGAAACACAGGGCCGTCGCCGCCGCCAGCAGGACGGCGTTGGCGATGAAGGGCGCGGGCTCGGCCAGCTCGTACAGGGCCACCCCGATCACGGGCGGGGCGAGGAAGCTCAGCCCGGCCAGCGACATCATCAGGCCGGCGATCGCCCCCTGTTCGTGGGGGCCGACCGACAGGGACGAGCCGGCCGTGAAACCCGGCCGGGCGAAGCCGACGCCCATGGAGACGACGGCGTAGCCGACCACCACGCCGTAATAACCGGGCGCGGCGATGCTCATCAGATTGCCGACCAGGGCCAGGGCCGCGCCCCAGCGCATCAGGTCGGCGGGCTGCAGGCGCAACAGGGGGATCAGGCCCCACTGCGCCATCAGGGTGGCGGCCGCCCCGGCCAGCATGGCGATGCCGATGAAGGGCTGGGCCTCGCGCGCCGCGATGCCGGTGGACGCCAGCTCGTCGATGATGTGGAAGCCGAGGACCGAGATATTGGCCGCCTGCGCGCCTGTGACGAACAGGCCGTACAGCAGATAGCCCCGCACCCGCGGGTCCTTCCACAGCCCCTTGCCGGCGGGGCCCTGCCGCCCGCTGGCCGAGGGCGTCCGCACGACCTCGCCGCTCGGCAGCCGGCGCCAGACCACGACAAGCACCACGGCGCCAAGCAGGGCGAAGGCGTACATCGGCCCCGCCAGGCCGACCAGGGGCAGGACGAAGAAGGGCGCCAGGGCCGGGCCGATCACGGTTCCCAGACCCTGGGCCGAAGCCAGCAGCGACATGGCCTGGGTCCTCTGCTCGGGCGAGGTGCGGTCGGCGACATAGGCCTGGGAAGCGATCGGGGCGGCGGAGCCGAACACGCCATAGACGGTGCGCGCCACCGCCATCAGGGTGAAGGCCAGCCCGGCGCCCAGCCACTGCTCCAGCCCCGAGGTGGCGGCCAGGCCGAAGCCGCTCATGGAGATGACGAAGCCCGACAGTCCGATCAGGATCACAGTCTTGCGGCCCAGCCGGTCCGACAGCCGCGCCCAGAAGGGCGAGGCGACGGTCCACATCAGGGCCGAAATGGCGAAGGCTCCGGCCACCAGGGTGTCCGAAAGCCGGAACTCGCGCCCGATGGCCGGCAGCACCGACTGCAGGGCCATATTCCCCGCGGCCGCGATCAGGCTGACCGAGAACAGGATGGCGAAGGCGGGCGAGCGGAGGTTCACGGGCGGACCCTAGGCGGCTGCGGGCCCTTGCGAAAGCGGGCTTCCTCCGCAACGGTTGCATCCCGCCACGAGGACCGCCGCCATGACCTTCCGCCTGCTCGCCGCCTCCGCCCTCGCCCTGGCCCTGTCCGCTGGTCTGGCCCGGGCGCAGACGGCGCCCATCGCCCTCGACCGGATCGAGGCGGCGGTCGACGCCGGCGTGCCGCGGGTCGTCGCCTGGCGCCGCGACCTCCGCGCCCACCCCGAATTGGGCTTCGCCGAGACCCGCACGGCCGCCCTCGTCGCCGACCATCTGCGCGCCCTCGGGCTGGAGGTCCGCACCGGCGTCGGCAAGACCGGGGTGGTCGGCGTCCTGCGCGGCGGCCGCCCGGGCCGGACCGTGGCCCTGCGCGCCGACATGGACGCCCTGCCGGTGCTCGAGGCCACGGGCCTGCCCTTCGCCTCAACCGCGACCGGTTCCTACATGGGCGCGACCGTGCCGGTGGCCCACGCCTGCGGCCACGACGCCCATATCGCCATGCTTATGGGCGCCGCCGAGGTCCTGGCCGGGATGAAGGCCGAGCTTGCGGGCACCGTGGTCTTCATCTTCCAGCCGGCGGAGGAGGGGGCCCCTCCGGGCGAGCCGCTGGGCGGCGCCGCCCTGATGATCCAGGAGGGGGCGCTCGAAAACCCCCGACCCGACGCCATCTTCGGCCTCCATGTCGTTCCGGGCCGGCCCGGCACGGTCTTTTACCGCCCCCGCGGCTTCATGGCCGCCTCGGACCGGATCGACATCACCCTGAACGGCCGCCAGACCCACGGGGCCTGGCCGTGGAAGGGCGTCGACGTCATCGCCGCCTCGGCCGACATCGTCCAGACCATCAACACCCTGACGGCGCGCACCATCGACCCGACCACGACGCCGACCGTCTTCACCATCGCCACCCTCGACGCCGGCGTCCGCTACAACATCATCCCGGACCGGGCCGTCCTGTCCGGCACCCTGCGCACCTTCGACATCGCCCAGCGCGACGACCTCGTCCGCCGCGCCGGCGTGGCCATCGACAATGTCGCCGAGACCTATGGGGCGACAGCTGAATTCGCGGTCCGTCAGAACGCCGCCCTGGTGTTCAACAACGAGGAACTCTCGGCCTGGCTGGCGCCGGTCCTGACCGAGGCCGCGGGCGAGGGGAACGTCAACCCCGCCACCCCGCCGACGACCGTGGCCGAGGACTTCAGCTATCTGTCCCAGGCCGTGCCCGGCGTCTTCTATCACCTCGGCGGCAGCGCCGACGGCGTCGACCCGGCGACCTCGCCGCCCAACCACTCGCCGGGCTTCGACGTCAATGAGGCGGTCCTGCCGCTGGGCGTGAAGACCCATGTGCTCAGCGCCGTCCGCTTCCTCGAGCGCGAATAGCCATGGCCGACGACACCGAACTGGACCGGCTGAAGGCCCGCCGCGTCACCGCCCTGTACCGCCTCGACCTGATCGGCAAGGGGGCGCAGCTGACCTATGAGGACGGCTCGGCGGTCGACATGAAATCCGAACAGTCGCGGCTGGAACAGATGGTCGCCGAACTGGACCGCCGAATCGCCCGGGCCGAGGCCACGACGCACTGACCCCCGCTCGTCGCCACAAACCTTGTCATCCCGGACGAGCGTAGCGAGATCCGGGACGCCGCCCATCGTTGTTGGGGCCCCCGGAAATCGCGCTTGCGATTAACCGGGGGACAGCCAGCCACAGTGCCACGCCCCGCCTGTCTCCCGGATAGCGGCGGCCGCCGCTTCCGGGAGCGCTGGGTTATGCACGCCGCCGTCCCGGCTCTCCGCTTCGCGTCGGCCGGGATGACAAGGTCAGCCTAAGCCCGCGCGAAAAACGTCCCGATCACCGCCCGATACACCTCCGCCAGCGCCTCGATCTCCGCCACCGGCGCGCGCTCGTCGACCTGGTGCATGGTCTGCCCCACCAGCCCCAGCTCCAGCACCGGACACATGGCCCGGATGAACCGCGCGTCCGAGGTGCCGCCGGTGGTCGAGGCCTCGGGCTGCCGCCCCGTCGCCGCCTCGACCGCATCCTGCACCCCCTCGATGAACGGCCCCGGCTCTGTCAGGAAGGCGTCGCCCGAGCACAGATGCTCCAGCTCGATCCGAAGTCCCGACGCCGCCTGGGCCTCGCCGGCCATGGCGTTCAGCCAGGCGATCAGGTCGTCGCCCGTATGCGTCGGATTGAACCGGATGTTCAGCCGCGCCCTGGCCTCGGCCGGGATGATGTTGGTCGCCGGATTGCCGATGTCGATGGTGGTGATCTCGAGGTTCGACGGCTGGAATCCCTGATAGCCCTCGTCCAGCCGGTGGTCGGCCAGCCGGGCCATCAGCCGCGCCATGACCGGCGCCGGATTGGCCGCACGGTCCGGATAGGCCACATGCCCCTGTTTGCCGTGGACCGTGATCCAGGTGTTGAGCGAGCCCCGCCGCCCGATCTTGATCATGTCCCCCAGCGCCTGCTGCGACGACGGTTCGCCGACGACGCAGGCGTCGATCACCTCGCCCTCGGCCATCAGGGTCTCGACTACCCGCTTGGTGCCGTGCAGGGCCGGGCCCTCCTCGTCGCCAGTGATCAGGAAGGACAAGGAGCCCGGTACCTCGCCCTCCGCCAGCACGCGCGACACAGCCGCCACCCAGGCCGCAATCCCGCCCTTCATATCGACAGCGCCCCGACCGTAGAGGACGCCGTCCTTCACCTCGGCTTCGAACGGCCCTGACGTCCAGGCCTGCTCCGAGCCCGTCGGCACCACATCGGTATGGCCCGCGAAACAGAGGTTGGGCGCAGCGGTCCCGCGCCGCGCGTACAGGTTCTCGATCCCCTCGAACGGCATCCTCCGGCAGTGGAAGCCCAGCCCGGTCAGCACACGCTCCAGCACATCCATGGCCCCCGCGTCGGCGGGGGTGACCGACGGCCGGCGGATCAGGTCGCGGGTCAGTTCGACAGGATCGATAACGGGAGTTGATGCGGCGCTCATGAGGCTGTGCTTTAGGGGGTTCCGACGACCGCGAGAAGGGCGCCCCCGCCATGCCGAAGATCGATATCGACGCAGCCCCCACCGGTCACGGCACGGGCTATCCCGAAGAATTCGCCGGCCCCTGCAAGCCGCGCCGCCGGTGGAGACTTGGCGACGCCGTCGGCCTCGACCAGTTCGGGGTCAATCTGCTGCGCCTGCCCGCCGGCGCCTGGTCCAGCCAGCGCCACTGGCATGGAGGCGAGGACGAATTCGTCTGGGTGCTGTCGGGCGAGGTGGTGCTGGTCGAGGACGACGGCGAGACGGTGCTGACCGCCGGCGACTGCGCGGGCTGGAAGGCCGGCGTTCCCGACGGCCACAAGCTTGAGAACCGATCAAACACGGAGGCCGTTCTGCTCGAGGTCGGAACCCGAACGCCCGGCGGCGATTTCGGCGACTACCCGGACATCGACATGGTCTTCCGCAAGGGCGGCTATTTCCATCGCGACGGGACCCCTTATCCGAAAGTCGACCGCCGCACGTGACCGAAACCATCGAGACCACCGAACCGGTCGCGCCGCCCCCGCCGCCCGAAGGCCCCACCAGCCCCTGGGCCATCCGCGACTTCCGCCTGCTCTGGCTCGGCCGGGTGGCGGCCGTGCTCGGCATCCAGATCCAGTCCTCGGCCCTGTTGTGGCAGGTCTATGAGATCGCGCGCCGTGACCATCCCATCGCCGAGGCCAGCCTGTATCTGGGTCTCGTCGGCCTGTGCCAGTTCCTGCCGCTGCTGGCCCTGACCCTGCCCGCCGGCGCCCTGGCCGACCGCCGCGACCGCAAGACCACCGTCACCCTGTCGGTCATTGTCGAGGCCGGCTGCGCCGTCGCCTTCCTGCTGATGGCCCTGCACGGCAACCCGCCGCTATGGGGTCTGCTGGCCGTCGCCGCCGTCTTCGGCGCCGCCCGCGCCTTCCTCGCCCCGGCCAGCCAGGCCTTCCTGCCCATGGTCGTCGGCCGCCGCGCCCTGCCGCCGGCCATCGCCGCCCAGTCCATCGCCTTCCAGACCGGCGCCATCGCCGGGCCCGCGCTCGGCGGCGTCATCGTCGGCGTCTCCATCCCCCTGGCCTACGCCAGCGCCCTGGCCATGTTCGCCGTGGCCATCGGCGGCCTGCTGCTGATCCGCACCAGCGGCAAGCCCGCGCCGTCCCCGAGCCGCATTTCCGCCGTTGACCAGGTCAAGGAGGGGCTGGCCTATGTCTGGAACACCAAGATCGTCCTGGGCGCCATCTCCCTCGACCTCGTCGTGGTGCTGCTGGCGGGGGTCGCCCTGCTGACCCCGATCTTCGCCCGCGACATCCTGCACGTCGGAGCCATGGGTTTCGGCCTGCTGCGCGCCTCCTTCGGCGTCGGGGCCCTGGCCGTGGCCCTGTATCTGAGCCGCTATCCGATCGTGAAACACGGCGGCCGCTGGATGTTCGCCTCGGTGGCGGTGTTCGGCGTCTGCACCCTGACCTTCGGCCTGTCGACCAGCGTCTGGCTGTCCGGCCTGGTCCTGCTGATCGGCGGCGGGGCCGATATGATCAGCGTCAACATCCGCCAGACCCTGATCCAGCTGGCCACCCCCGACCACATGCGCGGCCGGGTCAGCTCGGTCTCCATGCTGTTCATCGGCGCCTCGAACGAACTGGGCGAGGCCTACAGCGGCGTCGCCGTCCGCTTCCTCGGCCCCATCGGCGCGGCGGTGTTCGGCGGCATCGGCGCCCTGACCGCGACCGGCCTGTGGGCCCGCTGGTTCCCGGCGCTGCGGAAGGCGGACCGGCTGGAGTAGGTTCTAGGTTCTAGGTTCTAGGGGCTAGGGGGATCGTGATCTCTCTAGCCCCTGGAACCCAGCCCCTAGAACCTTCCTTCACCCCCACGGCCGGAAATGCTTCGACAGCTTCAGCCCCTGCCGCTGGTAGTGGCTGCCGCCCTCGCCATACAGCCGCGTCGGCCGTTCGGTCAGCGGCTCATAGACCAGCCGGGCCACGATCTGGCCGTGCTCCAGCAGGAAGGGCGTGTCATGCGTCCGCACCTCCAGCACCCCCTTGGACCCCGCCCCATGCGCCTCGTCGGTGCCGAAGCCGGGATCGAAGAAGCCCGCGTAGTGAACCCGGAATTCGCCCACCGACGGATCGATCGGCGTCATCTCGGCGGCCTGGTCGACCGGGATCTCGACATCGTCCGATGACGCCAGAATATAGAACTCGCCCGGGTCCAGCAGCAGCTCGCCGCGCCGCAGCGTCAGCGGCTCCCAGAAGTCGCGCGGATCGTGGCCGTCGATATTGTCGAGGTCGATCACCCCCGCATGGCGGCGCCCGCGGAAGCCGACGATCGAACCCTCGCCGCCCTGCAACTCGACCCCGACGCTGCGGGTCTCCAGCTTCGGCGGCTCGCCGGCCTTGAGCCGCAACTGGTTCAGCCGCGTCCCCGGCCGCACCAGGATGGGGAAGGTCTGGGGCGAGATCTCCAGGTACAGCGCCCCCTCATAGCCCTCGGCCACGTCGTCGAACGAGGCGCCGCGATCGGTCAGCAGCCGCACGAACACATCGACGCGCCCGGTCGAGCTCTTGGGATTGGCCCTTGCGATCAGCCCCCTGGGCAGGCTCAGCCGCTCCTGCAGCCGGGCGATATAGACGCAGCCGCGCTCCAGCACGACGCCGCCCGACAGGTCGATCCGGTGCATGGCCACGTCGGCGATCCGGTCCTCGACCGTGCGCTTGCCGGGCAGGAAGGAGGCCCGCACGCGCCAGGCCTGGTCCGACAGCCGCAGGTCCAGACTGGCCGGCTGCACCTGGTCGGGGTCGAAGGGGGTGTCCGAGGCGATCGCCCCGCCGGCGATCAGGGCCTCGATGGACTGGCAGGGCAGGATGCCCGGAATCGTGTGTTCGTATGTCTGCATCCGCCCCGCTTACACGATTTTTCGCCGCGTCTCCCCTCCCGAGCGGGGTGCGCGCGCTTGACGTGGGTCGGGGTTCCGCGACCATGGGCGGATGCACGACGCCCGCGCCTATGAAGCCGAAACCGATGGAATCCTGGTCCGCGTCCGGCCCAGCTATCTGGCCGGCCAGTCCGATCCCGAGGCCGGCCGCTGGGTCTGGGCCTATCAGGTCGAGATCGTCAATCTGAGCGGCGTCGCGGTCCAGCTGATCGCCCGCCGCTGGGAGATCACCGACGCTCTCGGCCATGTCGAGGCGGTGAGCGGCCCCGGCGTGGTCGGCGAACAACCGACCATCCAGCCCGGCGAAAGCTACGCCTACGCCTCGGGCTGCCCCCTGGGCACGGCCTCCGGCTCGATGGTCGGCGGCTATGCCATGACCGACGCGACCGGCCGTTCGTTCGAGGCCGCCATCCCGGCCTTCAGTCTCGACGTCCCGGGGGAGCGAAGGGTGCTGAACTGAGTGGTGAGTGATTTTAGTGATTAGTGATTAGTGATTGGTCGGAGACGCGGCGAGCGCTGGGTAGCCTCACGGTCGAGCCAGCCGTCACCAATCACGAATCACTAATCACTTGAGCCTTCCGAAGGGGGGTGAGGGGCTGCGTCAACCCGGATAACCGCAGCCCCGCCCCAGTCTCACGGCCCCTTGCGGGTGGGCCGTGAGGCGGAGGGCGGCTCTCTAGGAGCCGTTCATGACAGCCGTGTGGCTGGAGGGTGTTAGTGATTGGTGATTGGTGACTGGCGCGGTGATCGTCCGCCCTGGCGGCGGCCAATCACCACTCACTAATCACTCTTCACTCAGATGTACCGCCGCAGGCTCCGCGCCAGGTCCGTCGCGCCGCGCTTGACCTGGGGCTGATAAGCGACCCGGGCGTGTTCGACGCAATAGACGCCTTCCGACGAGCGGCGGCCGCAGAAGCTGAACTCGTTCGAGGACGGATCGCCGATCGGCCATTTGCACATGTGCGCGCCCAGGGTCATCACCGTGGCAGTGCCGGGCAGGTCCGGCATGGGGGCCGGGGCCGAGGGGGCGGCGACGGCGCGCGGCTGGACCGCCTCGATGCGGCGCGGGGCCGACGGGGCCTGGGTCGGCGGGGCGG
>JBKBQO010000018.1:0-31148 GCA_046292645.1 Brevundimonas sp.
GGGCCGCGGGTCGTGGCGGGGCCCCCCCCCGCGCGGGGGGGGGGGGGGGGCGGCGGCCGCCCGGGGGGGGGGGGCCCCCCCGGTTCGGCACGGCAAGCGTCGGTGCTTGCGTCGCCGAGCCCCTCCCACCCTGTCGTCGCTGCGCGCCGACATCCCTCCCCCAGAGGGGGAGGGAGAATACGTGGATTTCCTGGATGTCAGGCGCAAAAAAGCCCGCCGCGGGGGATACATCGCGGCGGGCTTTCTTTCGCTCTTTGACGAGCGGACGTTTCCTCCCCGAAACGCCTCCGGGCCGCTGCTGCGTCCTAAGACGCTGCGCTTCCCGAGTGCGTCAGAAAGACGACATTTCGCGGCTCAAGTCAATGATCGCGCGTGGGAAACTGGGATTTTTCCAGACTTATCAATGATAAGTCACGAAGCTGTGCGCGCCTTGCCGACGATGCGGGCGACGGTCGCCGTCAGCTCCGAACGCGCCACCTTCAGCTGGCCCGGCCGTTCGGCCTTCCAGGCCTCATTGTCCGTGACGCCGGGGGCCAGGGCGCGCCCGGCGTCCAGATCCTTGATCGTGACCTGGCCGGCGGCGATTTCGTCGCCGCCCAGGATGACGGCGGCCGGCGCGCCGCGGCGGTCGGCGTATTTCATCTGCGCCTTCATGCCCGCCCGGCCCAGATAGAGTTCGGCGGCGATGCCGGCGTTGCGCAGCTCGGACACGGCGTCGAGATAGTGCTGCATGTCCGCGTCGGAGAAGACGATGACCACGACCGGACCGCGCGTCGCATCGACGTCGCCCCGCCCGGCCGCACGCAGGGCCGAGGCCAGGCGCGAGACCCCGAAGGAGAAGCCGGTCGCCGGCAGGCGCTCGCCGGTGAAGCGGGCGACCAGGTCGTCGTAACGGCCGCCGCCGCCGATGGAGCCGAAGCGCACCGCGCGGCCCTTGTCGTCGACGGTGTCCAGCAGCAGCTCGGCCTCGAACACGGCGCCGGTGTAATATTCCAGGCCGCGGACGATGGTGGGGTCGAAGCGGACCGCGGCCTGATCGACCTTCATCGCCCCGAGGGCGGCGTCGATGGCTGCCAGTTCCTCGAGCGCCGACTCGCCTGCGGCGCCGAGCCCCCCGGCGCGGGCCACGGCCTCCAGCGTCGCCGCGCGGGACAGGGCTGCGTCGCCCGCCGAGGCGAGGAAGGCCTCGATGGTCGCGGCCACGCCGAGGGGCAGGTCGGCCCCCTTGGTGTAGTCGCCCGACTCGTCCAGCCGGCCCTCGCCCAGCAGGGCCGCGACGCCGTCCCAGCCCAGACGGTCGAATTTGTCGATGGCGCGCAGGGCGGTGAGGCGCTGGCGCGGATCGGTGACGCCGCCGGCGTCGAACAGGCCGTCGAAGAGTTTGCGGTTCGAGACCCGGACCACGGCCTGGTCCGCGTCCAGGCCGGCGGCGCGCAGGCCCTCGCAGGCCATGGCGATGATCTCGGCGTCGGCCTCGGGCCGGTCCGAACCCACGGTGTCGGCGTCGCACTGCACGAATTCACGGAACCGGCCGGGGCCGGGCTTTTCATTGCGCCAGACCGGGCCGAAGGCGTAGCGCCGGAACGGCTTGGGCAGGGTCTCCCAGCCCTGGGCCGCGAACCGGGCCAGCGGCGCGGTCAGGTCGTAGCGCAGCGCCATCCACTGGTCGTCGTCGTCCTGCAGGGCGAACACGCCCTCGTTCGGGCGGTCGGCGTCGGGCAGGAATTTGCCCAGGGCGTCGGCGTATTCGAAGGCGCCGGTCTCCAGCGGTTCGAAGCCCCAGCGCTCATAGACCTCGGACACCCGCGCCACGAGGCGGCGCTCGGCGGTCAGGTCGCGGCCGCGCCGGTCGGCGAACCCCCGGGGGTTGCGGGCTTCAGGACGGGCGGGGGCGGCGGCGGGGTCGGTCATGAGGGGCTTCTAGAGGGACTGGGGGATAGGGGCTAGGTGCTAGGTTCTAGGTGCTAGGTAAGATGCCGCTGCCATGCCCTTCCCAGCCCTTGGAACCTGGCCCCTAGCCCCTTGAGCCTCGAACCTAGAACCTAGCCCCTAGAACCTAGACCCTCCTGATCGGCACCCACCGCCTGTAGGTCAGGCACCGCCAGCCCCACTCCAGCGGGCCCATCTGGAAGGCCGACAGCCACAGGGTCGACCAGATCAACTGGGCGATCCAGACCGCGCCGATGACCATCCACATTTCGGGCCAGCCGATCTCGCCGTACCAGCCGAGGCCGCGTCCGCCGTAGAACAGGGTCGTCATGATCAGCGTCTGGCTGAGGTAGTTGGTGAAGGCCATCCGCCCGGCGCAGGCCAGCGGCGTCAGCACCGCCTTCAGCCCGGACCGCGCCAGCAGGATCAGCAGGCTGGCGTAGCCGAGCGAGACGAGGGGGGCGAGCACGGTGTTGAACGGCCGGGCCATGGCCTGGACGAACGGGAAGTCGGCGGCCACGACGGCCGAGGTTTCCCGCCAGATCAGCCAAAGCGCCCCGGCGCCGGCGACGACGAACAGGCCATAGAGCCAGGCCGGGGACCGCCCGGCCAGGAAACCGGCCTTGTACAGCCCCATGCCGATCATCATCAGGGCCGCCGTCGCCGGCAGGAAGACGATCAGCATCGCCGGTACGACCCCAGGCCACAGCGACATCACATGCAGGGTCACCGAGACGGCGTCGCCCTGGAAGCGCGCGATCTGCTCGGCCAGTTTCGCCGGATCATTGACCCAGCCGGCCCCCTGCATGGCCTGGGTCAGGGACTCCGGCGGGGCCAAGGCGAGCAGCGACATCAGTCCCACATAGAGGCCCGAGCCGACAAGGTTCAGGCTGACGCCCGCGATCAGCAGGCTGCGCGCGCTCCACGACCGCACCATCATCACGAACACCCCGGTCCAGGCGTACAGCAGCAGGATGTCGCCGAACCAGAAGGCCAGGCCGTGGATGAGGCCGAAAATGGCCAGCCAGAACAGCCGGCTGCGCAACAGCCTGCCGCGCGCCTCATCGAACCGCTCGCCGCCGATCAGGAAGATCGACGCCCCGAACAGCATCGAGAACAGGGTGCGCATCTTGTCCTGGAAGAAGACGTGCATGATCTGCCAGCCCTGCGCCGCCGCGGCGTCGAAGCCAGGCTGCAGGCTGGGGTTGGAAGACACGGCGAAGGGCCAGGCGAAGGTCATGGCGTTGACCGCCAGGATCCCCAGCACCGCCAGTCCGCGGACCAGGTCCAGGCTGAACAGGCGGTCAGTCGCGGCGACCGGCGTCAGTCTGTCGACAGCCGCCGTGGCCGACTCCGTCCGGAGTGTGTCGTTGGTCGCCATGATATCCCCCTCAAGCGCAGACGAACCTGACCGAAGCCGCGACCGCTTGAAACTGAATTTCCTGTAACCCGCGCGGGGTCAGACCGGCTCGCGGTCCCCCAGAACCCCAAGCCGGTCGCGCACCTCGGGCTGGGGCCGGAAGGCGATGAAGGCGGCGCACAGCCCGGCCCAGAGGGCGTAGCTCACGCCGACCATGACCGCGACGGGCAGCAGGCCGACGCCGTAGATCAGCAGGGTGGTCTCGGTGGCGCCCGCCGCCTGGGCGATGCCGCCGGCCTCGAACCAGCCGAAGATGCACAGGACGATGGCGAACAGGGCCTGGAGGGCGGCGGCCAGCAGACCGCCGTAGAACATGAAGCGCCAGACCACGCCCAGGCGCGTCGCCGGCCGGCCGGTCCGCTCCCACTCGCGCCGCAGCAGCCAGAGGCCCGCCGGAACCGCCAGCAGGCCGATGCCGAGCGCGGCCAGCCGGGGATCGATCTCGAGCGAGGGGATCCAGTTTTGCGGAGCCCAGATCAGCAGGGTCAAGGGGATCGGCGGCCACAGGGCTCCGGCGAGGGCGGCCAGGGTCAGACGAAGGGGCTCCAGCCGCCAGGCGACGCGCTGCTGGCCCGGGAAATCTTCGGGCTTTTCCGGGATCGGGATCATCGCGCCCGTCTCACCGCGTCGGGGCCGGCGTCGGGCCGGAATAGTCGTAGAAGCCGCGGCCCGACTTGCGGCCCAGCCAGCCGGCCTCGACATATTTCACCAGCAGGGGGCAGGGCCGGTATTTGCTGTCGGCGAGGCCTTCGTACAGCACGTTCATGATCGCCAGGACCACGTCCAGCCCCATGAAATCGGCCAGTTCGAGCGGCCCCATCGGGTGGTTGGCGCCCAGCTTCAGCGCCTTGTCGATAGAGGCGACGTTCCCGACGCCTTCGTACAGGGTGTAGATCGCCTCATTGATCATCGGCACCAGGATGCGGTTGACGATGAAGGCGGGGAAGTCCTCGGCGTTGGTCGTGGTCTTGCCCAGCGACTCAGCGAAGGCGACGGCCGTCTCATAGGTGTCGGCCGAGGTGGCGATGCCGCGCACGATCTCGACCAGCTTCATCACCGGCGCCGGCTTCATGAAATGCAGGCCGATGAAGCGGTCGGGTCGGTCGGTGGCCGAGGCCAGCCGGGTGATCGAGATCGATGAGGTGTTGGACGCCAGCAGGGTGTCAGGCCCCAGATGCGGGACCAGTTCGGTCAGGATCGTCTTCTTGACCGCCTCGTCCTCGACCGCCGCCTCGATCACCAGATCGGCCCGGGCCGCCGCGGCCAGGGACGGGGCGGCGGCGATGCGCGACTGGGCGGCGTCGGCCGCGGTCTGGTCGATCAGGCCGCGCTCGATCTGGCGGGCGAGGCTGGCGGCGATGGACGCCTGGGCCTGGGGCACGCGGTCGGCGACGGCGTCGTACAGCAGCACCTGATAGCCGCCCGCGGCCACGGCCTGGGCGATGCCTGCGCCCATCTGGCCTGCGCCGACGATGGCGACGGATCGGATCGTGGTCATGAATTCCGGTTGGCTGGCAGGCGCGGGGCCCGGTCGGAGCGGCACCTTAGGACCCCTGCCGGAGCGCGCAAGCGCCGAACGCGCGCCGCGTCGCGAACCGGGCCGGTCGTGGCGTCGGGGTCGCGCATGATTTCTAGCCCAGCAGCTGGATCAGATAGGGCGCGGTCATCCGGTTGAAGAGAATGCGCGCGAAATTGATCAGCAGCAGGACCACGATCGGCGAGATGTCGATGCCGCCCAGCGGCGGAATGATCCGGCGGAAGGGTTCGAGAATCGGAGCCGTGATGCGGTCGAGCAGGTCGGCGACCTGGCTGACGAACCGGTTGCCGCGATTGATGACGTCGAAGGCGAACAGCCAGCTGAGGACGGCCGAGATGATGATCGACCAGGTCAGGATCGACAGGATCGTATTGACCAGCCAGACGATGGCGTAACCCATGAAGGGGCTCCAGAAGCGAAATCAGGCCCGCTTCTAGCGTGGCCGGGCCGTTCGTCCAAGGATTCCCGCGTCGCAGGCCCCGGCGGCGCCAACCCCGTTGACACTCCGGCCTCGCCCCTCGTATGTCGCGGCCTCGCCTGCGTCCCATGGTCCATGGGCCAAGGGGGGCCGTAGCTCAGTTGGTAGAGCGCGTCGTTCGCAATGACGAGGTCAGGGGTTCGACTCCCCTCGGCTCCACCACCCTGCTTCGCGCTGGCGCGCTTCGCAGGGCAGGCCCCGATAGCGCGAAGCTGGATGCCCCTGTGCCGGTTCTCCCGCCCTCATCCCCGATCCGCGTCGCCGCCCTGTACCGGTTCGCGCCCGTCGCCGAGCCCGCGGCCGTGCGCGACCATCTGGAGCAACTGTGCCGGCCCGACGTCCGCGGCACCCTGCTGGTCGCGCATGAAGGGCTGAACGGGACGATCGCCGGGCCGGCGGATGCCGTCGACCGCGTCGTGGAGGGGATCCGCTCCCTGCCGGGGTTCGCCGGCCTCGACGTCAAATTCGCCGACGCCGCGGTCATGCCGTTTCACCGGCTGAAGGTGCGGGTCAAGGCCGAGATCGTGACCATGGGCCAGCCGGATCTGGATCCGGCGGCCAATGCGGGAACCTATGTCGCCCCCGCCGACTGGAACGCCCTGATCCGGCGGCCGGACGTGGTCGTGATCGACACCCGCAACGACTATGAGGCGGCGGTCGGCGCCTTCGCCGGCGCGGTGCAGCCGAAGACGCGCGGCTTCCGCGACTTTCCCGACTGGTTCCGGACCGAGGGCCGCGCCCTGCTGGACGGGCCCAGGCCGCCCAAGGTGGCCATGTACTGCACCGGCGGCATCCGCTGCGAGAAGGCGACGGCCTTTCTGAAGGCCGAGGGGGTGCAGGACGTCTTCCATCTGGAAGGCGGGATCCTCCGCTATCTGGAGACCACGCCCGAGGCCGACAGCCTGTGGGAGGGCGAGTGTTTCGTCTTCGACGAGCGCGTCGCGGTCGGCCATGGGCTGACGCCGGGCAGCCACACGCTGTGCCGGGGGTGCCGCATGCCGGTCAGCCCGGAAGGCCGGGCGTCGCCGCTCTTTATCGAGGGCGTTCGCTGCGATCGCTGCGCCGACGAACGGACGGAGGCCGACCGGGCGCGGTATCTGGAGCGGGCGAAACAGGTGGAGATCGCGTCGAGACGGGGCGTGGACCACATAGGGGCCGGGCCGACGCCGTCGGAAGACTGACTACTGGTCCTCGTCGAACTTCCGCCCCACCAGATCGGACAGGGCGGCCACGGCGGCTTCGGCCTCCGCCCCCTCGGCGGAAATGTCGATGGTGCAGCCGTTGCCCGCGCCGAGCATCAGCAGGCCCATGATCGACAGGGCGTTCACGGTCACGCCGTCGCGGGTGACATGGACCTCGGCGTCGAAGGTCGAGGCCAGTTTGACGAATTTGGCCGAGGCGCGGGCGTGCAGGCCGCGGGTGTTGCAGATGTTCGCGGTCGCGGCAGCCGTCATTTCTCGCCCTGAAGCACCCAGCTGGCGACGGAGATGTATTTGCGCCCGGCGTCCTGCGCATGGGCGACGCAGGTTTCGAGCGGCTCGCGGCCCCGCACGCTGGCCAGTTTGATCAGCATGGGCAGGTTGAGGCCGGCGATGACCTCGGCATGGGTCTCCTCCATCACCGATATGGCCAGGTTGGAGGGGGTGCCGCCGAACATGTCGGTCAGCAGGATGACGCCGTCGCCGTCGTTGACAGCCGCGGCGGCGTCGACGATGTCGCGGCGGCGCCGCTCCATGTCGTCCTCGGGCCCGATACAGATGGCCGCGACCCCGCGCTGGGGCCCCACCACATGCTCCATGGCCGCGAGGAATTCCGAGGCCAGGCCCCCGTGGGTGACAATCACCAGCCCGATCATGAAGGCTTCACCAAGACTTTCGCCCCCGCGTCCGGCCGCCCTCGAGCGCGCCGCAAGCCGGGCGGAATAGCCCAAGTCCGCGTCGGGTTAAAGCGGGGCGATGGCCGCCGCGACCTTTTCGACCGCCGAGGCCTCGAATCCGGAGAGCCGGAGGAGGGGCAGGGGCAGGCCAGCCAGCGTCGTCGTCTCTGGTTCGGGCAGCCGCTCGGGCGGGCTTCCGCCCAGGACCACGACCAGCATCAGACGGGCCAATCCCCGGGCCCGGGCGTCGACGATCCCCACGCCGCGCGCCTCGATCCGGCCGGCGATCACCTTGGGCGGGACGGCGTACACGGCGCCGCCGGAGGCGAAGACATGGACATAGTCGTCGGCGACAAGACGCCAGCCCCGGCCCATCAGCCGCAACGCCAGGTCGCTCTTGCCTGCGCCCGAGGGCCCGCGGACCAGGACGGCGCGCCATCCCGCGCGGGGCGTCCACTGCGCCAGGGCAGTGGCGTGCGTCGGCTGGCCGTCGCTCACGTCCGCCGACCCGCGGCCGCCGCGGGCAGGGCGACCTCGAAGCGCGCCCCGGCCACCCCGCCTGCCTCGTCCAGGCGATTGGCGGCCGTGACCCGCCCGCCGTGGGCCTCGACGATCTGACGCACGATCGACAGGCCCAGTCCGGAGTTGGCGCCGAAGGCGGTTCCCTTGGGACGGGCGGTGTAGAAGCGCTCGAACACGGTCTCGAGATTTTCGGGCGGAATGCCGGGCCCGTCGTCGTCGATTCGGACCCGGACGGGCCGGTCGGGGGCGATGTCGTCGCGGACCAGGGACAGGCGCACGGTTCCGCCCGGCGGGCTGAACGACCGGGCGTTGTCGATCAGATTGCGGAAGACCTGGCCCAGCGGCCCGTCGCGCCCCAGGACCTGGACGCGCTCTCCGGCTTGGGCGTCCAGCACCACATGGGCCTCGCCGGGCTTGAGCCCGGCCTCATAGACGCCGACGATCTCGGTCAGCAGCTGGGTCAGGTCGATGACGCGGGGGCGGTCGCGGTTCAGTTCGGCGTCGAGGCGAGAGGCGTTGGAGATGTCGGTGATCAGCCGGTCGAGGCGCCGGACGTCCTGTTGCAGCAGGTTGGTCAGTTTCTCGCGCTGCTCCGGCGTCTTGACCAGCGGCAGGGTCTCCAGCGCCGAGCGGATCGAGGTCAGGGGGTTCTTGATCTCGTGCGAGACGTCGGCGGCGAAGGCCTCGATGGCGTCCATCCGGTCGGACAGGGTCTCGGTCATGGTCTCCAGCGACCGGGCCAGATCGCCGATTTCGTCCTTGCGGCCCTCCAGATCGGGCAGTGAGATGGCCCGCGCGCGCTGCAGCCGCACCTCGTCCGCCGCCGCCGACAGCCGCATCACCGGCCGGGCCACGAACAGATGCATCAGCAGCGACCCCAGCAGGTTCACCGCCAGGGCCACCAGGGCGAAGGGCATCAGGGCGCGGCGCTGGGCGGCGAGGGTCTCGTCGACGTCGCCGGCCTCCAGGGTCAGAACACCCAGCACCTGCCGGACATGGCGGACCGGAATGGAAACGGACACCACGCGATCGCCCGATTCCGAGCGCCTCACGCCGGCCTGGGGCGCGCCGTCCAGCGCCTGCTCGACCTCGGCGGCCAGCGCCGCCCGGGCCTGCTCCAGATCAACCGCGTCGCGGCTTTCCGACCCCCTGTTCGCCGCGAGAGCCGGCGTTCCCGCGGGCAGGGCCGGCGGAAGGGTCTGGCCGGGAATCGCCTCGCTGACGGCGTAGCTGTCAGCGACCAGAAGGCCGTCGAGATCGAACAGCCGCGCTCTCTGGCCCGCGGGGATGAAGTCATCGACCAGTTGCCGCGACGCTTCGACCGGGTCGAAGGCCGGCGTCGGCTCCCCGGTGGTGATGCTCAGCTTGCTCAACACATTGGAGAGGAGTTCGGCCTGGGCCGTCAGCGTCTCCTGCCGCGACTCGATCAACCCCCGCTGCCATTCGTTCAGCAGCAGGGCCCCGACGAACAGGATCAGCAGGCTGAGCAGGTTGAGGGCGAGGATCAGCCCGCCCAGCCGCGACCCGCCGAAGCGCTTCAGGCGACGGCGGGGCGGCGATTCCCCCTGGGGGGAGGCGTCAGCTTTCGCGATAGCGGTATCCAACGCCATACAGGGTCTCGATGGCGTCGAACTCGGGGTCGACCACCCGGAACTTCTTACGCATCCGCTTGACGTGGCTGTCGATGGTGCGGTCGTCGACATAGACCTGATCGTCGTAGGCGGCGTCCATCAGGTTGTCGCGGCTCTTCACGAAACCGGGGCGCTGGGCCAGGGCCTGGAGCAGCAGGAATTCGGTCACGGTCAGCTTGACCGGCTTGCCTTCCCAGGTGCTCTCGTGACGGGCCGGGTCCATCGACAGCTTGCCGCGCTTGATCGCCTTGGACGAGCCGTCGCCGACGGCCTCGGGCTCGCCGCCGTCGGCGCCCGTCCGGCGCAGCAGGGCCTTGACCCGCTCGATCAGCAGCCGCTGGCTGAACGGCTTGTGGATATAGTCGTCGGCGCCGAGGTTGAAGCCGAGGATCTCGTCGATCTCCTCGTCCTTGGACGTCAGCATGATGACCGGGATCTGCGAGGTCTGGCGCAGGCGGCGCAGCACCTCCATCCCATCCATGCGCGGCATCTTGACGTCCAGGATGGCGAGGTCGGGGGGACTGGCTTCCAGCGCCTCAAGGCCTGCGGCGCCGTCGTGCCAGGCCGTGACCTTGTGGCCATGGCTCTCCAGCGCCAGCGAGACGGAGGCGACGATGTTCTCGTCGTCGTCGACCAGGGTGATGTTGGCCAAATCAGGCTCCTTGCAGGCAGTTCGCTCGCCACCTCAACGCGCGGCAAGCGGTACCGTTCTAAAACATCGTGGAGAGATTACGGCGGGAAACATGGGCTGCGCCGAGGCGATGCGCAACGCAACCTGCCCTTAAAGCCTTGGCGCCATGCTGCGGGCTCGTAATCACGAGTGTTTCATGGCCGGCCCCGTCCACTACGAAGTCTACATTCGCAAGACCGCGCCGGCGCCCTGGAGCCTCCAGATGGCGACCGAGGACCGCGCCCACGCGGTCCGGACGGCCGAGGAGCTTCTGGCCGATGACCGCGCCGCCTCCGTCCGGGTGACCAAGGAGACGCTGGATCCGGACACGATGGAGTTCAACAGCATCACGGTCCTGACGCGGGGCGCGCCGGAGATGCAGCGGAAGCGGGTCGTGCCCGAGGACCAGGCCGGACCCCGCTGCGGAACGCCACAGGACTTCTACGCCCCTCATGCGCGCGAACTGATCGGCCGTGTCCTCGAGGACTGGTTGGGGCGCAATGGCGTCACCGCCTTCGAGCTGTTGCACCGCCCCGATCTGGCCGAAAAGCTGGACGCCTCGGGCGTCGAACTCCAGCACGCCATCCAGAAGGTCGCCGTGCCGGAAAGCCAGGCGGTGGGCCAGCCGGTCCACGATCTGGTGCGCCACTATCGCAAGCTGGCGGACCAGGCCGTCGAACGGGTCATCGCCGCCGGACGCCGCAACCTGTTTCCCAGCCTGGAAGATCATTCGATTGCCGACCTGGCCCACCGGCTGACCGGCCAGACCGATCGCGCCTTCATCATGGGCGGGATCGTGGCGGGCGCTCTGAAGGGCGTGCGCGGAGGTCGGGCGCGCCTGGACCGGCTGATGGACCTGGCCGACCGGGCCCCTCTGGACGGCGCGCCCCTGGCCATGGTGATGGTGCCGATCGAACAGCTGTTGTGCGAACTGCTGGCCGCCCGCACCAGCCTGGCCGATGTCCTCGGGCCCTCGCTTGATCAGGGGGCTTCGCTCGCCGCGGTCGTCCGGATGGTGGCCCCGCGCGAGATCAACGCCCTGATCGGCCAGGACGCCCGACTGGCCCTGCAGATCCCCGTCGTCGAGGGCCCGGCTGCGCGTCTCGGGGCGCGGCTCGAGGCCGGGCAGTTCCCCCTGCTCGCCGCCGCCCTGGCGCGGATGGTGCTGCGCGAACTGATGAGCCCGCGCCGCCTTCGGCCGAACGACGCGCCCGGCGAGATCGACATCCTGAGAACCCTCGCCACCGCCCTGACCGTCACCGCCGGGCGCCTGCTGACGCTCGACGAGGTGCAGACGGCCTTCAACGAACGCTCCAAATCCATCGTCACTGCCGACTTCGTCGCTACCTATGTCAAGAGCTGCACCACTGTGCTGTGCGAGGCGGAGGCGCTGACGCGGCTGTGCGAGAACGTGACGGGCGTCAGCAACAAGCGGTCCGCCGCGCGCTGGCTGTCAGCCTGCGTCGGCTCGCTTCGGTTCGAAAGCGAGATGAGGGCGCCGTCCACGACCCACACCGCGGCGCAGAAGCTGGGCGTCCTGGCCGGACTGCAACGCGCCGTCCGCGCCTGCGGCCTGTCTGAGCGGGACCAGGACGAGATCGCCGCGGCCATCGGGGCGGTCGGGGGCGCGGTCGAGGCGGAGGCCCGGATCGTGACGATGCTGTCGCGTTCCCCCGCGCCCCTGTTGCAGAAGCTGCAGGTGCTGCTGCGCCTCGCTGCCGGTGAAACGGCGCCGCTTGGCCCAGCCTCTGATCGCGCCAGGGCGGAGGCGGTCAAACTGTTCCGCGCCCCGGATTCCCGGACCGTTCTGTCCGCGGCGCCGGAGACCCTGGCGCCGCTGCGCGGGCTGATGAGGGCCGCCGGCCTCGCCGCCTGATCGGTCGGATCAGTCGAATATGTCGAAGATGCTGTCGCGCTTCTTCTTCTTGTAGCGGTAGTCGTCGTCGTCGCGGCTGCGATAGCGCTCGTCGCGATAGGCGGGCTGCCCGCCCCATGGCTGTTGCGGCTGCTGCGGCGGATAGGACGGGGCCTGGGGCGGGGGCGCGGCCTGGGGCGCCGAGGCGCGGCCGTCCTGCATGGCCGAGTCCATCAGCTTCTCCAGCTCGCCGCGATCCAGCCAGACGCCGCGGCAGGTCGGGCACATGTCGAACTGCACGCCGCCCCGCTCAAGCGTCTGCATGGCGGCGTTGTCGTTGGGGCACATCAAGAGCGGCATGGGCGTCTCCGAAAAGGGGTCGAATGCTAGAGCTGGGGCCGTGCGGGCGTTCCGGCAACGCGGCGATCCGCCGCGCCGGCGGCCTCAGCCTGGATCGCCGCCGCCGGCGGCGATCCAGGCGTCGACCTGGTCCTCCAGAATATTCAGGGGCACGGAGCCCGACCCCAGCACCACGGCGTGGAAGTGGCGGATGTCGAACCGGTCGCCCAAGGTCGCCTCGGCCCGCGCGCGCAGCTCGACGATCTTCAGCTCGCCGATCTTGTAGCTGGTCGCCTGGCCCGGATTGGTGATGTAGCGCTCGACCTCCTTGACGATGTCGCGCTCGCTGAGCAGCGAGTTCTGGCGGAAATATCCGATCGCCTGTTCGCGGGTCCAGCGCTTGGCGTGCAGGCCCGTGTCGGTGACCAGCCGCACCGCCCGCCACAGCTCGGTCGAGAGACGGCCGAAGTCGGAATAGGGGTCTTCATAGAAGCCCATCTCCTTGCCCAGCCGCTCGGCGTACAGGCCCCAGCCCTCGGCATAGGCGCCGTAGCCGCCGAAGCGGCGGAAGCGGGGCAGGCCGTCCATCTCCTGGGCGTAGGCGATCTGGAAATGGTGGCCCGGCGCGCCCTCGTGATAGCTGATGCCCTCGGTCTGGGGCTTCAGCACCTGGGTCATGTCCGACAGGTTGACGTAATAGATGCCGGGCCGCGAGCCGTCGGGCGCCGGCGAGTTGTAGAAGGCGATCGAGGCCGTCGCCTCGCGCCACGGCTCGACCGCCCGGACCTCCAGCGCCGATTCCGGCAGATCGCTGAACCAGCGCGGCGCCGCCGCCATGACCTGGGCGACATAGGCCCGGGCGTCGGTCAGATACTGTTCCTTGCCCTCCGGCGTGTTCGGATACTGGAACTGCGGGTCCGTCTTGAGATACGCGAACATCTCCTGCAGCGAGCCGGTGAAGCCGACCCGGGTCATGATCGTCTGCATCTCGCCCTGCAGCCGCGCCACCTCCGCCAGGCCGATGTCGTGGATCTGGTCCGCCGTCAGGTCGGTGGTGGTCGAGAGCCGCAGGCGGGCGTTGTACAGGGCCTCGCCGTCCGGCAGGCGCCAGACGCCGCCGGCGTTGTCCGGCATGGCCTCGGCCATGGCCCCGACCTCGGTCAGGGCCGCCAGCACCCCCTCATAGCCGCGCCGCCAGGGGCCCGTCAGCGCCGCCCGGCCGTCGGCCAGCAGCCGCTCCTTCGTCGCTACGTCAGCGTCCAGGGCGCCGACCTTGCGCTGGAAATCGGCCCAGACCGGATTGTCGGCCGCCTCGTCGAAGGGCGCGCCCGAGATGATCGCGCCCGTGTTCTGCAGCGTCGGCTCGAACACGAACGCCGGCGAGATGACGCCCGCCGCCGCGCGCCGCCGCAGGGTGGCGGAAATTTCGCCCATGACCCGCTCCGCCTCGATCAGCCGGGCGACATAGGCCTCGGCGTCCGAGACGCTGTCGACGCGGTGGTTGTTGATCATGAAGGCCGGCAGGCCGGTGGTCGGATTGCCGTTGGCGGTGAACTGATAGCCCCAGTCGCGCCACCGGTTCTGCAGCCGCGCCTGCTCCACGCCATATTCGAACAGCCGCCACGACAGCCGGCTGTCGGCGCTCAGGGTCTGGGGATTGAACTGGTCGTTCAGCTGCGCCAGCTGCCGCTCGGCCAGGGCCAGCGACCGCGCCGCCGCCGCGTCGGTGGCGTCGTCCAGCTTGTCGTAGTCGGTCCGGATGCCGAGGGAGGTCATCTGCTGCGGCGACAGGGCGATCCGTTCGGCGAAGGCCTGTTCGAAGAAGGCCGCCAGCCGGGCGTCCTCGCTCTGGGCCGCCGCGGGGGCCGCGTGGCCGGCGTGGGGCTCCTGGGCGGAGGCGACGGCGGGAGCGCCCGCCATCAGGGCGAGGGCGGCGGCGGACGTGACGAGCAGACGGCGCATGGGAACTCCCGGAAACACTGAGGCCGCGACCATCCCCGAGCCCGCCCCGAAGCGCAAGGCGTGGCGGGATCAGACGCCGTCGCCGGCCTTGCGCGCCCGGGCGATCCGGGCGCTCTCGACCTTCAGGGGCTTGGACACCGGGCAGACCTCTTGGGCATAGGCGTTCAGGGTGTTGGCCAGATGGTCGGGCACCAGGCTGTAGTGGACGAACTGGCCCTTCTTTTCGCTGGTCACCAGTCCGGCGTTCTCCAGCACGGTCAGGTGCTGGGACACGGCCGGCTTGGAAATCTCGAACCGCGACGCGATCTCGCCCGCCGTCATGTCGGCATGGGCCAGATAGGCGAGGATCCGTCGCCGGATGGTGGAGGACAGGGCTTCGAAGACGCGTTGCATGGGGAGGGATTTAAGCGATTTGCTAACCGCTTGCCAGTCTTTCGTTTCAGTGATTAAGTCATGACTTAAATACCGAAAGGCTTGGCCAATGCATGACCCCGAAGATCCCTGCGCGGTGAACAGCCTTGTCGAGACGCCCGCATGCAGCCCGGTCGAGGGCCGCGTCGTCTGGGACCCGGCCCATTCGCTCTGGAACGGCGGCATGCTGGCGGCGGCTCTGGCGTTCGGGCCCCTGACGGTCAGTCCGGGCGCGATCGCCGTCTTCGCCGTCACCACCGGCGGCGCCCTCTTGCTAGGCCATTCGGTCGGTTTCCACCGTCGGCTGATCCACGGCAGTTTCCAGTGCCCGCTGTGGCTGGAACATTTCCTGGTCTGGATCGGGACCGCCGTCGGCATGAGCGGTCCGTTCTGGATGATCCGCACCCACGACCTGCGCGACTGGGCCCAGCGGCAGGCGGACTGCCACGACTATCTGGCTCACCGGAGGCCGATGCTGGTCGACGCCTGGTGGCAGATTCACTGCCGACTCGCGCTGGCCCGGCCCCCCGCCTTCGACCTCGGCCGAATCGGCCGCGACCGCTTCTACCGCTTCCTCGAGCGCACATGGATGCTCCAGCAACTGCCAATCGCGGCGGGCCTATATCTGCTGGGCGGTTGGGGCTTCGTGGTCTGGGGCGTGTGCGCCCGGGTCGCGGTCTCGGTCACCGGCCACTGGTTCGTCGGCCATCTGGCGCACCGGCGCGGTCCCCAGACCTGGCGGGTCAAGGGGGCGGGGGTCCAGGCCCATGACGTGCCCTGGGCCGCTATCCCGACCATGGGCGAGGCCTGGCACAACAACCACCACGCCTACCCCGGCTCCGCCCGCATCGGCCTGTATCCCGGCCAGAGCGACTGGGGATTCCGCTTTATCCAACTGCTGGAGCGGCTGGGGCTGGCGTGGGAGGTGAGGACGCCCGAGGGGATGGGTGGCCGAAAGCAGGCTTTGGAGACAGTGGGGATGATGCAATGATCCGGACAGCATCGCTGGTGGCCGCATTGCCGGCCAGTGCAGCGGCCGGAGCGGGTGTCGTCGGCGTCGCCTTCGCCGCTGCCATGGCCGTTGTCGCGGCGGGCGGCATGGCGCCGTACGACCTGCCTTATGCGCTTTTCAATCTCATCCTGTTCACCGGCCTGGCGTTCGTCAGCGCCTTTATGGTCTTTTCGGCAGGAATCTTCCTTTTTGGCCTTCCGATATGGGTTCTTCTCCATCGGATCGGGCGGCGAAGCAGGACCGACGCGATGATCGCCGGCGGGGTCCTGAGCGCGATTCCACCCACAGCCCTGCTCATCGCAACCGGCAATCTCAACGACGCGTCCGCCGTCGCCGGTGTCTTGTCCGTGGCCCTCGCGGGCGTGGCCGCCGGCTGGACCCTTCACCGCGTCGCCTATGGTCGCGGTTCGGAAGTCTAGAACTCCCGCCAGCTGTCGCCCGGGTCGCGCTGGCCCGGATCGACGTTCTGCTGGCCCCAGGCGACGATCATCAGCAGCTTGTGGCTGCGGATGCGGAATTCGCCGGTCATCGGCAGGACGGCGCCGAGCGGGGCGCCGGTCCTCGGGTGGTAGAGAAAGCCCGAGAACTCGGCCACCCCGACGCGGTCGCGGCGGCTGTAGACCGACAGTTCGGGGATCGAGACGACGTTGAAGGTGTCGTTGACCGGCACCCGCATGTCCGGCAAGCCGACGACCCGCCGCATCTGCTCCAGCGACAGGGCCCCGACGCGGAGCTCGAACACCGCGTCGGCCTCGGCCCGGGACGGAACCAGGGCGTAGCCGGCGTCGGACAGGGCGTTGCGAATGGCGCTGACGGCGTAGGCGGCGTTCTCGGCCTGGAAGAAGGAGGCGTCGACGAAGACGCGCGATCCGGACGGGATCGGCAGGACCAGACCCTCGACGGCCCGATCGGCGGCGCGCGCGATCAGCAGCTGTTCGGTGGCGGTGCGCGACGGATAGGTCTCCGACGTCGAGGCGCAGGCCCCGGCCAGCAGGGCCAGGGCGGCGGCGGCGAGGCGTCTCAAGATCACCAGGTCCCGGTGTTGGGCATGGAGACCCAGGGCTCGGCCGGCGCCAGGGCCGGGCCGTCCTGCAGCAGTTCAATGGAAATGCCGTCGGGCGAGCGAACGAAGGCCATATTGCCGTCGCGCGGCGGCCGGTTGACGACCACGCCGCCATCCATCAGCCGCTGGCAGGCGGCGTAGATGTCGGCGACCTTGTAGGCCAGATGACCGAAATTTCGGCCGCCGTCATAGGGCTGCGGGTCCCAGTTGAAGGTCAGTTCGACTTCGGGCGACCGTTCCGCCTCGGCCCGCGACCGATCCAGCGGGGCGGCCAGGAAGACCAGGGTGTAGCGCCCGGCCGCGTTCTCCATCCGCCGCGTCTCCACCAGACCCAGCAGGTCGCGATAAAAATGAAGCGAGGCGTCGAGGTCCGTGACACGGACCATGGTGTGCAGATAGCGCATGCGAATGTCCGTCCTGGGGGAGAGGCGGTGAGGCGCCTCTATAGCGGCGTCCCGCGGCGACCGCGACTCACGGGCGGTTTCAGGTCTCTCGCCTCTGGAGCCGATATTCGCTAACGACGCGCTTCAACCCTGAAACCGAGCGCATGACCCAGTCCGACAACCAGCACGCCGATGATCCGAAACAGGGGTTCATCGCCCTGGTGGCCGATCTGGCCGCGATCAGCGGGCCGGACGGGCTGACCTTGCGGGAAATCCGCGATCGTCTGGACGAGCGCGCGTTCGGCCTGATGATCCTGATCCTGGCCATCCCGTGTCTGGTGCCGGCCCTGTATGGCGTGCCCCAGATCGTCGGCATCCCGATCCTGCTGCTGGCCGGGCAGATGCTGGCGGGCCGGGTCGAGCCCTGGCTGCCCGAGGCGGCGCTGAAACGGCGGGTGTCCAAGGCCTGGCTGGATCGGATGGCGGATTTCGCCACCAGGCGCATGACCTGGTTCGAGCGCCTGTCGCGACCGCGCCTGACCGTCTTCGCCGAGGGCTGGGCCGAGCGGGTCGTCGGCCTGTTCATGATCCTGGCCACCCTGACCATCGTCCTGCCCCTGACCAATACGGTCCCGTCGGTCGCCCTGACCCTGCTGGCGGTGGGGTTGATCCAGCGCGACGGCCTGTTCGTAGTCGCGGGGGCGGCGGTGGCGACCGGCTGGGCCACCGCCCTGGCGGTGGTCGGGATCGGCTTCTACGTCGGCGCCGGCTGGGCCGTGTCGCTGATCGCCAGGCTCACCGGCTGAGCCGCATCGACGCGGGGGTCAGGCCCGGCTATGAACGTCGTCCGATGAGACGCCTGTATCGACTCCTGACGCGGTGGTGGACCGCCTTCGCCCTGGCGGCCTCCCTGGCCCTGCTGGCCGCCGCCCATGCGTTCGAGCGCTTCGGCGGACTGGCGCCCTGCAACCTCTGCCTCAAGCAGCGCGAGGTCTATTGGGGCGCCGTCGCCATCGCCCTGGTCGCCACCCTCTGGCACCTGGTCAGCCGGGGCAGCCGCGGCACCCCGCGGATCGCGGCCTTCCTGCTGGCGGTCGTCTTTCTCACCGGAACCATCACCGCCGTCTTCCACATGGGCGGCGAGCTGGACTGGTGGGCGCTGCCGGCGACCTGTTCCGGCGGCGGCGAGGTCAACCTCGAAAGTCTGGCCGCCCTCGCCCTCGGCACCGGTCCGGTCGAGTCGGTCGTCATGTGCGACGCGGTGACGTGGCGCTTCCTTGGCCTGTCCATGGCAGGGTGGAACGTCCTGATCTCGGCCGCCCTGGCTGTGTTCAGCCTGCTCGCAGCCAAGAGGCCCAAGGATGCCAGAGCCCCTCGTAACTGAGGCCCCCGCGGCCGAGGCCGCGGATCACCCCCGCATCCCCCTGGCGCGCCCGGGCCGGGGCGCCAGCCGGCGACGCCGGGCCGAAATCCTGCGCGTCGACCACGCGGGTGAGTATGCCGCGGTCCACATCTACCGCGCGCAGCGAGCGGTGTTCGAAGGCCGGGCCGGCCGAGAGGCCGTCGCCGCCGACATGGCGGAGATGCAGGCGCAGGAGGCGGTCCACCTGGCCCGGTTCGAGGCCCTGCTCAACGCCGAACGGGTGCGGCCGACGCTGATGACCCCGGTCTGGCGGCTGGCGTCCCTGGCGCTGGGGACCGGCACGGCCCTGATGGGGGAGAAGGCCGCCCACGCCTGCACCGAGGCGGTCGAGAGCGTGATCGAGGAACACTACGCCGACCAGATCGCCGAACTTCGCGAGCGCGACCCGGCCCTGGCGGCCGAACTGTCGGTGTTCCGCGACGAGGAGCTGGCGCACCATGACCACGCCGTCGACCACGGCAGCCGCGAGGCCCCGGGCTATGACCTGCTGAGCGCCGTGATCAAGGCCGGCTGTCGCGCGGCCATCAAGGTCAGCGAACGCCTCTGACGGGCGTCAGGCGGCGCGCCGGCGGCCCTTCGGCGACGCCTTGGGCTCGTTTTCGAACAGCTGGGCCAGGTTCTCGATCATGGCCCCCGCCAGCTGTTCGACATCGACGATGGTGACGGCCCGGCGGTACCAGCGGGTCACGTCATGGCCGATGCCGATGGCGATCAGCTCGACCGGAGACCGGGTCTCGATCTCGGCGATCACCTGCCGCAGATGCTTGTCCAGATACAGGGCCGCATTGGCCGACTGGGTCGAGTCGTCGACCGGCGAGCCGTCGGAGATCACCATCAGGATCCGTCGCGCCTCGGTCCGGCCCAGCAGGCGCTCGTGGGCCCAGGTCAGGGCCTCGCCGTCGATGTTTTCCTTCAGCAGCCCCTCGCGCATCATCAGGCCGAGGTTCTTCTTGGCCCGCCGCCAGGGCGAATCCGCCGACTTGTAGATGATGTGGCGAAGGTCGTTCAGGCGGCCGGGATTGGCCGGCTTGCCCGCCGTGATCCAGGCCTCGCGCGCCTGTCCGCCCTTCCACGCCCGGGTGGTGAAGCCCAGGATCTCGACCTTGACCCCGCAGCGCTCCAGCGTCCGCGCCAGGATGTCGGCGCAGACCGCCGCCACCATGATCGGCCGCCCGCGCATCGAACCGGAATTGTCGAGCAGCAGGGTCACCACGGTGTCGCGGAACGGGCTCTCGCTCTCGGCCTTGAAGCTGAGCGGGCTGGTCGGGTCCGTGATGACCCGGGTCAGGCGGGCGGTGTCCAGCACCCCCTCCTCGAGATCGAAATGCCAGCTGCGGTTCTGCTGCGCCATCAGCCGCCGCTGCAGCTTGTTGGCCAGCCGGGCCACGACCGAGGACAGGGCCGTCAGCTGCTGGTCCAGCAGGGCCCGCAGCCGCTCCAACTCATTGGGGTCGCACAGGTCGGCGGCGTCGATGATCTCGTCATGGGCGGTGGTGAAGACGCGATAGGCGTCGACCGCGCGGCCGTCGTCGGCGGTCTGCTGCCGGTTCGGCAGGGAGCCCTCGTTGACGTCGGGCCCGTCGTCCGAGGCCTCGCCGTCGGGATCGCCGGCCGAGCCGTCGGGCTGGCTCTCGCGCTCCTCGCCCTGGGTCTGGTCGTCGGACGAGCCGTCCATGGTCTGGCCTTCGCCGCCGCCGGCGTCGTCCTCCTCATCCTGGTCGTCGGCTGCGTCGGGGGCCTGGGGATCGGCCTCGTCCTCGCCCTGGTCCTCGGAGGCGTCGTCGCCCCGCCCGTCGCCGGGATCGAGGTCGAGCGCGCGCAGCACGTCCTTCAGCCGCTCGGCGAAGGCGGTCTGGTCGCCGGCGACTTCAGCCAGGGCATTCAGTTTCGCGCCGGCCTTGTCCTCCATCGCCGTGCGGACCAGGTCCAGCATGGCGCCGGCGCCGTCGGGCGCGCGCTGGCCGGTCAGCCGCTCGCGCACGAGCAGGGCCACGGCCTCGGCCACCGGCACCCGCTCGGCCTCGGTCGCGCGCAGGGCTCCCGACTTCTCCAGCCGGGTCAGCAGGGCCGCGCCCATATTGGCGCGGACGCCGGCGAGGGCGGTCGAGCCGACGGCCTCGACCCGCGCCTGCTCCACCGCCTCGAACACCTCGGCGGCGCGGCTGTCCAGCGGGCGCAGCCGGGCGTGAAGGGTCTCGTCGTGGTTGGCCAGCCGCAGCGCCAGCCGGTCGGCCTGGCCGCGCAGGGTCGCGCTTTCGGGGCCGCCCGGATCACGAGGCGGATGCGGCAGGGTCAGGACGCCGTTGGACAGTTTCGGCCCGTCGGACCCGAACACGACCTCAAGCTCCGATTGCTCGGCCAGCGCCCGCGCCGCATGGGCGAGGGCGCGTTTGAAGACGTCTGCGGGGGTTTCGGCGGCGGCCATGCGGCTGGTTAGCCTGTCCGGGCGCGCGGGTGAAGCGCCACAAGCCGCGGGGGCGGAGTTGGCAGGCCGGATCGCCTGGGTTAGCGTCGTCACCTCGGGCACACGCGGACGCCCGACCAGACGGGTCGCCGTCCAAGCTCCGCTCCCTTTCCCGCGCCAGACGCGGGCCGGAGCCCTGCCAGTGACGAACGCCGCCAGCGAACCCATGCCGCCCCGCCTGACCTACGCCGCCCTGTTCCTGCGTTTCCTGCGGTTCGGCACCCTGGCCTTCGGCGGCCCCGTCGCCCAGATCGCCATGATCCGCCGCGACCTGGTGGATCGCGACGGCTGGATGTCCAGCGCCCACTTCAATCGCCTGCTGGCCGTAATGCAGGTGCTGCCCGGCCCCGAGGCGCACGAGCTCTGCGTCCATATGGGCATGCGCGCGCGGGGGCGGATCGGCGGACTGCTGGCCGGCTTGGGCTTCATGCTGCCGGGCTTCATCCTGATGATGGCGATCGCCTGGGCCTATGTCTCGCTCGCGCCGCTGATGGGCCTGCTGGCGGGCGCCTTCCTCGGCGTCCAGTCCGCCGTGGTGGCGGTGATCGTTCGCGCCGTCCAGAAGATCGGCGCCCACATTCTCGAGGACGGCTGGCTCTGGGCCGCGGCCGCGGTCGGCTTCGTCGCGACCGTTGCGGGGACGGGGTTCTGGATCGTGCTGCTGGGGGGCGGCGTCTTCTACGCCCTCGTCAAGGGCCGCCGCTTCTGGCTCGCGGCCTTGGCCGTGATGCTGGCGGCGGCGGTCGGCCTCGCCCTGCATGCCGCATCGGCGGACACGTCGGCGATCGCGGCGGAGCCGGCGGCGGCGGGCGTTCTGGCCATGTTCTGGACCGGTCTCAAGGCCGGACTGCTGACCTTCGGCGGAGCCTATACCGCCATCCCCTATGTCCGGACCGACACCGTCGGGCGGGGCCTGATCAGCGACGGTCAGTTCCTCGACGGCCTCGCCTTCGCCGGGGTCATCCCCGCGCCGCTGGTGATCTTCTGCACCTTCGTCGGCTTTGTCGTCGGCGGCTGGGCGGGCGCCCTGGCCATGACGGCGGGCGTCTTCCTGCCGGCCTTCGCCTTTTCGATGATCTTCTACGAGAGGCTGGAGGCCGTGGTGGCCGACGTCCGCCTGCACCGCCTGCTGGCGGGCGTCGCCGCCGCCGTCGTCGGCATCATCGCCGCGACCAGCCTGCAACTGGGCTGGGCGACGCTGCAGCGCGTGCCCTCGGTCCCGGTCGCGCTCGCGATCTTCGCCGCGGCCCTGGCCATCGTCTGGTTCTGGAAGAGCCGGTTCGTGCCGGCGGTCGTGCTCGGCGCGGGGGCGCTGGCGGGCTGGGCCCTGCTCGGCTGACGTCTGTCGGGCCGCAATGACAGAAAAGACCCCGGTGTTTCCACCGGGGCCTCGATCCGTTCAGTCGTGACGCCTTGTCTTAACGACGGCTGCGGCCGCGATCACGATCGCCGCCGCCGCCTTCACGCTTGGGACGACCGCCGGTGTCGTCCGACAGGGCCGGCTCGCCGCGTTCGGCGCGTTCGGCGTTGATCTTGTCGGTGATGTCCTCGCCGGTGACCTGGTCGACCACCTTCATCGACAGCTTGGTCTTGCCGCGATCGTCCATGCCGAGGAACTTGACCTTGACCTCCTGGCCTTCGGTCAGGACGTCGGCCGGATTGGCGACGCGTTCCAGGGCGATCTGGGACACGTGGACCAGGCCGTCCTTGGCGCCGAAGAAGTTCACGAAGGCGCCGAAGTCGACGACCTTCACGACCTTGCCGGAGTAGATCATGCCGGGCTCGGGCTCGGACACGATCGACGAGATCCAGTTCTTGGCCGCGTCGATCTTTTCCTGATCCGAGGCGGCGATCTTCACCGTGCCGTCGTCCTCGATGTTGATCTTGGCGCCGGTCTTTTCGACGATCTCGCGGATGATCTTGCCGCCGGTGCCGATGATGTCGCGGATCTTGTCGGTCGGAACCTTGATGGATTCGATCTTGGGCGCGTACTCACCGAGCTCGGTGCGGGCGCCGTCGATGGCCTTGTCCATCTCGTCGAGGATGTGCAGGCGGCCGGCCGAGGCCTGGGCGATCGCCTTGCGCATGATCTCTTCGGTGATGCCGGCGACCTTGATGTCCATCTGCAGCGAGGTGATGCCTTCGCGCGTGCCGGCCACCTTGAAGTCCATGTCGCCCAGGTGATCTTCATCGCCCAGGATGTCGGACAGGATGGCGAACTCGCCCGACGGCTCGAGGATCAGCCCCATGGCGATGCCCGAGACGGGGCGAACCAGCGGCACGCCCGCGTCCATCAGCGCCAGCGACGAACCACAGACCGTGGCCATCGAGGAGGAGCCGTTGGACTCGGTGATCTCCGACACCAGACGGATGGTGTAGGGGAAGTCTTCCGACGACGGCAGCATGGGACGGATCGCCCGCCAGGCCAGCTTGCCGTGACCGATTTCCCGACGACCCGCGCCGCCCATCCGACCGGTCTCGCCGACCGAATAGGGAGGGAAGTTGTAGTGGAGAAGGAACTTCTCTTTGTAGGTGCCCGACAGGGCGTCGACGTATTGCTCGTCCTCGCCGGTGCCGAGGGTAGCGACCACGATGGCCTGGGTTTCACCGCGGGTGAACAGGGCCGAGCCGTGGGTGCGCGGGAAGACGCCGACTTCCGAGACGATGTCGCGGACCTTGTCGAGGGCGCGGCCGTCGACGCGGTGGCCGTTGTCGATGATGTCGCGACGCAGGACGTGGGCTTCGCATTCCTTGAAGGCCGCGCCGAATTTGGCGGGCTCGACGCCGTCCGGGTTCTCGTCGGACTTCACCAGCTTGGCGGCGGCGGCCTTCTTGGCCACGTCGACGCCATTGCGGCGCTCGTATTTGCCGGCGTGGGTATAGGCGGCCTTGATGTCCTCGCCGACCAGAGACTGGATGGCGGTGACGACGTCCGAGTGATCCTCGGCCTGGAAGTCGAAAGGCTCCTTGGCGGCGTGTTCGGCCATTTCGATGATGGCGTCGATCACCGGCTGCATGCCGCGATGCGCGAACATCAGGGCGTTCAGCATGATGTCTTCCGACAGCTCCTTGGCTTCGGATTCGACCATCATCAGGGCGTCCATGGTGCCGGCGACGACGAGGTCCAGCTGGCTGTCGGGCATCTGGTCGAGGGTCGGGTTCAGGATGAACTCGCCGTCGACATAGCCGACGCGCGCGGCGCCGATCGGGCCCATGAAGGGCACGCCCGAGATGGTCAGGGCGGCCGAGGCGGCGACCAGGCCGACGATGTCGGGGTCGTTCTCCATGTCGTGCTGCAGCACGGTGACGACGACCTGGGTCTCGTTCTTGAAGCCCTTGACGAACAGGGGGCGGATCGGGCGGTCGATCAGGCGGGAGACGAGGGTCTCCTTCTCGGTCGGACGGCCTTCACGCTTGAAATAGCCGCCCGGGATCTTGCCGGCGGCGAAGGTCTTTTCCTGGTAGTTGACGGTCAGCGGGAAGAAATCCAGGCCCGGCTTGGGCGCGCGGCCGTAAACGACGGTGGCGAGGACGACGGTCTCGCCGTAGGTGGCCAGAACGGCGCCGTCGGCCTGGCGGGCGATGCGGCCCGTTTCCAGGGTCAGCGGCCGGCCGGCCCAGTCGATCGTCTTGCGTTTGATATCGAACATGTTTCGTCTTTCGTGTTCCGGGCGGCGTATTCCGCGCGGAGTCCCATCAGTGGGTGGAGCGTCGGGCGTTCAGTCCTTCGGTCCATGGGCGTCCGCGCCATCGCGAACCGCCCGGGAAGTGTGAGGACCGGTATCCAGCCCTCGCGTACTGCGCCGTTACATACCGCGGCGCGCGGGTCGTTCTGGATGCGGAACGAGGCGCGGGCATGACGCCCGCGCCTCGAAATCTCTTCCGCGCGTACCTGTCGCCCTTAGCGGCGCAGGTTCAGCTTGCCGATCAGAGCGGTGTAGCGCTCGCGATCGACCTTCGACAGGTGGTCAAGAAGGCGACGACGCTGCGAGACCATCTTGAGCAGGCCGCGACGCGAGTGGTTGTCCTTCTTGTGGGTCTTGAAGTGATCGGTGAGGTTGGCGATGCGTTCCGAAAGGATCGCGACCTGGACCTCGGCCGAGCCGGTGTCGCCCGCAGAGCGGGCGTTATCGGCGATGACTTCGTTCTTACGCTCAGGCGTAATCGACATCGGGTGTACTCCTAGAGGAGGTTAAAAACGCGGTCGGGTTCTAGCCGGCCGGCCCGCAACTGACCGAGAGCGACGAGGGTCTGTCCCTGGAAGGCTGAAACGGTTCTGGAGCCGTCCCGAAGGCGGCCTTTGAGCGTTTCGACCTGTCGGGGGAGCAGAACGATCGGTCGTCCCTGACGAAGCGAGAAGGCGTCCTGGTCCGTCACGGCCAGCTCCGGGATGTCGTCCAGGGCGGTCGCGACGGGAAGCAAGCCTTCCGAGGCGGCGTCCCTATGCACCAGATCGGTCAGGAAATCCAGCGTGACGGCGTTTTCCGTAGAGAACGGTCCGACCCGCTCGCGGCGCAGGGCCGAAACATGCCCCTCGGCTCCCAGCAGGAGCGCCAGATCGCGCGCCAGCGACCGGACGTAGACGCCCTTGCCGGTGCGGATGGTCAGTTCGACGTGGTCGGTGTCGGGCGCGTCGGTGACCGCGGCGTCGTGGATGGTGACGCGGCGGCTGGCCAGCTCGAACTCGGCGCCCTCGCGGGCCAGGTCATAGGCGCGCTGGCCGTCGACCTTGATGGCGCTGAACTGGGGCGGGACCTGATCGATCTCGCCGACGAAGGCGGGCAGGGCGGCGCGCACCGCTTCGACATCCGGGCGGACGTCCGACCGCGCCGTGATCTCGCCCTCGCGGTCGAGGCTGTCGGTCGAAATCCCCCAGTTGATGGTGAAGCGATAGACCTTCTGCGCCTCCATCATGAAGGGCACGGTCTTGGTCGCCTCGCCCAGGGCGATGGGCAGGATGCCGCTGGCCAGCGGGTCCAGCGTCCCAGCGTGGCCGGCCTTCTGCGCGTCGAACAGGCGGCGGACCTTGGAGACGGCCTCGGTCGATCCCATGCCGAACGGCTTGTCGAGACACACCCAGCCGTTGACGATCTCGCCCTTCTTGCGACGACCCATCAGGCTTTGCCGGCGCTGTCGTCGGCGTTGTCGGCCTCGTCCTCATCGTCGAACGGCGAGACATAGACGTCGGCGCGGACACGGGGATCGTCGAGCAGGCGGTTCAGGCGCTCGGCGGCCGCGAAGCTCTCGTCGTGGCGGAAGCGCAGGTCGGGGGTGAAGCGCATGTCGATATGCCGACCCAGCGCCCCGCGCAGGAATTTCGCATGCGCGTTCAGCGCCTTGACGATCTCTTCGATGTGGCCGGCGACGGGAGCCGTCTTGACGCCGGCGCCCAGGGGTTCGACGAAACAGGTGGCGTGTTTCAGGTCGGGCGACAGCCGCACCTCGGTGACGGTGACGGACACCCCGACGAGGGCCGGGTCGCGGATCTCATTCTCGCGCATGACCTCGACCAGGGCGTGGCGGATCATTTCGGAGGCGCGCAGCTGGCGTTGGCTGACGGTTCCGGCCTTGGCGGCGGGTTTCTTCGGTTTGCGGTTGTTCATGACTCTGTCCTCGTCGCCTGCCGGGGATCGGACCCGGCTCTCGAAAGCGAAGGGGCGGGGTCTAGTCCCGCGGGGCTGTCCTGTCCAATTCCGCACGCTCCACCGTGGCCATGACCTCGCTCGAGACGATCGATCGAAGCGGCCTCACCGGCAGGCCGGCGGCGTTCAGCACCCCGGCGCTCCAGTGATTGCACAACCGGCCGATCCAGAACGTCTCATGGCTGGCGAAGAAGCGGGCGTCGTCGCCGGGCCGGGCGGCGGCGATGCGGGCCGCCTCGGTCCGGAGGTCGAGAGAGGCTTCGATATGGGCGGCCATGGCGTCGAACCCCGCGGCGGACAGTCGCAACGTCCGGCGGCGCCCGGCGGCGGTGTCGCGCGGATCGCGCCGGGTCGGGTCGAGCATGATCACCGAGGCGTTGCCGGGCCGGAAGAAGGCTCGCGCCCCATCGGGCAGGCGCTCGCCGATCGGGCTCTGGTCGACATAGAAGCGGGCGTCGCCCCAGCCGATCAGAATCCAGTCGCCCGGCGGCAGGCCGCGCACGGCCTCGGCCAGCGGACCGGTCCGGGCCTCCAGCGTCGCGCGGGGCACGGCCAGGTCGGTATGGAAGCCGTTGTCGAGCACATGGACCTCGACCCCGGCCTCGCTCGCTGAGGCGGGCCACAGGGCGGGGTCGCCCGGCGCGGTCCAGGTCCACAGGGCCGCGATCACGCCCAGGGCGCCGGCGGCGATGAGCCGCCCCAGGCCGTGGCCTAATGCCCCGCCCCTCATCGCGCCCTCAGCCGCCAGACGCCGCACAGGCCCTCGGCCGGCGCGTCGCCGCCCAGCCGCCCGGGCGCGCGGAACAGCATCAGGTCGACGCGGTCGCCCCGGTGCAGCACGGCGATCAGGCCCGGCGCCCGGCCGCCGCACAGGGCCGAGGGCCGAACGGCCTGACCGCGCGTGGCGGGCAGAATCAGGCGCACCTCGATCTGGGCGTCGGCCGGCGCCTCCAGCCGGTCGGCGAAGGTCTGGCCGGCGGCGAAGGCGTCGCGGCCCGACGCGATCTTCAGAGGCGAGGTCCGGAAGGTTTCGCCGGTGTCGAACCGCACCACCGCCCCGGCGAAGGTCACGCCGCCTAGGGCCGCCCGCGTCGCCTCGTCTTCGGGCCCGAACTCGCCGGCCAGCACGGCGTCGGTCGGCTCTGCGGCCTCGACCTCGCCGTTGTCGGCGACGGCGGCTGCGAAGCCCTCCAGGCCTTCGGTCTCACCCGACGCCCACCGTCTGGCCTCCCCCGCGAGGCGTCGGGCGGCCGGAGCGCCCTCGTCCCGCACGGTCTCCCAGGCGGCGACGGCGTGTTTCTGCTCGATGGCCAGCAGGAACAACACCAGACACAGCACGGCCAGCCCGGCGGCGAGCCGCTTCATGGTCGCCCGCCCATCAAGGAAAGCACGGTGTCTGCAGGGATCATCCCGCAACCTTAGCGAGGGGCGGCGGCGGCGAATATGCCGCTCGCGTCACAGGCGCGCGAAAGGCGGAGCCTGGGTCGACTCAGGGCTGGGCGACGGCGTCGTCGGCCGGGCCGCTGGCCGGCGGCATGGCCCATTCGCCGCGCCAGCTGTACGACAGCTGCACGCAGTGCCGGTAGGTCCCGTCGGACCAGCGTCCCACCGCATGGACGGTCATCGGCCGCGCCAGCCGGACCCGGCCCAGCACCATCCAGGCCTCGTCGGCGCCGGGGCACAGGGCGCGGCTCAGGCCTCGTCCGCCGCCTTCGGGCGCGATGGTGTAGACGGCGGATTCCGGAGCGCCGGCCGGCAGCGCGCGGCGCACGGCGTCGGGGCCGCCGCGCCGGATATCGGCCGAGCCCCGGTTCGAGGTCGAGATGATCCGACGCACGCTGATGGCGCCGAACAGGCCGCGGTCGGCCTCAAGGGTGATGCCGCGAGTCAGGGCCTGTGTAACACGGTCGGACGCGTCATAGGCCAGGTAGCGGGTCTCGGCGGAGGCCGGACCGGCGACGGCGGTGAAGGCGATCAGCGGGATCAGGAATTGGCGCATGGCGCACTCATCCACAGCGGATGGGGCGGAAAGACGGCGACTGAATCGTATCTCCCTCCCCCTCCGGGGGAGGGTGGTCGCGAAGCGACCGGGTGGGGGCGCTTCGGCGAGGTATTCTCCAGCGCGCTTATCGCGAGCCCTCCCGACCCTGTCATCGCTGACGCGCCGACATCCCTCCCCCGGAGGGGGAGGGAGAGGCAGGATACGTCCCTAGTCGAGCGTGCGCTTGATCTCTTCGACCGTGAAGCACTCGATGTAGTCGCCGGCCTTGATGTCCTGGAAGCCCTGGAAATGCATGCCGCACTCCTGGCCCGACGGGACCTCGTTGACCTCGTCCTTGAAGCGTTTGAGCGTCGTGAGGGTGCCCAGCTCCAGAACCACGACATCGTCGCGGATGATCCGGACCTTGGCGCCCTTGCGGACCACGCCCTCGGACACCCGGCAACCGGCGATCTTGCCGGTCTTGGAGATGTCGAAGACCTGCAGAACGGCGGCGTTGCCCAGGAAGGTTTCCCGCTGCAGCGGCGCCAGCATGCCGGACAGCACGCCCTTCATGTCGTCGAGCAGGTCGTAGATGATCGCATAGTAGCGGATCTCGACGCCTTCGCGCTCGGCCAGGTCGCGGGCCTGCTTCGAGGCGCGGACGTTGAAGCCGAGGATCGGCGCGCCGGCCGACTTGGCCAACTGCACGTCGCTTTCGGTGATGCCGCCGGCGCCCGAATAGACGGTGCGCGCGCGGACCTCCTCGTTGCCCATCTTCTCGAGCGAGCCCACGATGGCCTCGGCCGAGCCCTGGACGTCGGCCTTGATGAGGACCGGCAGTTCCGAGACCTTCTTGGACTGCAGCTTGGACATCATGTCGACCAGGCTGACCTGGTTGATGCCGCCCGTCAGCTTCTCGCGCTTGATGCGGGCGCGGTACTCCGTCAGCTCGCGGGCGCGGGCTTCCGATTCCACCACGGCCAGCGGTTCGCCGGGGCTCGGGGCCTCGTCGAGACCCAGGATCTCGACCGGAACCGACGGACCGGCCTCGGTCAGCTGTTCGTTGCGCTCGTTCAGCAGGGCGCGAACCTTGCCCCAGGCCGAACCGGCCACGACGATGTCGCCGCGACGCAGGGTGCCGCGCTTGACCAGGACGGTAGCGACCGGGCCGCGGCCCTTGTCCAGCTTGGCCTCGATGACCACGCCTTCCGACGAACGTTCCGGATCAGCCTTCAGGTCCATGACCTCGGCCTGCACCAGAATGGCGTCGATCAGGCCGTTCAGGTTGGTGCGTTCCTTGGCCGAGACCTCGATGATCTGCACGTCGCCGCCCAGGGTTTCCGAGATGACCTCGTACTGCAGCAGTTCGTTGACGACCTTCAGCGGATTGGCGTCCGGCTTGTCGATCTTGTTGACCGCCACGATGATCGGGGCGCCGGCCGCCTTGGCGTGCTGGATGGCCTCGATGGTCTGGGGCATGACGCCGTCGTCGGCGGCCACGACCAGAACCACGATGTCGGTCACATTGGCGCCGCGGGCGCGCATCGCCGAGAAGGCGGCGTGGCCCGGGGTGTCGAGGAAGGTGACGCGGTCGCCGCTTTCCAGACGCACCTGATAGGCGCCGATGTGCTGGGTGATGCCGCCGGCCTCGCCCGAGGCGACGTCGGTGGTGCGCAAGGCGTCCAGCAGCGAGGTCTTGCCGTGGTCGACGTGGCCCATGATGGCCACGACCGGCGCGCGGGGCGTGGTCGCCTCGTCGTCGATCGCGTCGGACAGGAAGCCGGTCTCGATGTCGCTTTCCGACACGCGGCGAACGGTCATGCCGAATTCGTCAGCCACCAGCTCGGCGGTGTCGGTGTCGATGACGTCGTTGATCTTCATCATCAGGCCCTGTTTCATCAGGAATTTGATGATGTCGACGCCGCGCACGGCCATCCGGTTGGACAGCTCCTGGACGGTGATGACGTCAGGGATGACGACCTCGCGCGGACGGTTCGGGGCGTCGGTGGAGCCGCCCTTGCGCTTCTCTTTTTCACGTTCGCGGGCGCGGCGGACCGAGGCCAGCGAACGCATCCGCTCGGCCGTGTCGCCGTCGCCGGCCACGGACTGGATGGTCAGGCGGCCTTCTCGGCGCTTGGGCTCGCCGCGGGTGCGGCTGACGGCCTTGCCGGCGTCCGAAAAACGCTTGTCGCGATCATCCTCGGGCTTCAGCGGCTTGGCGAAGCCGCCGCCGGGCGCGCGAGCCGGGCGCAGGACATTGGCCTCGGCCGGGGGGGCGTTCGGGGTCGGACGGCCGCCGGGGCCGGTGCGCGGACCCGGACGGGCGGCGCCCGGCGCGGGCCGCGGGGTCAGGGCCGAATAGCGGACCGGCTCGGCCGGACGGCCGGTCGGGCGGGCCGGGGCGGCGGGACGGTCGGAATAGGCGCGCTCGCCGCCGCCCATCGCTTCCTCGCGGGCCGAGCGGCCGCCGAAGGCGGGTCCGGCCGGGGCGCGGGCGGGGTTGGGGGACTTGGGCACGCGCTGGCCGAAATTGACCACGGGGCGCGCGGG
>JBKBQO010000019.1:0-30408 GCA_046292645.1 Brevundimonas sp.
CGCAGCGCCGACCCGCCCCCGGAGGGGGAGGGAGACGCGCAGCAAAAAGGGCCGGAGCACTGATGCTCCGGCCCTTCTGTTCGTTCAGGCGTTCAGGCCTACCAGATGCGGACCCGGTCCTCCGGGGCGAGATAGTATTTGTCGCCCGGCTGGACGTCGAAGGCTTCATACCAGGCGTCGACGTTGCGCACCGGGCCGATGACCCGGAATTCGGCCGGGCTGTGCGGATCGGTGGCGATCTGCTGTTTCAGCGCGTCCTCGCGGTATTTCGACTGCCAGACCTGGGCCCAGCCGAGGAAGAAGCGCTGGTCGCCGGTCAGGCCGTCCAGCACCGGGGCGGGCTGGCCGTTCAGCGACAGGTGATAGGCCTCCAGACCCACGGCCACGCCGGCGGCGTCGCCGATGTTCTCGCCCATGGTCAGGCCGCCCTGGACGGGGAAGCCGGGCAGGGGTTCGAACTGGTCGTACTGGGCGCCGAGACGCGCGGTCAGGGCCTCGAAATTGGCCTTGTCCTCGGGCGTCCACCAGTTGCGCAGCACGCCGTCGCCGTCGGACTTGGAGCCCTGGTCGTCGAAGCCGTGGCCGATCTCGTGGCCGATGACCCCGCCGATGGCGCCGTAGTTGACCGCCGCGTCGCCGTTCGGGTCGAAGAAGGGCGGCTGCAGGATGGCGGCCGGGAAGACGATCTCGTTATTGGCCGAGTTGTAATAGGCGTTCACGGTCTGCGGGGTCATGCCCCACTCGTCCTTGTCGACCGGCTGGTTCAGGCGGTTCAGCTGGTACTGCCACTGGAAGACGCCGGCGCGCTCGGTGTTTCCGAACAGGTCGTCGGGGCGGACTTCCAGACCGGAGTAGTCGCGCCATTTGTTCGGATAGCCGATCTTGACGGTGAATTTCTCCAGCTTCTCCTGCGCCGCGGCCTGGGTCTCCGGGCTCATCCAGCTGTAGGTGCGGATGCGGTTGGCCAGGGCGATGCGGAGGTTGGCGACCAGTTCCTCCATCTGGGCCTTGGATTCGGCCGGGAAATATTCGGCCACATACTGGCGGCCGACGGCCTCGCCCAGCATGCCCTCGGCGAAGCTGATGCCGCGTTTGTCGCGCGGGCGCTGCATCGGCTGGCCCTGCAGGTCGCGCGAACGGAACTCCCACTGGGCGTCAGCGAAGCGGCGCGACAGGCGCGGCGCGGCGTCGTCGACCGAATGGAAGGCCTGCCAGGCCTGGATCACCTCCATCGGGGTCTCGGCGTAGATCGCCGCGATCGGGGCCATGGCCGTGTCCTGGCGCACGATCAGACGCGGAACCTCGCCCACGCCGACGGCGGTGAAATAGTCCTGCCAGGCGAAGCCCGGGGCCTCGGCGGCCAGACGGTCGATGGTGTATTCGTTATAGGTCTCGTCGCGATTGCGGTTCTGGATCGGGGTCCAGTGGGCCTCGGCGATGCGGGTCTCGAAGGCGACGATGGCCTCGGCGGCGGCCGTCGGATTGTCCCAGCCGATCATCTCCAGCATGCGGGCGACATAGGCCTGGTACAGCACCTTCTTGTCGGCCCAGCGGGCCTCCAGATAGTAGTCCCGGTTGGGCAGGCCGATGCCGGACTGGCCGGTCGAGACGACGTAGCGGGTCGGGGCCTTCTGATCGATGGTGATGCCGGTGCCGAAGATCGAGGCGCCGATGCGGCCCTGGGTCTGGCCCATGTACACGGCCATGGCGTCATGGGTGTCAGCCGCGCGGATGGCGGCCAGATAGGGCTGCAGCGGCTGGGCGTCCAGCGCCTCGATCCGGGCCTCGTCCATGTAGGAGCGATAGGCGTCGGCGATCTTCTGTTCGTCCGAGCCGGCCGTCAGGTCCGTGCGCGCGACGAGCGAGTCGATCATCACCTTGACGCGGTTGTCCGACAGTTCGCGCAGCAGGTTGAACGAGCCATAGGAGGTGCGGTCCGACGGGATCTGCAGCCGGTCCAGCGCCGAGCCGTTGGCGTAGCGCATGAAGCTGTCGCCCGGACGCACCGAGGTGTCTCGGCCCGCGAGGTCGAAACCCCAGGTGCCGTAGCGGGGCGCTTCGACGCCCTGGTAGCCCTGCACGGTGGCGCCGGGGGCCGGGGTCTGGAACAGTTCATAGACGGTGCAGCTCTCGTCGAGGCAGGCGTGGCCGTGATCCTCGCCGCCGACCTGGGCGAAGGCCAGGGACGCGGGCAGCAGCAGGGCGCCCAGCGCGGCGCCGAAAAGCAGTTTCTTCATGGGAATTCCTCGACTTCGCGTCTCTTGGGACAGCGTCGGCGGCGACCCTACGCCCCGCGCCCGTCCTGTCGCCTGAATTTTTTGTCATCAATCGACGGCAAGCCGGACAGTATGGCAGTTCAGCCTGTAGGCTGGCCCCGGACGGAGGACGAATGGCGACTCACGGCGGGGGCGGCGAATACAAGGATCTGGTGGTCTTCCTGGCCGCGGCCGGCGTGGTCGTGCCGCTGTTCAACCGGTTGAAGATCAGTCCCGTGCTCGGCTTTCTCGCCGCCGGGGTCTTGCTGGGTCCTGACGGCCTGGCGCGACTGGCCGACAGCGCACCCTGGCTGTCCTGGCTGACCATTTCCGACGCCGGCCAGATCCGGTCCCTGTCCGAGCTCGGCGTCGCCTTCCTGCTGTTCATGATCGGCCTCGAACTGTCGTGGGAGCGGCTCAGGGCGATGCGCAAACTGGTGTTCGGCCTCGGCCTGACCCAGGTGGCCGTCTGCACCGTGGCCCTGGCCGCCACCTTCGTCTGGATGGGCCAGCCGCTGGTCTCGGCGGCGGTGCTGGGCATGGGGCTGGCCCTGTCCTCGACCGCCGTGGTCATGCCGGTGATGGCCGAGCGCGGGCGGATCAAGACCACCGCCGGCCGCGCCACCTTCTCCATCCTCCTGGCCCAGGACGTGGCCGTGGCCCCGATCCTGGTGACCGTCACCGTCCTGGCGGCGCTGGCGTCCAGCGGCGCCGGCGGCGCCGATTTCGACCCGGCGGTCCTGCGTCCCGCCCTGCTGACCCTGATCCCGGCGGCCATCGGCCTGGCGCTGCTGGTGCTGCTGGGCCGGCTGGTGCTGCGGCCCATGTTCCGGTCCGTGGCCCGGGCCAAGGCGACCGGTCAGGGGCAGGAGATGTTCGTCGCCGCCAGCCTGCTGGTCGTGGTCGGCGCCGGCGTCGCGGCCCAGGCGGCCGGTCTGTCGATGAGCCTCGGCGCCCTGATCGCCGGCCTGCTTCTGGCCGAAACGGAGTTCAGGCGCGAGGTCGAGATCTCCATCGAACCGTTCAAGGGCCTGTTGCTGGGCGTCTTCTTCGTCGGGGTCGGGATCAGCCTCGATCTCGACGCCGTCGCCGCCAGACCCGCCGCCGTGTTCGGCCTGGCCGCCATGCTGACCGTGCTCAAGGCCGGGCTGATCTTCGGCCTCGCCCGCCTGTGGGGGCTGAAAGCCCGCACCGCCATCGAGACGGCCCTGGTGCTGGGGCCCGCTGGCGAATTCGCCTTCGTCATCCTCGGCGCCGGCCTCGTCGAGGGGATCGCCGCCCCCGCCTTCACCCAGACCGTTCTCATGGCCGCGACCATCAGCATCTTCACCATCCCGCTGATGGCGGCCATCGCCGACCGCGTGCTGAAACTCACGGGCCCGGCCCTGCCCGATCTCCCGATCGAGGCCATGGAGCCGCCGTCGGCGACCGAGGGCCAGGTGCTGATCGTCGGCTTCGGCCGGGTCGGGCGGCTGGTGGGCGAGATGCTGACCGAGCACGGCCAGGCCTTCCTGGCCATCGACGCCAACGCCTCGACCGTCGCCAAGGGGCGAGCCGAGGGGGCCAATGTCTTCTACGGCGACGCAGCCCGGACCGAAATGCTGCAGCGCTGCGGCATCGACACGACCCGCGCCGTGGTCGTCACCATGGACGCGCCAGCCAAGGTCGACGAGGTCGTCATGGCGACGCGTTCGCTGCGCCCCGATCTGATCCTGATCGCCCGGGCCCGCGACCACAAACACGCCGCGCGCCTGTACGCCCTCGGCGTCACCGACGCGGTGCCCGAGACCACCGAAGCCAGCCTGCAGCTGGCCGAGAACACCCTGATCGATCTCGGGGTCCCCATGGGGCTTGTGCTCGCCTCCATCCACGAGCGCCGCGACGCCTTCCGCAAGGATTTCCAGGACGCCCGGCCGGACGATCGCCCGGCGCGGCCGCCGCGCGCCCTGCGATCGACCCTGCGTCGCTGAGCCACACCGACGAAAATCCCGCATAGCGGCGTTTACTGTCTCACGTGCCGAGACATTAATCCCCTCACCCCATTTTGGTCATCGTTACGTGGTGTTAGCCCCGCTTCCCCCCGAGCAGGCGATTTCCAGGCGTGGCCCCGCGCCCGCCCAGGATCGCCGTCGTTTCGGCCTGTAGTTCCAACGGCGGTCGCCCCGAACACCGTCGCTCAGTGAGTAAACGATTCATGCGAGATATCGCCCTGACCCCGTCCGAGACCGCCGACATCGACGGCGAGACCCCTCGCCTGAACCGCCGCCAGGCCGCCAAGGTCCGCACCCGCCAGAAGGTGCTGGACGCCGCCCGCGGCCTGTTCGCCGAGCGCGGCTACGAGCCCGCCACCATCCGCGACATCGCCAAGGGTGCCGGCATGTCGACCGGCGCCGTCTTCGCCAACTTCCAGGACAAGGCCGAACTGTTCGAGGCTGTGCTGTCCGAGGACATGATCAAACTGGCCGGAGCCCTCAAGGCCGCCGCCGCCGGCGAGACCTCGCTGCGCGCCCGCCTGCTGGCGGTTCTCACCGCCGGTTATCACAACTCCCTGGAGCAGCTGCCGCTGGTGCAGGCGGTCCTGGCCCGCTCCTGGTTCCAGCCCGTCGCCGCCGAGATGCGCACCCGCGAGGCCATCAAGCCCCTGATCTCGGTCGTCACCGACGCCCTGCAGGCCGGCGTGGCCGACCGCGAACTGCGCCAGGACGCCGACGTCCGCCTGCTCAGCGACCTCATCTACGACGCCTATCTGTCGAACTATCGCCGCGCCGCCTATGACGGCTGGACCATGCAGCAGCTGGCCCCCCGGATCGCCAAGCAGATCGACGTCATCCTGGCCGGCCAGCTCAGCCGGCAATAGGGCGCGACGCCCGTCAACCTTCCGAAAGGCCGCGACGTTCGCCGTCGCGGCCTTTTTCGTTGCCGGTCGCCGCGAGGCCGGTCCCAGCGCGCGCCCCATCGACAATGACGCTTGACTCGTAACTCGACATATGGCGAGTTAAGCAAATGACACGCCCCGCAAACGCTTCCAGCCAGACCCGCGTCCTGCTCGCCCGCTTCGCCGACCAGCCTCAGGCGTGGCGATATGGCTATGAGCTGAGCAAGTTGACCGGGCTTGGGTCCGGCACCCTTTACCCGACCCTCGCCCGCCTCGCCGACCAGGGCCTCCTGGAGTCGGAGTGGAGGCCGTCCTTGCAGCCGGGTCGCCCTCCCAGGCACGCCTATCGACTGACGAGTGCAGGGATCGAGTTCGCCCGCGCCCAATCCGTCAAACCGGCCAGGCCGTCCAAATCGCGTTCCAGAGAGGCCATGGCATGACCAGACTCACCGCACTGCTGTTCGACTTCGCCATCAAGATCGGCCCTGCCGACCGTGAGATCTGGTTCAGGGCGATGCAGACGGAGTTCGAATTCATTCCGGCGCCGCAGCGACTTCGCTTCGCAAGCGGCTGTCTGGCGGCGGCGGTTGTCTGGCGCATCTGGACGCCGGAGGGAGTGCGCAGGGTCACCCAGGGCGGTCTTGTCGCCGCCAGTGCATCGCTGGCCGGACTGGTGACCATTCATGCCCTGCTCGGGACGTTCGGGCCTCTTGATCCGATGATGACCGTGCTCGGGTTCGCCTATGCGGCGGGAGCCGCCGCAACCGTTCGATGGGGTCTTCGCGGCATGTCCGTCTTCGCACTCGGCGGTCTCGCGCTGAACACTGTCTTTGTGACCGCATGGCTGGGCGGCGCCGCTCAGCCGCCAGGATTTGTCCGCGCCCTGTCCGTAGAGGCCTGTCTGATCCTGGCGACATTCCTGGGGATCGCCGCCCTCGCTCATGCCCTGGCCCGTCGCCTTGAGCGCAGCGCATGACCCGGAAAGCCACGTGGCTGCTGACGTCTCTGGGCCTGCTCCTGGGCGTCCTGCACCTGACCCTCACGCTTCCGATGTACGGGCGCCTTTCCCTTGAGGCGCTGTGGTTCGCCGGAAGCGGCCTGGCCGTCGTCTGCTGCGCGCTCATGAACATTGTCGCTCTGCGCAGCCGCGCGCCGTCGGGTCGTTGGGCGGTCGTGATCGCGAACCTGCTGATTGCAGCCTTCTTCGCTGCGGCCTGGCCGCTGCTGCCGAGCCCCCAGGTCGCGGCGGGCTTCACGATTTTTATCGTCCTGGCCGCCTTTTTCGGCCCGATCAGCGTCTGGCAGGAGAAAGCCGCTCAGCGCGCGCTCAAGTCCTGAGGCGCGCATAATCCCGCGGTCCTTGCGATCTTCCGCTCCAGGAGCCTCAGCTCTTCCAACGCAGAACCGCCGCCTTCACGGGATTGGCGAAGGCCCGCCCCTCGGCCCGGCTCTTCGTCCATTCGCGCTTCAGCTGCTGGTACCATTTGGCCTGTTTGTCGGCGTCGTCGATCCAGATCAGGGCCGGGTCGTAACGCAGGCCCTCGTTCTGCAGGTTCACCATGCCGCCGTCCTGTTTCAGGAAGGCGATGACGCCCATCCGCAGGAAGGGCCTGGCGAGGCCGAACACCCAGTGGTCTGACCAGAAGATCTGGGTGATCGTCGTCCGGGTCTCCGTCCGCGGGGTCAGGCAGGTCAGGGCCAGGACCTGTTTCTCGCCCACCTGGATATGCTCCCAGCGATAACCGGGCAGGCGGAAGGTGATCTCGGTCGCCGGCGCCCCGCCGAGGATTTTATAGGCCCGGCTGTTCGACGAGGGGGCGTGGCGGACCATGGCGAAGCCGTGCTCGCGCGGCTCGAAGGCCTTGGCCTTCTCATGCATCGAATGCTCGGACCGCCACCACCACTGCTGATGCACATAGGGCCCGTGGGCGGGGTCCATCAGGCCGACGACGGCATGATCGACATGGGCGTCGAAATCCATCGACTCGACCAGTTTGGCCTCGCCGCCGACGACGCCCGGGAACTGCGGCGGTTCGTGATCCGGCTCCGTCGGGTTGCGCGGATCGGCGGCCATCCAGACGAACACCATCCCCTGGCTCTCGCGGACCGGATAGGACCGCACCCGGATGCGTTCGGCCTCATAGGGCTGGGCCTCGACCAGCGAAGGGATGGCGGCGCAGACCCCGTCTGGTCGGAAGCGCCAGCCGTGGTAGCAGCATTCGATCGTCTCGCCCTCGCCGGGCTTTTCCACAAGCCGTCCGGCCGACAAGGGGGCGGCGCGGTGCGGGCAGATGTCGCGCATGGCGTAGACCTGACCGGCCCGGGTGCGGCCGACCAGCACAGGCTCGCCCAGCAGCTCATGGCGCTTCAGCGAAGCCGGCGCGACGTCGCGCGCCAGGGCGACGAAATACCAGGCGTCCAGCACGAACCCCTTGCCGAAGGCGGCGGGCGGGGCCTTGGCCTCGGGCGAGGCGGCGGAGACGGGAGCGCTGTCGGCGGGGGTCATGCCCCCAGTTTAGCGGGCCGCGGCCGCGAAGTCTTGACCGGCCGCATCCGTTCGCGCCCTCTGTGACGACTAGGGGACAGACGCAGCGCATCGCTCGCCCATCGGGAACCACGCCATGAAGACCATGACCGCCATCGCCGCCCTCGCCGGGGCCCTGTCACTCGTCGCCGCCGCGCCGGCCCTCGCCCAGTCGCACGGCGACCACGGCCAGTCGCACGGCGCCGGCCACGGTGCGGGCCACGGCGCCGGGCACGGCCACGCCCATGCAGATTTCGAGTCGGGCCGCTTCCACGTCCGCGTCGACGGTCCCGCGGACCCCGTCGGCGACGTCATCCTGATCCCCGGCCTCAGCTCCTCGCCCGAGGTCTGGGACGGACTGACGGAACAGCTGAAGGGCCGCTACCGCGTGCACCGCATCCACATCCAGGGCTTCGCCGGCGCCCCGGCCCAGGACAACGCCACGGGCCCCGTCTCCGCGCCGGTGGCCGAGGATCTGGCCCGCTACATCGCCGAACAGGGGCTGAACAAACCCGCCGTCATCGGCCATTCCATGGGCGGCACCATCGGCATGATGCTGGCCGCCCGCCATCCCGACAGCGTCGGCCGGCTGATGGTCGTCGACATGGTGCCCTTCATGGGGGCGATGTTCGGCGCGCCCGGCGCGACGGCCGAAAGCGTCACGCCGATGGCCGACCAGATCTACCAGGGCATGGCGACCTCGCCGCGGGAACAGTACCAGGCCCAGGCGGACGCCCAGATCGTCGGCATGATCAACACCGAATCCCTGCGCGCCGGCCCGCTTGAGGACAGCCGCACCAGCGACCAGCAGGTGTCGTCCGGCGCCTTCCGCGAACTGGTCGTCACCGACCTGCGGCCCGAACTGCCGCGCATCACGGCCCCGACCACGGTGCTGTACGTCCGGTTCAACGACCCGCGCATGACCAACGACATGGTCGACGGCATCTATCGCGCCTCCTTCGCCGCCCTGCCCTCGGCGCGCCTGACCCGGATCGACGACAGCGCCCACTTCATCATGCTGGACCAGCCCGCCCGGTTCGCCGCCGAGGTGAACGCCTTTTTAGAATAGAGCCCGTAAGCGTCATGGTTTCGGCGGAAACGTCCCTCACGGTCCCGTGATGGACACGGGGGCGTTTCCGTTGGCGGCCTGATCGGCTACGACCGGTCCAGGTCAGGTGAGGTTTTCATGGCGGGTTCCGGCTTCAGCTTCGGACGCGGCGGCGGCGGCGGCGGCGGTCCCCGGCCCGCGCGCACCCGCCTGCAGCAGGTGATGTACTGGGGCGCCGTCCTGGCCGTCTGGGGCGCCATCTTCATGGTCGTCTTCTTCGCGGTCTTCGCCCGCGACCTGCCCGATACCTCCGCCCTGTACGAGGTCGATCGCCAGCCCTCGATCACCTATCTGGACCGCAACGGCGCCCTGATCGCCGTGCGGGGCACCCAGCAGGCCCCGCCGGCCGACCTCGACGCCCTGCCCGACTATGTCCCCGCCGCCTTCATCGCCATCGAGGACCGGCGCTTCTACCACCACCCCGGCTTCGACCCGATCGGCATGAGCCGGGCGATGAGCGCCAATATGCGCGCCGGCCGCGTGGTCCAGGGCGGCTCGACCCTGACCCAGCAGCTGGCCAAGAACCTGTTCCTGTCGCCGGACCAGAACCTGAAGCGCAAGGTTCAGGAGCTGATGCTGGCGGTCTGGCTGGAGATGAAATTCTCCAAGGAAGAAATCCTCGCCCTCTATCTGAACCGCGTCTATTTCGGCGCCGGCGCCTATGGCATCGAGGCCGCCTCGCAGCGCTATTTCGACAAGAGCGCGCGACAGCTGACCGTCGGCGAGGCCGCCCTTCTGGCCGGCCTGCTGAAGGCCCCGTCGCGCTATTCGCCGGTGTCCGAGAGCGAGCGGGCCGCCACGCGGGCGACCGTGGTGCTGAACGAAATGGTCGACGCCGGGGTCATCACGCCCGAACAGCGCGCCCAGGCCGTGACCGAGCCGGTCCGCGTCTCGCGCACCCTGGCGACCCAGCACGCCCAGTATTTCATCGACTGGCTGGACAAGCAGATCCGCGAACTGGTCGGCGAGCCGACCGAGGACATGATCGTCGAGACCACCCTCGACCTGACCCTTCAGACCCAGGCCGAACGGTCGGTGCGGCGCATCCTCGAGCGCGACCGCTCCAAGGGCGTGCAGCAGGCGGCCCTGGTGGCGCTGGACGGCGACGGCCGGGTCCGGGCCATGATCGGCGGCGCCTCCTACGCCGACAGCCAGTTCAACCGCGCCACCGATGCGCGGCGACAGGCGGGCTCGGCCTTCAAACCCTTCGTCTATCTGACGGCCCTGGAGAGCGGCTATACGCCCGAGACCCGGGTCAATGACGCGCCGATCCGCATCGGCAACTGGTCGCCGCGCAACTATTCGGGGACCTTCGCCGGCGAGATGAGCTTCGCCAACGCCGTGGCCCAGTCGACCAACACCGTCGCCGCCGGCATGGCCGACCAGATCGGCCGCGATAACGTCGCCCGCACCGCCCGCCGCCTCGGCATCACCAGCCGCATCGGTCTCGAGCCGGCCATGGCCCTCGGCGCCGTCGAGGTCTCGCCGCTCGAGATGGCCCAGGCCTATGACGCCTTCGCCAACGGCGGCCGCCGCGTCACCGCCTATGGCATCAGCCGCATCCGCACGCCGCGCGGCCGCGTCATCTACCAGCGCGCCTCCCGCGAGGGCGGGCCGGTTCAGGCCATCTCCAACCCCTATCTCTACTACCAGAACCAGATGCTGCGCGGCGTCATGACCTCGGGCACGGGCCGGTCGGCGGCCATCGCCGGGCGCGACATCGCCGGCAAGACCGGCACCACCTCGGACTACAAGGACGCCTGGTTCGTCGGCTACACCGGCGGCTTCGTCACCGCCGTCTGGGTCGGCAAGGACGACAACAGCGCCATGCGCGGCGTCACCGGCGGCTCGTCCCCGGCGGCCATCTGGCGCGGCTTCATGGAGGCGGCCCTGCCGCGCCTGAACGCCCCGGCCATCCCCAACGGCCCGGCCATGCCCGAGGGCTGGCAACCGCCCAGCCCGGTCGAGGGGCTGATCGGGCAGATCGGCGACCTGTTCGGCGACAATCCGCCGGCCGAGGAGATCGATCCGCTGGACGACCCTGTCATCCAGCCGGGCCCGCGCGATCCGCTGCCGCCGCGACGGCCGGAGCCTGGCCCGGCCGTGGTCCGCCCGACCGCGCCCCAGCCGCAACGCGACGAGCCGGCCCAGCGCCCCGAACCGACCCCGCCCCAGGAGAAGCGATCCGAGCCGCTGTTCTTCTGATGGGCTATCGCCCCACGGCGTGCAGGGCCGCGCCGTGCTCGCGCAGCCATTTGCGGAACGGCCGGTGGTCGCCGACCAGCCGCTGGACCACGGCCCAATAGGCCGGGCTGTGGTCGGCGTGGACCAGATGGGCCACCTCGTGCGCGGCCAGATAGTCGATCACCGCCGGCGGGGCCATGACCACCCGCCAGCTGTAGCGGATGCTGCGGTTGTGAGGGCTGCAGGACCCCCAGCGCGACTTCGGATCGGCTATCGACAGCTTCACCGGCCGCTGGCCCAGGGTGCGCAGATGCACCTCGGTGCGGGTCTGCAGCGCGTCCCGCGCCACCCGTTTGAACAGGTTCTCGACCCGCCGGGCATAGGCCTCGCCCTCCCCGCCCGAGACGATCACCGGCCCGTCGGCGTCCTCGGTCAGCCGCGCCGCGCCCGCACCGCCCGTCCCCAGCAGCCGCGTCGGCCGGCCGAACAGGTCGATGACCGCGCCCGGCGCCAGCGGCGTCCCCTGCGGCCGCTCGGCCAGCCGTTCGCGCATCCACGCCGCCTTGGTGCGGGCGAAGGCCACCACCTCGGCCAGCCTGCGTTCCGACGGGGCGATCAGCACGGCCTCGCCGGCGCGGGCGTCGATGCGGATCGACAGCCGGCGCGCGCGGGGATTGACCGACAGCCTGGCCGTCAGGCCGTCAAGCGGCAGCCGCTGGCCGTTCCGATACTGCAACTCGGGCCTCATGGGTCGCGATGAAGTCGCGCACCCGCGGATAGATGTCGTCGCGGAAGCGGCGGCCGTTGAAGACCCCGTAATGGCCGACCTCGGGATCGACGTACAGCGTCCGATGCTCGTCCGTCAGGCTCGTGCACAGGGTATGCGCCGCCTGGGTCTGGCCGACGCCCGAGATGTCGTCCCTGGCCCCCTCGACGGTCATCAGCCCGATGTCCGCGATCTTCGCCAGATTCACCTTGCGCCCGCGATGCTCCAGCAGGCCGCGCGCCAGCAGATGCTGCTGGAACACGATGTCGATGGTCTGGAGATAGAACTCCTCGCTCAGGTCCAGCACCGACAGGTATTCGTTGTAGAATTCCTCGTGCTTCTCGGTCGCATCCCCGTCGCCCGACACCAGGTCGTCGAAATACCGGCGGTGGGCGTCGATATGCTTGTCCTCGTTCATCGACATGAAGCTGTAGAGCTGGACGAAGCCCGGATAGACCCGCCGCCCGAACCCCGGATAGGGCCAGGGCACGGTGTGGATCATGTTCGACTTGAACCAGGTGAAGGGCTTGGCCTCGGCCAGCTGGTTGGTCACCGTCGGCGACAGCCGGGCGTCGATCGGCGACCCCATGAAGGTCATGGACGCCGGCCGGTTGGCGTCCCCGTCCTCGGCCATCAGGGCGCAGGCGGCCAGAACCGGCGGTCCCGGCTGGCAGACGCCGACGACATGGGCCCGCGGCCCGATCTGGCCCAGCATGGTCCGCACGTGGTCGATGTAGTCGAAGAAGTCGAACCGCCCCTCCAGCATCGGCACCTGCCGGGCGTTGGTCCAGTCGGTGACATAGACGTCGTGGTCCTGCAGGAAGCCCTCCACCGTCCCGCGCAGCAGGGTGGCGTAGTGGCCCGACAGCGGGGCGACGATCAGCACCGCCGGCGCCGCAGTCGGCTTCTTCGCCCGCTTCAGGTCGCCGATATGACGTGCGAACCGCACCAGCTTGCACCAGGGCGAGGACCAGATGACCTGTTCGGTCGTCCGCACCGGCTGGCCGCCGATGTCGATGGTCTCCAGGCCCCAGGCCGGCTTGCCGTAGCGGCGCGTCACGCTCTCGAACAGCTCGGCCGAGGCGAAGGCCGTGCGGCCGACGGCCGTGTCGGAGGCGGGATTGAAGGGAGACGTCCAGAACTGCCGGGCCAGCTGGGCCCCGAACCGGAACGGCGTCGCCGAGTGGTAGGCGAGCTCGTGAAGCGAATAGAGCATGGAATCCTTGAAGCGGCCCCCGCCGTTACGCGGCAGAGCACCATAGAACGCACCGCACTGCAAAAAGATTATCGGTGATCACATTCTCGTGCCGCCGGACGCCGGCCGGCAGAACCCGACGAACGGATTGAACCGGATCGCGACTTGTCGGCACCTCTCATCCAAACGGGGCGAACGCGACGATGGACCGGACGAAGGAGCAGGTTTTCGACGAATATCTCGTCGCCTCTGCGCGTCTGGGAGACCGCAAGGCCTTCGACCTTCTGGCGCGTCGCTGGGGACGGAAACTGTTGGCGCACGCCTGGCGATTGACCGGGGACGCGGACCTGGCGCGCGACGCGGCCCAGGACGGCTGGCTGGAGATCGTCCGCGGCCTGGGCCGTTTGCGGGACGAGCGCGCCTTTCCCGCCTGGGCCTTCCAGATCGTCACCCGGCGCTGCGCCCGCCGGATCGGGCGGGTGCGCCGCGACCGGAACCTGGCGGCGGCGGCGGCGGCGGCTGAACTTCCGCCAGAGGCCACGGAGACCGACAGCGCCGATCCAGTCCGCTCGGCGCGTCTCCGCGCCGTCCTGGCGGCCCTGCCCCAGGCGCAGCGCGCCGCGGTGGCCCTGTTCTACCTCGAGGATATGAGCGTCGCCGAGGTGGCGATCGCCCTGAACGTGCCGGCGGGCACGGTGAAGACCCGCCTGATGCATGCCCGCCGCACCCTGCGCGCGGGTCTGGGAGGAGACATGTGATGCAGGATATCGACCGGATGATCGAAGAGGCCCTGGATGGCGAGGACAAGGCCTTGTTCCGCGAGACAGCGATCGAGCCAGGCTTCTTCGAACAGGCCTTCGGCCTGCTCGGCGGACGCAACGGCTGGGTCAACATCCTCATGATGGTGATCCAGGCTGCGCTGTTCGTCGGCGGCCTGTGGGCGGGCTGGCGGTTCTATCAGGCCGAGACCGTCCTCTCGGCCCTGCATTGGGGCCTGCCCGCCGCGGTTCTGCTGCTGATGGCCTTGATCATCAAACTGGGGATGATGCCGGAAATGCAGGCCAACCGGCTGATGCGAGAACTGAAGCGGCTCCAGCTGCAGGCTGCGGCAGGCCGCAAGGCCTAGCTCGGACGGGCCATGGCGCGGTCACCCCCGCGCCATGGCCTGTTCGATGATCCGGGCCGCGTTGGCGGGCCCCAGGTCATGACCCAGGGCGCTGCGGAACTGGCCGTCCGGTCCCATCAGATAGATCGTCAGCGAGTGGTTTATCGTATAGGCCTCGCCCTCGCCCACCTTCTGATAGACGGCCCGATAGGCGTCGGCGACGGTGCGGATCTGCTCCGGCGTGCCGGTCAGGCCGATGACCCCCTCGGGAAAGCCGTCGGACGACAGATAGTCCTTCAGGGCCTGGGGCGTGTCGCGTTCAGGGTCCACCGAGACGAACACGATCTGCAGATCGTCCGCCCGGTCGCCCAGCGCCGTCTTCGTCGCCTCCAGCATGCCGAGGGTGGTCGGGCAGTAGTCGGGGCAATAGGTGAAGCCGAAGAAGACCAGCGACCATTTGCCGTTCAGCAGGCTCTGGTCGACGGCCTGGCCGTCCTGGTTCACCAGCTGGAACGGTCCGCCGACGTCGGGTTGGCCGCTCGACGTCGCCACGCCAACGCCCGGCGCGTCACCGCGGCTGCTCACCACCAGGATGGTCCCGACGGCCAGGACGGCGGCGATGGCGACGCAGACGCCGGCGAACAGCAGGATGGAACGGCGCGGCATCGTGGCCCCCTCGAAATCGCGCACCTCCGCGCATCCCCGGTCTATAGAAGAGCCGTGAGCCTGTCCCAAGAGCCCCGAAAGCCGCAGTCCGCCCCGCCGTCGCCCTTTGCGCCGGACGACCCCGGCCGCTTCCCGGCCTGGCGCAACCTGCCGCGCCGCGGGCGGGGCCTGTCCCTGCGCACCCTCGTCATCCTGCGCTGGCTGGCCATCCTGGGGCAGAGCGCCACCATCGGGGTGGCCACCCTCTATTTCCATTTCGACCTGCCGCTGTGGGGGTGTCTGGGCGCCATCGCCGCCAGCGTGACGATGAACCTGAACGCCACCGCCCGGCTGCGGCGCAGCGACGGCTCCCTGCCCGATGGACGAATGACGGCGGCGCATTTGGGCTTCGACATCCTGCAACTGTCGGTCCTGCTGGGCCTGACCGGCGGCTTGCAGAACCCCTTCTGCCTGTTGCTGGTGGCGCCGGTGACGGTCGCGGCGGCCTCCCTGCCGGGCCGGCAGGCGGCGCTGATGGGGCTGATGGTGCTGGGCGCCACGATCAGCCTGTTCTTCGTCTCCCTGCCCCTGCCCTGGCAGGCGGGCACCGAGCTGATCCTCCCGCCGCTCTACCGGTTCGGCATCGGCCTGGCCCTGATCACGGGGGTGATCTTCACCGCCGCCTACGCCTGGCGGGTGGCGGCCGACGCCGAGAAGCTGGAACTGGCCCTGGCCACGACCCAGGACGTGCTGCAGCGGGAACAGCGGCTGGCGGCCCTGGGCGGGCTGGCGGCGGCGGCGGCGCATGAGCTGGGCACGCCGCTGGCGACCATCCAGGTGGTGGCGCGGGAACTGCTGCGCGCCTCGGCCAAGGACGGCCCGGCGGCCGAGGACGCCGCCCTTATCCTGCAGCAGGCCGAACGCTGCCGCGACATCCTCAAACGCCTGTCGCAGGAGCCGGAGGGCGGCGAGACGGCCTTCGCCGAGGTCGGGCTGAAGGCCCTGCTGGAAGAGGTGGTCGAGCCCCATCGCGGCTTCGACCTGGAGTTCGAGGTCTCGGTGCGCACCGCCTCCGGAGAGCCCGCCCCCCGCGTGCGCCGCCTGCCCGAGGTGATCCACGGCCTGTCGACCCTGGTCGAGAACGCCGCCGATTTCGCCGCCGGCAAGGTCCGGGTGCGGGCCATCGTCGACGCCGGCTTCATCGAAATCGAGGTGGTCGACGACGGCCCCGGCTTCCCCGCCGACATCCTGCCCCGCCTGGGCGAGCCCTATGTGACCAGCCGGCCCCAGGGCAAGGCCCGACGGGCGCTGGCGGCCCAGATCGCCGCCTCGGTCGCCGCCGCCACGCCCGGCCGCAAGGGCCGCAGGCCGGCGAAGTCGGCCCCGCCGCCCGAGACCATCGCCCCCAGCCAGGGCGGCATGGGCCTTGGCTTCTTCATCGCCCGAACCCTGCTGGAGCGCACGGGCGGCAAGGTCTTCGTCGGCCCCGGCGACGGCGGCGCAGCGCCCGCCCGCGGACAGGTTCCGAAAAGCCAGCCCAAGGGCGCGCGCGTCGCCGTGCGCTGGCCGCGCCCCGCGCTGGAGATACCGTCGTGATGTCGCACCCCTCGTCCGAACCTTGACCGGGGTCGTATCGTTACCGACCTGAGCCTGCTGGAGAGTTTAATGCCCGACGCCGAAGACCGGATCGCCGCCCTGGCGGACAAGACCCTGCTGCTGCTCGACGACGACAACGCCCTTCGCACCCGCCTGGGCCGCGCGCTGGAAAGCCGCGGCTTCGAGGTCACCCTCGCCGCCTCCCTGGCCGAGGCCTTCGAGGCCCTGAAGACCTCGGTCCCCGCCTATGCCGTGCTCGACATGCGGCTGGAGGACGGCAACGGCCTCAAGGTCGTCGAGGCCATCCGCGAGCGGCGCGAGGACGCCCGCATCGTCATGCTGACCGGCTACGGCGCCATCGCCACCGCGGTGGCGGCGGTCAAGGCGGGGGCGGTCGACTATCTGCAGAAGCCGGCCGACGCCGACGACGTGGTCAAGGCCCTGCTGATGACCGGCGAGGCGCCCGAGCCGCCCGACAATCCGATGAGCGCCGACCGCGTGCGCTGGGAGCATATCCAGCGCGTCTATGAACTGTGCGACCACAATGTTTCGGAGACGGCGCGGCGGCTGGGCATGCACCGCCGCACCCTGCAGCGCATCCTGGCCAAACGGGCGCCGCGCTAGGCCGATCCGCTCCAGGCCGGACGCCGCGTCCGCCGCCAGTTCAGCACATGGGCGGCCGCCAGCAGCAGGCTGCCGCTCACGGTGACGACGGTCTCGTCCACGCCCGCCGGCCATCCGAGGACGCCGGCGGCGAGGGCCGCCAGCCCCAGCAGGGCCAGGATCGCCGCTCCGGCCCCCGGGCCGCGCGCGGATGACCGATACAGGGCCAGCAGGGAAATCGGCGCCGCCACAACGACGAACAGGGCGTGCACCCACTCGGCCTCGGCCCAGACGCCCAGCATCGGCAGGCTGGCGGCCGCCAGCGGCAGGGCCAGGCAGTGCGCCAGGCACAGACCCGACAGGCTGATCGCCGCCATGTCGAACGTCGCCGCTCTCGCCATTCTCGTCTCCCGGGTCAGACCTTGGCCACGTATATGTTATGATATAACACTCGACGCAAGGCGCGAACCGGATGGTTGAGCGCGACCGTCCGCCGCCCCGGGAGGCCTGCCGCCTTGCTTCGCCGGCCGCCGCCTTTATCAAAGGTCCGGTCCGGGACGCATCCCGGTCGTCGCTCCGCGTCCTGTATCCCATTGCCGAAGAGACCGCTGATGACCCGCTTCCACGTTTCGCGTCGCGCCCTGGCCTGCACCGTAGCGATCGGCGCCCTGTTTACGGGGGTCCATGCCGCGGCCCAGGAGGCGCCGATCGTCCAGCCGGGCGCTCCCGGCCAGGCCTCGCGCGCGCTGAACGCCGATGAAGCCGCCCGGATCTCTGACAATCGCTATTCGGCCGACGACGTCGCCTTCATGCAGGGCATGATCGGCCACCACGCCCAGGCCGTCGAAATGGCCGCCCTGGTCGCGGACCGCACCAACACCCAGGCCATCCTCGACATCGCCGGCCGCATCAACGCCTCCCAGGCCGACGAGATCGAATTCATGCAGGGCTGGCTGCGCGAGCGCGGCGAGACCGCCCCGGATCCGTCCTCCCCCATGGACCACAGCGCCCACGGCGCCGGTCATGGCGCCGCCCATAACGACCACGCCGCCATGCCGGGCATGGCCACCGCCGAACAGCTGGCCGCGCTCGCCGCCGCGCGGGGCGAGGCCTTCGACCAGCAATTCCTGCGCCTGATGATCGCCCACCACGAGGGGGCGGTGAAGATGGTGGCGGACCTCTTCGCCCGCCCCGGCTCGGCCTATGACCCGGTGCTGTTCCGCTTCGCCAATGACGTCACCAATGAGCAGCAGGCCGAGATCGCCCGCATGGCGGCCCTGCTGCGCGAGCGCGCCGCCGACCCTCGCAGCACCCTGCGCGGCGACTTCCGCGACGCCGAACAGGCGGCCAGCAACCTGACCCTGCTGGCCAGCCTGCCCAAGCCGACGGGCTTCTTCGATCCGCAGAACCCCGCCGGCCTGCCGCCCGCCCTGCCGTCCGAGGCCGCCGACGGCGACGCCCGCCAGGGCACGGCCGGCCAGTTCAGCCGCCGCGCCCCCTTCCTCAGCTTCGCCAACACCGACATGGCCTTCGCCGGGGATCTGCTGGCGGTCGGCAACTATCACGGCTTCAACCTGTACCGCCTGGGCGCGGCGGCCGAGCCGCAGCTGATCAGCTCCGTGGTCTGCCCCGGCGGCCAGGGCGACGTCTCGATCGTCGGCGACCTGCTGCTGATGTCGGTGGAATCGACCAACGGCCGCGTCGACTGCGGTCGCCAGGGCGTGCCGGACGGGCCCAGCGCCGATCGCTTCCGCGGCCTGCGCATCTTCGACATCAGCGACCGGAGCCGTCCGGTCCAGGTCGGCCAGGTCCAGACCTGCCGCGGCTCGCACACCCATTCGGTGGTCGACGCCGATGCCGACCGGCTGATCGTCTACAACTCCGGCACCGCCGGCATCCGCGACGAGCGCGAACTGGCCGGCTGCGTCGTCGGCGTGGCCGGGGACGACCGCACCGCCCTGTTCCGCGTCGATGTGATCGAGATCCCCCTCGCCGACCCGGCCCGGTCGCGGATCATCGACAGCCCGACGGTGTTCGCCGACGCCGAAACCGGCCAGATCGCCGGCCTGTGGCGCGGCGGCGACCATGGCCAGGGCACCCAGACGACCAACCGCACCGACCACTGCCACGACATCACCCTGTTCCCGACCCGCAACATCGCCGGCGGCGCCTGTTCCGGGAACGGCATCCTGTTCGACGTCTCCGACCCGCGCGCGCCGCGCCGGCTGGACGCGGTGACCGACAGCGGCTTCGCCTACTGGCACTCGGCCACCTTCAACAATGACGGCACCAAGGTGGTCTTCACCGACGAATGGGGCGGCGGCGGACGGCCGCGCTGCCGCGTCCAGGACCCGCGGGACTGGGGCGCCAACGCCATCTACGACATCGTCGACAACCGTCTGGTGTTCCGCAGCTATTACAAACTGCCGGCGCCCCAGAGCGACAAGGAAAACTGCGTCGCCCACAACGGCTCGCTGATCCCGGTCCCGGGCCGCGACCTGTTCGTCCAGGCCTGGTACCAGGGCGGCCTCTCGATCAGCGACTTCACCGACTCGGCACATCCGTTCGAGATCGCGTATTTCGACCGCGGCCCGGTTAATGAGCAGCACGGCGCCATGGGCGGCTACTGGTCGGTCTACTGGTACAACGGCCGCATCTATGGCTCCGAGATCGCCCGCGGCCTCGACGTCCTGGCCCTGACGCCCAGCGAGCATCTGACGGCCAATGAGATCGCCGCCGCCGCCATGGCCGACCAGGGCGGCACGGTGAACCCGCAGCAGCAGTATCCGGTGCGCTGGCCCGACCATCCGGTCGTGGCCCTGGCCTATCTCGACCAGATGGCCCGCGACGACTCCCTGCCGGCCGAGGCCCGGGCGCGCATCACCGCGGAACTCGACGCCGCGGCGCCCCTGATCGAGGGCGGTTCACGCGACGCCGCCGTGGCGGGCCGGCTGCGGACCCTGGCGGGCGAGATCGCCGTCACGGGCCAGGACGCCCCGGCCCGGCGCCGCGCGGCCCTGAAGGCGACGCTCGAAGGAATCGCGGGCCGCCTGTCCTGATCGGGCCGGTCGACGGGCCCGTTCGCGGGTCCGTCGCCGCGCTCAGCCGCACGCGAAACCGCCGCGCCCGGTGACGGGCGTGCGGCGCTGTCTGATGAGAAGGAATGGTGGACGCGACAGGGATTGAACCTGTGACCCCTTCGATGTCAACGAAGTGCTCTCCCGCTGAGCTACGCGTCCGCCGAAACGGCCCTGAAGCCGAGGCTTCGGGGCGGGAAGGCGCGGTCTATAACCCGTGGGGCCAAGGCACCGCAAGGGGCATATTGGCGCCCGGGACCGTCAGGCCGCCGCCACCATCCGCTCCACCTCGCCGACGAGGTCGCGCAGATGCACCGGCTTGGACAGGACCTTGGCCTGGGGGCTGGCCTGGGCCGCCGACAGGGCCACGGCGGCGAAGCCGGTGATGAACATGATGCGGATGCCGGGCTGGCGGGCGGCGGCGACGCGCGCCACCTCGATCCCGTCGGCGCCGGGCATGACGATGTCGGTCAGCAGCAGGTCCCACGGCCCCTGGTCGAGGGCGTCGATGGCGTCGTCGCCGTTCTCGCAATCGACCACCGAATGGCCGGCGCGCTCCAGCGCCCGGGTGAGGAAGCCGCGAAGCGAGTGATCGTCTTCCGCCAGTAGAATGCGCGCCATCTTGGTCTTTCCGCCCCGGTCGTTCTTACGGCGACGCTACGCCGCGACTGGTAAACCCGCCATGAAAATCAGCGCTCCCCGACAGCGCGCGGCTGTGGAAGAAGCGGCGAAACAGGCTATGGCACCGGCATGGATCAGGAGGGGGCCGCGGCGGAACGGGCGGGCGACGACGCCCATGTCGTCCGGCGCCCGCGCGCGCCCGGCCGGTTCGTCTTCGCCTCTCCCCATTCGGGCGTGGTCTATCCGCCGGCCATGCGGCCCGACCCGGCCCTGGCCGAGGCCAGTCTGCGCAGCGCCGAGGACGCCCTCGTCGATCGGCTGATCGCCCCCGGCGTCGAACAGGGCGCGACCCTGGTGCTGGCCCGCCTGGGCCGGGCATGGGTCGACCTGAACCGGGACCCGGCCGATCTCGACCCCGTCCTGATTGAGGGCGCGGCGGACATCCCGCCCTCGGCCCGCACCGCCGCCGGCTATGGCGTCATCCCGCGGCTCAGCGGCGATGGACGGCCGCTGTACGACCGCCGCCTGACCCTCGGCGAGGCGCGGGACCGGATCGCAAGGACCCACGCCCCCTATCATGCAGCCCTGGCGGACGCCTTGCGGGCGGCGCGCGAAACGCATGGCGAGGCGGTGCTGGTCGACTGGCATTCGATGCCGGCCCGGGCCACTCGCGGCGTCGGCGGGGCGCGAGGGCCCGATGTGGTGCTGGGCGACCGCCACGGCTCGTCCTGCGCGGCGACGCTGACGCAGCGGCTGCGGCGGGGTTTCGAGGCCCTGGGCTGGCGCGTGGCCCTGAACCACCCCTACGCCGGGGGCTGGACCACCCAGATCTGGGGCCGGCCGTCCGAGGGCTTCCACGCCATCCAGATCGAACTGAACCGCGCCCTGTATTTCGACGAGGCCGCCCGGACCCCCGGTCCCGGCTGGTCGCGCACGGAAAAGGGCGTCGCGCGGGTCATCGCCGGCCTGCTGGCCGACGGCTGAAAAAAAAGCCGCGCCCGAAGGCGCGGCATGAAGTCTATAGGGAGGAAACGCCCAGAAGGGCACGACGCCCGGAGGCGTCGAAAATCAAGCTAGGTTGCAGCGCACAAATCGTCAAGCTCCTATCTCGCAACTGCGTTCACGCTATGTAACCAGCTGTCACCTTACGGCCGCTCCAGCAGCCGTCGGGCGCTGCGGATCGCGCGGGCGGCCGGAGAACCGGCCTGGCGCCAGACCATCAGGCAGAAGACGGCGGCCACGCCGACCGCCAGCCACAGGGGTCCGAACAGCCAGGCCGCGGCCGCCAGGCTGAAATAATAGCCCCGCACCCCCTGGCTGAAGGCGCTCAGCGCCGGGTTCAGCAGATCGGCCGCCGCCTCGCCCAGGGCCGCCCGATCGGCCTCCGTATGCACCTCGGGCGCCGCCCCGATGAGGGCGAGGGCATAGTTCAACTGTCTGATCGACCAGATGAAATCCAGCAGCCCCCGCGCCAGGCACAGCAGCACTAGCGCCAGTTTCGCGACCAGCAGCTTCATCGGCACCGCCTCGGCGCCGACCGAGGCGAAGCCCTGCAGGGCCTGTTCCCCGCCGAACAGCACGCTGGCCACCGCCGCGATCAGCAGCAGATTGGTCGAGGCGAAAAAGCCGCCGGAATTGATGGTGTGGCCCATCAACTGACTGTCGACGAGGCGGATTTCGCGATGCGTCATGGCCGTCATCCACACCCGGCGGATCACCAGCATGTCGTCGTTCAGCGTGCCGCTGCGTCGCGCCAGCAGGTTCAGAAGCGGGCCGTAGCCCAGCCAGCACAGGGCGAAGAGGCTCAAGGCCAACCAGTCGATCAGGGTCATTTCGTTCTCCCGCCGGGCCCGCTCGCGCTCACCACTCGCTCACTAGCACTCTTCATCCGCTGCCGCTCCGCCTTGCTTCGGACGCCATGCACGCCTATCACGCCCGTCCGTTTCGTATCGCACTGCAGCATAAACCGAGCGCGCCATGAATATCGACGCCATCCCTGTCGGCCCGAACCCGCCCTGGGACATCAATGTCATCATCGAGATTCCGCAGGGCGGCCTGCCGGTGAAATACGAGATGGACAAGGCCTCGGGCGCCCTGTTCGTCGACCGCTTCCTGCACACCGCCATGTACTATCCGGGCAACTACGGCTTCATCCCGCACACCCTGTCGGACGACGGCGATCCCTGCGACGTGATCGTGCTCAACCCGACGCCGGTGGTGCCCGGCTGCATCATCCGCTCGCGCCCGATCGGCGTGCTGAAGATGGAAGACGAGGCCGGCGGCGACGAGAAGATCCTCGCCGTCCCCGTCGACAAGCTGAACCCCTACTACACCGACATCGCCAGCTACCGGCAGCTGCCGACCATCATGGTCGAGCAGATCGAGCATTTCTTCACCCGCTACAAAGATCTGGAGAAGAACAAGTCGGTCACGGTCAAGGGCTGGGGCGACGCCGGCGAGGCCGCCGAGTTGATCGCCATCGGCATGCGCGCGCACCAGGACAAGCTGAAAGCCGCCGCGGGCAAGGCCGCCAACGCGGCCTGACCGGGCCGGCGGCCGCTTCGGCGGCCCCGTCTCACGGACGGGCGGGCAGTTCCAGACCGCGCTGCACCGCCGGACGCGCCAGGCCGCGCTCCAGCCAGGCGGGAACATGGGTCAGGCTGTCGAAATCGACCAGGTCGCGGGCCTCGTAGAAGCCGACCAGGTTGCGCACCCAGCCCAAGGTCGCGACGTCGGCGATCGAATAGTCGCCCATGATCCAGTCCCGGCCTTCGAGACGGTTCTCGAGCACGCCCAGAAGCCGTTTCGATTCCGTGACATACTGCTCCAGCGGACGCTTGTCCTCATAGGCCTTGCCGGCGAATTTGTGGAAGAAGCCGACCTGTCCGAACATCGGACCGATGGCCGCCATCTGGAACATGACCCACTGCAGGGTCTCGTATCGGGTCGCCGGATCGGCCGACAGCAGCTGGCCCGTCTTCTCGGCCAGATAGACCAGGATCGCCCCCGACTCGAACAGGGCCAGCGGCTTTCCGCCCGGCCCGTCGGGATCGAGGATGGCCGGGATCTTGCCGTTCGGGTTCAGCGTCAGGAATTCCGGCGTCCAGGTCTCGTTCTTCCCGATGTCGATGAAATGCCCCTCATACGGCAGGCCGATCTCCTCCAGCATGATCGACGCCTTCACCCCGTTGGGCGTGTTCAGCGAATACAGCTGCAGCCGGTCGGGATGCTGCGCGGGCCAGCGCTGCGTGATCGGAAAGGCGGACAGGTCGGTCATGGGGGCTCCGGCTTTGTTCGGGCTGGATGTAGGCGGCCCGTTCCCAATCGCAACTGTCCAGGTGGCGTATCGATGCGTCCGGTTTTGACGCAGGCGGGCGTTAGCCTCATCAAATCCGGGCAGCGAATGGACTCATTCGACTCTTCAGACGCATTGGACTGTGTTTTTCGGGCTGGAACCTGCCGGCCTGGTCACTGGACCCGGCGCGCCCGCGCGGGCATTGGAGACGCATGACCTTCCCGACCCCGTCCCCCGCCGACTGGCGCGTCCTGGCCGAAAAGGCGCTCAAGGACCGGCCGCTGGAGAGCCTGGTCCACCTCGACGCCGACGGCCTGGCGATCCGGCCCCTGTACGCGGCGGCCAGCGGCGGAGAACCGCTCTCCGCCCCCCGCCCCTCGGACGCCGACGGCCGCGCCTGGGACGTGCGCACCCTGGTGGAGGGCGATGACGCCGCCACCGTGAACGCCGCCGTCCTGGCCGATCTCGAGGGCGGCGCCGCCTCCGTCCTGCTGAAGGGCGGCGTGCTGGCCGACTCCGAACCCCTGGCCCGCGCCCTGGCCGACGTCGCGCTGGAGCTGGCGGCGGTCGGCCTCGACGCCGGCCTCGACGGCCCGGACGCGGCCAACGCCCTTGCGGTCGCGGCCAAGGGTTCGCCCCGGGCGAAACTCCTGTTCCACATGGACCCTTTGTCCGCCTTCGCCGAGGCGGGCGCCGCGCCCCGCGGCGTCGACGAACACCTGATGCTGGCGGCCAATACGGCGGCGCGCCATGCGGGCGCCTACCCCGAGGCCTCGTTCTTCATGGCGAGCGGGCGTGTTGTCCACGAGGCCGGCGGCTCGATCGGCCAGGAACTGGGCTTCGCGGCGGCCAATGCGGTCGCCCTCGTCCGCGCGGCGGTCGAGGCGGGCATGACGGTCGATGCCGCGCTGCGGGGCACGATCCTCGGCGTTTCGGTCGATCAGGAATATTTCGACGGCCTCGCCAAGGTCCGCGCCCTGCGCCTGATCTGGCGCTCGATCGGCAAGGCGTTCGGCGTCGAGACGCCCGCCGTGATCGAGGCCCGCTCGTCGCGGCGGATGCTGTCCGCCCGCGATCCCTGGCCCAATCTGCTGCGCCTGACCGCAGCGGGCTTCGCCGGAGCCGTGGGCGGGGCCGACGCCGTGGTCTTGGACGGCCTGTCGCGCGCCAACGGCCGCTCCGACGCCTTCGCCCGGCGTCAGGCGCGCAACACCCAGGCCGTACTGATGGAGGAAGCCAACCTCGGCCGCGTCGACGACCCCGCCGCCGGGTCCTGGTTCCTCGACGCCCGCACCCGCGATCTGGCGGAGGCCGGCTGGGCCGAGTTCCAGCGCATCGAGGGCGAGGGCGGGCTGATCACCGCCTTGCGCACCGGGGACGTTCAGGACCGCGTCGCCGCCGCCCGGGCCGAACGCGAGGCGGCCCTCGCCGGCGGCCATGCGCAAATGGTCGGGGTGACGAAATTCGTCGATCCCGACCCCCGTCCCGCCCTGTTCGAGGCCGAGCCGAGGTCCGCCGGCCAGACCGGCGGCGACGCCTGCGAGCCGTTGATCCCGGTCCGGTTCGCCGCCCTGTTCGAGACCCAGGCTTGGGAGGCCGCCCGATGAGCGCCCCAGACTTCACCAAGGTCGCCCTCGACCTCGGCGCCACGGGCGCTGGCCCCGACCGGGACGCCTGGAACACGCCCGAAGGCCTGACCGTCGACACGGCCTACGGCCCTGACGCGGTCGAGGGGCTGGACTTCATCCACGGCCTGCCGGGCATCGCCCCCTATGTCCGCGGCCCCTATCCGACCATGTACGCCGGCAATCCGTGGACGGTGCGCCAGTACGCCGGCTTCTCGACCGCCGAGGCGTCCAACGCCTTCTACCGCCGCAACCTCGCCGCCGGTCAGAAGGGGCTGTCGATCGCCTTCGATCTGGCCACCCACCGCGGCTACGACTCAGACCACCCGCGGGTGAAGGGCGACGTCGGCATGGCCGGGGTGGCGATCGACTCCATCCTCGACATGCGCACCCTGTTCGACGGCATTCCGCTGGACCAGATGTCGGTGTCCATGACCATGAACGGCGCCGTCCTGCCGATCCTGGCCCTCTATGTCGTCGCCGCCGAGGAACAGGGCGTGCCGCACGCGGCCCTGACCGGGACCATCCAGAACGACATTCTCAAGGAGTTCATGGTCCGCAACACCTACATCTATCCGCCCGAACCCTCGATGCGGATCGTGTCGGACATCTTCGCCTGGACGGCGCAGGAAACGCCGAAATTCAACTCGATCTCGATCAGCGGCTACCACATGCAGGAGGCCGGGGCCTCGGCCGATCTGGAACTGGCCTACACCCTCGCCGACGGGGTCGAATATCTGAAGGCGGGCGTCGCGGCGGGCATGGACGTCGACCGGTTCGCCCCCCGGCTCAGCTTCTTCTGGGCCATCGGCATGAACTATTTTATGGAGGTGGCCAAGCTGCGCGCCGGCCGCCTGCTGTGGGCCGAGGCAGTGTCGAAATTCGGCGCCAAGGACCCCCGCTCCCTCTCCCTGCGCGCCCACTGCCAGACGTCCGGTTGGAGTCTGGCGGCCCAGGACGTGTTCAACAATGTGCCCCGCACCATGGTCGAGGCCATGGCCGCGGCCGGCGGCCAGACCCAGAGCCTGCACACCAACGCCCTCGACGAGGCCCTCGCCCTGCCGACCGACTTCTCGGCCCGGATCGCGCGCAACACCCAGCTGCTGCTGCAGATGGAGACCGGCCTGACGAAGGTTATCGATCCGTGGGGCGGCAGTTTCTATGTCGAGCGCCTGACCCACGAGCTGGCGAACAAGGCCCGCGTCCTGATGGCCGAGGTCGAGGCGCTCGGCGGCATGGCGAAAGCCATCGAGGCCGGCGTGCCCAAGATGCGGATCGAGGAGGCATCGGCCCGCACCCAGGCCCGGATCGACACCGGCCAGCAGACCGTCGTCGGCGTGAACCGCTACCTGTCCGACGCCGTCGACGACATCCCCATGCTGAAGGTCGACAACGCCGCCGTCCTGACGGCCCAGATCGACAAGCTGAAACGCCTGCGCGCCGAACGGGACGAGGCGAAGACGCAGGCCGCGCTGGCCGCCCTGACCGAGGGCGCGCGCGGCGCCGCCAACCTGCTGGAGCTGTCGGTCCAGGCGGCCCGCGCCCACGCCACCGTCGGCGAAATCTCCGACGCGCTGGAAGCCGCCTTCGGCCGCCACGTGGCGACGGTGAAGACCGTGTCCGGCGTCTATGCCAAGGAGGCCGGCGCGGATCCAAAGATGTCGCGCGCCCGCGACATGGTCGCCGCCTTCGTCGAGAACGACGGCGGTCCGCCGCGCATCCTGATCGCCAAACTGGGCCAGGACGGCCACGACCGTGGCCAGAAGGTCATCGCCACCGCCTATGGCGACCTCGGCCTGGAGGCCACGGCCGGCTCCCTGTTCCAGACCCCGTCGGAGGCTGCAAAGGAGGCCGTGGAGCGCAACGTCCACGCCGTCGGCGCCTCATCCCTGGCGGCGGGCCACCTGACCCTGGTGCCCGAGCTCAAGGCCGAGCTGGAGAAGCTGGGGCGGCCGGACATCATGATCGTCGTCGGCGGCGTCATTCCCCCGTCCGACGTCCAGACCCTGATCGACATGGGTGCGGCCGCCGTCTATCCGCCCGGCTCGGTCATCGCCGACACGGCCATCGACCTGATCGACCGGCTCAACCAGCGACTGGGCTACGCCCAGAAGCCGTGAGCGATCAGGGTCGCTGCCGGGCCGGCAGGGCGGCGACCTCGGCCTCGGTCAGCCGGTGGCTGACCCGGGCCCGGCAGGCCGAGGCCGGCGATTGCGACTCCGGCGTGACGATCCGCGCCCAGTCGCCGGTGCAAAGCAGCCTCCCGGCCGTGGCATAGTCCGGGACCAGGGCGAGCCTCTGGGGCGTGACGTTCAGACTGTCGCAGCCGACCGTATTCAGCTCGAACACGGCGTCCCGGTCAGCTCGGACGAACAGCTGGTCGGGTCGACCCACTTCGAAATTGTCGATCCGGTCGATGCCGAAACACTGACGGGCGCGGGCCTCTCCGCCGGTCATCCCGCCCTCCGGGACGGGCGCGCAGGCCGTCAGGACGAGGGCGAGGACGGGAACGGCGAGGGCGCAGGCGCGCATGGAACTCTCCTGAAGCGATCCGACGGCTCAACCCTCCTCCGTCCCCGAGGGTTGCACAAGACTGCGAACGGCCGCTCCCCGGGACGGCGCGATCCGCGCGGCCAAGGCTGCAGGCAAGGGCGAAGGCGCCCCGATCGCCAGGGCCGCGACATGCTCGGCCAGCAAGGGGGCGGCGCAGAAGCCCCGCGAGCCCAGTCCCCCCAGCACGAACAGTCCCGCCGGGCCCGGCACGGCGCCCGCCAGCGGCAGCCGGTCCGGCGTCGTGGCCCGAACGGCCGTGCGGGCCTGAACGGGCCCCGCCGCAACGATCCGCGCCGCCAGGTCCGGCAGCCGGGCCTCCACGGTCGCCAGATTGCGGGCGCTGGCCTCGACCGAGGGGGCTCCGCCGGTCTCGCCCCGATCGTGGGTCGCGCCGAACAGCAGGCCTCCGCCCGTCGGCGCCGCATAGCCGCCCCAGGCGGTCGCGCCGACCGTCGGCCCCTCGACCCAGTCGGCCTGGCCCCACACCGGCGTCAGGGACAGGTCGGGCGCCAACGCCGATGCGCCCCAGCCGGCCGCCACGACGACGAGATCGGCCTCGATCACCACCGCTCCGCCGGCATCGAGAACCCGCCACCGCCCCCCGACGGCCTCTATCCGGCCGACCGTCGCGGTCACGCGTTCGGCCCCGGCCAGCCAAGCCTCAAGCACCGCGGCGGGTCGCACCGCCAGCGCGTCCCGCATCCACAATCCGCCGCTCGCCACCGGCTCGCCCAGCCGCATCGAACAGGCGACAGCATCGAGCGCCGTCATCGCCCCTTCCGGCCAGATGGCCTGGGCCGCGATCCGCCCGAACCGCGCGGCGTCGCGCGGCGCCTGCTCCAGCTGCAGCACGCCCGTCTCGATCACCGCGTCCGGCACGACGGCGTAGAGGGCCGCCGCCCGTTCGAGGGCCTGGGCGTAAAGAGCGGCGATGTCCCGATCTCCGGCGTCCATCCGCGGAGTCACCAGGGCGGCGGGGAAGCCGGAGGCGCCCGCTCCCGCCCGCTCAGCCTCGATAAGGATCGGCTGAACGCCCAATCCGGCGAAGACCCGGACCAGGGCGGCGCCCGCGATACCGGCCCCGATAATGGCCACCGTTGGTCCGAGCCCGTCCAGGACGGCGGCTGCTGGCAGGCGGGCTTCCAGCCGTTCGCGCTTGCGGCCATGGCCGGGCTTCTTCTCCACCACGAACCCGCGCTCGGTCAGCCCGCGCCGTACGGCCCCGGCCACGGTAAAGGTGGCGATGCGCGCCCCCGGCGCCGATCGGGCGGCGAGGCCGTCCAGGACGGGGTCCGACCACATCGCCGGGTTGGCCGAAGGGGCGAAGCCGTCCAGAAACCAGGCGTCCGCGGATCCGCACCATTCCGACAGGGCCCAGCCGACATCGCCGACGGCCAGATCGAGCGTGGCGTTGAACGCCGGCAGGTCGAGTCGATGGAACCCCGGCGTGCCCTCGGGCCACACGGCGAGCAGGGCGGCCGCCGCGTCGTTCAGTTCGGGCCAGGCCGAAAGGGCGCGCGCCGCTTCCGCCCGCGTCAGGGGAAAGCCCTCGACCGAGAACAGGTTCAGTCGCCCCTCCGGCGGTCCCGCCCGCCGCCACAGGTCCAGCAGGGCCGCGATGTTCAGACCGGTCCCGAACCCCAGTTCGCCGACGCAGAACCGGCTCCGGCCCGCCCAGGCGTCGGGCAGACCGCATCCGCCCAGAAAGACCGCCCGCGATTCGGCCAGGCCGTCCTCGCGCGAAAAATAGACGTCGTCGAACCGACCCGAACGCGGCGAACCGTCGTCGGCCCAGATCAGCCGAGGCGAGCGGTCTTCGTCCATGGCAGGGCCTGTCAGTGGGCGTCGGGCGCGGCGGCCGGCGCGGGCTGGGGCTCCGTCGCCGAAGCGGCCGTCTCCGCCGGAGCGGGCTCGGCCGCCGTAGTCTGGACGGGGGCGGGCGCCTCAGCCGCGGCGCGGGCGTCCGCGGCGGCCTCGTCCATGGTTCGCAGGGCGTCCGCATCGGCGACGCCGGCGGCCTCGGCAGCCTGCGTCTGGGGGGCCTCTGGCGCCGCCTCGGTCGTCTTCTGACAGGCGCAAAGGACGACGGCGGCGGAGGCCAGGATCAGAATGGCAAGTCGCATCGAAGAGCTCCTTCATGGGTCGGCGAGCCTGCTGTCGGGCAAGGCCGTCGTACCGGCCCGTTCGAACAGCGGCGCCTTACAGTAGGCCAGTCCATCCGGATGGCGCGACGAAAAAGGGCCGCCCCGTGCGGGGCGGCCCTTCCTGCAACGGACCTGACGGTCCGAAGACGTTTCGCTCGACTTAGTGAGCGGCCGGGGCGGCCGGAGCAGCCGGGGCGGCGGCCGGAGCCATGGCGGCGTCGGCGGCCGGAGCAGCGG
>JBKBQO010000020.1:0-29076 GCA_046292645.1 Brevundimonas sp.
CGCGGCGGCGGGCGGCGGGGCTCCGGCGGGCGCGGCCGCAGGCGGCGCGGAGGCCGGCTCCTGCGATCGGGCTGTATCCCCGGCCAGCAGCACCTCGACCTCGGCCTTGCCGCGCAACTCCTCGAGCAGCTGGCGCACCCCTTCATAGGTCAGGTAGCGGACGATCTGCGGCCGGGCCTGCTCCAGCGTCGGGGGCGTCTCGCGACGGCGGTCCTCGACCCGCAGAACCGCCCAGCCGCCCTCGGTCTGGAACGGGCCGACGGTCGAACCGGCGGGCCGGTCGCGCAGGGCGTTCTTGTAGGCTTCCGGCATGACATCGATGGTCCGGTAGCCCAGATCGCCGCCCGAATAGCGGGTGGCGTCGTCGATCGAGCTTTCCGCCGCCACGGCCTCGAAGGCCGCGCCCTGGGCCAGAATGCCGATCACGGCCTCGGCCTCGGGCCGGGTCCGGGACAGGATCAGCCTGACGCGGATTTCCTCCGACGTCTGGGCCAGACGGACCTGTTCCTGGTAGATGGTCTCGACCGCGCGGTCAGAGATGGTGCCGTTCACCACCGTCTCGACCAGCATGTCGCCGAGAATGCGCTCTCGGGTGGCCTCCAGGCGGCGCTGGGCCAAGGCGGAGTTGTCCAGGCCGCGGCGCTCCGCCTCGCGGGCCAGCAGTTTCTGGTCGATGACCTCGTCCAGGACCCGGCGGAACAGGTCGGAGGTGACGTCCAGCGGCTCGCCCTCGCCGACCAGGCCCTGGGCCACGGCCTCGCGTTTGACGTCGGACGCCCAGATGGACTGACCCTGGACCTCGGCCACGGCGCGGTCGCCCGGCTCGGGCGCGCGGTCCGAGCCCCCGCCCGACCCACAGGCCGAAAGGGCCAAACCGGCCGCCAGAAGAACGGGGACGAAGGGGCTGAAAAGCCGCATTTGGGCGCGCTCCGTCACGGGGCGGAAAAGCCCCTCGCGTTGACAGGGATAAGGTCGGTGCTTAAGTCCCGCCTGCGCCCAAGTCGAGGGGTTTTCGAACGATCGCGCGGCCCTCGCGCGCGCCTGTGACAGGCGCACCGGGCCGCTGTCGCCGGGCCCTCTTCCCGCCGCGCAGCCGTCGCCCCTCCTTCGGGACCTTGTCTGTACCAGAGCCCCTGTCGCTCGCCCGCCTTCGGATCATCCATGCTCGGCATAGCCAAGAAGATTTTCGGCTCCTCCAATGACCGCAAGGTCAAGGACTTCATGAGCCGGGTGCAGAAGATCAATGCGCTGGAGGACAAGTTCGCCGCCCTTTCGGACGCCGAGCTGCGGATGATGACCGACGCCTTCCGCGACCGGATCGCGGGTGGCGAGACGCTCGACAAGGTGATGAACGAGGCCTTCGCCGTGGCCCGCGAGGCTTCCAAACGGGTGCTGGGCCAGCGCCAGTATGACGTTCAGCTGGCCGGCGGCATGATCCTGCACGACGGCGGCATCGCCGAGATGCGCACCGGCGAGGGCAAGACCCTGGTCGCCGTGGCCCCCGTTTACCTCAACGCCCTGCTGGGCAAGGGCGTGCACGTCATCACCGTCAACGACTATCTGGCCCGGCGCGACGCCGAGTGGATGGGCCGGGTCTATCGTTTCCTCGGCATGGAAGTGGGCGTCATCGTCAACGGCCTGTCGTCGGGCCAGCGCCAGGCGGCCTATGCCGCCGACATCACCTACGGCACCAACAACGAGTTCGGCTTCGACTATCTGCGCGACAACCTGGTCTATGATCGGCGCGAGATGGTGCAGCGCCCGCACCATTTCGCCATCGTCGACGAGGTCGACTCCATCCTGGTCGACGAGGCCCGGACCCCGCTGATCATCTCGGGCCCGACCGAGGACCGGTCGGACCTGTATCTGATCGTCGACGGCATCATCAAGGAACTGATCCAGGACAAGACCACCTACGACCTCGACGAGAAGCAGCGCCAGGCGCTGCTGACCGAGGAAGGTTCGGAGAAGATCGAACAGATCATGGAGGAGCGTCAGCTGTTCGCGGCCGACACCACCGGCCTGTACGACGCGGCCAACATCACCTTGGTGCACCACATCAACCAGGCGCTGCGGGCCAACACCCTGTACCAGCGCGACAAGGACTACATCATCAAGGCCGGCGAGGTCATGCTGATCGATGAGTTCACCGGTCGGATGATGACCGGGCGCCGTCTGTCCGAGGGCCTGCACCAGGCCATCGAGGCCAAGGAGGGCGTCAAGATCCAGCCCGAGAACCAGACCCTGGCCTCGGTGACGATCCAGAACTATTTCCGCCTGTACGAGAAACTCTCCGGCATGACCGGCACGGCCGCGACCGAGGCCCAGGAATTCCTCGACATCTACAAGATGGACGTCCTCGAGGTGCCGACCAACCGGCCCGTCAAGCGGATCGACCATGACGACGAGATCTTCCGCACCTCGGCCGAGAAGAACCAGGCCATCGCCGCCCTGATCGCCGAGTGCCACGTCAGGGGTCAGCCGATCCTGGTCGGCACGGTGTCGATCGAGAAGTCCGAGACCCTGTCGGAACTGCTCAAGACCTTCGACTATTCGGTCACTCTGAAGACCCTGAAGCCGCAGCACGCCCATCTGACCGAAATGGTCATCAGCGAGGACGAAAAGGTCCGCCGCGAAGCCCGGAAGGCCTATGCCGCGCTGAAGGACGAGGATTTCGACATCGAAGTCCGCACCGGCAAGGGCATTCCGCACAGCGTGCTGAACGCCCGCCAGCACGAGCAGGAAGCCTATATCGTCGCCGACGCCGGCCTGCCCGGCGCGGTGACCATCGCCACCAACATGGCCGGCCGCGGCACCGACATCCAGCTCGGCGGCAACCTGGAAATGCGCCTGCAGAAATGGCGTCAGGACCGACGCAACATGGCCCAGGAGATCACCCCTGAGCTGGAGGCGGAGGAAGAGACCCGCCTGAAGGCCGACATCGCGGTGCAGAAGCAGAAGTCCCTGGCCGCCGGCGGCCTGTTCGTGCTCGGCACCGAGCGCCACGAGAGCCGCCGCATCGACAACCAGCTGCGCGGCCGGACCGGCCGTCAGGGCGACCCCGGCACCTCCAAATTCTTCCTGTCGTGTGAGGACGACCTGCTGCGCATCTTCGCCGGCGACCGTCTGGACGGCATCATGCGCAGCTTCGGCGTGGCCGAGGGGGAGGCCATCAGCCACCCGTGGCTGAACCGCGCGGTCGAGACGGCGCAGAAGCGGGTCGAGACCCGCAACTACGACATCCGCAAGAACCTGCTGAAGTACGACGACGTCGTGAACGACCAGCGCAAGGCCGTGTTCGAGCAGCGCCAGGAGTTCATGGACGCCACCGACCTGTCCGAACTGGTCGGCGAGTTCCGCAACGACGTCATCACCGATCTGATCGAAAAACATATGCCGCCGAAGGCCTATGCCGAGCAGTGGGACATCGACGGCCTGAACGAGAAGGTGAAGTCGACCCTCGGCCTCGACCTGCCGCTGCACGACTGGGCCGCCGAGGAAGGCGTGTCGAACGAGGAGATCGAGGAGCGGGTCATCGCCGCCGCCGACGCCCGCGCCGCCGAGCGGCTGGAGATGATCGGCGCCGAACAGACCCGCGGCCTTGAGAAGCAGTTCCTGCTGCAGATGATCGACATGCAGTGGCGCGAGCACCTGGTGCATCTGGACCATCTGCGCGGCGTCATCGGCCTGCGCGGCTACGGCCAGCGCGACCCACTGAACGAGTACAAGACCGAGGCCTTCAACCTGTTCGAGACGCTGCTGTACGAGCTGCGCCACAACGTCACCCGCTGGCTGATGACCGTCGAGTTCCGCTTCGAGGCCCCGCCGGCGATGGAAATGCCCGAGTTCCAGGAGATCCACCTGAACCCCGGCACCGGCGAGAACGAGATGGACAATCCGTTCGCGCAGAACCCGGAAGGCATGGTCCAGGGCGACGACCGCGCCCGCCTGCCGGTCGACGTCCTGCCGGTCGGCTGGGAACGTACGCCGCGCAACGCCGACTGCCCCTGCGGCTCGGGGCGGAAGTTCAAACACTGCCACGGTAGTCTCGTTTAGGGGCGCTATCGCACCCGTCCCCGCCTTCGCGGGGATGTGAGGGGGCGCGATCGCTCGCGACCCGGTCCCGTGCCGCTTGAGCGCGGGGCGGGCGACCGCTATCGACCGTCGGTGTTCGCCACTGACGGGAGAGACTGATGGCCGCTCGCAAGGACCTGTTCTCCCGCGCCCTGTCGCTGGACCCTGAGCGGCTGCATTTCGCCGCCCACAGCCACCACCTGTGGCCCGACGCCAGTTTCGACGGCCAGGTCCGGGCCTGGGTCGAGGCCAACAAATTCGCCGACCGCAAATGGGACCTGATCTTCGGCGAGGTCGTGCCCGAGGCCCAGGCCCATGTCGCCCGCGAGCTGAACCTGCCCTCGCCCGACACGGTGGTGTTCGCCCCCAACACCCACGACTTTCTGCTACGGATCTTTTCGGGGTTCGAGAAGAAGCCGGTGCGGATCCTGTCGACCGACGGGGAATTCCACTCCTTCCGCCGCCAGGGCGAGCGCTGGCAGGAGGCCGGCGAGGCGGTGATCACCCGGGTGCCGCTGCATCCGTTCGAAACCTTCGACGACCGCTTCCTCGAGGCCGCGCGGACAGGGGAGTTCGACTGGATCGTCATCAGCCAGATCTTCTTCAAGACCGGCCAGGCCTTCGGGCGGTTGGAAGACCTCGCGGCGCTGGCGGATCCGGCCGGGCCGTGGGTGCTGGTTGACGGCTACCACGGCTTCATGGCCGCCCCCGCCGACCTGGCGGCGATCGCCGACCGGGTCTTCTACGTCACCGGCGGCTATAAATACGCCATGTCTGGCGAAGGCGCCGGCCTCCTGCACGCCCCGGACGGCTTCTGCCCCCGTCCGGTGGCCACCGGCTGGTTCGCCGAGTTCGGCGACCTCATGGGCCGACCGGAGAACGTCCAGTATCGCGCCGATGCGGGCCGGTTCTGGGGCGCGACGTTCGACGCCACGCCCCTGTACCGGTTCAACGGCGTGCGCCGCATGCTGGACGAGGAGGGCCTGACCACCGCCGCCATCGCCGACCATTCGCGCGTCCTGATGCGGCGCTTTCAGGATGCGGTCGAGGCGGACGAAGCCGGACGGCTGTCCCGGGCCGAGCTGATCAATCCGGTCGCCGACGAGCCTGTCCGCGCCCGCTTCCTGGCCGTTCGCCACCCTGACGCCCAGGCCTGGAGGGCGCGAATGCTGGACGCCGGCGTGGTCACCGATGTCCGCGACGATGTGATCCGCTTCGGCTTCGGCCTGTACCAGGACGCCGACGACGTCGAACGGCTGATCGGGACCTGCAAGCGGGTGCTCTGAGGTCCCGGGACCTCAGAAGAAGGTCGTGTCGTCGTTCTGCTTGGCCTCGGGCGGCTGGCGCACGGGCGGGGGCGTCGCCGGTGCGGCCGGCGCGGGCGTCGGCGTCGCGCCCGGCGCGGTTCCGTTCGGCGCGGTCAGCGGCGGCAGGGTCGGATAGGGCAGGCTCCCGGTCCCTTCGACGCCGGGCGCGGGCGGGGCCGGCTGGGGCTCTCCCGGCGCGGCCGAGGCGTCGATCCGGTCCGGGGCGTCGAGGTCGTCGCGGATGAAGACCCAGGACCGGCTGTCGGTGCAGGCGCAGGCCTTCATGAAGCCCTCGCGGTCGCGCCAGATGATCAGCGGATAGCCCGGCTGCAGGCCGGCCTCGCCCAGATCGGCGGTCAGGCGGGCGACGAAGTCCCGGCCCGCCTCGACCACGGCGCCCCGGGCCAGGCTGCCGTCGGCTGCGGGGATTCCGGCCGCGGTCCAGTTGCGCACCGGAGTGGCGGTCCAGCGCTGGTACAGGGTCCAGTCGCGGGTCAGCCACAGTTCGGCGATGGTGGCGCGTTCGGCCGCCGTCGACTGGGCCAGCCCCTCGCGGTCCGGCCGCGCGAACAGGATGAAGCGCGGCTCTATGCCCGCCGCCCGGAGCTTGGGAACCTCTTCCCGCTCATAGCGCGCCATGGCGGCGGAATCGCGGTAGCCGATGATATACAGCGGCTCGCCGCCTCCGCCCGCAGACACCCACGAGGCCTCGTCCAGCAGGCGCTGGATCTCGACCTGGTTGCGCGACACCGTCACCGGCTGGAAGCGGGAATAGTAGTTCCAGTAAGCCCAATAGGCGCCGCCCGCGAGGATCAGGCCGATGACGGCCGCCAGGGCCGACCAGATGAAAAAGCGACGCATGCGGGGGAACGCTCCAGCTTCACGGTTCGCGGAGGTTAACGCCTAGCACCGAATTGGGTTGTCGCGCACGCCTGAGACGCGAACCCCCTACCCCATCGTCGGAATGACGAAGCTGGAGTCCGCGTGTTCCAGCTCGCTGTCCGGCCAGCGGGCGGTGACGGTCTTGACCTTGGTCCAGAACTTCACCCCCTCCATGCCGTGCTGGTTGGTGTCGCCGAAGGCCGAACGCTTCCAGCCGCCGAAGGTGTGATAGGCGACCGGCACCGGGATGGGGACGTTGATCCCGACCATGCCGACATTGACGCGGGCGGCGAAGTCGCGGGCGGCGCGGCCGTTCTGGGTGAAGATGGCGACGCCGTTGCCGTACTGGTGCTTCGACGGCAGGGCCAGGGCCTCCTCGAAGCTGGCGGCGCGGACGATCTGCAGCACCGGGCCGAAAATCTCCTCCTTGTAGGATTCCATCTCGGGCGTGACGTGGTCGAACAGCGACGGGCCGATGAAATAGCCGCGCTCGTGGCCCTGCAGGCTGAAGCCGCGGCCGTCGACGACCAGTTCGGCCCCTTCCTGGACGCCCTTCTCGATCCAGCCCTCGACCCGTGCCTTGTGCTGGGCGGTGACGACGGGGCCGTAGTGGGCGCCGGCGTCGGTCGAGACCCCGACCCGCATGGTCGGGATCTCGGCGACCATCCGCTCGCGCAGCTCGTCGGCGGTCTTCTTGCCGACCGGGACGACGACCGGCAGGGCCATGCAGCGTTCGCCGGCCGAGCCATAGGCGGCGCCGGACAGGTCCTTGATGACCTGGTCCATGTCGGCGTCGGGCAGGACGATGCCGTGGTTCTTGGCCCCGCCCATGGCCTGGACGCGTTTCCCGTGGGTCGCGCCGGTCTGGTAGACGTAGTTGGCGATGTCGGACGAGCCGACGAAGCTGATCGCATGCACCAGCGGATGGGTCAGGATGGCGTCGACCGCCGCCTTGTCGCCGTGGACGACGTTCAGCACGCCGGCGGGGGCGCCCGCCTCCATCATCAGCTCGGCCAGGCGCACCGGCACGGACGGATCGCGCTCGCTGGGCTTGAGGATGAAGGTGTTGCCGACGGCGATGGCGACGCCGAACATCCACATCGGGATCATGGCCGGGAAGTTGAACGGGGTGATGCCCGCCACCACGCCCAGCGGCTGGCGCATGGAATAGACGTCGATGCCGGGGCCCGCGCCCCAGGTGTATTCGCCCTTCAGCGCATGGGGGATGCCGCAGGCGAATTCGATGACCTCGAGCCCGCGCTGGATATCGCCCTTGGAGTCGGCGACGACCTTGCCGTGCTCGCTGGACAGCAGCTCGGCCAGTTCATTGACGTTGGCCTCGACCAGCCGCTTGAACTCGAACATCACCCGCGCGCGGCGCTGGGGATTGGTCGAGGACCAGCCCTCGAAGGCGTTCTGGGCGGCCTGGACCGCGCGGTCCATCTCGGCGACCGAGGCCAGCTGGACCCGGGCCTGGACGTCGCCGGTGTTGGGATCGAACACGTCCGAGAAACGGCCCGAGGCGCCCGTGAAGGACGCGCCGTCGATGAAATGGTGGATGTCGCGCATGACCGTGCGTTTCCCTGAAGTGCCGAGATGTTCTGGTTTGGCGCGGGTTTAGCCCGGCGACGGGGTGGGCGCCAGTGCCCAGGCCCGCGTCAGACCGCAGCGTCGAACAGGGCGTCGCGGGCGATGTCGGGCCGGAGCATGGGGAAGAAATGGGTTCCGCCCGGCACCGTCTCGACGGTCACGCGCGGCAGCCCCCGCGGGCCGGCGGCGAGGCGGCAGGTCGATCCCGTCTCGGCCCGCAGGACCCGCACCGGCCGGTCCACGCGCCGCAGCGCCCGCCACGGATCGTGGCTCTGGGCGGCGTAGTTGGAGGCCTCCCAGGCCGGGTCGCAGGCCAGGGCGAAGCCGTCGCCCGTCTCGGTCAGGCCATCGGCCAGATAGTCGGCCAGCATCATCTCGGGCCAGCCGCGGAAGGCGCCCCGGTTCCGGTAGGCGGCCAGGGCCTGGGCGCGGCTGTCGAAGACGGCGCGGCGGCGCAGGGCGTTGCGCACCAGGGGGATGCGCGCGGCGATCCGGTCGAACACCGGCAGCTGGAAGGCCGCCACGGTCAGCCGGCTCCAGATCACCGGGTCGAACAGCACCAGGCCGCCGACCCGGTCGGGCCGTTCCGCCGCCGCCAGCAGGGCCGAGGTGCCTCCCATCGAATGGCCGGCCAGGATCACCGGCGGGCCGTCGAGAACATCCAGCAGGGCGGCCAGATCGTCGCGGTGGTCATGCCAGTCGCGCCGCCGCGCGCCCTCGGCCGGCAGGGTCGTGGCGCCGTGACCGCGCAGGTCGGGAGCCCAGATGCGCAGACTGCCCGACAGGGGCGCCAGCAGGGTGCGGTAGGTCAGGGCGTTGAAGCCGTTGGCGTGGACGAAGACCAGATCCACCGGTCGGTCCGCATCGCCGAAATCCAGCACATTCATCCGGCCTGCGCCGCCGGGGCCAGGCACCGGCAGGCTCAGACGGCGTGGCGGAGAAAGCCGGATCGCATCCATCAGCGGCAGATAGGACCTCGCCTCGCCGATTGCCAGCGCGGCCTATTGGCAGGCCGGGCAGCGGCCGTGGGCTTCGATGGTGGTGCGCGCGATCACATAGCCGGCGGCTTCGGCGGCGCGGCCCAGATCGTCGGCCACCGGGGCCGAGACCTCGGCCGTGGCCCCGCAACAGTCGCAGATCAGGAAGGCGGCGGCATGATCGACCGAGCCGGAGGTGCAGGCCACATAGGCGCTGATCGAGGCGATGCGGTGGGTCAGGCCCTTGCGCTCGAGGAATTCCAGCGCCCGGTAGACCGTCGGCGGCTTGGCCGGTTGCCCGTCCTCGCCGAACCGGGCGATCAGATCATAGGCCTTCACCGGTTCGCCGGCGGCCAGCAGCAGCTCCAGCACGCGCAGGCGGGCCGGCGTCATCCGCTCGCCCTCGGCGGTCAGCCTCCGATCGGCGTCCCGGATGGCGCGCGCCACATCGCCCGCGCGTGGCGGGCTTTCGGCATGATGATGGCCGCAGGTCTCGCTCATGAGTCCTGAGCTAGGCCTTCCGCTCCCGGGCTGCAACTCAGGGAGCCGATCGGACGCACACCACCCTTGACTGTTTGTGATGTTATCTCATAACAGTCACGCCTGATTGTCAGTCTGGATGTGCCATGAGACTCGCCCCTGTATCCCGCGCCGCCCTTGTGACTGCGATCGGCTGGACCGCCCTGGCCGGCGCCGCCGCCGCCCAGACCCCGCCCCGTCAGGCCGAGCTGGACGACGTCATCGTTACGGGCACGCCGTTCGGGGTGACCGACCGCGCCAGCCTCCTGGCGGTCGAGGTGCTGGATGAAGAAGCTCTCGCGATCGCGCCGGCCTCGACCCTGGGCGACCTCGTCAACGGCCTGCCCGGGGTGCGCAGCACCAATTTCGCCCCCGGAGCCAGCCGTCCGGTTATTCGCGGCCTGTCAGGCCCGCGGGTGCAGGTTCTGACCAACGGCCTGGGCATGATCGACGCCAGCTCGGTGTCGCCGGACCACCAGGTCGCGGTGGACCCCGCCGAGGCGCGGCGCATCGAGATCGTGCGCGGCCCGTCCACCCTCGTCTTCGGCGGCTCCGCCATCGGCGGGGTGGTCAATATCATCGACGACCGGATACCGACCGAGCGTCCCGAGGGCGGGATCGAGGGCCATGTCAGCGCCCAGGCCTCGACCGTCGACGACGGCACCAGCTTCGGCGGACGTCTGAAGGCGGGCGCCGGCCCGCTGGTCTTCACCGTGGACGGCTTCACCCGATCCGCCTCTGACTATGACGTCCCGGTCTTCCCCGAATCCCGCCGGCAGCTCGAGGCCGAGGGAGAAGAGGCGGGCGACGAACGCACGGTGGAAAACACCTTCGTCGAACTGGACCAGTTGGGCGCCGGCGTCAGCTGGATCGGCTCTCGCGGCTATCTGGGGCTGTCGGTCAAACGGGTCGAAACCACCTATGGCGTGCCGGGACATGAGCACGAACACGAGGAAGAGGAAGAAGATCACGACGAGGAGGCGCACGGCGAAGAAGGCGTCTCGATCGGGCTGGAGCAGACCCGCTACGACCTGCGCGGCGAGCTGACCTTCGACGGCGGCCCCTTCAGCGCGGCGCGCCTGTCCGCGGGCTGGGCCGAATATGAGCACACCGAGTTCGAGGGCGACGAGGTCGGCACCCGGTTCTTCTCGGACGGCTATGAAGGCCGGTTCGAAATGATCCAGCGCGAGCGCAACGGTTGGCAGGGCGTGGTCGGTCTGCAGCTGCTGGACCGGACCTTCGACGCAGTCGGCGACGAGGCCTATGTGCCCCGCACCGAAATCAGCGAACAGGGCCTGTACACGGTCCAGCGCTTCGACCGCGGCGGCCTCGGCTTCGAAGGCGGGCTGCGGCTGGACGAGCGGTCGCTGGAGAGCCTGGCGGGCGATCGCGACTTCACCAATGTGTCGGTCTCGGGCGGCGCCTTCTTCCGGCCGTCGGCGCCGCTGTTCCTGGGCCTGAGCGTCGCCCGCAACGAGCGCGCCCCCAGCGAGGTCGAACTGTTCGCCCAGGGTGCCCACGTCGCCACCCGTGCCTTCGAGGTCGGCGACATCGACCTGGACAGCGAGGTCGCCACCTCGATCGAGGCGACGGTGCATTACGGCTCGGGACCCTTCGAGTTCGACCTGCACGCCTATCACGCCGACTACGACGGCTTCATCGATCTGCGGCCGACCGGGCTGGAAGACGACGAGACGGTGCTGCCGATCTTCAACTATGTCCAGACCGACGCGACCTTCCGCGGCTTCGAGGCCGAGGCCCGCTACATGATCTGGGAAGCCGGCGACCGCAGCCTGAACCTGTCCGGCGCGGCCGACTGGGTCCGGGCCGCCACCGACCTGGGGCCGGCGGCGCGGATCCCGCCCTGGTCCGTCACGGCGGGGCTGGACTGGGCCTCGCGCCTGTTCGACGTCGGGCTGGAGGTGCGGCATGTCGGCGAACAGGATCGCACGGCGGCCTTCGAACCGCCGACCGACAGCTACACCCTGGTCAGCCTGAAGGGCGCGATGCGGCCATTTGCCGACCGCAACGTCATTCTCTTCGCCGAGGCCGCCAATCTGACCGACGAGGAGGCGCGCGAGCACGCCAGCTTCCAGAAGGACATCGCGCCCCAGCCGGGACGCAACCTGCGTGTGGGACTGACCTACCGCTTCTGACCCCTGGAGCCGACCGGTCCGGGCGTCAGCGTCCGGACCGGAGTCGCCGAACACCAACCTCCGGACGCGAGCCCGTTTGCCGCCCCGACCTGTCTGGGCTAGAAGGCCGGCCTTCCCTCACTCACAGAGCTCGTTTCGCGTCCATGACCGACACCACCTCCACCGCCGCCCTGTCCGGCAATGTCCTGTTCTACGGCAAGCCCGAGCCCCTGTCGGTCGAGGCCCACGCCGGCCTGGGCGTCAATCCGGTCGACAAGCCGTACGGCTTCGTGGCCAAGACGAATCTGGTGCCGCTGACAGTGACCGAGTTCGCTCCGGCCGCCCTGTCCTATCCGGTGATCTTCGTAGGCGACGCCCGCATGCCGGTCGCGGTCATGGCCCTGCGCGGCGGCGAGAACCTGTACGTCAGCGAGGCCGGCGAATTCCGCCCCGAGGCCTACATCCCCGCCTATGTCCGCCGCTATCCGTTCGTCTTCGCCAATGACGACGTCCAGAAGCGTCTGATCCTGTGCGTCGATCGCGATGCGCCCTTCATCACCGAAGGCGGCGCCACGCCCCTGTTCGTCGACGGCAAGCCCTCGCCCTACGTGGAGCAGGCGATGGAGTTCTGCAACAATTTCGAACAGGAGCGTCAGCGCACCGACGCCTTCGTCAAGCTGCTGACCGATCTGGACCTGCTGGAGACCCGCGAGGCCGTGTTCACGCCGCGCAATCCGGACGGCACCGCCGCCGCCCCCCAGAAGATCGCCGAATATTTCGCCGTCTCGGAAGACAAGTTGAAAGCCCTGCCGGCCGAGAAACTGGTCGAACTGCGCGACAACGGCGCCCTGGGCCAGATCTACGCCCATCTGGTCTCGCTGCTGGGCTGGGATCGCCTGATCGCCATGACCTTCCAGCGGAATCTCGCAAACTCGCCGGTCGCGGCGAACGCGTAAAGCGAGGCAGCAGGCAACAGGAGTCAGGCAGCAGGTCCTCTGGCGAGGTCCCACGCGCCGCGATAATATCCCCTGCTGCCTGCTGCCTGCTGCCTGCTCCCTGCTGCCTACCGCCGCGCCAGCAGCGCCCGGGTCAGGCACGAGAAAACCAGCCGCCCGGCCTCGTCCAGCAGGTCATGCTGGGCGATGACGATGCCTTTTTCGTCGCCGACCGGGTCCTTACCCATGACGGTCATCCGGCCCCGCATCAGCTCGCCCGCGGGCGGATTGCGCAGGTAGCGAAGCCCGTCGACGGCCAGAACCTTGGACTGGGCCCAGCCCGAGGCCTTGTCGGCGAACAGCCGGCTCCACAGCGCATAGACCATGGCGTCCGGCGCCCCGTAGGCCGGGTCCCATCCGGGCAGGAAGCGGTCGACGAAGACGTCAAGAGCCTCGGCGTCGACCATGCAGGCCCCGAGGGGCACCACCTCGCCGACGCCCAGGTCCTCGAAATGGACGTGCAGCGGTTCGGTCATGCGTTCGCCCCTCAGCCGGCCGGTTCTTCCGACACCCGCACCAGCAGCTTGCCGTCGTGGTCGCCGGTGAACAAACGGTTCAGGGAGCCGAGCGCCCCTTCCAGGCCGTCGTCGATATGCACCTTCCACTTGACCTCGCCGCTCTGCAGCCACGGCCCCATTTCGGCGACCATCTCGCGGGCGCGGTGGGCGTAGTCCAGCACCAGGAAGCCCTGGATGTTGAGGCGGTGGGTGATGATGCGGCTGAAGTTCGGAGCCGGCGGCATCTTGGTGGCGTTGTAGGCGGAGATCAGGCCGCAGACCGCCATCCGGCCGTGGGTCTTCAACCGGTTGTAGACGGCGATCATGATGTCGCCGCCGACGTTCTCGAAATTCAGGTCGACGCCGTCGGGCGCCAGGCGATCAAGCGCCTCGCCCACGTCCTCGTTCTTGTAGTCGACCGCCGCGTCGAAGCCGAGCTCCTCGGTCAGCCAGCGGCATTTGTCGGCGCCGCCGGCGATGCCGATGACGCGGCAGCCGCGCGCCTTGGCCACCTGGCCCGCGATCGATCCCACGGCGCCGGCGGCGGCCGAGATCACCAGGGTCTCGCCGGCCTTGGCCTTGAGCACGTCGGTGACGCCGAAATAGGCCGTCATGCCGGTCATGCCGAGTACGCTCAGATTGGCGGTCAGGGGCATGCCGGTCGCGCGGTGGACCGGGCGCAGCTCCATCTCGTTGACGACGGCGTAGTCGGCCCAGCCGCCCGACAGGGGGGTGACCACGTCGCCGGCGCGGAAGCGGCTGGAGCGGCTTTCCTCGACCACCCCCAGGGTCAGGCCCCGCATCACCCCGCCGATCGGCACGGGGGGCAGGTAGCCCTCGGCGTCGTTCATCCAGGTGCGATTGGTCGGGTCCAGCGACAGATAGACGGTGCGGACCAGAACCTGGGATTCATTGAGCGCCGGCACCGGCGACTCGACCAGCTCAAGGTCGCCCGGCTGGATCAGGCCCTTGGGCCGCTGACGCAGGATCCACTGACGATTGACGCGTGCCATGTCCATCTCCGGTTTTGTCGGGTTTTCTTTGTGAACGCGCATAGTCTGCAAGGCTGAGGTCCGTGTCCAGCCACGCCCCGAACCACCGGGCAAAGAAAAAGGCGGACCCATGGGGTCCGCCTGAGTGGCATCATCGAGAATGAGGCGCGGAGGCGACAGGCCGGCTTCCGCCGGCCTCAAGTCGGGGGGCGTCGCCGCCTCCGCACACAGACAACGGCGAACCTGGAGAACGGTTCCGACGGCGCAGAGTTTTTTGCGCCTTGGACGCGATTCGGAACGGCTCCGCTCGCCGGGGCGTTGGAAGGAGCAGCAAAACCCGCCTGGAGACCAGCCCATGACCGACCAATCCCCTCACGACAAGGCCGCGGACGCGGTGCACGAGGGCCGTCCGGTCGAGGCCCAGTATGTCCGGGCCGGCCGTGGCGGGAAACGCATTTTGCTGGTTCTGTTCGGCGGCCTTACGCTGGTGGCGATCTGTTTCGCCCTGATCTACGCCTTCTCGGCCGGACCTCTGGCGGGAACAAATTCCAACGACGGCAACCAGGCGGTCGACACCCGGGCGTTCGACAATGACGCCGCGACGCCGCCGTCCGCCGACGCGCCCACGACCGCCACGGGCGAGCCGACCAATCCGCCCACCGGCGATGCCTCCAACGTCAACGCGCCCACCGTCCAGGCCCAACCGTCGCAATAGGCCGGCCCCGGCCGAGCATTAAAAAAGCCCCGGTCTCGCGACCGGGGCTTTTTTGTTGGACGGCCAGTGGATCAGGCCGCGGCCTTCTGGCGTGAAGGGTGGAAGAACAGCGCCTGGCTGATCGCGGCCTTCACCGTCTCCGGCTGGAACGGCTTGGTGATCAGGAAGGTCGGCTCGGGGCGTTCGCCGGTCAGCAGCCGCTCGGGGAAGGCGGTGATGAAGATCACCGGCACGTCGATCCGCTTGAGGATGTCCTTCACCGCGTCGATGCCCGACGAACCGTCGGCCAGCTGGATGTCGGCGAGGACCAGACCCGGACGATGACGGGCGACGGCGTCGACAGCCTCGTCATGGGTGGTCGCCGTGCCTGTGACGCGATGGCCCAGTTCGCGGACCAGGCTTTCGATGTCGGCCGAGATGATGGCCTCGTCCTCGATGATCAGGACGTCGGTGGCCAGTTCGGCATCGATGTCAGACTGGGCTTCCGAAATCAGGCGCTCGACGTCATGGGCGTCCGCGTCAAGAATCTGCGCGGCCTCGGACGGAGTGAAGCCTTCGAGCGCCGTCAGCAGGAAGGCCTGGCGCGAACGAGGCGCGATCCGCAGGAGCCGGCGCGAGGCGTCGTCGTCCCGGCCTTCCAGGCCGCTCTTGTCCTCAAGCTGGGCGCCCGTGGTGGTCCAGATGGCGTGGAACACATGGTACAGCGCCACCCGGGGCGTCATCTCGGCGGGCAGCTGCCGCTCTCCAGCGGCGAGGGCCTCGAGCGCGACCCGGACATAGTTGTCGCCGGTGGTCTGATCGCCGGTCAGCGCGCGCGCGTACCGACGGACGTAGGGCAGGTGCGGCGCAAGGCGGGCCAGCAGACTCATTTAGGTATTCCCCGACTAGGTTGGGTTCCAACCATGGAACCTCGGCAGTTCGGGTCAACGTATCAAATCGGCCACGGTTCCCGCAGAGCCGACAAGCTTGAGCATAATTCTGTCGCGCCGTAGGAACCGCCCGTGCGGGGCGGCGTTCCGGCTCGCAACAACTATCGTCAGGGTGGCGGCCGTTTTTTCAATGACAGACAATCCACACTCCCCCGGAAAGTCCCCCGGGGGCGGCGCGAACCTTGAGGAGGCCCGACTTCGCCAGCAGGCGATCGGGGTCAAGCTTCGTCATATGTTCGACGAGGTCGTCAACGAGCCTGTGCCGGACGAGTTTCTCGACATTCTGCGACGCGCCGACGATCGCTCGTCGGGCGGAGACGCCGCATGAGCGGCGTCTCCAGCCCGCCGCCCAAGCCGCCTTCAGCCGACGACGACGCCTTCAAGCGTGAACTGGTCGTGCTGATCCCGCACCTGCGCGCCTTCGCCCGGACCTTGACCGGCGACCCGACCGCAGCCGACGACCTGGCGCAGGACGCCATGATGAAGGCGTGGGACGCCCGGGCCAGTTATCAGATGGGCACCAATATGAAGGCCTGGACCTTCATGATCCTGCGCAACCAATTCTATTCCGAGAAGCGCCGGTCCTGGCGTCAGACGCAACTGGACCAGGAGGCGGCCGAGCGGACCCTGGTGGCCGTGGACGATCCGGAATCGCCGGTGGCCCTGGACGAACTTCGGCTCGCGCTCGCCACCCTGCCCGAAGAACAGCGGGAAGCGCTGATCCTGGTCGGCGCCGGCGGCTTCGCCTACGAAGAGGCCGCCGCCATCTGTCAATGCGCCGTAGGCACGGTGAAGAGCCGGGTATCACGGGCCCGGAAGGCGCTGCAGGCCACCCTTGAAAAGGGCGGCTACGCACGGGACGGCCGCGCCGCGGGCGACGCCATGCGCTCCATCCTCGCGGCCGCAGACCGGCTGAGCAGCGTCCGGCAAGGCTGACGGGTGGTTCGGTTCGGCCGCTCGCTCGTCCGGGGAATGGCGCGAGGCCTGGGTCCCGCGAAATTCCAGGGCATCCGCTTCCGGCTGGGTCTGTGGCTGGCCATCGCACTGCTGCCGCTTCTGATCCTGGGCGGGTTTCAGGCCCAGTCCGCCTTTCGGACCCAGGACGCCGAGCGTCGCTCTGATCTGGAACTCGCCGCCCAACGGACCGCGGCGAACGCCCGGGCGCACCTGGACAGCACCGGCATCCTGCTCCTGGCCCTGCGCCCCGAAGCGCTCGAACTCTACTGCCAGCCCCGGCTGACGGATCTGGTCGAGCGACTGGAGGATCTGGACGGCCTTGCGCGGATCACCGCGACCGGCGCGGCGGCCTGCGCCTCCGACAGCCTGTCCAACGCGCCGCCTCTCTGGATGAGCCAGGTCGCCGCGAGCCCGTGGTTCGAACGGCTGCGCGCCGGCGAGGACATGGTGCTGGCGCGCGCGCCGGCGGCCCCAGGCCGGCGGCCCGGCATGATCGTGGCCATCCGGCTGGAGCGTCCCATGGGGCGGTTCGACGGCGCCATGCTGGCCCTGATCCCCCTGTCCAGTCTGCAGCCGGACATGGACGACGCCTCCCTGCCGCCCGGATCCCAGGCGGCGCTGACCGATGCGGACGGGCGGCTGCTGACCGCGACCGATGTCGACGCCTTCACCCTCACGCGCGGACCGTCGCTGGCCGGCTGGGTGCAGCGCGCACGCACCGAGGCCTCGGCCATCTTCACGGCCCATGACGCCGATGATCGCCAGAGGGTCTATGCTGGCGCGGCCCTGGCCGGGCGCGACGTCTATGCCCTGCTCTCGGCCCCCGCGCCGGGGCTGCTGTCCTGGGCCCGGCTGAACCCCGTCGGCGCCCTGTTGATGCCGGTTCTGGCCTGGCTGCTGGCGTTCGCGGCGGTGATGTGGGTCAGCGAGCGCGTCGTGATCCGCTGGCTGAACTATCTGGAGCGGGTCGCCTCCATCTATGCGAAGGGCCGCTTCTCGGTGCGGCCGGTCCAGGCCATGAACGCCCCGGCCGAAATCCGGGTTCTGGCGCGCACCCTCGACGATCTGGCCGAGTCCATCGTCACCCGGGACGCGGCCCTGACCGCCTCGCTCGAGGAGAAGGACGCGCTGATGCGCGAAATCCATCACAGGGTGAAGAACAATCTCCAGATCATCTCCTCGCTGCTGTCGATGCAGCAACGGGCCCTGACCGATCCCGCATCCAAGGCCGCGGTCGGCGACACGCGCCAGCGCATCTCGGCGCTCGCCCTGATTTACCGCACCCTCTACCAGAGCGACGACCTGCGCTACGCCGACGCCCGCATCTTCCTGACCGAATTGGTCGGACAGTTGGTAGCCAGCGAGACGGGCCGGGGCCAGTTGATCACCTCGTCGGTCGAGGCCGATTCCCTCGTCGTCGACCCGGACAAGCTCGCGCCCCTGGCGCTTTGGCTGGTCGAGGCCGTCACCAACGCCCAGAAGCACGCCTTCCTCGGACGGGGCGGCGACCTGAAGGTCCGCTTCACCGTCAACGGCGAAACCAGCGTGCTTGAGGTGCAGGACGACGGCCCGGGGGTCAGCGAGACCTTCCGCGCGGGCGTGGGACGCACCCTGATGGGAGCCTTCGCCAAACAGCTGCGCGGCTCGGTCGATCTGGTCCCGGCCGAGGGCGGCGGAACGATCGCCCGCATGACCTTCGCGACCCCCGAGGCGATCGTGCCGACGGATCCTTCGGACCTTGGAACCTCCACCGTGTCGCGGCGTTGAAATCCCAGACGCCACCTTCCCGGCCTCATGGAGCTCGTCATGCGCAAGATTTTCATTCTGTTCGCCGCCGCCGCCGCCCTGACCACCGCGGCCTGCAACACCGTCTCAGGTGTCGGCCAGGACGCTTCGGCCGCCGGTCGCGCCGTGACCGAATGCGCTGAAGGCCAGACCTGCTGAGCCAGTAAGGCTCAACCCTCTTCCCGACCGCTCTTCCCCCCCGACGCGCGGTTCGGTTGAAGTAAGGCCCGCCGGCATCCCCCCGCCGGCGGGCCTTTGCTATTTGCGCGATCCGCGAGGCCGTCTAGCATTCCGGCCAAGGCGCCCGTAGAGGCGCCTGCGACGCGGGGAGGCGATCGATGACGGACGCTGTTGAGACCAGGGCGTATCCGAAGCTCAGGACGGTGGTGATGGCCTCGGCCGCCGGCACGGCCTTCGAATGGTACGACTTCTTCGTCTTTGGTTCGTTGGCCGCCGTCATCGCCCGGCATTTCTTCGCCGACGCCGGCGACACCGTCGCCTACATCATGGCCCTGCTGACCTTCGGTCTCGGTTTCGTGGTGCGGCCGCTGGGGGCTCTGGTGTTTGGCTGGTTCGGGGACCGCACCGGGCGCAAGACCACCTTCCTCGTCACCATCACCCTGATGGGTCTGGCCACGGTCGCGATCGGCCTGCTGCCCGACTACAACCAGATTGGCCTGGCCGCCCCCATCCTTCTGCTGGTCATGCGGGTGCTGCAGGGCTTCGCCCTGGGCGGCGAATACGGCGGCGCGGCGATCTATGTCGCCGAACATTCGCCGCGGACGCGGCGCGGCCTCATGACCGGCTGGATCCAGACCACCGCCGCCTTCGGCCTGATCGGGGCCCTGTCGGTGATCCTGATCACCCGACACATCGTCGGCGTCGAGGCCTTCGACGACTGGGGCTGGCGCATTCCCTTCCTGCTGTCGGCGCCCCTGCTGGCGATCTCGCTGTGGATCCGGCTGAAGCTGAACGAAAGCCCCGCCTATCAGCAGATGGAGGCCGAGGCCTCGGACGACGACCACCGCGCGCCCTACAAGGAGGCCTTCTTCCAGTGGCGGAACGGCCGGTTCGTGCTGATCGCCCTGTTCGGCATCATGATCGCCCAGGGCGCGGTCTGGTATTGCGGCTATTTCTACAGCCGCTTCTTCATGGAGCGGGTGCTTAAGGTCGACACCAACACCGTGGACCAGCTGGTGCTGATGGTGACGGTGGCCTCCGCCGGGCTCTACGTCTTCTTCGGCTGGCTGTCGGACCGTTTGGGACGCAAGCCGGTGATGCTGTTCGGCATGATCCTGGCCCTGGTCGCCTTCTTCCCCGGCTTCCATGCGTTAACGAAGGCCGCCAATCCGGCCCTCGCCGAGGCCCAGGCGGCTGCGCCCGTGACCGTGGTCGCCGACCCCGCCACCTGCGCCCTTCAGTTCGATCCGATCGGCAAGGCGGCCTTCTCCAGCTCCTGCGACATCGCCAAGAGCGTGCTGTCGAACGCCGGGGTCTCCTACGCCAATGTCGCGGCTCCGGCGGGGTCGACGGCGGTGGTGAGGATCGGCTCATCCGCGGTCGCCTCGGTGGAGGGCGCGGGTCTGGACGCCGCCGCGCTGAAGGCGGCGCGGACGGGCGTCGAGACCGGCATCAAGGCGGCGCTGGTCGAGGCCGGCTATCCGGCTGCGGCCGACCCGGCGCGGGTCAACATGCCGCTGGTGTTCGCCATCCTGATGATCTTCATGGTCGCGGCGACGGCCCTGTACGGACCGCAGGCTGCGGCCCTGGTCGAGCTGTTCCCGACGCGGGTGCGCTATACGGCCATGAGCCTGCCCTACAATATCGGCACCGGCTGGGTCGGGGGCCTGCTGCCCGCCGCCAGCTTCGCCCTCGTGGCTTGGTCGGGGAACATCTATTTCGGCCTCTGGTATTCGGTGGTCTTTACCGTGATCGCCGTCCTGGTCGCCCTGGTCTGGTTGCCCGAAACAAGGGGGCGGGACCTGAACGCCATCGGGAGCTGAGGCGCCCGCGATGAAACGGTCGCGGTTCAAGCCCCTGGTTTTTCCGGCCGCCCTGCTGGCCATCGGCGTGCTGGGCGGTTGGGGGGCGGATTTCGCCGTCGGACGCTGGCAGGATTACGGCCTGTACGGGCTTAGCCGGCCGGTCGCCGATGTGCTGGTGGTCGTGGGCGTGGTGTGGTTGGTCGTGGCAGCTGTCGGCGCCGCTCGAGGCAAGCGGGGCTAAGCTCAGATTGTCTTGAGGCTCGCGATGAAGGCCTCGACCTCGGGAAACGACCAGAACGCCCCGTCCCACCAGAAGGTGGCCAGCGCCTCGTGGTTCAGCGCCACCCAAGCGATCACATCGGGGGCCGCACGCTTGAGGTCGCGGTCATCGAGGCTGATCCATGCAATGAAAGGTTGCGTCAAACCGGCAGGGCGCCGCGCTTGACCACGGTCCGCATGGCCACGCTGGACGAGACCCGGGTCACGCCCGGAATGCGGGTCAATTCGCGCGAATGCACGCGTTCAAGGTCGTCGACATCCCGCACCACCAGCCGCAGCAGATAGTCCGAGCCGCCGGTCATGAGATAGCACTCCACAACCTCGGGTACCGTCGCGATGGCGGTTTCGAAGGCCGTCAGCGAGGCCTCGGCCTGGGAGGACAGGGTGACGGTGACGAAGACGCTGATCGGCAGGCCGACGGCGCGTTCATTGATGATGGCCGTATAGCGGCTGATCACCTCGGCCGTTTCCAGCGCCCGCAGACGGCGCAGGCAGGCGCTCTCCGAGAGGTTCACCGTCTTGGCCAGATCGGCGTTGGTCATGCGGCCGTCGCCCTGCAGGGCCCGGATCATCTTGCGGTCGGTCTCGTCCAGGGCGACGGCGGAAACGGTCTTCAACGGGTCACTCCTTCGCAGATTCCACGACTTTATGTCGATCACACGCCGAAAAGAACAGGAACCTGCGATGGAACCGCCGCTAGATTGCGGCCGAAACGGAGCCGCCGCAGAACGGCCCGTCCGAGCAGAAGGAAACGGTCATGCGCGTCGGCGTCCCGAAGGAAATCAAGAAGAACGAGCACCGCATCGGCCTGACGCCGACGGCGGTGCGCGAATACGTCGCCCATGGGCACACGGTCTCGATCGAGACCGGCGCCGGGCTCGGCGCCGGCTTCACCGACGCCGACTACCAGAAGGCCGGGGCGAAGATCGTCGCCGACGCGAAGACCGTCTTCGCCGACAACGACATGATCGTGAAGGTCAAGGAGCCGCAGAAGGTCGAGTGGGAAATGCTCCGCGAGGACCAGATCCTGTTCACCTATCTGCACCTGGCCCCCGATCCCGAGCAGACCCGCGGCCTGATCGCCTCGAAATGCGCCGCCATCGCCTATGAGACCGTCACCGACGAGCGCAAGGGCCTGCCCCTGCTGGCCCCGATGTCCGAGGTCGCCGGCCGGATTGCCGTCTTCTCGGCCGCCGAGACCCTGCTGAAGCACAACGGCGGTATGGGCCTGCTGTTCTGCGGCGTTCCGGGCGTGGCCCCGGCGCGGGTGCTGGTGCTGGGCGGCGGCGTCGTCGGCCTGAACGCGGCGCGCATGGCCATGGGCCTGGGCGCCGAGGTCGTGGTGCTGGAGCGGTCGATCCCGCGCATGGCCTATATCGATGAAGTGACCCAGGGCCGGGTCATCACCCGCTATTCCTCGATCGGCGCGATCGAGGAGGAGCTGGTCAAGGCCGACGTCATCATCGGCGCGGTGCTGGTCCCCGGGGCCGAGGCCCCCAAGTTGATCAAGCGCGAACATCTGAAGCAGATGAAGCCCGGCTCGGTGCTGGTCGACGTCGCCATCGACCAGGGCGGCTGTTTCGAGACCAGCCGCGCCACCACCCACGAGGACCCGACCTATGTCATCGACGGCGTGGTCCATTATTGCGTCGCCAACATGCCCGGCGCCGCCCCGCGCACCTCGTCGGAAGCCCTCAACAACGCCACCCTGCCCTTCGGCCTGGCCCTGGCCGATCACGGTCTGGAAGCCCTGAAGAAGAACCCGCACCTCGCGCGCGGCCTGAACGTGCTGAAGGGCGAACTGACCTATCCGGCCGTCGCCGAGGCGCTGGACCTGCCGTGGAGCGATCCGTTCGGGGTCTGGGCGAGGGGCTGAAGCTCAGGCAGCAGGCAACAGCGGGGGTGGCGAGGGGGCGTCACACCCGTCCGTCTCTCTCTGACACCGACCCTGCTCCTCCTGTTGCCTGCTGCCTGTTGCCTGTTGCCTGTTGCCTCGTTCCCCGCCTGTAAATCGCCGCGCTTTTCATACATAAGCCGCCGATGAAGTTTCTCGACCAGGCCAAGATCTATATCCGCTCGGGCAACGGCGGGGGTGGCTGCGTGTCGTTCCGGCGGGAGAAATTCATCCCGAACGGCGGGCCCGACGGCGGCGACGGCGGCCACGGCGGCAACGTCTGGATCACCGCCGTCGACGGGCTGAACACCCTGATCGACTATCGCTACCAGCAGCATTTCAAGGCCCAGACGGGCGTCCACGGCATGGGCCGGCAGATGCACGGGGCCAAGGGCGAGGACGTCATACTCAAGGTCCCGGTCGGCACCCAGGTGCTGGACGACGACAAGGAGACGGTGCTGCTGGACATGGACGTCGTCGGCAAGACCGAGATGCTGCTGAAGGGCGGCAACGGCGGCTGGGGCAATGTCCATTTCAAGGGGCCGCAGAACCAGGCCCCCGCCTACGCCAACCCGGGCCAGGAGGGCCAGGAGCGCTGGATCTGGCTGCGGCTGAAACTGATCGCCGACGTCGGCCTGGCCGGACTGCCCAACGCCGGCAAGTCGACCTTCCTGGCGGCCTCCAGCGCCGCCCGGCCCAAGATCGCCGACTATCCGTTCACGACCCTGGTGCCCAACCTCGGCGTGGTCGACCTGTCGCCGACCGAACGGTTCGTCATCGCCGACATCCCGGGCCTGATCGAGGGCGCCCATGAGGGGGCCGGCATCGGCACCCGCTTCCTCGGCCACGTCGAACGCTCGGGCTGTCTGATCCATCTGATCGACGGGACCCAGGACGATCTCGGCCGGGCCTACCGGATCATCCGTCACGAGCTGGAGGCCTACGGCGCCGGCCTGGAGGACAAGGCCGAGATCCTGGCCCTGAACAAGATCGACGCCCTGACGCCCGAGGCGCGCGAGGAAAAGGCCGCCGAACTGGAGGCCGTCGCCGGCCGTCGGCCCATGCTGGTGTCCGGCGTCTCGGGCGAGGGCGTCACCGAACTCCTGCGCGCGGCCTGGACCGCGGTGCGCAAGGACCGCGGCGAGATCGCCCCCGCCGAGGAAGACGAGACGGTGATGGAAACCCCCGGCGGCTGGGCGCCCTGATGCACGGCGGCCCGTCCCGGTCCGCCCGCGCGATCGCCGACGCCCGCCGCATCGTGCTCAAGGTCGGCTCGTCCCTGCTGGTGGATTCCGCGACCCGGGCCGTCGACCACGCCCGGCTGGCGGCGCTGGCGGGACACGTCTCGGGCTGGATGGACGACGGCAAACAGGTGCTGGTGGTCTCCTCCGGGGCGGTCGCCCTCGGCGCCCGGCGGCTGGGACCGGGCCGGCGCGGGAGCGGGCTGGAAGGCAAGCAGGCGGCGGCGGCGGTGGGCCAGTCGCTGCTGATGGCGGCCTGGGCCGCGGCCTTTGACCCGCACGACCGGGTCACGGCCCAGATCCTGCTGACCCGCGACGACACCGAGACCCGGCGGCGCTGGCTGAACGCCCGGGCCACGGTCGGGGCCCTGCTCGACATGGGGGCGGTGCCGGTCGTCAACGAGAACGACACCGTGGCCACGGACGAGATCCGCTACGGCGACAACGACCGCCTTGCCGCGCGGGTGGCGCAGATGATCGGGGCCGATCTGCTGATCCTGCTGTCCGACATCGACGGCCTGTACACGGCCGATCCGCGGATCGATCCCGAGGCCGTCCATATTCCCCACGTCGAGACGCTGACTCCTGCGATCGAGGCCATGGCGACGGGCCCCAACGCCGCTGGGGGCATGGGGACCGGCGGCATGGCCACCAAGCTGATGGCCGCCCGGATCGCCGCCGACGCCGGCTGCGCCACCCTGATCGCCGCCGGCGAGGCCTTCGGAGGCGAGGCGCGCAGCACCCTGATCGAGGCGGGCACGACGTCCAGGGCCGCCTACAAACAGTGGATCGGCGGCTCCCTCGCCCCGCGGGGGAGCCTGACGGTCGACGCGGGCTGCGCCGACGCCCTGACGGGCGGCAAGTCGCTGCTGGCCGTGGGTCTGGTCTCGGCCGAGGGGACCTTCGGCAAGGGCGACCCGGTCGCCATTCTCGACTCCGCCGGGACCGAGATCGCCCGGGGTCTGGTCCGCTACGACGCCGGCGACCTGTCGCGGATCATCGGCGTCCGCTCGGCCGATCTGGCCGCCGCCCTCGGCTATGAGGGCGGGCCGGTGGTGGTCCATGCCGACGATCTGGCCCCGCGGCGGACGTGACGTCTTGGATGGCGGCGCTGACGATGCGACGCTGATCCCATGAGCCCGCCCGCCAACGACATCCTTGAGGCCGACCTGATGGCCATGGGCCGCCGCGCCCGCGCCGCCGCCCGCGCCCTGGCCCGTGCCGGAGCGGCGACCCGCACCCGCGCCGTCGCCGGCATGGCGGCCAGCCTGCGGGCCCGCGCGGACATCGTGCTGGCAGCCAACGCCGCTGATCTGGCGGACGCCCGAGCGGCCGGAATGGAGGCCGCCCTGATGGATCGGCTCGCCCTTGACCCGGCCCGGCTGGAGGGCGTGGCCCGGGCGCTGGACGCCATCGCCGCCATCCCCGACCCGGTCGGGGTCGAGACGGCGCGCTGGACCCCCGCCAACGGTCTGGACATCGCCCGCGTCAGAACCCCGATCGGCGTGCTGGCGCTGATCTATGAAAGCCGACCAAACGTCACCGCGGACGCAGCGGCCCTCGGCGTGCGGTCGGGCAATGCGGTGATCCTGCGCGGCGGATCCGACTGCCTGCGCTCCAACCAGGCCATCCACGCGGCGCTGGTCGAAGGCCTCGAGGCGGCCGGTGTATCGCCCGACACGGTGCAGCTGGTCACGACCCGCGACCGCGCCGCCGTCGGCCATATCCTGACCGGTCTGGACGGGGCGATCGACCTGCTGATCCCGCGCGGCGGACGGTCGCTGGTCGGGCGGGTGCGGCGGGAGGCGCGCGTCGCCGTGCTGGGCCATCTCGAGGGGGTCAACCATGTCTATGTCCACGCCGACGCCGATCCTGCCATGGCCCGGGCCGTTGTGCTGAACGCCAAGATGCGCCGCGTCTCGGTGTGCGGGGCGGCCGAGACCCTGCTGATCGACGGGGCCGTCGCGGACGCATTGCTGCCGCGGATCGCGGCGGACCTGGCGGAGGCCGGATGCGAACTGCGCGGCGACCCCGCAGCCTGCGCCCTGATCCCCGCCGCCACGCCCGCCGACGCGGCCGACTGGTCGACCGAATATCTGCGCCCGATCCTGTCCGTGCGGGTGGTCGACGGCCTCGACGCCGCCCTCGACCACATCGCCCGCTACGGCACGGGCCATACGGAGGCGGTCGTGGCCTCCGACCCGGCCGTGATCGAGCGCTTCCTTACCGAGGTCGACGCCGGCATCGTCCTGGCCAACGCCTCGACCCAGTTCGCCGACGGCGGCGAATTCGGCTTCGGCGGCGAGATCGGCATCTCCACCGACCGGCTGCACGCCCGCGGCCCGGTCGGGGCGGAGCAGCTGACCAGTTTCAAATACGTGATCCGGGGCCGGGGGCAGACCCGGCCGTAAAGCGGATCGGCGGAACGCATCGGCCCGCCCGAAGCTTTCCTCCCCGAAGGAGCCGCCCATGTCCGACAAGAACCAGACCGAAGGCCGCGACGCCAACGGCGCCATCCCGCTCGGCAAGCCCGACGCCTCGACCTCCGAGGAGGCGGTGACGCGCAATGGCGAGCGCGAACGGCGCAGCGCAGGGCCGGACGGGCCTGATGCGACGGAGGTCGGCGACACCTTCAAACAGTCCCCGGGCAAGCAGTCCCCGGACTGAAGCCACGCGACACCCCGGTCGGGGCGTGTTAGCTCCCTTGTGAGCATAAGTCCTCCGAGCCCGCGAACCCGCCTTGTCCTTCTTCCACGCCGGCCCCGCACCCAGGACCTCCGGGCCCCGCCCCGGCGCCCTGCGCGACGGGCTGGACCTTGCGCCGGGCATGGCGGTCGGCCTGTTCGGCGGCTCGTTCAATCCCGCCCATGACGGTCATGCCCATGTGGCCGAGACGGCGATGCGGCGGCTGGGGCTGGATCGCGTGGTCTGGCTGGTGTCGCCGCAGAACCCGCTGAAGGACGCCCGCGACAGCGCCCCCCTGGCCGAGCGGATGGACTCGGCGCGGGCGGCGGCGCGGCTGGCGGCCGACGGGCGGTCGATGATCGTGTCGGACTTCGAGACCCGCGTCGGCACGCAGTGGACCGTCGACACCCTGCGCGCCCTGACCGCCCGCCACCCCGGGGTGCGCTTCGTCTGGCTGATGGGATCGGACAATCTGGCCGGCTTCCACAGATGGCGCGGCTGGACCGACATCATGAGGATGATGCCCATGGCGGTGATCGCCCGCCCGGGCTCGCTGCACCAGAGCCGGACCTCGCCCGCCGCGGCCCGGTTCGCGGCGGCGCGCGTGCCCTCGGCCCGCGCCCGGCTGGTTCCCGACCTCGAGGCGCCGGCCTGGACGTGGCTGACGGCCCCGCTGAATCCCCGCTCATCGACCGGATTGCGAGCCGCGCGTGACGCCGCCCCGCCTTTGTGATAGGCTTCCGCTTTAGTAATCTCCCCGGAGCCCTCCGCTGACCCCCTCGCCCGCGCACGATGCGCAAGACACCGCCGTTTCCAATGCGGCGCACGAGATGGACGAATTCGAACCTATTCGCTCTGAAGACGGGTCGCTGATCGACGGCCCCCAGGCGCCGCTTCCCGTCGGCTCCACCGATCTCGAGACGGCCATTCTGGCCCGCCTCGACGACGACAAGGCCCAGGACATCGTTCTTATCGACCTGAAGGGCAAAAGCCCGATGGCCGACACCATGATCATCGCCTCCGGGCGGTCGCACCGCCACGTCGGCGCCCTGGCCGACCACCTTCAGCGCACGCTGAAGGAAACCGGTCTCGGCAAGGTCAAGGTCTCGGGCCTGCCGCACTGCGACTGGGTGCTGCTGGATGCGGGGGACGTCATCGTCCACCTGTTCCGGCCCGAGGTGCGCGCCTTCTACAACATCGAGAAGATCTGGTCGGTCGAGAGCGGCCACCGCGTCGACGCCCGCGCATAACCCGCTGACCCGCGGATGAAGCTGGCCGTCATCGCCATCGGCAAGCCGGGGCGAGGGCCCGAGGCCGCGCTGGCCGCCGACTACGCCGAGCGCGCCACCCTGGCCGGCCGGGCGCTGGGGCTGGGCCCCCTCGAACTGGTCGATCTCGAACCGCGCAAGCCGGGCAAGGCGCCCGAGGCCGAGCTGATCCTCAAGGCCGCCGAGGGCGCGCATCTGATCGCCTGCGACGAGCGGGGCAGGACCTTCTCCAGCCGCGCCTTCGCCGACCATATCGCCGACCTCCGCGACCGCGGCGAGCGGCGGCTGGTCTTCGCCATCGGCGGGGCCGACGGGCTGGACGGGAGCGTCCGGGCCGCCGCCGGCTCGACCCTGGCCTTCGGACCCCAGACCTGGCCGCATGCGCTGGCGCGGGCGATGCTGGCGGAACAGCTGTATCGCGCCGTGACCATCCTGGCCGGATCGCCCTATCATCGCGATTGATGCGTCCGCCGGTCCTGATCCTTTGCCTGAGCCTGCTCGCCCTGCCTGTGGCGGCGATCGCGCGCCAGACGCCGGGGGGGGACGTCCCGCGCCTGCAGGCCGAGTTCCGCGACGAGCGCGCCCGCGCCCTGCGTCTTCGCCAGGAAGCCGCCGAGGCGACGCGCGAGATCGCCGGACTTGAGCGGCAGCTGTCCGAACTGCGCGCCGCCGTCGGCCAGGATGACGCCGTCATCGCCGGCCAAAGGGCGCGGCTGCGCGAACTGAGCGCCCGCGAGGCGGCGCTGACGGCCCAGCTCTCGCGCGCCCGCGGACGGCAGGGCCGGCTCCTGTCGGCCCTGCAACTGATGAGCCGCCGGCCGCCGCCGCCGCTGCTGGTTCCCGCCGACCGGGCCGTGGACACGGTTCGGGCCGCCATCCTGATGCGGGCCATGGCGCCGACGCTGCAGGCCCGGGCCCAGGGTCTGGCCGACCGCCAGGCCGAGGTCGCCCGCGTACGCCGCCTCAGCGCCCTGAACAGCGAGCGGCTGTTCACCACCGAGAGCGCCCGGGGCGACCGCCGCGCCGGGATAGAGTCGCTGACGGCGCGCAAGACCGCCCTCCAGGCCGTGCTGCGGGCCGAGGCGGAGGCCGCGGAGCGCGCCGCCCGGACGCTGGAAGCGCGGCTGCGATCGCTCGGCGCGCCGGTTCCGCCGCCCGGCGCCGAGACCGAACCGGCGGCCGCCCGCCTTCCGGCCGGGCGCAGCCGCCTGACCGCACCCGTCGAGGGGTCGCCGTCGCGCCGGGTCGGCGCGGGCGCCCGCGGCGGGGCGCAGGGCGGCGAAAAGACCGCGTCCGAACAGTGGCGGGGGGGACGGGGTTAAGCCATCGCGGGACGCGACAAGGGCGGGGTCGCCAACGGCGGGGTGGAG
>JBKBQO010000021.1:0-25038 GCA_046292645.1 Brevundimonas sp.
CCGCCGCCGCGAAGCCCGCGGCGACCCCGGCGCCGAAGCCCGCGGCCGCTGCGCCTGCGCCGAAACCGGCGGCTGCCGCTCCCGCCGCCGCGCCCGCCGCATCGAAGCCGGCCGAGGACAAGGGCTTCTTCGCCACGCTGGGCCGGATCATCTTCGGCAAAAGCTGACCGACCGGGCCTGAAACGACAAAGCGCCGGTGGATCGCTCCACCGGCGCTTTTTCGTGGGCGCCATGCGCCGGGCGATCAGTCCTGCGGCAGGTCTTCGGCCAGAATGGCCATCTCGAACATGAAGCTGCCGGCCTCGTCCTCGTCCTCGAAGACGACGCCGATGAATTCGTCGCCGACATAGACTTCGCACGAGTCATTCGGCTTGCCGCGCGGCTTCAGGATGATGCCGCCGGTGTTGAAGGTGCGCTTCAGGTGCGTCTCGACGCGCTTCATGTCGGCGGTGTTCATGGTCGGCCTCGGTGTCTGCGTGAAGCGGCGGACCCTAGAGAAAGGGGCCCGCAAGGGGAACCCCGGATCGGCTCGAATGTCCTGGTGAACAGTGCTGGTGAGTCGTGAATGGAGAGGGTTGGACGACCGCCCCCACCCGCGCCTTCGCGCCTCACCATTCACCACTCACTCGTCACTTCGAAGACGTCAGATCACGAAATCATAGACGATGTCGGCCAACGTATGGTCCATCGTCCGGGCCGGCGCCGCCCCCGTGGGGCAGTTAACCAGCCGCGCCGGCACGCCGGCGACGGTGCATCCCGCCGGCACGTCCTTCAGCACCACCGAGCCCGAGGCGACCTTGGCGTAGTCGCCGACGGTGATGTTGCCCAGCACCTTGGCCCCCGCGCCCAGCAGCACGCCCTTGCCGATCTTGGGATGGCGGTCGCCGCGTTCGGCGCCTGTGCCGCCCAGGGTCACGGCGTGCAGCATCGATACCTCGTCCCCGACCACCGCCGTCTCGCCGATGACGATGCCGGTGCCGTGGTCGAGGAACAGGCCCGAGCCCAGTCGCGCGGCCGGGTGAATGTCGACCTGGAACAGTTCGGAGATGCGGCTCTGGAAATGAAAGGCCAGGGTCTCGCGCCCCTGGGTCCAGAGCCAATGGGCGACCCGCCACGCCTGCAGCGCCTGGAAGCCCTTGAAATAGAGGAAGGGCTGCAGCAGCGTCTTGATCGCCGGATCGCGCTCGGCCACCGCCTGAAGATCGGCCTCGGCCGCCCGCACGATGCCCGGATCGGCGGCGAAGGCGTCGCGGCACACCTCGCGCACCGACATCGGCCCCAGTTCGCTGTCGCCCAGCTTGCGCCCGATCTGGAAGCTCAGGGCGCTGGCCAGATCGCCGTGCGACAGGATGACGGCGCTCATCTGCGAGGCCAGATGCGGCTCGTCCCGCGTCGCCGCCTCGGCGGAGGCGCGCAGGGCCGACCAGATCTCGTGCTGGGCGGCGACGACTTCGAGCTTGGGCATCACGGGCTCCTTCGACAGCGTTATACGCTCGCCAGCATGGCCTTCGCCAGTTCGGGCGGAAGTTCGCCCTCCCGCGCCATATGGTAGGCCCGCAGCGCCGTCGCCAGCGTGAACATGTCCCGGATCGCCCCGGTTCCGATCTCGCGCAGCAGGGCGCCGAACGGCACGCGGGCGACACGGATGATCTCGGTCGGATCGGGCGCGACGGGCACGGGCGTCAGCCCCCAGGCGATCCAGGCCATGGCCCGCTCGTCGGTGACGGAATTGCTCATCTCGGCCTTGTAGGCGGGCGACCAGTGCGCCGCCGCCAGTCCGGCCTCCTCGGCCAGCTCCCGCCGCGCGCCCTCGATCGGATCCTCGTCGAACGGCGCCCCGCCCTCGGGCATCTCCCACGACCAGTTCATCAGGGCGAACCGCTGCTGCCCGACCAGGGTGACCGTCCCGTCCTCGTGCACGGGCAGCACCCCGACCGACAGATTGCGCGGCCGCATCACCACATAGTCGGCCTTGAACCCTGTCGGCGCCGTGGCCTCATGCCGGGTCAGCCGCATCCACGGATTCTCGAACATCACGCTCGAGCCGGCGTCCCGCCACGGCGGCGGGCGGTCGCTTCCATCATCCCAGGCGGGCGGCGGGCGGTCGGCGTCGAAGGTCGTGCGGGAGTCGCTCATGACCGGGGGTATGGCGCCCCGCGCCCGCCTCGCCTAGGTCAGGGATATGACCGACGCCGATCTGGGAGCCGCCCTCCCCCCGCCCGTCCCGTCCGCCGAGATGCAGCAACGCCTCGCCGTGCGCCGCTCGGCCCCGGCCCAGGCCCTGACCGCGCCCGGCCCGTCGCGCGATGAGGTGGAGCGCATCCTGCGGCTGGGCGCCCGCACCCCGGACCACGGCAAGCTGTTTCCCTGGCGGTTCGTGGTCATGGGACCGGACAGCCGCGCCGACCTCGCCCGCGCCCTCGCGCCGCTGGCCGCACGCCAGCTCGATCCCGGCAAGGCGGCCAAGGTGCTGTCGAAGCTGACCGCCCCGCCCCTGACCATCCTGGTGTTGTCCGTCCCGATCGCCGGCCACAAGGTGCCGGTGTGGGAGCAGGAGCTGTCGGCCGGCGCCGTCTGCATGAACCTGGAGCACGCGGCCAACGCCCTGGGCTATGCCGCCAGCTGGATCACCGACTGGTACAGCTACGACCCCGAGGCCCTCGCCCTTTATGACGTCCGGGCGGGCGAGCGGGTGGCGGGCTTCATCCACCTCGGCACCCCGTCCGAGCCGTCGCTGGAGCGGCCGCGGCCGGACGTGGCCGCCCTGACCGTCTGGCGCGACTGAGGCCTCAGCCGCCGTACCCGCCCAGGCTCGCGAGCGTGGCCGCCGCCATCAGGGCGGTGACCAGCACCAGCAGGCCGGTCAGGAGGTTTTCAGTGCGGTCGGGGCGCTCGCGCATGGGCTGTGTCTCCGCCCCCAGTGTGTCGCGATTCGGCCCGGTCAGACGTCCCAGGACCCGCCGATCATGCGCCGCGCCAGCATCGGCTTGCCCAGCCAATAGGCCAGCTCCGCCGGCCGTTCGATGTCCCACACCGCCAGATCGGCCGCCTTGCCCGCCTGCAGCGTGCCGATCTCGTCCTCCAGACCCAGCGCCTTGGCCGCGTGCCGCGTCGCCCCGGCCAGCGCCTCCTCGGGCGTCAGGCGGAACTGCACGCAGGCCAGGTTGATCGCCGCCGTCATGGAGGCCAGCGGCGAGGTGCCCGGATTGCAATCGGTCGCCACCGCCATGGCCACGCCGTGGCGGCGGAACAGGTCCATCGGCGGAAGCACCGTTTCGCGCAGCATCAGCCAGGCCCCGGGCAGCAGCACCGCGACCACCCCCGCCCCGGCCATGGCCCGCACCCCGGCCTCGGTCGTGTGCTCGACATGATCCGCCGACAGCGCCCCGTATTTCGCCGCCAGCGCCGCCCCGCCGCCGTCCGACAGCTGGTCGGCGTGCAGCTTGACCGGCAGGCCCAGCGCTCGCGCCCGGTCGAACAGCCGCCCGACCTCGTCGGTCGAGAAGGCGATCGGCTCGCAATAGGCGTCGACCGCGTCGACCAGCCCTTCCGCGTGGGCCGTCGGCAGGATTTCGTCCACGGCCAGATCGACATAGCCGCTCCGGTCGGCCTTGCACTCGGGCGGCACGGCGTGCAGCCCCAGATAGCTGGTCCGCACCCGCACCCCCGCCTCCCGCCCGATCCGCCGCGCGACGCGCAGCATCTTCAGCTCGCTGTCGCGGTCCAGCCCATACCCCGACTTGATCTCGACCGTGGTGACCCCCGTCGCCTTCAACCCCGCCAGCCGGCTCATGGCGCTGGCGTACAGCTCGTCCTCCGACGCCGCCCGCGTCGCCGCCACGGACGAGACGATCCCGCCCCCGGCCCGCGCGATCTCCTCATAGGTCGCCCCGCCCAGCCGCTGCTCGAACTCCCCCGACCGGTCGCCGCCGAACACCAGATGGGTGTGGCAGTCGACCAGCCCCGGCGTGACCCAGCGGCCGTCGAGGCGGTCGGTCTGCTTCGCCTCATGCGCCGGCAGATCGGCCCGCGCCCCGGCCCAGACGATCCGCCCGTCGTCGATCAGGATCGCCCCGTCCTCGACCGCGCCATAGGGCGCGCCGTCGGGAACCATGGTCGCCAGGCGGCAGTCGGTGATCAATCTCATGACCCTCTCCCATTGGGAGAGGGCTTGAGCGCACGGCGGCGCAGCCGTCGTCCCTGCGCGAAAGGGTGAGGGGTCACGGTGGATGACAGGCCCGCACCGGACGCCCTCACCCCTGCCCCTCTCCCCCCGGGAGAGGGGTTCATCAGCGCGAACCTCATCGTTCCTCAAACCCCGCCAGCAGCTCGCAGAACCACCGCCCCGCCGTCAGCGAGCCGAGGTCCCCCACCTCCAGCGACGGATCATACTCCGTCAGGTCCACGGCCTTCACCTTCGCATGCGCCCCGACTGCCCGCGTCGCGTCGAAGAAGTCCTGCGCCGAAACCCCGCCCGGCCGCGCCCCCGGCGAGGCCGGCCATTGGCTGCGGTCGATCACATCGATGTCGAAATCGACGTAGATCGCCTCGCACAGCCCGGACAGCCGCGCCAGCTCCTCCGCCACCACCGCCGCCAGACCCCGCGCGCGGCAGTCCCGCGCCGTCCGCACCGAAATCCCCGCCGCCTTCGCCGTCTCATGCGCCCGCCGCGTATTGGCAAAGGGCGCCAGCCCGACCTGGCTGATCCGCTCGCCCGCCAAACCGTCCTCCAGCAGCGCCCGGATCGGATTGCCGTTGGTCAGGCCCTGGTCCGTGTCCCTGAGGTCGAAATGCGCGTCCAGCGTCAGCACCCCGACCCGCTCCAGCCCCAGGGCGTGCGCGCCCGGCCGGGTGATGGCGTTGTTGCCCCCGATCAGCACCGTCAGCGCCCGCGAGCCTTGCGCCGCTGCCGCGTCCCGCACCGGCGCGAACCCGTCCGCCGGCGAGACGCCCTTCAGCGCCACATCCCCTGCGTCATGCACCCGCGTCGTCAGCTCGGCCCCGGTCTCCACATCATAGGTCGAGAACCGCGGCAGCGCGGCCCGGAACGCCTTCGGCCCCAGGTCGCACCGCCCCGGCGTCAGCGACCGCTCGTTCAGCCCCGCGCCGATCAGGGCGACGGAGGCGTCGGGGTGGTCGCCGACAAGGTCGGCGATGGAGCGCCAGGACAGGGCTTCGGAATCGGTCATTCGATCATCTAAGCCCTTCTCCCCTTGCGGGAGAAGCGCCGCTACCTTGTCATCCCCGACGAAGCGAAGCGGAGATCGGGGACGGACAGACCCCCAACCGCTCCCTCCCGGACAGCCCGTCAGGGCTGAGCCGGGAGCCAGCCGGACGCATCCCCGCCTGTCTCCCGGACAGCCGCTGCGCGACTTCCGGGAGCGGCCGATGGCTTCGAGGCCCGTTCCGGATATCGCCTGCGGCGATTCCGGGATGACAAGAGCCCCCCGCGCTTCTCCCTCACGCGCAGAAGGCGCTAGAACCCCCTCATGACGATTCAACCGAACACCCGCGTCATCCGCAGCCCGCGCGGCCTCGACATGACCGCGAAGACCTGGGCCGCCGAGGCCGCCCTGCGGATGCTGATGAACAACCTCGACCCCGAGGTGGCCGAACGCCCCGAGGACCTCGTCGTCTATGGCGGCATCGGCAAGGCCGCACGCGACTGGCCCTCCTTCGACCGCATCGTGACCGAGCTCCGCAACCTCGAACCCGACCAGACCCTGCTGGTGCAGTCGGGCAAGCCCGTCGGCGTCTTCCGCACCCACGAAGACGCTCCAAGGGTGCTGATCGCCAATTCCAACCTGGTGCCCAAATGGGCGACCTGGGAGCATTTCAACGAGCTCGATCGCAAGGGTCTGATGATGTACGGCCAGATGACGGCCGGCTCATGGATCTACATCGGCACCCAGGGCATCGTTCAGGGGACGTACGAGACCTTCATGGAGGCCGGACGCCAGCACTATGGCGGCGACTGGTCGGGCCGCTGGATCCTGACCGCCGGCCTCGGCGGCATGGGCGGGGCCCAGCCGCTGGCGGCGACCATGGCCGGCGCCTCATGCCTCGCGGTGGAATGCCAGCGCAGCCGGATCGAGATGCGTCTGAAGACCCGCTACCTCGACGTCATGGCCGAGACTCTCGATGAGGCCCTGGCCCTGATCGAGCAGGCAAAGATGACCGGAAAAGCCATATCCGTCGGCCTGTTGGGCAATGCAGCGGATGTATTACCCGAGCTTGTCCGACGCGGCGTCCGCCCCGACCTTGTCACCGACCAGACCAGCGCCCACGACCTGGTCAACGGCTACCTGCCGCAGGGCTGGACCGCCGCGGAATGGGAGGACAAACGCGTCTCCGACCCCGAGGCCGTGAAGGCCGCGGCCGCCGCCTCCTGCGCCGTCCACGTCAAGGCCATGTTGGCCTTCCAGGCCATGGGCATCCCCACCACCGACTACGGCAACAACATCCGCCAGGTGGCCTTCGACGAGGGTGTCGCCAACGCCTTCGACTTCCCCGGCTTCGTCCCGGCCTACATCCGCCCCCTGTTCTGCCGCGGCATCGGCCCCTTCCGCTGGGCCAGCCTGACCGGCGATCCGGAGGACATCCGCAAGACCGACGCGGCGATGAAGACCCTCTTCCCCGACAACGCCGGCCTGCACCGCTGGCTCGACATGGCCGGCGAACGCATCGCCTTCCAGGGCCTGCCGGCCCGCATCTGCTGGATCGGCCTCGGCGACCGCCACCGCGCCGGTCTGATGTTCAACGACATGGTCGCCTCGGGCGAGCTCAGCGGCCCCATCGTCATCGGCCGCGACCACCTCGACTCCGGCTCGGTCGCCAGCCCCAACCGCGAGACGGAATCAATGATTGATGGTTCGGATGCCGTCTCCGACTGGCCCCTGCTGAACGCCCTGCTGAACACCGCCTCCGGGGCCAGCTGGGTGTCGCTGCACCACGGCGGCGGCGTCGGCATGGGCTACAGCCAGCACTCGGGCGTGGTCATCGTCGCGGACGGCACGCCGGAGGCGGCCAAGCGTCTGGAACGGGTGTTGTGGAATGATCCGGCCACCGGCGTGATGCGCCATGCCGACGCCGGCTATGAGATCGCGAAAGACGCCGCGCGCGAGCATGGGCTCAACCTGCCCTCGCTCTCATGACCGCCAGTGCTATCCTTCTCCCCTCGGGGGAGAAGGTGGCCCGCGGAGCGGGTCGGATGAGGGGGATGCCCGACATGCATCAATCGCCTGACAGGACGCGCCGCGCTCGCCGTCTCCGCTCAGAGATGACAAGCGCTGAGTCGATCTTCTGGGCGATGGTCCGTGGGCGACAGTTTCAGGATCTCAAGTTTCGCAGACAAGCGCCCGTCGCGGGCTTCATCGTCGACTTCCTGTGTCCTGAGCTCCGGCTTGTGATCGAACTGGATGGCGGTATCCACGACTTGCGAGAAGCCGAGGATGCGGCGAGAGACGAACGCCTACGCCTCGCCGGCTACACAGTTCTGCGTTTCCGCAACAACGCCTTCACGACCAACCCGAACATCGTCCTCGACGCGATCCGTCGTCGCGCAGGAATTCCTTCTCCCCTCGGGGGAGAAGGTGGCTCGCGCAGCGAGATGGATGAGGGGGATGTCGCCATACCGCTCTCAACATCCCTCCAGCCAGCACTGCCGCACTATCCCCCTCATCCGAGCGGCTACGCCGCCCACCTTCTCCCCCAAGGGGAGAAGGGAGAAGAAGCATGACAACGATTCAAATCGGCCAGTCTCCCCTCACCCTCGCCCAGCTCCGCGCGGTCCTCGACGCCCCAACCACTGTCGCCCTCGCCCCCGACGCCTGGACCGCGGTCGAGCGGGGCGCCGCCGTGGTCGCCGCCATCGTGGCCCAGGGACGCACCGTCTATGGCGTCAACACCGGCTTCGGCCTGCTGGCCAACACCAGCATCGCAACCGAAGACCTTGAAACCCTTCAGAAGAACCTCGTCCTCAGCCACGCCTGCGGCGTCGGGGCCCTCCTGCCCGACAACGTCGTCCGCCTGCTGATGGTGCTGAAGATCGCCAGCCTGTCGAAGGGCGCCTCGGGCATCCGCCGCGAAACGCTCGAGGCCCTGATCGCCCTGGTCAACGCCGACCTCCTGCCCTGCATCCCGTCCAAGGGCTCGGTCGGCGCCTCGGGCGACCTGGCCCCCCTCGCCCATATGTCCTGCGTCCTGATCAGCGTCGGCGAGGCCCGCCACAACGGCGAGACCCTGCCCGCCGAGGCCGCCCTCGCCCGCGTCGGCCTGACGCCCCTCACCCTCGGCCCCAAGGAGGGCCTCGCCCTCCTCAACGGCACCCAGTGCTCGACCGCCCTCGCCCTCGCCGGCCTGTTCGCGGCCGAGGCCGCCTTCGCCGCCGGCATCGCGGCCGGGGCCCTGTCGGTCGATGCGCTGAAGGGCTCGGACGCTCCCTTCGACGCCCGTATCCACGCCCTGCGCGGCCAGCCCGGCCAGATCGCCGTCGCCGCCCGCCTGCGCGCCCTGATGGCCGGGTCGCCCATCCGCGACAGCCACCGCGAGGACTGCTCGAAGGTCCAGGACCCCTATTCCCTGCGCTGCCAGCCGCAGGTCATGGGCGCCGTCCTCGACGTCCTGACCAACGCCGCCGCCACGCTGGAGCGCGAGGCCAACGCCGTCACCGACAATCCGCTGGTCTTCATCGAGGAGGGCGATGTCATCTCCGGCGGAAACTTCCACGCCGAACCCGTCGCCTTCGCCGCCGACATGATCGCCATGGCCCTGTGCGAGATCGGCAATATCTCCGAGCGGCGCACCTCGATCCTCGTCGATCCCAAGATGAGCGACCTGCCCGCCTTCCTGGTCAAGGAAAGCGGCCTGAACTCGGGCTTCATGATCGCCCAGGTCACGGCCGCCGCCCTCGTCGCCGAGAACCGGATGGTGGCCCATCCGTGCAGCATCGACACGGTCCCGACCTCCGCCAATCAGGAGGACCACGTCTCCATGGCCACCCACGGCGCCCGCCGCCTGCTGGACATGGCCGAGAACACCGCCACGGTCGTCGCCATCGAACTGCTGGCCGCCGCCCAGGGAATCGAGTTCCACCGCCCGCTGACCACCTCCCCCGACCTCGAACAGGTCTACGCCGTCGTCAGAGAGGCGGCGGCCGCCTACGGTTCGGATCACTATTTCGCCCCCGACATCGCCCGCGCCACCGACGGCGTCCGGGCGGGCCGCTACCGCGCCTTCGCCGGGGACCTGCTGCCGTCCGCCTGAATCGAGACTCTCGCCCCTCCCGGCCCGCTACTCTCGCCCCTGAATTTCTCTACTTCCGCCCCCGTGGAACGCGGATTCGGGGCGCTTCGGGGCCCCTGCGACCGCTTTTGACGCATCTTCATGTTGTAGTTTCAAACGCCCACGGGGCGGGGTCTTTGACATCCTCCAGCACACGCCGCGCCGCCTCCGAGGCCCGGCTTTCGCACCAGGACGACCCGCCGGAGCGCTCCTGAAGATCCGCGCACATTTTTCGCACGGCATACGAGACTCTCGCCCCCTGTTCGGACCATTCGTCCGCTGCTTTCGGGCACGGGCGGCGGCAAGGAGGTTCATCACGAACAACCAGCACTCGCCGAGCAAGGGGCAGACCCCTAATCCTGTAACGGCGCCCTGCGCAACGCCGTCAGATTGGCCGAGCCGGTGCAGAAGCACACGGTCCGCATCTGTCGGATCAGGATCCGGAAATGCTCGACCACCGCCTCGGTCGAGACCGTCGCGGCGGCCAGCACGCCCGCCGCCTGCCCCACCATGTCGGCGCCCAGCCGGATGGCCTTGGCCGCCTCGACCCCGTCGCGGATGCCGCCCGAGCCGATGATCACCGCCTTTGGACAGGCCGCCCGAACCCCGGCGATGGCTTGCGCCGTGGGAATGCCCCAATCGGCGAAGGCGGCGGCATGGGCCTTGTCGGCGGCGCCCTCGGCCCGCTCGCCCTCGACCGTGGCCCAGTTCGAGCCGCCGGCTCCGGCCACGTCGACCGCCGCCACGCCCATGTCGAACAGCCGCCGGGCGGTCCCGGGCGAGATCCCGGCCCCGGTCTCCTTGACCACCACCGGCGCGTCCAGCGCCCGGATCAGCGCCTCCAACGCCGCGCCCACGCCCCACCAGTCGCGGTCGCCCTCGGGCTGACACGCCTCCTGCAGCGGGTTCAGGTGCACCACCAGGGCGTCGGCCGCGATCATGTCCAGCACCCGCCGCGCCTCATCGACGCCGAAACCCTGGGTCAACTGGGCCGCGCCGATATTGGCCAGGATGGGCGTGTCGGGCGCCTTCAGCCGCAGGGCCATGTCCAGGCCCGGGGCCTCGCCGGTCTCCAGCGCGCCCCGCTGGGAGCCGACGGCCAGGGCGATGCCCAGATGCTGCGCCGCCTCGGCCAGCCGGGCGTTGATCGCCTCGGCCCGCGCCGGTCCGCCGGTCATGGCGCTGATCAGCAGCGGTGCCTTCAGCCGGCGGCCCAGAAAATCGGCGCCCAGATCGATCTTGCCGTGATCGAGGTCCGGCAGGGCCTGATGCACGAAACGGACGGCGCCGAAGCCCCCGTCCAGCGCATGCGCGCCTCTTCCCGACAGGATGACGTCGAGGTGCTGGTCCTTGCGGCTCATGATCCCGGTCACCGGCTCAGTCCTCCAGGTCGAGGACCGCGTCGCGGTTCCTCAGGGCTTCTTCTCGACGTTCAAGGCATAGACGCCGGTCTGGCCCTGCTGGAAAGACCCCGCCCGGATCTCATAGACGCCGTCGGTCGGGGCGGTCCATTCCAGCTTGGCGTGAGTGTCCGACAGACTGTCGTCGTCGGCACCCAGGATCTCGAATGACCCGTCCGCCTGTTCGCGGCCGACGATCAGGAAGCTGTCGACCTCATTGGAGACCATGGTGATCACCAGCGCCTCGTCTTCCTTCAGCGTCACGCGATAGGCGTCGTAGAAGCTGTTGTTCTCGGCGGCGGCGTCGGCCTCGGTCAGCGATCCCCGCGCCGTCGCGCCGACCAGCAGGCTGCCGGGCAGCGGCTGCGGTCCGCGGTCGATCAGCTCGAGCGAATACAGCCCGTCGGCGTCCGCCCCCAGGGGCGAGGCGCGCAGCACATAGCCGCCGTCCTCCGGCAGGGTGAAGCTGAGTCGCGAATCGGTGCCTTCGCCCAGTCCGTCGTCGTCGGACGCGAGCGGCGTGAACTCAGCTCCCGCCCGGCCGATCTGCAGATAGGTGTCGAAATCCCCTGACCGCATGATCGCCTGGACCCGCTGGCCCGCCGCCCCCTCGAAGGCGAAGGCGTCGAATGCGCGGTTCTCGTTGTCGGTCGAATCCGCCTCGGCGATCTCGCCCTCAATCGTGGTTCCGAAGGCCAGGGCGTCCGGGGCCTTTTCCGGCTCAATGGCCGTCACGCTCAGCGTATAGGCGCCCGTGGCCTCGGAAAACGCCCGCGCCTCGATGACGTACTCGCCGGTGCGCGGCAGGGTGAAGGTCAGGCGGGAATCGGTGCCCTCGGCGCCCCCGTCGTCGTCCTGGGCCAGGCTGACCTGCTGGCCGTCGAACAGCTCGACATAGGTGTCGAATTCCTGCGACCCCATGTCGATGCGGATCCGCTGCCCTTCCTGGCCGGAGAAGCGGTAGGTGTCGGCGGTGGTTCCCCCGGCGCCCTTGCCGTCCTCGGCGGTGAGGGCGCCCTCGACCGTGGCCCCGATCTCGATCGTCTGGGCGGACGCCTGCTCGGGTCCCCGCGCCAGCGACAGGGTATAGGCCCCCGCCCCCCCGGCGCCGAGCGGCATGGCCCGGATGACATAGTCGCCATCCGCGTCCGCGGTGAAGATCAGGCGCGAGTTCAGCCCCGTATCCAGGGTGTCGTCGTTCATGGCCAGTTCGTTGAACGCCCCGCCCTGCATCCGGCCGACGCGGACGACCGGATCAAAGGCCTCCGACACCAGGTCCATGACGAACCGGTCGCCGGTCCGGGCGCGGAAGACATAGGCGTCATAGGCCTGGCCGGTTTCGGTTTCCGGATCGTTCGCCGTCAGCACGCCCTGGATCGACTGACCCAGACGGATGCCCGACGGCCTCGGCGGTCGGGCCGCCGGACGACGCTGGGACAGGCTCAGGGTATAGGCGCCGCCTTCGACCCCGGACAGGGTCCGGGCCCGCAGCACATAGGTCCCTTCGCGATCGGGCGCGAACCGCAGGCGCGAATCGGTGCCTTCGCCGAGGCCGTCGTCATCGCCGGCCAGGGCCTCCGTCTCGCCCTCGCGGAAGACCTCCAGATAGGCGTCGAAGGCGCTGGCCCTCAGGATCGCCTCAAGCCGCTGGCCGGCGCGGACGCTGACCTGGTAATCGTCATACCGGTAGGCGTCGTCCGCAGCGGTCGCGTCGCCGTCCGCGATCTCGCCCTGCACCGTCCGCCCGGGCGCCAGCGTCCCGGCGTTCTGCGCCAGGACGGGGGCCGCGACCGTCATGGCCAGCAGGCTGACGGCGGCGAGGATGGTCTGACGGCGCATGGATGTCCCCCTGAATGCAACACCAATCATAGACGCTGAACCGCGCCCTCTGTAAATCGCGGTCACCGCACGATTCCTGACGACCGGAGCCGAAGTCCATGACGGCCGACCCCGCCCGCGCGACCCTGATCGACGGCAAGGCCTTCGCGGCCGGCCTGGTGGACCGCGTCGCCGCCGCTGCGGGTCGACTGGAAACAGCGCACGGCGCCAAGCCGGGCCTGGCCGTGGTCATCGTCGGCGAGGACCCCGCCAGCCAGGTCTACGTCCGCAACAAGGGCGAAACGACCCAACGCGCCGGCATGCGCTCGGACACGCACAGGCTGGCGGATACGACGACCGAGGCCGACCTGCTGGCGCTGATCGCCGGCCTGAACGCCGACGCCGGCATCCACGGCATCCTGGTCCAGCTGCCCCTGCCCGCGCACATCGACAGCGCGGCGGTGCTGGACGCCATCGATCCGGACAAGGATGTCGACGGCTTCCACGTCGTCAACGCCGGGCGGCTCGCGGTCGGCCTGCCCGGACTGGTCCCCTGCACCCCGCTGGGCTGCCTGATGCTGCTGAAGGCCGAACTGGGCGACCTCGCCGGGCTGAACGCCGTGATCGTCGGCCGTTCGAACATCGTCGGCAAGCCGATGGCGCAGCTGCTGCTGGGCGAGAGCTGCACCGTGACCGTGGCCCACTCCCGCACCCGCGACCTGCCGGCCCTGTGCCGCACCGCCGACATCCTCGTCGCCGCGGTCGGACGCCCCGAGATGGTGCGAGGCGACTGGATCAAGCCCGGCGCGGCGGTCATCGACGTCGGCATCAACCGCGTGCCGTCGCGCGACCCGGCCAAGGCGGCCGAAGGCAAGACCCGGCTGGTCGGCGACGTGGCTTTCGACGAAGCGGCCGCCGTCGCCGGCCGGATCACGCCGGTGCCCGGCGGCGTCGGCCCGATGACCATCGCCTGCCTGCTCGCCAACACCTATACGGCGGCCTGCCGGTCGATCGGCGTCGAACCGGAATCGGTGGACGCTTGAACCGCAGCCATTGACGTCCGATAGTCGGCCGTGGCCACCCCGGAGACGTCGATGATCCGCTTCTCGCCCCGCCTTCCCGCCCTCGCCGCTCTTATTGTCCTGGCGCCCGCCATGGCGGGCTGCGGCATCAACGCCATCCCGACCAAGGAAGAGGCCGCCAAGGCGCGCTGGGCCGATGTCCAGTCGCAGTACCAGCGCCGCGCCGACCTGGTGCCCAATCTGGTCGCCACGGTCCAGGGCGCGGCCATCGCCGAACGCACCACCCTGACCGAGGTGATTGAGGCCCGGGCGCAGGCCACGAGCGTGACCGTCACGCCCGAGACCCTGAACGACCCCGCCGCCTTCCAGCGCTACCAGGCCGCCCAAGGCCAGCTGTCCCAGGCCCTTTCCCGCCTGCTGCTGGTGGTCGAACGCTATCCGGAAATCCGGTCAAACCAGAATTTCGTCGTCCTGCAGTCGCAGCTGGAGGGCACGGAGAACCGGATCAATGTAGCGCGACGCGACTACAATGCGGCCGTGCAGGACTACAACACGACCCTGCGCACCTTCCCGACCGTGATCTGGGCCAACACCATCCACGGCGGGTCCGAGCCGATGCAGCTGTTCGCGGCGACCGAGGCGGCGCAGTCGGCGCCGAGCGTCAATTTCGACGCTCTGAACCCGGCCCGGCCCGGCGGCGCCGCGCCGGCCGTCGCGCCCGGCTCGGCCCCGCCGATGACTCCCCCGCCAGTTCCGGGGCCGGCTCCGGCGGCGCAGTGATCCTCACCCGTCCGGGATCTGTCGTGATCAGGGCCGCCGCCCTGCTGGCGGGGCTCGCGGCCGCCGTATGGCTGGTCTTGGCGGTCTCCGCCCTGGCGCAGACCGGGCCGACGTTCCCGTCCCTGAACGGACGGGTGATCGATCATGGCGACCTGATCTCCGACGCCAAGGAACTGGCGCTGGCGGCCCGGTTGGAGGCGCTGGAGCGGGACACCACCGACCAGGTCGTGGTCGTCACCGTGCCCGATCTGCAGGGCTATGAGATCGAGGAATACGGCTATCGGCTCGGCCGCGCCTGGGGCATCGGCCAGGCGGAGAAGAACAACGGCGTGCTGCTGATCGTCGCGCCGCGCGAACGCAAGGTCCGCATCGAGGTCGGCTACGGCCTCGAGCCGGTGCTGACCGACGCCCTCTCCGCCCTGATCATCCAGAACGAGATCCTGCCGTCGTTCCGCGAGGGCTATTTCGAGCGCGGCATCGAACAGGGCGTCGCCGCCATCGACGCCCAGCTTCGGCTGGACCCCGCCGAGGCCCAGGCCCGCGCGGCGGCGGCCGAACGCCCCCGGTCCGCCGCGCCGATCGGCGTCGCGGTCGTGATCGCGGTGATCTTCTTCCTCATGATCGCGGTGATGATCGGCGGCGGGGGCGGCCGCGGCCGCAGGCGTTCCAGCGGCGTCGGCCCCGTCCTGCTCTGGGCGGCGACCGAGGCCCTGCGCAGCGGCGGCCGGGGCGGCGGCGGTTTCGGCGGCGGCGGCGGCAGTTTCGGCGGCGGAGGCGCGTCCGGGGGATGGTGATCAATCTCACAGCGGACGGTCAGCGCCGTATCGCCGACGCCATCGCCGCGGCGGAGGCGCGAACGTCGGGCGAAATCTTCTGCGTCCTCGCGCGGCAGGTTTCGTCCTATCGCGACATCTCGCTAGGCTGGGCGGCGGCGGCGGCCCTGTTCCTGCCCCTCGGCCTGATCCCGCTCGGCTTCGACCCCGCCTGGATCCCGGGCCTCGGCGACGGCTGGCAGGCCGCCCATCTGTCATCGACCGATGTGGTGGTCGGCCAGTCGCTGGCGGCCTTCGTCCTGATCCAGGCGGCCGTCTTCCTGGCCGTCTTCCTGCTGACCTCGATCCCCGGCGTCCGCCGACGGGTGACGCCGCTCAGTGTGCGCCGGGCGCGGGTGCGCCGCGCCGCCCTGGCGCAGTTCCTGGCCCATGGTCTTCAGGCCACGCAGGACCGCACCGGCGTGCTGATCTTCGCCGCCCTGTCGGATCATCTGGTCGAGGTCGTGGCCGACGAGGGCATCCACAGCCAGGTTGAGCCGACCGTTTGGGCCGAGGCTGTCGAAGGCCTGGTGCGGCGCATGAGAGATGGCGATCCGGCCGCCGGCTTCGAGATCGCGATCGGCGTCTGCGGCGAGGTCCTCGCCCGGCATTTCCCGCCGCGAACGACAAACCCCAACGAGCTGGCCAACCGGCTGGCGCTGATCTGACAGCGGAACACCCGACGCCGCTTTGGTGTCGCATTCCCTGTGGTATTGCCGGAGCCCACCCCCCTGTTCAGGACATCATGCCCCGCCTGCTGACCTACAATGTGCATCGCTGCGTCGGCGTCGACCGCAAGCTGGACGTGGGCCGCATCGTGGGCGTGATCGCGGAGCATGAGCCGGACATCGTCTGCCTGCAGGAGCTGGACGTCGGCCGCGCCCGTACGGGCTTTGTCGACCAGGCCCGGGCGATCGCCGACGGCCTGGCCATGACCTTCCACTTCCACGCCGCCATGAAGGTCGAGGCCGAACAGTACGGCGACGCCATCCTGACGCTGCGGCCCGAACGGCTGGTCAAGTCCGGCCCCCTGCCGACGATCCGGGGCGTGCCGGGCCTGGAGCCCCGGGGCGCCCTTTGGTCCGTGATCGATTTCGACGGGCGCCCGCTGAACGTCATCAACACCCACCTCGGGCTGGTGCCACGCGAACAGCGCCTCCAGGCGGCGGCCCTGGCGGGACAGGACTGGCTGGGGCACCCGGACTGCCGGGGCGCCACGCTCCTGACCGGCGATTTCAACGCGACGTCGATCACGCGGCCGTACCAGACCCTGACCCGGCGTCTGGCCGACTGTCAGCGGGCGCTGGGGGTGAAACCTTCGGTCAAGACGTTTCCATCCAGCTTCCCCGCCATCCGGATCGACCACTGTTTCATCAGCCCCGAAATCACCGTGACCGGGGTCAAGGCGCCTTTCTCTCCGCTGGCCCGAATGGCGTCGGACCATCTGCCGCTGATCATCGATTTCGAGATCGGAACCTTCTGACGCGCGAACGGGGACTGCGGGTTCCTGACGGGCCGTCTCAGGGCGCCGGCAAGGTCCGATGAGAGCGCGTCCTTCGCTTCCAGGGGCGAAACGCATCCCGCGTCGACCGGGGATCCCCGAGCTGGAACTCGGCGATGATGCGTTCGAACCGCGAAGGCGGCTCGGCGCCGAGGGTATGCATCCGTCCGGTCTCGAACTGCATGATCGCGTCGCCCACCTTGCCGGTGACGGCCTCCACCGCGCCGAAGACCTCGCCCTCCACGCCGATCCAGTGTCCGATGGTCCGCTGGCGGAACCGCCGAATGGCGTCCCGGCCCGCCGCATCCTTCGGCTCGGCCGCGACATCGCATTCGGTGTCGAATCCGAACGACCGGTTGTTCAGATTGGTCGAGCCGACGCGCAGGACCGCGTCGTCATAGATCGAGACCTTGGCATGGACGATGATCCGTTCGCCCCGACGGGTATGGGGGGTGAAGGCGAAGAAGCGATTGTGCCGGTCGGCCTGTTCCAGGCGAAACAGGACCTCCGACCGAGCGGTGTCCATAGTGATCCGATCAAACCAGCTCGGACTCGTCCCGGTCGAAACCAGCACGATCTCCGGCCCATCGTCCTCCATAAGCCGCGCAGCCAGCGCCTCGGCCATGGCGGGGGAGGTGAAATACTGGTTCTCCATGTAGATCAGCCGCTTTGCGCGCCGAATGCCGTCCAGGTGGAGGGCTTCGTTCTCACGCACCTCGGCGCGACCGCCGACCATGGGCTCGGTGCGGACTATGCCCACGGGCGTATCGCGGAGATCGGGTTCCACGCCTTCTGGCCAAGGGTCGGTGTCGACCTCGTCCGGAAGGGTGCGCTCCCCGCTCGAGCGGAACCAGCGCTCGCGGGCAAGGTCGCCCAATGCCCGGGCGGCCGCGCCGTCCATCACCGCCATAACCTCGTGGCGCGGCGGCGGGATCAGGCCCGACGGCAGACAGCGTCGTGGATCGTCATCGAGATGCTCATGGCTGTCCCAACGGTCGCTGGAGATGTCGCCCCCGCCGCAGAAGGCGACGGCGTCATCGATGATGACCACCTTCTGATGATGGCAGGCGCCGATCGCCGGGGGCGGATCCAGCCGAAATTCGACGATCCGCCGACGAAACCAGCCCCGGGCGCGGTGGGGATAGAAGCCCTGGGACGCCGCGATCAGCAGCGGCGAGTTCCAGATCAGCAGCCGGATGTCCAGATCGGGGTTGGCCTTCACCAGCATCCGCAACTGGTGGCCGATCTGGGCCTGATGATCATCGTGCGGGCTGTTCGGATCCAGGCGCGTGCGAGGGTCGAACTGCCAGCCGAGGATCACGATCGATCGGCGCGCCTTTCCGAGGGCGGACCGCAGGGCCTCGAAATAGGCCGCGTTCTCCATCAGCACCGCGAACCGGCCAGCCGTCTCGACCCGCCAGCAGTTGCGGCCCGGCATAAGCAGGCTGTCGCCCGGTTCTCGCTCCGACGTATCCATTGCGCAGCTATGGCCGATTCGCATGACGGCGATGTGCGCCCCAAGCTTTACAGGACGCATGCCGAGCACTTCCGTTCCCATGCCGTGGCGCGCCAGGTCAACAGAGATGGATTTGACCCGACGCGGATTGTCCGAACGCGGTTTTGAGGGCATAAGGACAGCCTTGGTCGGCAGGGGAGATCGGCGATGCAGGCGCTGATCGAGTTCATCGCAGGGTTCGTCGCCATGCTGGCCGCTGCGGCCTTGTCGCAGTTCGGCGTGGATCTGGACCCGCGCCAGGCGCCCCAGCGTGAAATTCACCGCGTCCGGGATTGCGGCGACAGCCCGTCAGCCGTCGTTCGCGTGGCCTCCAGCGAAGGCAACCAGGACTGCTGACGCTTCAGCGGACTGTCCCCGGATTCCTCCGTCCTCGGGTTTGCGCGCCGCGAATGACTCGCTAGGGTCGAACCGTCCTGACGCGCGTCTGCTGTCGACCCGCACCGTGACGAGATCGCGCTTCATGAAATCACCCCGTCAACAGCCCGCGATGAACCTGAACGACCCGGATCCGGCGATGACCGACGACCAGCGGCTATCGGATTCAGGCGATGCCGTGCAGCCGGCCACGCTGGCGAGTCCTGAAGCTTCCCCTCCCCTGTCGGAACGACGGCGGCGCCGTCTCGCGGAGGAGCAGCGCCGCGCCGAGGAGGCGGCCTTGGCCGAGGCGGAGCGCGCCGCGGCTCTGGCGGCCCCTGAGCTGGCGATTTCCGTCGACGCCCCGCCCGTCGCCTATGAGCCGCCCCCCGCCCCGGCCCCGCTCCGCAGAAGCGAGACTCCGGAGCCCTCGGGGCGTCACGCCTATCTGGCGGCCGGCGTCGCCTCGGCCCTGTGGATCGGCGGCGTGGCCGCCTGGCTGGCGTTCGAACTGGGGTCCGGTGCCGTGGAACTGGAGCCGTTGCGCCTCGCGGTCTACGCCCTGATCGCCCTCGCCCCCGCCGGCATGGCCATCATGCTGGCCCACGCCGTCCGTCAGGGCGCCGGCCTCGCGGCCGAGACACGGCGCGCGCGCCAGCTGTCGGAAGCCCTCATCGCGCCCACCGCCCTGGCCGCCCAGCAGACCGGCGAGGTCCTGCATTCGCTGCGCAATGACATCGACCAGGCCTCCCTGGCCGCCGAACGGGCGCGTCACGACATGGCCCTGCTGCGCGAAGCCCTGTCGCTGGAGACCACCCGGTTGAACGAGGCGGCCGAGACGGCCGGCCGCACCGCCCGGCGGGTCGCCGAGCAACTGGGCGGCGAGCGGGAGAAGATGCAGGGCCTCGCGGCGCGGCTGGACGACCAGGCGGCCGGGGTGCTGGACGCCGTCGAGCGTCAGTCGCGGATGGTGGTGGACGCGTCCGACCTGGCCCAGACCCAGCTGCGGGAAGCCGAGGCGGCCCTGGCCGCGCGCGCGGCCGATCTGGCCGCGGCCGCCAGCGAAGCCCAGGACGCGGCCCGCGTCGCCGCCGACGACCTCGCGCGCCAGACGCTGCGGCTCGAGAACGCCGGCTCCGGCGTCGCCGAACAGATCCAGTCGGTCGAGGAAGGCCTCGGCCAGCAGCGCGCCGCCCTCGTCACCGCCGCCTACGCCCTGCGCACCGACCAGGAAGATTTCTCGGCCCAGGTCGAAAGCCAGCGCGCCCAGTTGAGCGAGCAACTGTCGGCCACGCGCAGCGCCGCCGGCGTGCTGGACGAGACGTCGACCCGCACGACCGAGACCATCCGGGATCTGGTCGAAGCCACCACGGACCAATTCCGCGCCCTCGTCGAAATGTCCCAGCGGGAGGCGGACGGCTTCGACGCGGCGACGAAGCTGGCGCTCGACCGGTTCGAGGCCCTGGCGGCCGAAGCCCGGGATGTGCTGGTCGAGGAAACGCGACTGGCGCTGTCGACCCTGCAGGCGACCGCCGAGGAATCCCGCCGGTCCGCGGCCGAGGCCGCCGAACAGGCCCAGGCCCGCGCCGACCGGTTGGGCGAGGCCCTGTTCGAGGCCGCGCAGAAGGCCGATCAGGCCGCCGACGCCCGGGTCGACACCGCCCGCCGGATCGTGCTCGAGACCGGCGGGCTGGTCGAGGAGGCCGGAGACCGCGCCCTGGAACGGCTGGAAACGACCGTCGAGCGGATGACCGCGGCGCTGGCGCAGATCGACGAGACCATCGGCGAACTGGATGACCGCGCCGCCCGCCTGCCCGAGGAAGCCCGGACCCGGGTGGAGGCGGTCCGGCGATCGGTCGAGGAAGGTCTGGCTGCCCTGGCCGCCGCCTCGCACAAGGCCGCGGCTGACACCGAGGCCCTGGATGCTGGATTCCAGGAGCGGGTGCGGCGCAACTACGACATGTTGACCGAAGCCGTGCGCTTGATGGGGGTGGTGTCCGGCGACACGCCCGCGCTGCGGCGGCGCGAACCGCTTCCGCCTTCGGTCTCCGGTTCCGACAGCGACAGCGTGCGATCGACGGCTGCCCGGGGCGAGGAGCCGAAGGCGTTCGGACTGCGGGGCCGGTTGAAGCTGGAGCCGATGCCAGGGACCGGCGCCGCGCCGCCGGCCTCCAGCGAGCGGCTGGGCTGGAGCGACCTGGTCGACGACGGGCCCGGCGAGCCGCCGCTGGACCTCGACACGCCGGTCATGCCGATCGAGGTCTCCGAAGCTCTGGAGGGTCGGATCACCGCCGCGATCCGGCGCATGGGGGTCGACCCCAACGCCCTGCTGCCGCGGTCGCGGGTCGAGGAGGCGGCGCAGGCCGTAACTGAACGCGATCCCGACCGGGCCCGCCAGATCGTCCGACGCGTGGCGCCGGCGGCGGTGCGCAGTGTCTCGCGACGGGTTCTGACCGATCCGGACCTGCGCGCCGATGCGGAAGCCTATGTGCGCGGCTATGCCCGCGATCTCGCCACCCTGGCGGCGGCGGGCGACGGACCGGGCGTCCAGGCCCGTCTGACCTCGGATGGCGGACGGGCCTTCATGTTGCTGGACGCCGCCGTGGGCGATCTCGCCTGATTCGGGAATTTGGCCGAAAGCGACGCATGACAGGCGATTGCGCCTTGACGTGGGGGCCGGGACGCCGACACCGTTGCGCCCCAATGTCACTTATCTGTCATGGACGAACCGGTGATGTCTGAGCCGCGGGATGAGACGGCGCAGGACCGGCGACCGGGGTTCGTCATCTGCGCCTATGGCGAAACTTCGCGCGGCTGGGATCCGGTCGAAGACCTGTCCGGCGAGCCCTGGAGCCCGGTGGGGGCCCGCACCCTGGCCGTGTCGGCGGCCGAGCCGGAAGCCCTGGCCGCGACCCTGACGGCCCAACTCGCCGACCTGTCCTGCCGGGCCCTGCTGCTGGTCGGACGGACGCGACGGAGCGATGGATTCCTGCTGCAGATCCGGACGGAGAACCGGGCGCTGGACGGCGGACGGCGGCACGATGTCGTCGGCCCGGCCATGGCGCGGGCGACCGCCCCGGCGCCGGAGATCATCCGCGCCCTCACCAAGGCCGGCCTGTCGGCCGGGGTCAGCTCGGAGTCGGAGGACGATGTCGGCAGCTATCTGCTGTACCGGATCCTGTCCAGCCTGCCCGACGGCGCCGACACGCCGGCGATCGGCCTGCTGCGGGCGCCCGAGGGCGAACCCGACGACTCGGTCCAGAGGGCGGTGAAGGCGACGGCCCAGGCCATGGCGCGTCATCTGTCGCCCCTGCCCCGAGTCCGCGCCCACTGACCGCCCAGCGGCAGGGCCGCGAGCAGCCCCGTCCCGGCCAGGGCCGCCATGGCCCAGTAGCCGCCGGCGCCGAACCGGTCGTACAGCGGGCCTGACGCGGCGGTGGCGAGACCGATCAGCACCCCGGCGGACAGGACCGAGCTCAGCGTCTGGGCGGCGGTGTGGGACTCGGGCGGCGTCAGCCGCTCGACCAGCTGCAGCCCGGCGAGGAAGGTGGCGGCGAAGGTCAGGGCGTGCAGGGCCTGCAGCGGCCACAGCAGCCAGAGCGGCGGGCCCAGGGCCATGGCGCTCCAGCGCAGCACGGCCGCGGCGGAGCCGACCATCAGCAGGGCCCAGGGGCCGATGCCGATGCGGCGTCGCCAGGGCTCGAACACCCACATCAGGGCGATCTCGACGATGACGCCGAAGGCCCAGAGCTGGCCCGTGACCGCCTCACTGACGCCCTGGGCCTTCCACAGTATGGCGGAGAAGCCGTACTGGAAGGCGTGGGCCGCCTGGACCGCGCCCACGGCGAAGATGGTGGTCAGGAACAGCGGATCCACGAGCAGCCGGCCCAGTCCGCGGAACCGCTCGCGCCCCAGCAGGGGGTCGCCGTGGGCCACGGGCTCGGGCGGCAGGGCGAGCACGGCGGCCAGGGCGAAGGCGACCGAGGCGGCCACGATCCAGACGATCACCCCGCCGACCGGCGCGGTCAGCAGCAGGGCGCCCATGGCGACATTGGCGAAGACGAAGGCGGCGGAGCCCATGCCGCGCGGAAAGGCGAAGGCGAAGCCCAGCCGGGCTGACAGCCGCAGGGTCATGACGTCGGCCAGGGGCACCAGCGCCCCCATGGCCGTGGCCCCGAGGAACCAGCCGCCGGCGCGCAGCAGGAAGCCGTCGGCCAGGCCCGCCACGGCGTAGCCCAGGGCCATCAGCGCCCCCAGCAGGGCGATCGGCGTGCGCCGGAGACGAAAGCCGTCGGCCCAGACGGCCAGCAGCGGACCGGTGACGATCCGCGCCAGCATGGGCGCCGCCAACACGGTCCCGATCTGGGCTCCATCCAGGCCCTGGGCGCTGAGCCAGAGGCCGGCGAAGGGGAGGCTGACGCCGGTGGCGCCGAAGAGCAACACATACTGCAGGGACATGCGTCGGGCGGCGTTCATCGGGGGCGGATAGCAGACGCGAAGGATTCTGTCGGCTAGCCTCGGCGGATGATGACGCCGACTCGCTCCCTGGCGGCCTTTGCGGCCCTCGCCGGCGCCCTGGCCGTGGTGGTCGGCGCCTTCGCCGCCCACGGGGCGGGACCGCAGGTGAAGGTGCTGCTGACCACCGGGGCCCACTATCTGCTGGTGCATGCGGTGCTGGCGATGGTCTGCGCCGTCTGGCCGGGCCGGGGGCGGCTGGCGACCGCAGCCGGCTGGCTTGCGGCTGTGGGCGGTCTGGTCTTTTGTCTCGCCTTGTCCGCCATCGCACTGCTAAGCCTGACAGTGATGGGTGCAATCGCACCGATCGGCGGCGTGCTGATGATCGCAGCCTGGCTCCTGCTGGCGATCGCCGCACTGCGGTCCTAGTTCACACCCGCCCGAGGGCGCAGTCCGAGACCGATTACCGTATGGCCTTCCCCGTGCCCGACGCCCCGCGCCGCGACCTGTTCCCCGAAATCGAACCCTATGCCAGCGGCTTCATGCCGACCGGCGGGGTGCACGAAATCTATTTCGAGGAGTGCGGCAATCCGCAGGGCCTGCCGGTCGTGGTGCTGCACGGCGGCCCGGGCGGCGCGGTCAATCCCGGGATGCGTCGCTATTTCGATCCGGCCAAATACCGCATCGTCCTGTTCGACCAGCGCGGCTGCGGCCAGAGCCGGCCGAACGCCTCGCTGGAGGATAACACCACCTGGACGCTGATCGAGGACATCGAGCGGCTGCGCGAACAGCTGGGCATCGAGAATTGGGTGGTGTTCGGCGGCAGCTGGGGTTCGACCCTGTCGATGGCCTATGCGATCACCCATCCCGATCGGGTCGCGGCCCTGGTGCTGCGCGGCATCTTCCTGCTGACGAAACCGGAGCTGCACTGGTTCTATCAGGACGGCGCCTCGAACATCTTCCCGGACGCCTGGGAGCGGTTCGTCGCCCCGATCCCCGAGGACGAGCGTCACGACCTGATGAGCGCCTATTACAAACGGCTGACCGGGGACGACCGGGCCGAGCGCGAGCGTTGCGCCATCGCCTGGTCCAGCTGGGAGGGCGAGACAGTCAGTGTCGAGGGACCGGACACCAAGCCGGACAAATTCGCCGAGCCCGAATTCGCCGTCGCCTTCGCCCGCATCGAATGCTGGTATTTCGTCAACGGCGGCTTCTTCCCCGAGGAAGGCTGGCTGCTGAAGAACATCGGCCGGATCCGGCACATCCCCTGCTGGGTCGCCCAGGGGCGGTTCGATGTGGTGACGCCGATCGCCAGCGCCTGGGCCCTGCATCGCGCCTGGCCCGAAGCGAAGCTGGACATCATCAGGGACGCGGGTCACGCCTCGAGCGAACCCGGCATCATCGACAGCCTGGTTCGGGCGACGGACTGGGCCGCAGGGCTTTAGGATTTAAGCAGCAGCGGCCGGAGTCATCCACCGCCCGGCGCTCTACCCTGCTGCCTGTTGCCTGCCGCCTCACTTCGACTGGTCTTCCGCACCAGTTCCGACAGCTGGAACCCGATGCGGCGGGCTTCGCGTTCCTCGGGCTTGCGGCGGGCGTCGAGCAGGACGTTGATCTGGCCGTAGTGCTGGATCAGCCGGACCGGCTTGCCGTCGGAATTCTTGCCGAGGAACATGATGAAGTCGGGCCCCCAGAAGCCGACATCGTCAATCGACATGGTCCCGTCGCCCGGCAGGCCGACGATGCGGGCGCCGATCTCGTCATCCTTGTCGAGGCCCTTTTCGAAATCCTCGATCAGCTTGGACAGGCGGACGAAGGCCCATTCGGCCGGGTTCTCGCGCATGCGGACCCCGTCCATCAGGGCGGCGTCGCGTTCGGGCGTGGTCGAGGGCAGGACCGGCCTGGGACAGGGTTCGTCGCCCCAGTCCGGGACGAAGACGGGCGGGGTGGAGGCGGCGGGTTTGTCTGACATGGAAGCACTGTAGCCCTCCCTCCCCCTCCGGGGGAGGGTCGTGGGGGGGGGGCGCCGGCGGGGGGGGGGGGACGCGGCGACCCCACCACAGGCGCGCGCCGCGCCCCCCCCGGGGGGGGCGCCCGC
>JBKBQO010000021.1:25048-29055 GCA_046292645.1 Brevundimonas sp.
TTGTACGCCGTTCCCCCCCCCCCCCCCCGGGGGGGGTGGGGGGGGGGCGCGTCGCGCCGGCGGGGTGGGGAGGACTCGGCGACCCATCCACTGGCGCTCGCCGCGCCGAACCGCCCCCACCCGGCTTCGCCTTTGGCTCAGCCACCCTCCCCCGGAGGGGGAGGGAGACACCCGATCAGAACAGCCCCTGCCCTTTCGGCAGTTCGGCGTAGCGGTGGACGCGGGTGGAGAGGATCAGGCCGAAGCCGAACATCACGGTCATCATCGACGAACCGCCGTAGGACAGCAGCGGCATCGGCACCCCGACCACCGGCGCCATGCCCATGACCATGGCGGCGTTGATCAGGACGAACAGGGCGAAGAAGGCGGTCATGCCGGCGGCGGCGATGCGGCCGAAATGGCTGTGCGCCAGGGAGGCGATACGCAGGGCGATCAGTATGATGGCGACGTAGCAGGCCAGGACCGCGAAGGAGCCGACGAAGCCGAACTCCTCGGCCACGGTGGAGAAGATGAAGTCGGTGTGGCGTTCCGGCAGGAACTCCAGCTGGCTCTGGCTGCCCAGGCCGTAGCCCTTGCCCAGCAGACCGCCCGAGCCGAGGGCGATCTTGGACTGGATGATGTTGTAGCCCGTGCCGGAGGGATCGGATTCCGGGTTGAGGAAGGTCAGGACGCGATTGCGCTGGTAGTCGTGCATGCCGAACATGACGAACGGCGGCACGGTGAAAAGGGCCAGCAGACCGCCGGCGGCGATGACGCGCCAGCTGAGCCCGGCGAAGAACATGATGGCCGCCCCGGTCAGGCCGATGATCATGGCCGAGCCGAGATCGGGTTGTTTGGCGACCAGCAGGAAGGGCACGCCGATCATGGCCGCCGGGATCAGGAGCTTCCACGACCAGCGCGCCTCCTGCGCCGTGTGGCTGTGGTACCAGCGGGCCAGGGCCAGGACGAGGCCCAGCTTCATGAACTCGGCCGGCTGGATGCGGATAAAGCCGAGATTCAGCCAGTTGCGGGCCCCGCCGGCGACATAGCCCAGCGGCGTGAATTCGATCATCAGCACCAGGACCAGCAGGACGCCGTACAGGGGATAGGCGGCGCGGAACCACCATTTGGGGTGCAGCATGGCCAGAAACAGCATCACCGCCAGCAGGGCGCCAAAGCGGATGGCGTGATTGATCGCCCAGGGCCGCCACTCGCCGCCCGCGATGGAATACAGCATGGCCGTGCCGGCGAAGGCGACGGCGCACAGCAGGGCGACGAGCCGCCAGTCCAGCTCGGAGATCTTGGTCGAGAGGCGGTCGCGCTCTCCCGGGCGGGTCAGGGCGGAGGCGGTCATTGCGTCGGCTCGGACAGATAGGGGCGCGGACCGCCGGTCGCGGGGGCGGCGGCGGGCGGCGGGGTCGGGTTCGCGACCTCGGCGGCGGCGGCGCCGGTGACCTCGCCCCCCGGCGCGGCGCCCAGTTCGCCCTCGTCGGCGCCGACGGGGGCGACCGGCTCGGGCGGCAGCGGCCGTTCGATGCGGGCGCGCATGTCCGGATCCTTGAGCAGGACCGTCTTCATGACTTCGCGGGCGCGCGGCGCGGCGTCGGCGGCGCCGCCGGCCGGGGCGTGCTGGATGATCAGGGCGATGGCGTAGCGCGGCGCGTCGTGCGGGGCGAAGGCCACGAACAGGGCGTGGTCCCGCCGGGTCCAGACGGCGTCGCGCGGGCCACGCGAGCCGGTGCCGTAGTCGCGCGACTGCGCCGTGCCGGTCTTGCCGGCCATCTGGATGTCGCCGAGGCCCAGTTGGGAGGCGCGATAGGCGGTGCCGGTGACGTCATTGGCCACGGCCGCCATGCCGTTGCGCACGATGTCCAGATGGGTGTCGCTGAAGGGCAGGTCGGCGAAGGCGGGGGCGTCGGGGCGCGCCTCTCCTCCGACCGCCTTGATAAGGCGCGGCTGGACCGCCTTGCGCGCGTTGGCCAGGCGGGAGGTCATCACCGCCAGATGCAGGGCGCTGACTTCCAGGGCGCCCTGGCCGATGGCCACCGACAGGGTCTCGCCCGGGTACCATTTGCCGGCGTCGGGATGGGTGGCGCGGGTGCGGCGGGCGTAATCGGCCTTCCATCCCGTCGAGGGAACGGTGCCCTTCGACTGGCCGGCGATGCCGATCTCATAGGTATGGCCGAGGCCCAGATCCTCGGCGACGCGGCCGATGCGGTCGACGCCGGCGCGGTTGCAGAGGTGGTAGAAATAGGTGTCGCACGAGTTCTTGATGGCGTTGTGCATGTCCATCGCCCCGTGGCCGCCACGCTTCCAGCAGCGGAAGGTGCGGTTGCCGTAGCGATAGCCGCCGGTGCAGACGACCCGCTCGGCCGGGTTGATACCCGCGTCCAGCAGGGCCAGGGCGGTGATCATCTTGAAGGTCGAGCCCGGCGGGAAGGTGCCGTAGATGGCCTTGTCCAGCAGCGGCTTGCGCTCGTAGTCGCGCAGGGCGTTGTAGATGTTGGACGGCACCCCGCCGACGAACAGATTGGGGTCGAAGGACGGCGCCGAGACCATGCACAGGATGTCGCCGTTGCGGATGTCCATGACGACGCAGCCGCCCGACTCCTCGCCGAACACCTCAAGGGCGCGGTTCTGGACGTCGGCGTCGAGGGTCAGGACCACGTCCTTGCCGGGCACGGCGGGGCGGGAGCCGCCGACGTCCTCGCCGACCACCCGGCCGCGGGCGTCGACCTCGACGCGATTGCCGCCGGCCTCGCCGCGCAGGTCGGCATCGAAGGATTTCTCGACCCCTTGCCGGCCGATGCGGAAGCCCGGGTTGTAGAGGATGTCCGGGACCTTCTCGCCGCGCTCCTGGATGGCCTTGATGTCGCGGTCGTTGGGCTTGGCGACGTAGCCGATGACGTGGGCGAAGGCGCCGCCGAACGGGTAGTAGCGGGCCTCGTTCATGTCGGCCATGACGCCCGGTAGCTCGTTGGCGTAAAGATTGACCCTGGCGAACTCCTCCCAGCTCAGGTCGCTCTTGACCGGCACGGGCGAGAAGCGGGGGGCGGCGTTGACCTCGCGGATGATGGAACGGCGCCGGTCCATGGTGTCGGGCAGCAGCCGGCCGAGCAGGTCGAGGGTCTGGTCGAGGTCGCGGGTCTCGTCGCGCACGACGAGGACGCGGAAGCTGGGCCGGTTGCCGGCGATGACCACCCCGTCACGGTCGAGGATGCGGCCGCGCGGCGGCGGGACGAGACGGAAGTTGAACTGGTTGTTGGACGCCATGGTGGCGTACTGGCCGGCCTGGATCACCTGCAGCTGCGCCAGGCGGCCGGTCAGGGCCAGGCCGCCGAGCGCGGTCAGGCCGCCGACCACGAAGGTGCGGCGCAGGAAGGAGCCCTGGCGCTCATTGACGTCGGAAAAGAAGATGGACGGTTCCGAACTCATCGGAACCTCACGTCGCCGTCCTCGAACCGTTCGATCATCCGGTCGGCGAAGGGGAACAGCAGAAGGGTGGGCGCGACCTGGCCGATCAGGGACAGGACGCTGGGCGGGTTGCGGGCGATGACGGCGACGACCAGCCAGGCCATCAGGAAGGCCAGGCCGCAGCAGGCGGCGTACCAGGCGAACAGCACCACCGTGTCCTGGCCGATCAGGAAGCTGCGCGACACCAGCACCACGGCGTAGATGCCTAGCAGGGCCAGGGCCCAGAGGCCGAGCGGGCCATAGGTCAGGATGTCGAGGATCAGCCCCAGCAGGGTCAGCACCAGGGGGGCGACGATCGACGGCCGGATCAGGGGCCAGGCGAAGGCCAGCACCATGGGAATGACCGGCTCGGGCAGGTTCAGGCCGAACAGCTCGACCGGCGTGGCCAGAAGGATGGTGACGGCGACCGTGACCAGGGCCGGAATGACGATCCACTGCACCGGTCCGACGACGCGGACCGCGACCGGGCGTCTCATTCGGTCTCTCCCGAAGGAGCGGGGTCCGGCGTGGACGGCGGAGCGGCGGCCGGCGGCGTGGCGGGCGCGCCGGCGGTC
>JBKBQO010000022.1:0-26499 GCA_046292645.1 Brevundimonas sp.
GTTCCCACGTGTTACTCACCCGTCCGCCACTAACCCCGAAGGGTCCGTTCGACTTGCATGTGTTAGGCCTGCCGCCAGCGTTCGCTCTGAGCCAGGATCAAACTCTCAGGTTGAGTTGACTTCTGACCTAAGCAGATCGGACCGAAATCCGATTTGGCATTAGTTCTACGTATTATTGACGAGATCCCACGAACGCCTCTCCGAAGAGCGACGTCATGGTGTCTTTTCAAAAAGACCGCAGATGTCAGTGTCGATAGACAGTCCCGAAGGACTATCGCTAGGACACCGCCGCCTGCGTTTCTCTTTCCAGATCAACGATTTCAAAGACCAACGGAACCGGCTGACCGGTCCCACCGTTTAACGCCCGGTGACGGCGGAGGCGGCGATGTAGTCGCCTCGGTATTCCGTGTCAAGCGATTATTCCGAAGAACAAACCCTCTTCACCAGTCCCGCCCCGAAGGGCGAGGGAGGCGCTCTTTAGCGCCTCAGATTTCCGCGTCAAGTGGTTCTTTTTAAAGAAGAACCTTTCTCAGCGAACCCGCTCCGGAGAGCGAGGGAGGCGCTCTTTAGCGCCTCAGATTTCCGCGTCAAGTGGTTCTTTTTGAAGAAGAACCTTTCTCAGCGAACCCGCCCCGGAGGGCGGCGGAGGCGGCTGTCTAGAGAGAGCCGATCACCGTGTCAACCGGGCTTTTTGAGCCATTTCACGGAGATGAAATCCGAGGACTTCAGGCCGCAAAAAACCGTCTGGAAAGCCCGAGAGGCTTGCCTCTGTTTCGTTACCGACGATTCGATTGGAGCGCGGAACCTAACCGAAACGCCTTAAGGAAGCAACCCGCTTTTGCGACTTTCTTCCCGAGGAACCCTGGAGGCTTTCGTCTCCGTGGCCCCGGCGGCCGGCCCGTTTCCGAGCGAGGCGGCGATATACGCAGGGGCCGTTTTGTCTGCAACCGGATTCCGCGGGATTTGTGAACTTTCTCGCGGAGTCCGGATCGCCGGACGGCGATCCGGCGCGCCTGCGCTCACCCCGCTATATAGGTACGCAGGGATTCCGCTTCCTGGGCCGCCTCGGCGATTTGGCATTTGACCACATCGCCGATTGAGATGACCCCGGCCAGACGCCCGTCCTGCAGGACGGGCAGATGCCGGATTCGCCTATCCGTCATCCGCCCCATGAGAATCGCCACCGATTCTCCCGGAGCCGCGAAGATCACGTCTGCGGTCATATAGACGGATACAGGGCGGTCCATGGCCGGCTGACCGTCGCGCGCAATGGCTCTGACCACATCCCGCTCCGACAGCACGCCGACCACACGGTCCCCGTCGCAGATCATCAGGGCCCCGACCCGCAGGCGATCCAGTTCGACGCAAGCGTCCGTCAGCGGCAGGTCGGGTTCGATGGCGTAGACGGCTTCGCCCTTCTCCCTGAGAATTTCGGCGACCAGCATCGCGGCTCCTCCCTCTTTATATAGAGCGCGGCCGCGGACGGACCGCTTCAGGCGTGAGGATCGCGCGGATCGGGCGTTGACGCAAACGGCGGGCGACGCTCACCGAACAGCCGCGTCCAGGGTCCGACCAGCAGGGCTCCCGCCAGGAAGCCGCCGATATGCGCCTGCCAGCCATATTCGGAGAAGACGCTGCGGCCCATGACATCGGTGAAGGCCGCCGCCGCATTGGCGACCAGCCATACGGCTCCGATCGCCAGCAGCAGCGGACTGGTCAGCGGGGCCACCCCGCGCCGCCCGCCGGCGGTCCGGGCGGCCGCCGCCAGCAGGCCGGAGACCGCCGCGGACGATCCGATCAGGACATCGCCGCTGGCCGGCGACAAGGCGGCGAACATCAGGCCGCCGGCCGCGCCGCACAGAAGGAAGAAGGAAAGCAGGGCGAAGAACCCCGTGACGCCCGGCAGGCGACGCGAAAAAGGCGTCGCCAGAACCAGGGTCATCCCCACCGCGAGGGCGGCCTGGACCAGACCCGCATTCAGGAAGATGTAGGTGAACAGCCCGCTTCGGCCGCCATTCCACAGTTCACGGGGGATCAGGCCCAGCTGCGCCGCGACCTGCGCCGGCGATCCGCCGCCGAAACCATACTGGGCGGCGTAGGCTGCGGCGATCATCGATCCCAGCAGCAAGGTCTGCCAAGGGATTCGGACGATGGGCTCGGCGGTGCGGTCGGTCAGGGAACACGCTTTCGAATCAATGCTGCGGAAATCGTAGCCGACTCCACTCTGGCAAGTGGTTCTTAATAACCATGACCCAGATTGGCACGAAGGGTCCTTGCCGGGCCGTAAACCAAGTTCGAGTGGAGTCGCCTGCCATGACCGTCCTGAGCAAGGCTCTGCCCTGTCTCGCCGCCGCAGCCGCCGTGGCGGCCCTGGCGTTGCCCGCCGCGGCTCTGGCCCAGTCGGCGGGGTCCGCCGGCGCAGGCGCCTATCAGGCCGGCTATGGCGGCGCGCGCTACACCACGGCCCGCCCCCAGTCGGGATCGACTCGCGACGCCAACGGCAACCGGCTGATCGTCGACGGCCTGATCCAGGCCGGCGCCAGCGCCTATTCCAGCGCCAGCGGCGGCGTCTCTTCCAGCTATTCGGGCGCAGGCGGGGCGAACGGCGCGGCCATCGGCGGCTCGACCGCCATCGGCAACAGCCTGAACGTCGTGGTTCAGGGCAACCATAATACGGTCATCGTCAACTCCAGCCAGGTCAACAACGGCAATGTCACCGCCGGAACCAACCTGAACGGCACGCTGAGGTTTCCATGAGCCTCGTCTCCCTCTCGCGGCGCGCCCGGATCATCGGCGCCGCCTGCGCAGCGGCCGCCTTGCTCGGCGGTTGTATCTCGACCTCGGCGGGGCCGCAGGGCCTTTACGCCACGCCCATCGGCAACGCCCCGGTGACCGCCAACCCGACGCCCTATTCCGCGGCGCTCTATTGCATGGCCGACTACGCCCGTCGGTATGACCTCCCCTCCCCGCGCATCGCGGTGGGCCGGATCGCCGACTACACGGGGACGGTCTCGGCCGATGGCGGCCGCCAGGTGACGGGCGGCGCCTCCCTGATGGCGATGACGGCCCTGGCCAAGTCGGGCGCACGCATGGTCGAGCGCTATGACACCTCGGTGTCCGAGATGGAGCTGCGCTACGCCAACAACCGGCTGATCGGCGACGATGGTCCGGGCGGGGCGGATGACGTCCAGTACCGGCGCATCCTGGCGGGGTCCGTGCCCGGCACCGACTTCTACATCATCGGCGGCATCACCGAGGTGAACTACAATATCCGTTCCGGCGGCTTTGACATCGCCGGCGGCGACGCCACCTCGACCACCCCCCTGTCGGCGGCCTTCGCCGGCAAGGTCTATGTGATGAACATCGCCATCGACCTTCGCCTGGTCCAGACGACCACGCTTGAGGTGGTCGACATCGTCTCCTACCAGAAGCAGATCGTCGGCCGGGAAGTCTCGGCCGGGGTGTTCGACTTCCTGAACGGCAATGTCTTCGACATCTCCGCCGGCGAAGGCGGGCTGGAACCTGTCCAGCTGGCCGTGCGCGCCCTGATCGAACGGGCGACGGTGGAGTTCATGGCCAATCTTTACGGCGCTCCGGGACCGGAAATCTGCCTCAGCGCAGGTCCCGATCCCCTCGGCGGCACGGTCGGCCCGACCGGCGGCTACTATCCCGCTTACCCCAATACGGACACCAACAATGGCGAAACCCGCGCGGATCCGTCTCGCTGGCACGATCGCCGCGACGGCGCTGTGCGCCGCAGCCGCTACTGAGGCCGCGGCGCAGGACGGCACGATCGTCCTGAACCAGCAACTGCAACTGGGCGACATCTTCGCCGGCCAGACGCTGAACGTCGTCGATTCGCAGGAGCAGGTGACCGTCCAGACGGGAGCCCGGGGCAACACCGCCTCAGGAGCCGTCTACAATGGCTCCATCGCGGTTCAGTCCGACCAGGAGATGCGCGGCGAGGCCGTGGCGGCCACCGACGTCACCCTCGGCGGCGACACCCGCGGCGTGGTCAACGTCGGCGTCCAGGCCGGGGGCAACTACCTCGCCGTCAGCGCCTATGATGCGGCCCTCTCGGTCGAGGCGACCCAGTCCAACACCGGCGATCGGGTCACCGCCAACGCCGAGATCGGCGACAGCGACGCCCGCCTGCACGCCGGGGCGGCGGTCGAGGCGACCGCCATCTCCAACACCGCGGTGGTCTATGGCCAGACGTCGTTCGTGAGCGGGACGATCGACCAGTCCTCCGCCGCCGTGGTTCGCTCCTTTGGCCGGATCGAGAGCCAGTACATCCCCGCCGCGGCCAGCGTGACCAGCCAGGCCATCGCCAATGCGGCGGCGGTCAACAGCGACCAGACCTCGGGTCAGGACGTGGCCATCGTGCAGACTTCAACGGGCGCCTTCATCGAAGCCGAGGCCAGCGCCAACGCCGGCAACGCCTGGGATCTGGCCGCCCGCGCCCGCGCCGCCGCGAACCAGGCCGCCGTCTATAATGCGGGCGGCTCGGTCGTGACCGCCTCGGATCAACAGAACGGCAGCTTTGTCCGGGCTTCGGCCGTGACCACCGCCTATGACTTCGGCCGCGCAGAAGCCCAGGCCCGCGGCGCGGGCAATGAGCTGACCGCAGGCAACAATGACGTCTACCTCGAGATCGACAGCACCCAGTTCAACGCCGGCGGGGTCAACGTCACGGCGGCCTTCGCGGGGACCAACGGCTATGACGTGTCGGTCAGCGCCGAGGCCGTCGGCAACAGCATAACCGGCTACGCCTGCTCCGAATGCGACGGCTCCCTTCAGGCGACCAGCATCCAGACCAATAACGGCGACGTTTCCGCGATCGCCAACGCCGCCGTGGCAGGCGCGAACCGGTCGGTGATCGCCGGCGCCCAGGCCACCGGCAACGCTGCGACCTTCTACGTCTCGCGTCCCGGAAATTAACATTCGGTAACTTGAGCCCGTCCACCCCGTCGCCGAAAGGTTGCAGCGGGCGTCGGCGGTCGGAGCATCGCGGGCCCTCCCCTTGTCCGGCGCGGCCCGTCCAGGAGCTATCGCGCCTATCGAAAAGAGACCGAGAATGCGTTCCCCCCGTAGGTTCCTGCTTGTCGCGGCGTCGCTCGCCGTCCTGACCATCGCCTCGCCGGCGCTGGCCCAGGCGCAGGTCCAGCCCAGCGATCCCTGGGCCCATGCCGTCAGCGACATCCCCGCCGATTCCAACGTCCGGTTCGGCGTCCTGCCCAACGGCATGCAGTACGCCATCCTGCGCAACGCCACGCCGCCCGGGCAGGCGTCCTTCCGTCTGCGGATCGACGCCGGCTCCCTGATGGAGAACGAGGATCAGCTGGGGCTGGCCCACTTCATGGAGCATATGGCCTTCAACGGGACGACCAACATCCCCGAGAACGAGCTCCTGCGCATCCTCGAACGCCGGGGTCTGGCCTTCGGCGCCGACACCAACGCCTACACCTCGTTCGACGAGACCGTTTACATGCTCGAACTGCCGAACGCCGAAGACGGCACGGTGGACGATTCGCTGCGCATCATGCGCGAACAGGTCTCCGAGGCCCTGATGGCGGCCGACGCCGTCGAGGCCGAACGCAATGTGATCGTGGGCGAAGAGCGGCTGCGCAACACGCCCGGCCTCCGCAACATCAAGGCCCAGTTGGCCCTGTTCGCGCCCGGGCAACGCATCGCCAACCGCCTGCCGATCGGCGATCTGGACGTGATCCGCACCGCCCCCCGCGAACGGTTCGTCGAATTCTATCAAGGCTACTACCGGCCGGAACGGGCGACCTTCGTCGCGGTCGGCGATTTCGACGTCGACGAGATGGAGGCCAAGGTCCGCGCCGCGTTCGAGACGTGGCGTCCGACCGGACCCGCCGGCCCGGAGCCCGATCTGGGCGCGGTCGCCCCACGCGGCCCCGAGACCCGCATCCTGATCGAGCCCGGCATCCAATCGTCGATCGAACTGGGCTTCATCCGCGCGCCGGACCTCGATCGCGACACGGTGGCGGAGCGCCGCGAAAACCTGATCCGTCAGCTGGGCGTGGCGGTTCTGAACCGTCGTCTCGGCGAACTGGCCCGGTCAGACAATCCGCCCTTCATCGACGCCAGCGGCGGCGAGGGCCAGCTGGCCGACAGCTTCGCCGCCGCCTCGGTGTCCGCCCGGTTCAACCCCGGTGAATGGAAGCGGGCGCTTGAAACCATCGAACAGGAACAGCGCCGCCTGATCCAGTTCGGGGTCTCCGACGCCGAGCTTCAGCGCGAAATCACCGAAGGCCGCACGGCGCTGGAAAACGGGGTGGCCGGAGCCGCGACCCGCCGCACGCCCAATCTGGCCGGAGCCCTCGTCGGCGCCGCGAACAATCAGACGGTGTTCAACACCCCCGCGACCAATCTCGAGCTTTTCAACGCCACGGTCGAGGGCCTCACCGCCGCCCAGGTCAATCAGGTCCTGCCCGACATCTTCCGCGGCGAAGGCCCGTTGGCCCTGGTCGTCACCCCCGTCGAGATCGAAGGCGGCGAAGCCGCCGTCACGGCCGCGCTGGAAGCGTCGCGACTCGTGCCGGTGACCGCCCCCGCCGCCCAGGCGGAGCTGGACTGGCCCTATGCCGAGTTCGGCGCGCCGGGCGTGGTTCAGAATCGCACCGAACTGGCCTCCATCGGCGCGACCGTGGTCACCTTCGCCAACGGCGTACGCCTGACCGTCAAGCCGACGACGTTCCGCGACGAACAGATCCTGATCAACGTTCGGACCGGGCTGGGCGAACTGGGCATGAGCGCCGACCGGATGGACGTGCAGGGCCTGGCGCCGCTGGTCTTCGCGGCCGGGGGTGTCGGCCGCCTGTCCGCCGACGAGATGAGCCGGGTCCTGAACGGCCGCATCTATTCGGCCGGTTTCGCCATCGATGGCGACAGCTATTCGCTGTCGGGCGCGACCCGGCCCCAGGATCTGCAGCTTCAGACCCAGGTGCTGGCCGCCTATCTGACCGATCCGGGCCTGCGCCCGGCGCCGTTCCAGCAGATCAAGGCCTTCTTCCCGCAGATCATCGCCCAGCAGATGGCGACGCCTGGCGGCGCCTTCGGGCTGCAGGCCTCGGAGCTTCTGGCCAGCGGCGACAAGCGCGCGGCCCTGCCCACGGCTGCCGAGATCGCCGCCTGGACCAATGAGGAGATGGGCGCGGCGGTCACCCGCGGACTGTCCACCGGGCCGATCGACATCATCATGGTCGGAGATCTGACGGTGGAGGACGCCATCGCCAGCGTCGCCCCGACGTTCGCCGCCCTGCCCGCGCGCGGTCCGGATCTGAACCCGCCGACCGGCGCGGACCAGCGCCGGTTCCCGGCCGGCGTCTCGGAGCCGGTGCGCCTGACCCACAACGGACCGCCGGAACAGGCCCTGGCCTATATCGCCTGGCCGACCACCGACGCCGCGGGCGACCGCACCGAAGCTCGTCGGGTCAGCATCCTGTCCGAGGTGCTGAAGCTGCGGGTGCTGGAAGAGATCCGCGAACGCCAGGCCCTCGCCTATTCTCCGGGCGTGGCCGCCGAGGCCTCGGACGTCTTCGCGGGCTATGGCTCGATCTCCATCCGCGCCGAGACGGCGGCCGACACCTCGCCGGCCTTCTTCGCGGCCGTGGAAGAGATCGCCGCCAAGCTCCGGGACGAGCCGACGACCGAGGACGAGCTGAACCGCGCCCGCCTGCCGACGGTCGAGGCCGTGCGTCGGAGTCAGGCCAGCAATGAGTACTGGCTGGCGCAGCTGGGCGACGTCGCGACCAATCCGGGCGACGTCGATGAGATCGTGAACCACATCGCGGATCTGGAGTCGGTCACGCCGGCCGACATTCAGGCCCTCGCCCGCGAGTACCTGCGCAGCGACCGGGCCTGGCGCGCTGTCGTGGTGTCGGCCAACGCCCCCGCCCAGTAGGACGAAAAATGGCCCCGGTCCTTTCGGATCGGGGCCAGTTTGCTTCTCAGGAGTGTCGACGGAGCCGACGGTCCGAACATGGGCCCCCGCGGCTGACCCTGATGTGAACGCGGAGGTTCAGTCCGCCGTCAGAAAACTCGTCCGCCGACGCCGCCGTCGAGGGTGATGGTCGCGCCCTGCACGGCATAGCCGGTCTGTTCGACGACTTCCTCGCGGTATTCGGTGTAGGTTTCCTCGCGGACCCAGGTCAGGATCTTCACGCCCGCGCCGTAGCGGCGCAGCAGCGAGCGTTCGTTGCAGTCGCGCTCGGCCCGCTGGACCTTGCACTCGATGCGGCCGCCGCGGCCGTGCCACAGGGCTTCGCCCTTGCGGCAGTCCATGGTCTCGCCGCGGCCGAAGTCCGCGTGCCCTTCGTATTCGGCCCAGGTGATCTGCAGCCAGGTGCCGGCGAGGCAGCGATACAGTTCCCCCTCATAGTCGCCGTCGACCTCGCGATCAGGGCGCACCTGCGAGGCGGGGTGGGGCACATTGCGGTCGTCAATGCAGAAGGCGCGGATGACCACCCGCTTCTCCCACCGGCGGCGCGCCTCATAGGGCACCCGGATCACCTGGCGCACCAGGGCGCCCTCGACGTTCAGCCCGCTGATGGTGGTCGGATAGGGCTGGTCCACCGTGACATAGGCGGAGCCGCCTCCCCCGCCGCCGCTGGAATAGCTGCCGGCGCGGGCGTTGATCGCGGCCCGGGCCCCGGCGTTGGCGTTCGCGTTGGCGTTGGCGTTGGCGTTCACATTGACGTTGACGTTGATATTGCCCCCGCCGCAGCAGGGCGGCGGCGGCGGCGTCACGCAGCAGGGCGGAGGCGGAGGCGGAGGCGGCGGGGGCGGCGGCGGCGGTTCGCAGCACGGCGGGGGGGGCGGCTCACAGCCGGACCCGCATTGGGCCGCCGCCTTGTCCGCGAAGGCCGTCAGTGCGATGAAACCCGCCAGCGCCGGCAGCCATGTCTTGATCCGCACCCGCATGGGCCGACCTCCAGTTGAAAGCGTGCGGTCCGCGCCAAGGGCGGCCGCTCCAGCCTCCATCTGAATCGCAAAAGCCTTTCATTTCCGTTGCTCCCGACCCGCTTCGGCGTCGGCGCGAGCCTTGCGTCCCCCGGATCAAAGGCGAGAGCGATGTTTCATCCTGACACGCAGTTCCTGATTGACCACTGGACGACCATGTCGCGGCAGGCGTCGGTGCGCGCCGGCGTGCCGGATCGCGCCGCTCTGGAGCCGGACGGGCTTGGCCTGCGGCTGCCGCGCGCCTTCATCGCCGAGCGGTGTGGCGACGAGGCTGTGATTCGTCTGGCCGGGACCTGGATCGAGGGCTTCCACGGCGATCGGCTGAAGGACCGCTCCTTCCTGTCTTTGTGGCGGACAGCCTCCCGTCCGTTGGTGGCCGCCGCCGTGACCCAGGCCGTGCGCGAGGCGCGGCCCGTCGTCATCGCGGCCCTGGCCGGCGTTCTCTCGGCCCGGATCGAGATCGCGCTTGTCCCGCTGCGCGGCCCGGCCGGCGGAGTCGACCGCGTCCTCGGCCTCTATGCGCCCATGGCCACCCTGAGCTTCGCCGCCGACGAGCCGCGGCTGCTGACGGCCCGGGTCTCGATCAGCGTCGGCGAAGCGGCCCGGCCGCCCCTGGCCCTGTGCGCCGTCGGCGGACGCCGAATCGCCTGATATCGCTTCAGGCCTTCAGGTCTCGCCAATAACGCTGCCAATTCTGCACATAATGGGCGGCCGACGCTCTCAGCGCCTCGATCTGACCCGGCCCCAGCTGGCGCACAACCTTGCCCGGCTGCCCCATCACCAGCGAGCCGTCGGGAATCACCTTGCCCTCGGTGATCAGGGTATTTGCGCCGATCAGGCAGTTCCTTCCGATCTTCGCCCGGCCCAGCACCACGGATCCGATCCCGATCAGGCTGTTGTCGCCGATCTCGCAGCTGTGCAGCATGACCATATGGCCGACGGTGACGCCGTCGCCGATGGTCAGGGGCTCGCCGGGGTCGGAATGCAGGACGCTGCCGTCCTGGATGTTGGTGTCGCGGCCGATGGTGATCGGATCGTTGTCGCCCCGCACCACCGCGCCGAACCAGACGCTGGCGCCCGGTTTGAGAATCACGTCTCCTACAAGGGTTGCGTTCGGCGCCAGCCAGTATTCGCCTTGCGGTGGAAGCTGCGGTTTCTTGTCGCCGAGACTGTAAACATTCATCAGATCACCGCTAATTCTTAACAAAACGAGGGCTTTAAGCTCTCGTAAACCACGTTAGGCTCAAGGTGTAGATGCGATTCGAGGCCGCCATTTCGGCCCCGGATCCGAAGCCGGATCAAGCCCGGTCCGGTCAGACCCTGGGGAATGTGCGTGGCGCGCTCGGTTCGGCGGCTTATCCCGCTGGAAGTTGACCCTTCTTCCGACCCGGGCGGATGCGTTGCGTCCCCTGCTTCCTTCCTCCCCCCCTTCGTTCGAGGCGATGCTTTTCCGGCATCGCCTTTTTTCATGCCCTGGAGGCGTCCATGACCAAGCGTGCGGCCATCAAGCGTCAGACCCGCGAGACAACCCGTGACCACGGGGTGCTCGATTCCCGACAGTTCATGGAGGATTCCAAGGTTCGCCGCCTTCCGACCCACGCCGGGTGGTCGCCCTACCCGTCGAATGACGACCGGGACCAGGCCTATCTGAAGACGCTCAAGCCCAAGTCCGACGGCCAGGCCGAGCTGATGGCGGCCATCGACCACCACAACCTGGTTCTGGCGCTTGGTCCGGCAGGTACGGGCAAGACCTATCTGGCGGTCGCCAAGGCGGTCGAGGCGCTGGAGGCCGGAAAGATCGGCCGCATCGTGCTGTCGCGGCCGGCGGTCGAGGCCGGCGAATCGATCGGCTTCCTGCCAGGGGACATGGAGGACAAGCTGGCCCCCTATCTGCGGCCGCTGTACGACGCCCTGTCGGACCGGCTGAGCATGAAGCGCGTCAAGGCCCTGATGGCGGAGGGCCTGATCGAGATCGCGCCGATCGGCTATATGCGCGGCCGCACGCTGAACAACGCCTTCATCGTCGTCGACGAGGCCCAGAACTGCACCTACGTCCAGCTGAAGATGCTGCTGACCCGGCTGGGCTGGCATTCGACCATGGTGGTCACGGGCGATCCGCAGCAGTCCGACCTGCTGCCCGGCATCTCGGGCCTCACGGACGTGGCCCAGCGGCTGGAGCCCGTGCCGGACATCGCCGTGGTGCGGCTGGCCGAACAGGACATCGTGCGGCACCCGCTGGTGGCCTCGATGATCGGGGTGCTCTGACCAACCATGACGCCGCCCGAAGTGTCCGCGTCCCGCAAAATTCGCGGGACACTTCCGGACACTTCGGACACTTTCCATCAGGGTCTGTGCGGCGCGCGGCTTCATCCGCCCAGTATGGCGAATGGCTACGACAAAAACGGTCGTGAGATCAGGCCGTCGCCGGATTTACGGCGGCGGCCTTTTTCTCGGCCAGGATCAGGCCTTCGGGCGACCCCTTGGCCGGCGGCTTCGGCCGGGCCCCCATCCGGTCGATCAGGGCGAAGACGAACGGGTTCAGGGAAATCGACAGCAAGGCCGCGGCCAGGATCAGGTCGTGCGTCTCCTGCCGCATGCCGCCCAGTTGCACGCTGAGCGCGGCGAGGATGAAGGAGAATTCGCCGATCTGGGCCAGGGCGGCCGCGACCGTCAGGCTGGTCGCCTTGTCCAGCTTGAACACGCTGGTGATGACCAGGGCAGCCAGGGACTTGCCGACGATGACGATGGCCAGCACGCCGAGCACGGCCAGGGGCTCGCGCACCACGATCATCGGATCGAACAGCATGCCGACCGAGACGAAGAACAGGACGGCGAAGGCGTCGCGCAACGGCAGGGACCGCTCGGCCGCGTTGTGGCCCAGCGGCGAGCTGTTCAGCACCAGGCCGGCCAGGAAGGCGCCCAGGGCGAAGGAGTGGAACAGCTGGTAGGCGATCCAGGCGATGCCGAGCGCAATGGCCAGCACCCCGAGGGTGAACAGCTCCCGCGACCGCGTGTGGGCGATCCGGACCAGCAGCCAGGGCAGCAGCTTCGCGCCCACCACCAGCATCACCGCCACGAAGCCCGCGACCTTCAACAGGGTCCAGCCGATCGACTGGGCCAGTTCCATGCCGCTCAGCGTCTCGCCCGGCTGGATGATGAGCAGCGGAAGGATGACCAGGGCGAGGACGATCACAAGGTCCTCCACGATCAGCCAGCCCATGGCCAGCCGGCCGATCTGGCCCTTGACCTGGCTGCGTTCCTCCAGAGCCCGGAGCAATACGACCGTCGAGGCGACAGAAAGGGCGAACCCCATCAGGGTCGCCTCCAGATGGCTCATGCCCATAAACCGGCCCATGCCCCAACCCAGGACCGTCGCCGCGGCGATTTGGAACAGGGCGCCGGGGACGGCGATCTTCCGCACCTTCATCAGGTCGGCGAGGGAGAAATGCAGGCCGACCCCGAACATCAGCAGGATCACCCCGACCTCGGCCAGTTGCGGGGCCAGCTCGGTGTCGGCCACGAACCCCCCCGTGTGGGGTCCGACCGCAATGCCCGCGACCAGATAGCCGACGAGCGGCGACAGCTTGAGCCGATTGGCCAACATGCCGAACACGAAGGCCAGCACGAAGCCGCCGACCAGGGTGAGAATCAGGCTGTCGGCATGCGGCATCGGCGCTCCTGGGATGCGGGCGGGGTGTCTCTTCCGGCGGAGCGCCTCAATTGGGGCCTGCAGGCGATCCGGACAACCCCGAACCCCGCCCGGCCGGGCCGTGACACGATTGCCCCTTCGCGAGCAGCGCCGGGACTGCTAACCGGACGCCCTCCACATTTCAGCGACCCGAATGAAAATCCCCCGTATCGCCTACGCCGCCTACGGCTTCGCCCTGGTCGTCATCGTGCTGGACCAGCTGACCAAGGCCTGGATCATGAGCGGCCTCGACCTGCGCGAGGTCGGTCAGATCTCCGTCTGGTCTTCGGTGTTCAACCTGACCTGGGTGGAGAACCGCGGCGTCAGCTTCGGCCTGTTCGGCGACGGCTCCGGCCGCTGGGCGCTCAGCGCCTTTTCGATCGCCGTGGCCGGCGCGCTCGGCTGGTGGGCGTTGAAGGCCGATCGCCGCCTGCTGGTCACCGCCATCGGCCTGGTGATGGGCGGGGCGCTCGGCAATGTGATCGACCGGATCCGCTTCGGCTATGTGGTCGACTTCCTCGACTTCTCGGCCCCGCACGTCTTCCTCGGCTCGATGAAGATCAACTTCCCCTGGGTGTTCAACGTCGCCGACAGCGCCATCTGCGTCGGCGTGGTCCTGCTGATCCTCGACAGCGTGCGGGCCGAGCAGGAAGCCAAGGTTGGCCTCGCCGCCGAAAAGTCGTAATCAGCCGCTTCCTACAGGGTTTACGCGCGCGCCTCTTCCTGCGCCCCGCACCGAGATATCAAACATGCGTCTTCGCACCGTCGCCGTACTGACCCTCGCCACCTCGGCGCTCGCGCTCGGCGCCTGCTCCAGCGTCCGGTCCGGGATCGGTCTCGACCGCATCACGCCGGACGAGTTCCTGACCGTTTCGACCGCCCCGCTGACCGTGCCGCCCGAATACGGCCTGCGCCCGCCGTCGCCCGGCCAGCCGCGGCCGCAGGAGCTGGCGCCCGAATCCGCCGCCCGTCAGATCCTGCTGGGCCAGCGCCAGGCCGTGACCCGGTCGGAAGGCGAGCAGATGCTGGTCGCCCAGGCCGGCGGCGACCGCGCCGACCCCCTCGCCCGCTATGTCATCGACGACGAGTTCGGCGATCTGGCCCACAAGGAAGAGGGCTGGGCCAACCGCATCATGTTCTGGCGCCGCGACGACGCCTCGACCCAGGGCCCGACGGCCGTCGAGACCGCCGACGGCGCGGTGACCATCGACGCCGCCAGCGAACAGGCCCGGGTCCAGGCCCTGACCGGCGGTCGCGCCGGCATCACCATCGCCCCGCGTCGCGACACGGGCTTCAAGCTGCCCGGCCTCTAGGACCGTACACCAGTCTTCGGAAAGGGCCCGTTCGCTGCGGCGAGCGGGCTTTTTGCTGTCCGGCTCAGGCCTTGGCGGCCCCGGCCCTGAGGCCGCGTTCGGCCAGGGCGACGATGGCGACCCCGCCAAGGGTCAGGGCCGCGCCCGCCAGGATCTGCGGCGTCAGAACGTCGCCCATCAGGCCCCAGCCGATCAGGATCGACACCACCGGCGTGGCCAGCAGATAGGGCGTCACCCGCCCGGCCTCGCGCTTCTGGACCAGCCAGAAGACCAGGGTCGTGGCCAGGACGGAACTGACCAGCCCCGCCCAGACCACACAGCCCCAGATCAGGGCGTCGGCCTGTCGCACGGCTTCCCACTGTCCCCGCTCGAAGACGGCGGAGGCGAAGGCCAGGGTCGGGAGGGTGACCAGGGCCAGCAGGCCCTGCATTTTCAGCGGCGGGATCGAGGTCGTCCGCCGCGCCACCACCGTGGTCAAGGCCCAGGCGCAGGCCGCGGCGGCGCCGACCACGATGGCCTTCCAGTCCAGCAAGGCATGCGGATCCAGCGTCATCCAGGCGACGCCGAGAAAGGCCACGCCCACGCCCAGCAAGGAGAATCTTGAAAGCCGCTCCCCCAGCAGGAGGAAGGCGAACAGGGCGGTGAACGGCACCCAGAGCTGCGACGCCACGGAAACGGGGCTGACGTCCTTCGCCAGCCAATAGGCCAGATAGATCAGGCCGTAGTGGATCGGGCCGCCGATGCCGGTGATGATGAGCAGGCTCTTCCAGTTCGGAAACGGCCGTCGCACGAACGGGATCAGGCAGGCGGCGGCGATGCCGAAGCGCAGGGCGCCGGTCATCAGCGGCGGCAGGGTCTCGGTCGCCAGCTTGGCCGCCGCATTGTTCACCCCCCAGATCACCACCACCGCGATGATGGCGAGGATCTCGGTCGGAGAGAGCGGACTGTGCGGCTTGTCGGGAAGGGTCACGCTCGGGGCTTAGCGCAGCCTGTCCCCCTTGGCCCGTCACGAACGGTGTCGCCGGATTACGGCGTCAGTCCCACCAGAAGAACCAATCGTCGCTGACCATCAGGGTGGCGGCCAGGGTCGCCAGATCGACCGTGCCCTGGTCGACGATGTCGGGGCTGTAGGCCCACATTTCCCGCGCAAGCGCCAGGGCGGCCGCCCGATCCGCCGGTCGGCGAGCGACACGGCCTTCGATGATGTCCGGACCGACGCCGACCAGCTCGAAACCGAAGCGATCGCGCCAACTGCGCAGGGCCGCCACATGCGTCTCGATCAGGGGACAGGCGTTCCAGCCCCCGAACCTGAGCACGGCCAGGGCCTCAGCCGGATCGCGCGTAGGCAGGACCACGATCAGGACCTCAGGGTGCGGTGTTCGGGACAACAGATCGCGGGTGAGGAAACCGCCCGTCTCCGCATTCGTCAGGGCCGGCCATGTCCCCACCTGAGACGCGTCGTCGTAGGTTTCGCCAACCTCGGCTGCTTCGACCCGCCGTTCTTCGGCATGGCGGAGCAGAAGGTCGCGCGGAAAGCGCACGGTGTCCGCTGCGGCCAGCACTTCGGCGACGCTGCGTTGGTCGAGCGACGCGGCCTCTGACACCAGATCGGCCGTTTCCGGCGGACCCACGATGACGGGGTAGCCTTCGCCGGCCGCCATCAGTTTCGTCCGGGCGGACAGGGCCGCCTCCCCCGTAACCCTGTAGGTCAGATAGGGAAACGGGCTGGTCGCCGACGGATCAGCCGCGGCGGCTGGCCTACACGCGGCCGAGGTCGGCCCGACGCCCAGAATCGACAGCAGAACCGCCAACCAGGAGCGCCGGGTCATGACGCGCCTAGAACGGAATGTCGTCGTTCAGGTCGTAGCTTTCCTTGGGACCGCTGGGCTTGTTGGCCCCGCCGGTCGAGAAGCCCGAGGAATAGTCGTCGTCCCCGCCGCGCGAGCCGCCGCCGCCGCCACTGCCGCCGTCGTTGCGGCCGCCCAGCATGGTCAGCTCGCCGCGGAATTTCTGCAGCACGATCTCGGTGGTGTATTTCTCGACGCCGGCCTGTTCATATTTGCGGGTCTGGATCGACCCCTCGATGTAAACGGTCGAGCCCTTCTTCAGATAGTTCTCGGCCACCTTGACGATGTTCTCGTTGAAGATGACCACCCGGTGCCACTCGGTCTTTTCCTTACGCTCGCCGGTGGCCTTGTCGCGCCACTGTTCCGAGGTGGCCAGGGACAGGTTGGCGACGCGCTCGCCCGAGTTGAGGGTGCGGATCTCCGGGTCCTTGCCCAGGTTGCCGACCAGAATGACCTTGTTGACGCTGCCCGCCATCGCCGAGCTCCTTCTTCGTTCTGGCCCGCCGCGCTTCGCGCCGTTCGGAGCCGATTGGCTGTTGTCCGGGCCTAGCGCGCTTTCGAACCGCGCGGGTCCGGTTTGTCGCGACCATCCACAGGAACGCGTTGTTCCACGTTTGTTCCGTTTCGTCTAGGGCGCGGGCGGCTCCGGCGGCGCGGTCGGATCCGCCTCGGGATTGGCCGAGACGGCGATCGGGGTGCCGTCAATAGCGCGGCGGATGGCCCCGGGCATGGCCAGACGGCCGTCCCCGGTGCGCGCCATAAGGTTGAACCGCCCCCCGTCGAGCGACGGCGCGATCCAGACGCCGCCGCGGTCGATGAAGATGAACTGGCCCTGGTAGGAGCCGGTGATTTCCTGGCGGTTTCCGCCGAGCCGCAAGAATCGCAGCCGCACCTCTTCCAGCCGGGCGGCGCAGAATTCGATCTGCGGCTGGTCCTCGGCCACCTTGTTGAAGCGCGGGGCCTCGCCCTCGGCTCCGGCCTCGACCGCATAGCAGACGCCGCGATCGTACGGGGCCTCGATGGCCTTTTCGCAGGCGGCGACAGCGAGGGCGCCGGCGGCGATGGCGGAGAGGGTCAGGAATCTCATCAACGAAGTCCCGGGAACTGGCAGCTGCGATCCTGTTCCGCGAGGGTGCGGAACCGGCTGTTGTCGGGCGACTGCTCGACCCGGCGGGGCACGAGCCGGAGCGTCATGTCGCCCCAGCGGCCGTAGAGGGCTTCGCCCGGGCGCACGCAGGTGCCGGCGTAAAGGGCCTGGACGCAGGCGTTCAGGCTCATGTTCGACGACAGGGACCGCCAGTCGGAGCCGGTGTGGCGCAGGCAGGCCGAGCCCGAAACAGGCTGGACCGACGGCTCGGTCGGCTGGGGTTCGGTCAGGGCCGGCTGCTCCGCCTCGGTCAACTCGATGGGCGGGGCGCTGGGCGGCGGGGCGAAGGCGGCCGTCGGGGCGGCGGCCAAGGCGCCGGTCTCGTCGATGCCGACGTCGAGGGCGTCGGTGGCCACGCCGTTGCGGCGGGCGCAGTCGGACAGGGTCGCCATGCCGATGTACTGGCCGTTGACGAAACAGCGCAGCTCGCGCGTGGTGTTCAGCTCCGGCGCATCGGCGACATCGACCGTCAGACCGCCCTGGGCGGCGGGCGGCGGCTCGGTGCTCTTCTCGCGGCCGCCGCTGACGACCAGGGCGATCACCACGGCTGCGATCACCGCCAGAGCGGCGCCGATGGCGATGAGAAGACGATTGTCCTGGGGCATATGCAGCTCGCGCGGATGGAGCCTCCAATAACCCCGCCGGGGCCTTCGGCGTCAACGCTCTTCGTGGCGGATCGACCTATCCGCCCAGTCGGGCCAGCGCCGCCTGGTAGTTGGCGATCTGCGCCGTCAGATAGGCCGGGGCCTGTCCGGTGATGGTCGGCGTGCTGCTCGCCGGCGCCAGGGCGCGATAGGCGTCGCGGACCGCCTTCATGGCCGCCGTCAGCACCTCGGTCGTCGACTTGATCGCCTCGGATCCGGTCACGGACAGGGTCGACGCCAGGTTCAGGGCGAAGACCTTGGCGTCGCCCGTCCCCGCCTTCGGCGCCACGATCCCCGGCGACAGGCCGAGCGCCGCGAGGGCGTCCCGTCCGGGCTCGCCGCTGGAGAAGACCGCGCCCTCCCGCCCGGTCCGCGGCACGATCGACAGGCGCTGCAGCCGGTTGCCGGACAGCAGCGCGGTCTCGCCCGGCCTGAGGGGGTCCGTCGCCACGGTGACGGTCAGCTGGCCGAAGGAGGCCTGCTCGATCTTGCGGGCGAGCGTCTGAAGGGTGTCCTTCGCATCGATGGTGACGGCCCGCGACCGGCTGCCGTCCGCAGGGGACACATAGAAGCGGTCTCCCGGCCGCAGGGCCGTGACGTCCGTCAGGATCTTGGAATCGCCGGTCGAGACCAGTCCCTGGGGCAGGCCAAAGCGATCCAGCACGCTGGCGCCGCCGGCGGCGACGGCGAGGGTCATGGGCGATGCCTGCCCGTCCGCGCCGGGCCAGGTCCGGGTCCATTCGACGACGCCCGTCAGCGGATCGAGGCGGGTGAGATAGCCCTGCCTGGGATCATCCTCCGCCGCGTCCGCCGCGCGATCGGCCAGGCCGGTGATCCAGACCTTGCCGTCCATGACCTTGACGTCCGCGGCGCTGTCGTCGCCGGCGGCGCCGACATAGGTCAGGCGATCGTCGGCGCTGGCCGACAGATCGGCGCCGAGCGCCGCGACCCAGGCGTCGGAGCCCCCCGAATGGGCCGTGTTCACCGTGCCGATGTCCAGGGCCGGATTGCGGGTCGTTCCGCTGAGGATCACCCGACCGCCCGACACGGCGATGCCCTTCACATCCCCGCTGGCCGCGCCGAGGTCCCGCACCGCCGACAGGGTCGGAGCGCCGCCCTCGCCCGCCGTATAGAGCCGCACCACCACCCGGTCGTTCTCGACCCCCGCGGTGTAGATCGACGACCCCTCGACCGTCATGGCCCGGACGCCGTCGTCGCCCGCTGTCCCGAACTGGTTGATCGAGGTCGGCGAGGCCGTGTAGGGCGCCAGACTGTGGGCCCGGGTCGCCGTGAACGCCTGCAGATAGCCGTCCCAGCCACCGAGCGCGGCCGCCGCCGGCATGGACGATTTCGCACGACCGGCGACATAGACGACGCCGTCGGCGCCGAATGACACGCTCGTCGCCTCGTCCGCCGCCCGGGCGCCTCGCCGCTGGGTCCACAATTCCGCGCCGGCGTCATCGAATACGGTGACGAAACTGTCCGCCAGGGCGACATCGGCCACGCTCGCGCCGGGCACGAGCGCGCCCGTCACCGAGCCGGCGACCGCCACGCGGCCGTCCTCGGCGATGGCGATGGCGTAGCCGCTGGCCTGGTCCGATGCGCCCAGCATGCGGGTGGCCACCAGTCGGCCGGACGAATCGAACTTCATCAGGGCCACGTCGCGATCGCCCTTGATCGGTTGCGCGCCCGTTGCGGACTGGACGTCCGCGACCATCCACAGCGAGCCGTCGGCCGCGACCGCGCTGGCCCGAACGGCCTCGACGCCGGCCGGCAAGGCCGTCTGGCCGGTGCGCCCGGGGACCCAGCCGGTCTGACCCACCGCCTGGGGGGGCTCGGGCGCGGCACCGCCGTCGACCTGGAATTTCAGTAGCTCGCCCCTGCCGGCTGCCCCGGCCGCCTGGACGACATAGACGGCGTCGGATGTCTGCGCGGTCGAGAACCGGACCGATTCCACGCTGCTGCCCTGGATCACCAGGGCCCATTGATCCGCCCGGGCCGGAAGGGTGACGGTCTTGGACCCGACCTTGATGGTCCGGGGCTCGCCCGTGACGTTCTCGCGGCTCAACCGGGTCGAGACCTCCGCGTCCGCCAGCTTGCCGTTGATATGGGCGAGGACGTTGTCGAGGGTCCGGACCTCCTCGCCCATCTCGGCCAGATCGATCGCGATCGCCTTGTCGCCGTTGATGGTCGAGACGGTGATGTCGAACCGCACGTCGCCCGCGAAGCCGTCGACCGCCGCCGTCAACAGGCCCTCATGGACCGGTCCGGTGACGATGCGCGTGCCGTCCTTCGCCACGGCCGCGGTCGTCTTGGCCGTGGTGGTCGACACGCCCTGGATCATCTTCAGGTCGGCGAATTCGGAGGTTCGCAGATAGTCGCTGATCTCCGTCAGGCCCGCGTCGAACCGTTTGCGGATCAGGGCCGCCTCGCTGGTCCCGACGCCCCGCTCATCCGCCCGGGAAGCGAGGGCCGACAGGGAGCTGAGCCCCTGGTAGAGGGCGAACAGCTTTCGATAGTCCGACGAGACGCCCGCGACGTCGAGCCGCGCGGCCGACTCATCGATCAGGCGGCGGCCGGCCAGGGCGGCGCGAACGACGGCGCTGGTTTCGGTTGTGGTCTTGTCCGTAGTCCAGGGCGCGGTCGGCTGGGTCTTTCGGGTGGTCGTGGCCGATGCAGCATTGCTGAGCGCCTGCGCCGTATCCGACGAAACGCCATACAGGCCCAGTAGATAGCTGTTGTTGATCACAGACGGCTCCTGCCCGCCATTGTGGCGGGCCAACCGTAACGGCTGCTTAACGTCCGGCCGCTGAGCGACTTTAAACGCGACTCACGGAACAATGGTCGGGCGCACTCGTTTAACGGCGCGCTGGATGAGGAGGACGCCGTGAAGACCGCCTTCGTCAATCTCTTGAAATCATTGCTCTCGCTGTACGGAATCGGAGCGCGTCGCCGCCCCGGCGCCATTCAGATCGGCCCGTCCGGGCTGCGGTGACGGCCTAGCTGCGGAACAGGGACAGGATCATCTGCGGCGCCTGGTTGGCGATCGATAGCGCCTGCACGCCCAGTTGCTGCTGCACCTGCAGCGCCTGAAGGCGCGCGCTTTCCTTCGCCAGGTCGGCGTCGACCAGCTTGCCGATGCCGGTCTCCAGCGAGTCCATCAGCTTGGTGACGTAGGTGTTGTGGGTTTCGATCTGCTTGGTCTGCGCGCCCAGCGTGGCCATGGCGGTGTTCACCGTGGCGAGGGCGGCGTCGATGACGGTCAGCGCCGCCGCCGCATCGGTTTCGGTAAGCAGGTCCTCCGTATCGAGCCCGAGGCCCGCTCCCGTCAGATCCTGCGGATCGATGGTGATGGTGTCGCCCGAATCGACGTTGGCCAGGAAGGCCATCGGCGCCGTCTCGGAGTTGTCCAGCAGGTTCACCCCGTCGAAGGAGGCGCTGTCCGCGAACTGCTGCACCGAGCGCACCAGAGACTGAAAATCATCGTTGTAGGCCGCCCGAGACTCCGGGGTCTGCGAAGGATCCGAAGCCGCGGCGGCCTTCTGGCGCATCTCGATGATCAGGTCGGAAATCGCCTCGCCGGCCGCCAGGGTCACATCCGCCAGCGAGGTGGCGCGATCCAGACTGGTCCTCACGGCTTCCAGCGCGCCGAGATCGGCGCGCTGATTCTGGGCGATGGCCCAGACGGCGGAGTTGTCCTTGGCGCCCCCGACCTTCAGACCCGTGCTGATGCGGTTCTGCGTCGCCGCCATGCGATCGTTGATCTGATTGAGGTTTTGCAGCGCGATGAGCGCGGAGGCATTGGAGTGGACGCTGTTCGACATGGCTTTCAGCCCCGAGTTGGTTCCGGCACAGCCTATTCAGCGAGTCGTGAGCGTATGGTTAACGCAAGGTGTCCGGGCGCGCGGCTGCGGCCCGGGGGACGGCGTGTGTCTCAGGTCTGTCAGACGGTCGTGTTGATGACCGCGCCGACGCCGTACTGGTCCCGCTCCCTCAGCTTGAGGACTTCCTCGCTGGGCAGCTGCTGGACGACCTCGCCCGTCTCCCGGTCGAGGGTCTTGTAGACGAAGGAGCCCGCGCGGGGCCCCTGTTCGATCACCAGCCGGTAGCGGGCCTGTCGTTCGGCGTCCGCGCCGGCCCGGGAATTGGACTGTTGGTCCGTCTCGGACTGCAGCGGGGTGTCGGTCTTGACGGCCGGGACCGCTCTTATGGTCGCATCTGCATTCATCTCCTCAACGTCGGCGACTAGGCCGGCGTCTCCCGATTATGGGTGTACGGAAACAGGGGCGGAGCCGCGGGCGGCTCCGCCCCCTTCCGATTGATTAACGGAACAGGCCGAGCAGGATGGAGCTCGACTGGTTGGCGATCGACAGCGCCTGCACGCCCAGCTGCTGCTTGGTCTGCAGAGCCGTCAGGCGGGCGCTTTCCTTGGCCAGGTCGGCGTCGACGAGATTGCCGATGCCGGCTTCCAGGGCGTCCTGGAGCTTGTCGTTGAAGGCCAGCGAACGCTCCGTCGACTTGGACGAGGTGCCCAAGGTCTGGAGGGCGCCGATCGCCGCCGTGATGGCGGTGTCGACTTCAGCCGCGGTCGGTGTGGCGGTGAACGTCATGGTCAGTGAGGCCAGGGCGTCCGTGCCGTCGAACACCGCCGCCGCCTTGGCCGCCGCGACTTCGGCCTTCAGGGCGTTCAGGTCGGCGTCACGGGCCGTGCTGACCGGACCAGCGGCGAGTTCCTTCATCTGACGCAGGGCGTCCATGATGGTGTCGCCGGCGGCCAGGCCCACGTCGTTGACGGACTGGGTCCGCTGCAGCGTGTTGCGGGTGGTGTTAAGCACCTGCATGTTGGCCTTCTGGTTCTGGGCGGTGGCCCAGATGGCCCCGTTGTCCTTGGCGGACGAGACCTTCTGGCCGGTGTTCACGCGGTTTTGCGTGACAGCCAGTTCACGGCTGGTCTGGTTCAGGTTCTGCAGCGCAACCAGGGCGCCGACGTTCGTGTTGATGCTGTTAGCCATTTGACTGTCCTTTTGTCTTCGACATTTCCGACGCCGTTTTGGCGGTCGGGAGCATTCTGCTCAGGGAGTGGCGAAACGGGCGGAGCCGCGAAGCCCCGCCCCCTTCCCCGGTATTAGCGGAACAGGCCGAGCAGGATGGAGCTCGACTGGTTGGCGATCGACAGCGCCTGCACGCCCAGCTGCTGCTTGGTCTGCAGAGCCGTCAGGCGGGCGCTTTCCTTGGCTAGGTCGGCGTCGACGAGATTGCCGATGCCGGCTTCCAGGGCGTCCTGGAGCTTGTCGTTGAAGGCCAGCGAACGCTCCGTCGACTTGGACGAGGTGCCCAGGGTCTGGAGGGAGGTGATGGCCGAGGCGAGGTCCGCATCGATCTCCGCCGCGGTCGGCGCGGCGCTGATGGTCAGCGTCAGTCCGCTGAGCGCGGCCGTGCCGTCGAAGACAGCCGCGGCCTTGGCGGCGACGACTTCGGTTCTCAGGGCCGCCAGGTCGGCGTCACGGGCAGTGCTGGCCGGACCCGCGGCGAGTTCCTTCATCTGACGCAGGGCGTCCATGATGGTGTCGCCGGCGGCCAGACCCACGTCGTTCACGGACTGGGTCCGCTGCAGCGTATTGCGGGTGGTGTTGAGCACCTGCATGTTGGCTTTTTGGTTTTGGGCGGTGGCCCAGATGGCCCCGTTGTCCTTGGCCGACGAGACCTTCTGGCCGGTGTTCACGCGGTTTTGCGTGACAGCCAGTTCGCGGCTCGTCTGGTTCAGGTTCTGCAGCGCAACCAGGGCGCCGACGTTCGTGTTGATGCTGTTAGCCATTTTGGCTGTCCTTTTTTGTCTTCGACATGTCCGACGCCGTTTTGGCTGTCGGGAGCGTTCTGCCCGGGTGGGAACAAGCAAGGACGGAGCCATCCGGCCTGGAGCCGTGCCAGTCCGCCGGTCATTGATTTTGTTGCGTTAGTTCTTGTTCATCACATTGCACGCCCGGCAATTTATGCCGGGAGTCCGGCAGGATTTGCCGGGCGGTCGGCAGGTCGTGCCGGTCGGGCGGCGTAGCGGAGACGCCGCGGGCGGCGGGCGCCGGGGGCCGCCAGAGCCGCGGATCCGCTGGAGCGGAGGCCGTTCAAACCCCTTCCGCACGCATGCGAAAAGGCCCCCGCGAGGGGGGCCTGGACGGAAGACGATGGGCGAAGTCGCGGGGCCAGCGCCAGGCCCGGGCGAGACAGAGGCGGAGCCGCAAACGACCCCGCCCTCTGATTTCCGGCGCTCTAGCGGAACAGACCCAGCAGGATGGAGCCGGACTGGTTGGCGATCGACAGCGCCTGCACGCCCAGCTGTTGCTTGGTCTGCAGGGCCGTCAGGCGGGCGCTTTCCTTGGCCAGGTCGGCGTCGACCAGATTGCCGATGCCGGATTCCAGGGCGTCCTGAAGCTTGTCGTTGAAGGTCAGCGACCGTTCGGTCGACTTGGCCGAGGTGCCCAGGGTCTGGAGGGCGCTGATCGCGGCGGCCATCGCCGTGTCGACCTCGGCGGCGGTCGGGGTGCCGGTGAAGGTCATGGTCAGGGAGGTCAGGGCGTCCGTTCCGTCGAACACCGCCGCCGCCTTGGCCGCGGCGACCTCGGCCTTCAGGGCGTTCAGGTCGGCGTCGCGGGCGGTGCTTACCGGGCCAGCGGCGAGCTCCTTCATCTGACGCAGGGCGTCCATGATGGTCTCGCCGGCGGCCAAGCCCACGTCGTTCACGGACTGGGTCCGCTGCAGCGCGTTGCGGGTCGCATTCAGGACCTGCATATTGGCTTTTTGGTTTTGTGCGATCGCCCAGATCGCGCCGTTGTCTTTCGCGGAGCCGACCTTCAGGCCAGTGCTCACGCGGTCCTGCGTGACGGACAGCTCACGGCCCGTTGCGTTCAGGTTCTGCAGCGCGACCATGGCGCCGACGTTCGTATTGATGCTGTTAGCCATTTTGGCTTGTCCTTTGTCTTCGACATGTCCGGCGCCATTTTGGCGGCCAGGAGCGTTCTGCTCGCTATCGAAGGAGCAAGGACGACGCCACCCGGCGCCGCCTGCCGATCTTTTCCTTAGATGTTGATTTCACTGGGATAATGTCCGCAGCGACGCCTTGCCCGGGATGCAGGACCTGCCGTGCCGGCGCCTTCTGCCGGGACGGTCGGCAGAAGATGCCTATCGGGCTGGGCAAACCTTACCGAAACCTGCGCATGGATCTCTGCGTTTCACGCCGCCACCGGTCCTGCAGGGTCCTCTCGGCCTCAAGGGTCTCGACCGCCAGCCTTCGTGCATTGTCACAAGCGACCAGGCTCAGGCCGCGCTCGACATAGGCGACCTCAAGATCCGCCTGGGTCGGTGCTTCCGGCAGCCTCTCGAGGGTGCAGGGCCTGGTCGCCTCCGTCGGCAGCAGGAGCCGGGGCGGCTCCGCAGACGGCGGGCGCGAGGCGGCACAGCTCGCGGTCATGCTCGCGCAGACGAGCAGCGCGAGCGGGGTCCAGTGGTTCAGCGGCGTCATGAGAGATCCTCGCCCGTTGGGCGGTCGTGGCGGTCGCCTGGGCGACCGCAACCGTCTGTTGATGAAGTTCGTCGATCCGGCGAGCCTGGCCGGCGGCGGCCTCGACCTCGGCGCGACGCGCGGCCGCCTCCGCGGTCGCCTCCGACGCTCGGGCCTCGGCGCCCCGGAGCCGTCGCTGGTCCAGCCCCAGCGGATCCCAGCGGAACCCCAGCCCCTGAAGTCCGATCAGGACCAGAACCAGAAGGCCGGCGGCGGTCGCCGTCCAACCCCAGGGCGTCAGGGCCCGGAACAGAGCCGAGGCCTTCACGGGAACACCTTCCGATCCAGCTCGAAATGGGGGCCATCCTTCAGGTTGGTCCAGTCGCCGCCCCAGACGATCGCCGTGCCCTGACGCGCCGCGGCGGATTTGAAGGCGGCCGCGATACGGGGATACAGCGGCCAGTCCCAGCGCACCTGCCCGTCGACCAGGGCCGCGACATCGACCGCATGGCCGGTCAGGTGCCGCGACCGCATGGTGCGGCTGGCTCCGGCGCGGACGAGGGCTTTTTGACGTTCGGGCGAGCGGACGCCCTCGGTCACCATGAAGTCGACCGGGCTGTGGGCCACCGCCTCGCGCACCACGGCGACAAGCCGTGGGTGCACGCCCGCCAGCCGACGGAGCGACCGTTCCGACAGACGAAAGCTCATGGCCGGTCTCCTTCGTGAAGGCGGGGTCTGAGCACCGCCAGGCTGGCGATCAGCTGCTGAGCGGTCGGGGCCACCAAGTAGAGGACCAGCACCAGGGCCAGCAGCGCCATCAGCCCCTGGGCCAGCCGCGGCGCGGCCGCCGCCGGAGCGGCTTCGATGAGTCGGTCGAGCAGCAGCCAGGCCGCGCCGCTGGTGGCGAAGACATAGAGCCGACGCCAGAGCCACCGGCCCTCGGCCAGGGGCGGGGGATCGGACGAAATGGGAGCCGTCATTGGTAGTCCTCCGGGTCGTCAGGCGCTCCAGGGCCGCGACGCCACTCTCCGGCCTGGGCGAAAAGGTCTGCGTCGGTCAGCCGGTCGGGGGCGTCCCAGGTCTCCTCATCGAGAATCCAGGGGTCGAAGTGGGCTTTTGAGCGGGACATGGCGCGCCTCATCCGACAGCCGTCAGCCAGACGACGCCCGGCGCCCCGTCGCCCCCCGCTCCGCCGGCGGAGACTCCCGCTCCGCCGCCTCCCCCGCCGCCGCCGATCAGGCCCCCCGGCCCGCCGTCATGGCCGGCGCCGGACGACGCAGAGGCCCCGCCCCCGCCCCCGCCTCCCGCCCAGTGCAAGGATGGCGCGGGCGCATCGGCGCCCGGCGCGCCCGCTGCGCCTGAGCCGCCGGATCCGCCCGG
>JBKBQO010000023.1:0-22256 GCA_046292645.1 Brevundimonas sp.
AGGCGTTGCGCCCTCGGCGGCCGCCGCCGCACCCGCATCGACGGGCGCCTCGCCGGCCGAGGGCCGGTCGCAACCGGCCACGGCGAGGGTCGCCATCCATGCTGCGGCCGCAAGCGTGCGCTTCATCACTATTCCCGAACAGACTGTCGTTGAGGGGACGCACCGTGGCTCAAGCCTGCGGCTGCGGCAAGGCGGGTTCGCGCCTTCGGCAAGGCGGTGATGACGCAGCCGTCACCCGGTCGCGGCGTCGGCGTCGCCTCGAGGCGTGGAGGAATCGCCGGCGTCCTCGCCCGTGTTGTTGACCGGTTCGGGGTCGGCGGGGGCGGCGCGGGCGGCGGCGCTGGACGCCATCCCCTCGCTGGCCAGGGTCTCGTTGACGATGTCCTGGTCCGGATCAACGTCCGAGCCGCTGGCCGCCCCGCCCTGCAGGGAACCGGCCCGGGTGTCTGAGCCCATGTCGCTGCCCGACAGGGCATCGGTCAGGGCGTCCGGCGTCCGGCCCAGATCGGGCTTTTCACCCATGGCCTCGGCTTCGCGGGCGTCGGCGGTCTGATCGGGGTCGGTCATGGTCAAGCTCCTTCGTTTTTTAGAAGCGAACCGCGCCCTTTCAGGTTCCGCCTGCGAAAAAGGGCCGGGATGCGATCCCGGCCCTCCCAACGCGTACGTCTGTTTCGGGCTTACTTCCCGAACAGCTTGTTCCAGCGGCGCTTCTCGCGGTTCTTCCACGTTCCGCGGTGATAGGCGTCGGAGCCGATCAGCGGCACGACCGTGGTGGCCTCGGCGAACACCATCTGCTCGTGCGTCGTCTGGACCTTGCCCCACGACGCCGCCTCTTTCAGCGTCGAGGACGAGCAGGCGCCGTCGCGGACATCGGCCACGGTGATCTGGACGGCGTAGCGGTGCATCTCGGCCTCCACGCCGAGGATCTCGGCGCAGACGACGGTGTCCTGCGCAAAGTTCTTCGGCACGCCGCCGCCGACCATGAACAGGCCGGTGACGCCAGCCGCGATCTTGATGTCGGTCAGTTCGCGGAAATCCGCCACCGCGTCGATCATCAGATACGGCTGGCCCGCCGCGATCCGCTCCTTCTGGTGCTTGACCAGGCCGAAGCCGGCCGAGCTGTCGACGAAGGCCGGGCAGAAGATCGGCACGCCCTCTTCATAGGCGGTCTGGATCAGGCTGCCTTCCTTCTTGGCGTTCCCTTCGGACAGCCATTTGCCCATCTCCCAGATGAACTCGCGCGAGGAATAGCCGCGCGGCTCCAGCCGGTTGCAGATCTCCAGGATGGTGTGGTCGCAGGCCTGGAGCTCTTCCTCGTCGATATAGGTGTCGTAGATCCGGTCGATGTAGTTGTCGCGCAGGACGTTGTCGTCCACCTCGCCGGCGGCCTGGTAGTGTTTGAAGCCAAGGGCCTCGAAGAAATCCATGTCGACGATCGAGGCGCCGGTGGCGACCACGGCGTCGATCATGCCGAACTTCACCATGTCGCGGTACACGTGCATGCAGCCGCCGGCCGAGGTCGAGCCGGCCAGGATCAGCCACGGCGAGCAGTCCTTGTCCTCGATGGCCATGTTGAAGATGTCGGCGGCCCGGGCCGTGTCGCGGCTCGAGAACGACATTTTGCGCATGCTGTCGATGATCGGGCGGGCGTCGAAGGACGTGATGTCCACGTGTTCGACGGTGTTCTGAAGCAGTTGGGCTTTCTGGTTCGACTGAACGGGAGCGTTCATAGCAAGGGTTTCCCTTTGGTGTGAGCGCCCGTCGTCAAGAGAAGCAGCGGCCCGGACGGAGCGACGGGCCGCTGCTGATTGTTAGCGCAGAAAAGCGACGATCTAGCGGCGTTGCTTCTTCCGTTGGCCGGCCTTGCCCTTGGGACGGGACAGGCGAACCACCTTGCGGGCGGCTTCTTCGGCCGTGGTGCGCACGGTCGGAATCGAGCGCGGTGCCAGGCCGTAGAGCGAGGCCATCGGGGCGTCCTCAACCATGGCCAGCTCGTGCTCGCCATAGCCGTTGAAGCCGGTCGACATGGCCACGCCATAGGCGCCCAGCATGCCGATCTCGATGAAGTCGCCTTCCTGCACATCGGCCGGCAGCCAGAACGGTCCCGGCATATGGTCGATGGAGTCGCAGGTCGGGCCGTAGAAGCGGAACGGCTTCAGCTCATTGGCCGAGGCGCCGTCCCGGACCAGCTTGGTCGGGAAGGGCCAGCGCGAATGGGTCGCGTCGAACAGCGAGCCGTACGACCCGTCGTTCAGATACAGGGCGTCGCCCTTGCGCAGGTCGACCCGGCACAGGACCGAGGACGACTCGGCCACCAGCGCCCGGCCGGGCTCGCACCACAGCTCGGTCGTTTCCGACACCGGCATCTCGTTGAAGCCGCGATGGATGGCGTCGGCGTATTCCTGCATGTCCGGCGGGACCATGCCCGGATAGACCGAGGGGAAGCCGCCGCCGACGTCGACGATGTCCACGAACACGCCGGCGCGGGTGATGGCGCGGCCGACCTGGGCCATGGCGGCCTCATAGGCCGACGGACGCATGCACTGCGAACCGACGTGGAAGCAGACCCCCATCAGCCCGTCGACCACCGCTTGGCGGGTGGCCAGCAGCAGGGACGGGGCCTGGTCGACGGAGACGCCGAACTTGCCCGACAGGGAATAGGCGGCGCCGTCGGCCGAAACCGTCATCCGCACCAGCAGGTTCAGGTCCGCAGCATTGCCCGTGGCGTCGAGGATCTTGGCCAGCTCGTCATGGCTGTCCAGCGAGAAGGTGCGGACGCCGTGCTCGAAATAGGCGCGGGTGATCGCGCCGCGGCTCTTGACCGGGTGCATGAAGGCCAGGCGCGCGTCGGCGCTGACCGAACGGACCAGTTCGATCTCGGCGAGCGAGGCGACGTCGAAACCGGTGACTCCCGCCTCAACGAGGGTCTCAATGACCCAGCGCGAGGGATTGGCCTTCACAGCATAGAAGACGTCGGCCTTTAGATTGTCCTGGAACCAGCGCGCCGCTACGGAAACCGAACGCGGCCGCACGAGGGCGACGGGACGTTCAGGGGACCGCTCGCGGACCAGGTCCAGGGGAAATGGATACGTGCGCAATTCACGTAAACCCCTGTAATTGTTAAACCCAGCCGGCGTTAGCAGCGCAACGTATAGACCACGGGGTCCGCCGGAAGCCGCGATGTAGGGTCGCGTGACTGTCATGTAAAGCGGTTTTTTCTGGGCGGCGCTTGAGTTTGCAGGCAATTTGTCCGCACCCGGATCGACCGGCGTCCCGCTCGGGCCGGCGTTCGTGACTCAGCCGTAACTTGCCGGTCCGCCGGCCGCTGATACCGTCCGGCCCGACCAAGCTTCAGGGGATGATCCATGCGCCGCGCCGCCCTTCTCGCCGCCGTCTTTCTCGCCGTCACGCCCTGGCGGGCCGCCGCCCAGGTTCCGGCATCCGAACTGGCCCGCAGCGTCGACATTCCCTTCGAGGCCTTCACCCTCGACAACGGCCTCAGGGTCGTCGTCCACACCGACCGCAAGGCCCCGGTCGTCGCCGTCCACGCCTGGTACAACGTCGGCTCCAAGGACGAGCCGCAGGGCCAGACCGGCTACGCCCACCTGTTCGAACACATCGGCCTGTTCAACCCGACCGAAAACGTCCCCGGCGGCCTGATGGAGCCCCTGCGCGCCATGGGCGCCACCGACTGGAACGGCACCACCTGGTACGACCGGACCAATTTCTTCCAGACCGTCCCGACATCGGCGCTCGAGCAGGCGCTGTATATGGAGAGCGACCGGATGGGCCATCTGCTGGGCGCGCTCAGCCAGGAGCGGCTCGATAACCAGCGCGGCGTGGTCCAGAACGAGAAGCGCCAGCGCGACAACCAGCCCTACGGCCTGGTCTATTACACGGTGCTGGACGCCCTGTTCCCCGAGGGGCACCCCTATCGTCATTCCACGATCGGCTCGATGGCGGATCTCGACGCCGCCAGCCTCGAGGACCTGAGGAACTGGCACCGCGAGAACTACGGCCCCAACAACGCCGTGCTGGTCCTCGCCGGCGACATCGACGCCGCCGCGGCGCGGCCGCTGGTCGAGCGCTATTTCGGCCATATCCCGCGCGGCGCGCAGAACGCGCCGGCGGCGGCGGACATCCCGACCCTGCCGGCCCGGATCGACCGGACCCTGCACGATCGGGTGCCGACCGTCCGGCTGTCGCGCAACTGGGTCGTTCCGGGCCTGCTGGCCAGCGAGGCCGCCGATCTGGACGTCGCCGCCAGCGTTCTGGGCGGCCTCGCCAGTTCGCGGCTCGACAACGCCCTGGTGCGCGGCGACGAGACCGCCACCAGCGTGACCGCCAGCTACCAGCCGTTCCACCGCCTCGGCATCATCGACGTCTCGGTCGATGTGGCGGCCGACGCGGACGCCGATGCGGTGTCGCAGCGCCTCGACGCCCTGATCGCCGATTACATCGCCAACGGCCCCTCGGCCGACGAGGTGGCGCGGGCGGTGACCACCCATGTCTCCCAGACCATGCAGGCGCTTGAGCCGACCGGCGGCTTCGGCGGCAAGGCCGTGACCCTCGCCGAGGGCGAACTCTACGCCGACGATCCCGGCTTCTACCGCACCCAGCTGGCCGCCTATGGGGCCGTCACGCCCGCCTCGGTCCAGGCGGTCATGGCGCGCTGGCTGACCCGGCCGGTGCTGGCCGTCCGGGTCGAGCCGGGCGAGCGCGAGGCCTATGCCGAGGCCGCCGACACGCGCCCGCCCCCCGCCGCCGCCGAACCCCTGCCGATCACGCCGCGCGACCCCATGCCCGCCGTCGGCGAGATGAAGCCGCTCGACTTCCCGGCGACCGAACGCGCGCGCCTGTCGAACGGGGTCGAGGTCGTCTACGCCCGCTCGACCACCGTCCCCGTAACCCGCGTGGCGGTGGAATTCGACGCCGGCATGGCGGCCGATCCTGCGGACGCGCTGGGGACCCAGAGCCTGATGCTGGGCCTGCTGACCGAGGCGACCATCACCCGCGACGCCGTTCGCATCGCCGAGGAGCGCGAACGCCTGGGCGCGGGCCTCGGCGCCGGCGCCTCCATGGACCGCACGTCCGTCATCCTGTCGGCGCCCAGCGCCAATCTGGCCCCCGCCCTGGACCTGCTGGCCGATGTCATCCGCAATCCGGCCTTCCGGCCGGCCGACATCGAGCGCCGCCGCGCCCAGCAGCTGGCGGCCATCGCGCAGGAGAAGAGCTCGCCCAACGGCATGGGCGCGCGCGCCTGGCCCGCCCTGGTCTACGGACCCGACCACCCCTACGGCCGTCCGGCCTCCGGCCTCGGCTCGGAAGACGTGGTGCAGGCGCTGGACCGGGACGACCTGACCGCCTTCCACCAGTCCTGGATCCGGCCCGACGCGGCGCAGATCTTCGTCGTCTCCGACCGGCCGCTGGCCGAGATCACCGGCATGCTGGAGGCCGAGTTTGGCGACTGGGCCGCGCCCGCCGCCGCCCGGGGCGTGAAGGCGTTCGACGCCGCCATCCCCGCCGCCGCCGCCCGCGTGGTGCTGATCGACCGGCCGCAGTCGCCGCAGTCGATCATCCTCGGCGCCCTGATCCTGCCGGTCACGGGGTCCGACGATCGCGTGGTGTTCAACGCCGCCAATGAATCGATCGGCTCGGGCTTCCTGTCGCGCATCAACCAGGACATCCGCGAGACCCGGGGCTGGTCCTACGGCCTGGGCGGCGCAGCGGCCAGCCTGGAGCACCAGGTGCCCTATCTGATCTCGGCCCCCGTCCAGGCGAACCGCACGGGTGAATCGATCCAGGTCCTGATCGACCAGTATCGCGGCTTCCTGTCCGACCGCGGCGTCACGGCGGCCGAGCGCGACCGGATCATCAACGCCAACATCCGTCAGCTTCCCGGTCAGTTCGAGACCTCGGCCGCGGTGCTGGGCGCCCTGCGTTCTAACGCCCTGTTCGACCGACCCGACGACTATTGGGAGACGCTGGGGCCGCGCTATGCGCAGCTGACGCCGGAGCAGCTGGACGCCGAGGCCCGCCGCCTGCTGGGCGAGGCGGGCTTCACCTGGGTGGTGATCGGCGACGCCTCGGTCGTCCGCCCGCAGCTGGAAAGCCTCGGCCTTCCGGTGGAGGTCCGTCCCGCCCAATAGGGCGCCGCGGCTCGCCCGGCCGTCACGCTGGACGAAAACGCCGCGGACGTGCCATTAAGACTTGCCTCGCGGGCCTGATCAGGCGATGCGGCGCGCCCTTGCAACCGCTTTCAGCGTGTCCATGACCTCAGCTGCCGCCGCCGTCGCGTCCGTTCAGGACGTGTCCAAGACTTTCGGCGCCCGAAAGGCCCTGAACGGCGTGTCCGTCGAGGTCGGGGCCGGAGAAATGGTTGCGCTGATCGGCCCGTCCGGCTCGGGCAAGTCGACGCTGCTGCGCTCGATCACCGGTCTGCAATCGATCGATCCCGGCAAGGGGACGATCACCGTCTTCGGCGAGGTCGTGCAGAAGAACGGCCGCACCACCGGCGCCACCCGCGCCGCGCGCCAGAAGCTGGGCATGATCTTCCAGCAGTTCAACCTGGTGGGCCGCCTGTCGCTGTTCTCCAACGTCATGCTGGGCGCCCTTGGTCGTATCCCCGGCTGGCAGGGCCTGCTCGGACTGTGGCCCGCGGCCGACAAGCAGCGCGCCATGGCCGCCCTGCACCGCGTCGGCGTCTCCGACTACGCCGCCCAGCGCGCCAACACCCTGTCCGGCGGCCAGCAGCAGCGCGGCGCCATCGCCCGCGCCATGGTCCAGGGCGCCCAGGCCATCCTCGCCGATGAGCCGGTGGCCTCGCTGGACCCGGTCTCGGCCCGCAAGGTCATGGAGCTGCTGGTCGAGCTGAACAAGCGCGACGGGTTCGGCGTCATCGTCACCCTGCACCAGGTCGACTACGCCATCCGCTATTGCGACCGCGTCATCGCACTCAAGGCCGGCAAGGTCGTCTATGACGGCCCCTCCACCGGGCTCGACACCAAACAGCTGATCGACATCTACGGACCCGAGTTCGAGGATGCGTTCTGGGAAGCCAAGGTATGAGGCCTTCGGGCCTTGCCCGGCTTTTCGGCGCCAGCGCCCTCGCTGCCGCCGCCCTCGCCCTGTCCGCTTGCGGCCGCGGCGATGACGCCGGTGCGGCCAACACGCCGGCGCAGCTCACCTTCTCGATCCTCTCCGCCCAGGGGCAGGCCTCGGCCGAGCCGCTCTGGCAGCCGCTGCTCGACGATCTGGGCCGCGCCATCGGAGCGCCGGTCCGGTCCCGCTTCGCCTCGACCTATGCGACGCTGATCGGCGACATGGGGCGCGGCGACATCCAGATCGCCTGGTTTTCGGCCCAGCCCGCGATCGAGGCGATCGACGAGGCCGGGGCTGAACTGGTCGCCCGCACCGTCGATCTGGAGGGCGAGGACAGCTATCGCTCGATCCTGATCGTGCGCCGCGGGTCGGGCATCACCCTCGCCGACGTTCTCGACTGCGGAAAGCGCTACAGCTTCGGCACGGGCGACGCGCGGTCGACGTCCGCAACCCTGGCTCCGGCCACCTTCCTGTTCAACCCGCGCGACATCCGCCCGGAGGCGTGTTTCTCGGCCGTCCGCCCGGACAATCACGAGCGGAACGCCTTCAATGTCGCGTCCGGCCTGCTCGATGTCGCGGCCTCCAACAGCGTCACCACCGCTGCCCTCGGCCGCCAGAACCCCGCCCTCGCCGAGCAGATCGAGCCGATCTGGCAGTCCCCGCCGATCCCGGAGGGCGGCATCCTTTTGCGCGCCGATCTCGATCCAGCGGTAAAGGAGAAGATCCGCAGCTTCTTCCTGACCTACGGCCAGGGCGCCGGCGTCGAGGCCGAACGGCAGCGGCGTGTGCTGGCGGGCCTCAACTATTCGCGCTTCAGTGCGACGGACGAGGGCTATCTGGACCCGGTGCGGGAAATGGTCGCCGACCAGGCCCTGAGCGAGGCCCGCGACCGCAACGACCGCGCCGCCATAGCCGCCGCCGAAGCTGAACTGCAGCGTCTGCGGGTCCGTCGCGAGGTGCAGCCATGAGACCCATGAACGCGCACCTCCGTCTCGCGACAACTCCGACCGTCTTCACGCGCGCCGCCGCCGGCGCCTTTCCAGAACGCATTATCGTCTTCACCGGACCCGGGTCCGCGGGCGCGAACCAGGACGCCAGGGCATGAGAAGCCTCCGAAACCTCTTCGCCGCCGCGCTTGCGCTGGCGGTCGTCCTTCTCGGCCTCGGCTGGACCGGCGAAACCGCCGCCCAGGAGCAGCGTCCGGAGAAGATCGTCTTCACCGTCCTGTCGGCCGAAGGCCAGGCCTCCTCTGGCCCGCTGTGGCAGCCGCTGCTGGACGATCTCGAGCGCGAGCTGGGCATTCCGGTCGAGCCGATCTTCGGCTCGAACTACAGCGTGCTGGTGGAGGCCATGCGGGCCAACCAGGCCCAGATCGGCTGGTTCTCGGCCCTGCCGGCGGTTCAGGCCATCGACCGGTCGCAGGGCGAGGTCATCGCCCGCACCGTCGATGTCGAGGGCAAGGATTCCTACGTCTCGACGATCATCGTGAGACGGGGATCGGGCATCACGATCGACGACGTCGCGGCCTGCGGGAAACGCTATACCTTCGGCATCGGCGACGCCCAGTCCACCTCGGGCACCCTGGCGCCGCTGACCTATTTCTTCGGCCCGCGGAACATCGACCCCCGGGCGTGCTTCTCGACGGTCCGGTCGGCCAACCACCAGGCCAACGCCTTCTCCGTCGCCAACAACCAGGTCGACGTCGCCACCTCCAACTCGGTCAACACCGTCTTCCTGCGCCGTCAGAACCCGCAGATCGCCGACCAGATCGAGGAGATCTGGCAGTCCCCCCCGATCCCCGAGTCCGGCATCGTCATCCGCTCCGACCTGCCCGCGGACGTGAAGGCGAAGATCCGGCGCTTCTTCACCACCTACGGCCAGGGTACGGGACCCGAGGCCGAGCAGCAGCGCCGCGTGATGACGGCGCTGAACTATTCCCAGTTCCGCGCCGCCGACAACAGCTACCTCGACCCCATCCGGGAGATGAAGGCCGACCAGGCCCGCCGCGAGGGCCGCCCGCCCGAGGTCGCCCCGCCCGCCAGCGCCGGCAGCCAGTTCGCGCGCTGGAGCCCCTTCGCCCTGATCGGCCTGCTGGCGGCGTTCGCCATCCTCATGAACCTGATTCCCCGCGGGGCGTCCGCGCCGGCCGATCCGTCCGTGATCCCGGAAGCGCCGAAGAAGTCGATGGCGGCCTGGTCGCTGGACCTGCTGCTCTGGGGCGGCTTCGCCATCATCCTCATCGCCGCCTTCAACACCGTCGACCTGCCCAATATCGTCAACCTGTTCTCCAATTCCGAGAACATGCGGAACTATGGACGGGACTTCCTCAATCCGGACTTCTCGGACTGGCGCCCGCTGGTCGGCCAGATGTGGCTGACGGTGCAGATCGCCCTGTGGGGCACCTTCCTGGCGGTCTTCCTCGCGGTGCCGCTCAGCCTGATGGCGTCGCGCAACCTGTCGCCGAGCTGGCTGGTCTGGCCGGTGCGCCGGGTGATGGACCTGCTGCGTTCCGTTCCGGATCTGGTGATCGGCACCCTGTTCATCGTCGCCGTCGGCCTGGGACCGCTGGCGGGCGTGCTCGCGATCGGGCTGAACACGGCCGGGGTCCTGGCCAAGCTCTTCTCGGAGGCCGTCGAGTCGATCGACAAGGGGCCGATCGAGGGGGTCAAGGCGACCGGCGCCGGTCGTCTGCACGAGATCGCCTGGGGCGTGCTGCCGCAGGTCGCGCCGCTGTGGACCAGCTTCGCCCTCTATCGCTTCGAGTCGAACAGCCGCGCCGCCACCGTGCTGGGGCTGATCGGGGCGGGCGGCATCGGCCAGGTGCTGTTCGAAAGCCTGCAGGCCTTTGACTACCGGACCGTGTCGACCATCGCCATCATCATCGTGGTCGCCGTGACCCTGATCGACATGCTGTCCCAGGCCATGCGCAAACGCCTGCTGTAACCACGAAAAACGGACGGACCCGACGGGTCCGTCCGTTCTGTCGGTTGGTCCGGCGTCCGTGCGTCAGGCGGCGGGACGCATCGCCTCTTCGTTGATCGCCGCATCGGCGATCGTGGTCAGGTCCTCATCGGTCTGCGACTCTTCCTGCAGGGTCTCGTCCAGCAGTTTGGCCGCATCCTTCAGGCCCAGCACATTGGCCCAGCGCTTCAGCGTGCCATAGCGGGTGATCTCATAGTGTTCGACCGCCTGGGCGGCCGCCAGCAGGCCGGCGTCCAGCGCCGCCGTGCCCTTGTACTCCTCGGCGATCTCGTCGCCCTCGGCCAGGATGCCTTCGATGGCGTCGCAGGTCTTGCCGCGGGGCGCCTTGCCGATGATTTCGAACACCTGCTGCAGCCGCTCGATCTGGCCTTCGGTCTGCTCGCGATGCTTCTCGAACGCCGCCTTCAGCTCGGGCGACTGGGCGGCGCGCGCCATCTTGGGCAGGGACTTCAGGATCTTCCGCTCGGCGTAATAGATGTCCTTGAGCGTGTCGTGGAACAGGGTTTCGAGGGTCTTCTCGGCCATGGTGTCGGTCCTTTGGGAGAGCGCGCACTGCGCGCGGTTCAAAAGACCTCGCCCCCCCTTCTGTTCCTGTGTCGGGTAGCCGACAAAGCCGGCGCGCCCGTGACCGGGCGGCCGGTTTTTGCCGTTGGGCCGCAGCTATGGCCGAAGATCGGGCGGGGTCGCCTCTTCGGTCAGGATCCGGATCGCCTCGTCCAGCGACACGACCTCCTGGGCCTGCGAGCCCAGCCGGCGGATCGCCACCGTGCCCGCTTCGGCCTCGTTCTTGCCGACCACGGCGATGACCGGGACCTTGCCGACCGAGTGCTCGCGCACCTTGTAGCCGACCTTCTCGTTGCGCAGGTCCGTCTCGGCCCGCAGGCCGGCCGCCTTCAGCCGGTCGACCACCGCCCGGGCGTAGTCGTCGGCCTCCGACACGATCGTCGCCACCACCACCTGGGTGGGGGCCAGCCACAGGGGGAAGGCCCCGGCGTAGTTCTCGATCATGATGCCGATGAAGCGCTCGAACGAGCCCAGGATGGCGCGGTGCAGCATCACCGGTCGATGCTTCTGGCCGTCCTCGCCGATGTATTCCGCGCCCAGCCGCTCGGGCAGGACATAGTCCAGCTGGATCGTGCCGCAGGTCCATTCACGGCCGATGGCGTCCTTGACCACGAAGTCCAGCTTGGGCGCATAGAAGGCGCCGTCGCCCTCGGTGACGACCGGCTCAGTCCCGGCGGCCCGGGCCGCCTCGGCCATCAGGGCCTCGGCCTTGTCCCAGAATTCGTCGGACCCGGCGCGGTTCTCCGGCCGCGTGCCGAGGCTGATGTAGGCCGTTTCCATGCCCAGGTCGGCATGGACCGAACGGGCCAGTTCGATGAATCGGGACGTCTCCTCGACGATCTGGTCCTCGCGGCAGAAGATGTGGGCGTCGTCCTGGGTGAAGCCGCGCACCCGCATCAGGCCGTGCAGGCTGCCCGATGGCTCGTAGCGATGGCAGGCCCCGAACTCGGCCATGCGCAGCGGCAGTTCGCGATAGGACCGCTGGCCCTGGTCGAAGATCTGCACGTGGCCGGGGCAGTTCATCGGCTTGAGCGACAGTTCCTCGCCCTCGACCGTCTCGCAGACGAACATGTTCGGCCGGTATTTCTCCCAGTGGCCCGACTTCTCCCAGAAGGTCCGGTCCAGCACCTGGGGCGTCTTGACCTCGACATAACCGGCGGCGTCCAGCCGGCGGCGCATATAGTCTTCCAGCACGCGCCACAGCACCCAGCCCTTGGGGTGCCAGAAGACCATGCCCCGGCCTTCCTCCTGCATGTGGAACAGGCCCATGGCCTTGCCGATGCGGCGGTGGTCGCGCTTCTCGGCCTCCTCGACGCGCAGCAGATAGGCGTCGAGGTCCTCCTTCGAGGCCCAGGCCGTGCCGTAGATGCGCTGAAGCTGTTCGCGGCTGGAGTCCCCCCGCCAGTAGGCGCCGGCCAGCTTCGTCAGTTTGAAGGCCTTGCCGACATGGCGCGTGGACGGGAAATGCGGCCCCCGGCACAGGTCGATCCAGTCGCCCTGACGATACAGGGTGATCGTCTCCGTGCCCGGCAGATCCCGGATCAGCTCGGCCTTGAACTTCTCGCCCCGGTTTTCGAAAAACTGGATGGCCTCGGCCCGGTCCCAGACCTCGCGCTCGAATTTGGCGTCCCGATCGACGATCCGCCCCATCTCCTTCTCGATGGCCGCGAAATCGTCGGTCGAAAAGGGCTGCTCGCGGAAGAAGTCGTAATAGAATCCGTCGTCGATGGCCGGGCCGATGGTGACCTGGGTCCCCGGGAACAGCGTCTGCACCGCCTCGGCCAGCACATGGGCCGTGTCGTGGCGGATGGTGTAGAGGGCCGCCGGATCGTCGCGCATGATCAGGCGGAAGGCGCCGCCCGTCTCCAGCACCCGGTTCAGGTCCCGCTGCTCGCCGTTCAGCTCGGCCAGCACCGCGCGCTTGGCCAGCGAGGGCGAGATGGAGGCGGCCACGTCGCGCGCCGTCGAGCCGTCGGGATATTCGCGGCTGGCGCCGTCGGGGAAGGTCAGTTCGATCATCGTTCAGTCTTTGCAGGCGGCACCGGGTCATAGCCCGATTGGCCGAAGGGGTGGCATTTGCAGAGGCGTCTGGCCGTCAGCCATCCCCCCTTGATCGGTCCATGCTGGATCAGCGCGTCCCGGCCATAGTCCGAACAGGTCGGCAGGAACCGGCATTGCTGCCCGATCAGGGGCGACAGCGTCAGCTTGTAGCCGCGATGGGCCAGCCGCACGCCGCGTTCATAGAGAGTTCCGCCGGAAGCCATGTCGTGGCGCTTATCCCCCGCCAGAGGCGAAGGAGCAACGGTCAGGCCGCTCCGGCGAGGCTAGTTCGGGTGTCGGGGCTCTTGCGGGCCACGGCGGCGCGCACCGCGTCCAGCGTCGCCTCGATAACGACCATGGTCGAGGCGTGGCGCGCCGGATAGTCGGCGACCTGTTTCAGCGCCCTCAGCCCCTCGAACCGGCCCGTCGGCCCCTCGCCGCCCGCCTTCAACATGGCGGCCATGGCGTCGCGGGCCTCGATCAGGTCCTCGAGCGAGGCGCCGATCACGACCTCGCCCAGCACCCCCGCCGCGGCCTGGCCCAAGGCGCATGCCTTGACGTCCTGGGCAAAGGCCCCGACCCGGCCGGACTCATCCAGAGTCACATCCACGATCGCCTTCGAGCCGCACAGCTTGGCGACCCGCTCGCCGGTGCCCTCGGGCGAAGGCAGCCGTCCGCTGTGGGGCAGATTGGCCGCCAGCCTGAGGATGCGCGCGCTGTAGAGCTCGTCGATCATGTCGCGAATATAGGCGATCACCCGCCCTGGAGCGACCCCCAGGTCCGCGCCTGATCGACCCCGGCCCCAACCCCGGCTCCGGCGGCGCGTTCGCGCAGCCAGGCCAGGTTGCGATCCGCCGCATCGGGCGGCAGGTCGCGGCGCAGCATCTGTTCGGCCTCGCCGATCCGGCCCGTCAGCCCCAGCACCATGGCCAGGTTCAGCCGCACCTTCAGCGAGGCCCCGGGCTGGGCGGCGGCGCGGCGCAGCAGGGGTTCGGCCCCCGCGGCGTCGCCCCGCGTCATGGCCGAGATCGCCATGTTGGACAGCACGTCCGGGTTCTCGGGCGACAGGGCCAGGGCCTGGGCCCAGGCCGCCCGGGCGTCGTCGGCCCGGCGCACCTGCTCATAGGCCGCGCCCAGCAGGGACCAGGCCCGCCAGTCGTCGGGCCGGGCGTTGCGGGCCCCTTCAAGGGCGGCGATGCCGTAGAAGGCCTGGCCGCGGGCGATATGGGCGCGCCCGGCCTCAAGCATGGCCTCGACATTGGCCGGCTGCACCATCAGCACCCGGCCCGCCATCTCGGCGGCCTGGTCGAACCGGCCCATCTCGCGCAGGGCCTGGGCCGCCTTGACGCCGGCGACCGGGTCCATCGGATCGATCTCGGCCTGGTCGGTCCAGAAGATCTGCCGGCTCAGGGGATCGGCGCGGTCATAGGCGGCGCGCACCTCGGCCGCGGCGGGCTGGCGCGCTGCCGGGGCCTCGGCGGCGGGCGCGGCCGCGGACTGGGCGAAGGCGGGCGCGGCCAGGCCGATGAGAAGCAGGCCGATGGTTGCGGTGCAGGCGGTCGTGCGCGACATGGAAGGCGCTCCGGAAGGTTCGACTCCAGACTCGGCCCTTCTCGTCAATCCTTGGTTAATATCGGCCCGATCGGCCGGAAAGGCCGCGCCCATGTCCGTCCTCCACCCCGACCTGCTGACCGCCGAGGCCGACGGCGCCGTTCCGGTGCGCTTCGTCGGGCCGAACAGCAAGATTGACGCCGCCGTCCGGGGCTGGGCCGAGGCCAATGGCTTCAAGGGCAAGGCCGGTCAGATCCTGGTCTCGCCCGACGCCGACGGCGGCGTCGCCGCCGTCCTCGTGGGCGCGGGCGACCGGATCGACCCGATGTCGGCCCGGGCCCTGCCCGCCCGCCTGCCGCCCGGCCTCTACCGGCTGGAGGCGGAGCCGGAAACGACGCACGCCGCCGCCCTGGCCTTCCTGCTCGGGGCCTATGTCTTCGACCGCTACAAGGCCCGGCCCGACCGCGACCGGGTGCGGCTGGTCGCGCCCGAGGGCCTGGACGTCGAGGCGACCCTGCGCATCGCCTCGGCCTGCGCCCTGGCCCGCGAGATGATCGACACCCCGGCCGCCGACATGGGCCCGCTGCAGATCGAGACCATCGCCCGCGAGATCGCCGCCGACTCGGGCGCGACGATCGCGGTGATCACCGGCGACGCCCTGCTGGAAGACAACTACCCCGCCGTCCACGCCGTCGGCCGCGCCGCCGCGCCCCATCGCGCGCCCCGGGTGGTCGAGATCGGCTGGAACCTCGATCGCGCAGAGCTTCCGCTGATCGCCCTGGTCGGCAAGGGGGTGGTGTTCGACACGGGCGGACTCGACCTCAAGGCCGCCGCCGGCATGCGCAATATGAAGAAGGACATGGGCGGCGCCGCCCACGCCCTGGCCCTCGGCCGGTTGGTCATGCAGGCGAACCTGCCGGTGCGGCTGGTGGTGCTGGTCGCGGCGGTCGAGAACGCCGTCTCCGCCGACGCCTTCCGCCCCGGCGACATCCTGAACAGCCGCAAGGGCCTGACCATCGAGATCGGCAACACCGACGCGGAAGGACGGCTGATCCTGGCCGACATCCTGACCCGGGCCGGGGAGCACGCGCCCGACCTGACGCTGGACTTCGCCACCCTGACGGGGGCCGCCCGCATCGCCCTGGGCCCCGAACTGCCGCCGCTCTACACCGACGACGAGGCCCTCGCCGCCGATCTGCTGGCGGCCGGACGCGCCGTCGGCGACCCGCTGTGGCGGATGCCGCTGTGGCCCGGCTATCGCGCGGCTCTGGACACAGAGATCGCCGACCTGCGCAACGATTCCGCCGCCTGGGCCCAGGCCGGTTCGATCACCGCCGCCCTGTTCCTGCAGAAATTCGCCCCGACCACCGGCGCCTGGGCGCATATGGACATCTTCGCCTGGAACCCCCGCGCCCGCCCGGGCTGGCCCGAGGGCGGGGAGGCCCAGGCGCTGCGGGCCTGCTACGCCATGCTGAAGGCGCGATATCCGGCGGGCTGAACCGCCCATCCGGCTCCGTCGTCGTCGGACTTGCCCTTGAGACATGAACCGGCGCGGCGCGGTCGCGGCGCCCGGGCCCCGCGCCGGGTGATGAGGCGGGCGATCCCTCGGTTCAGGGCCGAAAACCGCGCCCGGGCCACGCCCGGGACGTTCGCGCCCATCACGGCGCCGGCGATCAGCAGGGCCTCGATGAAGACCCCGACGTCGAAAACGGCGAACCAGGCCAGCAGGTCGGGCAACATGAAGCCGTACAGCCGAAGCCCCTCCGCCTCGAACAGCAGGACCGCGGCGACTCCGGCGGCGACCAGCAGGGCGAGGAAGACGACCTTGCCGGGCCGCAGGCGGTTCAGCGCCCGGGCCGGCGCCTCGACCAGGCCGCGTCGCAGGGCCCTGCCGACGGCGCTGTCCGGCGCTACGGCCAACAGCACGGCCAACAGCAGAACCAGTCCCGGAATCATCATCGTCCACCCCCGCGCGATCGCTCGGGTTTGAACTGGACCTCCGCCGGCCGGTTTCAAGATGCGCTCCGATCGCTCCGGCATTAACGGGACTTTCGCCTTCATGCCCCAGACTGCCCGCTCAATCGGACGAGCCCGCGTTTGACCTCAGCCGCCGCCAGCCTTGATCCCCGCACCACCCTCGCCCGGCCCGACCTGGCCGAGCAGGCGCTGGAAGGGATCGTGCGCGCCGCCGCCTTCCGGGCGGTGCGGCCCATGCACTGCGCGGTTCCGGTCGCCGACATCCACCTCGACGCCGTTCCCGGCGATCATCCGGTCGACCAGCTGATCTTCGGCGAGGCCTTCGACGTGCTTGAAGCGCGCGACGCCCGCGTCTGGGGCCGGGCCCGCCGCGACGGCGTCGTGGGCTGGGCGGATCTGGCGTCGCTCATGGACGGCGCGCCGCTGGCCACCCACAGGGTCGGAGCGACCGACGGCCCCCTGCCGCTCAACGCCCTGGTGATCGAGACCGGCGACCCGGCGGGCCTGGCGCCCATCGCCAGTTTCGCGGCGGAACCCGTCGAGGTGGCCGAGCGGCTGCTGGGGACGCCCTATCTTCTGGGCGGCCGCTCCTCGCTGGGCACGGACTGCTGCGGTCTGGTGCAGCAAGCGCTGTACGCCTGCGGCCGCGCGGCGCCGCGCTATGCCGATCAGCTGGCCGAACTGGGGCAGGCCGTGCCCCGGGATCAGGCCCGGCAGGGCGATCTGGTGATCTGGCCCGATCCGGACTCGGGGCCCTGGTACGGTCACGCGGGCTTCCTGCTGGACGGCGACCGGGTGCTGCACGCAGTCGGGGTTCTGGGCGGGGTGGCGATAGAGCCCCTCGCCGAGGCGGACGCCCGCCACCGGGTCCCGGGCGCGGACGGACCGGTCTTCCGTCGCCTCTGAGACAAACGAAAAAGGGCGGCCCGAGGACCGCCCATTCCTGAACTCGATGAACCGGCCCGACTCAGTCGTTGGGCGGCGCCGGGCTGGTCGCCGCCGGGGGCGCGACATCCGAAGTCGTCGTCGTCGGCTGGGCCGCGGCGCCGGTGGTCGGGGCTCCGCCGGTCTGACCGCCGGCGTCGGCGGCCGCGGCTTCAGCGCCGGCGGCCGGGGCCACGCCCTCGGCCGGGGCGGCGGGGGCGGCGCCGGGCTGGCGGGTCGGATCGGGCGCGGGAATGGCCATGCCGCCCGAGCCCTGCGAACGCAGCCAGGCGATCAGATTGACCCGGGTCGCCGTGTCGCGGATGCCGGCGAAGGACATCTTGGTGCCCGGGACATGGCGTCCGGGCGCGGTCAGGAACTGGTCCAGCTCGTCGAGGGTCCAGCTCGGCGCCTCGGCCTTGTGGGCCTGCATGGCGTCGGAATAGGCGAAGCCGCTGGCGTGCATCACCGGGCCGCCGACGACGCCGAACAGGTTCGGGCCGATGCCGTTGGCGCCGCCCGCCGCGATCGTGTGGCAGGACTGGCAGCGGGCGAAGGCGGCCTCGCCGGCGGCGAGATCGGCCGTCGGCAGCACCGTGCCCCAGTCGGGCGGCAGCACGGCCTCGGCGGCTCCGCCGGCGGCTTCTTCGGGCGCGTCGACGAAATAGCCCATCTTTTCCGGGGTTTCGGAATGATAGATGAAGGCCGTGCCCTCACGCACCGCCAGGATCACAAAGACGGTCGCCAGACCGGCGCCCATGATCTTGTTCCACTTCAGATCGCCGCTCATGCGCGTCGTCTCATCCCGTTTCTGAGGCCCTGCCGCACGCGCGGCGGGGCGAATTCTTGCGTGGGCGTCTCTTACACGCTAGCGCCGCCTTCGCAACCGGCTGAAGCCGGTCCGAGCGTCGCAGGCGCGACCAATTGGGATTTGAACGTGAACCCGCTGATTCTGATCCCCGCCCGGATGGCCGCGACCCGTCTTCCCGGCAAGCCCCTGGCCGAGATCGGCGGCGCGCCGATGATCGTGCGCGCCTGGCGTCAGGCCATGCAGTCGGGCCTGCCCGTCGCCGTCGCCGCCGGCGATCCCGAGATCGTCGCCGCCGTCGAATCGGCCGGCGGCGTGGCGGTTCTGACCGATCCGGACCTGCCGTCCGGCTCCGATCGCATCCGCGCCGCCCTCCAGGCCATCGATCCGGACGGCTGTCATGATGCGGTGATCAATCTGCAGGGCGACATGCCCTTCGCCGATCCCGGCCTGGCCCTGGCCTGCGCCGCCCTGCTGCACGGCGAGCCCGCCTGCGACATCGCCACCCTGATCGCGCCCGAGGCCGACGCCTCGGACCGCACCAATGCTGACGTGGTCAAGGCCGTCGTCGCCTTGTCCGAGGGTGAACGCCACGGCCGCGCCCTCTATTTCACCCGCTCGCCCCTGTACGGCGACGCCCCCGTCTGGCGCCACATCGGCCTCTACGGCTACCGCCGCGCCGCCCTCGAACGCTTCTGCGCCGCCCCGCCCTCGCCACTGGAGCGCCGCGAAAAGCTGGAACAGCTGAGGGCGCTGGAGATGGGCCTTCAGATCTGGGCCGCGGTCATCGACGAGGCGCCGCTGTCGGTGGACAATCCGGACGATCTGGCGGCGGCGCGAGTTTTGGCGCGGTAGCCCCGGCGAAGCCGGAATTCAGAGCCTCGCTCCTGAGGCCGGAAGGTTCATCACAAGGAACACAAAGGGCACAACGGGAGCGGAGCCAGTCACAACCCGCGCTGTGTTCGTTGTGAACGCGTTGTGTTCGTTGTGATGAACCCACCCGCCTCCAGGCCACGCGGGACGGTTGGAGGCCGGCTTCGCCGGGAGCGACGTCACACCTCGAAGCCGTCGACCCACGCCTGCAGAAGGGTCCGCGCGATGGCGATCCGCGGCGGGGCCTTGATCGACGGATGGGTCCCCGCCAACACTGCCTCCGCCTCCGCCCGGGTCAGCCACGCGACGGCCTCCAGCTCGGTCTGGTCCGGCCGCGCGTCGTCCGAATCCACCTCGCACACCAGGCCGATCATCAACTGCGACGGGAACGGCCACGGCTGGCTGGAGTGATAGCGCACCGCCGTCACTATCAGCCCCGCCTCCTCCTCGATCTCGCGGGCGCAGGCCGCCTCGATGGTCTCTCCGGGCTCCAGGAACCCCGCCAGGGCCGACATCCGCCCCTCGGGCCAGGCCGCCTGCCGCCCCAGCAGGCAGACCGGCTCGGGCCCGCCCCGATAGATGGCCAGCATGATGGTCACCGGATCGACGCGCGGGAAATGCTCGACCCCGCAGGCCGGGCAGACCCGCTTCCAACCGCCGCAGGTCGTCTCGCTCTCCACACCGCACGCGGCGCAAAAGCCGTGCCGCCGCCGCCAGTCGAACAGCGACTTGGCCGTCCCGGCCATGGCCGCGTCCGGCCCCGGCAGCATCGCCGCCGCCTCGCGCATCTCGTGAAACGCCCCCAGCCCCGCCAGCGGCCCGCCCGCCGGATCGACCGACCCCTCGACCTCAACCGCGAAACACGGCGACCCCTTCCACAGCCCCAGGAACAGCTCCCGATCCGGAACCACCGCTCGCGCATGGTCCAGCGCCAGCCAGGCCAGCCGTGGTTCGGGCCCCGCCTCGACCAGCGGCCGCCCCTCCCACAGCACCATGGCCACGGCGTCCGGGCTCGCCGCCTGTTCGGCCAGCCAGTCGGGGTCGTTGCGCAGGTCGCCGGCCCGATCGAGCGGGTCGCCGGCGAAGGTGTTCAGGACGGGCAGGGGCATGCCCCTCCTCTAGCAAGCCCCCGCTTGCATCGGCGAGCCGGAATCGTCATATCCCCTCTCGGAGATCGCGGGCGAAGGCTTCGCCAACCTGGTCAGGGCCGGAAGGCAGCAGCCACAACGAATTCCCCTTCGGGTCGCGGTCTCCACCTTCCCCTCTCCTTGTGCGCTATCGCTCGCGACGCGGTCGCTCGCTGCTTGAGCGCGAATCGTCACCCTCCGGCTTGACCGGAGGGTCGCGACGCGGTCGCTCGCTGCCTGAGCGCGCCGTCGTCACCCTCGGGCTTGACCCGAGGGTCGCCGCGCGGTCGCTCGCTGCCTGAGCGCGGCTCGGAACCGCCGCCGTCGCCAACCGCTCTGGACGCTCAACCTTTCAGGAGCGGACATGAGCATTCTCGGCAACATTCTCGGCAAGATCTTCAAGCGGCGCGAGAGCTCGACCCCCGCCCCGCGAACCGCCCCCGCTTCGACCGCGGCGCCCACGCCGGCCCCCGCCGCCGCGCCCGCCCCCGCCGCCGCCCAGCCCGTCGATGTCGACGGCATCCTCGACTTCATGAACGAGCAGCGCGACCAGAAGCTGAACTGGCGCACCTCCATCGTCGACCTGATGAAGCTGACCGGCATGGATTCCACCCTGGCCGAGCGCAAGGAGCTGGCCAATGAGCTGGGCTATACCGGCGACACCTCGGACACCGCGACCATGAACGTCTGGCTGCACAAACAGGTCATCGCCCGCATCCGCGCCGACGGCGGCCAGATCCGCGACCTGACCGACTGATCCACGGTCTTCCCCGCGAAAGCGGTTCGTCATCCCCGCGAAAGCGGGGAGCCTTCCAGCGAGGGGGTGCGCGACGCGGCCCTCTCGCTGTAAGACGGAGGCATGAGCGACCCGAATCCCGACGGCCCTCCCTGGGAGGAAGACGCCCCCGACGGCGACGTCGTCGAGCGCGATCCCGACACCGACGACATGTTCGGCGCCCCCGAGCCGGCCGGCATGCGCGAGGCCGAGGCCGCTGCGGCGCCCGTCGTCGCCGCGCCGCCGCCCCCTGCCGACGCCGGCCCCGCCGCCCACACGGACGACGGCGCCGCCTACACCGTCCTCGCCCGCAAATACCGGCCGCACACCTTCGAGGACCTGATCGGCCAAGAGGCCATGGTCCGGACCCTGACCAACGCCTTCGCCACCGGCCGCATCGCCCACGCCTTCATGCTCACCGGCGTCCGCGGCGTCGGCAAGACCACCACCGCCCGCCTGCTGGCCCGCGCTCTCAACAACCAGACCGATGTCATCGACCGCCCGTCGCTGGAGCTGACCGCCCACGGCCGGCACGACGCCGCCATCATGGCCGGCCAGCACATGGACGTGGTCGAGATGGACGCCGCCTCCCACACCGGCATCGACGGCATCCGCGACATCATCGAGAGCGTCCGCTACGCCCCGGTCGAGGCGCGCTACAAGGTCTATGTCCTCGACGAAGTCCACATGCTGTCGAACCAGGCCTTCAACGCCCTGCTGAAGACGCTGGAAGAGCCGCCGCCGCACGCCAAATTCATCTTCGCCACCACCGAAATCCGCAAGGTCCCGGTGACCATCCTCAGCCGCTGCCAGCGTTTCGACCTGCGCCGCGTCGAGCCCGAGATCCTTGTCGAACACCTCGCCCGCATCGCCGACCGCGAGGGGATGAAGATCGAACAGGACGCCCTGGCCCTGATCGCCCGCGCCGCCGAGGGCTCGGTCCGCGACGGCCTCAGCCTGCTGGACCAGGCCCTGGTCCAGGGCGACCGCGGCGAGACGGTGAAGACCGAGGTCGTCCGCGACATGCTGGGTCTGGCTGACCGCAGCCAGACCATCGCCCTGTTCGAATCGATCATGGCCGGCCGCACCCCCGAGGCGCTGGAGCTGTTCCGCACCCTCTACGGCTACGGCGCCGACCCGGTGCAGATCACCAACGACCTGCTCGAGCATTGCCACGCCGCCTCGGTGGCCAAGATGCTGGGACCGCAGGCCACCCGCCTGCCCAACGACCAGGCCCAGAAGCTGACGGCCCTCGGCGCCGTCATCTCCGCCGGCACCCTGGCCCGCGTCTGGCAGATGTTGCTCAAGGCCCTCGACGAGGTTCGCCGCGCCCCCAATCCGGCCGACGCCGTGGAGATGGCCATCGTCCGCCTCGCCTACGCCGCCGACCTGCCGGGCCCCGAAGAGGCGCTCAAGGCCCTGCGCGACGGCGAGCCCCTGCCCGGCGGCGGCGCCCCGCGCGGCCCGTCGGGCGGCGGCGGAGGCGGCGGCGCCTCGGTCCAGCTGGCCGCCCGCCCGGTCGCCGCCCCGACCC
>JBKBQO010000024.1:0-22021 GCA_046292645.1 Brevundimonas sp.
GTGGGGGTCGTGCACGCTCATTGCGCGACCTCCGCGGTCGCGGGGGCGGCGGGCTCCGCCGCCGGCGCGGCGGCCGCGTCCGGCGCCGCCGGGGTCGGCGCGATGACGACCGGCCGCGGCTCCGGGATCGGGGCCAGTTCGGCCAGGGTTCCGGCGGCCGCCTGGCGATGAACATCGACCGGACCTAGCCCGGCCCCGCGCGACAGGGCCTCGAGACGGGTCGGCTGCTCCAGCCGGGCGACCTCGGCGCGCAACAGCCGCACGCGCTGGCCGTTGTCGCTGATCTGCTGCTCGAGGTCGGAGATGCGGGCGCTTTCGCGCGCCGCGCCGGCCTTGGCCACATAGACCGAGAAGACCATCACCGCGACCAGGAGGACGCCGATGATCTCGATCCAGCGGACCCCGCGGATTTTCCAGGCGTACAGGCGATTGACGGCGGCGGCGATGTTCATGCGGCGGCCCTCCCCGTCAGGCCGCCCCAGGGCGCGGCGTCGGTGCGCACGGCGGCGCGCAGCTTGGCCGACCGGGCGCGAGGATTGTCCGCGCGCTCCAACTCGCCGGCCTCGCGCGCGCCCTTGAAGGACAGGGTGAAGCTGGGCTTGCGCGTCTCGACGGCGACCGGGGCGTGACGCGAGCCGCCCGGGGCGTTGCCGGTCCGCTCGGTCAGGAAGGCCTTGACGATCCGGTCCTCCAGCGAATGGAAGGTCACCACCGCCAGCCGGCCGCCGGGCGACAGGGCAGCCTCGGCCGCCTCCAGCCCGGCGCGCAGCTCGCCAAGTTCGTCATTGACCGCGATGCGCAGCGCCTGGAACACCCGGGTCGCCGGATGGATCGGCGCGCCGCGACGGCCGCCCAGCGCCTTTTCGACCACCGCCGCCAGATCCAGCGTCCGCTCGAACGGCTTCTCGACCCGCCGACGCAGGATGGCCGTGGCCACCCGGCCCGACTGCCGCTCGTCGCCATACAGTTTGAAGATATGGGCCAGGGGCCCGTGGTCCCATTCATTGACGATGTCGGCGGCGGTCTGCCCCTCATCGGACATGCGCATGTCCAGCGGCCCGTCGCGCATGAAGGAAAAGCCGCGCTCGGCCTGGTCCAGTTGCATGGACGAGACGCCGATATCGAACACCACCCCGTCCAGCCGCGCTTCGCCGCTGTCGGCGAAGGCCTTGGCCAGGCCCGAGAAGGGCGTGCGCACCAGTCGGAACCGGCCGGGGAAGTCGTTGGCCACGACGTCGGCGTGCGGCTGGACCGTGGGATCGCGATCCAGGGCGATGACCGTCGCCCCGGTCGCGAGGATGGCGCGTGTGTAGCCGCCGGCGCCGAAGGTGGCGTCGATGATGACGTCGCCGGCCTGCGGGGCCAAGGCCTCGATCACCTCGGCCAGCAGGACAGGGGCGTGGGGCGAGGTCATACGGCCTCCCCGTTCATGACTTCGCGGGCCAGGGCGCGCCGGGCGCTCCGACGCGCGTTCCAGCGCGCGCGGTCCCAGATCTGGAAGCGCGGGCCGAGGCCGACAATGACGACGTCTTCGCCCAGACCCGCGTCCTGGCACAGGCTTTCCGGCAGGGTGATCCGGCCGCCGCCGTCGTAGGACAGCGGCCGCTGGCCGGCGTAGAAGGTCTCTTCCAGTGCGGTGCGCCTGTCGCTGCCGAACGGCAGGGCCTCGATACGCGCGACATATTCGGCCATCAGCCGGTCGCCGCCCGCCTCGAGGCAATCATCGGCCAGGGCGAAGAAGCAGAAGACGCCGTGCTCGGCGCCATTGTCGGCGGTGCGGAACTCCTGCGGGATCAGCAGGCGTCGCTTCCCGTCCAACTGTTTCTCGTAGGTCGAGAGAAACACGCCTGCCCCAAACTCGGACCCTTCGGTCCGCCCCTCTGATCCCCGTGAACATCACGCGGCGCACACCAACGCCGCGGCCCATCTCTGGGATAGCATGGGATCAGCTGGGTCTCAATGGGATTAGTTGACGCCGATTAACCTCATTTGAGGCCAGAACCGTGTAATCACAGTGAACATACACAGAACACCTGAAGTATAGACAGGCTGTGGACCAATCCTGCGCCGCAATACGGGCCAAGGGGTTAAAGGGAAAATGGGCTCGGCTGGCGCCGCCGGCGCGACGAGCGACTCCACCGCGCTCATGCAGCGAGCCGCCGCGCGGCGAGCGATAGCGCAGCGCGCTCAGGCAGCGAGCCGCCGCGCGGCGAGCGATAGCGCCCAAAATACTGTCAGACGGCCTGTAAGCCGGGTTCTGTTCCGCCCGAAGGCGGCGACGATCATTCCTCTGGACCACCCGTCGCCGGATGGTTCTCGCGACCTACCCGGACGCCTCGGGCGGTGAACCCTGCGGCCGAAACCGCGCGACGTCCCTATTCGGTCTTGCTCCAGGCGGGGCTTGCCATGCCGTCCCTGTTGCCAGGCACGCGGTGGGCTCTTACCCCACCCTTTCACCCTTCCCTGCCCCGAAGAGCAGGCGGTTTGCTTTCTGTGGCGCTATCCCTCGGGTCGCCCCGGGCGGGTGTTGCCCGCCGCCTCTTCACCGTGGAGCCCGGACTTTCCTCGACGGAGCAAGCCCCGCCGCGACCGCCCGGCCGTCTGACGGGCGGGTTAGTGCGCCCGGTCAGCCGGTGGGTCAACCACACAGGTGATTACCCTCCGGGGATATGGTAGACTGAAGGTATGGCTCAGCCCGTCTCGAAACAGCCGGTTCATTTGGAAACCGAGACGCCCGTCGCTCGCTCAGCGCGCCTTGCGTGGGAGCGTGCGCGATTGGAAGAGGCTTATGACGACATCGCAAATGGCCGTGTCCTCTCCGGCGATGACGCCTGGCGTTGGCTCGAGACCGAGTTAGCCGAGGCGGAAGCGGCCATGGCGCGCGAAGCCGAGTGACGGACGACGCTCGTCTGGAATTCACCGCTCGCGCCCGGCGCGACCTGAACCACGCCAAGTCCTGGCTGACGCAACCCGGAAGCGGCCGTAAGGCGCACAATCGGTACGTTGCCATCCTGCGAGCCCTGCTCGATCTCAGGAGGTATCCGCTACGCTGGCCGCCGGCTGAACACGCGGGCGTCCGCAAGCTGTCGGTCGAAGCCTACATCGTTCTGTATGAGATCGACGGCCATGGCGAGGTAGTCACAGTGCTTCGAATTTTTGGCCCGCACCAGGATCTCTCCAACCTCTAATTCAACACCCCCGTCACGCTCTCCGCCGTCGCCAGCTGCAGCACCCCCATCAGGGTCGCCCGCGTCTCGCCATCCGCCACGCCGTCCACCCGAGACGGCCGCCAGTGGCGCTGGAAGGCCTCAACCGTCAGCCGCGTCGGCTCGTCGAAATCGTCGCCGGGCAAAAGGGCGTAGCCCAGCCGGTGCAGACCGGCGCGCAGCACGACAACGCCAAGCCCAGCGTCGCCGACGCCCAGCGTCGCGCCGAGCGCGGCGATCCGCTCCGGCGCCGGCTCGAACCACAGGCCGTGGCCGACCGCGGCCAGCCGCTTCCACGGAAACCGTTCGCCGGGATCCTGCTTGCGGTCCGGCGCCAGATCGGCGTGGCCGATGATGCGGGCGTCGGGGATGGTCCAGCGGCTGCGGATGTCGCTGACCAGGCTGATCACAGCCTCGATCTGGGCCTCGGGGAAATCGCGATAGCCGAACTCATGACCGGGATTGACGATCTCGATGCCGATCGAGGCGGCGTTGCAGTCTGTCTCGCCCTGCCAGGCCCCCTTGCCCGCGTGCCAGGCCCGCCGCTCCTCGGCCACCAGCCTCAGGATCGAGCCGTCCTCGTCGACGACGTAGTGGGCCGAGACCTTCGCCTCGGGGTCACGCAGGCGGGCGACGGCCGCCTCGGCGGTCCGCATGCCGGTGTAATGCAGCACCAGCATGTCGGGCGGCCCGCAGCGCGCGTCAAAATTGGGGGACGGCAGATCCTTGACGGTCAGCATGAAGCCGTCCTTATCGACCGGGCCGCTCCCAGCCATAGGCGACCCAGGCGCCGTCGACCTTGCGCGCCTCGATGACGTCGTCCGTGCGGCGGGTGCGGATGACGGCCCTGCGGCGCGCGCCCAGGGCCAGGCCGGCGAAAAAGACCAGAACGGCCGCGAACAGGGCGATCACGGCCACGGCCACGGCGGTGAACACCGCCAGGACGGCCCCGATGGTCATCGCCGCCACGGTCGCTATGACGCCGCCCAGCCACAGGATCGGAGCCAGCAGCCCGTGCGACGGACGGCGGGCGCCGGATGCGCCATGGGGGCCGAAGATCAGACGATCGGACTGGGTCATCATTTCACCTTCCCTGACGCTGTAGGCAACGCCGGACTTCCAATGTCGGTCCACACCGATGAACGGTCAATGACCGGTCGCTTCACAGGCGAGTGTACCTGTTCAGTACGGCTGATCCGCCAGCACGGATGCGCCGGACGACCGGGCCCGTTCGGTCTGGATGCGGCGCACCGCCGCCTCGGCCGCCGGGTCGTTCATGACCCCGCCGATTCCGACCAGCACCCGCGCCGCCTCGCCCGAGACGCCGAAGGCCTTGGCGATGGCCTCGAACGGCGAACTGGCCTCCGGATAGCGTTTGAACCGCACGGATTCATCGGCCGGAATGCGGGCCAGCTGGCGAGCCTTGGCGATGGCTTCCTCGATGCCCCCCAACTGGTCGACCAGGCCGCGCTCCAGGCCCTGGGCGCCGGTCCAGACCCGGCCGCGGGCCAGTTCGCGCACCCGGGCGGGCGGCAGGCGGCGGCCGGTCGCGACGCGGGCGATGAACTCCTCATAGGTCCGGTCTATCTGGGCCGCGAAGGCCGCACGCTGGGCCGGGGTGAAATCCTCCGTCGGCGAAAAGGCGTCGGCATAGTCGCCGCCGATCGACAGGTTGCGCATGTCGATGCCGAACCGGCCGAGGGCGTCGGCGATGACGAATTTGCCGCCGTAAACCCCGATCGAGCCGGTCAGGGTCGAGGGCTGGGCCACGATCCAGTCGGCTTCCGAACTGATCCAGTAGCCGCCCGAGGCGGCGTAGTCGCCCATGGACACCACCACCGGCTTGCCGGCCGCCCGGGCCGCGCGCACCGCGGCCAGGATCTGTTCCGAGGCGTCCGGCGACCCCCCGGGCGAGGAGACGCGGAAGACGATCGCCTTGACGCTGTCGTCCTCGATGGCGTCGTACAGGGCCTCGGCCAGGTCATCCGACATGATCGACGAGCCGCCGCCGAACGGATCGGCGCCGCCGCCGGTGCCGGTCAGGATCGCCCCCTCGCCGCCGACGATGGCGATGGCGTTGCGGCCGGAGCCGTCGCGAGAGCCCTGTGACGAGGCGTAGTCGGAAAACTCCATGATCTCGGCGCCGCGGCCGGCCCGGCGTTTGGCCTCGGCCTCGGCCTCCTCGACCTGGCCGATCTTGTCGATCAGCCGACGCCGAAGCGCCTCGGCGGACGAGTGCGGACCGGCCTCGACGGCGGCGCGCAGGGCCGCGGGCGCCACCTTCCGGTCCTGGGCCGCATTGGCCAGGGCCGAGGTGTAGATCGAGGTCATCCAGGCCGTCATCGCCTCGCGGTGCGCCGGGGTGAAGTCGCTCTCGGTGTATTCGTTGACGGCGTTCTTGTACTCATAGCGCTGCTCGAATTCGGCGTTGACGCCATAGCGATCGAACGCCCGGCCCAGGAAGACGCCGTCGGCCGAGAAGCCGGCCAGCTGGAAGGCGGCTGTGTTCTGCATCCACAGCTCCGAGGCCGAGGCCCCGACCATATAGCTGGAGACGGTCGTCCCGACCGGCTGGAAGCCCTGGCTGTGGGCGATGACGACCTTGCCCGCGGCGCGGAAGCGGCGCACGGCCTGACGGATCTCGTCGGCGGCGGCGGGCGTGATCCCGGCCTCCGGGAGGCGAATCAGCAGCACCTTGACCCGGTCGTCGTCCCCGGCTTGGGCCAGGGTGTCGACGATCTGCAGGGTCGACAGGCCGGAACCGCTGAACAGGGCGAAGGGGTTGCTGGGCGTCTGGTCGGTCACGCCCTCGCGCAGATCCAGTTCCAGCACCGTGTTCCGGGGCGTCGGCTCCTCGGCCGAGGCCGAGGCGAGCGCCATGGTGATCAGGATGAACGGCACCACCACCACGAACAGCAGCAGCCCGGTGAAAACGCCGAGCACGGTCAGGAAAAACTGCTTCATGGCAGGGGAAGTCATCCGGGGCGCGGGCCGGGTCATGGCCACTTTTTGACCATAGGGCGGCAGGCCCCGCCGTCAAATGAACTGCCCGTAACAGGCGAACCGTCACAGCCCGCGAATGCTGCGGCGCAACAGGGACGATTGATGCGCGCGGGCGGACCCCCTATATGAGCGGTCTGCGAGCGGGGGCCGAACGCCCCGCGTCACAACCGGACCGCACTCCCCATGCTGGTCACCCTGATGAAGGCCAAGCTGCACCGCGCGACGGTGACCCAGGCCGATCTCGACTATGAAGGCTCGATCGCCATCGACGCCGACCTGCTGGACGCCGCCGGCATCTTTCCGCACGAGCAGGTCGATGTCCTGAACATCACCAATGGCGCGCGTTTCACCACCTACGCCATCGAGGCCCCGCGCGGCTCCAAGGTCATCGGCGTCAACGGCGCCGCGGCCCGGCTGGTGCAGAAGAACGACAAGGTCATCGTGGTCACCTACGGCCAGTTGCCGCAGGAAGAGGCCCGCCAGTGGTCGCCCACCGTGGTGCTGCTGGACGACCGCAACGAGATCAAGCGCGCCGCTTGACGGCGGCCGGGTTCCGGCCTCCCCTCCCCGTCCGGAGGATCGTCATGGACCGCACCATTCGCGCCGCCCGCTGGCTCCTGTACGGGGGCTTTGTGATCGCCTCCGCGGTCTCCGTCCTGCTGGCCATGCCGGTCGGGCTGGAGACGCTGGGCCTTCAGTCCGACAACGTCACCTTCCTGCCGCTCACCGTCACCGGCCTGCCGTGGAGCGGTCCTCTGTTCTGGCTGGAGCTGGACTCCGTCACCCGCCTGGCCGTCGCCCTGGTCGCCACGGTCCTGAACCTGGCCCTCGGCCTGATGCTGGCGCGCGGCTCGGACTGAGCCGCTTCGGGCGGTGAGTCGTGAACAGTGAGTCGTGAGTAGCCGGCTGCGCCTGCGGCGGGTTCCCCGCCTCAACCGAGCCCGGAATTGCCGGAGGGCAGCCCCGAACAGGGCCGCCCTCCAATCACCACTCACTCTTCACCCGACCGGCGTCACCGGCTCAGATCATACACCCCGGTGATGTCGATCCGCACCGTCAACTGGCCCGCCGCGACCGGCGTAGAGCCGCCCGAGTCCATGGCCATCTCCGCGCGGGCGAACATCGGCTGCGGCGGCTGGGGCGAATAGCCCCCGCCTTCCGAGAGCGAGCGAATCCCGCCCAGCTCCACGCCCAGGGCCTGGGCATAGAGCGCCGCCTTGGCCTGCAGATTGCGCACGGCCATCTGGCGCGCCTGGTTCTCCGCCGCCGTCGGGTCCTTCAGGCCGAAGGAAATCCCGTCGATCTGGTTGACCCCGGCCGCGACCACCGCATCGGCGGTCGTCCCGACCCGGTTCAGGTCGTTGATGATCACCGTCACCCGGTTGTTGGCCTGGTAGCCGCGCAGCCGGGGCGGCTCGTTCTGGACATAGTCATACTGGGCCGACAGGTTCAGGCCCGAAGTCTGGACGTCGCGCGCCTCGATCCCGGCGCGGCGCAGGGCGGCCATGACCTGGTTCATCCGCGTGGCGTTCAGACTCATGGCCTCGGCGGCCGTGGTCGCCTCGGTGACGACGCCGAAGCTGATGGTGGCCATGTCGGGCGCGGTCTTGACCTCGCCATAGGCCGACAGGTTCAACGCCGGGCGGTCGGCCACGGCGTGGATCATCATCGGCGCGCCGCCGCCGGGCTGGGACTGGGCGTGGGCGGCGGGCGCGGCGGCGAACAGGGCGGCGGCGGCCATCACCGCGCCGCTCATCAGCAGCAGGCGGTTGGAAACGGCGGGCGCGGCGACGGCGCGGGCGGCGGGACGGTTCATGACGTCGGATCTCCTGAAGGCGGCGGGGCCGCGCGCCCGAAACTGGGCGACGACCATGGCCGCACCTTGACCGTGGGCCGCTGAATGAACGCCCGCCCGCCCCTGGCAGGTTCCGTTCATCGACGTGAAATCGCCGACAGGTCGGGGCCTGCCCGGCGGGCCGCTTGGCAAGCCGCCGCCCCGCCTGCTAGGCCACGCCCACGGCGGGCGCGTAGCTCAATGGTTAGAGCCGACCGCTCATAACGGTCTGGTTGGGGGTTCGAGTCCCTCCGCGCCTACCGCCGCCGGCCGCCCCGCCGCCAGCGGTCCTCGCCCTGATAGCGGTCGTCGCGGATGTAGCGCCCGTCCCGGTCGTACCAGCCGCGGCCGCTCTGATAGTCGCGGTAGCCGTCCAGCTGATAGCCGTCGTCGTAATAGGGCAGGCCCAGCAGGCCGTCCTCGGCCTCCCACCAGTTCTGCGGATAGGAGCCGTACATGCACTCCCAGCCCTGGCCCGGACGCCAGTAGGGCTCGTAGCGGCCGCTGTAGCGGTCGCGGAACTGCGGCCGACAAAGGCTTTGCGACCAGACCCGGTTGCCGCTGGCCTCCACCGTGGCGCGGTTCTCGGCGTAGATCACCTCGCGCACCCCGGCGAAGACATTGTTCACCACCACGGCATGGCCAGAGGCCGCGGCGACCCCGACGGTCGAGGCGCGAATCCGGCTGTCGCTCAGACGCAACTCGCCGTTGTACAGGACCACGCCCTTGTCGGAGCGGCCCACGCGGCTGTTCTTGATCTCGACCGAGGCGCCCTCGATCGCCACGCCCTCGACATAGCCGAGGATGGCGGTGTTCTCGATCTCGACCCGGCCGTACTCCCGGCCCGAGCGGATGACGATGCCGATCGACCGCGGGCCGAAGGCGTTGGGCGCGCCCGTCCCCTTCAGGGTGACGGCCTCCAGTCGCGAGGTCTGGCCCGCCCCGGGGATCAGCTCCAGTCCGGACTGAGCCCCGCTGACGGCCATTTCCCAGGCGTTCAGCACGGCGCCGTCGGCGACGATGGCCGGGGCGATGGTCTGGGCCTCGATGATGACGTCGCGCAGGTCCAGCAGACCGCCGTCGGCATAGATGGCGGCCTCGTCGCCGGCGTGGCGGAAGCCGACGCGGTTCATGACGATCTCGGCGCCGTAGCCGACGATGCAGGCGGCGTCGCCGGCGCGCGGCGAGGCGAACACCATGTCGCGGATCTCGACCCGCACGCCCTGGGCCACCGTCATGCACGGCAGGCCGTCGGGGGCCATCAGGGTCGGCTCGGGATGGCTCTCCCAGCGGCGCGGATCGAAGCCGCCCTCGCCGATGATGGTGATCGGCTTGTCGATGTTCAGCCAGCCGACGCAGGCGCCGCCGCGGGCGCGGATCACCAGGGTGCCGCCCGGCCGCACGCGGCGCACGGCGTCCTCGACGGCCCCCGTGCCCGGATTGCCGCCGCAGTCGATCAGCACGATCTCCTCGCCGCCGGGCCGGTAGGGACGCGGGCGCCAGTCGGGCCGGTAGCGGCCATAGTCATGACGCCGGTGGCTGGAGGCGCGGTTGCGATAGCTGCGGGTCGGCGGATCCAGCAGCACGCCGAAATTCGGGCGCGTCTGGCTTTCCACCTTGGCGGCCACCTGGGCCTGGGCGGGGCCGTCGACGAAGGCGAACAGGGCGACCGTGGCGGCGATGGCGAAGACGCCGCCGATGAGGCCGAGAGCGGTGCGATGGGTGATCATGCTTCCGCCCTCCTAGCGGCGCTGCTGCGAACGGGAGACCTGGGCCAGCACCGCCTGCAGGCGGCCGGCCGAGGGACCGAAGCCCGACAGGGCGGAATCGATGCGGAAGGCCACGGCCTGGGCCTTGTCCTGGTCCGCCACCCCGGCGACGCCGAGCGCGAAATAGCTCGACATGGCGAACTTGGCCTCGGGGCTGCCCTGACGCGCCGCCTCCTCGAACCATTTGAAGGCGCGGGCGTAGTCGGCCGGCAGGCCGATGCCCTCGGCGTACATCACCGCCAGCACCAGCTGCGCCTCGGACGAACCGTTGACCGCCGCCATCTGGATGGCGCGGACGCGCTCCAGCCACGACAGCCGGCCCTCCATCGGATGGCCCAGCATGGCCTCCAGGGTCTCGATCTGGCGCTTGGACAGGTCCTCGGGCCGGGCGGCCGCGGTCTCGGTCACCCCGAGATACCGCAGGGCGCGGCCGACGTGGATGAATGGCAACTCGCCGGCCATCCGCCCGAGGGCGTATTCATAGGCGTCGCCCCGCGGACGGCTTTCGTCCGAGAAGGGCACGCCCGAGCGCGGGGCGGCGTTGGGATAGAATTCGAACGGCGGCGTCCACTGCCGCGCCTTGGTCTCGACGAAGCCCTGGTACTGGCCGCGGCTGGGCGCCGAGCGCTCGAAATCCTTCAGCAGGACATAGGCGCCGACGTCGCCGGTCTGCACCGCCAGATAGTTGTACAGATAGGCGTCGACGTCGTTCCGCTGGAACAGGTTGGTCGCGGCGTAATAGCCGCGACGGTTGCGGTCGCGGCTATTGCCGCCGGCGTTGCGGCCCCAGGCCTCGCGGGCCTCACGGTTGTCCTCCGGCTCGCCGAACGGGCCGTACAGGCCGTCGTGCAGGCGGGCCAGGGTGCGGTAGCCATAGGCGTCCTGGGTCGACAGGATGTAGATCACCCGGTCGCGCACCGCCTCCTGCTCCTCGCGGGTCATCTGGCTCAGCTGGCGGTCCAGCCGCTGATAGGCCGTGTGCCGTTCGAAGGCGCGGCAGTCGTCGTATTTGGACAGCGGCCGCCAGCCGCCGAAGCCGCCGCGGTCGACCCGGTTGATCGGGGCGTAACCCTCGTTGTTGGCCAGGGCCATGGCGTACCAGGTGGCGCTTTCGATCGGGTCTTCGATGTTCTTGTCGGTCGCCCGCAGCGCGGCGTAGCGGCCGCCCAGCTCCAGCTGGGCGAAGAAGTCGCCGCGGAAGGCGGCGCGGCGCAGGGCCCGCAGACCCGTTTCCTGGGCGTTGAACTCGGATCCGGTCAGCGAGGCCGGCCGGGGGCAGGCATTGGAGGCGGCGTCGTTGCGCTGCCAGAACTGCAGGCCGGCGCCGTTTCCGTTGCCGCAGGACGCCATGCCGATGGCCATCAGGGCCAGCACGCCGGCGACGGCGGCGATGGCCACGGGACCGCGACCCCGGCCGGAACGGGGGCCGTCATCCTTATGAGTTGGACCCTCGCTCATACTCTTCCTCACACGACGTCTGGCGGGCAGGCCCAACCCTTGCGCGGTCGTCTGCGCAAGCGTGACAGTCCGGCTCCGTTAACCATCTGTCAAGCCAAACGCTGTTTTGCGACAAAGCGTTGCCGCAGCGAGCCCTTTTTGTGACGCTTGGAAAGTTGTCCACGGGAATCAGCGGCTTGCACATTCGCCTGTCAGGCGAAATCGGGAGGCTCGCCAGCCGCGCGGCGGCTTCCTATATGGATCCTCCGGACCTCTGGAGCACCGAATGGCCTACGCCGCCCGCGACGATCGACCCGCCGACAAGGCCGCCCGCTACGCCGAGGTCGAGGCCGAAATCCTCGCCGTTCTGGACGGCGAACCCAACCGCACCGCGCGCATGGCCACGGTCGCCTCCATGCTGGCCGACGCCTTCCCCGCCTTCTTCTGGACCGGCTTCTACGTCGTGGATCCCGACAAGGCCGACGAGCTCGTGGTCGGCCCCTACCAGGGCACCCTCGGCTGTCTGCGGATCGCCTTCGGCCGCGGCGTCTGCGGCGCGGCCGCGCGTGACCGGGCGACCCAGATCGTCGACGACGTCCACGCCTTCCCCGGCCACATCGCCTGCGACAGCCGCTCGGCCAGCGAGATCGTCGTCCCCGTCTTCGACGGGGCGGGCGCCCTGATCGCGGTTTTCGACGTCGACGCCACGGTTACGTCCGCTTTTGACGCAACGGACGCGCAGGCTCTCGAACAGCTCATGGCGCGGGTCTTCGGCTGACCGGAAAAGTGCACGCCCGGGCGCGGAGTGCACTTTTCAGCGGCCCTGAAATCCGGTCCTGCCGGGCTTCGGCCCCGAATTGTGCACTATGTGCACTCAAAATTTCGCGGCGCGCGACCGTGCTGATTGTGCACTATGTGCACTTGTTTTTCTGGAGGTCTGAGTGTCCGAACGCGTCATCGTCGTCACCGGGGGTCACGGCTCCCTCGGCCGCGCCGTGGTCGAGGCGGCCCTCACCGACGGCCTCAAGGTCGCGGTCATCGACCACGCCGCCGGCCAGTCCGCGCCCGACGGGGTGCTGGAGCTTGGCGGCGTCGACCTGACCGATCCGGCCTCGGCGACGAAGGCCATCGACGCCGTCGCCGCGCGGTTCGGCCGCCTCGACGCCCTGCTCAACATCGCCGGCGGCTTCGTCTGGCAGACGGTCGACGACGCGGACCCGGCCTGGGCGAAGATGTTCGCCCTCAATGTCGCCACCGCCCTCAACGCCAGCCGCGCCGCCCTGCCCCATCTGAAGGCCTCGTCCGAGGGCCGGATCGTCAACGTCGGCGCCAACGGCGCGCTCAAGGCCGCCGCCGGCATGGGAGCCTACGCCGCCTCCAAGTCCGGGGTCCATCGCCTGACCGAGAGCCTGGCCGAGGAGCTGAAGGCGACGTCGGTGACCGTCAACGCCGTCCTGCCCTCCATCCTCGACACTCCGCAGAACCGCAAGGACATGCCCAACGCCGACCCCGCAGCCTGGGTCGCCCCCGCCGACCTCGCCCGGGTCATGCTGTTCCTCGCCTCGCCGGAGAGCCGGGCCATAACGGGGGCGTTGATCCCGGTGACGGGGCGGGTGTGATGCGGACGCTCAACCTCTTCCTTCTCCCCTCGGGGGAGAAGGTGGGCCGCGCAGCGGCTCGGATGAGGGGGCTGGTTCAGCCTGCTCCCTGTTCAACGATCGCGCGCGCATCTGCCTGCCCCCTCATCCGTCAGGCTTCGCCTGACACCTTCTCCCCCGAGGGGAGAAGGGCATGACAGTGCTCGCCCGCTCGGCCCTCTACCTGCCCGCCAGCAACGCCCGCGCGATCGAGAAGGCGCGGGGCCTGAACGCCGACGCCGTGGTCCTCGACCTTGAGGACGCCGTGGCCCCCGACGCCAAGGCCGACGCCCGTCAGGCCGCCGTCGACGCCCTGGCCGCCGGCGGCTTCGCCCCCCGCGTCGGCGTCCGGATCAACGGTCTCGACACCCCCTGGGGCGCGGACGACCTGGCCGCCCTCGCCGCCGCCGAGCCCGCCTTCGTCGTCGCCCCCAAGATAGAAAGCCCGGAGGCTGTCCGCGCCCTCGCCGCCCGCCTGCCGGCCGGCGTCGCCCTGTGGATCATGATCGAGACCCCGCTGTCGATCCTGCGGCTGGACGCTATCGCCGGGGCGGGTGCCCCGCTGGAGGCCCTGATGCTGGGGACCAACGATCTGGCCGACCAGCTGAACCTGATCCCCGGCCCCGAGCGCGAGCCGCTGAAGCCGTGGCTGGCCGTCGTCGTCGCCGCCGCGCGGGGCCACGGCCTGCTAGCCATCGACGGCGTCCTGAACGTCACCGACGACGCCGACCGGCTCGCCGCCGAATGCCGTCAGGGCCGCGCCTTCGGCTTCGACGGCAAGAGCCTGATCCATCCGGCCCAGATCGACGCCGCCAACGCCGCCTTTTCCCCCTCGCCCGAAGAGGTCGCCCGGGCCCGCGAAGTCGTCGCCGCCTTCGCCGCCCCCGAGGCCGCCGGCAAGGGCGCGATCCGGCTCGGATCCCGCATGGTCGAACGCCTGCACCTCGACGCCGCCCGCCGGCTTCTGGCCCGCCACGAAGCGGCCTCGACGCGGCCTAAAGTGAAGCCTATCTAGTCCGTCCAGAAACAGAACCCGGCCCCTCGAGCAGCGAGGCGCGGGTCGTCATCCCGGCGGAGGCCGGGAGCCGAGTGCCAGGAACACGATCTTGACCACCGCAGTCATCGCCGCCACCGGCCTGTTCACCCCCGAACAGTCGATCTCCAACACCGAGCTGGTCGCCGCCTACAACGCCTACGCCGCGCAGTTCAACATCGACCACGCGGCCGAGATCGCCGAGGGCGACGTCGCCGAACTGACCCCCTCCTCGGTCGAGTTCATCGAGAAGGCCTCGGGCATCAAGTCGCGCTTCGTGCTCGACAAGGCCGGCGTGCTCGACCCGGCCCGCATGGCCCCAAACATCCCCGAGCGCGGCAATGACGAGCTGTCGATCATGGCCGAGATGGCGGTCGCCGCCGCGCGCGAGGCCATCGCCGCCTGGGGCAAGCCGGTCAGCGAGATCGGCGCCGTCCTGTGCGCCGCCTCCAACATGCCCCGCCCCTATCCGGCCCTGTCGATTGAGGTGCAGCAGGCCCTGGGCATCGACGGCTTCGCCTTCGACATGAACGTGGCCTGCAGCTCGGCCACCTTCGGCATCAAGACGGCCGCCGACTTCATCGCCTCGGGCTCGGTCAAGGCCGTGCTGATGGTCAATCCCGAGGTCTGCTCGGCGCATCTGAACTTCAAGGATCGCGACAGCCATTTCATCTTCGGCGACGTCGCCACCGCCGTGATCGTCGAGGCCTCCGATCAGGCGGGTCCCGGCGGCTGGGACATCCTCGGCACGCGGCTGAAGACCGTCTTCTCCAACAACATCCGCAACAATTTCGGCTTCCTGAACAACGCCGCCCCCGAGGGCATCGGCCAGCCCGACAAGCTGTTCATCCAGCAGGGTCGCAAGGTGTTCAAGGACGTGGTGCCGATGGTCTCGGACATGATCCTCGAACACGCCGCCGACCTGGGCGTGGACCCCGCGACGCTCAAGCGGATGTGGCTGCACCAGGCCAACATCAACATGAACCAGTTCATCGGCCGCAAGGTGCTGGGCCGCGAGCCGACGCCCGAGGAGAATGTCATCATCCTCGACGACTACGCCAACACCTCCTCGGCCGGCTCGATCATCGCCTTCCACCTGCGCCAGCAGGACATGACGGCCGGCGACATCGGCCTGATCTGCAGCTTCGGCGCCGGCTATTCGGCCGGGACCGTCTTCGTCAGGAAGCGGGCCTGACCGCCGGAGCCGCTCCGGGCGGGTGAGTCGCCTTCCATTCCATGGCCATCCGGACCCGGTTCTCGACCGACGGGTGATCGTAGAAGATGAACTCTTCGACCGCCGACGGCGACGGCGCCCGGTATTCGGCCGTCTTGATCAGGGCCTTGGACAGACCATCCGGCTCATTGGCGTGGACCAGCGAGAACTGATCCGCATCGGTCTCGATCACCCGGATCATGGTGTTCTGCACCGGCGTCAGCAGCAGGCCGATCACCGTGCCGATCGCCGCCAGCACCGGCAGCCCGGCCGGGTCCGAGATGTCCCCCACCCGATCGGCGCCCATCAGCCGCTTCGCCAGCGGGAACAGCCGGTCGATCAGCCAGAACACCAGCGCCGCCAGCACGATCAGTATCCCGGCCATCCACAGCGAATGCATATGGACGTAGTGGCCCATCTCATGGCCCACGACGCCGCGCACCTCGGCCAGGTCGGCGCCCTTGGCGAACATGACGTCGCTCATCGCCACCCGCGCCGAGCCGAACAGGCCCGAGACATTGGCGGTGTAGCGGTCGGACTGTTTCGAGCCGTCATAGATGTAGATCTTGTCGTCCGGCGTGCCCGTCGCATGGGCCAGCTCGACCACCGCGTCCCGCATCGGTCCGTCAGGGGCCGGCGTATAGGTGTTGAACAGCGGCTCGATCAGGATCGGCGAGACGATCAGCATGAAGACCACGGCCACGGCCGTCAGCCCCGCGCCCCAGGCCCACCACAGCCGCTTCGCATGCCGGATAATGAAATACAGGCCCACGATCAGCAGGCCGGCGAACACGGTCGAGATCGCCGTCCCCAGCGCCGCCTCGCCCAGCCATCCGGCCAGCGGCTGCTCCGTCAGCCCGTACTGCGTCTCCCTCCACCAGCTCTGATAGATGGCCCAGGGCAGGGTCAGGATCGAACTCATCAGCAGATAGACCACCCCCACGGCCAGCGAGACCAGCTTCGGCCGCTTGCGCCGCCGCTCCAGCCGATCGCGGATGCCGCTCAGGATCCCGGTGCGCAGGATGATCCAAGCCACGACGATCGAAACCACCGCGCCCCACAGCAGCAGCCAGTGACCGCCCCGCGTATAGGCCACGGCCCGCTCGACATCCTCGGGCGACAGGGTCGCCAGCCAGCGCGCGGTCTCGGCCGCCGGATCCATGCTCATCTTGGTCGCCCTCCCCAGGAAGCGCCATTCTTCCGCCCGCGCCGCGGAATTGTCGCCTGAAATTTTGGACAGAAATAACCCTGTCGTAGTTGCGGTTGATTCTGATAATCGTTCGCAGTAATTGGCGAGCCTCTTTCAACCGGGGCCGTATCGATGCGCACGCTTCTCCTCTCCGCCGGGCTCGCCGCCCTCACCCTCGCCGCCGCCCCCGCATGGGCGGAGGAGCCCTCCGGGCCGCTGGCGGGCGACGAGCCGCAGGAGCTGGCCACGGTCAGCGTCCTGGCCACCCGCACCGAGACGCGCACGGACGAGGCCCCGGCCACCGTCACCGTCTTCAGCGACCGCGACATCGAGGCCATGCTGGCCACCGACATCAAGGACCTGGTCCGCTTCGAGCCGGGCGTCAGCGTCGTCAGCCAGCCGTCGCGATTCGGCGCGGCGCTTGGCTCTACCGGCCGCGCGGGCAATGAGGGCTTCACCATCCGCGGCATCGGCGGCGACCGGGTGCTGATGATCGTCGACGGCGTCCGCTCGCCCGACGGCTTCGTCTTCGGGGCCCAGAGCGTCGGCCGCGGCGGCTACGCCGACCTCGACCTGATGAAGTCGGTCGAGATCCTGCGCGGCCCGGCCTCGGCCCTGTACGGCTCCGACGGCGTCGCAGGCGCGGTCAGCTTCACCACCCGCGACCCGGCCGACCTGCTGCTGGCCGGCGAGAATTTCGGCGCCCGCGCCCGGGTCGGCTACAACTCGGCCGACGAGGGTCTGACCACCTCGGCCGTCATCGCCGGTCGCAACGGCGCCGTCTCGGGCCTTCTGTCCTGGACCCGCCGCGACGCCTCCGAGACGGAGACCCAGGGCTCCGCGACCGGCGAGGAGGTCCGCGACGTCACAATCGGCACTCCGCCCGTCACCGCCCCCGGCTACAACTACGCCCTGCGCACCCTCGCCAATCCGCAGGACATCACGTCTGACGCCTGGCTGGCCAAGCTGGTCTGGGACCTCGCCCCCGGCCACAGCCTGCGCCTGACGTACGACAGCCTGCAGTCCGACATGGACGCGATCGTTCTCAGCGGCCGCGCCACGCACTTCGTCTCCGCCCCGCCGGCCTCGGCCACCGCCGTCCTGAACCTGACCGCCGCCGACACCACCGAGCGCGAGCGCTTCAGCCTCGACTGGCGCCTGACCGACGTCCTCGGCTTCGAGCGCGGACAGGTCTCGATCTACCGGCAGGATGCGACCACCCGCCAGTACACCTTCGAGGACCGTGTCGGGACCGACCGCGTCCGCGACAACACCTTCGACAACGACGTCCGCGGCGTCGCCGCCGACTTCACCCGCGCCCTCGGCGCCCACCGCCTGACCTTCGGCGGCGACTGGTCCGAGACCACCCAGCAGGGCGTCCGCGACGGCACCCTCCCGCCGACCGGCGAGACCTTCCCGACCAGCGCCTTCCCGAAGACCGCCTACACCCTCGCCGGCGTCTTCGTGCAGGACGAGATCAGCCTGCTGGACGGCGCCCTGCGGCTGATTCCCGCCCTGCGCTGGGACCGCTATGAGCTCTCCACTGCCAACGACCCCCTGTATCCCGGGACCCGCGCCGACCAGTCGGGCGACCACGTCTCGCCCAAGCTCGGCCTGGTCTGGCAGGCGACCCCGCGCTTCGCCCTGTTCGGCAACCTGGGCGAGGGCTTCAAGGCGCCGACGCCCAGCCAGGTGAACAATTTCTTCGCCAACCCGGCCTTCGGCTACACCTCCCTCCCCAATCCGGACCTCAAGCCGGAAACCAGCCGCAGCTTCGAAATCGGCGCCCGCGTCCGCGACATCGACCTCGCCGGCGGCCGCCTGTCGGCCCAGCTGGTCGGCTTCCGCTCGGACTATGAGGACTTCATCAGCCAGCGCGTGACCTCCGGGGCCGGCACGGCCGCCGACCCGGCCGTCTATCAGTTCGTCAACTTCACCGACGTGGAGATCAGCGGCCTCGAGGCCAGGGCTGAGCTCTGGTGGGATAACGGCGTCAGCGCCCGCTTCGCCGCGGCATACGCCGAGGGCGAGATCAGCGACCCCGTCAACGGCGACCGCGCCCTCGACACCATCGACCCGATCAAGGTCGTGCTCGGCCTCGGCTATGACGACCCCGCCGGCCGCTTCGGCGGTCAGGCCATCGTCACCTGGTCCCAGGCCAAGGACCAGGCGGACACCGACAACCTGGCCTGCGCCGGAAACTGCGCCGTCGGCGACGACTTCTCCCTGCTGGACCTGACCGCCTGGTGGAACCTCAGCGACCGGGTCACGGCCCGCGCCGGCGTCTTCAACGTCCTCGACGAGACCTACAGCTGGTGGAGCGACGTGCGCGGCGTCGCGGCGACCTCCGCCGTGCTCGACGCCTACACCCAGCCGGGCCGCAACGTCGGCCTCTCCCTCGCCCTGCGCTACTGACCCCCAACGGAGGACCCAGACCATGACCCGCAAGACGGACCGCCGCGCGACCCGCGCCTTCCTCATCGCCGCCGCCCTGCTGGCGGCCGCCCCCGCCCTCGCCCAGGCGCCCGCAGCTCCTGCCGCCGCCGAAGCCCCCGCCTCGTCGTTCGAGCGCGACCGCCAGTCCATCCTCGCCCAGGCCGGCCAGTGGCGCGTCCGCTTCGACATGCGCGAAAACGTCAGCTTCCGCGCCGGCTATGAGCCGCTGGAGGAAAAACTCTCGGCCGGCGATGAGATCGTGCGCCTCGTCTACGACGACGGCGACCGCATCAGCCTGCAGCACATCCTGGTCATGAGCGACGACGCCGGGAATCACTTCGTCATCAAACACTGGCGTCAGGACTGGGTGTTCGAGCCCGAGACCGTCCTGACCTACGCCGGCCCCAACCGCTGGACCCTGACCCCCGTCCCGGCCGACCAGCGCCGCGGGGCCTGGGCCCAGACCGTCTGGCAGACCGACGATTCCCCGAGGTACGGCGGCGTCGGTCGGTGGGATTACACCCATGGCGTGGCCGAATGGACCAGCGCCCCGACCTGGCGGCCGCTGGCGCGCCGCGACGCCGTCCGCGACCCCATCTACGACCGCTATCTGGGGACCAATCGCCACGCCCTGACCCCGGTCGGCTGGGTCCACCTGCAGGACAATGTGAAGATGGGCCCGGCTGAGGGCGACGCGGGCGATCCGGTGGCCATCGTCCAGGAGGACGTGATCAACACCTATCGCGCCGTCGACACCTACGACCCGACGCCGGGCGACGCCTACTGGGCCGCGACCAAGGACTACTGGGCCGGCGTCCGCGCGGCCTGGGACGCCGCCGTCGTCGCCTCGGGCGGCCTGTATCTGGAGGAGGAAGCCAACCGCGGCGCCGTCACCGGCAAGCCGCTGATGGACTGGGCCGTCGACGTGCAGGAGGGCCGCCTGACCACCGAGGCCGCCATCGAACAGGCCCGCGCCCTGATCGCCTCGGCCACGGTGGCCCCGGCGGCCTAACCCGCCCGGACCAGCCAGCCGCGATAGCGCACCAGCCGCCCGATCAGCGGGAGGGAGATCTCGACGTCGAAGACGAACCGGCCGTCGGCGTCGACCTCTTCATGCGCCCGCGTCGACGGTCCCAGAAGGCGCGGCAGGGGGATCGGCCCCAGCCGCCAGCCGTCGACCCGATAGACCAGTCGCCCGCCCTCCGGCGTCAGCGACAGGTCCATGCTGACGGGCCCGAACCGCTCCCGCACCCGCCCGCCGGCGCGCGGCGTCAGCACGCTGGCGAAGCCGTGCCCGCCGATGCGCCGCCGCCAGACCGACCGGTCGCCGTCGGCCTCGATGGCGACCTCGGCCGGGCACGCCGCCTGCGCCGTCGGAAAGCCGACGATCCGCGCGACCAGCGCCGCCAGCGGCCCGGCCGCGCCCTCGGTCATGGCCGCGCCGCGCCACAGCGACCGCCCCGGCGTCTCGTGCAGGGCGCGGATCGCGTCGGGCAGAGCATCGAAGGCCGGGCCGATCGCCCGGGCGAAGATGGCACCCCGCTCGACCGCCGTCTCCGTCGCCAGCCCGTGCGGCGCCATCTCGGCGACCATGGCCTCCAGCGACAGCACCCCGACGCAGGCCCGTGCGCCCGGCTCGACCCGGCCCGCAGCGATGGCCCGGATCGCCGCCAGCGCCGGCAGGCTGGGCGTCACCGGCCCCTCGCCCGGCTCGGCGACCAGCCGCCAGATCGCCCGGACCGCCCGGCCGTCAGCGTCGACGCCGTAAGCCTCGACCCGCATCGCCCCGCGATCCGATCCGACCACCGAGGCCCAGCCGGACAACCGCACCAGCAACCCCGCCAGCGGAACCGGATCGAACCGGAACACCCTCACCAGACCCGCCAGCAGCCAAGCCCCGACGTGGGCCGGCCACGGCTCAAGCCCGGCCAGGAACAGCGCGCGTTCGCGCGGCGCGAACCGGGCCGCAAACAGGTCCAGGTCGGGCGTCTCGCACAGCGAAACCCGCCGCCGTCCGGCCCGGCCGAAGTCGCGGCGATACAGCCCGCTCCAGCCCCGCCGCTCCGTCCAACCACCGGCCTCGAACACCTGAACCGGCCGCCCCAGCCACGACAGGATCGCCTGCATCACCGACAGCCCGCGCGGCGCCCGCGCCCCCGGCGAGATCGCCGCCTCGACCGAGACTACCTGGCGCCAGCCCTCGGTCAGCCGGTCCAGCACCGCATGGGACAGGGCCGGCGTCGAACTGCACCCCGTCAGGGCTGCGACCCCCGCCGCCTTCGCCGCCGCATCCAGCGCCGGAAAGGCGGCCACGAAGTCGCGCCCGTCGGCCAGGTCGACATAGGACAAACCCGCCGCGATGGCGGCCCTCGCCGTCGTGGGCTCGGCCCCCTGGAACGGCCCGGCCATGTCGGCGACGATGTCGGCGCCGGTCGCCTTCAACGCGGCGGGCGTCAGGGTCGCCGTATCCAGCACGGCGACCGCGACCCGCCCGTCCGGAAAGGCCGCCCGCATCCGCCCCGCCACGGCCTCGGCCCGCGCCCGGTCGCGCCCCGCCGCCACCACCGCGAAGCCGTGCCGCAGCAGCCCCTCGCACAGGCGCGAGCCGAACACCCCGCCCGCCCCGATCACGAGCACCCGCGTCACAGGATGAACCGCGCCCGGTCTTCGGTCGACGGGACCATGCAGGCGTCGGTCCGGCCGAAGATGGCGTACCGGTTGCGGGCGATCCGGTCATAGACCGGGTCCCGCAGCCAACGCGGAACCGCCTTCAGCCCGCCCAGCGGCCGCGTCGCCGCCAGCGCGCCCAGCACGGTCAGGGCGGCGTCCGACTTGAAGAAGATGCGCCCGCCCCACACCACGGCATTGGTCTCCGGCGCCTCCGGATCGATGCCGAACCGCGCCGCCAGCGCCCGCCCTGGCTCCGACTGGAGGGCTATGAACCGGAACCGCCGCTCCGGATCGCGCTCGATCACGAACCGCCCCCAGCGCGAGCAGAACACGCACACCCCGTCGAACAGGATCAGGCCGTCTGGCTCATCGGGGGCGGGCTGCGGCGACCAGCGGCTCATGGATTGACAGTGGGACGGTTGGCATCGGCGGGCAATGCGGCATTCCTCCCCTTCAGGGGAGGGGGACCATGCGAAGCATGGTGGAGGGGCGCCGGCGGAGCGTGCGGTCGACGCCCCTCCCCCCCCAACCGGGGCCCCCCCCCCCAACCGGGGGGGAGGAGGCCGACCCCGCCCCCCCCCCCCACCACACGAC
>JBKBQO010000025.1:0-21689 GCA_046292645.1 Brevundimonas sp.
CGCCGGTGCCGGCCAGGACCAGGGTGTCGGAGCCCGAGCCCAGCTTGACCACGAAGCTGCCGCCGAGCGTATCCACCGTGACCGTGTCATTGCCGCCGCCGGCGTTGATATTGGCCTTGAAGGCCCCCGCCGCCGAGATCACGTCGTTCCCGTCCTGGCCCTCGAAGGCGACGGTGTCCGTGTAGCGGCCGTGGCCGTCGAACGACAGGACGTCCTCGTCCAGCCCGCCGCGCAGCAGGCTGGTCGTCGCCGCCCCGCCGCCCGAGCGTTCGATGATCAGCGTATCGTTGCCGGCCGCGCCGATGAAGCGGTCGTCGCCGCCCAGCGTGTCGGCCAGAACGTTGGCGCCCTCGTCGCCCGAGAAGTCGTCGTCGAAGGCCGAGCCGGTCAGATTCTCGACGCCCGTGATGGTGTCGCGCGCCCCGCCGCCCGTCGGCTGATCCGCCGTCCGCGCCAGCTGCACCCGCGTCGCAGTCGAGGCCGTGGCGAAGGTGACCGTGTCGACGCCGTTTCCGCCGTTCAGCAGATCGTCGCCGAGGCCGCCATCGAGGATGTCGTCGCCGTCGCCGCCATTGAGGATGTCGTCGCCGGAGCCGCCGTCCAGCACATCATCGCCGTCGTCGCCTTCGAGGTCGTCGTTTCCCGCCCCGCCGTAGAAAAGGTCCTCGTCATTCCCGCCGGTCATCTCATCGGCACCCGACCCGCCGAATACGGTGAGGGCCTCGAACCAGTCGATCAATACGCTTCGTTCTGAGTTGAACGAGCCGACGTAGGCGCTGCCGAGGGTCGCTCGCACGTTCATCGTGGCGTCGCGATAGTCGATCACCAATCGGTCGGTCCCGTCACCGCCGTCCGCCTGATCGCGACCTCGGCTGACGTGGGCAAGGTCATCCCCTGAGCCAAGATTAAAGGAGTCGTCGAAGGCGCCGTCCCAGACTCGATCAGCGCCGCTTCCCGTTCGGACGGTGAACTGCTCGGCATTGCGGACGTGAGTTCCGTTGACGAAGGTGAAGCCGGTGGCCGAGGCGGCTTGCGATCCCAAAAAGGTGACGTCGCGGGTCTCTCCCCAGAGATCGACGCCAACCCGGTCAATGCCCGCGCCGCCGTCCAGCCAGTCTGCGGAAAGGTCGGCGGAAAGCAGGCCGCCATTCTGCCATTCCTTGGCATACAGCGTGTCATCTCCGGCGCCGCCGGCCAGAACGTCCTCGCCCGTGCCTCCGGTCAGGAGGTCGTTGCCGGAGCCGCCGTCGATCGTGTCGTCGCCGTCGTCACCGTCGAGCTCGTCATTCCCGGCCCCGCCGTAGAAAAGGTCCTCGTAGTTGCCGCCGACCATCTCATCGGCGCCGGAGCCGCCGAAGACGGTGAGCGCCTCAAACCATTGTATCCAGACGCTCCGATCAGAGTTGATCGAACCCACGTAGGCGTCATCGAGGCTCGCATAGACGTTCAGCGTCGCGTCTCGGTAGTCGACCACCAGCCGGTCAATTCCGTCACCGCCGTGCACCTGGTCGCGACCACGGCTGACGTGGGCGAGATCGTCTCCTGAGCCAAGATCGAAGGAGTCGTCGAAGGCGCCGTCCCAGACTCGATCAGCGCCGCTTCCCGTTCGCACGGTGAACTGCTCGGCATTGCGGACGTGAGTTCCGTTGACGAAGGTGAAGCCGGTGTCCGAGGCGGCTTGCGATCCCAGAAAGGTGACGTCGCGGGTCTCTCCCCAGAGATCGACGCCAACCCGGTCAATGCCCGCGCCCCCGTCCAGCCAGTCTGCGGAAAGGTCGGCGGAAAGCAGGCCGCCGTTCTGCCATTCCTTGGCATACAGCGTGTCGTCTCCGGCGCCGCTGGTCAGAACGTCCTCGCCCGTGCCTCCGATCAGGAGGTCGCTGCCCGAGCCGCCGTCGAGCGTGTCGTCGCCGTCGTCACCGTCGAGCTCGTCATTCCCGGCCCCGCCGTAGAATAAGTCCTCGTAGTTGCCGCCGGTCATCTCATCGGCGCCGGAGCCGCCGAAGACGGTCAGGGACTCTATCCTCTGTATCCAGACGCTTCTCGCCCCCCCGAACGATCCCACATAGGCGTCGTTCAGGTCCGCCCGGACATTCAGCGTCGCGTCGCCATAGTCGATGACCAGTCGGTCGATCCCGTCACCGCCGTCCACTTGGTCGCGACCGCCGCTTATCCTGGCTTCATCGTTTCCGGCCCCGAGGATGATTACGTCGTCGCGAGTTTCCGGCGCCACCCCCGGAGGCTGACTCGTCGGAGGCGGCGAGGGAGCCTCCGGCCCCGACAAGCCCGCCCAGAGCGCGGTCAGGTCCCAAGTATTCGTCAGGGCTGTTCCTGTCCCGGCCCACAGTTCGACCCGCTCGATACCCCCCGCCGTCGTGCCCATGTCCTTGATGCGGACATTGATGTGCCACCCGCCAGCGCCGTCAGGAATTCGGACGAGAAGATCATCGCCTTCGCGGCTGAACCAATTGTAGTCGAACGCCGAGGCGACCGCGCCGGTATAGAGGGCGAGGGTGTCCATCGCACCGCCGCCGTCCTCGATGATGTCGTAACCATGACCGATACCGACATGGTACGAGTCGCTGCCGCCGCCACCGAAGAGCTGATCGTTGTCGCCCCCACCGTCGAGGGCGTCATCATGCGCCCCGCCGTAAAGGACATCGCTACCTCCTGCACCACGGAGTTCGTCACGTCCTAGGCCGCCAGCAATGATGTCATTTGCCGCACTTCCAGCAGCATGATCATCTCCCGCACCGAGATCAACAATCAGGCGCCCTAGACCATAAACGGTGTCGGCGAGTTCCGTGCCGAAGAAGACGATGCCGTCGCCACCGACCGGACGAATACTCAAGGCTCCGGCCCCCCCCGCGATCAGGCCGTTCAAATCGCGATCATAAGCTAGGAGGCGAATGTCGACCTCATCGGTCAACAAGTGCGAGATGTCGCTGGAAGAGAACGCCCGTATCTGTTGAGCATACCGACCGTGGTTGTGTTCCAGTAAGCCGGGTAGCGAATCGGCATCGGGATCAGTGTATCGAATGGTCGGGCCAATATGGAACTCGCCCTGATAGGTGCCTATCGCGTCCTCATCCCGGGTGATGTGGAAAAACGAACCCGGCGAAACGTGTTCTACGTCCATAATGCCGGGAGATCCCACAGCCGCCCCGCGAACAGTCGTTCCAGCCGGTGGGGCCAAGCCATGAACATCGGTAGGATCATGAAACCACTGAACCAACTGTTCCGCGACCATGCCGCCGAGGCTGTGGCCAGTAAACCAGATGTCAGTGGCGCCGGAAGTTACGCCAGCGCCAATCAGTTCCTGAACAAAAGGCAGAAAGTGTTCAGCATACCTCAGTAATGTTGCGCTATAGCCTAGGAGGGCAATCTCTCCAGCAAACAAGGCATCAGCATGGAGATCTCCGGGGCCATCCGTACCGCGGAACACAATGACTAGCCGTCCGTCCTGCTGATGTGCATACATTGTCGCCACGGTAAGAAAGGGCGAGGAAATACCAGGAAGGAGGATCGGGATGTGCCGATAGCTTCCGGCGACCAAACGATCTTGCAAGGCGGACTCAAGATCCACCCTGCTACCGTAAGCCAGCGCCGCAAGCTCGGACATGTCGGCCAAGGTGGCCCAAGGCCGCGTCGGCATCTGCGTCTCCGTGAGAGAGGAGAGACCGTGGACGCCGGACGCTATGTCGTCAAGGAACGACGATCGACGAAATGCAACCTAGGAGAATTCTCCTACCGTCCGAACTTCTGGAACTTGATCCGATGCGGGATCAAACTCTCCACACCGAGGCGACGCTTCTTGTCCTCCTCATAGGCCTCGAAATTCCCCTCGAACCACTCGACGTGGCTGTCGCCCTCGAAGGCGAGGATGTGCGTCGCCAGACGGTCCAAGAACCAGCGGTCGTGGGAGATGACCACGGCGCAGCCGGCGAAGCTTTCCAGCGCCTCTTCCAGGTTCTGCAGCGTCTCGATGTCGAGGTCGTTGGTCGGTTCGTCGAGCAGCAGCAGATTGCCGCCCGTCGCCAGGGTCTTGGCCAGGTGGACGCGGTTGCGCTCCCCGCCCGACAGCTGGCCCACCTTCTTCTGCTGGTCGCCGCCCTTGAAGTTGAAGCTGCCGACATAGGCGCGGGTGTTGATCTCGCGCTTGCCGACCATCATCACATCGGTGCCGCCCGAGATGACCTCCCAGATGGTCTTGTTGGGCTCCAGGTCGTCGCGGCTCTGGTCGACATAGGCCAATTTGACCGTCTCGCCGACGCGGATGGTGCCGTCGTCGGGCTGTTCCTGGCCGGTGATCAGGCGGAACAGGGTGGACTTGCCGGCGCCGTTGGGGCCGATGACGCCGACGATGCCGTTGGGCGGCAGTTTGAAGGTCAGGTTCTCGAACAGCAGCTTGTCGCCATAGGATTTCCGCAGGCCCTCGGCCTCCAGCACGACATTGCCGAGGCGCGGGCCGGGCGGGATCTGGATGACGGCGTGGGTCTGGGCCCCGCGCATCGATTCCTGCTCGTCGACCATCCGCTCATAGGCGGCCAGACGGGCCTTGGACTTGGCCTGACGGGCCTTGGCGCCCGAGCGCACCCATTCCAGTTCGCGGGTCAGGGCGCGCTGGCGGGCTTCAGATTCCGACTGCTCCTGCACCACGCGCTTGGTCTTGGCCTCCAGCCAGCTGGAGTAGTTGCCCTCGTGCGGGTGGCCCTTGCCGCGGTCCAGCTCCAGCGTCCACTTGGTGACGAGGTCGAGGAAGTAGCGGTCGTGGGTCACCAGGATGACGCAGCCGGGGAAGGCCTCGAGGTGGTGCTGCAGCCAGGCCACGGACTCGGCGTCCAGGTGGTTGGTCGGTTCGTCGAGCAACAGCATGTCGGGCTTCGACAGCAGCAGCCGGGCCAGGGCCACGCGGCGTTTCTCGCCGCCGGACAGGTTGGTGACCTCCCAGTCGTCCGGCGGGCAGCGCAGGGCGTCCATGGCCATTTCGATGCGGCTGTCGATGTCCCAGACGTCGCCGGCGTCGATCTTTTCCTGGAGGGCGGTCATCTCCTCCATCAGTTCGTCGGTGTATTCCTCGGCCATCTCCATGGCGATGGCGTTGAAGCGGGTGACCCACTGCTTCTCCTCGCACCAGGCCTCGACGTTCTCGCGGACGTTCAGGCTGTCGTCGAGCTGGGGCTCCTGCTCCAGATAGCCGCGCTTGATGCCGTCGGCGGCGCGGGCCTCGCCGTTGAACTCGCTGTCCAGCCCGGCCATGATCTTCAGCAGGGTCGACTTGCCCGAGCCGTTGACCCCGACAACGCCGATCTTGGCGTCGTTGTAGAAGCTCAGCCAGATGTTCTCGAAGATCTTCTTGCCGCCGGGAAAGGTCTTGGTCAGACCCTGCATCTGGAAGATGTACTGCTGCGCCATGGATGGGTGCGCCCTGTCGTCTGGGGTGTAGGGGAGGTTGGCGCGGGATGTAGCCGCCGCGCCGCCATTGGGCAAATCCCTAGCAGCGGGGGAGGGCGGTTTGATGGCGGCCCTTGACGCCGACGCCCGGAGCGGGATGCTGTCGCCGCGTATCGGAGGCCGTGAGGCGCCGGGTCCGCGCCTCCCTCAAAGCCCCGGCGGCCGGAGTCCATCGTGCCCGACTTCAAGCGATCCTATTCGCAGTTCGCCGAAGACCTGCTGATCGAAAACTATCTCGGCAAGCGTCAGGGGGTCCGGTATATCGATGTCGGCTGTCTGTGGCCGGTGCTGCTGTCCAACACCTACCGCTTCTACAAGGCGGGCGGATCGGGCCTCTGCATCGATCCCAATCCGACCATCGCCGCCGAATACCGCGCCGCACGCCCGAACGACATCTTCTTCAATGCGGGAGTCTCGAGCCGGGAAGGGCGGCTGGACTACGCCATGTTCAAGAATCCGGTGTTCAACACCTTCGACCCGGCCCGGCGGGCCAAGGTGATGAACAGCGGCAAGCCGGGGCGCAACCTGCTCGAGGATGTGGCCGTGCCGGTCAAGCCGCTATCGGCCATCCTCGATGAGGTCGACTGGTGGAGCAACCCGGCGCCGACCGACCTTCTGGGCATCGATGTCGAGGGTCATGAGATGGACGTGCTGCGGTCCGCCCCGCTGGACCGGCTGGCGCCGACCCTGATCGTCTGTGAGGTGTTCAGCCCGATCGAGACCCTGGGCGAGACCGAGATCGCCACCTATCTCAAGGCCCAGGGCTACCGGATCGTCGGCGCCACCGGGCACGACGCCTTCTTCAAACGGGTCTGACGAGGCGGGCCTCGAACGCCCGCGTCAGCGCTTCGACGGGCGCCGGTTTTCCATCACGTCGTCGCAGAAGGCGGCGAGATGCGGCACATCGACCGTCAGATCGGCGTTGCCGGGAATGCGATGCTTGCCTTCGACGTCCGACGGGGCCGCGTACAGGGCGTAGTCCATGTCCATATGGGTCGAGATTCGCCGGAACGACGAACTGTGCACCCCGATGTGGGGAAAGATTTCGATCAGCAGGGTCCCGGCGTTGCAGAAGATCACATTGGTCAGGCCCGCGCCGTGCGGAGAGACGATGACGTCGGCCTCGGCGAAGGCCCGCATCTGGTCCGCCAGCGGCAGTTTCTCCAGCACCACGATCTCGAACCCGCGCTGCTTCAGGGCCTTGCGCAGCACCGCCTCATTGAGGATCCGCCGCATGCCCGTGAATTGGCGCGAGATATAGATCTTCCGCCCGCCCGGGCGGCCGATCAGGTCGCCGAGGCCGCAGCGCTTCAGCACGAAGGCGCCGAAATCCCGCACCAGGGGCGAAATGTTCTGGCCGCCGCCCGAGGTCAGGCCCTTGGAGATCAGAAGATCGCCGCGGACCAGGCGATGCGGCCGCAGGTTGAGCCCCGGGGCGTAGCCCATCAGGTCCAGGGTCGCCTTGTGAAACCCGCTGGTCAGAGCCGGCGTCAGGGTGGCGGCCGGGGGCCGCGCCGCCCCGGAGTCCAGCGGAAAGGTCTCGAACAGATAGTATTTGGACAGGGTGTCCAGCCACCAACGGCAGTAGTTCTCGGGCCGCTGATTGGTGATGACGTGGACGTCGCCGCCCCCGATCTCCATCGCCCCGTCGAAATCGAGGCTCGGATAGAGGTCGGCGGCCTCATAGGCGTATTTCTGGACGACGGCGGACTCGCGGATCAGCCGCCGCTGCGAATCGAAGGCGTAGCCGGTCGCGGGATCGGCGAACCCGCCCGGGACCCGCATGACGAAGGTCGGGCCCGCGGCATAGCTGTCGTCGACCGGCAGGCCGGCGGGATGGATGGCCACCGGCGGACGCAGGGACACGGTCATAGCCGGATCCAGGATGCGGCCGGTCACGCCATGCTGCGCGAAGGGGCCGACCTCGTTCGGCAGCCCCTTGAGGAAGCGTTGGGGCGTGATCGGGGCGGTCGGTTCGGTCATCATGTCCCAACTGTGGAATCCGGCGGGGGCGGCGCGCAAGGGCGGCGATCCGCCGGGGAAACGATCGTCGGCGGGAAAGGCGCCGCGGCGGGCGGATCGCCTCAGGCGTAGTTGAAGCTGACCGAGATCCGCTCGCTCTTCGCCGCATTGGGCGGCACCTCATGCCGCAGCCAGCTTTCCCACATCAGCACCGTGCCCGGCCGGGGCGCCAGATAGACGAACGGCCGTTCCGCCTCGGGCGCGTCGGCGTGCACGCCGGGGCGGGCCATCATCATCGGCAGGCGGGGATCTTCCAGCTTCAGGGCCGAGGCCCCGTCCGGGACCTCGATATAGACGGTGCCGCTGAGGAAGGCGTGGGGGTGGATATGGCCGGCGTGGCCGCCGCCCGGCTTCAGGATATTGACCCAGAGATTGTCGAGCCGCGGCTTGCGCGCGAGATCGAAATTCAGCGCCTTGGCATAGGCCTGGGCGTGTTTGTCGAGATGGCGTTTCAACTCGCCGAATTCCGGGAGGCGGTGCGGCAGGTCGGTCAGGGACCCATAGGAGGTGTAGCCGCGATAGCTGTGTTCACGACACCAGGCGCGACCGGCGTGATCCTCGGCCGCCAGCATGCGGCAGGCCGCCGCCAGGTCGGCGTGGAAGGCCGGGAAGCCGGGGGCGGCGGCCAGGCTGGACTCATAGACCTGGGTGACGAAGAGGGGGCGCAGGGACATCCGGCACCCATACATCCCCCGTCCCCCCGGGGGGAAGGGAAGCCCGCGCCGCGAAAGGGTGAAGACCGGTCTCGCCTCGGGCCTGCGCTGGCGCGCCGACCCTCCACCCCCCACTTGCAGGCCCATAGTACAGGAGTTGGTGATGTCGAAAACGGCGCTGGTGGTGGGATCAAGCGGAATCGCGGGCAGCGCGGTCGCGGCCGAACTGGTCAGCCAGGGCTGGCAGGTGCTGGGCCTCGCTCGCAGTCCCACCGCCCAGACCGGCGTCGCCCCCGTCGCCGCCGACCTTATGGATCCGGCCGCGACCGCCGCCGCCCTCGCGGACGCTCGCCCCGATGCGGTCTTCCTGACCACTTGGTCGCGGCAGGCGACTGAGGCCGACAACATCCGCGTCAACGCCGCCATGGTCCGCATCGTGCTGGACGCCGTCCGCCCAGCCGCCTCGGTCGCCCACGTCGCCTTGGTGACCGGCCTGAAACACTACCTCGGCCCGTTCGAGGCCTATGGCAAAGGCGTGCTGCCGAAGACGCCCTTCCGTGAGGAGCAGGGCCGGCTCGACATCGAGAATTTCTACTACGCCCAGGAAGACGAGGTCTTCGCCGCCGCCACCCGCGACGGCTTTACCTGGAGCGTCCACCGCCCCCACACCATCATCGGCAGGGCCGTCGGCAACGCCATGAACATGGGCTCGACCCTCGCGGCCTACGCGGTCCTGTGCCGCGAGACCGGCCGCCCGTTTCGCTTTCCCGGTTCGGAGGCGCAGTGGAACGGCCTGACGGACATGACCAGCGCCGGCCAGCTGGCCCGTCACCTCGTCTGGGCGGCGGCGACCCCCGCGGCGGCCAATGAAGCGTTCAACGTCGTCAACGGCGACGTCTTCCGCTGGAGCTGGATGTGGGGCCGGATCGCCGACTGGTTCGATGTCGAGGCCGCCGATTTCGACGGGACGGTGCTGCCGCTCGAGGTCCAGATGGCTGACGACGCCCCGGTCTGGCGCCGCCTCGCCGAGCGCGAAGGCCTGGTCGAGCCCGATCTGGCGCGGCTGTCCTCGCCCTGGCACACGGACGCCGATCTGGGTCGGCCGATCGAGGTGATGACAGACATGAGCAAGAGCCGCCGCCTCGGCTTCACCGACTATCAGCCGACCGACGACGCCTTCTTCGCCCTGTTCGAACAGCTCAGGGCCGAGCGGCTGATTCCGTAGGGGAGGGGCGCGGCCGCAAGGTCACCAGCCCAGGTCCGCCTCGCCCCGCAGGATGGCCTCGGCCTCGGCCGTGTGTTTGGCCCCCCCGCGGTCGTGCAGCACCAGCGGCGGCAGCAGCCGCAGCGGCGCCTTGCCCGTCTTGATCGCCTGCACCAGAACCCGTTTCGCCGGTTCGTCCGCATACGGATGAACGCCCCGGACCGAGAATGATCCCGCCGTCTCCGCCAGCAGGCCCAGCAGGTCCGCCAGCCGGTCGGCGCGGTGGATCACCACGATCCGCCCGCCCTCGCGCACGGATTTCAGCAGGAAGCCGGTCCAGGCCTTCAGCCCGTCGTCGGCCATCCAGGCCCCGCGCTTGCCGGGCGCGGGGGCCCGCAACGCCGCCGGATCGTCGAAGAAGGGCGGGTTGCTGACCGCCCAGTCGAACGGCGGCAGGTCCAGGGCGCGGAAGCCGGCGGCGACGTCGCCCTCGACGATCCGGGCCCGGGCGTCGTTCAGCGTCGCATTGTCCCGGGCCAGCGCCGCCATCGCCGGGTCGCGCTCCAGCCCGGTCAGATCCGCGTCCGGCCGGCGCGCCGCGACCTGCATCAGCACCGCCCCGGCGCCGCAGCCGGCCTCGATCAGCCTCTGCCCCGGCTCGAGCGACACAGCCGCCGCCAGCAGGGCCGCGTCCATCCCGGCCCGATAGCCCCGGGCCGGCTGACGCAGCCGGACGCGCCCGTCCAGCAGGGCGTTTTCAACGGTTTGTCCGTCGGTTGGCGATCGCGGTGCGACGGTCACGCGGCTTGACCCTTCATGGCCCGATCACCATTGTGCGCCGCATCGCCGCCGGGCAAGGCGGGGACTGGATTTTCGGGCGCGATTCTCCCCTGCGCCGCCCTGCCGAAGAGAAATTCGTTGGACGCTGTCACTGTCGCCGAGCCCCGCGCCAAGGGGAGTGTCGAGCCGCTTGTCCGGCTCGCGGCCGGCGACATGGCGACGGTCGACGCCCTGATCCTCGACCGGATGCAGTCGCAGGTCCCGGTTATACCGCTGCTGGCCGAGCATCTGATCGCCGCCGGCGGCAAGCGGCTGCGGCCGCTGCTGACCCTCGCCGCCGCCCGCGCCTCGGGCGCATCCGAAGACATCACGGCGGCCGTCAAACTGGCCGCCGCGGTCGAGTTCATCCACACCGCCACCCTGCTGCACGACGATGTGGTCGACAGCTCGGACCTGCGCCGCGGCAAGGTCGCGGCCCATCTGATCTGGGGCGCGCCCTCCAGCGTCCTGGTCGGCGACTTCCTGTTCGCCCGCGCCTTCGAACTGATGGTCGAGACCGGCCAGATGCGGGCCCTCGGCATCCTCGCCAGGGCGTCCAGCGTCATCTCGGAGGGCGAGGTCCTGCAACTGACGCGCGCCCATGACCTCAATCTCGACCAGGACACCTATCTGCGCATCATCTCGGCCAAGACCGCCGAGCTGTTCGCCGCCGCCGCCGAGGCCGGGGCCGTCGGCGCCGGGGCGGACGAGGCCGCGGTCGAGGCCCTGCGCGCCTATGGCATGAACCTCGGCCTCGCTTTTCAGCTGGCGGACGACGCGCTGGATTACGGCGGCGCGTCCGAGACCCTCGGCAAGAACGCCGGCGACGACTTCCGCGAGGGCAAGGTGACCCTGCCGCTGCTGCTGGCCGCCGCCCGCACGCGCGGCCGCGAGGACGCCTTCTGGGACCGCACCATCAACAGCGGCCAGCGCACCGAGGACGATTTCCGCCGCGCCCGCGAGCTGATCGTCGGCACTGGATCGGTGAGCTCCACGCTCGACCTCGCCCACGACTACGCCGACGCCGCCAAGGCCGCCCTGGACGTGCTGCCTGTCGGCGACTGGCGCGCGGCGCTGGAGCAGCTGGCCGACTTTGCGGTCAGCCGCGCCGCTTGATCAGCGCAATCCCGCGCAGAACCGCTGGATTCGCGTGCAGGCCTCTTCAAGCACGTTTTCGCTCGTCGCATAGCTGATGCGGAAATAGGGGCTCAGGCCGAAGGCGGAGCCCTGCACGACGGCCACCCCCTCGGCGTCCAGCAGAGCGGTCGCGAAGGCGTCGTCGCCGTCGATCGCCGTCCCGTCGGGCGCAGTCTTGCCGATCAGCCCCTCGATCGAGGGATAGACGTAGAAGGCGCCCTCGGGATTGGCGCAGCGGATGCCCGTCGCCTGGTTCAGCATCGACACGACCAGGTCGCGGCGCGCCTCGAAATGCGTCGCCCGCTCGGCGATGAAGTCCTGCGGTCCATTCAGCGCCTCGACCGCCGCCCACTGGCTGACCGAAGACGGGTTCGACGTCGTCTGGCTGGCCACCTTGCGCATCAGGTCGATCAGCGGCTTGGGCCCGCCGGCGTAGCCGATCCGCCAGCCGGTCATGGCGTAGGCCTTCGACACGCCGTTCACGGTCAGCACCCGGTCGATCAGGTCCGGCGCGACCTGGGCGATCGTTTTGTATTCGAAATCGCCGTAGATCAGGTGCTCATACATGTCGTCGGTCATCACCCAGACCTGGGGATGCCGGCGCAGCACCGCGGCCAACGCCTCCAGTTCGGCGCCCGTATAGGCGGCCCCGGTCGGGTTCGACGGGCTGTTCAGGATCAGCCATTTCGTCCGCGGCGTGATCGCCGCCTCCAGCGCCTCGGGCTTCAGCTTGAACCCGTCGGCCTCATGCCCGACCACCCGCACCGGCTCTCCGCCTGCCAGCAGCACCATGTCCGGATAGCTGACCCAATAGGGCGCCGGCACGATCACCTCGTCGCCGGGCGACAGGGTCGCCACCAGGGCGTTGTAGATCACCGTCTTGCCGCCCGGGGCGACGTGGATCTGGTTGACCGCATAGGTCAGGCCGTTCTCGCGCGCGAACTTGTCCACGATGGCCGTCTTCAGCTCGGGGATGCCGTCGACGTCGGTGTATTTGGTCTCGCCCCGACGGATGGCCGCGATGGCGGCTTCCTTGATATTGTCCGGCGTGTCGAAGTCCGGCTCGCCGGCGCCCAGGCCGATCACGTCCCGGCCCTCGCGCTTCAGCTCGCGGGCGCGGGCGGTCACGGCGAGGGTGGCGGACGGCTTGACGCGGGCGAGGGCGGACGACTGCAGGCTGGACATGGCGACTCCCGGGGAAGGCGCGCATCCTTACGCAGATGCGAAAGGACGATCAAATGCCGCCGCTCTCCGACGGCGTTGATCCGAAGCCCTCATCAGGCGTTCAATCCCCAAGAGATCCAGGGGATGGCATGCGCGGCGAGCTCAAGACCTATCAGGACAAGCGGCGTTTCGACGAGACGCCGGAACCCAAGGGGACGAAGGGCCGGCGCAAGGCGGCGGCGCCCCTGCGCTTCCTGATCCAGCGCCACGCGGCGACGCGGCTGCACTACGACTTCCGCATCGAACAGGACGGCGTGCTGAAATCCTGGGCCGTGACCAAGGCCCCGTCGCGCGATCCCGCGGTCAAACGGCTGGCGGTCGAGGTCGAGGACCACCCGCTGGACTACGGCGATTTCGAAGGGACCATCCCCGCCGGCAACTACGGCGCGGGCACGGTCCAGCTGTGGGATACGGGGTCGTGGACGCCGCAGCACCCGGACACGCTGGAAGCCGACTTCGCCAAGGGGTCGGTCAAGATGATCCTCGACGGTGAACGACTGAAGGGCGGCTGGGCCCTGGTGCGGCTCAAGTCCGATCGCGGCAAGCCGTCCAAGCGCAACAACTGGCTGCTGATCAAGGAGAAGGACGAATACGCCGTTCCGGGCGAGGGCGACGCAAATATGGAGATCGACGCCTCGATCACCACGGGCCGGTCGCTGGCCGAGATCGCCGAGGGCAAGAAGACCTGGGGGTCCCCCAAGAAGACCACGCGCGCGGCCCCGCCCAAACCCGCGGCCCGCCCCGCCGTGACCAGCAAGGCCGCGAAACCCCACGCCTTCGTTCCGATCCAACTGTGCAAGATCGCCGACTTTCCACCGCGCGGCGCCGGCTGGGCCCATGAGATCAAGTTCGACGGCTACCGGCTGCAGGTCGCGGCCGGCGGCGGCCGCGCCACGGTCCGCACCCGCAAGGGCCTCGACTGGTCCGAGAAGTTCCCCGAGCTCGCCGCCGACGCCGCGCAGTGGCCGGACGCCGTGGTCGACGGCGAACTCTGCGCCCTGGCCGAAGACCACATGCCCGACTTCTCCGCCCTGCAGGCCCGGATATCGGACGGCCATACCGGGGAGCTGGTCTATTTCGCCTTCGACCTTCTGTTCGAGGGGGCCGAGGACCTGCGCAAACTGCCGCTGTCGCACCGCAAGGCCCGGCTGCAGGCCTACATCGACCGCATCCCCAAGGATGCGCGCGCCCGCATCCGCTACGTCGACCATTTCGCCACCACCGGCCAGGCCATCCTCGAGAGCGCCTGCCGCATGGACCTCGAGGGGGTCATCTCCAAGAAGCTGGACGCCCCCTATTCGGAGGGCCGCTCGACCACCTGGCTGAAATCCAAATGCCGCGGCGGCGACGAGGTCGTCATCGGCGGCTGGACCTCCGAGGGCGATCGCTTCCGCTCCCTGATCGTCGGCGTCAACGACCAGGACGCGCGGGAGGGCGGCGGCCTCCGCCATCTCGGCCGCGTCGGCACCGGCTACAGCCAGACCGTGCTCAAGACGCTGCTGCCGAAGCTGAAGGCCGCCGAGACCGACCGCAGTCCCTTCGTCGGCAAGGGCGCGCCGAGCAAGTCCCGCGCCGGCGGCATGACCATCCACTGGACGAAGCCGGTGCTCGTCGCCGAGGTCGAGCACGGCGGCTATACCGACACCGGCTCCCTGCGCCAGGCCGCCTTCAAGGGCCTGCGCGAGGACAAGCCGCCGGCCGAGGTGACCGAGGCCCCGCACACGCCCTCAGACCCGGCCAAGGAGCCCGGCCGCCATTCGACGGCTACGACCCTGCCCATGCCGGGCGACCGCCCCGTCAGGGCGGGCAAGGGCAAGCTGGTCGTCGCGGGCGTGACCATTTCCAACCCCGACAAGGTGCTGTGGCCCGCCGTCGACGGCCGGCCGGCCCTGACCAAGGCGGACCTGGTCCGCTATTACGAGGCGGCGGCCGAGCGGATCCTGCCGCACGTCTCCGACCGGCCGGTCTCGATCATCCGCACGCCGGAAGGCATTACGGGCGAGAAATTCTTCCAGCGCCACGCCATGCCCGGCTCCAATCCCCGGCTGAAGCTGATCGATGTGAAGGAGCGCAAACCCTACATCGGCGTCGTCGACGTCGGCGGTCTGGTCGCCATCGGCCAGTCAGGCGGGCTGGAGCTGCACCCCTGGGGCTGCAAGCCCGGCGATCCCGAAACCCCCGAACAGATCACCTTCGATCTCGACCCCGACGAGGGCCTGGACTTCGCCGACGTCATCGCCGCGGCCAAGGTCGTCAAGGTCAAGCTGGAAGGCCTCGGCCTCGCCGCCTTCGTCAAGACCACCGGCGGCAAGGGCCTGCACGTCGTCGTTCCGATCAAGGCGGACGCTCGCAGCCGGGTGGAATGGGACCAGGCCAAGGCCTTCGCCAAGGCGGTGTCGGAACTGGTCCGCGCCGACGCCCCCGACCGCTTCACCACCACCCTGGCCAAGAAGGCGAGGGGCGGGAAGATCTTCATCGACTATCTGCGCAACGGCCGCATGGCCACGGCCGTGGCGCCCTGGTCCCCGAGGGCCCGGCCCGGGGCGGGCGTCGCCTTCCCGCTGTCCTGGGGCCAGGTCAAGGCGGGCCTCGACCCGTCGGCCTACAACCTGTGGAACTGCGCCGCGATGCTGAAAAAGCCCGATCCCTGGGCCGACTTCCGCACGTCGGAGGCCAGCCTGAGGCCGATCCTCAAGAAGGTCGGCGTCGGCTGAGGCTTAAGCCGCCTTCTTCTTCGCCGGAGCCTTCTTCGCGGCCGCCGCCTTCTTCGCCGGGGCCTTCTTCGCCGCCGGCTTCTTCTCCGGCGCGGCCGAGCCCTTCAGACTGCTCCGCAGGGCCGCCATCAGGTCGATGACATTGGTGTCGTCCGGTTCGGGCACGTCCACCGTGCCCTTGCCGCCCTTGGTCTTGGCCTTGATCATCTCGCGCAGGGCGTCGTCATAGCGGTCCTTGAAGTCGGCGGGATCGAAGTCCGCCTCCTTCTGGCCGATGATCCGGGCGGCGATCTCGACCATATCGGCGTCGGCCTTGACCGACTTGATGTCGTCGAAATAGTCGGCGGCGTCGCGCACCTCCTCATGGGCGCGCAGCGTATAGGCCACCAGCCCCTTGCCGCGCACCTCGAGCGCCACCTGCCGCTCCTTGCCCCGCAGCACCAGACAGCCCAGGGCCACCTTGCCCTGTTTCTGCATGGCGTCGCGGATGACGGCGAAGGCCTCCAGCCCGGCCCCCTTCTCGGGCACCACATAGAAGGGCGAGTCCCAGTACAGCCGGTCGATCTCGCTCTCGTCGACGAATTTGTCGATCGAGATGGTCCGGGTGCTCTCCAGCCGGACCTTTTCGAAATCGGCCTCGTCGAACAGGACGTATTCGTCCTTGGACACCTCATAACCGCGCACCAGATCGCTGCGCTCGACCGGACCGGTGTCCGGATCGGTCGGCACCATCCGGATACGGTTGTTGGTCTCCGGATTGATCAGGTGGAAACGCACGTCATTGCTGCTGCTGGTCGCCGTGTAGAGCGCCACCGGACAGGTGACGAGCGACAGCTTCAGATGTCCTTGCCAGGTGGGTCGTGCGGCCATGATCAGTCTCCTCGCCGGGGGGAATGCGCCAAGGGGCGATTCGTTCGGCCCGCCGCGACGCTTGGGCGCGCGGCCTTCGCTCTTTACGGCGCACCGCTCCCGCCATAGGACCGTCCTGTGTCGACCTGCGCCGCCCCGTCCTGGTCCCTGATGCGATCGCTGGCCTTCCTGGCCGCGGTCTTCGCCGTCGTGTTCGGATCGCTGCTGCCGTCCGCCGTGGCGGCGTCGGCGGCGACGGGCGAGCCGGTCATGCTGTGCTCCGGCGACCGCATCCTGGTCGTCTTCGACGCCGGCGGCGCGTCGGAGCCCCGGTCGCCGACCCCGATGGACAGCCTGACCTGCGCCGACTGCGTCCTGTCGGCCCTGACCACCTTGCCGGCCCTGCCGATCGTCCTGCCGTCCACGTCGACGCGGCTCGCGCCAGCCCGCCCCGAACGGCCCCGCGCCGGCCCGTGGCGCTGCGGCCTGCTTCGCGCCGGCCTGCCGCCGCCCTCCACGGCTCCCCCCACCGCCTGAACCGCCGAATCGCCCGCGCGCCGCCTCTTGGCCGGCGCGCGTCCTTTCCCCGTTCAGGATTCCCCAGACATGTTTCCTCCGACCCCCGCGGCGCATTCCGCCGCGCCGTCCGGCCCGTTCCGCGCCGTCTGGCGCTGGCATTTCTACGCCGGCCTGCTGGTCCTGCCCTTCCTGATGCTGATGGCCCTCACCGGGGCCCTGTATCTGTTCGCCGACGAGATCGACGGCCTCGTCTATCGCGACCTGTCCCGGGTCCAGCCGCGCGCCGCCGCGGCCGCGCCGGACCGCTGGGTCGCCGCCGCCGAAGCCGGCGTGGGCGGGACGGTGACCAATGTCCGCGTCCCGGCCCGGCCGGACGAGGCTGTGCGTCTCACCGTGTCCATGGTCGACGGCGGACAGCGCACCGCCTTCGTGGATCCCCATGACGCCCGGCTGATCGGCGACACCGCCTTCGGGGGCGTGATGGAGACGGTCAAACAGCTGCACAGCCTGGCCCTGATCGGGCCCTGGGCCAACTATGTCGTCGAGATCGTCGCCGGCTGGGCCATCATCCTCGTGGCCACCGGCCTGTTTCTGTGGTGGCCGCGCGGGCCGGGCAGGGGGGTGGTTTCGATCCGGGCGACGGATCCGAAACGCCGCCCCTTCTGGCGCGACCTGCACGCCGTCACCGGCCTCTACGCCGGCGCAATCATCGCCTTCCTAGCCGTCACGGGCATGCCGTGGTCGGCCTTCTGGGGCGACCAGTATATGGGCTACGTCAAGGCGCACGGCCTCGGCCGGCCCGAGGCGCCGACCGCCGGCCCCTTCGCCCATGCCGCCCATCCGGTCGATGCGCCCGTCGGCGTCGGCTGGACCATGGAGGGGATGGTCATGCCCACGCCCCACGCCGGTCCGGCCAGCCTGACCCGGGTGATCGAAGCCGCCGACGCCCAAGGGCTGGCGCGCCCCTATCTGGTGTCCAGCCCGAGTGATCCAGCGCTGGCCTTCACCGCCGCGCGCGAGGTCCGGCAGGTCGAGGACACCCGCGTCCTGTACATCGACGGAGCCGACGGCGCCGTGCGGGCCGACATCGGCTATGACCAGTTCGGCGTCGGGGCCAGGGCCTTCGAATGGGGCGTCGCCGTCCACCAGGGCACGCAATACGGCTGGATCAACCGCTACCTCATGCTGGGCGGGTGCATCGCCGTCTGGCTGCTGGCGATCAGCGGCGTGATGATGTGGTGGAAGCGCCGGCCGCCCAGGCTGTCGAAGGGCCGCATCGGCGCACCCGAAGCGCCGCCCGGACCGCGCGTGCGCGCCGCCGTGCTGAGCATCGTCCTGCCCCTCGCCATCCTCTATCCCCTGACCGGCCTCAGCCTGGTCGTCGCCCTGGCGCTCGAGCGCGCCGCAACCCTGGTGCGCCGTCGTCTTGACGCCCGAGCCGCAAGGAGCCCCGCATGAACCGCCCGCTGATCCCCGCCGTCCTGCTGGCCCTCGCCGCCTGCGGACCGGCGGATGCGCCGGACGTTCCCGCCGCCGTGGCGACCGCCGACGCCCTGTGCCGCCCGACGCCCAAGGGTCGCGCCATGACCGCCTGCTACCTGACCCTGACCGCCAGCGTCGACGACCGCCTGGTCGCCGTCGCCAGCCCGGTCGCCGGCGAGGGCCAGGTGCATGAGATGAAGATCGCCGACGGCATGATGTCGATGGCCGAGCTTGAGAACGGACTGGCGTTGCCCGCGGGAGAGCCGGTCGCACTCCAGCCGGGCGGCGTCCACATCATGCTGCTGGCCCTGAAACAGCCGCTCGTCGCGGGAGAACAGGTGTCGCTGACCCTGACGTTCGAAAAGGCGCCGGCGATGGGAGTCCGGGCCACGGTCGGGCAACCGGTGGCGTCAGGGCAGGGGGCGGCGCCGGGCTGAGGGCGGGCGCTCTCGCGCGCGGGCCGATCCGCTGCTAATCGGCCTTATGCGCCGTCTGCTGGACTTCATCCTCAATATGGAGGGCCGCCCCTGGCGCACGGCGCTGGCGACGGCCTTGCTGCTCGCCGCCATGGTCGGGCTGCTGCTGATCGGCAAGAGTCAGTTCGACCTGACGGCCGAGCATAATCTCGAGGCCTGGCTGCAGGGGTATCGCGGCAGCCCATGGGCCTTCGTCGCCACCGTCGGCCTGTTCATCGCCGCCGCCTTCGTCGGCGCGCCGCAGTTCATCCTGATCGCGGCCTGCGTGGTCGCCTTCGGACCGTCGCTGGGCTTCTTTTACAGCTGGGCGGCGACCGTGGCCTCGGCGGGGGTGACCTACTGGCTGGGGCGAGGGCCGACGGCGCGGCTGCTCGACCGGTTCGGCGGGCAAACCCTGGACCGGCTCAAGGGATTCGTCGGCAAGAACGCCTTCTACGCCAGCTTCATGATCCGCAACGTGCCATCGGCGCCCTTCATCGTCGTCAACATGGCCTTCGGCGCGACCCGGGCGTCCTTTTCGGCCTTCCTCGCCGGCTGCGCCCTCGGCGTCCTGCCCAAGACCGCCCTGGTGGCCTTCTTCGGCGGGGCGGTGGTGGCCGCGGTCAGCGGCGACGGAATCTGGACCTCGCTGATTCTCGCCGTCGTTGCCCTGGTCTGGATGGGGCTGATGCTGGGCGTGCGCGAACTGGTGAAGCGGCGGGAACGGGCCTCCGGGGCGGACTGAGGGTGGGCGCAGGTCTTCGGCGACAGCCTCGGTCAAGCCGACCAGCGGGCGAGTGACGGCATCGTGAACGGCCACGCTGGTCCGTATGCGTCGCAACCCCCCGCGGGGCTTGTATTCCCCTCCTGACAAGGGCAAACGAGCGCCAAGGTCGGTCAGGCGATAACGATCAGGAGGCGGTGCGTGGGGATGCGCGGCGCCGGGGCGTCGCCGAAGCGGATCGAGACTGACGCAAGCCCCTTCAGGCCCGAACGAACGGTATCCCGGACCCATGTTCTCAAGCATTTTCGGCGCGATCTCCAACGACATCGCCATCGACCTCGGCACCGCCAACACCCTGATCTACATGAAGGGCAAGGGCATCGTGCTGAACGAGCCTTCGGTGGTGGCGTTGCGCAACGTCGGCGGCCGCAAGATCGTTCACGCCGTGGGCATAGAGGCCAAGCAGATGCTGGGCCGCACCCCCGGTCACATGGAGGCGATCCGCCCCATGCGCGACGGCGTCATCGCCGACTTTGAAGTCGCCGAAGAGATGATCAAGCACTTCATCCGCAAGGTTCATAACCGCAAGGGCTTCGTGAACCCCAAGGTCATCGTCTGCGTGCCGTCGGGCGCCACCGCCGTCGAACGCCGCGCCATCAATGACTCCTGCCTCAACGCCTCGGCCCGCCGCGTCGGCCTGATCGACGAGCCCATGGCCGCCGCCATCGGCGCCGGCCTGCCGATCCACGAGCCGACCGGCTCCATGGTCGTCGACATCGGCGGCGGCACCACCGAGGTGGCCGTCCTGTCGCTGTCCGGCATCGTTTATTCCCGCTCGGTCCGCGTCGGCGGCGACAAGATGGACGAGGCGATCATCTCCTATATGCGCCGCAACCATAACCTTCTGATCGGCGAGACCACCGCCGAGCGCATCAAGAAGGACATCGGCACCGCCCGCATCCCGGCCGACGGCGAAGGCCTGTCGATCGACGTCAAGGGCCGCGACCTGATGCAGGGCGTCCCGCGCGAGGTCCGCATCTCGGAACGTCAGGCCGCCGAAGCCCTCGCCGAGCCGGTCTCCCAGATCGTCGAGGCCGTGAAGGTGGCGCTGGAAGCCACCCCGCCCGAATTGGCCGCCGACATCGCCGACAAGGGCATCATGCTGACCGGCGGCGGGGCCCTGCTGCGCGGCCTTGACGCCGAAATCCGCGACCACACCGGCCTGCCGGTCTCGGTCGCCGACGATCCGCTGTCCTGCGTCGCCATCGGCTGCGGCCGGGTGCTCGAGCATCCCCGGTGGATGAAGGGCGTCCTCGACTCGGCCCTCTAGCGGCCCGGTCGAAACACCGCCGCAAATCCCCGTTATCGTGAGCCTGTAGCCGGTTTCCAACCGGCATGGATTTTGCGATAGGCTCGACAGATCGGCCGGGGGCGTCCCGCTGATTCCCTTTTTCTGAGGAAGGCGCGCCGTGGCGTTTCGCGACGGACCGTTCGAGAACATCAGGGTGCCGCTGGTCTGGACCGCGGCGGTCACAGTCGTGCTCGCCGCCATCGGCTGCATCCTGCTGCTGATCAGCGACGCCCGGGCCCAGACCTCGCCCTACCAGCCCGTCCGCTCCGGGGTCGAGGCCGTGGCCGGCCCCGTCGGCGGCGTCTTCGCGGCTCCGGTGCGCTGGTTCGGCCACGCCTCCGACTTCGTCGGCGGCTATTTCTTCGCCGTGTCCGAGAACCGCCGGCTCAAGCGCGAACTGGCCGAGCTCCAGCCCTGGCGCGATCAGGCCATCGCCCTCAAGAACGTCAACGCCCGCTACGAGGCCATGCTGGGCATCCGGCCCGAGCCGCCCGTGGCCATGCAGACGGCCCGCTCCGTGCTGGACGCCCGCGGCCCCTTCTCCAAGGCCCGGCTGATCGACGCCGGAACGGCCCAGGGCGTCCGGGTCGGCAATCCCGTCATCAACGAGCACGGCGTGGTCGGCCGGGTAGTGGGAACCTCGCCCGGCATCAGCCGCATGCTGCTGGTCACCGACGTGGCCAGCCAAATCCCCGTCCTCGTCGACCGCACCGACGCCCGCGCCATCCTCAAGGGCGACGGCAGCGACAATCCGCGGCTCGAATTCATGCGCGGCGTCGGCTCGGTCCAGGTCGGCGACCGCATCCTGTCGTCCGGCGACGGCGGCGGCTTCCCCCGCGGCGTGCCCGTCGGGGTGGCGGCCCGCGGCATCGACGGCAGCTGGCGCGTCAAACTGTTCAGCGACCGCGGCGCCATCGACTATGTCCGAGTCATGCTGTTCGAGGATTTCGGCCAGGCGATCGACGCCGACGACCTGAACGCCCCGCCCCTGGCGGCCCTCGGCCCAGCCCCGGCGCCCGCGCCCGCGCCCGCATCGACCGCCGCCGCCGCGCCGGCCCAGCCGACGGCCGTACCGCCCGCCC
>JBKBQO010000026.1:0-14708 GCA_046292645.1 Brevundimonas sp.
CCCCGCCCGCGTCCCTGCGCCCGCGGCTGCCGAGGCCGCCCCGCCGCCGCCGCCGCCCGCGGTCTCGACCGTCGTGGTGCTGGACAGCGCCGCGCGCGCCGCCCTGCCGTTCGCCGTGGACCTGCCGGCGGGGTTCGAGGTCGTCACCGGCCGGCCCGGGCCGGACTTCCGCATCTACACCATCCGTCGCGGCGAACGCTCATTCGTCATGGTCTATACGGGCCCGGCGTCGCAGTTCCCGATCTACAGCGGCCAGATGGTCGAGGCCGCCGGTCGGACCTCGGTGCTCTCGACCGAGACCGGCGTCCGCCGCGCGGTGGAACACCTGTTCCAGCGCCCCACGGCCCCCGCCGAGATTCACGTTTGGACCATGAGCCTGGACGGCGCGGATCGTGATCTGGCCGAACAGATCGCCCAGTCGGTGGACGTGCGCTAGGCCAATCGCGACCTGTGCTGGCGATGGACGCTGAACGGAGACTTCAGACCCGCCGGACCGGCGTGTCGGGATCGCCCAGCCGGACGCCGCGCGTCCCGGCGAAGACCAGCACCTCCTGACCCGGCGCCGACGCCCAGCGGCGCAGGGTCGACTGGTAGGGTTCGCGTCGCCAGTCGTGGGGCCGGGATGCGTCGCATTCGACCACCAGTTGCGCGCCCGCCTGCTCGCTATGCAGGACAAAGCCCGCTGTGGCGGGCTTCCAGCGCTCATCCAGCGCGTCGGTCAATAGCCACAGGCAGTTGAAGACCCGGCAGTCGGCCGGCCGATCCTCATAGACGCCGCACCCGCGGGTCTTGCTGAAATGTCGGCACCACCGGCCCGCGGGCTTGGCGAGGGCGGCGACGCCCATCAGCTTGCAGCACAGGCCGCACTCGCCGCAGCTCTTGCCGGGGGCAGGGGGCGCGCCGTCTTCACGCATGGGTGATGCTCCGCCCCGGGCCGGATGATGCTTCGCCCTTGCCACGCCCCAACGATCCACGCAAACTTGCAAACGGTTCGCAATCGCAGGAGCGCGACATGATCGTCCTGACTACTGGCGCATCCGCGCTCGCGCGTCTGATGCAACGGGCCGGTCCCGCCGCGGTCCAGCCATCGACCTGGACCAACGCGGGGTTCCCGGCTGCGTCCGGACGGTCCGTCCGCCTGGAGCTCAGCGGGCGGTCAGACGTCCGGGGTGATCGGTGAAGGCCGCGTCCAGGCCATAGGCGGCGAAGCGCGCCAGACGCTCCGCCAGCCGTCCGTGGTCCGTGGGTTGGTCGCCGAGCTGATCGAACGGGGGCAGAAAGGCTTTTTCCGCCCGGAAGGTCCAGGCCGCGACCTTCAGGCCGGCTTCGTGGGCGTTCGCGATCAGACGGGTGGCCGCGCCGGGCGTCGGCTCGATCAGCGTCGCGTCCGCCCCGATCCAGTCGGCATAGGCTGAGATGTCGGCGAGCCCATCGGGCGCCGCCATCGCGGCATAGGTGAGATCGGGCCGGTCGGCGGGGCCGCCGGTCGCCGCGAGCAGCTGCAGCAGGGGGAGGGCGGTGATCCGCCGAAGCGATCTCAGGGCGTCGACCTCGAAACACTGGATCAGCACGGGCGCGTCCTCGGTCGCCAGGCCGTATGCGGTCAGGGCCGCGATCAGGGACGCTTCCATCGCCAGACCGAGGCGCCGGAAATAGGTCGGGTGCTTCAGTTCAGGCGCGACGCCGATGACGCGCCCGTTGCGCGCCGAGGCCGCGGCGGCCAGTGACAGGACTTCCGCGAAGGTCAGGATCGGCTCACGGCCGTCGAAGGCGGTGTTGGCCGGCCGGAGCGCCGGCAGGCGCTCACGGGCGCGGAGGGTCTTCAGTTCGGCGAGGGTGAAGTCCTCCGTGAACCAGCCGGTCACGGACGCGCCGTCGATGACCTTCGTCGTTCGACGATCGGCGTAGGCCGGGTGGGCCGCGACATCGGTCGTGCCGCCGATCTCATTCTCGTGCCGCACGATCAGGACGCCGTCGCGGCTCATCACCAGATCAGGTTCAATGAAGTCCGCGCCCTGGTCGATCGCCAGCAGATAGGCCGCGCGCGTATGCTCCGGCCGTTCGCCCGAGGCGCCGCGGTGGGCGATGATCAGCGGATGGGCCAGGGCGGGACTCCCGCTCAGGATCAGAAGGACAGCGAGGATGAGCCGGATCATGGCGCAGCGGTAGGGGGCCCCGGTGACGTCCCGGTGACGGCCCGATGACGGCCTGCCTCAGGCGCCCAGGATCCAGCCCTCTTCCTGCTCGACCCGCGCGATCAGGGCTTCGTCGGCGCCCTTCGGCGGCGCGAAGGCGGCGGACAGGGCGCCGGTCTCGTCCAGTTTCGCGAAATGTTCAGCGGTGACGCGAACCTGCGCCTGGTCCTTGAACTCGCCAGGGTTCGGCTTCGCGTCGAACATGGAGGGGTAGACCTCGACGACGAGGGCCGAGAGCGGCTCGACGTCGGCGGCGTCCAGCGCCCGCCAGCCGGTGCCGAAGGGCCAGACCGCGCCCGATGGGCCCAGCTTCTCCAGCAGGCGGCGGACGGCCGGGACGCCGACCAGGGTCTGGCCGCCGACGGCGCCGGCGCCGTGCATCTGCCAGACCGACTTGGGCTGGAGCTTGCCCTTGCGCACGGCGTCCTGCGTCGCGCGGTATTCGGGAATGTCGGCGCCCGAGCCGGCGGGCGGCTTGGTCGTCGTCAGCCAGCGCTGCGCCTGGTTGGCGGGCGCGCCCCACATCGGCCAGGCGTTGTCCGTCATCAGCCGGTTGATCTTGGCCGCCACCTGATAGCGGTTGTTGGTGTTGTCGGGCTTGTCGACCACGTTCGAGGCGAGGAATTTCCACATCGCCGACCACGGGGTTCCGGTCAGCTTCAGCCGTTCGGCCGTGCCGGCGGGGAAGCCGAAATTGAAGTCGAAGCCGACCAGCACCCGGTCGCCGCGCTTGCGGTGCTCGGCCAGAAGCGACGCCAGCAGGGCCTCGCCCTCGGCGCGGGTCGCGACATTGTGGGTCTCGGTATAGAGGCGGAAGCGCACGTCGCGCTTGGCCACGCCGAACCACACGGACCCCTCGCCCAGCTTCTTGCCCTCGGCGGCGGTCCAGTCGGCGATGATGTAGGCGTCAAACAGGCGGGCCACGGGGGCGCTCCGGGATACTCAGGTCACAGGGGATGGGGGGTTCTAGCGGTCCGCGGGCGGAGGCGGAAGGGCGGGACCCAAACAACCGCGCATCCCGCTTCCGCGGGACGGGCGCCAAGGCTATCCCTTGAGCAGGGCTTCCAGATGCGAGAGCCAGCGCCGGCCGAGGCGCAGGGCCTCGCCGGGCGAACCCGTCTGCACCGGCAGGGTCGCGTCCCACAGGGCCAGTTCAAACTCCGGATGACGGGCGTCGGCGAACATCAGCCGGAGCACCACCTGTTCGGCGTCGGGCGCCATCAGATCCAGCGCCTTGCGCGGCTCACCGCGTCGGACCCGCGCGACGACATGGCCGTCGACGATGATCTCGCCGCCCTCGATCTCCTCGAAGGCATAGACCAGGCCGGAGCCGCCACGGTTCCAGAGCACGGCGACCTGGGCCCCGTCGAAATCGAGTCCGGCGGCGCGGCCCTCGGCGGGCGACAGCGCTTCCGCCTCCGGCACGACGCCCAGGGACTTGAGCAGGGCCCGGCGCATGCGGCGGACGGGCTCCATCCACCAGGCGAGCACCAGCGCCCCCGTGGTCAGGGCGGCCGCGGCCAGGGCCACCAGCAGAATGACCCGAAGCACATCGGCCACCGGCTAGTCCTCGAGTTCGACGAGGACGGGGACGTGGTCCGAGGGCTTGTCCATGTCCCGGGCGTCGCGGTGGGTCTCGACGCCGACGAAACGATCGGCGGCCTGTGGCGACAACAGGTGGAAGTCGATGCGGATGCCGTGGTCGCGCTGCCAGGCTCCGGCCTGATAGTCCCAGAAGGTGAAGGTCCCGGGCGGCTGTTTGCCCAGCGCCCCTGCCTCGGACAGGCCGAGATGGGTCAGGGCGCGGAAGGCGGCGCGGCTCTCGGGCTGGAACAGGGCGTCCGTGACCCAGGCGGCGGGGGTCTTCGCGTCCTCAGGCGTGGGGATGACGTTGTAGTCGCCGCACAGGGTAAAGGCCTCTTCCTGCCGCAGCAGGTCGCGGGCGTGGGCCTGGAGCCGGTCCATCCAGGCCAGTTTGTAGGCGAATTTGTCCGTCCCGACCGGATTGCCGTTGGGCAGGTAGAGGCATCCCACCCGCACCGGTCGCGGGCACTCGATCACCGCCTCGATATAGCGGGCCTGTTCGAACTCGGCCTCGAAGCCCGAGGCGTCCACGCCCGGCAGGCCGCGCCGCACGTCGCTGAGCGGATATTTCGAAAGCAGGGCGACGCCGTTGTAGGTCTTCTGGCCGTTGGTCTCGACATTGTAGCCGAGCGATTCAAAGGCTTCGCGAGGGAATTTCTCGTCGAGGCATTTGATCTCCTGAAAGCCCACCACATCAGGCTGCACGGCCTCGAGCCATGCGAGCACCGTCGGCAGGCGGGCGTTGACGGAGTTCACGTTCCAGGTGGCGATGCGCATCCGCCATGCTTACGGCGCGTCGGGGCGGTCTGTGAAGCGGGGATCGCCCAAACGAAAACGCCCCGGAGCGGACTCCGGGGCGTCTTTTCGGACCTGGGGTTGGACTACTGCTCGGCGGCGGCCGGCGCCGCGGCCGGAACCGGCGTCAGGGTGCAGCCGCCGGCGATGTGCTGGACCGCGGTGCAGGGCTGGAACTGCTGCGCCTTCCAGTCGGCGTCCACGCGGACGAAATAGCCGTCGCCGGCGCCGCATTTCAGCTCATAGACCGTCAGCCCCTGGGCGTCGCGACCGACGCGGCGGCCCGCCTGGACGTCGCAGGCGGCGGCCGAAGAACCGGCCAGGACGCCTTGCCAGGACGCCAGCACCTCGGCGGCGGTGGTGTAGCGGCAGACGATGTTGGAGAAGGCCAGGTCCCAGCAGGGCGTGGTCTTCCAGCCGTTTTCGGCCCGTTCGACCCAATAGCCCTTGGCCTCGGAGCAGCCCACTTCGTAGACAAGGTCTCCCGCCGTGTTCTTGCCGATCGCGCCGGCCTGATCGACCGTGCAGGCCAGACCGGCCTCACGGGCGAAGCCGCCGATGACGGCCAGGCCGTTCTGGTTGGCGGGGAGGGTGCACTGCTGCCCTACCGCGGCCTCAGGGTCGCGCATCCGCGACGTCTCGGCCTGACCGGCCAGTTCGAGGCAGTTGAAGGCCTGGGGCGGCGTGGTGGTCAGGGCCAGATAGCCGGAGCCGGAGGCGCACACCGCTTCGAACACGGGCTGCTGTTCAGCGTCCATGCCCACCAGGGTGGCTTCGGTGACGTCGCAGGCGATGCCCGCGGCCGTCAGTTGGGTCTGGACCGTCGCCTTCGCCTCTTCAGCGCTGACGGCCGGGGCCGCCGGTGCGGCGGCGCGTCGGCCGCGGCGGCCGCGTTGCGTTTCGGCCGAGCGCAGGTGCTGGAAGGCGCTGCTGTTGCTCTCTTCCGCCTCCGGGGCAGTCTCCCGGGTCTGTCGGCTTTCGGGATCCTGACGGCTTTGGGCGGAGGCCGGAGCGGCGAAGCCGGCCACAACGGTCACGGCGGCCAGGGCCCCCAGAAGAGCTTTGGTATTCATGACTACAACTCCGTAACGACGGTTCAGCGATCCATGACGAACGCCCGTGGTCGGGTCAAGGCGGATGCTGGACGGCGCGCGCCCTCCGGCCTATCAGTGACCAGGTTTTGATTGGAGACGGACTTGGCGGATGGCGTCCCCGGGGCGGAAATGAGGGCGGCCGCACCGGGCGGGCGCGGCCTCGTCTATCCGTTCGGCGATCCGCCGGGCTTCGGCGAGGCGACCGAGGTCGCGCCGGGCGTGCTGTGGATGCGGCTGTCGATGCCGATCGCCCTCAACCACATCAATGTCTATGCGGTGGCGGACGGGGACGGCTGGGTCCTGGTCGACACCGGCCTGAACATCCCGGATTCGCGCGACCGCTGGGAGGCGATGCTGGCCGGGCCGCTGGGCGGACGGCCCGTGACGCGGGTGATCTGCACCCATATGCACCCCGACCACATCGGTCTGGCCGGATGGCTGTGCGAGCGATCGGGCGCGCCGCTGGTGATGACCCGGGTGGAATATGTCACCGCCCGGATGCTGCTGGCGGACACCGGCCGACCGGCGCCGGAGGCCGGAGCGGTCTATTATCGGGCCGCCGGCTGGGACGAGGCCCAGATCGGAACCTACCGCCGCGAGTTCGGCCAGTTCGGTCGCGCGGTCTCGCCGATCCCGACCGGCTATGTCCGGATGCGCGAGGGCGACCGGCTGCACATCGGTGGTCAGGCCTGGCGCGTCGTGGTCGGCGAGGGCCACAGCCCGGAACACGCCTGCCTGTGGCGCGAGGCCGACGGCGTGGTGCTGGGCGGCGACCAGATCCTGCCGCGAATTTCGTCGAACGTGTCCGTCTGGCCGACCGAGCCTGAGGCCGATCCGCTGGGCGACTGGCTGGACTCGCTGGCCCGGATGAAGACGGTCTTTCCGGACGAGGTGCTGGTGCTGCCGTCGCATGGCGAGCCGTTCCATGGCTTGCAGACGAGGCTGGACGCCTTGATCCGGGGCCATGAGGTTTCCCTGAAGCGGCTGGAGAAGACGTTGCGAACGCCGAAGCGGGCGGTCGATGTCTTCGGCGCCCTGTTCGCCCGGCCGGTCGGCGACGGTGTGCTGGGCATGGCCACGGGCGAGGCGATCGCGCATCTGAACTATCTGCTGCATCGGGGCCGGGTCAGCCGGGCCCGCGATGCGGACGGCGTCGACTGGTGGACGCTCATCAATCAGGGAGAGGCGGCGTGACCGACCAAATTCAGACCGAACTGGCGGGCGGCGTCCTGACCGTCACCCTGGCGCGTCCGGAGAAGAAGAACGCGATCACCCAGGCTATGTACACGGTGCTGGCCGAGGCGACCGAGCGGGCGCGCACCGACGACGCCGTGCGGGTGCTGATGTTCCAAGGGCAGGGCGACAGCTTTTCCGCCGGCAACGACATCGCCGACTTCATCGCCCTCGGGTCGCAGGGACAGCAACCGGCGCAGATGCCAGTGTTCGACTTCCTCAAGGCCCTGGCGGATCTCGACAAGCCTGCGGTGGCGGCGGTCCGGGGCAGGGCGGTTGGCATCGGCCTGACCCTGCTGCTGCACTGCGACATGGTGGTGGTGGCCGAGGACGCCCTGCTGTCGGTTCCGTTCATCAATCTGGCCCTGGCGCCCGAAGCGGCCTCGTCCATGCTGTTGCCGGCGGTGCTGGGCCATCAGCGGGCGTTCGAACTGTTCGCTCTCGGCGAGCCCATCGACGGCCGCACGGCGGTCGCCTGGGGTCTGGCCAATCGCGCCGTCCCGGCGGACGAGGTCGAGGCCGTGGCGGCTGAGCTAGCGGGCAAGCTGGCGGCCCGGGCGCCCAACTCCATCCGCAAGACCAAGCGGCTGATGCGCGACGCCGAGCGGCTCTGGGCGCTGATGCAGCGCGAGGGCGAGGCCTTCGGCAGCCAGATGTCCAGCCCCGAGGCGATGGAGGCCTTCATGGCCTTCAGTCAGAAGCGGGCGCCGGACTTTTCAAAAGCCGGTTGATTCGTCGGCGCGCGGGCCCTAGTTGCGCGCCCTCATGTTCGACGTCCCCGCCAGACCCGCGCCCCTGCGCATCGAGATGGAAGCCCCCGCTGACGCAGCGGCGGTCGAGGCCCTGGTGCTGGCCGCCTTCGGCCCGGGCCGGTTCGCCAAGACCGCGGAACGGCTGAGGGAGCGGGCGCCCGTGGCCGCCGGCTTCGTCGCCCGCGAGGACGGGCAGGTGGTGGGGTCGGTGCGGCTCTGGGCGATCACCGTCGGCGGCGCGCCGGCGCTGTTTCTGGGCCCGATCGCGGTGTCGGCGGCGAGCCGGCGGGCGGGCTTGGGCGCCGATCTGGTGCAGGCCTGCATCGACCATGCAGGTGACGAGGGAATCCTGCTGGTCGGAGACCTTCCCTATTTCGGCCGCTTCGGGTTCAAACCGGCGCCGGATGCGCGGTTGAACGGGCCGGTGGACCAGGGTCGGGTGCTGTGGCGGGGCGAACGCGAGCCTTCAGGACAGGTGCAACCCGCCTGAGCCGGCGGGCGACGCCTTTCCGATCGGGTCGACGCGGCCTAAGTCTGGGTCATGTCTGAACCCGCCAAGCATGAGACAGGATTGGCCGGCGTCGCCGCAGCGGCGAAGCAGGCGCCGGGCCGGGGCCTGCCGCCCGTGCACCTGTGGCATCCCGCCCATTGCGGCGAGATCGACATCGTCGTCCGCCGCGACGGCGTCTGGCTGCACGAGGGCTCGCCGATCGGGCGGGCGGAACTGGTGCGGCTGTTCTCGACCGTGCTGCGCAAGGACGCCGACGGCTATGTGCTGGTGACGCCGGGCGAGAAGCTGTCGATCACGGTGGAGGATTTACCGTTCCGCGCCGTCGCCCTCGAGCGTCGCGGTGAGGCCCTGGTCTTCACGACCGACGTCGGCGACGAGACAGAGGCGGGCCCCGACCATCCGATCCGCGTCGAGACCGATCCGGACAGCGGCGAGCCGTCGCCGTCCGTCCATGTGCGCGCCGACCTGTGGGCGCGGATCGCGCGGCCCGTCTTCTATGAGCTGGTCGAAATGGCGGGGATCGAGGACGGGCGGCTGACCGTGTATTCCGACGGAGTCCCCTTTGCTCTGGGTCCGGCAGGGGCGGGGGTCGAATGAGTCTGGCGACCCTGCGCGAACGTCTGATCGAGCATCTCGAACCGGCGGCGTCCTGGACGGCGGATCGTCTTCCGGCCCGCTCCGACTTCGATCTCAATCCGGAGGCTGAGCGGCCCGTTCGGACGCTGAAGCCGGCCGCCGTCCTGATACCGGTCATCGCCGGCCCGGACGGAGCGACGGTGCTGATGACGCGACGCTCCGACAGCCTGGCCAGCCATACGGGCCAGATCGCCTTTCCCGGCGGCCGGCTGGATCCCGGCGAGACGGCGGTCGAGGCGGCCCTGCGCGAAGCCTTCGAGGAGGTCGCGCTGGACCCGGCGCTGGTCGAGGTGCTGGGCGTCGGCGACGCCTATGAGACGGGCACCGGCTTTCTCGTCACCCCGGTGGTCGGCTGGCTGACCGCCAAGCCGGCCACGACCCCGTCGCCGGATGAGGTGGCCGAGGTGTTCGAGGCGCCGTGGGATTTTCTGATGGACCCCACCAATCACCGCCGCGACTCCTACGATCGCGAGGGCCAGCCGCGCCGGTGGTACTGGGCCATCACCCATGAGGAGCGGTACATCTGGGGGGTGACAGCGGGGATCGTGCGGGCGCTGCGGACGCGGCTGTACGGCGAGGAGGCCGCGCCGCGCGTCGCCGTCGCGGAGGATGCGGCGTGACGGAGCGGCTGACCGACCAGCCGTGGCTCACAGCATCCGCCACCCGCGCGGTGATGGCGGCGCTGGAGGCGGCCGGCGGTCCCGGCTGCGCCCGCTTCGTCGGCGGCTGCGTGCGCAACGCCCTGATCGGGGCGCCGGTGGCCGATGTCGACATCGCCACAACCCTGAAGCCGGAGGAGACCGACCGCGCGATCCGCGCGGCGGGTCTCAAGGCCGTGCCGACCGGCATGGCGCACGGGACGGTCACGGCGGTGTCTGAGCGTCAACCGTTCGAGATCACCACCCTGCGCCGCGACGTCTCGACCGACGGGCGCAACGCCACCGTCGCCTTTACCGACGACTGGGCCGAGGACGCCGCGCGGCGCGATTTCCGCCTGAACGCCCTCTATGCCGATCGCGAAGGCCAGGTGTTCGATCCGACCGGCGAGGGCGTCGCCGACGCCGCCGCGGGGCGGATCGTCTTCGTCGGCGATCCGGAGACCCGCATTCGGGAAGACTATCTGCGCATCCTGCGGTTTTTCCGATTTTTCGCCTGGTACGGCCGGGGCGAGCCGGACGCGGCGGCGCTGGACGCCTGCCGGTCCCTGGCGTCCGGGATGACGCGCCTGTCGGCCGAACGCGTCTCGAAGGAACTGATGACGCTGCTGGCCGCGCCGGACCCGCGCCCGGCCATGGCGGCCATGACGGAGACGGGCGTGCTGGCGCAGGTGTTGCCCGAGGCGACTGCAGGCCCTCTGTTCGACGCCGCGATCGACATCAGCGCCGATCCGGTCGTGCGTCTGATGACGCTGTTTCCCATCGACGAGCCGCTGGTCAGGGAGGCCTCGACCCGGCTGCGCCTTCCGAATTCGACGCGGGACCGGCTCGCCGCGGCGGCGCGCGCCGCGCCCGCCGTCCGGCTGGACTTGAGCGACGCCGACCTCCGCGCCTCTGTCTATCGCCATGGACGCCGCGCCGTCGCCGACGCCCTGCACCGCTGCTGGGCGGGCAGCCCTTCCCACGAAGCAAGCGCGCGGCGGCTGCTGGCGCTGGCCGAAGGCTGGCGGGCGCCGCGCCTGCCGGTCGGGGGACGCGACCTGGCGCGGCTGGGGGTTGAACCTGGTCCCGAGACGGGCCGGTTGTTGAAGGCCTTCGAGGAAAGCTGGATCGCCGACGACTTTCCGGCGAACGGCCACGCCGAGCGGCTGGCCGGTCTGGTCAGTTCGCCGCGCGGGTGATTTCGGTCACCACCGGTCGATGGTCCGAGCTGGTGTTGAGGCCCAGGCTGCGGCTGACGAAGGCCAGATCGGGCGAGGCGTAGACCTGGTCGATGGTGATGCCGAAGGCCGACGGCAGGTTTTCGGGCCAGGTGCCGGGGAAGCCCGACGCGGGGCGGAGACCGATGTCGCGCTGGACCTGTTTCCCGATCCGGGCGCTGGAGACGCTGTTGAAGTCGCCGGCGACCACGACCGGGCCTTCCAGCCCCTCGACGATGGCCTGCAGGGCCATGGTTTGGCTGATCTGGCCCCAAGAGTGCTGGAACGGCCAGGGACGGGTCAGGTGGACCCCCACGATATTGACGGGCCCCAGTGGCGTGCGGGCCGTCGCCGCGACCGAATGAAGCCCGTCCGGCGGATCATCCCGGGCGGTCAAAGGCCAGCGGGACGCGATCAGGGACCGCGACGGCCCGCGTGTCTGGTCCAGCCGCATGGAGGCGACGCGGTAGGGATAGCCCTCGAGCAGGCGGTCGACCTTCAGCTCGGGGTCGCTCGCCAGTTCGATCAGGACGACGATATCGGCGTCGGCGGCCTCAATGGACCGGCCGATCCGCGCCGTGTCAGTGTTGAGATAGTACAGATTGGCGGAATAGAGCCGCACGATCGCCGCCTCCGGCTCGGGCGTCGAGGCTTCGGGAAACCACTGCGGCCAGACCGCGGCGCCGAGCAGGACCGAGACCGCCACCCCTCCACCCGCGGCGGCCCGCAGCCGCAGCAAGACCAGGCTGGCGGCCAAGCCGATCGCGGCGAAGAGAAGCGGGGCCGAGAACTGCGCCGCAAGGTCGACAGCGCGATTGTCGACCCCGGCGAGGAGCAGGACAACAAGGATCAGCAGCGGCGAAAGGCCCAACAGGATCGCCCGATCCATCCACTTCCGCCAGGAACGACGCAGGACCGAACGCAAGCCTTGCCTTTCCGGATGAACGGGGCTCGTCATGGCGCGTTACGGTCTCGCTTCAGGAGGGCAGACATGGCCAGACGGTCCGTCGCGGATATCGAGAAGATCTGGTCCAATGTCGAGGGGGTCAAGAAGCTGTCCGATCGGGTGCTGGGCGTGGGGCCCTTCGGGATCGGGCTGGACGGCCTGCTGACCTGGATTCCCGTCGTGGGCACGGTCTACAGCGTCGGGGCGGCCGGCTGGCTGCTGGTCCAGGCCGCCCAGGCCAGGGCGGCGCCCGGGACCCTGTTGAGAATGGTCGGGTATCTGGGGCTGGACAGCACGGCCACGGCGGTCGGCGAGGTGATCCCCTTCGCGCCTGACGTCGTCGACATGCTGTTTCCGGGCCACCTGATGGCGGCGAAGGCGCTGCAGAAGGACATCGAAACCACCCACTGGGTCGAGGCCAATGAACGGGACGCCCGGGCGTCGGGGGCGCATGAAGCGCACGTCGCCGAGATGCGCCGGAATCCGAAGCTGCGGCGGATCGTGTATCTCCACGACTGAACGGCTTGACGAACGCCTGCCGGCACCGCCAACTCGACCCCTAGCTTTGCCGGACCAATGAATGAGCGCGATCCTGACCCGAGATGAACTGGCCCTGGCGCTCGGCCGGGCCGGCGAAGGAGACCGCGCGGCCTTCCGCCGCGTCTATGACGCGACCTCCGCGAAGCTATTGGGAGTCACCTTGCGTATCTTGGCGGACCGACAGCTCGCCGAGGACGTCTTGCAGGACACCTATCTGACCGTATGGAGGAAGGCCGGAAGCTTCGACGCTTCCAGGGCGAGCCCCATCACCTGGTTGGTGACCATCGCCCGGAACCGGGCGATCGACCGGCTGCGCTCGGGCGCGGCGATGCGCAAGTCCACGCCGATCGACGAGGCCGTGACCGTCATCGCCGACGACGCCCCGTCCCCGGCCCAGGCGCTGGAGACCGGCGACGAGGTGCGGAGGCTCAACGACTGCCTCGGCCAGCTGGACGACCGGACCGGCGGGGCTATCCGCACCGCCTTCATCGAGGGCGTGACCTATGACGCCCTGGCGGTCCGCGAGAATGTGCCACTGGGCACGATGAAAAGCTGGATCCGGCGCGGCCTGATTCGGTTGAGGGCCTGTCTCGAATCATGACCGATCCCACCGACACCGACAGGGACGATCCCAAGGACGATCAACTGCTGGCCGGCGAACTGGCCCTGCGCGTCCTGTCGCCGACGGACGAGGCGGCCGCGCGGGCGCGCGAGGAATCGGACTCCGCGTTCGCGGCCCATGTGGAGGCCTGGAACGAACGGCTCGGCGGCCTGGCCGAGGGCGTGGCGCCGGTCGAGCCCTCGCCCTGGGTCTGGCCGCGGGTCGAGGCCGGACTGACGCCGCCGACCGCGGCCAATGACAACAGCGTGGTCTTCTGGCGGCGCTGGGCCATCGGTTCGACTGGACTTCTGGCGGCCAGCCTGGCGGCGGTGATCGTGCTCGTGGCCCAGCCCACGCCCGCGCCGGTCGCGCCGGCAGCCCCCGCTGTGGCGGTCACCCGGGTCGCCACCCTGACGCTGGAGGGCGGCGCGGCGGCCATGACGATCGCCTATGACACCGCCACGGGCGAGCTCTACCTCGCCCCCACGGACAAGATGGCCGGCGACACACGGGTGCCGCACCTCTGGCTGGTCATGCCCGAGGGCGGAGTGCAGCTGGTCGGCGCCATCGACGGCTCGACCACGTCGCGCCACAGCCTGGGTCAGACCCTGTCTGGTCCGGCCGGTGCGGCCAACGCCGTCGCCGTCTCCATGGAGGCGCCGGGCCATACGCCGTCGGCCAACCGGCCGGACGGGCCGGTGGTGGCCTCCGGGGAATTGCAGCAGCTGTAATCCGGTCGAACGGCCGGCGTCCGCCTTCGGCGACCGAGCTCCGACACAGCGTCATTCTGCTGGCTTTTCGCCGATTGTAAGCACAATTTTTGGCGTCGGCTCTTTGATTTTACATACCTTTTGACGGTCGGCAGCGTCATCAGCCCGCCGTAGCTGGCTGCGCCCGCACACTGATCTCCGAGACGACATCGGAGATTGAGATGAGCGACGACCACAGCGCCCGCCTGACCCTGCCGTATCTGGCGGCCGGCCAGATGCAGAAGCATGTCACCCTTAATCAGGCCCTGACGCGGCTGGACGCCCTGGTCCAGACCGCGGTGGTCAGTCGCACCGTCACGGGCCAGCCGGAAGACCCCGGCGACGGCGCGCTATGGATCGTGCCGCCGGGCGCGACCGGCGCCGACTGGAGCGAGAGGGCCGAGGGCGCGCTGGTGCGGGCGGAGGGCGGCGGCTGGACCTCGGTTGCGGTCGGCGACGGCCTGATCGCCCTGGTTCTGGACATGGACCGGCTTGTGATCCGCCACGGCGGGGCCTGGGTTGACCTCGGCGCGCGGCTGGGCGTCGCGCAAGAGCTGGATCGGCTCGGGATCGGCGCCGTGGCGGACAGCGGCAATCCCTTCGTCGCCCGGCTGAACGCCGCCCTTTGGACGGCGCTGGACGCCGGGTCCGGCGGCACCGGCGACCTGCGGCTGGCGCTGAACAAGGAAACGCCCGGCGATGTCCTGTCGCTGCTGTTCCAGAGCGGTTACGGCGGACGGGCCGAACTGGGCCTGGTCGGCGATGACGACCTCAGGCTGAAGGTCAGTCCCGACGGGGCCGCATGGAACGACGCCTTCAGCGTCGACCGCACCACCGGACGAACGGTTTTCGCCCTGGGTGCGGGTCGCCGCGCCACCACGGTCTTCACCGCGGACGGCAGCTATGCCGTGCCGCCATGGGCGCGCAGCGTCGAGGCCCTGGTGGTCGGCGGCGCGGGCGGCGGGGGCGGGGGCGCCCACGGCGGCTCCGGCCTGCGCTTCGGCGGCGGCGGCGGCGGGGCCGGCGGCATCAGCCTCGGCCGATGGCCCGCTGATCTGCTGGGCGACGGCCTCGACGTGATCGTCGGCGCTGGCGGATCGGGCGGAAGCGCGGCGGACGGATCGAACGGGACCGAAAGCCGCATCTCGATGGGCGGCGTCGTCCTGCTGGTCGGCGCGGGCGGCGGCGGGGGCGGCGCGGGCGATGGCGTCGGCGGC
>JBKBQO010000027.1:0-14271 GCA_046292645.1 Brevundimonas sp.
CGGCGCGGCGGCGACGGCCCGGGTCGAGCGCGACGCCGAGGCGCGCGAGGTCGCCGGTCGTCAGGCGCGGCTGGACGGCCTGACCCGCGAACGCGAGGGCTGGGCCGCGCGGGCGAGGGACGCCGCGGCGCGGGTGGCGGCGCTGCAGAAGGACGCGGAAAAGACGGCGGCGCGGCTGAAGCAGGCCGCCGACGCCCCCGAACAGCTGGCGGCCCAGCGCTCGGCCCTGCTGGACGCCCTGACCGCCGCCGAGACCCGCCGCCGGGCGGCCGGCGACGCCCTGGCCGTCGCCGAGGGCGAGGCGACTGAGGCGGACCGGACCGCGCGCGCGGCGGAGGCGGCGGCCTCGCAGGCGCGTGAGGCGCGGGCCGGGCTGGCGGCGCGGGCTGAGGCGGCGGCCGAGAAGCTGGCCGAGACCGAGGCCAATCTGCGCGAAACGGCCCAGATGTCGCCGGAGGCGCTGGGGCAGAAGCTGACCGACGACGCCATCGCCCGCCCGCCCGACGCGGCGGGGGCCGAGAGCCTGCTGTACGGGCTGGAACGCGAGCGCGAGCAGCTGGGCGCGGTCAATCTGCTGGCCGAGGACGAGGCCATCGAATACGGCGACCGGCTCAACACCATGAAGGTCGAGCGGTCGGACCTGACCAGCGCTATCGCCAAGCTGCGCGACGGCATCGACGAGCTGAACGCCGAGGGCCGCGAGCGGCTGGTGGCGGCGTTCGACGTCATCAACGACAATTTCAAAAGCCTGTTCGAGGCCCTGTTCGGCGGCGGCCAGGCCGAGCTGAAACTGGTCGAGAGCGACGATCCGCTGGAAGCCGGCCTCGAAATCTACGCCTGCCCGCCCGGCAAGCGGCTGGCGGTGATGAGCCTGATGTCGGGCGGGGAACAGGCCCTGACGGCGGCGGCCCTGATCTTCGCCGTCTTCCTCGCCAATCCCGCCCCCGTCTGCGTGCTGGACGAGGTCGACGCCCCGCTGGACGACGCCAATGTCGATCGCTTCTGCCGCATGCTGGACGAGATGCGGAAGCGGACCGACACCCGCTTCATCGTCATAACCCACAATCCGGTGACCATGAGCCGGATGGACCGGCTGTACGGGGTGACGATGCCGGAACGGGGGGTGAGCCAGTTGGTGAGCGTGGACCTGAGCCAGGCGGAAGAAATCGTGGCGGCGTGAGAATCCGGCTCCCTCTCGGTCTGTTCATCGCGGGGGCCGTGACGATTGCGACGCTGGTATTCGCCGGGGAACGTATCGCGTTCGAGGCCCAGGCCCTTTTGCTCCGACCAACGGATCACGTAGTCGACGGAAGCAACTGGGGACCGGAGGTCACTATCTATTGCGACAAGCCGGGCTGCGAACCTGGGATGATTTATTACGAAGTCATTGTGGATGCGGCGGGGCGGCCACGCGCGCTCCTTACCGAGCTCGAGTTCCGATTCGACCCGTCGGCCCGCAGCAGAGCAGCAAGGGCCGCGCTCGCCGCCCGGTGGCCGGCGCCTGAGTCCGGTCAGCCATTCCGCGCTTTTCAGACGGTGCTGAACGCACCGCCGGAACGGCTGCCGACCCGTCACGTGCCTTTCCCCGACACAGAAGGTCAGCCGGTGAGCATCACCCTGGAGCGCGCCGGGAATTATGATCCCTACGGAATGTACTCGGTGACGCTCGACAGTGGCGGGGACATCGACTTCTGCGGGCTGGCCCACGTCAAAGCGCCGGGTCCGCATCAGGCACGTATCAGCCGTGCGACTTTTGAAGCCCTGGTTCAGGCATTCAGGGAGGCGGACTTCTTCTCGCTGGACGATCACTACGTCTCCAACACAGCCGAAAGCGAAGACATTCATCTCCGCGTCCGGATCGGCGATCAGGAGAAGATGGTGATGGACTCCGGTGGCCGCGAAGTGGGTATGCCCGCCGTGATCAGAAGCCTTCAGAAGGCGGTGGACGAGGTGGCGGAAACCTCACGATGGGTTGGCTCTCCGAAGGAGTGGGCCTCTGACGGCGGCGACAGTCCGCAATGTCCGACAGACCTCTCCGAGGCGGGCCGGCGAGCCGTGGTGGCGAGCCGTAGGGCAGCCGGCTATTAGTCCCTCCACCATGCTTCATGGTCCCCCTCCCCCAAGGGGGAGGTTTAGCGCCCGAGCACTTCCGTCCGCACGAACCACCCGAAGATCGCCGGACCCTCGATCACATACCGGCGGAACATGCGTTTCGGCTGGCTCAGCAGGCGGTGGAGCCATTCCAGCGACAACTGCTGAAACACCTTCGGCGCCCGCTGCTGGCGGCCGGTCAGGAAGTCCACCGAGGCGCCGACGCAGAGGGTCACCCCGTGCGACCGCCCCGCAGCGCGCAGGGCGTGGGCGAACAGCTCCTGTTTGGGGAAGGAGACGCAGGCCAGCAGGACGTCCCATTCCGCGGCGGCGGCGGCCCTGACGGCGGCGGTCCAGCCGGGCGCGCCGGGGGTCAACATCGGGGCCTCGAGGTATTTCAGCGTCTGACGCGGATAGCGGGAGGCCAGATCATCAAACGCCACCCGGTCCGGGCCGAACACCGCGATGACCAACCCCTCCGCTGCCGGCGAAGCCAGCAGGTCCGCCGTCATGTCCGACCCCGGATAGACCGGCAGGGCTACGCCCCGCAGCCGGGCCAGATGGCTCAGGATCCGGCTGTCGCACACCTTCAGCGCGGCCCCCTCATAGACGTCGCGCCCCACCCGGCCGTCCATCAGCTTAACCACATGATCGACATTGGGCGTGACGACATAGCCATAGCGCCCGCGCGCCATGTCCAGCACCCGGGCCAGCATCTGCGGCCGGTCGCCGTCGGCGAAATCGAGGGTCATGAAGCGGGCCATGGCGATGACCCTAGTCGCGCCAAGGTCAACGCCCGGTTACGATGGCCGATGAATTCCGCCCTGACCGCCGCCATCCTCGCCGGCCTGTTCCTGACCACGCCCGCCCATGCCCAGCGGGACGGCCCGCGCCTGGTCCTGACCGGCGTCGGCCGGTTCGCGGTCCTGGCCGACCTGTCCACCATCCGCCGCGACAGCGACCGCGTCCGCATGCGGTCCCTGGAGGTGGCGGAGGACGACTTCAGCGTCGGCGGCCAGACCTACTGGGGCGGCTGGTCGTGGTGGGCCTTCGACTGCGCGGCGCGGACAGCCGACCGGCTGGACTTCGCCTCGGTGCGGGAGGGCGGGGCCGAGGGGCCGGCCACGCCTGATACTGCGGCTCCCTACCCCGCCGCGCCCGGCGGCGACGCGGCCGAGCTTCTGGCCGTGGCCTGCGACCCGGCCTCGGTCGGCGAGGCCGACGCGGACAATCTGCAAGACGCCGTCAGAATCGGCCGGGCGGCGCTGCGTCAGGCGAACTGAACCGCTCGGCGGCGAACCGTTCCCGCGGCAGGGCCTCGGGGCATTCGTCGCGCATGAAGGCCAGCATCTTCTCGCGGATCTCGCAGCGCAGGTCGAAGGCGACCCCGGCGTTGCGGGCGCTGGCCAGACAGCGGACCTGGGCCGTCCGCTCGCTGATCTCGGTGACCTGCAGGCTGATCACATCGCCGTCCCAGAAGGCGCTGTCGCGGCAGATCCGCTCCAGCTCGGCCCGCAGCCGCTCCATCGGCGCCTCATAGTCGACATACAGGAACACGGCGCCGATCAGCCGCGAAGTCTCGCGGGTCCAGTTCTGGAACGGCTTGTTGATGAAATAGCTGAGCGGCAGCACCATCCGCCGCCAGTCCCACAGCTTGACCACCACATAGGTCGAGGTGATCTCCTCGATGGTGCCGAACTCGCCCTCGACGATGACGGCGTCATCCAGCCGGATCGGCTGGGCCGTGGCGATCTGGATGCCGGCGATCATATTGGTCAGGAAGGGCTGCAGGGCCAGGCCGGCGATGATTCCCACCACCCCGGCCGAGGCCAGCAGCGACAGCCCCCACTGGCGCACCGCCGAGATCGTCAGCAGCGCCAGGCCCAGGGTCACAACCCCGATCAGCAGGGCCGCCACCCGCTGCAGGATCCGCGCCTGGGTCACGTGTTTGCGAGCGAGCAGATTGTCCTCCGCCGCCATGTTGAAGCGGCGCAGATAGACCACCGCCCACATGTCCGAGGCCCCGATCAGCATCCAGCCGATGGTCAGGATGAAGAGGAACAGCAGGGCCTGACGGATCGCCAGCGACGGTTCGGGGGCCAGGGGCGAGACCGTCACCGCCAGGGCCATGGCGGCGATCATCACCGCGATCCGCACCTTCAGCCGCGCCCGCCCCACCACGCCGCGCCAGAAGACCTCCCGCTTGCGCACCGCCAGCTTCAGCAGGGCGAAGACCAGCTGGTTGGCGGCCCAGCCAATGAAGACGAAGACGGCCACGATGACCGTGATCACCACCCATTCGGGCAGCCAGTAGAACTCGCGCCACAGGCGGAAGATCTCGCGGGTCAGGTCGGTGACGAAGGCGGGCATCCGCCCGGTATAGACCGTCGGGGCCTCAGGCGGGAGGGCGCCGCCCGTCGGCCGCCGCCTCGACCCTGTCCGCCAGCGCCCGCGTCGCGTCCGGCAGGGCCGCCGACCGCGCCCCGGCGCTCATCGCCGCCAGCCGCGCGGGATCGGACAGCAGGCCCCCCAGGGCCGCGCCCAGTCGATCGACCGTCGCCTCGTCCTCCAGCACCACCTCGGCCCCGCCCGCCTCGGCCAGGCTTGCGGCGTTGAAGCGCTGGTGGTCGTCCATGGCGATCTTGAGCGGGATCAGCAGCGACGGCAGGGCCGCCACGGCCAGCTCCGAACAGGTCGAGGCCCCGGCCCGGCCGATGACCAGATGCGTCTCCGCCAGCCGCCGGGCCATGTCGCCGAAGAAGGGCGCGACCTCGGCCTCGATCCCCGCATCGGCATACAGCGCCCGGGCGGCGTCCAGCATCTCGGGCCGCGACTGCTGCTGCACCCGCAGACGCCGACGCACGGACTCCGGCAGGCCGGCCAGGGCCCGGGGCACGGTTTCGGACAGGATGCGTGAGCCCTGGCTGCCGCCGGTGACCAGCACCCGGATCGGCCCTTCGGCCGTAGGGGCGGCGTAGGGCCGGTCGAACAGCACCCGGATATCGGGCCGCACCGGATTGCCGACCAGCCGGATCCGCGCCCCGACCCCGTGCGGGACCATGCGCAGGTCCGGGAAGGACGCCGCCACCGCACCGACCCAGGGGCTGAGCCAGCGGTTGGTGCGGCCCAGCACCGCATTCTGCTCATGCACCAGGGTCGGCCGGTTCTGGCTCAGGGCGGCCAGCAGGGCGGGCGCGGAAGGGTAGCCGCCGAAGCCCACCACCACCGCCGCATCCAGCCGCCTCAGCGCCGCGCGGGCCTTCAGCACGCCGCGCGCGATGGCCACGCCGGCCTTCGCCATCCCGATCGCCCCGCGCCCGGTGGCGGCGTCCAGGGCGATCCGCTCCTCGGCCGGAAAGGCCTGGGCATAGGTCTCGCCGCGATGGTCGGTGGCCAGCACCACCCGCCAGCCGCGCCCCGCCAGCTCGCGCGCCAGCGCCTCGGCCGGGAACATATGCCCGCCGGTGCCCCCGGCGGCGACGACGCAGACTCGTGAGGACATTCAGGGTCTCGGACTGGGGCGGGGTGAGGAGTGATAGTGAGTGGTGAGTAGCAATTACGGAAGGATCGTCGACCCTCGCTCTTCTACTCACCACTCACTAGCACTCTTCACCCCTACGGCAGTATCCGCCCCCGATCCGGCAGGCTGGCCCCCGGCTCATAGGCCCCGGGCCGCCGCCGCGTCAGGGCGAGCGCCAGCCCCATGGTCAGCCCCATGGCCAGCATCGACGAGCCGCCGTAGCTGATGAAGGGCAGGGTCATCCCCTTGGTCGGGATCAGGTTCAGGTTCACCGCGATATTGATGCAGGCCTGCAGGCCGATCAGCATGAACAGGCCGGCCGCCGCCGTCTGGTCGAAGGCGTCGGTCAGCTTCATGGCCCGCCGCATGCCCCGCACCACGATGAAGGCGTACAGGCCGATCATGGCCAGCGACAGGACCAGGCCGAACTCCTCGGCCCCGACCGAATAGATGAAGTCGGTGTGCAGGTCGGGGACGTGGCGCTTCATCACCCCCTCGCCGACCCCGCGCCCGACCAGTCCGCCGGCGCGGATGGCCTCTGAGGCGCGGTCGATCTGGTGGGTGTCGGCGGTCTCGGGCGAGAAAAAGCGGCTCAGCCGGTCGCGCATGTGGCCGAAGGCGAAATACAGGCAGACGACCCCGCCTGCCCCCGCCGCCGCCAGGGCCGCGACCCATTTCAGCGGCACCCCGGCCATGAAGAAGACGGCCATGAAGGTGGTGGTGATCAGCAGGGTCTGGCCGATATCGGGCTGGATCAGCAGCAGGCCGACGCACAGGGCCCAGGCCGCGAAGGCGATCGACACCCCGGGCACCCCCTGCCCCTTCTGCGCCTCGGAGAACATCCAGGCCGAGAAGACGATCAGGCCCGGCTTGGCGAACTCCGACGGCTGCAGGCTGAACGGGCCCAGATTGATCCAGCGGGCCGCGCCCTTCACCTCATTGCCGATGAACGGCAGGGCCATCATCACCAGGACGGCGCAGACCAGGGCCAGCAGGGCGATCCGCCTCACCCCGCGCGGCGACAGCAGCGACGCCACCAGCATGGCCACGGTCCCGCCCGAGGCCCAGACCAGCATCCGCCACGAATAGTGGAACGGGTCGACGATCGATTCATCGGCCAGGATGGCCGCCGGGCTCGAGGCGAAACTCAGGGCCACGCCCAGGCCGATCAGCGTCAGGGCCGCGGCCAGCAGGCCGCGGTCGACCGTCCAGAACCATTTGGCGATCGGGCTCTGGTCGTTGCGCGAAAAGGCGGGGCTGTAGTCGTGGACGGTCATGGTTCGCTAACCATGACCTGAAGGGGTAGCCCCGAGGTTAAGGACGGCGGCGCGAAACGCCTCTCCTCGCGCCTCGAAGTCGGGATACTGGTCGAAACTGGCGGCGGCGGGGCTCAGCAGCACCACCTCCTCGCGCCCGGTGGCGGCGGCGGCCCCGGCGGCGGCGGCGACGGCCGAGGCCATGTCGCCGCTGATCCGGTGCGGCGTCTCGCCCAGCCGCGCCGCGAACGGCCCGGCCGCCTCGCCGATCAGAAACGCCTCTACCACGCGCGGGAACAGGTCCTCCAGATCGTCGATCCCCCCCGCCTTGGCCCGCCCGCCCGCGATCCAGAAACTGCGCTCATAGGACGACAGCGCCTGCCGCGCGGCGTCGGCGTTGGTGGCCTTGGAGTCGTTGATGAAGCGGACCTTGCCGAGGCGGCCGACCTCTTCCATGCGATGGGCGAGGCCGGGGAAGGTCATCAGGCCTTCGACGGCGGCGTCATGCGCGACACCCAGCGCTCGGGCCGCGGCGTAAGCGAAGGCGGCGTTCTGGGCGTTGTGGCGGCCGGGGAGTGAGCGGGCGTTGCGCAGATCAACCGCCTCGCCATCGACCTGTATCGCGCCGGCGCTCGCCAGAATTCTCCCTTCCCCCATTTCGGGGGAAGGTGGCTCGCGCAGCGAGACGGATGGGGGCTCGGCGGCGGGCGAATCCTCCAGCAGGGAGCCTGGCGCGGACAGACCCCCCATCCGGCCCAGCGGGCCACCTTCCCCCGCAAGGGGGGAAGGGATGCGCGTGGTGACCTCGACCGCGGGTCTCTGCCGGCGCCTGAGCCCTGCGAGGATGTCCCGCCCCCAGCTTTCATCCACCCCGACCAGCGACAGACCGGCATGCGCGAATATCCGCGCCTTCGCCGCGACATACCCCTCCATCCCGCCATGCCGATCCAGATGGTCCGGGCTGATATTCGTCAGGATCGCCACATCCGGCGCGAAGCGCGTCGTCAGGTCCAGCTGATAGCTCGACGCCTCGATCACATAGACCGCGTCCTTCGTCGGCGCCGGCAGGGCCAGCACGCCGATGCCGATATTGCCGCCGACGTGGACGGTCAGACCCGCCTGTTTCAGCACCCAGCCGATCAGGGCCGTCGTCGTCGACTTGCCGTTGGTGCCGGTGATGGCGACGACCCTGGGCCGCTCCCCCTCCGGCAGGGCCGCCAAGGCCCGCGCGAACAGTTCGATGTCGCCGACGATTTCCACGCCGGCGTCGCGGGCCTTGCCCACCGTCCAGTGCGGTTCGGGATGGGTCAGGGGCGCGCCCGGCGACAGCACCAGGGCCGCGAACCCCGACCAGTCGGCGCTCGTCAGGTCCTCGACGGCGAATCCCTCGGCCCCGGCCTGCATCCGGCTGGAGACGCTGTCGTCCCACAACACCGGCCGGGCCCCGCCCGCCTTCAGCGCCCGCGCCGCCGTCAGCCCCGACCGTCCCAGGCCGAAGACCGCGACGCGCCGCCCCTCGAAACCGGGAACCGGGATCATTTCAAAAATCCGCTCATCCCCGCGAACGCGGGGACCCAGTTCTTTGGAAGATGAGCCCGTTCAGGTTCCCGCCGCCCGCAATCCCTTGGCGCCAGCGTCAGGCTGGACAGGACTGGGTCCCCGCGTTCGCGGGGATGAGCGGAGGTGTGAGTCATCACCGCAGCTTCAGCGTGGCGAGGCCGAGCAAGGCCAGCATCGCCGCCACGATCCAGAACCGGATCACCACCGTCGACTCCGGCCAGCCCATCTTCTCGAAATGGTGGTGGATCGGCGCCATCAGGAAGATGCGCTTCTTGGTGGCCTTGAAATAGGCGACCTGGATCATGACCGAGGCCGCCTCGACGACGAACAGGCCGCCGACGATGCCCAGCACCAGTTCGTGCTTGGTCGCCACGGCGATGGCGCCCAGGGCCCCGCCCAAGGCCAGCGACCCCGTGTCGCCCATGAAGATCTTGGCCGGCGGGGCATTGTACCAGAGGAAGCCCGTGCCCCCGCCGATGATGGCGGCGCAGAAGATGGCCAGCTCGCCCGCGCCGGGCACATGGTGGACGCCCAGATAGTTCGAGAAGATGAAATTGCCGACCAGATAGGTGATGATGCCGAAGGCCGCCGACGCCATCATCACCGGCACGATGGCCAGGCCGTCGAGGCCGTCGGTCAGGTTCACCGCATTGGAAAAGCCGACCATGGTGAAGGCCGCGAAGGCCACATAGAACCAGCCGACGTTCAGCAGCACGGCCTTGAAGAAGGGGAAGGCGATAGAGGTCTCGAGATTGGGCGTGGTCGGCGAGGCCGTCATCCACAGCACCGTCAGCACCCCGGCGATGACCGAGACGACCACCTGGGCCAGCAGCTTCTGTTTCGAGGTCAGGCCGGCCGAGGTCTGTTTCGACACCTTGGCGTAGTCGTCGATGAAGCCCAGCACCCCGAACGCCGCCGTCACGCCGGAAACGATCCAGATATAGGGGTTGGTCAGGTCGCCCCATAGAAACACCGCGACCGCGATCCCGGCCAGTATCATCAGCCCGCCCATGGTCGGGGTGCCGACCTTGGACAGGTGCGAGACCGGGCCGTCGGCGCGGATCGGCTGGCCCTTGCCCTGTTTGACCCGCATCCAGGCGATGAACCGGCTGCCCATGGCGACAGCGACGATCATCGCCGTGGCCATGGCCAGCGCCACCCGCACCGTCTGGTACTGGACCAGGTTCAGCAGCGGATAGTCCTGGGCGATGTCGGCGTAGTGCAGATACAGCAGATAAAACATCAGGCGGCCCCTCCCAGAGCAGCAAGCGCTTTGGCGACCAGCGACGCCTTCGAGCCGTTGGATCCCTTGACCATGACGATGTCCCCCGCCCCGGCCAGCATGGCGGCCTCGGCGGCCAGTTCGGCGGCGGTCGCGCGCCACAGGCCCTGACGCGAGCCGGGCAGGTCGTCATACAGCCGCTTCATCTCCGGCCCGGCGGCGTGGACCAGATCCAGCCCGGCCGCCTCGATCGGCCCGGCCAGACCCTCGTGCAGGGCTTCGGACCGGTCGCCCAGCTCCAGCATGTCGGTCAGGACCACCACCCGGCGCCCGCCCGGCGGCAGGGGCCGCGCCCCCAGGCTGCGGAAGCCCGCCGCCATCGACAGCGGATTGGCGTTGTAGCTCTCGTCGATCAGGGTGAAGGCTCCGTTCGGCGCGTTGACGACCAGGGTCTGCCCCCGTCCCGCCAGCGGCTGGAACTCCGACAGCGCCGCCAGCCCCGTGTCCAGCGGCACATCCAGGGCGTCGAGCATCAGCAGGACGCACAGGCTGTTCAGACCCCAGTGGAAGCCCGACTGGGCCAGCTCGAACTCGATCGTGCGGCCGAACAGTTCCGCCCTGACCCGCGCGCCCGTCTCATGCGGCTGGAAATCGATCAGCCGGGCGTCGCAGCCCGCGGCCGAGCCGAAGGTGGCGATCCGCGCCCCGGCGCGGCGCGCGGCGGCGTCCAGCACGGCGGCGTGGGCCACGTCGGCGTTGAACACGGCGACGCCGCCCTCGACGAGCCCCTCGAAGATGGCCGCCTTTTCCGCCGCCACCCCGGCCTCGCCGTCGGCGAAGGCCTCGATATGCACCGGGCCGACGGTGGTGACGCAGGCGGCGTGCGGGCGGACCTGTCGCGACAGCGGGCCGATCTCGCCGGGCGCGTTCATGCCGATCTCGAACACCGCCCGTTCGGTCGTGCGGGGCATCCGCGCTAGGGTCAGCGGCACGCCGATATGGTTGTTGTAGCTCTTGATAGAGGCGTGCGACGGCCCGGCCAGATCCAGCCCCGCCTTGATCGCCTGGGTCACGCTGGTCTTGCCGACCGAGCCAGTGACGGCGCCGCGACGGGCGGGGGTGCGATCCCGCGCGGCCGCGCCCAGCGCCTGCAGCCCGGCCAAGGTGTCGCCGACGGTCACCGCCGGGCCGCCCTCGACCGCGCGTTCGGCCAGGGCCCCGGCCGCGCCGGCGGCGAAGGCGGCGGCGGCGAAGTCGTGCCCGTCCCGGGCGCCCTTAAGCGCCAGGAACAGCTCCCCCGGGCCGATCTCGCGGCTGTTGTAGGTCAGGCCCGTCGCCTCGAAGGCGGGGCCGGACAGGGTACCTCCGGTCGCGGCGACGATCTCGGCGGAGGTCCAGAGCGGTGTGTCAGGCATGGATGCGGAGGGCTTCGGCGGCTTCTGTGACGTCGTCGAACGGGTGGGTGACCCCGCCGACGATCTGACCCTGCTCATGCCCTTTTCCGGCAATGATCACCACATCTCCGTCGCGCATCATTTCGATCGCTTCGCGGATCGCCGCGCGTCGGTCCCCGATCTCCCGCGCCTCGGGACAACCGCCGCGCACCGCCTTGCGGATGGCGGCCGGATCCTCGGAGCGGGGATTGTCGTCGGTGACGATGGCGACGTCGGCCAGCCGCCCGGCGATTTCGCCCATCAGCGGCCGCTTGGCCCGGTCGCGGTCGCCGCCGGCCCCGAACACCACGATCAACCGCCCCGTCGCATGCGGCCGCAGCGCCTTCAGCACCGTCTCCAGCCCGTCGGGCGTATGGGCGTAGTCGACATAGACCTCGCCGCGCCCGCCGCCCGGGATGCGCTGCAGCCGGCCCTGGGCGCCGGTGATCGTCTCCAGCCCGGCTAGCACCCGTTCGGCCGTCTCGCCGGCGGCGATGCACAGGCCGGCGGCGACCAGGGCGTTCGAGGCCTGGAAGGCGCCCGCCAGCGGCAGCAGCACCTCGTGCAGGGAGCCGCGTACATCGATGGTCAGCCGCTGCCCCTCGGGCGTGGCCTGACGGCCGACCAGCGACAGGTCCCGCCCCCGCTCGCCCACGCACATCACGCCCAGCCCGGACATGATCGAGGCGGCGGCGAAATGGGAATAGGCGTCGGAATCGGCGTTCAGCACCGCCGTCCGCCCACGCGGCAGCAGGGTCTCGAACAACCGCAGCTTGGCGGCGCGATAGGCGCCCATGTCGCCGTGATAGTCGAGATGGTCCTGGCTCAGATTGGTGAAGGCCGCCGCCTGCAGCGACACCCCGTCCAGCCGCCTCTGGTCGATGCCGTGCGACGAGGCCTCCAGCGCCAGATGGGTGACTCCGCTTTCGGCCAGATCGGCCAGCATGCGCGCCGCGTCGGCGGCGTCCGGGCTGGTCAGCCCGGGCCCCGTCAACGATTGATTAACGTTACCCGCCTGCGCCAAAACCCCGAGCGTCCCCATGCTGGCGGCGTGCAGACCCAGCGAGGCCCAGATCTGGCGGCAGAAGGCGGCGACCGAGGTCTTGCCGTTGGTGCCGGTGACCGCGACGCAGGTGGCCGGCTGGGCACCGTAGAACCCCCGCGCGGCGATGGCGTAAGCGCGGCGCACATCGCCCGAGGTGACCAGCACCGGGGCCAGGCGGGCGTCCGTATCGGCCGGCGCCAGCACGGCGGCGGCGCCCTGCGACAGGGCCTGGGGAATGAAGGCGCGGCCGTCGGCGGCGCTGCCCGGCAGGGCCACGAACAGGGCGCCGGGCCCGACCTTGCGGCTGTCGGCGGTGACCCCGGTGATCATCGGATCGGCGGCCACGTCGCGTCGCAGCAGTTCCGACAGTTTGATCGGGGCGGGGCGAACGGCGCTCATCGCCCGTCGCCTTCCAAATCCTCGAAGGCCGGGATCCGGTCCCCGAGGGCGGTGGTCCAGGCGTCGGCCCGACGTTCGACGCCGAGGAAGCCGGCGATCCGGTCGGCGATCCGGCCCACCGCCGGGGCGGCCACGAAGCCGCCGGTGCGGGGATAGGTCTGCGGCTCGTCGATCAGCACCAGGATCTGGTAGCGGCGCGCATTGACCGGGCCGTCGGCGGGGAAGACCCCGGCGAAGGTGCCGACCGCATGGGCGGTGTTGTAGCGCCCGTTGACCGACTTGTTGGCCGAACCCGTCTTGCCGCCGACGCGCAAACCCGGCGCCTCGGCCCGGCCGCCCGAGCCGCGCACCACATTGCGCCGCATCAGGTCCAGCATGGCCAGGGAGGTGTCGGGCGTAACGATCTGGCGGCCCTGGACATCGGGCCGGCCGCCCTTGCGCAGGGTCAGGGGAATGAACCGGCCGCCGTTGGTCAGCGCCCCCATGGCCGCCGCCATCTGCATCGGCGTGATCGAGATGCCGTATCCGAACGACAGCGAGGCCAGGGTCGAATCCGACCACTCGCGCGGCACGATCGGCGCTTCCGACGGAATCTCGAACGGCGCCCGCGACATCATCCCGAAGCGTTCGAAATAGTCCCGCATCACCCGCGGCCCCATCTGGGTCGACAGCAGGGAGGTGCCGATGTTGGACGAGTGGAGATAGACCTCCTCCAGCGTCATCACCTTGTTCTGGGCGTGGAAGTCGGTGATCCGCCGGCTGCCGATCTGCAGCGCCTCGGACGCATCCAGAAGGGTCGTCATGTCGGCCCGGCCCGTGTCGAGGGCGGCGGCGACGGTGAAGGTCTTGAACACCGACCCCATCTCATAGGTGGCGGCGGTGGCGAGGTTGCGCGAGTTCGAGGCCGGCCAGCTGGCCATGCCCAGGACCTCGCCGGTCTGGACGTCGGTGATGATGCCGACGGCGCCCTTGGCCTGGCTCGCCTCGGCGGCGGCGGCCAGTTCATTCTCCAGCACGCCCTGGACGCGCAGGTCGATGGAGATCTGGAAGCTTTCTCCGCGGGCGCCGGCGGCGCGGATCTCGTCGTTGAAGGCGCGCTCGGCGGCGGACAGGCCGACGCCGCCGGTGTCGACATTGCCGACCACGTGCCGGGCCGATTCCCCCAGCGGATGGATGCGCACGTCCTCGGGCTCGAAGCTGACGCCGCCGAGAGCCAGATTGTGGACGGCCACCTTCTCGCGCGGGGTCAGGCGATTGACGACCAGCAGCCGGCGATCTCCGAACAGGGCGGCGTCCAGCCGGGTCTTCGACACGCGCGGCAGGGCGCGACGGATCTGCGCCGCCGCCGCCTGGCGGTCCCAGACCTCGGCCGGATCGATGTAGAGGCCATAGTGGACGATGTTGGTGGCCAGCAGGGCGCCGTTGCGGTCGACCAGATCGGCGCGGACCACCGCATTGGGATGGCCGGCCGCCCCGCTCCCGCCGCCGGCCCGGATCACCGCGGCGTGGACGGCCCCCAGGGTCAGGCAGACGAAGACCAGGGAAAAGACCGACAGGATGACGAAGATCCGGACCCGGGCGTCTTCCTCGGGCCGGGCGTCGGCGTGGGCCCGGCCGAAGGCGTGCTCGACCCACCACATGGCCTCGGTCAGCCAGCGCCATGACGGCGTGAACCGGCGCACGCCCCAGGAGGGAGCGGGCCGCGAGCCGGCGTGGGGGTCGTGCACGCTCATTGCGCCGCCTCC
>JBKBQO010000028.1:0-10411 GCA_046292645.1 Brevundimonas sp.
TCTACTTCCGCACCACGGACGTGACCGGCATCGTGCACCTGAAAGAGGGTGTCGAGATGATCATGCCCGGCGACAACGCCGAGCTGAACGTTGAGCTGATCACCCCGATCGCCATGGAAGAGAAGCTGCGCTTCGCCATCCGCGAAGGCGGCCGCACCGTCGGCGCCGGCGTGGTCTCCAAGATCACCGAGTAAGCTCCGGTCATCTCACGATCTGGATAGAGACGGCCCCCGGAGCGATCCGGGGGCCGTTTTCGTTTGAGGCTTATGGACAAGACCTACCCTACCACCCCCGACGGTCGATATTTCGTGGTGCGCGGACGCCTCTGGCGGGCGACGAACCCTAGCCTGGCGCGGGAGCGGCGCGAGGTCCTGGTCAAGGCGCTGATGGCCGCCCGACGCACTGTGGGCCAGGCCAGGCAAGCGGAGGACCGCGCGGCGCTCGCCGAGGCGGGCCAGGCGGTCGATGAGGCCAAGATCGCGCTGGGCGAGCGCGGGCCGGTCTGGTGGACGGATGGCGCGCCCGACCAGAACCGCCGCATGGCGCGCAACACCGAATACGCCGACTGGTACGCGGCCCTTGAGTCCGGGACCTAGGTGAAGCGCACCTCGACGCCGGCCTTGACCGCGCTCGCCAGTTGTTCGACGTCCCAGTTGGTCAGGCGCACGCAGCCGCTGGAAGCGGTCTTGCCGATCTCCGCCGGGTCCGGCGTGCCGTGGATGCCATAGGTATCGCGCGACAGGTCGATCCACACGGAGCCGACGGGGTTGTTGGGTCCCGGCGGCACGACCACGGTTTCGCCGCCGTCGCCATAGCTGACGCGTGAGGGATCATAGGTGTAGTTGGGTCTGGGCGCGATCGCCCGGACCGTATGCGACCCCGTCGGCGAGGGCGTCTCGCCGCTGCCGATGGTGGCCGGATAGAAGGCCAGCAGCTTGCCGTCGGCGTCGAAGGCGCGCACGGCGCTCTCTTCCTTGTTGATGACGATCCGCGAAACCTCCCCCGCCAGTTCGGTCGGGCCGGTCGAGGCCACGACGATGGTCTGCCCCGCGCGGCCGAAGTCGGCGCCCGGGTTGAGGGCGTCGAGCAGGGCCTCGCTCATGTGGAATTTCTCGGCCAGGGCCTCGCGCGCGTCGGCGTAACCGACGGTGTCCAGCTCGCCCATCGCGGCGATATCCTCGGGGACCGGGCCGATGAACGGGCCGGCCGCGTCGGCCTCGGTGATCGTATAGTCCGTCAGCACCCGTCCGCCGTCGCCCGACGCCAGCCGCCGGAACACCTCGGCGTCCAGCTCGCCGTCGGCCGTCAGGTCGTTGGCCTCTTCGAAGGCGGCGATGGCCTGGCGCGTGTTCTCGCCGCCGAGGCCGTCGACAATGCCGGGGGAGAAGCGCGTGCGGTCCAGCAGGATCTGCGCGCGGACCATAGCCGGTTCGGGCTTGGCGTCCGCGGGCAGGGCGCCGCTGACCACGCCGCCGGCGCCGCCGGCGGCGCTGGAACCGCTGGCCCCTCCAGACTCTCCGTTTCCGCCGGTCGAGGCCCCGGAGCCATCGCCGCTCGTGCTGGCGTCCCCGGCGGAGGGTGTCTCCGCCGGCGGGGTGAAGGTCGCCTGTTCGATGGAATCCCGCAGCTGGCGCGCCGCGTCCGCGCCGGGATCGCGGGCCTGGGTCGGAGCGGATCCACCGCCGTCATTCTCTCCGCAAGCCGTCAGGGCGAGCAGGGGAAGGGCGGCGAACAGGGCGAGACGGGCGCGGCGGCGGGCGGGCATGATGGAACTCCGGACTGGGGGAAGCGGGGGGACGGCTGCGATCAGGTGTTCGGCTTGCCAGTCGCCGGATCGGTGGCGGTCTCCCCGGAGTTGGAGGAACCCTCCGATCCCTTCGGTTCGGTAGCGGGACGAGGCGCTTCGCCGTCGCGCGCCGGCACATGCTGGTTTTCGTATTCGACACTGCGATTGTCGGGGCGGCCGGGTGTGGACATGGGAGCTCCATAAAGGGATCCCGACGGCAACGTTCCGGAGGCGCCAAGGCTCCGCCCAGACTTCATTCACCATGAACGCTCACCGGCCTGAAACCGGGCAGGGATAGACCATGGCGGGAAGGGCGCTTCGCGAGGGAGCGCCGAAGGACTGTCGAATGGCCCCGCTGAAGCTTGACGTACTGAGCCTCGACGCCCTCGGCGAGGCCGACTGGGCCGAATGGCGGGCCATGCTGGCGGCCAATCCGGCGCTCGCCAGCCCCTATTTCCGGCCGGAGTTCGCCCGGATCGCCGGCCGCGCCAGCCCTCGGGCGGCGGTCGCGGTGTTTTCGCGCGGGGGGCAGACGGTCGGTTTCTTTCCGCACCAGCGGCGCGGCGCGGCGGTGCAGCCGCTGGCGGCGCCGATGAACGACTATCACGGCATCATCGCCCGTCCGGGGATGGCCCCGTCACTCGAGGAGGTCGCGGCGGCCCTGGGCGCGGCGCGGCTGAACCTGACCGCCTGGGTCGGGCCGACCGACCGGGGCGAGGATCGTCGCACGGTGCAGGTCGAGCTGGGCGAGGGCGGCTATGACGGCTGGTACGCCGAGCGGCGGACGACGCACGGCAAATTCTTCAAGGACAAGGAGCGCGCCCGCCGCAGCATGGAGGCCGAGCTCGGCCCGTTGCGCGTCGAGCGGGGCCTGCGGGATCCCGCCCTGCTGGACTGGCTGATCGCGCTGAAGCGCGACCAGTACCGGCGCACCGGTCGCCACGACATCTTCGCCTGCGGCTGGACCGCCGATCTGTTGCACGCCCTGCTGAGGGAGGAGGCGGACGGTTTCGGCGCCTCGATGGCCGGTCTGTGGGCCGGCGACCGGCTGACCGCCGTGGAATATTCGCTGCACGCGGGCGACCAGTATCATTTCTGGTTCCCGGGCTATGAACCCAGCCTGGCGCGGTGTTCGCCCGGCATCCTGCTGAGCATGGACACCATGCGGCTGGCCGCAGACGCCGGCTATCGGACCTTCGATTTCGGCTTCGAGGGGGAGCATTACAAAAAGTATTTCTGCAACGGCTCCAAGATGGTGCGTGAGGCCGTGGTGCTGAGGCCGGGGCTGGGGGCGACGATGAGCCAGGCCGCGGTCGGGGCGCTGAACCTCGCGGGCCGCGACAAGGGCGACCGGCTGCGCGCCAGCGTGCGGCGTCGCTGGGCCGCCATCGAGGCCTGTGAGACCACGCCCGGCGCGCGGATGCGCGGGGCGGTGCAGGCCGCCGGCGCGGCCCTGGCCAAGGTCCGGGCGTCGGCGTGAGTCCCATGACCCAGAACCGCACAGCCCAGACCCGCACCCGCTACGCCGGCCCGATCGCCAAGGCGGAGGTCCACGCCCACAGCCTGATCGAGCAGGGCTTCGCAACCGACGCGGCCCTGGCGGCGATGCTGGACCGGTATCCGGCCGAACTGTTCGACATCAATCTGTATGACTATGACGCCGAGGGGCAGGTTTCACTGCGGACCGGAGCGCGGGGGCGGCTGGACGGGGCCGGGTTGCTCGCCGCCATCCAGCAGGGGCGGCTGTGGGTCAATCTGCGTTCGGTCGAGACCGGCTGGCCCGAACTGTGGGCTGCGGCCATGCAGGAGTTCACCCGGGTCGAGGGCGCCTATCCGGGCCTGCGCGCGGTGAACAGCTCCGGACAGCTGATCCTGTCGTCGCCCAAGGCCCGGGTGCCGTATCATTTTGACGCGGCGGGGGTCGTGCTGTTCCACATGCGCGGCCGCAAGCGGATCTTCGTCTATCCAGGCGACGAGGCGCATCTGGCGGAGGTCGACATGGAGCAGGTCGTGTCGCGTCAGACGACCGAGGAACTGCCCTATGCCCGGGCCTTCGAGGCGGACGCCCAGGTCATGGACCTGGAGCCCGGCCAGGCCCTGACCTGGCCCTTCTACGCGCCCCACCGGGTCGAGAACCTGGATCGGTTCTGCGTCTCCCTGTCGATCGAGTTCCAGACCTGGCCGACGCGGTTCCGCAACGGGGCCCTGTTCACCAATGCGGTGTTGCGCAGCCGGGGCGGGCGGCCGCGCATGACCGATCGCATGGCCACGCCGGAACTGGCCGCCCGCTGGGCCGCCTCCCTGGCGTTGAAGCGCGCGGGTCTGATGAAGAGCCGGATCGCCGGTTTCAGCCGCGACTTCGAGCCCGAACTCGGCGCCGAGGACGGGGCAGGGACGCTGAAGAGCTGAGCCCGGATTCCGCCGGAGAATTGGACTACGCTTCAGAGTGGGATTTCGAGGACACCGGGCGGGATTTCGACGACGCGGATGAATTGGAAGTCATGACCTCGATTTAAGCTGACTCGGCCCCCCGCCGGCCGCACCCTTCCCTCACATTCCGGAGAGGGAACACCGTCATGAAACCCGCTATCGCTTCCGCCTTCGTCGTCGCCGCGGCCCTGTCGGCCTCGCTGCCCGCCGCCGCCTCGGCCGAGCCGGAGGTGCGGATCCGCAACGCCGTGGCCCGGGTGGCCGTGGTGGTCGAGGACCGAACCGATATCGCCGTCGAGGTCGAACAGGGCACGTCGGGCCTGCCCGCTATCCAGGTCAGCCGGAACGGCGACGATGTCGTCATCGACGGCGACCTGCGGCGACGCGGCGTGCTGTCCCGGAGCAGCAGCATCCGCAACTGCCAGGCCGGCCCCGGGACCGCGCAGCGGCCAGGCGAAGGGGCCTCGGTGGAGGTGCGCGGCCATGGTCGGATCAATGTGTCCGACGCGCCGCTGATCGTCATCCGCACGCCCCGCCATGTCGACGTGGGCGCGTCCGGGGCCGTGTTCGGGTCGGTCGGGCGCGGGGCCGCCTCGGTCGATCTGGGCAATGCCGGCTGCGGCCACTGGAACGTCGCCAACACCGACGGCGCCCTGGTGTTGAGCCTCGCCGGGTCCGGCGATGTGCGCGCCGGCACCTCGACCTCGCTGGAGGTCAGCATCGCCGGTTCGGGTTCGGTCGCCGCCGGGGCCACCCGCGACCTCGAGGTGTCGATCGCCGGCTCGGGCGACGTCACGGTGGCCCGGATCGACGGGCCCATGGAGGTCTCCATCGCCGGATCGGGCGACGTCAAGGTGCGAGACGGGACCAGCCCCGAGGTCAGCATCAGCATCCTGGGCTCCGGCGATGTCGAATTCGGCGGCGTGGCCCGCGACGTCAGCGTCTCGATGGCCGGCGGCGGGGACGTGACCATCGCCCGCGCGACGGGATCGGTCAGCCGCTCCGTGGCCGGCAGCGGAGACATTCGCATCGGCGACTGATCATCCCTTGATCGCCGTGCGTGGGAAGGCCCGGGAGCGTGGAACCCTCCGGGCCTTCTTCACGTCCGGACCGCGGGCAAGGAAAAGGCCCCGGCGGATCGCTCCGCCGGGGCCTCAGTCGTTGGGCGGGTTCCCGGTTTAGAGGGCGCCCAGGATCCCGAGCACGCCCGAGCCCGGCAGGGCCGCGCCGGCGCGGTCACGGGCCTGCAGGCCGCCGCCGAAGCTGTAGCGCAGGCCGACGGTCCAGGTGTCGATGGTCACGTCCTCGACATCGCCGCGGCTGAAGCCGCCGACGACCGAAAACGGGCTGTCGGAGATCTGGTATTCGGCGCCGGCGCCCCAGGTCCACAGGTCGGCGCTGGCGCCGCCGGCGTCGAGGTCCGAATAGGCCACGCCCGCGTTCAGGCGCAGGTTGGCCATCGGATAGATGGCCACATCGCCGCCGAGGGTCCAGGCGTCGACGTCGCTGTCATCGGCGGTGCTGTAGGCGAGGAAGCCGGTCAGGGTCGAATTGGCGAGGTATTTCTGGGCCTCGGCGCCGACGGTCCAGGCCGTCTCGTCGCCGATGTCGGCGGCGCTGACGAAACCGCCCCAACGCAGGTCGGAACCGGTCATGCGGGTCAGGTGGGCGGCGCCGGCGGCGCTGGTTTCGTCAAGGTCGTCGCTGTGGGCGACAGAGCCGGCGAAGGTGGCCGTCCAGCCGCTGAAGGCGTCCACGGCGACGACGCCGTCGATGGCGTAGCCGTCGGTCTCGGCGTCGAGACCGGCCAGGTCGATGTCGCTGTTCGAATAAGCGACGCCGATCGAGCCGACGGGACCCGACTGGGCGAGCGCCGGGGCGGCGGCGAGGGCCGCGACGGCGGCGGTGGCGAGGAAGAGAGATTTCATGGGAGGTTTGTCCGTTGCTTGCAGCCACGGGGATTCGGGCCGCGCGGCTCCGGGCTAACAGCGGCCAGCCTAGCTTTGCCATTACAAAGCCGTCACAAAACAGCGTCTTATATCCCCTGTGGCCTCGCGGTGACGCATTGCGGCGACGGTGCGGCGAAGCCGGGGGCGGAAGATGGCGGCGTCTGTCCGGGCCGTCAGAAACGGGAAGGCGCGCCAGGTGATCCGAGCTGACCAGATCACGTGTCGTACGGAGTATCGCGCCATGAAACCGCCAATCGCCTTTCTGGGTCTCGCCGTGCTGGCGACCGCCGCGGTCGCGCCCGCACGCGCCCAGACTCCCCCGGAGGCGCTGACCTGGATGGTGCTGGACGAGATCAACAGCGCCTATTTCGACCGGACAGAGCCGTTCAACCGCCCGCCACTGGTGACGCGCGTTCCCGAGGGCGTGATCCGGCCGGTCGACATAAGCCACGACGGCAAGCCCGACTGGCTGATCGACTATACGGACTCAGGCCTGATGTACTGCGGGACGGGCGGATGCCTGCGGACGCTCTATGTCAGCGACGGCGACGACCATGTCATGGCCTTCGATGAGCAGACCCATACGTTCGAGCTGTCGAGCCGGGGCGGGGAGACGGTGATCGAGGTCGAGGTCCACCACGTCTTCTGCGGCGCGGCCGGCGATGACTGCGCCTTCGCCTGGACCTGGGACCCGGTCCTGAAACAGCTGGTCGAGCGTCCGAACGCCGCCGGCGTCACCCTGCTGGGCAATGACGGGGGATTCGCGCCGCTCGGGGCGCGGGACGACGGTCGACCGGTCGAGGACGGTTTGCCGGCCGAGCTGTCCGCGGTCTGGCATGGCGCCCGCCTGACCTGCGCCTCGACCGACGACGACGGTTTCCGGGTCTTCCGCCCCGCGTTCAAAAGCGTGCCCGACCTGAATGGCGACGGTCGTCGCGACTGGCTGGCGCGTCTCCCCGACCCGTGCCCGGGCGACCTTCATGAAGAGGTTCAGGCGCAACCGTTCAGAGTCTGGCTGACCGGTCCGGACGGAAGCCTGGCCGAGGCATGGACTTCGGCGCCGGACCACTGGGCCCTGATCGACATCGCCACGACCCCGGCGCGCCTGGTCAGCAACCCGTCCTGCGGCATCGGAACGGCGTGCCCGGACCGGCGTTTGCGGTGGGACGCGGCGGCATCCACCTTCGTTCCGGTGGATTAGGCGTCAGACGCGGCTCCGACACAGTTTCGCCGCTTGACCAAATCGGAATCGGCGGTCATAAGCGCCCACTCTTGTTGGACCGGCTGTGCATCCCGCGTGTTTTTGGGATGCAGACGCGGCTCGCAGGAACGACCTCGGACCCTGTTCTTTGCAGTGACCCAGGACTTCAACGGCCTTCGCGGTTCGCTGCGTGGGCCGATCGTTTTTGCGGACGTGCGTACTCTGAAGGCATTCGTGCCTGAAGGCCTCCGGTCTTTGAAATGGTTCACAGGGACGCAGGTTCGCCTGCTTGGGAAATACGACCGATATGGATCAAAGCATCCGCATCAGGCTCAAGGCCTTCGATCACCGCGTCCTCGACTTTTCGACGCGCGAAATCGTCAACACGGCCAAGCGCACGGGCGCGACCGTTCGCGGTCCGATTCCGCTGCCGACCCTGATCGAAAAGTTCACCGTGAACCGCTCGCCGCACGTCGACAAGAAGTCGCGCGAGCAGTTTGAAATCCGCACGCACAAGCGTGTCCTCGACATCGTCGACCCCACCCCGCAGACCGTGGACGCGCTCATGAAGCTCGACCTGTCCGCCGGCGTGGACGTCGAGATCAAGATTTAATAAGAAAGAGGCGGGATCCGATGCGCACGGGCGTGATCGCCAAGAAGCTGGGCATGACCCGCGTGTTCGCCGATGACGGCGCACACGTACCGGTCACTGTGCTTCAGCTAGACGGCTGCCAGGTCGTCGGCCAACGTACCCAGGAGCGTGACGGCTACGTCGCTCTCCAGCTGGGCGCTGGCACCAAGAAGGCCAAGAACACCAACAAGGCTCAGCGCGAATCCTTCGCCAAGCTGGAAGTGGAACCCAAGGCCTATGTCACCGAGTTCCGCATCGATGCGGACGCCATGATGGATGTGGGCTCCGAGTTCTCGGCCGACCACTTCGTCGCCGGCCAGAAGGTCGACGTCCAGGCCGAGACCATCGGCAAGGGCTTCGCCGGCGCCATGAAGCGCTGGAACTTCGGCGGCCTGCGGGCGACCCACGGCGTCTCGGTCTCGCACCGTTCGCACGGTTCGACCGGTCAGCGTCAGGATCCGGGCAAGACGTTCAAGGGCAAGAAGATGGCCGGCCACTACGGCACGGAAGTCGTCACCACCCAGAACCTCACCGTGTTCCGCGTCGACGTCGAGCGTGGCCTGCTGCTGATCAAGGGCGCTGTCCCCGGTCACGAAGGCACCTGGGTCAAGGTTCGCGACGCCATCAAGAAGGCCCGTCCGGCCGACGCCCCGTTCCCCGGCGGCGTGAAGTCCAAGGGCGGTTCGGCTGCTGTGGCTCAACCGGCTGAAACGCCGGCCGAGGAAGCCCCGGCCGTCGAAACCACCGAAGGCGGTGAAGCGTAATGAAACTCTCGGTCATCAAACTCGACGGCAAGGCCGCCGGTGACGTCGAGCTGTCGGACGCCGTTTTCGGCATCACCGACATCCGCGGCGACATCCTGGCCCGCTACGTCAACTGGCAACTGGCCAAGCGCCGCGCCGGCACCCACAAGGTCCAGACCCGGAACGAGAACTCGCGTACCGGCAAGAAGATGTACAAGCAGAAGGGAACCGGCGGCGCCCGTCACGGTTCGCGTCGCGCCCCGCAGTTCGTCGGTGGTTCGCGCGCCTTCGGCCCGGTCGTCCGCGACCACGGCTTCTCCCTGCCCAAGAAGGTCCGCGCCCTGGCCCTGCGTCATGCGCTGTCGTCCAAGGTCGTCGCCGGTGATCTGGTCATCGTCGACAACATCTCGCTGACGGACGCCAAGACCGCCGGCCTGCGCGAAACCCTCGGCAAGCTGGGCTGGACCCGCACGCTGATCATCGCCGGTCCGGAAGTCGACACCAACTTCGGCCTGGCCGCCCGCAACATCCCGATGGTGAACGTCCTGCCGAACGCCGGCCTGAACGTTTACGACATCCTGCGGGCCGACAAGCTGGTGCTGACCAAGGCGGCCGTCGAGGCCATCGAGGCGACCTACGCCGATCACAAGCCCTCGCGTCGCGAGCTGGCTGCTGCACAGGGAGCCGCGTAATGGCCGGCGCTCAACCTACCGCCAAACACTACGACACCATCCTGTCGCCGATCATCACCGAGAAGGCGACGATCCTGTCGGAGCAGAACAAGGTCGTGTTCCGGGTTTCCGGGACCTCGACCAAGGACGAGATCGCCGCTGCGGTCGAAAGCCTGTTCAAGGTCAACGTCCTGAAGGTCAACACCCTGGTTCAAAAGGGCAAGACCAAGCGCTTCCGCGGCATCATGGGCCGTCGGGTCGACATCAAAAAAGCGATCGTGACGCTGGCTGAAGGCCAGTCGATCGACGTCACCACGGGGCTCTGATCAGATGGCCTTGAAAACCTACAATCCGACATCGCCGGGCCGCCGCGCCCTGGTGCTGATCGACCGTTCGGAGCTCCATAAAGGACGCCCCGAGAAGTCGCTGACCGAAGGCCTGACCAAGTCGGGCGGCCGGGGCGCCGGCGGTCGTATCGCTGTCCGTTTCCGCGGCGGCGGCGCCAAGACGCTGTACCGCAAGATCGACTTCAAGCGCCGGAAGTTCGCCACGGCGACCGTCGAGCGTCTGGAATACGATCCGAACCGGACCGCCTTCATCGCCCTCATCGTTTATGAGGACGGCGAAAAGGCCTACATCATCGCGCCGCAACGCCTGAAGGCGGGCGACTCGGTCGTGGCTGGTGAAAAGGTCGACGTGAAGCCGGGCAATGCGATGCCGCTGCGCTCGGTGCCGGTCGGCACCATCATCCACAACGTCGAAATGAAGCCGGGCAAGGGCGCCCAGCTGGCCCGCTCGGCCGGCGCCTACGCCCAGCTGGTCGGCCGCGACGCCGGCTACGCCCAGATCCGTCTGGGCTCGGGCGAGCTTCGCATGGTCCTGGACGGCTGCATGGCCACGGTGGGCGCGGTTTCGAACCCCGACCACATGAACCAGAACCTCGGCAAGGCCGGCCGCGTCCGTCACATGGGCTGGCGTCCGCACGTTCGCGGCGTCGCCA
>JBKBQO010000029.1:0-9211 GCA_046292645.1 Brevundimonas sp.
CGGGTGCGGCGGGGCGAGCCACGGGCGCGGCAGGCGCGGCGGCGGGCGTTTCCGTCGCATCATCGGCGACAGCGGGCGCCGGGTTTGAAGCCTCGACGGCGGGGCTGTCGACCGGAGCCGCGATCGTCGCCGGGAGGGGCGCTGCGGCAACGGGCGGCGTCTCCGCAGGCGCGCGGGTCAGGATCCAGGCGCCGAGGGCGACGACGGCCACGACCGCAAGGGCGGCTCCGGCATAGAGCGGGGTTCGGCTCGTGGAGTTACGGGCGGTTCTGACAGGGGCGACGGGGCGGGCGGCCTCGACGCGCGCCTGCTCCACGGGCGACGTGGGGGCGACCGCCGGCTCCGGACGTCGGGCCGGTTCCGGCTCGACCGGCGGCAGCGGGCGGACGGTCAGGTCGGGCGAGGGCGCGGCGGCCGCGGCTGTGCGAGGCGACTCCTGAAGCGCGGGCGTTGGAGTCGGTCCAGGCATCGCCGGGGCCGGCGTCGCGCTTGTCGCCGGCGGGGTCGGGGCGGGACGCGGGATCATCGAGCCGCTGAAGATGCCGGCGGGGGCCGGGACCGGGGCGGGGCGGCGGGGCGGCTCCGGCAGGGGCGGCAGGCTCTCTCCCTTCGGCAGGGGGCCGGCGCGGAACACCGTCTCCGGCGGACGGCCCCAGACTATCGGCCGACGGAAGGGCTCGGGGGCGCCGTTGAGCTTCTTGTCGGTGTCGGTGGGCATCACTACTCCCGCGCCGCGTCCGGCGCGCTACATCAGGCGGAGGCGGAAGACTGTCCGCCGAAATGGTCGCTTCTGTGACCGGGGCGGCGGCTCAGCTCTTGAGCCGGTATCCGGTTCGGAACATCCAGCCGACCACGGCCAGGCAGATGAGCAGGAAGGCGAGGGTGGCGGCGAGGCTGACCCCGATGCCGACGTCGCCCGCTCCGTAGAAGGTCCAGCGGAAGCCGGAGATCAGATAGACCAGCGGATTGAACAGGGTGATGGTGCGCCAGGCGGGCGGCAGCATGTCGATCGAATAAAACGAGCCGCCGAGGAAGGTCAGGGGCGTGACCACCAGCATCGGGATCATCTGCAACTGCTCGAAGCCGTTGGCCCAAATGCCGATGATGAAGCCGAACAGGCTGAAGGTCGTCGAGATCAGGATCAGGAAGGCCAGCATTTCTATGGGGTGCAGGATCTCAAGCGGCACGAACAGGGCCGCCGTGGCCAGTATGATCAGCCCCAGCACCGCCGACTTGGTCGCCGCCGCCCCGACATAGGCGATGACGATCTCCAGCGGACTGACCGGCGCCGACAGCAGCTCATAGATGGTGCCGGTGAATTTCGGGAAGTAGATGCCGAAACTGGCGTTGAAGATCGACTGGGTGAACAGGCTCAGCATGATCAGGCCGGGCACGATGAAGGCGCCGTAGGGGACGCCGTCGATCTCGGTCATCCGGCTGCCAATGGCCGAGCCGAAGACCACGAAATACAGCGAGGTCGTAATGACCGGCGTGACGATCGACTGCCACACGGTGCGCAGGGCGCGCGCCATCTCGAATTTGTAGATGGCCCAGACGCCATGGCCGTTGAAGCTCAGGGAGTTCATGCCGCGGCTCCAGTCGATTTGTCGCGATGCACCAGGCTGACGAAGATGTCCTCAAGCGAGCTCTGGCGGGTGTTCAGATCCTTGAAGGCGATGCCGAGATCCGACAGCCGGCGCAGCAGGGAGGGCACGCCGGTCTTTTCCAGATTGGAATCGAAGACGTACTCCAGCTCATTGCCGTCGTCGCCCAGGGTCGGCGACCATTCCGCCAGCTCGGGCGGAACGGCGGCCAGCGGCTCCTGCAGGTTCAGGGTCAGGGTCTTCTTGCCCAGTTTCCGCATCAGGGTGGCGGTCTGTTCGACCAGGATCAGTTCGCCCTTCAGGATCACCCCGACCCGATCGGCCATCTCCTCGGCCTCCTCGATGTAGTGGGTGGTCAGGATGATGGTCACGCCCGTGTCGCGCAGGGCGCGGACCAGATTCCACATGTCGCGGCGCAGTTCGACGTCGACGCCCGCCGTCGGCTCGTCGAGGAACAGAATGTCGGGCTCGTGGCTCAGGGCCTTGGCGATCATCACCCGGCGCTTCATGCCGCCGGACAGGGTCATGATCTTGTCGTTGCGCTTCTCCCACAGCGACAGTTCGCGCAGCGTCTTCTCGATATGGGCCGGGTTCGGGGCCTTGCCGAACAGGCCCCGGCTGAAGGTGACGGTGGCCAGAACGGTTTCGAAGGCGTCGGTGGTCAGCTCCTGCGGCACAAGGCCGATCTTCGACCGCGCGGCGCGATAGTCCTTCCGGATGTCGTGGCCGTCGGCCGTCACCGTCCCTGTCGTCGCATTGACGATGCCGCAGACGATCGAGATCAGGGTCGTCTTCCCCGCGCCATTGGGCCCCAGCAGGGCGAAGATCTCGCCCTTGCCTATGGCCAGGTCGATGGGTTTCAGGGCCTGGAGGCCGGACTTGTAGGTCTTGGTCAGACCCTCGATCGATATCACCGGCTGCATGGGCGCCCCTCCGTGGCGCTGGCAGATATGCGTCCGACGGTCGCACCTCAAGGGGCAGGCGATCCAGCGGAGCCATATTGGTCGGCGGGAGTTACCGAGGCCGTGTCCAGCGCCCTGTCCTCCCTCCGTGCCCGCCTCGCCGACCTGGGGGAGCGCGGTCGAAGCCGTTTCGCCCTCCTGCGCCGGATTCCGCCGCTGCATGACCTGCTCGAGGGGGCCGCCCGTGTAGGCTATGGCGCCCGCGGGTTCGTCTATGTCTCGGTCGGAATGATCGCCCTTCTTTCAGCCCTGGATCGCGTCGGCGACGCCGTCGGGTCGCACGGGGCGGCGGCTTGGCTGGCCGAACAGCCGTTCGGGCGCGTATGGTTGATCCTTCTGGGCCTTGGCCTGTGGGCCTTCGTGGTCTGGCGCGTTCTGCAGTCCGTCTTTGACGCAGATCGGGAGGGCGTCAGCCGCAAGGCGCTGCTGGCCCGCCTCGGCCAAGGGCTGAGCGGGGTCTTCTATGGCGTTCTGGCGGCGTCGGTGTTCGAACTTCTGGACGAGATCCAGGCCAATCCGGCGGCGGAGGACCTGGCGGAAAATCAGGACAAGGCCGCGACCCTGCTCGACCTGCCGTTCGGGGATCTCGCCCTGATGGCCCTTGGGATTGCGATCCTGGCGTTCGGCGTCGGCAATATCATTCGCGGAGCGCGGTCTGATTTCGGCTCGGCCCTCGCGTGCTCGGCGCAAACCTGCCGTCGGGTCGTGCCGATCGCGCGCGCCGGGTACGTCGCGCGCGGCGTGGCCCTGCTGCCTCTGGCGACCTTCGTCATTCTGGCGGGGCGCCATTCCAGCGCCTCCGAGGTCACCAGTTTCGGAGCGGGCCTGGACGCCCTGGAGCGGCAGCCGGGCGGCTCCTGGGTCCTGACGGCCACAGCCCTGGGGCTGATGGCCTTCGGCGCCTTCGCCTTCGTCGAGGCGCGCTGGCGGCGCATCCGCCCGCCCAAAGACCTGATCGACTGACCGGCGCATCCCGGCCCAACCTCGGCCGTATCTTGGAGCCTATCCTGCTCCGGAGACGTCCATGTCGAAGCGAACCCTGTTCTCCGCCGCCGCCGTATCGGTCGCCCTGGGCCTGTCCGGCTGCGTCACCGCCCCGTCCCCGGATGAGGTTCGGGCTCCCGCGCCTCTCAAGCCGGTGAATCTGGAGCGATTTTACTCGGGTCGGTGGCTGGAAATCGCGCGCCTGCCGATGCGACTGACCGACGGCTGCGTGGCCGGGGCGACCAACTATGTCGTGGTCGAGCCGACCCGGGTGGATGTTCGCGACACCTGTCAGGTCGACACGCCCGAAGGGCGGGAGAAGGCCATCGGCGGTCGCGGTGAAATCCTGGACCCCGGCACCAACGCCAGGCTGCGGGTGCGCTATCTCGCCGGGTTCGTAACCTGGGACTACTGGGTGCTGGACCACGCCGAGGACTACAGCTGGTTCATCTCGGCCGATCCGACCTTCGACAAGCTCTGGATCTATACGCGGGACGTCCCCGGTCCCGCGGAGCGCGAAGCCCTGGTCGCCCGGGCCGCGGCGCTCGGCTACGACGTCAGCCGTCTGGAATTCCCGGAGTTCTAGTTCCCAGGGGGGATGGCCGGACGGCAAAAGGCCCCGCCGGATCGCTCCGGCGGGGCCCTTTTTTGCGTCAGCCTGGCGGGATCAACCGACCGGTTCGACGATGATCACCGGCGGGGTCGGCGTGGCCGTCGGAGCCGGCGTCGCGGGCGCGGCGTTCAGGGTCGAGGTCGTCGGGCCCGCCGGCGCGGGGGCGTAGGCCTGCGGACCCGTCGGCGTGGCCGGAGCAGGCGTCGTCACGCGCGGCGCGGCGCTGGGAGCCCGGGCGGGGGCGGCGGCCTGCCTGCGAACGGGCGCTGCGGCCGGACGCGGGGCCGGGGCGGTCTGGCGGACTACCGGGGCGGCGGCCACAGGCTCGGGGGCGGCCGCGCTGGTCAGCGGTGCGGCGGCCGTCTCCGTCGGCAGGGCGGAAAGCACCGGCGCTGTCCCGGCGGGCTCGGCCAGCGGGGCCGCTGTCTCCTCGCCGCCGTTCATCGCCATCATCAGGCCCAGGCCGGCGAGAGCCGCCACGCCCACGGGGACGAGGATCATCCAGGTCTTGATCTTGCCCTGGCCGCCGCGGGCCTTGCCGCGTCGCGCGTAGACAGGAACGAACGCCGCCTCATCGGCGGCCACCGGGCGAGCTGGGTCGATCGAAGGGTTCAGGGTCTTGGTCGTGTCGGTCAGATAGGTCAGGGACATATGTCTTCCTCCAAAAACTCGGGGAAGAAACCGGTCTCAGAGAATGCAGTTCCACGATTGTTGGTGAGGCCGCGAAGAAACACCCTTGCCGCCACAGTTGTGGCCGCAAGGGTGCGAATTTAAGCTCAATCAGTACTGGAGCGTCGGATCAGAAGTTGGTGAGCTCTGAAATCGACAGGACAGCGGGCTGCGGATCGCCGCTGGAATAGGTGCCCACCCAGATCTCATAGCGTCCGGACACCGAGCCGAGAGTCACGAGCGGGTTGTTGTCCCCGCCCGTGTCGTCATCGCAATACCACTCGCCGTTCGGTCCGTTGACCACCAGGGTGGTGTCGGCTTTGGACAGGACGGAAATCTTGATGTTCAGCGAGCCATTGCCGTTCCACTGGAAGCGGAAGTCGGGCGCGTTGGTGATGTAGCCGGCGCAGCCGCTGCCGGCGTTGGAGGCGCTGATGTCGCCGCCGGCGCGCAGGCTGACCAGATGCGGATCGGGCTGGAAGCCGGGCGCCAGGGTGATGCGCCCGTAGTTCGGCTCGGCGTTATAGTCCTGGGCCGCGACGGGTCCGGCCACCGCAAGGGCGCAGGCGGCGATCAGAAGGTATTTCATTGTCCATTCCCCCGTGGATCGTGACGGCCCCACGCCGCCGATCCGCGTTCGTCGATTAAGCCTTGCCGTAATGGCTTGCACAAGCGGTCGTCAGACTTCGGCAGGTTCACCCTGCGTCACCGCCGCATCGGCGCCACGCCCGCCCGCAATCGCGAGTCCGGCGGCCTTCAAACGCGCCTGTGATTCCCCTGCCGGTTGACCCCGGCGGGCGGCTTGTCCATCACCAAGGAACGGACGGCTTTCCGCGGAGTGATGACGACGATGGGTCTTGTGGCGAACATCAAGCGCAACATGCGTTTCGCCAAGGGGCTGCGCCGCCTGCTCAAACGCATCAAGCCGATCGAGCTGGACAGCCCGGATCTGGTTTGTGACGACTGGGAAGAGGCGGTCGACCGCTTTGGAGACCGGGTCGCGATCGTGGACGACCGTCGCTCGGTCACCTATCGCGAGCTCGACGCCATGGCCAACCGCTTCGGCCACTGGGCCCAGAGCCGGCGGCTGAAGCGCGGCGACACCATCGCCCTGGTCATGCTCAACCGGGCCGAATACATCGCCGCCTGGATGGGATTCGCCAAGGTCGGCGTCGCGACGGCCCTGATCAACACCAATCTGACCGGCCACGCCCTGGCGCATTGTCTGTCGATCTCCAACGCCTCACAGGTGGTGACGGACGAGGACTGCTGGAAGCGGGTCGAGGACGCGCGGACCCTGTCGGGCCGGAATCTGATGCTCTGGGTGCTGGGGCTCCGGGACGAGGACGAGGCCGATGAACGGCGCGGTCTGGACAAGCCGGTGCGCAGCGGCTCGTCGGTCCGGCCCGCCCGCTCGGCGCGTTCCGGTCTCACCAACCGCGATACGGCGCTGTTCATCTACACCTCGGGCACCACCGGCCTGCCCAAGGCGGCGCGGATCACCCACGCCCGCGCCCGCACCTATATGCGCGCCTTCGCAGGGGCGACGGCGGCGACGGAAAAGGACGTCACCTTCAATGTCCTGCCCCTGTACCACTCGACCGGCGGTCTGGTCGGGGTCGGCCCGGCCTTGCTGAACGGCGGCCAGCTGGTCCTGCGCAAACGGTTCTCCGCGACCAGCTTCTGGCCCGACGTGAAGACGTCGGGGGCGACGCTGTTCGTCTATATCGGCGAGCTGTGCCGCTATCTGGTCAACTGTCCCGAACATGCGGACGAGCGGGCGCACAAGCTCAGGCTGGCGTTCGGCAACGGCCTGCGGCCCGATGTCTGGACTGATTTCCAGAAGCGGTTCGCCATCCCCGACATCCTGGAATTCTACGGCTCGACCGAGGGCAATGTCTCGGTGTTCAATTTCGACGGCAAGCCCGGCGCAATCGGCCGCGTGCCGGGATTCCTCAAGAAGCAGATCAATTTCCGCCTGGTCCGGTTCGACATGGACACCGAGGCCCCGATGCGCGGCCCCGACGGCCTGTGCCAGCTGGCGAAGCCGGGCGAGGTCGGCGAGGCGCTGGGGATGATCGGCGACGACATCCGCCACGCCTTCTCGGGTTATGCCGACAAGGCCGCCTCGGAGAAGAAGATCCTGCGGGATGTGTTCGTGCGGGGCGATCGCTGGTTCCGGACCGGGGACCTGATGAGGCAGGACAGCGACGGCTATGTCTATTTCATAGACCGGATCGGCGACACCTTCCGCTGGAAGGGCGAGAATGTCTCCACCGCCGAGGTCGAGCAGCGACTGGCTGACGCCCCGGGGGTCAAGGAAGTCATCGCCTATGGGGTTCCGATCACCGGCCATGACGGCAAGGCAGGCATGGTCGCTCTTGTGGTCGATGGAAAGTTCGCGGCCAAACCCTTTGCGGACTGGGTGGATCAGGAACTGCCCACCTACGCGCGCCCGGTGTTCATACGACTGATCAAAGCGGCCGACACCACCGGAACGTTCAAATACAAGAAGACAGATCTGGTGGCGGACGGTTTCGATCCCGAGAAGGTGGAGGGTCCCGTCTATGTCCGTGGCGGCAAGAACGGCTACACCCGACTGACCGACGCGGCGCGCGCCGCCATTCTCAGCGGCGAAACCCGGCTCTGACAGACCCGGGTTCGCAACCGCCCCTTAATCATTAACAGCGAAGGTCCTGCAATCTCGCGCGCAGGATCGATCGCCCTCCATGTTCCAGATTATCGGCATTGTCCTGCTGTTCGCCATGGTGTTCGGCAGCTACGCGATTTCCGGCGGAAAGTTCGACGTCATCACCCATGCGGCGCCGCATGAACTGATGGCCATCGGCGGAGCCGGCGTCGCGGCCTTCCTGATTTCAAACAGCGTCACCACGATGAAGGCCACCCTGGGCGGCATGGGCAAGGCGTTCGGCGGCCCCAAATGGAAGCGGCAGGACTACAAGGACCTGCTGTCCCTGCTGTTCCAGCTGACCAAGACGATGAAGTCGAAGGGCGTCATCGCCCTGGAGAGCCATATCGAGAAGCCGGCCGAAAGCGCCATTTTCCAGAAATATCCCAAGGTCCTGAAGGACCATTTCGCCACCGACTTCATCTGCGACACCCTGCGGATGATGACCATGAACCTCGAGGATCCGCACCAGATCGAGGACGTCATGGAGAAACAGCTGGAGAAGCATCACCACGAGGCGCTCGAGCCGGCCCACGCCCTTCAAAGCCTCGCCGACGCCCTTCCCGCGCTCGGCATCGTCGCCGCCGTCCTGGGGGTCATCAAGACCATGGGATCGATCACCGAGCCGCCCGAGATCCTGGGCGGCATGATCGGGGGCGCCCTGGTCGGCACCTTCATGGGGGTGTTCATGGCCTACGGGCTGGTCGGCCCCATCGCGGCCCGGCTGAAGGGCATCGTCGACGAGGAGGCCGCCTACTACAAGATCATCCAGTCGGTCCTGGTCGCTCACCTGCACGGGAACGCCGCCCAGATTTCCGTCGAGATCGGGCGCGGGGACATTCCCTCCGCGGCCCAGCCGTCCTTCCTCGAAATGGAAGAGTCCCTCGCGTCCGCGCCGATGGACGCCTGATCGGCTCACGCGATCATCACGCAGGCTCACTTGTGATCACGTCGCCGGGAACGGGTGTGCGGCTTGCTGGTTGACCTCCTGATTGATCGTCAAGCGGGCGGCTGATCTGCCCGCGCGATCGTCGGAGGAACCACATATGAAACCGATGATGATAATGGCCGCCGGATTCGGCGCCCTGGCCCTGGCCGCCTGCAGTCCCGCCGAGGACACCACTGCCGAGGACGCCGCCGCGACCGGCGCCGACACCTCAGCCACTACCATGCCGAGTGACGGCGCGATGGCGCCGGCCGACGGCTCGATGGGAACGACGGGTTCCACCGGGACGACCGGTACGACCGGAACAACCAATCCGGACGGCACCATGAGCGGCGCCCCGACGACCGTGCCGCCGCAGGACGGCTCGACCGGCGCAATGACCGGCGACACCGGCACCACCACCCCGCCGACCCAGTAAACGACCCTCCGTGCTGTGAAAGGGGCCGCCCCAGCGGCCCCTTTTTCTTGCGCTCAACAGTGTTCACGAACGCGTGAGAAAAACCCTTGCCTATGGGCTCACGAAGTCGTTATCTCGACGAGCGAGGAGTCCATAACCTCGTATGACCCTTCTGAAGGAACACACACATGCGCATCACCGCTCTGGTCGCCGCCTCGGTCGCCGCTCTGGCCCTGGCCGCCTGCACCCCGGCCGCTGAAGACACCGCCGCCGACGCCTCGGCCGACGCCGCCGCCGCCGCTGACACGGCCACGGACGCCGCCGCGACCGCCGACGCCGCCGCCGCC
>JBKBQO010000030.1:0-7027 GCA_046292645.1 Brevundimonas sp.
CAGGCTGTCGGCATGCGGCATCGAGGCTCCTGTCGCGAGCGAGGGAATGATTTTGGGATAGGCTTCAGGTGGGGCGCTTTGCCCCGTCTGACAAGATGACGCAGTGTCGCGTCGGGCATGCATCTTCGCCTTCGCCGTTTTCACGGCGAAGTTCGGGGAGGGCGTGGGACGCCGGGTCTGCACCCGGGGTTTGAGGTTTTAAGTACCGTTTCGGCGCAGTCGTCGTCCCACGCGGTCGTTTTCCACACGCGCTCCGGCTGGCGGCCCTCGTCTTCGAGCCTTGCCGGATCGGCGGGCCGTCTTGCGACGGCTTCGCCGGGGCGGACATGCCGACAAGGATCGACAGCGGCCCGCTTTCCGAAGCGTGCGGCGAGCAGGAGGCGGCATCCATCGCCGCCCCTAAGGACCCCGGCGGTCTCCTCCCCACCGGCTTCATCGCTCGACCACAGCCCCGCCGCCGTCAGGGCGCTGGATCCGACGCCCTCCCCATCGGCGGGGATGAGAGGATGATACGGGCGCCGGCGGGTATGGCGGGGAAATAGGGTCGAGATTCTTTTAGGGCGTTGAAATCGTTCGATTCAGACCAGCGTCATTGTGGGCGCAACCCTACTCTTTCGTCATTCCCGGCGAAGGGCCGCTTGGCCCGAAGACCCGGAACCCAGCGGCGCGCGAGAGCGCGAACCTGTCGCGAAGTCGGTCGTCCGGCATTGTGCGGCGGGCCCATTTCGCCTTCGGCGCCGCTGGGTTCCGGGTCTCCGCTACGCTTCGCCCGGAATGACGAAAGAGGGAGGGCGGCGTCACCTCTCCGCGCGCGAAGGCGCGGGGGGAGAACAGGTCGCGCTTGCGACCAGGAGGGGGCGACTCCGGCGTCTGACACCGAGTCGCCCCCTCCTGGCGCTCGCTGACGCTCCCGCCTGTCCTCCCCGTCGGCCTTCGCCGACGGGGAGGTGAATGCAGTTTAGAACCAGCCGCCGCGGCGCCAGCGGTCGTCGCCGCGGTAGCGGTCGTCGGGGATGTAGCGGCCGTCGCGGTCGTACCAGCCGTAGCCCTGGCTGTAGCGGTCGTAACCGTCCAGGGCGTAGGCCTGGTCGAAATAGGGACCGTCTTCCACCTCCCACCAGTCGCGGGGGTAGGGGGTCTGCTGGCAGTCGTATCCGCCGTCGTTTCCGTTCCATGACGGGGCGTAGCGGTCGCGGTAGCGGTTTTCGAAGCGGGGGCGGCACAGGTCGCGGGACCAGACGCTGTTGCCGCGCGCCTGGATGGTGGCGCGGTCCTCGGCGTAGATGGCGTCGCGGACCCCGGCGAAACTGTTGCCGGTGATCACGGCCCGGCCCGAGGCGGCGGCGACGCCGACCTGGTTCACCCGGACGCGGTTCTGATCGAACAGCAGCTCGCCGTTATAGAGGACGGCGCCCTTGTCGCCCTTGCAGATCCGGCTGTTGGAGACCGAGACCGAGGCGCCCTCGACCGCCACCCCCTCGACATAGCCGCAGATCTTGGCGTTGCTGATGGCGACCTGACCATAGTCGCGGGCGGATCGGACGATGACGCCGATGGCGCGGGGGCCGAAATTGTTCGGCTGTTCCGAGCCGATCAGGGTGACGGAGGTCAGGGTGGACGGGGCGCCCGATCCCGGCGTCAGATCGACACCCGACTGGGCCCCGGTGATCGCCAGTTCGTACAGGGTGGCGGCGGCGCCGTCGGCGACGATGGCGGCCGACACGGTGCGGGCGTCGATCAGGACGTCGCGCAGGTCCAGCAGGCCGCCGTCGGCGTAGATGGCGGCCTCATCCCCGGCGTGGCGGAAGCCGACCCGGCTCATGACGATCTCGGCGTTGTAGCCGACCACGCAGGCGGCGTCGCCGGCGCGGGGCGAGGCGAAGACCAGGTCGCGGACCTCGACCCGGACGCCGGGCGCGACGGTCAGGCAGGGCAGGCCGTCCGGGGCCTGGAGGGTCGGGGTCGCGGCGTCCCAGCGGCGCGGGTCGAAGCCGCTGTCGCCAATGAGGGTCATCGGCTTGTCGATGTTCAGCCAGCCGACGCAGGCGCCGGCCTTGGCCCGGATGATCAATGTGCCGCCGGGGCGCACACGCTGGACCGCGCTTTCGATCGCGCCCGAACCGGGATTGCCGCCGCAATCGACCAGGACGACTTCTTCCTGGTGCGGGGGACGGGGCAGGGGACGCCAGTCGGGGCCGCGATAACGGCCGTAGTCATAACGGCGATGGGCGCGCGGGCGGCTGCGGGTCGGCGGGTCCAGCAAGACGCCGAAATTGGGCCGGGTCTGGGCCTCGACCTTGGCGGCCACCTGAGCTTGAACCGTGTCAGGCAGGACTGCCAGGGTCGAAAAAGCGAAGGCCGCCAAGAGCGAGACTTTCGCGAGCGAGCGGATGTTCATGCGACCAGACCCCCCTGTTAACGGCGCTGTTGTTGGGCGCGAGACACCTGGGACAGCAGGGCCTGCAGGCGCGAGGCCGAGGGGCCGAAGCCCGACAGCGCGGATTCGATGCGGTAGGCGACGGCGTCGGCCTTGTCCTGATCCGCCACCCCGGCGACGCCGAGGGCGAAATAGGTGGACATGGCGAACTTGGCCTCCGGGCTGCCCTGGCGGGCGGCCTCGCTGAACCATTTGAACGAGCGGGCGTAGTCGGCGGGCAGGCCGATGCCCTCGGCGTACATGACCGCCAGCACCAGCTGGGCCTCGGACGAGCCGTTGACGGCGGCCAGCTGAATGGCGCGGACCCGTTCGACAGGGGACAGCCGGCATTCGGTCGCATGGCCGATCATGGCCTCGAAGGCCTCGATCTGTTGCCGGGACAGTTGTTCGGGGGCGGTGACTGTCTCCTGGGTCACGCCCAGATAGCGCAGGGCCCGGCCGATATGGACGAAGGGCAGCTCGCTCTGAAGCCGCGACAGGGCGTATTCGTAGGCGTCGCCGCGCGGCCGGCTCTCGTCCGAGAAGGGCACGCCCGAGGCGGGAGCTTCAAGCGGGTAGAATTCGAAGGGCGGCGTCCACTGGCGCGCCTTGGCCTCGACGAAGCCGGCGTACTGGGCGCGGCCGGGCGAGGAGCGTTCGAAGTCCTTCATCAGCACATAGGCGCCGACGTCCCCGGTCTGGACCGCCAGATAGTTGTACAGATAGGCGTCCACGTCGTTGCGCTGGAACAGGTTGATCGCCGCCCAATAGCCGCCGCGCTGACGTTTCTGGCCGAAGCCCTGGCCTTCGGGGGCGCGGCCCAGGGCCTCGCGCGCCTCGGGATTGTCCTCGGGCTCGCCGAACGGGCCGTACAGGCCGTCGTGCAGCCGGGCCAGGGTGCGATAGCCCTCGGCGTCCTGGGTCGAGAGGATGTAGATGACCCGGTCGCGCACCGCCTCCTGCTCCTCGCGGCTCATGCGCGACAGCTGGCGGTCCAGCACCTGATAGGCGCGGTGGCGTTCGAAGGCGCGGCAGTCGTCGTAGCGCGACAGGGGCCGCCAGCCGCCGCCGAACAGACCGCCGCCCTTGCGCTCGACCCGGTTGATCGGGGCGTAGCCCTCGTCATTGGCCAGGGCCATGGCGTACCAGACCGCGCTTTCGATCGGGTCTTCGATATTCTTGTCGGTGGCGCGGACGGCGGCGTAGCGCGCGCCCAGCTCCAGCTGGGCGAAGACGTCGCCGCGGAAGGCGGCGCGGCGCAGGGCGCGAAGACCGGCCTCCTGGGCGTTGAACTCGGACCCCGTCACCGAGGCGGGGCGGGGGCAGGACAGGGCGGCGTCGTTCTGGCCGCCGCGACGCCAGAAGCCCGGCCGACCGTCGCCGCAACTGGCCAGCAGCAGAACGGCGACCAGAAGGACCATGATCGCCAGGACGCCGCCGGCCAGAGGCGGGCGGCCGCGCAGGCGCCGGAAGGGGTCTTGCGCCGCTTTGTCGTGCTCCCTCATGCGTCGCCGTCGCCCCCGATAAATCCCGTGTTCGCCACGACGCAGGACGGCGCGCACATGCGCCGACAGGTCCGATCGTTCATCATGGTTAACGCTGTTTTGCGACAAAGCTGTGCTGCAGCAAGCCCCTATTTTCGGGCTGAAGAACCTTGTTGTGTGATTTCCGACGTTTAGAAATTTCGGCCCTGAGGCGAAAGCTCGCGTTGGAGGCGACCGCCGCCTATATCGGCTGCGAATCGAAGGAGCCGCCCATGTCCTATGTCGCCCGCGACGACCGCCCCGCCGACAAGGCGGACCGTTACGCCGAGGTCGAGGCCGAGGTGCTGGCCGTGCTGGACGGCGAGCCCAATGTGACGGCGCGAATGGCCACGGTCGCCTCGATGCTGGCCGACGCCTTCGACCATTTCTTCTGGACGGGGTTCTACGTCGTGGCGCCGGACAAGACGCCGGATGGGGCCGACGAACTGGTGGTCGGGCCGTATCAGGGCACGCTGGGCTGTCTGCGGATCGCCTTCGGGCGCGGCGTGTGCGGGACGGCGGCGGCGACGCGCCAGACCCAGCTGGTCGAGGACGTCCACGCCTTCCCTGGCCATATCGCCTGCGACAGCCGTTCGGCCAGCGAGATCGTCGTGCCGGTGCTGGACGCCTCGGGCGAACTGATCGCCGTGTTCGACGTGGATGCGACGACGCCGGCCGCCTTTGACGCCGTAGACCAGGCGGGGCTGGAACGCCTGTTGGCTAGGGTCTTCGCCGCCGGCTGATCGGCGACAGGGAGGGACGCGGTGGAGGACGAGATGACGCAACGGGTGATCGTGATTACCGGCGGGCACGGGGTGCTGGGCCGGGCCGTGCTGGAGGCTGCGCTGGCGGCGGGGCTGAAGGTCGCAGTCGTCGACCATGCGGCGGGCCATGTGGTTCCGGCCGGGGTGCTGGAGCTGGGCGGGGTCGATCTGACCGACGCGGCCCAGGCCGAGGCGGCCTTTACCGCCGTGATCAGCCGGTTCGGGCGGCTGGACGTGCTGGCCAATATCGCCGGCGGGTTCGTGTGGCAGACGACGGAGGACGCGGCCCCCGCCTGGGACAGGATGCAGGCGCTGAACCTGACCACCGCCCTGAACGCCAGCCGCGCGGCCCTGCCGTATCTGAAGGCCGCTGAGGACGGGCGGATCGTCAATATCGGCTCGGCCGCCGCGCTGAAGCCCGGCGCGGGCATGGGCGCCTATGGGGCGGCCAAGCTGGGCGTCCATGCCCTGACCCAGGCCCTGGCGGACGAGCTGAAGACGACCTCGGTGACGGTCAATGCGGTCCTGCCCTCGATCATCGACACTCCGGCCAACCGCAAGGACATGCCGGACGCCGATCCGTCGAACTGGGTCGCGCCGGCCGATCTGGCGGCGGTGATCCTGTTCCTGGCCTCGCCGGAGAGCCGGGCCATGACGGGGGCATTGGTGCCCGTGACCGGGCGGGTCTGATGCGGGGCGATCTGGTCCGCAGCGTCCTGTATCTGCCGGCGTCGAACGCGCGGGCGGTGGAGAAGGCGCGGACGCTGGACTGCGACGTGGCGATCCTGGACCTGGAGGACGCCGTGGCACCCGAGGCCAAGGCCGAGGCGCGGGCGGCGGCGGTCGCGGCGGTTCGGGCCGGCGGCTTCGGGCCGCGTCTTGGCGTGCGGATCAACGCCTTGGACACCGAGTGGGGCGAAGACGATCTGGACGCCCTGGCCCAGGCGGGCGCCGGCCTGATCGTCGCGCCCAAGGTGGAGACGGTGGAGACGGTGCAGGCGATCTCGGCCCGCGCGCGGGGCGCGGCGCTGTGGGCCATGATCGAGACGCCGCGTGGGCTGATCGCGCTGAACGATATTGCGGGCGCGGGCGGGCGGCTGGACGGGCTGATGCTGGGGGTCAACGACCTGGCCAAGGCGCTTGGGACGGGCGCGTCGCCGGATCGCGAACCGTTCAAGCCCTGGCTGGCGGCCTTGGTGGTCGCGGCGCGGGCGCAGGGGCTGGTGGCCATCGACGGGGTGTTCAACCGGATCGAGGATGCCGACGGTCTGGCGGCCGAGGCGGCGCAGGGGCGGCTGTACGGGTTCGACGGCAAGAGCCTGATCCACCCGTCGCAGATCGCCGCCGCCAACGCCGCCTTCTCGCCGTCCGAGGCGGAGGTCGCCCAGGCCCGCGCCGTCGTTGAGGCCTTCGCCGCGCCGCAGACCGAGGGCCGGGGCGCGATCCGGGTCGGAGGCGTCATGGTGGAGCGTCTGCATCTGACCCAGGCCGAGGCCGTGCTGGTGCGTCACGCCGCAGCGACAAACTGACGGTCGAAGGCGCGATCCGCGTTTCCTAATCCGCCGGGACACTGTAGGAAGCCGGCCCTTCCAGGAGCCGGGTCATGACCACGCCACAGCCGCTGACGATCGGCATCGACTTCGGCACGACCAATTCCGTCGTCGCCCTGGCGGACCCGGCGACCGGGGCCGTTCTGGTGCAGTTCGTGGTCGAGGGCGGCGAAAGCTCGACCTTCCGCTCGGCCCTGAGCTTCCAGTTCCATGCCGCCGAGGGCGAGGGGCGGCCCGAACGGGTGGTCGAGGCCGGCCCCTGGGCCATCGAGGCCTATGTCGACGATCCGCACGACACTCGGTTCATCCAGTCGTTCAAAACCTTCGCCGCCAGCGCCGCCTTCACCGAGACCCGGATTCACGACCGGCGCTATACGTTCGAGGACCTGCTGGCCGCCTTCCTGCTGAAGCTGCGGCATCATGCGGGGCCCGCAATGGCCGACCTGCCGCCGCGCGTCATCGTGGGCCGGCCCGTGACCTTCGCCGGCGGACGACCGGACGAGGCCCTGGCGCTGGAGCGCTATGAGACCGCGTTTCGGCGGCTGGGGTTCGAGGACGTCCGCTACGCCTATGAGCCGGTCGGCGCCGCCTTCTATTTCGCGCGGACCCTGAAACAGGATGCGACGGTGCTGGTCGCCGACTTCGGCGGGGGCACCAGCGACTTTTCGATCATCCGCTTTGAACAGACGGCCGAGGGACTGAAGTCCACGCCCCTGGCGCGGTCGGGGGTCGGGGTGGCGGGCGACGCCTTCGACTATCGGATCATCGACAATC
>JBKBQO010000031.1:0-6448 GCA_046292645.1 Brevundimonas sp.
CGGCCAAGTCCGACAATATCACCACGGGCCGGATCTATTCGACCATCCTGGAGAAGGAACGGCGCGGCGACTATCTGGGCGCGACCGTCCAGGTCATTCCCCACGTCACCGACCAGATCAAATCCTTCTGCCTGACCCCGGCCCTGACCGACGACGGCGAGGATGTGGACTTCGTCCTTGTCGAGATCGGCGGCACGGTCGGCGACATCGAGGGCCTGCCCTTCTTCGAGGCTATCCGCCAACTGGGCCAGGACCTGCCGCGCGGCCGGTCCTGCTTCGTCCATCTGACCCTGCTGCCCTTCATCAAGACGGCCGGCGAGATGAAGACCAAGCCGACCCAGCACTCGGTCAAGGAACTGCGCTCCATCGGCATCCAGCCCGACATCCTGCTGTGCCGTTGCGAATTCCCGATCCCGCCCGAGGAAAAGCGCAAGATCGGCCTGTTCTGCAATGTGCGTGAAAGCGGCGTGATCCAGGCGATGGACTCGGCCGACATCTACGCGGTCCCGCTGGACTACCATCGCGAAGGTTTGGACCGCGAAGTCCTGGCCCATTTCGGCATCGAGGATGCGCCCGAACCCGACCTGACGCGCTGGCAAGAGATCGCACGCCGCCGTCTGCACCCGGACGGCGAGGTCACCATTGCGGTGGTCGGCAAATATACGGTGTTGAAAGACGCCTATAAGTCCCTGATCGAGGCCCTGCACCACGGGGGCGTGGCCAATAACGTCAAGGTCAATATCGATTGGGTCGAGGCCGACACCTTCGAAGGCGATCCGGAAGCCTGCGAGGAGCGCCTGCAGGGCGCCCACGCCGTTCTGGTGCCCGGCGGCTTCGGCGAGCGCGGATCGGAAGGCAAGATCGAGGCCGCCCGGTTCGCCCGCGAGCGCAACATCCCCTATTTCGGCATCTGTTTCGGCATGCAGATGGCGGTGATCGAGGCGGCGCGGAACCTGGCCGGCTACGCCAAGGCCTCGTCAACCGAGTTCGGTCCGACCGCCGAGCCGGTCGTCGGCCTGATGACCGAATGGACCCAGGGCAATCAGCGTGTCCTGCGCCAGCAGGGCGGGGACCTGGGCGGCACCATGCGGCTGGGCGCCTATGATTCGACCCTGGCCGAAGGCTCCAAGATCGCCGAGATCTACGGGTCCACTGCCATCAGCGAACGGCATCGTCACCGCTACGAGGTCAACATCAATTATCGCGAAGCGATTGAGCAGAAGGCGGGTCTGGTGTTCGCCGGACTGTCGCCCGACGGGGTTCTGCCCGAGACGGTGGAACGGCCGGACCATCCCTGGTTCATCGGCGTGCAGTATCACCCCGAGCTGAAGAGCAGGCCGTTCGCGCCCCACCCTCTGTTCGCCAGCTTCATCGGCGCCGCCATAGTGCAGAGCCGTCTGGTCTGATCAAGACAAGGGATCAAACAGCGTTCACGGACCTGCGATTCCTATAGGGGCGTCTTTTGCAGTAAACTGCTTGGAACGGATCGAATTGGCACGATCCAGCAGGACAGGTCCGTCGATGATCGGCGAGTTGCTCTATCATTTGCACCGGCATTTTCGCCTGGTGCTGATCGTCGGCGGGCTGGGTCTCGTTTTCGGCGTGGCGGCGCTCGGCTATGAGGCCGTGCGACACATGGCCTCGCCGTCGGCCCGCCCGGCCGAAGCCGGACGGGCCTGAACCGTCAGTCGATTTTCAGGCGCATGAAGATCATCCCGCCGTCGGGATCGCCGCCGTAAACCGGCTCCAGCGCGTTCGGCACCCGGTTCATCGCATAGAGGGCGCCGAGGCCGAAGCGGATGCGAGGGGCGATCCGCCAGTCGCGCACAGCCCCCAGAGACGCTTTGCCGACCGTGTAGAGCGGGCCGTGACCGCCGCCGAGGCCGGGGACCAGTTCGTCCGTCTCGATCCGTTCGGCGCGGGCGAAGACGGTCCAGCGGTCGTTCGGATGGACGGCGGATTCCAGCAGCCAGCCGTCCTTGGACTCGTCATGACTGTTGGTCTTGCGGCCCCAGGCCAGGGTCGAGGACCACCAGCCGGTCTCACCCAGGCGACGGGTGTGGATCGCGCTGGCCGACCATTTGGTCTCGTCCTCGTCGGGCTCCAGCTGTTCCGGGGCCGAGACGTCGGCGTAAGAGGCCTGGAAGGACCAGTCGGCCGTCGGGTTCCACGAGCCCCGCACCGACCAGCTGTCCAGTTTCGGCGAGTCTATGCCCCAGCGTTCCTCGTCCGGCTCGCGTCCCTTGAAGGCCGAGGTCTCGATCTTGAACCGGTCGTGGGCCCAGCCCAGGGTCGTGACGCCGAAGACGATGTGGGTCGAGTCCAGCCAGTGGTGCGTGATCGGCGCCTCGGGACTGTCCATCGCGCTCATCCGGTGCATGAAGGCGGGCGGGCCGAAGGCGGGCTCGCCGGGCAGGCCGATGTAGCCATAGAGGCTGTCTTTTTCCGACAGCCGCTTCGAATAGCTGGCCGACAGCTCCATGAAGAAGTCGTGCGGGTGCTGGCGGTCGACCAGGGGATCGACGCCGTTCGCTGTCTCGCCGGCCGCCAGCAGCAGGGGATAGCCGGACTTGCCCATCAGGGGGTCGGGGCTGAGCATGGCGCGCAGGTTCAGGGTCGAGCCGTCGTCGAAGTCACGACGGGCCGTGGTCATCAGCATGCCCGAGACGAAGGTCTTATCGCCGCCGCGGGGGCCGGACTGGGTGTCATAGGTCAGGTTCAGCAGGGCGTGGGTCATCACCGTCCAGTCGCCTCGGACGGTGTGGATGCCGGCGTGTTCGCCGGAGTCGGGTTGCCAGCTGGTGCCCGAGGCGTCCCGGCTCATGGGCCAGGATCCATAGGGGCTGGTCATGGCGTGTGCCGGGGCGTGAGAGGCGGCCGGCATGGTGGCCATGTCGTGGCCGGCGTGGGGATCGGCGGCCGGTGCGGCCGAGTGGTGGGAATGGTCCTGCGCCGTCGCCACTTGAGCGAGGGCGAGCAGGGAGACGCCGGCGAGGGCGACGACGAGTGTATGGGGAGCCATGATGGCCTCCTGGAATGATCGTGACTGAAGGCGCCGCGAACGGCGCAGGGCTCAGGCGATCAGGAGGCGGGGCGGGCCGGGTTCGGGCGAGAGCAGGAGCCCGGCCGGGACGTTGAACAGCGGGGCGGTGAGGCGGGCCGGGGCGACGGTCGGGGCGGAATCTGAGGCGGGGTCGAGGTTCGGCGCCGCCACGCAGGCGACGCAGCAGGCCATGGCCTTCATCGGCTTTCCGGGGGTCTTGCCCGAGTGATCCGGCGTCTGGTCCGGGGCGGCGTGGCTGGTCTCATGACATGGCGCCTCGGCCATGGCCGGCCCTGCCGAGACGCCGAGGGCACCCAGGGTCAGCACCGCCAGGGCGCCGATCAGCAGCAGAAGGGACGAGACGATCTTCACGCCGCCGAGGATAGGCGTTGCAACCCGGCGCCGCAATGTATCGCCCGTGTCATTCACCGCGCCGGCTTCTTGTCGACCAGGGGCAGGCCCGGCGCGTCCGGCGGGGTCTGGCCTCCGGCGCCCAGTTCGCGCTGCATGAAGACCACGTCGCGCCAGTCGTCGTGTTTCCAGCCCGCCGCTTTGAAGACCCCGGCGTCGGCGAAGCCGCGAGCGCGGTGCAGGGCGATGGAGCCGGCGTTGTCGGAATCGCCGATCACGGCGACCATCTGGCGCAGGCCCAGGGCTTCGCAAGCGAGGATCAGGGCGTCCAGCAGGGCGCCGGCGACGCCGCGGCCCCGGGCCTCGGGGGCGACATAGATCGAGTCCTCGACCATGTAGCGATAGGCCTGGCGGGTGCGGAACGGGCCGGCGTAGGCGTATCCGGCCACCGCGCCGTCGATCACGGCGACGAGGCGGGGCAGGCCCAGGACCTGGACCGAAGCGAACCGGGCCGTCATTTCGATCTCGTCCGGCGGCTCCAGCTCGAAGGTGCCGCGTCCGTTGGCGACGCTTTCGGCATAGATGGCGGTGATCGCCGCCATGTCGGCCGGGGTCGCCTCGCGGATCTGGACGTCAGGCCGCATCAGCCCAGCAGCCGCGCGGCCTGGGGGGCGAAATAGGTCAGGACGCCCGCGCAGCCGGCGCGCTTGAACCCGTGCAGGGTCTCCAGAACGGCGCGGTCGTGATCCAGCCAGCCGTTGGCGATGGAGGCCTGCATCATCGCGTACTCGCCCGACACCTGATAGGCGAAGGTTGGGACGCGGAAGGTTTCGGACACGCGGCGGACGATGTCGAGATAGGGCATGCCCGGCTTGACCATGACCGCGTCGGCGCCTTCCGACAGGTCCATTGCGACCTCCTTCAGGGCCTCGTCCGAGTTGGCGTAGTCCATCTGATAGGTCTTCTTGTCGCCCTTCAGCGCGGTCGAGGAGCCGACGGCGTCGCGGTAAGGGCCATAGAAGGCCGAGGCGAACTTGGCCGCATAGGACAGGATCAGGGTGTCGTGGAAGCCGTTGGCCTCCAGCGCCTCGCGCACCGCCTGGATGCGGCCGTCCATCATGTCGGAGGGGGCGACCACGTCGGCGCCGGCGTGGGCGTGGATGAAGGCCTGTTCGGCCAGGCGATCGAGAGAGGCGTCGTTGACGATCCGGTCGCCCTCCATGACGCCGTCGTGGCCGTGGTCGGTGTAGCAGTCCAGCGCGACGTCGGTCATGACGCCGATCTCCGGCGCGGCGTCCTTGATGGCCTTGATACAGTCGGGGATCAGGCCGTCGGGATCGGTGGCGCCCGTGCCGACCGCGTCCTTGATGGCGCCGTCCACGTTCGGGAACAGGGCGAGCATCGGAATGCCCAGGTCGCGCGCCTCGACCGCCGCGGCCGCCGCCGCCTTGGGCGACAGGCGGAAAACGCCGGGCATGGAGGCGACGGGGACGCGGTCCTCGGCGCCGTCGTGGACGATCAGCGGCCAGATCAGGTCGGCGGGGGTCAGGACGGTCTCGGCGACCAGACGACGCACCCAGGGACTGGCGCGCAGACGCCGCGGACGGGCGAGCGGGAAGGGGGCGGGTTGGTAGGGAAGCATGGACGGATGACCTTGAAAACCTGGCGACGGACTAGCGCCGCCGGGGCGGAGGCGCAAATCGCGTGATGCGTCAGATCGTTTCGCGCGTGATACCGGCTTGCGCGGATCGGCGAAATGCGAGCCTATCGCGACAAAATCTAGCGCGACGAAATCAGGGAGACGGCGATGATGAAGCGGTTGGCGGCGGGCGCGGCGGTTGTGGCCCTGGCGGCGGGACTGTCCGGCTGCATCATCATCGCGTCGGAGGGCGGCGAGCGGACGGTGGTCGTGGACAGCGCGCCTCTGGCCGCCCCGGCCTATGTCTCGCTCTATACGGATGCGGTGGCTGATCCGAAACGCCCGGCCGAAGAAGTGGCGCGCGATCCGCTGCGTCATCCGGCCGAGATCCTGGCCTTCGCCCAGGTCGCGCCGGGCGACAAGGTGGCCGATGTGCGCCCCGGCGCCGGCTATTTCACCCGCCTGTTCTCGGATGTGGTCGGGCCGACGGGGCGGGTCTACGCCTTCGTGCCCGAGCGGACCATGGCGCGGGAGAACCCGATGGCCGACGCCCTGGTCGCCGCCTATCCCAATGTGACGCGGGTCAACGGCCTGCTGGATTCCATGGCCTATGCTGAGCCGCTGGACATGGTCTTCATGAGCCAGGAATATCACGACTTCCATATCCCCGGCTTCAACACCGACGTGGCCCGGATGAACGCGGCCGTGTTCGCCGCCCTGAAGCCCGGCGGCCGCTATATCCTGATCGACCACCAGGCGGCGGCGGGGACCGGCATCTCGGCGGTCCAGACCCTTCACCGGATCGAGGGCGACTATCTGAAGCGCGAGGTCGAGGCGGCGGGCTTTGTCTTCGAAGGCGAGAGCGCGGCCGTGGCCAATCCGGCCGACGACCACAGCCTGAACGTCTTCGACGCGGCCATTCGCGGCAAGACCGATCAATTCGTCTATCGCTTCAGAAAGCCGGGCTGAGGTCTTCAGATTCGGGAGCGTCGGTCGAACGGGCGCTCGCCTCCCGCGCCTCCCGCGCCCGTCTGAGGGCGCCGGCCTCGGCCCGGAGAAGCGGGCCGGGGACGATATAGTCGGCATAGACCGGGCGGCGCCTGGCCTTGAACTGCCGCAGGAACAGGCTTTCGCGCTCGGTCAGGGGTTCGGCTTCTCCGGCGGCGATCAGCTCGAGCCGGTGTCGCTGCAGCGCATAGGCGAAGGCGTCGTCATGGCGGGCGCTGGACGGACGGCGAGGACGCATCGGGGACTCCTTCTGGACGTGGGTGAATTGGCTCTGTCTTCGCGGGGGACCTGCGAAGTCGGGGAGGGCTCGGGACGCCGGGGCTGCGCCCGGAGGGAATGTGTTTTTACCGTTTCGGCGCAGGCGTCGTCCCGAGAGGCCGTTTTCCACACGCGCTCCGGCTGGCGGC